>NZ_CP089980.1:4983408-6392613 GCF_021389955.1 Fulvivirga maritima
CTATCAAGTAGTTATCAAAACTATTCGGCCGATGGTTCAGGAAATATTACCGTGCACTTTGTGAATGATGCTTCTGGGCGTGATGTTCAGATAGATTATATTGTAGTAGATGGTGTCACCGTACAATCTGAAGACCAGGTAACCAATACAGGAGTATGGCAAGATGAGTCGTGTGGAGGTTCTTACAGCGAATGGTTACATTGTGGTGGGTACATAGATTATGGCGCCTTTGAGGCTCCCGAGGTTACTACTATTCAGGAAAATACGCAAGGCTTCTGTTCAGTAGATGGAGCTATAGAAAGTAATAACAGTGGTTATACTGGTAGTGGTTTCGCAAACACAGACAATACGATCGGCTCGGGGATCAATTGGAGTGTAAGTTTTAATAGCCTGGAAAATTATAACTTCACTTGGAGATATGCTAATGGAGGTGGCACTGATAGATCAGCGAGGCTTCTTGTAAATGGTTCTGTAATAGCTTCTTCTGTGTCATTTCCTCAGACTGCAGAATGGACCAGTTGGAATACTGTAACAGTAAATGTTAGTTTACCAGCAGGAATAAGTGATATTAGGCTGGAGGCTACACAAGCCAGTGGTTTAGCTAATATTGACTTTATGGAAATAACCGGAGCTGCTTCTGCAGTGAACTGCAGCAATGATTTGAGTAGTGAATTAATTGCCAATTATAATAATCCTGACTCTAAAATAGTTAATAAAGAATCATTTGAAACTCATGAGTTATTGTTATATCCTAACCCTTCTGATAATGTGCTAAATATTAGCTGGCAAGGATCGATCAAGCAAGGAGATAAGCTTGAAATCTTTGATGCTAATGGACAAATCAAAATAGAGCAGGAAGTAATAGATAATTATTTTACTATTGATGTCAGCGATTATCCAAGTGGCATCTATATTGTTTCGTTCACAACTGAAAATGGAACAGTTTCTAAGAAATTTATTAAATGATTTAATTGGCATAAAACTGTTCTTCGAGTAAGAAGGGCAGTTTTATGTTAATTTATTTAGGTTTGAAAACCAACACTATTTTCAATTAGTTGCTGTGTACCTTTACATTCAATATTCTTTATTTTCTTCTACATAAATTTTATAAGCCAGAGCCGGTTTGTAATTATCGGATGGAGTAATTGGCTTATGGTTTAATGATGCTTTTCTCTCCGGCTTGAATGGTTTCCTTTGTGTGAAGAATCAGGTCATTACATTAAATATGAATGATAAAACCGCCTATGCAGTGAATAAGATGACAAGGGTATATTCAGAGATTTTTTGCGGGTATTGATAACCTGGATGGTATTGTTACCGATGGCAGTAATGGTTCTTTTGTATCAGGAAGCTGTCAAGGGCAAATATTTCATATTGATGCGCAAGGGCAAAAAGAACTAATCCTTGATTTGGGAAGAGATAAAATCATAACCGCAGATATTGAATATATAGCTGATCAAAATCTGCTATTAGTGCCTACATTAAATAAAACGGTAATTGCTTATAAGTTAAGAGCTCAATAATAATTTTCATGATGAGGGAACAATTGGTGAAGTTATATTAGTTATTCCAAACTTTACACCATGTTCCAGGTAAATGTAGATTTAGTGATACTTTACTGTGAAAGCACATTTTTGATCTTTTGCACCACATCGTGATCTTGTTTATACTTCTTCTTTCTCTGATAGATGAAAATAAGCAGAAAGGAAAAAACAAGCAGAACAGCAGTTACAATTAGGCCTGAAACCTTAAGGAAAATATCATGCTGACTGTTAATTCTTGACTGTTTTACATCACGGTAATGATTTTGAATTTCAGTATCTAGCAGAACCTGTAGCTTTTTGTAATCAAGCTGCTCTATCACTTCAGTTTTAAGTTGCTCTTGTTGTTTTTTCAGGTCTTCAATTCTGAAAATGTCATTAACATCAACTTGACTACTCACTGCGAGCTCTCTCTGAGATTTGGAGATAAGATCTAATGTGATGATAAAGACTTCATTATAAGAATCTTTATTGGCTATAGAAACAGCTTGATTAAGAAGGTTTAAGGCCTTCCCGTGCTGCCCTTGCAATTGGTATAATTCACTTTCAATATTGAGGGTTTTAATTTTATGTTCGATCTCTAATGGGGTGTTTTTTTCAATTTTATGAGCTTTAACCAGCCATTTTTCAGAGTTTTTGAAATCGCCCTTAAAATTTAAGGAGTTGGCAATATTTATATATACTGCGTGCTTTTGATTGTCAGAAATGTCGTTAAACGATAATGCTTTCTCATAGTTTGATAAGGCTTTTCCGTAATTCTGTTTTAGATATTCAACATTACCGAGCTTTTTATATAACTCACTTATTTTTTCATCCTGATTCTTACTTGATTTGTTTTGACTTACAATAGCCTTTTGATAGTAATTTTCAGCTTCTTGCCAATTGTCTTTCTTATAATAACACCCTGCTATGTTAGACTGAGTCCTGGATAGATAGTCCCAATCATTAACTTGTTCGTAAAGAGAGGCCGCTTTTTGGAAATAAGATAGCGCTTGATCATACCCCTCAATGTGGAAGAAAATATCGGCTATGTTATGTATTGCATCAGCTTCCCAAAGGTATTCATTTGAGTTAGCGAATAATTCTGCCGCCTTTATATAATGACTTACAGCCTGTTGATATTTCCCACCTTCATTTAAAATAAATGCTTTGCCATATTCTCCACGAGCTTGGAAATAAATACTACCAGTTTCTTTAGCTATGGTTAGTAGCTTATCGATATGGCTTTCAGCTATTGGTATATTAGTTTTTTTGTATCTCTTATATAACTCATAATAAGCAGATATGCGACTTTTAAGCTCTAAATCATCATTTTTCAAGAGATTTTCTATTGACTGAATGTCATTCGGTAATTCTGATGAAGCATTGATACTTTCAGGGTCAGCACATGCCATTAAAATGCTACATAGTAGAAGCAGGCAAGCGATTGCTTTAGGAGTTTTTTGTAAAATTTTCATTGGGTATAGGTTGGTTGATGTCAATAAATGTTAAATAACTAACATGTGTATCATATGGTATAATGTTAAAATTTCTTATTTAATCTCTTTCTCCGTGAGGTTCACTTCCGACTCCTTCAGGTTCAGTAGGTAATTCTTTTTTATGAATTTCTTCATAAGGGTCACTACAGGCTGACAATGAAAAAAAGCCGATTAATAAAGCCGCAAATGAAATTATTTTTAGAATTCTCATAGTATAGAAGTTACTTGATTAACGTTCATTAGTACAATATATCATTATATTGTTATTTAAAGAAATGTTTAAATACTGAAGGAGAGAAGGTGCTGTAAACTGCCTTATTAATTTAACATGTATTCAATAAATATGTCATTTCTTTAATAAATCTTGCATATCAATTATTAAAGGGGGGCTGGTACTAATTCCTATAAATCAATAGAAAGTATCTTGGTATGGACTAAAAAACTAATTCCTCGTATATAAATTGACCCCTTGTCTCAGGAATATTGCCTAAATAATTCTTACCTCGCAATTTTTGTACAGTGTGCCATTGCATTTGGCTTTCATCAAAGGGTTGTATTAGTTCTTCTATATGCTTTTGGTCGAGAGGATCATTCACAGATTGTAACCAAGCTCTTTCTAGTCCTTTGGGTAGGATGGCAGGCATGCGTTGGTTTTCTATTGCCTTGGGGTTATTGTGAATTTTAGCCATTATAGGGTTAGCAGCGGTGGTAACAATGGAGCAGGTATATAATCCTTGCCACTCTTCCCAGAGCCCGGCAAATGACAGAGGTTCTCCGTTTTTAAGGCTTATATAAAAAGGGTAGGCATGTCCATTAAAGTGATGATGCTCATAAAATCCGTCCGCTATTATTAGGCAACGTTTGTTTTTAGCTGAGCTCCTAAAGCTGTTCTTTTCAAAAATAGTTTCTCCTCTGGCGTTAAGCGTATTATTACTCATTTTGGTAGCGGAAGAGGCATCTTTTACCCATTTTGGGATCAAGCCCCATTGAAATAGCTTTACCTGATGAGGTTCAGTATTAATAATCACTGGTAAGTCAGGGTGGCTAAAGCCGGATGTATGATAAATAGGAGGGCCTTTGCGTGTTATTTCATCTATGCTGTTAGTGGAAACACCATAATAGGATGCATATTTCTTAGCCTTGAAGGTGAGTGTGCTAATATCGTAACACATAATTTAGGACTATTTATATTTGGCAAATTTGGGCAGATGGATTAATTGTCTTGCTAGCGTTAACTTTAATGATAAAGCATAAGCCTATGAGCAGCTAAAATAATCTTATTTTGTTTTGTCTATTTGAAAATACGCAAATAGCTATTAACTAACAAGTTATGGTGATTAGAAGAGTGAGAAATTCTTTTTTTAATATTAATGAAACGGATATTGACTTTTTTGATTTGGTTATAGAGCTAATGCTTTTTTTTTAATATGCGCGCCAGCAGCATGAGCCAGTTCAGGAAAATTTTCAAACAAAGTTCTGAATAACTGAATGTCTTTGAAGGATACTTGAAAATCATCACCATCCGTATCTGTCCATTCAAAAGTGATTTTAATTTTACTAATAGCCAGTGGTCTCCTAAGCTTTTTGCCAAATTTGATATCATCAAGAGGGACTTTACCATCATCACATTTTTGAGGAGGGTAATGATTTAGTTGAAAATACTTTACCTTACCCCGATAGAAAACTTTGAGGTAGTGACATTTACCACAAAATACATCTTCTCTAATCTTATAAAACCCCGCCTCTAACTTCATTTAACAAAATTAGCAAATACTAAATAAATTAGCAATTGTAAATAAAATGGTTAGTTAAATTCAGAAAATAGAAGAAGGGCTCCATAAAAATGAATTTATAAAACCGTCAGGTAGGATCTTCCGCTCACTGAAGCATTTCATAGAGAGGAACTGCCACTAAGGACTAGATAAAGGCCTATTTTTCAATCCTATTTCACCTCGCGACGGTCCAGCAAGATAACGTACTTACAATACAACTGGTCATTGCGAATGTAGCGAAGCGTAGTGAAGCAATCTCGAAGTTGCCTTTGCAGACCAGAGTAGTCCGCCTTCCATAGCTTCAAGATTACTTCGTCGTATCTTCCTCGTAATTACCAGGTAGGGAAGGTGACGATGCCACTCATAGAGTCGGCTTGGATTTAAATGCACCAATAGATGTGACATAATCTACTCTGCTCCCTAAAATCCGGGGTCATGTCGAGACCTAACATTTGTTTCAACCGCACAAAAGAAATGACGTTAAGAATAGAAGTGGCCTGTACAATATAGCCGAACCTGGTATAGTGCAATTTGCCTGTTGTCGAGCATGGTTGGATAGAAAGGAGTCACAAAGTATGGTACTTCCTTGTTTTTATAGGAATGTCCGATTGGTAGTCTGTCGTGTACAATATTTCATCCTACAGGTCTTTGTTTAACTTTTAGAAAATTAGTCATGAAAAAGATGAGAGCAAATGCTGCAGGCATAGATATAGGAGCCAAGCACATTTTCGTATCCGTGGAAAACAAGGATGTTCGTGTTTTTGAGACTTTCACTGAAAGTTTTAAAGAGGCATCGTGTTATTTATTATCAGAGGGGATCGAGACAGTGGCCATGGAAG
This sequence comes from Fulvivirga maritima, assembly GCF_021389955.1. Taxonomy (NCBI): domain Bacteria; kingdom Pseudomonadati; phylum Bacteroidota; class Cytophagia; order Cytophagales; family Fulvivirgaceae; genus Fulvivirga; species Fulvivirga maritima. The sequence continues at coordinate 4,989,039 of NZ_CP089980.1, forward strand.
CCACCGGCGTTTACTGGATCATCCTTTATGAAATCCTAGAATCAGCAGGTTTAGATGTCTGGTTAGTAGATTGCCGGCAGACAAGGCAAGTACCAGGTCGAAAGACTGATGTAAAGGACTGTCAATGGATTCAGCAACTCCATAGTCATGGTTTATTGAATCGCTGTTTTGTTCCCGATGCACAAGTGAAGGAAGTTCGTGCTTACCAGCGGTTGCGAGAAGATCATCTCAGAACAGCCTCTATGCATGTAAACCACATGCAAAAGGCACTAATAGAGATGAACATCCGGCTCAAAGAAGTGCTCAGTCAGATACATGGCGCCAGTGGTCTGGCGATCATAGAAGCCATCCTGGCAGGGGAACGTGATGCCCAAAAGCTCTTATCCCTGTGCCATAGCAGTATTAGAGAAAAGAAAGCCTCTCAAGTCATCAAGGCACTTTCAGGCTATTATACCGAGTCAGGGTTATTTGCTTTGGGACAGGCATACGGTGGTTACAAATTTTATAAACAACAAATACTGGCATGTGACCAAAAACTGGAGGAAGTCATGAAGCGGTTCAATAACTACGATTCAGATATGGAAAGCAAAAATGAAATAGATTCTGTCAAAGATCGAAAACCTGTTAGACATAATAAACCTGATATAGACCACTTAGGAGGACACCTGCTGAAAATCTTTTCAGGCAAAGATGCTACGTGTTTGCCGGGTATTACCGATTATACCTGGCTACAATTGTATTCTGAAATAGGCATGGAACTTTGTAAGTGGCCCAGTGAGAAACATTTCACTTCATGGCTAGGATTATCTCCAGGTCAACACCAGTCTGGCAAGAAAAATAAAACCAGAAACAGAAAGTACAGGCCAAAGGCAGGACAAATATTCAGACAAATAGCCCAAAGTTTAATAGAAAGCAAAAAGATAGCACTGGGAGCTTTTGGGCGTAGATTGAAAAGCAAAAGAGGTCCAGGCATAGCCACTAAAGCTACCGCCCGAAAACTGGCCGTACTCTACTGGCGGCTTATGGTAAAAGGGCTTGATTACACAGAACGGGGCATCAAAGCATATGAAGAAAAAATGCAGCTCCATAGGGAAAGATGGCTAGTAAAAACAGCTAAAGAATTAGGTTATGAGCTTAAACAAATACCTATTTAGTGTATTACGTCATTGGTACGAAAGGAGACATCTATGTATTCATCTAGGATAGGCTTTTCAAATATCTGCAGGCTTTATGAAGCCACTGTCTACATTCCATAGCTTGTGTTCTTTACTTTTTTGCAATCGATCAAAAAAGTAACAAAAAAATCTTTCTTGCTGTGAGGTCTTCCGCCCACAGGTGCATTTCATATAAATGAATTGCCACTAAGGACTTGAGAATAGCCTGTTTTCCAAACCTCTTTCACCTCACGACGGTACAGCAAGATAAAACCACTACCGAGTCACGCTGAACACGTCAAAGGGTAGACGGTAAATATTTCTTTCGAAACCTTCCTGTCAAAGACCCGGTGCTAGCACCAAAGTAATTTACTTTAAAGGCCCAGGAAAAAAGAAAAGTTGCCAGAAGTATTATCTCAAAATGAAGTAAAACGAATGATAGCAGCAATGAGCAACCTGAAGCACAAGTGCATCATTAGTTTACTTTACTCGGCTGGGCTAAGAAGGAGCGAACTCTTAAACTTAAAAATATCGGATATTGACAGTGAACGGATGCAGATAAGAATAGAAAACGCAAAAGGCGGAAAAGACCGTTATACTCTTCTAGGAAAGAATGTCTTAGAAGATCTAAGACAGTATTATAAGAAATGGAGGCCTCAGCACTATTTAATAGAAGGGCAGAATGGCGGACCATATAGTGGAAAAAGTGTGGTCAATGTGGTGAAAGAGGCGGCTAGGAGAGCGAAAATACAGAAAAATGTAGTTCCTCATATGTTACGGCATAGCTTTGCCACGCATTTATTAGAAGATGGCGTAAACTTAAGGCAAATACAGTTGCTCCTGGGGCATAACTCAACCAAGACCACAGAGGTATACACACATATAGCTAACACCTCTATGAAATTAATCAGAAATCCTTTAGATTGAACCCATAATAAAAATAAGGGAATGTGTTTCCCTTACACGGATGTTGGCTGTAATTTGAACTAAAATCTAGAAAATAAAAGAAATTGAAGAGAATTGAATACAAAAGAAATGACGAAAACCTGAAAAAAGATTTCGTTCGTGCGGGAAAACTTCTGCAAGATTTTAATTCGGCAAACTATGAGAACGAACAGCTGAAAACGGAAATATTGACCGAGCTTTTCGGAACTGTAGGAAACGGAATTTCAGTCGAACACAATTTTCATTGCGACTTAGGTTACAATATTCACGTTGGCAAGAATTTTTACGCAGGATTTAATTGTACTATTTTGGATATGGCGGAAGTAAAAATTGGCGACAATTGCCTAATCGCACCGAATGTTGGAATTTACACGGCAGGACACAATATAAGCCCGGTTGACCGACACAAAACTGGATTTGCAAAACCTATAATAATTGGAAACAATGTGTGGATTGGTGGACATTCTGTAATAATTGGTGGAGTGGAAATTGGAGATAATTCAATTATTGCTTCAGGTTCTGTTGTGACAAAAGACGTTCCAGAAAATACAATTTTTGCAGGTAATCCAGCAAAAAAACTGAAAGATATAGAAGTTGATTAATAAAAAACTACAGCCAATCGTGTAGACGGCCGTGAGCCATAAGCTCACGGTGCGCCTCACACACCACCCGGCGTACGGTTCTCGTACCGGGAGGTTCATTGAATCTCTGGTTGAAGTTTTAGGTAATAATCCAGCATATACTTTGATACCCTTTCTTTCTTAGTCGTGATATGGTGATAGTAGTTCTCAGTATGGGGCTTTGAGCTACTGCCCATCCACCCATTCTGGTTCTACTCCAAGCGTAAGCTTGTCCCTGTTTCACTCCTAATCGGATGAGGTTTTTGCGTTTCCGCTCCAGCTTTTTCCAGTCGTGCCAAATACAGTATCTCAGCCTGTTGCGAAGCCATTCGTCAAGCTCCTTCACCTTGGCCTGTATACTAGTCAACCGGTAGTGTTGTAGCCATCCGGTGAATACTTGCTTTATTTTGACTAATCTTTCAGCTAAGCTGTAAGGTTTGGTCTTTTTGGAACAAGCCTTGAGCTTACGTTTCAGGGTTTCCCACCCTGACTTATTGACTACCATTTGGTACTTACCTTTCTCTCCCTTTTTGTAGGTAGGCACAAAGGCATACCCTAAAATTTTGAAGTTATGAGGCCTGCATATGCTACTCTTTTCTCGGTTTATAGGTAATGCTAGCTTATATTTTAAGAACATATACACTAAATTACCTGCTTTTCGAGCTTCCGTTTTTGACTTGGTATAAATACTAAAGTCATCGGCGTATCGAACGTATTTGAGTCCTCTTTTCTTCAGGTATTTGTCCAGTACATCCAACATAATATTAGACAGAAGAGGACTTAAAGGGCTACCTTGTGGCATTCCTTTCCTGCGCTTATACAACTTTCCCTTAATAAGGATCGGTGCACGTAGCCATTTGCGGATTAGCCATAGGGTAGTAGGGCATTTAACTTTGTGGTAGATAAGTTGTAAGAGTTTATGATGGCTTACTTCATCGAAAAATCCTTTCAAGTCGATATCTACAATATCCTGATATCCATGGTTGATGTATTTTCTGGCTTGTAGTACGGCTTGTTGCAGGTTTTTCTTCGGCCTAAATCCATAGCTGTAGGGTTCAAACTGTAGTTCAAACCTTTTGGCTAATTGTTGGCTAACGGCTTGTTGCAGCCATCGGTCTGTTACGGTAGGTATCCCCAGCATTCTGTTTTTACCATTTCCTTTGGGTATTGTTACCCCTTTGATAGCATTAGGTACATATTTCCCCTGTAGAGTGCTCATGAGAATGTCTGTTTGATGAGCATCAAGGTATTCTTTCAGCTCATTAACAGTCATGCCATCCACACCTGCAGCTCCTTTATTAAGCACCACCTTTCGTTGTGCTTTGTAGAGATTTTTGGGTTGTAGAATTTCTGCTATCATTTACTTTTTTTTTCCTTCTGTCTGCTTAAGAAAAGGCTATACTGACTCAAAGACCAGTATTCCTAATCGAATTAGGACACGATTCAATGTTTAGTCCTTCGTCATCTGGTGAGTCCTCCTTGTTTTCAAGGCTCGTTACCAATAATTACTATGACCTCTGCTGACTTCTTCCCTCATTCTCGATGGTGGAAGACCTCCCTCGGTAAGGTGAATATCCTTGTGTCTATCGCTGCCACATCTACTATTTCAGCACTAGCCTCTTTCGAGGGGTTGGACTTCGGCAGCATGTGTTACCTCATCCGGCCTCATAGCCTCTGTATGTGGTTCATGTTCTTCAGTACAGACACCGCAGTCTGGCTTACTTCAGTTCTAACCTCACGGTTAACAACCTTGCCACTTGCTTCGCTTCCAGGCACGACCCCAGCGCGTAAAGGAATTTCACCCCTTGGAACACTCAAATTCTTGAGTTATATTCACCATTCAAGGCACACACACAAGGCAAGCAGCATGGCTGATTGAGATAGAAATTAAAACATTTTGGGAAGCAAGTAACTAATATGCTAACTCGGATGGAAAATGCGCCAAAGCCGCCACGCTGCCTGCCCCAACCGTTGGTAAACATTTGAAAAAAAAATAAAACTAAACTGTAACATTTTACTTGGTATTGTATCTAAAGGATATAAATACAAAAAATTAAAAAATGTGTACAAAAAGAAAATCAAAATGTTTTCCGTTAATTTCGATGGGACTTCTAATAGTTGTAATTACAAATTCTATTGAACATCTAAGTTCTTGGTATATTACAGATTTATTCAAAGGTATGTTAATGGGAACAGGAATTGGAATAGAAATTATCGGTTCAATCCTAATTAACAAAGAAAGAAGGCAAACGAAACAGCAATAAATTCTAATGAAAAATTTTTAAAAAAGTTTGGAACAAGTTTTATTAAATCAGTCCTATGGATTTTGACGTAATTTATAAAATTTATTCGCACAAAATCTTTCGTATTTGTCTTGGTTATTTTAACGATTATGACTTGGCAAAAGATATTACTCAAGAAACATTTATTTCAGTTTGGGAAAATCTCAAGAAATTTGAAAAGCGTTCTTCTATTGGAACTTGGATTTATAGAATAGCAACAAACAAGTGTTTGCGTCAAATTCAAAAAGAAAAATCCAATCCCACTTCAGAACTTCCTTCAACTTTAAAATATATAGAGCCAAATTTTGAGAAAGAAGAAAAACTTTCAAGATTACATAAATACATTTCAGAACTTCCGGAACTCGAAAAGATAATTATCACACTTTCATTAGAAGATATTCCACAGGAAAAAATTGCAGAAATTGTTGGTATTTCTCATTCTAATATTCGAGTAAAAGTTCATAGAATTAAAGCAAAACTGACTGATAAATTTAAAGAAAATGGATAATTTTGAAGATATAAAACGACTTTGGAATTCTGAAAACACTTCGGAAATACCCGACGTAAAGCAAATACAAACCATTTTTAAAAAATATCAAAATAAGAAAAAGCGAAATGCGTTTTGGTTAACAGGTTTGTTTATTGCTTGTAGCATTAGTTTTCTTTTCATTATTATTTTTCATAAGCCATTACTTTGGACAACTACATTTGGTGAAATATTAATTTCATTAGGTTTTTTATTGGGAATAATTCTAAAACTTAAAACGCTAAAAAAAATTTCAAAAGATGAATTAAAATCCAATAAAGAGTATCTTAAAGATTTAATGAAAAGTTCTTCTCAGGAAAAGTCAAAAGCAAATTGGCATTTAATTATTTCAGTTCTCTTTTTAACAATTGGTTATGGTTTTTTTCTTTATGAAGAATTTAAAGAGAATCAAACTCAATTGATTTTAAGCTACATTGGCATTACTCTTTTTACAGGAGTAATCTATTTTATTTTTAGACCTCTTGTAAAAAAAATCTCAAAGAAAAATATTAAAAAAGTGATTGAAGCAATGGAAGATTCAAAATAAACTTACAATTCAAATTTCAATGAATTAAAAACGTTTGCCAATAACTAAGTCTTCGTGTGGCTCATCGAGCCAAGCATGAAGACAGTGTTGAACGAACCGTGGCACAGTCTATGGGGATTAGTCATTATTGAGATATGATATTGAAGCCCTACTTATTGAGATTAAGGGCTGTGGCTTTGGATCAGAGTCTGGCTTTAAGCATGTAAAGGGTCTTGATAAGTTCCTATGAGTTAAAATTTTGTTTTTTGAAGTCCGTTTTATAGGATTTTAGGCATAGGATTTCCATTGCACCAGATTTGTGCATAAAAAAATCGTTAACTAAATTCAGGTAGGCAGACATTCTTAGGAGGTCCTCTGTTATCAAAGCGCATGATGGTAATGAGTTTACCTTTTCCGCAATGAGGACAAACCCCTTTTTTGATAGGCTCTCTTTTGATAGAGAGCTTAACAGTTCCTGTTTGTTCTCTTATATTTTGTATGGATCGGGCTTTTCGGTTTACACTAAGTATACCATAATGCCTAATTCTCACAAAACTTTTAGGAAGAATGTGCATAGCAAACTGTACGGCCCCCTAAAAATAGGACAGCTTAAAAGTAGAAAAATTTAATTAAATTTAAACTGTTCACTATGAAACGAAAGAAATTTTCACCCCAACAGATTGCCAGCATCTTGAAGGAATTTGATGCAGGTAAGACCGCGGCTGAGATCAGCCGTGAGCATGGTGTTAGTCAGGCAGCCTTCTACAAGTGGCGCCAGCGATTTGGAGGCATGGATGCTTCAGAGTTACGGAAGCTAAAAGAACTTGAAGAGGAAAATCGCAGGCTTAAACACATGTATGCGGAATTAGCCCTTGATCTTAAGCTTGCTAAAGAGATCATCGAAAAAAAGCTTTAAAGCCCTGCCAGAAAAAGCAGCTAGTTACGGAAATAAAAAGGGAATTTAATTACGCGATCAGCATCAGCAGGGCGTGCCGGGTTTTAAATCTTGCCAAATCCGTCTATTATTATTCATCTATTAAAAATGATGAGCTTATTATGGCTGCTTTAAACCCGGATTATTCATTAGAATAATCAAAAGGAGGACTAGTAGACGATATGTTCAAGAATATTCCCTCCATCCAGGGTCTTCTTTTGGAGGGTAATGAGATTTTTAAAACCTTTTTATTAGCATGGTTTGCTGTCCAGGCTCCTAATGCAAAGCAATAGGATCTGAGGGTTGATAGGGTTGCTTTTCGATGATGGTTCAACGCAAAATGCCTGAATAAACTCATCAAATTGTAAGCCACCATGATAAAGCGAAAGGAGGCTTCTGTTGCCCAAAAATCTTGTAAACAAAAATTTTCAAGCCCAAAATCTTGTTTCAATTCCTTAATTCTGTTCTCACAATCGGCGCGGGTGTTGTACATGTTCCAAATCTGATCCAGAGGTAAATCCATATTGGTCACATAGCAACTATATCGATAGCCAGGCTGATCTTCAAAAAGTTCCTTGCCTCCTGCATGTGGCCTGATGTCAACTTGCTTTTTTACAATAATGTATCGTCTTGGCTTACCGTTTTCATGACTGAAAACCATCTCGTTCAGCTCTATTCCCTTTGCCAGTTTGACCCAATCTTTAAGCCCCCAAACTTCGCTTTTTACATTGGGGTACATGCGTACAGCCATAATGTAATTGAGGAGTTCTTCATCTAGATATGACATGATTTCTTCGTTGTAAAAACCACTATCGGCCCTTACCAGACCTACTTTTTGTCCTGCCAAGGCGTGCTTAAAGGTTTCTTCCATGAACTCCCTGCAACTACTACTGGCCGCTGTGTTGCCTGGCCTGAGCCATGCATTGGCCACCATTCTGGTTTGACTCACAAAGGCCATCAAGGGGTGATGTGAATTTCTCCCTCTTTTGTTGGGGTTATAACCTTTACTACTCCCTTGTTGATCTCCATATCGAGTGATCACAGTACTATCAAAATCAATGGTGAGTGCTCCTAAACGGAGCTGGTCAAAGAACCATTGTTGAAGCTCTGGAAATACTTCGTTGTTTAGGGATTGAGAGAATTTTCCAAAAAAACGACTGTAGGTACTTTGGCTAGGCATACCATCCCATCCAAAAATTGACTGTAAAACAGTATCATATCTCAACCAGTCACAATGGATGTATCTACTAGCCCCTGTCCAGATACTCAGCCAAAAACTCTCTACGATTTGCTTGGGGTCATACCCTCGGTTAGAACCAGGAGATGGAAGTGCCAGTTCGGCTAATTTTTCTCGTATCCCTACCTGATCGATAAATCGTTTCATTAAACTCATCCCTCCAAAGGGTGTCACTGGCTTGGAGGAATATTCAATGGGTAAAGACCCTATATTTTGAGTAACCATTCTGGTGATTTTTATACCTCATCAAAATCGATCTTTTTACACAATTATCGAAGGATTTTCTAAACTTTTAGTTTTCTAATGCATAATCAGGGTTAAAAGAAAAAGCAGAGCAGTTTCCCAGAGAAGGTTTTTGGAAAGCTTTCAGGCGACTTCGCAATGAGGGGCATCAATGGAATCATAAGAAAGTGCATAGAGTCTATAAATCCATGGGATTAAGTATGCGTAGAAAGACAAAAAAAAAAGACTGCCCGCAAGAGTGAAAGAGCCTTTGGAGATACCGCCTGTAATCAATCATACTTGGTCTATTGACTTTATGAGTGATGCTCTATTGAACGGCAGAAAGTTTCGATCTTTCAATGTAATGGATGATTTTAACAGGGAAGCGCTACATATAGAGATTGACTATTCTCTTAAGAGCAATAAAATAGTATGGGTTTTAAACCATTTAATTAAACGTCGAGGCAAACCTGAGCGGATCAGGATGGATAATGGCCCTGAATTTATTGCAACATTAACTAAGGAATGGAGCCAAATGCACGAAATCGACTTCATTTATATACAACCAGGTAAGCCCACTCAAAATGCCTACATAGAAAGGCTGAATGGCACCTTCAGAAGAAATGTATTGGATGTGTATATTTTTGATGATATAAATGAAGTGCGTGAAGCTACTGAAAAGTGAATGAATGACTATAACTTTTTCAGGCCTCATGAAAGTCTGAATGACTTGAGTCCGGTGCTGTATGCACAGAGGGCGTTAACAGTGGATAACTCTATCGAGTTACCCACAATTAACACCTGATTTCAATAATAATAATTGTTAGAAATCTATACATTTAAACAGTCCTAATTTTGGGGTGCTTACAAAACCTTCTGACAAACTCATGGTGAGATAAAATAGCTACTTCCTTTTTGCCTGCATTTTTATAGTTTTTAGCAATGAAGGCTACAGATTTCGGGCTAATATCAGTTATTCTGTGGTTAGATATGGCAATTTTATGCGTGTACCTTCCTAGATATTCAGTGACCTGCTGCGGGCCAAGGAAAGGTCTTTTGGCATATACCACCCAGGGTTTCTTAAGTAGCTTTCGATGTAATTGATGATCTAAGAGACCGCTTTTGTTGAGATTATTCAAGAATTTAGCCCTGAACACCTTTCCCATAGCTTTTGGCTATAACGGTTTGAATTATGCCACCCATTTCGGTAAGGTATATGCCAGTGATTTCGGTTCAAACCGTGCCAGTGTATCTATTTGATTACGGTTCGATTTGTGCCACCATATTATAATAATTGATACCTATTACGGTTCGATTTATGCCACTTTAAGAGTTCATTGATTGTTAATATCGCCCCAAAAAAAGGATGGCGAATAAACTTGACATAATGGACTTAAAACAAATTATCAATCTTCATTTGAGAGGGCTGAGCAATCGGCAAATTGCTTTGACCCTGGGTGTGAATAGAAACACTGTTAACCATTATTTGCGATCACTTCAGTCAAGCGATCAGCCCATGGAAGCATTGCTACAGTTGGATACTGATGCCTTAGAAGAACTGTTTTCGTCTAAGACAACCATAAACAATGATCGTTATGCAGTTTTAATGCGTTTTTTTGAGACCATGCACCCACAGCGTCATCACCCAGGCTTTACCCTTCAGTACCACTACCAGTTGTATGCTGAGCAAACTCAGGATAGTTACAGTTACACTCAGTTTACCACCCATTATCAGCGTAAGTACAAACAGGCCAAAGGTTCTATGAAGTTAGAGCACAAGGCAGGAAAAGAGCTTTATGTTGATTTTGCAGGTAAGAAATTAGAAGTAGTAGATCCATCTACAGGAGAAGTAAGCCAGGTAGAAGTTTTTGTGGCCACACTTCCTTTTAGTCAGTATACTTATGTGGAAGCATGTAAAAGTCAAAAAAGGGAGGACTTTATTCAATGCCTCAATAATGCACTCCGCTTCTTTGGAGGAGTACCTGTAGCCATCGTGTCAGACAACCTTAAATCGGCAGTTACCCGATCCAGCAAGTATGAGGCGGTTATTAATAAAACTTTCAAAGACTTCGCTCATCACTATGGGTGTGCCATAAACCCTACACGTAGTTATGCCCCACAAGATAAAGCACTGGTAGAAAATGCTGTTCAGCTGGCCTATCAGCGCATTTATTACCCTATGCGTAAAATGACATTCTTCTCTATTGAAGCGCTTAATGAAGAGATCCAACATTATCTTAAGGGTTATAATAATGTACTTTTTCAAAGAAAAGAAGCTTCCAGAAAAGAGCTGTTCCAATCTGTAGAATCATCCCTTCTAAAAAGCTTACCTCAAACTACTTATCAGGTTAAAGAATACGCCAGAGCCAAGGTACAGAAGATGGGATATGTATACTTCTCGGCTGACAAGACTTATTATAGCGTTCCCTATCGCTACATTGGCTCTCAAACTCAGATACAGTATACCTCCAAACATGTTGAAGTATACTAAAAAAGCCAACGCATTGCGCTGCATAATAGAGTAATGAGTAAGGGAGCTTATATTACTAATAAGAATCACCTCTCCAGTACACACCGTGCTTATAGCCAATGGAGTCCTCAGTATTTTTCTGATCAGGGAGGTAAAATAGGTGTAAATGTAAAGCTGTTTATGACAGGTTTATTTCTGCAGGGTGACTATCCTGAGATTAACTACAAAAGAGCCATGGGCATTTTAATGCTGGCCAAAAACTATGGCCATGAGCGTGTAGATAAAGCCTGCCTAAGGGCTGTTCATCATGACACATACAGCTATCAAAGGCTCAAAAATATACTCAGCAATAATATGGACGAGCATGAAATAGAACAAGAAAACCATCAATCACATATCCCTTCTCACAAAAACATCAGAGGGGCTAACCATTACCAGTAAACAATAATTTTATGAACAATAATCAAACAATAGAAAAACTAAAATCCATGAGGCTATCTGCGATGGCTGAACTGCACAGACAACAACTCAGTAGCAATGCTTATCAAAAATGTACCCCAGATGAATACCTGGCCTTACTCACTGAAAGTGAATGGGAAGACCGTCAGAATAAGAAGATTACACGGCTGATGAAAAAAGCCACCTTCAAGCAGCAGGCAGACATGGATGAAATAATCTTCTCAGAAGATAGGAATCTGGATAAAAACATGTTCAACAGGTTGTCCTCCTTACAGTTCATCAAGCAAAGTGAAAACATCATTATTACAGGTGCTTCAGGAGTAGGCAAAAGCTTTATGAGTCAGGCCATAGGCAGACAAGCTTGTCTGATGGGCTATAGCACCATCTATCAGGTAACAGCTCGCCTGTTCAACAAAATGAAACTCGCCAAAGTAGATGGCACCTATATCAAAGAACTTAAAAGAATTACCTCTGCCCAACTCTTAATACTAGATGATTTTGGTTTACAAAGCATGGACAATATGGCAAGAGAAGTACTTATGGATATTATCGATGATCGTCATGGAAAAACTTCAACTATAATCTCCTCTCAAATACCAGTATCAGCCTGGTATGATATTATTGGTGAAGGCACTATTGCTGATGCCATATTAGACAGGCTCGTTAACTCTTCTCATAGAATAGATCTCAAAGGAGAATCTTTGAGAAAAGGTATGTTGAAACATTAATATTTACTAAAATTACGAAACTCTTAAAGTGGCATAGATACACCGAAATCACTGGCATAGTTTGACCGAAACAACTGGCATAGTCCGACCGAAATAGCCAGCTTTTACAGGGAAAAGGTACTTTCCTTTGTTTTTACACTCTTTCCATTTACCAGCGTCAGTAATTCCCCCTCCAGGTACAATGCAGTGTAGGTGGGGGTGCAGACTTAGGTTAGCTCCCCAAGTATGAAGCACGGCAATCATTCCAGTAGTAGCCCCTAAAAAGTTATGATTTAGTGCAAACCCCTTGATCACTTGCCAAGCAGATTTAAACAATATATTGTAAACCTGTTTGGGCATATTCAGAGCCAGCTCGTTGAGGTGATGAGGTATTGTGAAAACTACATGGAAGTAGGGAGTATTGAGTAGTTCATCTTCTCTCTTTCTAATCCATTCTTCTCTTTGATGTCCCTGGCACTTGGGGCAATGCCTGTTTCTGCAAGAGTTGTAGCTAAGATGGATCTTTCCACAGCTCTGATGGTTTGAGCAAATGTCAATATGTCCACCCATGGCCGCAGTTCTACATTTTGATATGGCGAACAGCGTTCTTTGTTTCCATTTATTTTGAGTAACCTGGTGGATTTTCAGTTTACTAATTACCTGAGCCAGTTCCCACCGAGGTTTTCTGCTACTCATATAGCTTGTCTAAAGTGGAGAAAGTATCCTTTCTGCCCACTCTGGCCACATGCAGATATACCATGGTGGTTTGTATGGCCTGGTGTCCGAGGAGTTCTTTAAGGGAGATGATGTCCATACCCATTTCCAACAGATGAGTGGCATAGGAGTGTCTGAGGGCATGAGCAGTGAGTTGTTTTTGTATTCCTGACTCCGTCCTTACCTGTCTCATGACCCACTGTATGCCTCTGGGAGTATACTGTTCGGCTTTATTGGAGAGTAATAAAAAAGAAGAAGGCCTTTCGGCATTTATATATTGTTTTATACCCCTTATGAGCATCTCGCCGATGGGGACATATCGGTCTTTATTACCTTTCCCCTTGCGCACATGTATCATTTTGCGGTTCAGGTCAACATCAGCTATTTTGAGGTTACATAGTTCGAAGTTTCTGAGTCCGCAGCCATAAAGCAGAGCAATGATGAGTCTATGCTTGAGTAGTTTGGGGGTTTTGAGGATGACCCTGACCTCCTGTTGAGAAAGCACAACGGGTAATGCTTTTTGTCTTTTGAGTGAAGGCAATGCTACCAGCAGTTGTTTGATTCCATATTGCCGATAGAGGAACCTGAGTCCGTAGATGGTGTGCTTAAAATAACTTTCAGAGGGCGTATTGTGCTTGTTTTTGAGCCATTGGAGGTAATCGAGCAGCTGTTCTTCATCGATCTCCAGTAGGCTACACTTGAAGTGCTTCACCATATGAGCCAGACAGCGAGCATAATTGTTAAGAGTACTTTGGCTTCTGCCTGCGAGTTCCACCGCTCTTTTGAGTTTGAGATACTGCTCAGCAAAGTGCGGATACTTTTTACAAGCCTTTTGGATGTTGTTTTCTCTTTTTTTTCATGATATTTGATATTAAGTGAATGAAAATAGAATATGCCAAGTAGGAAGAACTTATGCAAATAAACTCTTCCGCCTTGGCGGATTCGTTCAACACCATATAGCATTCATGCCTTTACTCACTTTTAATGAAGCAAGTGCGACTAGGTCATATTTCTTATGTTTCGTGTTCTTTGCTAAGTACTGTAGTTCTTACTTGAGGTTATTTGATCTGTGGCTCAGTCAACTTCGCTTTGGGGGCGGACCCAGAAAGCTCTTTACCAAAGACACTGCAACTTGGTTCAAAACACAAAAAATATTACTTTCAACACTATTAAGTATAGGTATGGCACGAAATGCTATACTCGTACGTTATCACAAATAAGAAATGGAACAGAATTGGAAAGAAATAACCACTGATTTGTATTCGAAAATCGCACCAATTGGAGGTGTATTACATAGTCAAATAGATAATTCATTCCCACGGACTAAAAAAATCTTAAATATATGGATTGAATTTGAAATGAATCAATGCTGTCCTAAATAAATTGGTTTGTTGAAATTTTCTTTGTTGAGATATCTTTCCTTTGCAATTTGAACTTAATTTGAAAATAGATCCCCCTGTATCACATCTAGGAGTGGTTCTTTATGAACTTCAAAGGGTTTGTCGAGCCACTTTTGAAGCTCAATTTTAACAAAAATATTGAGCCGTATAAAGGCCACTAGGTTTGATAAGTGCCAGCCATATTTTGCCGTTGCTTTCATTACTTTTAGTAGCAGTATTGTAATCAATGCAGTCCATATTTGTATCATCACTGCATTTTTGGAAGTGCCCACAAAAGTTTTTATATGCAGTAATTGCTTGACATCTCTGAAAAACACCTCTATCTCCCACCTGGCCTTGTATAGTTCTCCGATGATCTGTGCTGCCCACTTGAAGTTGTTAGTGATGACTTCAATGGTTTGCCCGTTTCTCTCATCCCAAACCACCACTCGTCTTAGCGTTTTTGGATATTTAGCCTTGGACTGGGCGTTGGACAGTTCTATCTCCTCATCTTTGAGCACATGCTGTGCAGTGTGCTCTGGCAGGTCCCGTTCTTTGATAGAGGTATAAGATAAGTTCTTTTTATGCCTGATGACAAAATACACCCCGCTGCTGTCCCAGACGTTGATCATCGGAAAATCATTGTAATAGCGGTCGGCCACGATCACTGCCCCTTTCTCCAATGGGATACCATAAGCCCCTTTGTTGTCGGCCACACTGCCTTCGGTAATGTTCACAAAAATAGGGAGCTTTCCATCATAGTCCAATAAAGTATGCATTTTTACAGCTCCTTTTTTTTGTCCGAAAGGTAGCCCAGTCAAACACCGAAAGGCACAGGCTGATAACGGTGGCATCCAGCAGGTATACCGGAATCTTGACCTTCAGTTTTACCCGTCTCAGAGCTGCCTGCTGTCCTAAACTTTTCAGCAGTGAATAGTACAGATCTTTGAATAAATCCGCATCTCTACGCTTGTTTTGGTAGCTTACACTTGACTTGGACGGAGCTTTCCTAACACCCAAATGGTTGAGGTTTCCTGTTGCAGAACGAAGCCCATTGGAGATGTCTCTGACCGATGTGCTCTTGGCAAAATGGCAAAATAGCATGGATACCAAATGAGTCCAGCTATTAAAACCCTTACATCCTTTGTCGGCTTGTTTTTCCCGTACCAATTTATTGAAAATAGACCGATCAATCTTTTTAATAATCTGAGAAAAGAGTGTAATATTACTCATGAGAGGCGTGTGTTTTTGGAGTCAAACCTAAAATAATCTTTTTAGGCTAAATTCACGGCCTCTCATTTATTATTTAGGACGCTAATGATATACAGTTAATTATAGCTAATTCGGTTAACAAAAATAAATAAAAAAACTGTTAACCGAATTGTTAACCGAATCAGGTGAAAAGGAATGTGTTTCGATGGTAGCTTAAAAAGCAAAAAGCCGCTTAAATCATACAATTTAAGCGGCTTTAGTGTTATTAGACTCTCGTCTTGCGGTCTGGACGGGACTCGAACCCGCGACCTCCTGCGTGACAGGCAGGCATTCTAACCAGCTGAACTACCAGACCGTGTTTCTAATAGGGCTGCAAATATAGGCGATAGTTGCTTATGTCCAATAGTAGAAAGAAAAATTTATCAATTATTTTTTGAATATTAGGTTAAGTATCTGTTAATCAGTGAAATAAAATTATAAATTTATTTGAGTAAACTATTTGTAACTCGTTAACTCTGTTGCCACCTTCATTAAATCGGGCTGAACAATTTCAGGAGTAGGGGCGAGAGGAAAAAGCTGATGTCCTGGTCTGCTTATGAAAGCTGCACGCCAGCGAGCCCACATAGCTCCGGCTACGTCCCAACCATGTGCCGCTATAAGCATGCTTTCCTCGGGCTTAATTCCCATCTTGCGAGCGCCCCAGTCATAGGTGTCAGCAAAAGGTTTAAACTTTCCAATGTCTTCTACACTTAACCGATCATCAAAGTATTCTAATAACCCTGCATTTTCAAATTGCGTCTTCACTCCATTGTTCGAGGAGTTGGTGAAAGAAACCATTTTATAACCATCCTTTTTAAGAAGCTCTAAGGCTGCCTTTACCTCAGGGTGAGCTGGTAAGGAGCGGATAGGTGTTACTATGGCTTCACGCGCTTCTTTTTCGCTAATAGATATATTATTATTAGCCGCTACCATTTGTAATGCTGCCGCCCCTATGTAAGCAAAGTGGTCATACTGGCGACTGGCTGTGGTTACTAAAGAGTATTGTAACATGGTGGTAAACCATAGTGGAAGTAAGTCATTACGACCGCCCAAAGCCTTGCTTACGCTTTGTTTCATTGCGGTGAGGTCTAGTAATGTTTCATTTACGTCAAAGAACAATACTTTTGGTCTTTTTACTGCTTCTGATGTATTTGCTTTTTCAGCTCCCAAGGCTGCGCTTGCGCCTGTCATGCCTACTGCTCCAGCCATGCCCATACTTTTAATAAAGGATCTTCTATTATTTGTCATACATTCTGATACGGATACCGCTAGCTGTGGTTACCCTAAGCAGAATTCTGAAATTTAGAATAGTAAGCAGCTTACATGATTCTATTGAGTTTGAAATGGTGTTTTTATTATAAATTGTATAATTTGCTAGTCTATTTTTTAAGCTTATGATCTTACGATTTTCACTCATAATTTTATTTAGCTTGGCTGGGCGTTTACTTTTTTCGCAAGACATAGAAGTGAAGGCGGGTAATCCTTATAAGGCTGTAGATGCATTAAAAAAGCTGTACTTCTATTACAATGATCAGGTCATGAGTGTTAAGATTGAAGACAAGGTCATTGTCATTCAAAAGTTCGACTCAAATGGTAATTTTAAGCAGCAGCGAGAGTACACAGATTTACCCAAAAATTCCTCTGTAGAGCGCATAGGAGAGCATAACGGTTCGTACTATGTATTTTATTCTGTTTGGGATGGTGGCACCAAGAAGCTCGAGTTATTTTATAGAGAAATCAATTTCACTACCGGAGTCTTAGAAAGAGAGAGTAAAAAATTACTTACAGTAACTGATAAAGTAGCTGGTAATTTTGCCTTGTCCTCATCTCGCTTATTGATTCGAAACCATTTTGATTTTCAATATTCGAAAGATCATTCCAGACTATTAATCCAATACAGAAGAGTTCCCAGATTTAAGAGCGATAAAAAGAATCATGATATTATCGGTTTTGAAGTGTTTGATAGATATTTCAATCACCTTTTTCATAGCGAAGTAGAGATGCCCTACACCGAGAAAATGATGGATAATCTGGATTATGCAGTTGATTTTGAGGGAATTCATATATCATAGCCAAGGTCTATAATGATGAAACTACTGATAGTAAAAGGTCTAATAAAGAATCTCCCAATTATCATGTTGAAATATTAAGAATTGCGGCGGGTACCAATAAAGTGAGCAAAACCCCAATAGCTTTAGAGGGTAAGTTCATTAATAGTGTCGCCATATTTGAGACATCAGAAAAATTCATGATGGGAGCGGGGTTCTATCATAACGGCACAGCTAAGCATGATGTGGATGGTGTTTTTGTATTCAAAATAAAGAAGGATGGCGAGGCTTATGATACCTTCGCTCATGATATCCCCTCTGAAGTCATTAATGCCCATGTAAAATCACGCATTGCAAGTAAAAATGAGGAGAAGCCTGATGAAGAGGAAGTGCTTAGTGATATGTTTTTTGATATTGTGAAAGTGCTGGAAGATGGCAGCGTAGTGCTGGTGGCTGAGCAGTATGAAGCACGCTCTATGACCAGCTCTTTGGGAAGCAGACAAGTGATGCACCCGTATTATCTCTATAATTCGGTTTTAGCTACTAAGATTAGTGCAGATGGGAGCATGGCCTGGATTAATAAAGTGCCCAAAAGGCAAGGAGGAAGAAGAGAAAGAGGAAGCATGTCTTATCAATATTTCTATCAGGGAGGAAAACATCATTTTATTTATCTGGATAATCCTGTTAACGAAGATCTTAAAGATGATGAGGTGCCGGCTTCTGTTGGTAATGATGGGGTAGGCTTACTTACAGATTATTGCGTGGATGACGAGTCAGGAGAGATGAACCGGGTAAATGTGTTTAACTCAAAGCACGTGGCAGAAATGAAGGTAAATAAGGTAAGTCCGTTCGGAATTGTACAGGTGAGTGAATATGAATTTTTAATGGAGGTTTATAAAAAGAAAAAGGATAATATTATGCTTAAATTTAATGTAAATCCTAATCCGGATTAAAAATGAGATTTAAAAATAGTACCAACTATGAAAACGCTATTAAACCTTGAAGCCTAGAACCGAAAAGAGCACTTTCAATTCTTTTCACAATTTGATGAGCCATTTTATGGTGTTAATGTGCAGATGGACTGTACTTATGCCTATAACAGAGCTAAGGAGGAAGGCATATCTTTCTTTCTCTACTATTTATATCAAACCTTAAAAGCGGTTAATGAAACGGAAAATTTCAGATACAGAATAAACGGAGGTGATGTGTTTGAATATGATCAAATTCATGCTTCACCAACTATTATGAGGCCGAACAATACTTTCGGGTATGGTTATATTCAATTTCATGAAGAACCTCAGGTGTTTTATACCGAAGCATTAAAAGAAATAGAAAGAGTTAAAAACACTGAGGGCTTAGATCCGGGAGCCAGAGAAGATGTTATTCACTTTTCATCCTTGCCCTGGATCAATTTTACTAGTGTGTCGCACGCCAGAAGCTATTCATTTCCTGATAGTTGTCCTAAAATATCTGTAGGCAAAATGACCGAAAAATCAGGCATAAGGTCTATGCCTGTTTCCGTTCATGTTCATCATGCTCTAGTAGATGGGTACCATGTAGGGCTATTTCTGGAAAGGCTGCAGCACCTATTTCATAATTGAATAAGTTTGAATAAGGAAGCTACTGAACCTCTGCAGGCATTTTAGAACCCTTTAGAGCGGCTATAATGTTTCTTGCAGCTAACTCAGCCATTCGAGCCCTTGTTTCTTCTGTAGCGGAGCCTATATGCGGCAGCGTGCATACATTTTCCATATTGAGCAGTGGATTATCCGGAGATGTAGGCTCTTGCTCAAATACATCAAGACCAGCACCCCAGATTTGCTTGCTCTCCAAGGCTTCAATCAGGTCTTGCTCCACATGTAGCGCACCACGACCTGTATTAATAAAAATGGCCTTTGATTTCATTTTATCAAATGCCTCCTTATCAAAAGTGCCTTTAGTCTCATCAGTAAGCGGGCTGTGAGCTGAAATTACATCGCTTTCTTGTAGTAACTCATCCATGGATACATATTTGGCATTGAGCTCTCTTTCAGCGTCTTCATTGGCTGTTCTGTTATGGTAAATTATATTCATTCCGTAAGCATGAAAGCATTTACGAGCCATTTCCAGACCTATTTTGCCTAATCCGAAAATGCCTAAGGTTTTTCCATATAATTCAATGCCCAGACCTCCGGTTGGTTGAAACATGCCCCAGGTGCCATTGAGAATTCGCTTATGGTGGAAGAAAGCTTTTCGGCTGGTGGCCAATAGAAGTAAAAAGGCAATATCAGCGGTAGCTTGACTTAACACATTGGGAGTGTGTCCAATTTTTATGTCGAACTTTTTAGCTGCAGCAATATCAATATTGTTAAAGCCTACTGAAGTAAGTGATATCACTTTCAGATGTGATAGTTTTTCCAACAAATCATGATCAAACTTATAAGCATCAGCATTAATTACGCCATCGGCTTTCATGCTTAGCGCTATCAGTTCATCTCTGGTCTGAGGGACATCTTTATCCCAAACCGTGTAGGTAATCTTCTCTTCATCTAGCAAACGGTAAGCTACCTCAGGAACGGGACGGGTTATAAAAATATGCATGGCAGTCTCTTTTCTCTTTATTCAATACTCTTCTTTTATAAAGAGCAAAAAACTAATTTAATTGTTTTATCCATAACATACGATATTTTCTTTTTTGTTAAACCTTGTCCTGATTTAAGTCTGTAATTAAGGAAATCGTCATTGATCATCTTAAAGTAATGAGGAAGCATAATGAGTTTTCATATAAGTAATTACTTTGGGAAAATATGATAACCTGCCTTATATTCACTTTTTAATGATTGATAGTCAAAAGTATAAATGCCTTTAATTCTACGGGTTTGCATAGCATAAGAAAATATTTCGAAACGCTGGTATGTATTTATGATCAAGACTGGAGTGTCTTCACTGCTAAGCTTAAGAGGCGGGAGTTTAAGGCCAAGTCTTTGATTGTAAAGCAGGGAACAACCGAGAATCACCTTTCTTTCATTGAGGAAGGGATGGTAAGGTTTTTTATTCCCAAAGAGGAAAATGACCTCACCTTTGGCTTTTGTTTTCAGCATGATTTTGTTAGCGCCTATGATTCATTTTTACTGCAAAAACCAGCCGCATACCATATTCAGGCGCTTATAGATACCACTTTATGGCAGATATCTTATTCAGACCTACAGCAGGTGTATAGCAGTACGAAAATTGGTAATGAGATAGGACGAAAAGCAGCTGAAAACCTTTATCAGATTAAGGCAGAAAGGGAGTTAGCATTATTAAGTCAATCCGCTGAAGAAAGGTATTTATCGTTATTTGAAAGACGGTCTCAATTGATAAAAGAAGTGCCTTTGAAATATATAGCTTCATACATCGGAATTACTCCACAAGCCCTCAGTCGCATCAGAAAGCGCATTTCTTAACCAAGGTTCATTGATTCGGGATGGTAATTTGTTCAACTTTCCGATAAAAAATGAAACCGCTTATAGTTCTAATTGTAGCCTCGCTGATAGCTCTTGTAATATTCAGGTTATTACATGGCCATTTTGATTTTCAACTTTCAGCTAAGGTAGGCATGTCTGTTATGTTGCTTTTTACCGCCATGGGGCACTACATGTTTCCGCAAGGTATGGCACTTATGATTCCTGATTTTATACCGCTAAAAAAGGAATTGGTCTATTTTACTGGAATTATTGAGGTAGCAGCCGCTATTGGTCTGCATATTACTCAGTTTAGACTGCTTACGGCCTGGTTACTGATCTTGTTCTTCATTTTAATATTGCCGGCTAACATTAAAGCTGCAGTGGATCATCTGGATTATCAGAAGGCTACATATAATGGGCCTGGTTTGGCCTATTTGTGGTTTAGGGTGCCTTTGCAAATGTTATTTATAGCATGGGTTTACCTGTCTGCCATAAAGAGTTTTTTGGTTGGGTGAATACATGATGTCATTGACGAAAGGAGACAGGGAAGTTTTATCTATTGCTTTTTTCTTATAGTTTGGTGTAAACTATTTTATATGAAAGCGCAACTGAGAAGGCATTTTGAAGAGTTAGTTTCTTTAACTGATGAAGAGTTTGAGTTTGTTCTTAATCATTTTTCAGAAGTTAAAGTCAAAAAGAAGTCATACCTCATAAAAGAAGGTGAGCCTGTTAAGTATGTGTATTTCGTAGTTTCAGGACTGTTAAAACTGGTTTATACCAATGAATCAGGAGAAGAGTATATAGTTTCTTTTGCTATGGAAGACTGGTGGGAAAGTGATTATTTCGCTTTTTACACTGGTGCTAAAGCTAATTTATCGTTGCAATGCCTTGAAGATTCATCGTTATACAGAATAACCTTGTCGGATTATCAGCACCTATGCTCTGAGGTGCATAAAATGGAGCACTTCTTTCTTGAGAAGGCGCAGCGTGGACATATAGGATCTCAACAACGAATCATTGCCTTTCTTACATTAAGTGCGAAAGAAAGATATGAACATTTGTTAGGTCGATATCCGGCACTGTTACAACGAGTGCCTAAAACACAATTGGCTTCATATCTCGGAGTGTCTCGAGAAACGCTGAGCCGACTGTATTCCTCAAAATAACCTTTACATAAAGCTGCTTCTATGTCAGATCAATCTGGGATAAAGCTAATAGTGACATAGGTCACAGGTAGTTGATAAGAAGGGTTTACAACTTTGCTGCATAAAAAATAAAGATCAGAGTGCAGTTGCGCACTTTTTAAAATTTATGAATATGCAAAAGAAAATCGTAAACCCCTGGAGTTGGCAAAATGAAAGAAACTATGTGCAGGCTGTAGAAGTGAAGCATGTGGAAAGTACTTTGTATGTTTCAGGTCAGACCGCCATAAGTGCTGATGGTGTATCCAGTAACGCTGATATGAGAACACAGTTAAAGGAAGCTATTCAAAACCTGGAGCAGGTAATTGATGAGGCTGGTTATTCGTGTGAAAATATTGTAAGACTCAATATTTATACTACTTCGGCAGATGAGCTGTGGCCTCATTTTGAGGTGTTTCAAGCTTGGACTAAAAAGCAAAACATGAAACAAGCTACTACTCTAATGGAGGTGAATGTTTTATTTGAAACCTTGAAAGTAGAGCTCGAAGCTACAGTGGTGAAATAATAAAAGCAATATTAAAATATGAAAGCTCCATTTTAAGAAAGTGGAGCTTTTGTTTCTTTATGGGTAATGTTTTGATAACTCGAAAGAGACGCCCTTGTAAAACTTAGGATATATTTTGGTGTATGTTTAACTTCCTGTCTCTGAATAATTATCAATACTACAACAATAAAATAATGAATAAACGCTGTATCATTTTATGTATACTTCTATTTAACTGTTTTTTTTATCTATTTGGTCAAGAGAGAGTTATATCAATTGACTTTGAAAAGACTAAAGGTGACTTAAACCAAATGTTTAAGGAGTGCATTGGTGCCGGAAGAGCCAATGAGGGGTTGCGTGCCGACTGGCAGCAACAGCTGGCCATAGCTAAGCAAGACTGTGATTTTAAATACATCCGAATGCACGGTCTTTTAACTGATGATATGGGGGTGTATAAGGAAGATGATAAGGGTAATCCTATCTATAATTATCAGTACATAGATGTGTTGTATGACTACTTATTAGAAATAGGAATAAAGCCGTTTGTAGAGCTTAGTTTTATGCCTTCGGCTATGGCTAGTGGTGAGGAGACTATTTTTTGGTGGAGAGGCAATGTAACGCCTCCTAAAGACTATGATAAATGGGGGGATCTGATCTTCAACCTGGTAAAGCACTGGACAGAACGCTATGGAGAAGAAGAGGTGAGTAGTTGGTATTTTGAAGTTTGGAATGAGCCTAACTTAACGCCGGGCTTTTTTACGGGCACTCAGCAAGAGTATTTTAAGCTTTATAAATATGCTGCCGAAGCCGTAAAAAGAGTGAATGCTGCTTACAAGGTAGGAGGGCCTGCTACGGCTGGGGCTGCCTGGGTACCAGAAACTATTCAATATTGTGAAAATAATGAGGTGCCTCTTGATTTTATCTCTACCCACACCTATGGCGTAAAACATGGCTATCTTGATGAATTTGGAACCTCAGGCACTATCTTAAGTAAGGATAAATGGGCAGTAAGTGGTGATGTTATCAATTCCAGAAAGCAAATTGAAGAATCTTCTATGCCTAATTTAGAGCTTCACTACACTGAATGGAGTGCATCGTATACGCCATCAGATCCCATACATGATAGTTATCATGAGGCGGCTTACATCTTAGAGAAGTTAAAGCAAATTAACGGTGCCGCTAATTCAATGTCTTACTGGGTGTTTACCGATATTTTTGAAGAAGCAGGACCGCGCTTTACGCCTTTTCACGGTGGCTTCGGACTTATGAACTATCAAGGAATTAAAAAGCCGGCCTATTATGCTTATCAATACTTGAATCAATTGGGCGAAACAGAGTTGGTAAATGCTGACAGCTCATCTTGGGCTTGTAAATCGGATAATGGTTTACAAATGCTGCTTTGGGATTATACTTATACGCATCCCGGTGATTCGGTTTTAAACCAGACTTTTTATAACAGAGATTTACCAGCTGCAGCTAAAGGAGAAGTGACTGTCAATTTAAAGAACATGGAGCCAGGAACTTATGAGCTTAAAGTTTACAAAATAGGTTATAAGGTGAATGATGCTTACAGTACTTATGCCTCTTTGGGCAAACCAGATCAGTTGACTAAGAAGCAGGTAGAGAAAATTAAAACAGAGAATGATGGCTCGCCAATTACTGCCCAAAAGGTTGAAATAAATAAAAAGGGGAAGTTCAAAAGGTCTTTTGATATCAGGGAAAATGATGTGATCTTATTGACCTTGGAGAAAGAGGATTGAATTCTAAAGCATTTCTGAAAGATAAAAAAGAGCTTGTGTTGAAGATGACACAAGCTCAATTTTAAAATATTACTTGGCTGAAGTTTCAACCTTGTTAAGTAACTGATGAAGCGCCAGGCCATCAGTAAAACTAGGAGCCTTTTTGCTTCCGGTTTTTATATCTTCGGCAATTAGTTTGTAGATATGACCTACATTTCTGGCTCCTGGAAATTCCGGCCAGCCTTCAAATACCTCAGCAGGAGGTGTAAGAGGCTTTAAGCCTTCGTCAGTGCTTTTAGCTCCGGCAATAGATAATTGAGCCATCTGTACATGGCCAGAATCTGCCGTAACCTGAATATCTCCTTCTGTACCGTTAATCTCCCAAAGTAAGTTAGTGCCTTTGCATACACCACCACGATAATGAACAGATAGCGCAGCGCCACTTTCTAAACGGCCTTGTATCATAATCTGATCTTCAGCTGTTTTAGGTTTTGCTTCGTTGGTATCAGTTATTTTTACTTCTGAAAAGTTGCTAAACATAGTAGCGTAAAGGGTATCTACATTACCCAATACTTCTGTAAGACCCACGAGCGTATGAGCTAATGGTATTTCAAGCATAGCAGCACCATTGGTTTTATCAAACAGATAGTAATACTCACTAATGGTTTCGCTGCTCCAGTTGCCGCCTGTGCCTATAAGCGAAGTAGACAATACTTTACCCACATAACCTTCAGCAATAAGCTGTTTTAAGTAGGTTACTTCGGGAGCATAGCGCATTTGTGTACCAATAGCGGCTACCACACCTTTTTCGCGAGCAAGTGCTTCCAATTCCTCAGCCTCTTTCAGGCCATTGCCCAGCGGCCACTCGCAGTAAATATGCTTTCCTGCTTCTAGTGCGGCTTTCACCATCTCATAGTGGTAAGGCACCTTCACTGTGATAGCCACAAGATCAACATCCGGTGACTCTACTAGTTCCTGATAATTTTTAAAGGCATGTTTTAGATTCAGGGCTTTAGCGGTTTTTTCTGCACTTTCCAGGCTGCTGTTAGCCACTCCTATAATCTCAAACTCTTCCTCTAATGACTGTAAAGCGGGCAGGTGTGCCGTGGCAGCCCAATGGCTGTCAGGGTTTAAACCTATAAATCCGATTCTTATTTTTTTATTCTCCATTGTGAATTCAATTTTAAACTTGCTATAAAAATTATAGTTGCAAAACTAAGTATGGTAATAATGCTTTGCAATAACGGTCAAATTGGATAGTAACTGAACTGACTTATAGGGCTGATGAAGGATAGGTGTTTAACTTGTTGATAATTAAATGATTATATGAATTCGGGATCCGGCTTATTTATAAAATCTATATTGCAATTTCTTTTAGATTAGGGTATTTTTTGATGTAAAAAGACTCATCAGAAGAGATTTTTGATAACCTAAATAAGTAGGCTATTACAGATAATCATGGCCTTCAAGCAACTCGGAAATGAATTAGAACCTTGGCAACAAAAGAGGATTAGTAAGGTGTTGATTACAGGGAGTAGCTATTGTAGTGAGTATTGAAAGGTTGGTTTTTCATTACCTTATCTTAGTGGAATATGGAGGCGTTTCGGTTATAAACTATGCAGCATGAAGTGGCTGCATAGTTTAAATATCTTTTAGGCAGTAGGAACAGACTTAAGTAGCTCTAAAAGCTCTGCCTGTAGCTGTTGGCCTTTATCAGTATTATACCAGTTTTGTATGTTCTCAGCTAGTACTTCGTGAGTTACTTCAGCAGCTTTTAGTTCAGTCACTAGAGCTTGAGCGCCATGAGGTCTAGGTCCCCAGGTGAATAAGTCATTATCATTTGCATCTCTTACTACAAGTTTAGGAATGCTTTTACCTCCATTAGTAAGGTAAGAATCAATTAAAAATGGCTCCTGATCTCTCAGCTGAATATCATAGTTGATTGAAGGATTTTGCTCAGCGATTTTCACCAGAAAGGCAAGTGACGCACCAGCATCTCCACACCATGGCTCTGTAATGATGATCCATTTTTGAGTTTTAACTTTCTTGATTTCAGCTACTAACTCATCATTTAATTGAAGGGTCTTATACCAGCGCTTTAAGCGTGAAAAATTGAGTTTTGTATAATTAAGATAGGCAGGGTTGTCATAAGGAGGGGCAGGGTTATCGTTTCCTAATATCTCCTCAAACAATCTCGTGTAATCCTGATAATCCATTGAAGTAATCTTTTAATTTGAAGGACCAATCCTTGTCCTCTATCTGTTTTTCGTATTCAATACCACTTGAGCCATTCTGCTTAACGGTATGAGCCAAAACCATTTTAGCACCACAAAACAAAAGCTTTCTTTTCATTCTTAGGTAATAGATGGTCATAATTTTAATGAGATGGCCACTTTAAATACCTGAGCTGAAGTTATTCATCTCATTTAAAAGCACTGTTGCCTTGTGTTTTTCATTAGTAGATTTGTGCAGGGATTATAATTTCAAAAGGTTAGTTTTGTGGCTTTAGCTGCCAATGTGTAAAGGCTATCAATTAATAATGAAACGATGACTAAGGAAGAGTATAAAAAGAAGTTTGATGAAGATGATGCCGTAGGTTGGCTAAGCATGGATGAGGTTACAGAGAGGTTATATCCTGGTCAGGAGCCAAGAAATTATGGGCCAAATGTGCGATATATACTCGGTGGTGAAGATCCATTAGATGGGGTAAGCATATTTGATTCTAAAAAGCAGCAAAAGCATTATCATATTGTTTCATACGGTATGTCTAACCTTTACTATGATCCGGAAAGTGCTAATAGTGAGTTTAGTGGCTGGGGCTTTGAGTTTACATTTAGGTTGGCTCCTTTTGATGGAGATAAAGGCGATCCGCTATGGGTGGCAGCACTTATGCAAAATTTGGCTAAATATGTGTTTGATAGTAAGAACTGGTTCGAAGAGTATCATTTTATTCCTGCGAATGGACCAATACGTTTAGATACTAATACCGATATAACAGCGCTGGCTTTTATAGAAGATCCTGAAATGGGCAGCATTGATACTCCAAATGGAAAGCTTCAGTTTTTGCAGATGGTGGGTCTAACCACCAAAGAATATGATCTTCTTGCAAAAAATCCTAAAACCACTGAGGCTAAAAAGCTGTTGGATAAATTGAAAAAGGGTAATCCATTACTAATTACAGACTTAACCAGAAAGAGTAGTTAGTTCTGGCAATAAATAGTGTACATGTTTTAATAAGACTTACTGAAGTAAAGAAATTAAATTTAGTAAGTCTTATAAAATTTTATGGCAAATTTCACTTAGATCATTTTAAACTTTAAGATAAAGGTTATATTAGCGGTTAGATTATATCAATAATTAATATCAACCATGACCCTAAACCTAGAAGCCCATTTATTAGAGGGCATAGATGTATTTGATTTTTTGCAACTTATAGTAAGTACCCCAAAAGATCTGGCAGGCAAATCTTATTTGTTAGTTACCAAGAGCCTGTTATCACAACTACCGCAAACTACAATAGACACCATAGATTACTGCTTAAAGCATGATTTTGTGGAAATAAAAGAACTAGGCCGTTCTAATGAATATTGGATCACCAGAAAAGGCCTGGAATATTATTATATAGAAGACTCCAGAGGAGCGCGGTTTAAGGTAAGTTAGACTAGTGATTGCTTTATTGGACTAATTGATTTCAAGTAAATACTTTGCTGGATTTATTGATTCAGTTATTTCTGCCAGATATGTTTTTTAAATATATCTACCAGATCTTCTTTGCCTATTGGTTTAGCCACATGCTCGTCGAAGCCAGATTCTTCTGATTGTTTTCTGGCTGAGTCATGGCTATACCCTGAAAGAGCCAGCAAGGTGCCGTTATATGATTTTGACCGTAATTGTTTTGCAATTTCATACCCTGAAATATCTGGCAAGCCAATATCTACAAAAGCTAAGTCTGGTTTCTTTTCCTGTATAAGTGGGATGCCTTGACTTCCATTAAAGGCTGTAAATACTTCACAGTTGAGGTGCTCTAATATCATAGTCATAGCTATGGTTATATCTTCATTATCCTCTATCAGTACTATAGTAACGTCTTTTTTAGCATCTTCAGAAAGGTGTACTGACATGGAGGACTTATGTTCTTGCTGTGGCTGTGCTATGGCAGGGAGAATTACTTCGAAAGACGACCCTTTCCCCGGACCATCACTGTGCACTTGCACCTGACCGTAGTGCATGGTGACAAGTTGTTTTACTAAAGCTAATCCTATACCCAAGCCTGATGCTGCTTTATTTTGCTGTTCTATTTGATAGAAATCTTCAAAAATAGCTTCTTGCTGATCCTTTGATATACCTATGCCATTATCTTGTATTTTAATATGGATATGGTCACCCTCAGCCCAGGAGCTTACTTCAATTCGTCCACCCTCTGGTGTATACTTATTGGCATTAGTTAATATATTAAAGAATATCTGCTCCAGACGTACGGCGTCTGCCTTTATGTAGAGGTCTTTTTCTATGTCAGTGGTTAAAGTTTGATTTTTCTCATTGATCTGATGGCTAATAATGATGAGGCAGTTGTTCAGATGGTTATATACATTTAAAGTGTTTAATTTTAGGTTGATTTTATTGCGTGAAATGCGAGACAAATCAAGTAAGTCATCTAACAAGTGCGCTATAGAGCTAACACTTCTTTCCATAATCTGAATCACCTTTTCAGGCGGATACATATCCATGTCAAGCAATTCAACGCCAGCCTTCAGCGAGGCCAGTGGGTTGCGCAGTTCATGACCTAAAATGGCTAGAAATTCATTTTTCTGTTTATCGGTAGATTCCAATTGTTTTATGACATCTCTTAGTGAATGCTCCAGTTCTAGTCTTTCACTTATGTCA
The DNA here is from genome assembly GCF_021389955.1 of Fulvivirga maritima. Taxonomy (NCBI): domain Bacteria; kingdom Pseudomonadati; phylum Bacteroidota; class Cytophagia; order Cytophagales; family Fulvivirgaceae; genus Fulvivirga; species Fulvivirga maritima. The sequence continues at coordinate 5,018,247 of NZ_CP089980.1, forward strand.
GTATTGGTGCCAAGCCAACTTACTACCTAGCCATTTTTATCTTTTACAGGTTTGGCTCTGTAAAGAAACCAACGGTAATCTCCTGATGCATTACGAATTTTGAAGGTGTCTTCCCATTCTTGCTCTAGGTCAATATGTGTCTTGTATTTTTCTACTACACGCTCAAGATCATCAGGGTGATGAACACTTTTCCATTTCCAACCTTCTACATCTTCTAAATGAGTGCCTGTAAAGTCATACCAGCGCTGATTAAACCAATGAATTTCGCCAGTAGTATCTGCGATCCAGGCTAGTTGTGGAATAGAATTATAATCTTAAACTGTTCTTCGCTGGCGTAAATCTTATCTTTATCCTCACGAGACCTAAGTGCCGTGGAGATCATGTTAGCTACTGATAATAAGAAGTTGGCGTCATCTTGAGTATATTCTCTTTGTTTCTTAGTATGTACTGCTATAACTCCAAACGGGGGAGTAGTATGGTTAATAAGACAACTCATACCACTTACAACACCATTGTTTATAAGTAAGTCAGGTCCATGAAAACGCTTTTCCTCAGATAAGTTTTTTACTATAACAGGCTCTTTAGATAGTAAAGTATAGCCTGCTTGAGAATTATAGTCGTCAGGCACAGTTTCTTTGCCTATTATTTCTTCCTGCCAGCCGGTGCCAGCTATTAGAAGCAAGTTGTTTTTTTCTGGTTGGTACTTCAGTATTTTAGAAAAATCTGCGTCAAGCACATGTGCTACCTGACGAATGGCCTGATGCATTAATTCATAAGGATCTTTCCCTTGTAGTGCCTGCATGCCTAATTTGGCCACCACCTGTTGCTGCTTTTCTCTGGTTTCGGCTCTTTTAGAGAGGTGTTTTATCTCGGTGACATTTTGGAATGTAATTACCACCCCTTCAATTTTTAAATCTTCGGTTCTATAAGGGGTTATTCTTCTTGTAAACCAGTGGCCATCAGAGGTCTCTTTTTCTTTACTTATAGGTTGAAAATTTTTCAATACTTGCCTACACTCATCTACCAGATTATCATCTACCAGGTTTTTGCCTAAGGAGTATATATTTCTGCCAATGTCGTTTGGCACCATTTGTAATAATTGTTCAGCTGCTGGTGTGTAGCGCTGGATCTCCAGATTTGTGTTTAGAAAAAGTGTAGGTATATCAGTACTGGTGAAAAAGTTTTGTACGTCATTGTTAGCTACTTGTAGGAGCTCAATTTTTTCCTTCAACTGGCCGTTTACTGTACTAAGTTCTTCGTTTAACGATCTTAGCTCTTCAGAGCTGGCTTCTAGTTCTTCATTGGCAGATTGGAGTTCTTCATTAGTGGATAAAGCCTCTTCGTGTGATGCCTTGAGCTCTTCAGTGCTGCTTTCCAGTTCTTCAATGGTGTTCTGCAGCTCTTCCTTGGTTTCTGCCAGTTCTATCTCCAGATTATAGTTTATTGATTGATCATCATCATAACGAACAACTGTATCCTTATCAATAGGAGTCTTTTCTTTTTTGTATAAAGGTGATAACTACTGCCTCACCTTCGGTAAACTTTTGATTTTGTAAAACGGAAAGGTTCACCTCTATATCCACCTTTTCTTGGTCATCGGCTTTGGCCATTAGCGCACAATGGAAGGACTGTTTTTTATGGCTTTTTTTTGCCTTATATAGGCACCCTCTGAGGCGAGACCTTAAATCTGGCAGAACCATTTGCATTATATTATTTTTAGGTTCTCCTAACGGAAAATTAAGGAAGGGTTTTAGTTCTCCGTGATAGTAAATAATGTCTGCGTTATCATCAATTATTACCGTAGGGGGGAGTTGTGTTTCGAGTAATGCCACTCGCATTTGATCCGCCCGGGAGTGTAGGTGATCTTTACTATTTCTAAATGTTGGAGAAGTTAAATTTGGCGTTTGATTCTTTTCTATATGAAGATGTTGTAATAGTAGAGTGTCTTTATCTCGACCAGGAATTTTTTCATAGATTCTCCATTTTTAAGAGATCGATCTAAAAAAGTCAGTTTTGTTACTAATGGTTTCTGAGCTACCAAGAAACAGGTAGGAGTCTCGCTCTAGCGCAAAGTAAAAAGCATTGAGAATTTTCTCCTGAATTTCTTTTCGCATATAAATCAATAAATTACGACAGCTGATGAGGTGCATGTGCGAAAAGGGCGGGTTGGTAGCTACATTTTGCTTGGCAAAAGATATGAGGTCTCTTACTATTCCTTTTATTTGATAAAAATCATGTTCTTTTTTTACGAAGTATTTCTGTATGTATTGAGGGGGAACTTCTTTAATAATACTAGCTGGGTAAATGCCCTTTCGCGCTATTTTTATGGCGTTGTCATCTATATCTGTTGCGAAAATCTGCAATTCATTGTTAATGTTTTCTTTAGCCATTTGTTCTAAAAAGCAAATGGCTAAAGAATAGGCCTCTTCTCCACTAGCACAGCCCGCTATCCAAATGCGGATAGGCTGATCCTTTTCAATGTTTTTTATGATCTCTGGAATTACTTCCTCATTGAGAGTTTGGTAGGCTTCTTTATCTCTGAAAAAATCTGTTACATTAATCAGTAAGTCCTCTGATAACTGCTTTCTTTCTTCTGCGTTTTTTTCGAGTTCCTTTATATATTGTTCGTAGTCTTCTATGCCGGTTAAACTCATTCGGCGAGTTAGCCTACGGTATATTGTATTAGGTTTATATTGTGATAGATAAAATTTCTCGTGTTCTGATAATATTTTAGCTACTTTATCAAGCACGTCATTAGAAAAAGAACGTTGTATTTGATTCTCTTTTTTTAGAGTTAGTGGGTGTGTAAGATAATTTTTAATGATTTTGGGTATTTCATCTAACTCCGCTACCTTGTCTATTGCCCCGGCGTCTATGGCAGAATTAGGCATGCTGGGGTGGTCTGCTGATTGAGGCATTTGCGCCAGAGTAAGCCCACCAACGGCTTTAATTTCTCTTAGCCCAGCAGTACCATCGCTGCCTGAGCCAGATAGCACTATACCTACACATCGTTCTTCACAGTGGTAGGCTATAGATTTGAAAAAGTGATCAATAGCCATTCTAGAGCCACTCATCTCTTTTTTATCGACTAAGTTGATTTTATTGTTCTTAATTTCTAAATATTTTCCTGGAGGTATTACGTATACGTGACCTTTTTGAATAGTTGTGTTTGTGGTAGCATCGGCTACTGTGAGTGGTGTCTTTTTTGATATTAACTCACTTAGAAGACTTTTATGATTGGGGTCAAGATGTTGGATGATAAAGTAAGCTATAGGCAAATCAGAAGGAATAGTTTCAAACAATTGTTGTAATGCCTTAAGTCCTCCGGCAGAAGCTCCAATACCTACTATTAAAAGATTTTGATCATTATTCATGTCTATAGCGGTAGGGTGGGACATGGGTTAGGTGTAAAGTTGATTATTCAGACTTCCTTAATAATACAAGTAAATGAATAATCAGGTCTTAAGAAAGGATTTTAGGTAATAGTACCTAATAAAATAAACTTATTAAGTACTATTACCTATAGTTAGTTACGGCGTCATTACTACTTTAATGCATCCATCTTTTTTATCTCTAAAAGTTTCATAGGCATTGGGTGCATCTTCCAGCTTAAGTCTATGCGTAATAATGGAAGATGGGTCTATCTCTTCATTTTTGATTTTATTCAATAACGGTTCCAAATATGCCTGTACATGAGTTTGTCCCATTCTGAAAGTAAGAGATTTGTTCATGGCTGCTCCAAAAGGAATTTCTACGGTATCTACATATACCCCGGGTACTGATACATTACCACCTTTTTTGCAGCATTTAATTATTTGCTCCAGAGCATAAGGGTGGTCGCTGTCTAGCTTGACTATATCTTTTACTTCGTCTTTTATGATTTCCATTTTACCGGTACCATGAGCTTCTGCGCCTACCGCATCTATACAGCAATCAGGACCTTTTCCTCCTGTCATATCCATGAGTAAACTATACACTTCTTGTGAGTTGGTAGTACTTATAGTTTCTGCTTTACCAAATGTTTCTGCCAATTTAAGGCGCTCCGGAACAGAGTCAATAGCTATTACTCTGGAGGCGCCCAGCATCCAAGCACTTTTAATGGTGAACTGACCTACAGGGCCACAGCCCCAAACAGCCACTACATCGCCTTTTTTGATATCTGCATTTACCGCTGCCATGTAACCCGTAGGGAAAATGTCAGAAAGGAAGAGCACTTTTTCATCTCCTAATTCATCTGGTACTTTTACAGGGCCTACACTACTATAAGGTACTCTTACATATTCTGCCTGTCCGCCTGAGTAGCCTCCTGTCATATGAGAATAGCCGAAAATACCAGCTATGGCATGCCCCATGTTTTTCTGGCCTAATTCAGGCTCAGGGTTGCTGTTATCACATAGAGAGTACTCTTCGCTTTCACAGTAAGAGCAATGCCCGCAAGAGATGGTGAATGGTACTACCACTCGATCGCCCTTTTTAAATTTGGTTACATTTTTACCTAAATCTACTACTTCGCCCATGAATTCATGACCAAGGATGTCTCCCTCTTGCATGGTGGGCACTAATCCGCCTAGTAAGTGAAGGTCAGAACCACATATAGCGGTAGAAGTTACTTTTAATATTACGTCATCAGGATCTTGAATAATTGGATCTGGAACCGTGTCTATTCGCACATCATTTTTTCCGTGCCAGCATAATGCTTTCATATTAGTATGGTTAGTTAGTTGAGATTTTATTTAATTTATTGATATGCTAATATAATGCCGAGGGCATAAAATAGATTAAACTAAGATTTACAATAGATTAATGGGTAATAAATACGCGGTTGCGGGTTAAAAACTCTCGATTATAATATTAGTCTACTTATGGTTTTAAAACGATCTGTTTCTTATTTGAATGTAGAGGGGTGAAATATCTTGATGAGCTACTCTCTGTCATTTTTGGCATATAATTTCCTCTATTCAAGACTAATCATATTTTAAACCTAAAAATTTTGCTATGAGTAATGACTTAAAAGACCCCAAAACCTTATATAAAACACCACCTCATGATGAAGATTTGCAGTCGGAGCCTGGTGTAACTACGGAAATGAACATTAAGCCTGATCATGGAGAAAAATCCTATGTAGGGTCAGGGAAGCTTACTGATAAACGGATTATTATTACAGGAGGAGATTCAGGAATCGGTCGTGCTGTGGCCATAGCTTATGCACGCGAAGGGGCTGATATAGTGCTTTCTTACCTGGAAGAAGATGATGATGCTAAAGAAACTGCCAAATATATTAAGGAAGCCGGCAGAAAAGCGGTTTTGATAAAAGGAGACATCAGCGAGGAGCAGCACTGTAAGCATATTATTGAAACGGCAGTAGACCAGCTCGGTGGCCGCATAGATGTATTAGTGAATAATGCGGCTTTTCAAATGGCTCGAGAATCATTACAAGATATTCCATCTGAGGAGTGGGAATATACCTTTAAAACCAATATCCATAGTATGTTTTATCTCTGTAAAATGGCAGAGCCTTATATGCAGCCAGGCAGTAGCATTATAAACACTACCTCAGTAAATGCTTATAATCCTACTCCGGTATTATTGGCCTATGCCGCCACAAAGGGAGCTATTCAAAATTTCACCGCTAATTTAGCTCAAATACTAGGAGACAAAGGTATCAGGGTGAATTGTGTGGCTCCAGGTCCTATTTGGACACCATTAATACCTGCTACCATGCCCAAAGAAAAGGTAGAAAACTTTGGAAAAAATACGCCTTTGGAAAGACTAGGCCAACCCGCAGAATTAGCTGCTGTGTATGTGTTATTGGCTTCGGCAGAAGGTAGTTATATTAATGGAGCCACCATACCGGTTACAGGAGGAAGAATTACCATTTGATAATGATGCATTAGCGTTATTATCTTTTCATCACTGTGTCAGCGAGTATTTCCTGACACAGTTCACTTTAAACTACAATACCATGCTAGAAGACCTGAATTGGCTTTATGCCGATAGTGATGACATACTCATAACCATATTTTCTACCATCATCATCTACGTTGTAATCATTCTAATAACCCGTTTAAACGGTTTGAGGACTTTTGCAAAAATGAGTAGCTTCGATTTTGCTATAACCATAGCTATAGGAAGTGTAATAGCATCTACTATGCTTTTGCATAAAGAGAGCGTAGTGCAGGGGGCGGTGGGACTGGCAATATTGGTTTTGCTTCAGTTTATAGTAGCTAAGACAAGAAAAAGCAGTAATGTTTTTGATAAACTAATTACGAATCAACCGATCTTGTTAATGGATAAAGGAGTCATTATTCACAAAAACCTTAAAGCTACCAGAGTTACAGAAGCCGATTTATATGCGAAATTAAGAGAGGCCAATGTGCTTAATAAGGATCAGGTATTGGCTGTAGTACTAGAAACTACTGGTGATATGTCTGTTCTTCATAGTAATGATACTGATAAAGAACTGGATGAGGAAATGCTAAAGGGCGTGCACCTGACACCCCCTTGAATTGATTAATATTTAGTCATTTACAATAAATGCATGAATGACTCCCGGAAGCCAAGCAATTAGTGTAAGCACAACGTTAATTAAAAAGGTTTTGCCAAGGCCATGTTTCATAAAAACAGCTAATGGCGGTAAAAGTATATTTAAAATTATTGTAATTAATGACATATTGGTTTCTTATTATTGAATGTTTATAATTGTTTCTTTTACTAACCTTAGAGGTTGGCTTTTGTTATTAATAAAGTAAAAGAGCCTGTTTTCCAATCCTTTTCACCGCGTGACGGTACAACAAGATAGCGTACTACCCAAATAAACTGATTATTGCGAACGAAGCGAAATGAAGTAATCTCTAACTTAAATCTGCCGTCCTGTGAAGACTGTCTTCCATAGCATCGAGATTACTTCGTCATAACTTCCTCGTAATTACCAGATAGAAAAAAGACGTCATTCCTGAGTCATGCAGCATGGCATAGTGATATCAGGAATCTCACTTTTCAGCCAGCAGTAATGATCTCAGCAAGGTTATGACTCTTCACTTCATTGCGGCCAAGATAACGTAGTGATACTTATACTGGTTATTGCTTCTGCAGTTCAGCAAAGTACAGCATTCCATTACCTATATATTGCCAATAAAAAAGCCTGAAATAGCATTCAAACTATCCCAGGCTTTTAGAGAAACCTTATGCTTTATTACTCTTGAGAGAGTGGAATAAGGCGAGCTTTTAGATTTGGAGTATCCATATCTTTATCAAAAGGATACATAGGTCTGTTAATTCTTTTGTATTCTAATCGCTCCAGATATTGGTCTACACCTCCTGGAGTAAGCGCCATGATCCAGTCGGCACGAATGTCATACAGTTCGGGTACCAGATAGCCAATTTTTACCACTACTATGTCTGTCTCTTTAGGGTTCAGGCCTACATCAGTAAAATCTTTGATATAATGATAAGGCTTACGCTTTTTAGTAACTATTACATGAGCACTTCCTGTTTTTACTACTACAACAGTTTCGGCGCTTCTGTCACCATGTTCAATTGCTTCTATAGTTCCCTTTAGTCTAACAGGGGGAGCAAAACGATCATCTACATCAGCACCCGCAGTGGCGTCAATTTCACCGCCAACGCCAATCTCTACAGCTTTAGCTATAAAATTTGGCCCAGGTATAGAGGCATAGATCAATGAAGGGCCATCTTCTTTTTTAAATTCAGGTCTTTTAAGTATTTCGGTAATGGTCCAGGTAACATCTCCGGCGCCACCAGCTGTGGGGTTGTCTCCTGAATCGCTAATTATGAAGGGCACCTTGTCACTGGCTACAGCCGAGTCTAGGGCTTCTTCTAAACTGGCTGTGGGAGCTACAAAGTCGAATTCCTCTCTAACGGACCATAAACTTTGAGCGAGCTCTTCAGCTGCTTTGGTTACAGCTTCTTTATCATCACCATAGGTCATTATGGTAGCATGGTTTCTGGGTTCATCGGCCCAGGCATAGCCAATCCAGATAGAGGCATCTATAACGCCTTCTGGTTGTGTGGCTAGCGGTATTTTATCATACAAGCTCTTGGCGGGCTCTACTCTGGTGCTGGTTTGCTCACCTGGCAACAAGATGGGTACTGGAATCCATGCTTTGTAAGCAGGCTTGCCCAAGCCTTTTTCTAGGCGAGTAAGTAGATTGTCAACCGCTCTTTCTTTGGTCTCATATCGGTCTTCATGAGGAGCCATGCGGAAACAAGTGATCAGATCACTATTTTTGGCTAAACGCTGAGTTACATTACCATGAAGATCCATAGAGGTGGATATAAGTGTTTCCATGCCTACTAAATCGCGCACTCGCGTAATAAAATCGCCTTCTGGATCATCTAATCCAACCACGCTCATAGCTCCGTGGATATCTAAATACAGACCATCATAAGGAAGGTTCTTTTCTAATTTTTCTAAAATCTGAGTAACTAAGGACTCGTATGTTTCTTTAGGAACGGCTCCACCTGGAATAGCAGAAGCATACATGGCCGGATACCAATCCGCTCTTTTCAGATGAGTGCTATCGTCAGTAAGGAATGGGTAATTTTTATACATTTCTTCTCCTTCACTTTTATGAAAGGCATCTTCATATGAAAGGGCAGGAGAGAAGGTGCTTGATTCTATGGCTATACCAGCAATAGCCACTTTAGGTTTGTTGCTGTCAGATTGATCTTGCTCGCTGCCATTCGCTGACTCCTTAGAAGAGGTGCAGGCAGCCAGTAAGTAAAAGATAGTAGTGAAATACAGTAAAATTCTCATAGGCAAAATTTTGTTATCTATATAGTTAAAGGAATAAGTTAGTTGTTAAATCTAATAAAAAGAATTTGAAAATATTAGCTATTTTGGGGCAATGTGTGCGATAACGCAGGGTTTAATTGTATTCCATCACCAATGCTTTTAGGATTATAATGGGTTAATATTATGGAATTTGACTTTTATGGTGGTTGGTGTTGAAATAAATGATTTGGCGAAATAATATATTTAGTAGATTAATATTCACTAGTGTCCGACTAAACTCTGGTCTAAGAAATTTTAGCGATTCTAAGCAAAAATAAAGTGGTTTTCTTCTAATCTGGAAAAGTGAGCCCTCTATGGACTAAATAAAGGGTATTGATTGGTTTTATATATTGTTTTTTGAAGTTCTAGGTCTGGATTGTTTAGAAAGCGGGTAAGGTGAACATAGGCCATCAAGTGAAACCTTACCAATGAGACCATATTAGAGAAGGCCCATCTTTTTTTGATCTGTTTTCGGACTACTTCCATCAATAATAGACAGATCAGGGCACTCCAAATTTGGATCTCAATAGCATTTTGGTTGTCCCCCAGAAAATATTTGAGAGGAAAGTTCTGCTTCAGCTTTTTAAATAAAAGCTCTATCTGCCATCGGTATTTATAAATGGCCGCTATTGTGGCTGCTTCCAACTCCATATTATTGGTCATAAACACTAATAATTTATTATTGAGGTCATCATAATAGGCTATTCTTCTATTTTGAAGCTCTTGCACTTGTCCATCAGTCTTGAAACTGATAACAACTTTTTCATCCTTAAGTACACAAAAGTCTTTATCTTCAGGCAGTTCTAGCTCATCTATTGATTGATATCTGGCATTTTCCTTCATTCTAGTAATGTAAAATATCCCTTGATGACTCCATTGTGCGTATTGTCTATAATCGATATACCCTTTATCCATCACCACATAGGATCCTTCTGGGAGTTGTAATTGCTTTAAAAATGTATGATCATGCTGACTTCCCTTGGTCAACCGTACTAAACATGGCATTAATTCTGCCGCATGAATCATTACATGAGCTTTAATGCCTCCCTTGCTTTTGCCATCTTTTCTAGGGCGTCCTGCTACCTTGAGAATATCTTTAAACAGACTAATAATCGTTGAATCAACAATATAAAGTTTATTGAGAACTTCCATTCTCAAGCGGCTGTCCGGCAAAAGGTGCCGATACTTTTTTAAACAATTTCATGTAAATGTCTGCAAAGACTATACTACTGCGTTTTTTGTTGCTATCTGATAAAGTGGAACGTCTGGGTATAAATTGAATACCTAAATGGATCAGCTTGTTTTGGCAGGCCAAAAGCCCCGTAGTAAGCTCTCTGAGAGCACTTGCCCCACTGAAACAGCAGTATAACATGCTTACTAGGTGATGCCAAGTATTCAATTTCTTGTAATATCTGTCAGATTGGTATTTTGATATTATTTGATTTAACACCGATTTATCTATCAGCGATAATAGTTGAGAAAAGATTGGCTGTCCGTAGAAATATGTATTTTTACTCATGTGTGATTTTTTGTTGTGGTAAACCGAAAATACACATTATGGGGCACTCTTGAAATTATTCAGAGGCCCCTATCTTTTTTCTCGGACACTAGTGATTAATATTTAAAGACACTAGTGTCCGACTAAACTCTGGTCTAAGAAATTTTAGCGATTCTAAGCAAAAATAAAGTGGTTTTCTTCTAATCTGGAAAAGTGAGCCCTCTATGGACTAAATAAAGGGTATTGATTGGTTTTATATATTGTTTTTTGAAGTTCTAGGTCTGGATTGTTTAGAAAGCGGGTAAGGTGAACATAGGCCATCAAGTGAAACCTTACCAATGAGACCATATTAGAAAAGGCCCATCTTTTTTTGATCTGTTTTCGGACTACTTCCATCAATAATAGACAGATCAGGGCACTCCAAATTTGGATCTCAATAGCATTTTGGTTGTCCCCCAGAAAATATTTGAGAGGAAAGTTCTGCTTCAGCTTTTTAAATAAAAGCTCTATCTGCCATCGGTATTTATAAATGGCCGCTATTGTGGCTGCTTCCAACTCCATATTATTGGTCATAAACACTAATAATTTATTATTGAGGTCATCATAATAGGCTATTCTTCTATTTTGAAGCTCTTGCACTTGTCCATCAGTCTTGAAACTGATAACAACTTTTTCATCCTTAAGTACACAAAAGTCTTTATCTTCAGGCAGTTCTAGCTCATCTATTGATTGATATCTGGCATTTTCTTTCATTCTGGTAATGTAAAATATCCCTTGATGACTCCACTGTGCGTATTGTCTATAATCGATATACCCTTTATCCATCACCACATAGGATCCTTCTGGGAGTTGTAATTGCTTTAAAAATGTATGATCATGCTGACTTCCCTTGGTCAACCGTACTAAACATGGCATTAATTCTGCCGCATGAATCATTACATGAGCTTTAATGCCTCCCTTGCTTTTGCCATCTTTTCTAGGGCGTCCTGCTACCTTGAGAATATCTTTAAACAGACTAATAATCGTTGAATCAACAATATAAAGTTTATTGAGAACTTCCATTCTCAAGCGGCTGTCCGGCAAAAGGTGCCGATACTTTTTTAAACAATTTCATGTAAATGTCTGCAAAGACTATACTACTGCGTTTTTTGTTGCTATCTGATAAAGTGGAACGTCTGGGTATAAATTGAATACCTAAATGGATCAGTTTGTTTTGGCAGGCCAAAAGCCCCGTAGTAAGCTCTCTGAGAGCACTTGCCCCACTGAAACAGCAGTATAACATGCTTACTAGGTGATGCCAAGTATTCAATTTCTTGTAATATCTGTCAGATTGGTGTTTTGATATTATTTGATTTAACACCGATTTATCTATCAGCGATAATAGTTGAGAAAAGATTGGCTGTCCGTAGAAATATGTATTTTTACTCATGTGTGATTTTTTGTTGTGGTAAACCGAAAATACACATTATGGGGCACTCTTGAAATTATTCAGAGGCCCCTATCTTTTTTCTCGGACACTAGTGATTTAAAGAATATTAATCTAATTAAGCTTTTTTAGGCGTTTAATTATTTTGATTAGCTCAGGAAGTTAAGATCGGAAGGTAGTCTATTAATAATTCAATCATTACCACTTAATATTATTCTACCAAACCGGTAGTTTGGCAAACAGCAGTGTTATCTTTAAGCTTGTTTTTAAACCTGATTGTATATGGAGTTTGAAGGTTATTATGAGTCTAACTACCAGCGTTTCGGTGGGCTTACCATTCACAAAGAAAATTTGGACAAAGCTAATGAGGAGTCATTAAGAAATTATATTAAGGTATTACTGCTGCCAGCTGGTTATGAGTTAATGGTGGATTTTAATCATTATACTACCACTTCTCCTAGTTTATTCTTTATTAATAGCAATCAGTATCTACAGATGTTAAAAGTCTCTGATGCGCCGGGCTTTATGATTTATTATAACCGCGATTTTTATTGCATTCAGATTCATGATAGTGAGGTCGCTTGTGATGGACTGCTTTTTAATAACCTTTATCAAATGCCTATGACCGTTATTCCGAAAAATGAAATTTCGGTCATTTATTCATTGTTTGGTTTCATTCAGGAGGAGTTTACATTACAAGAAGTGTCGCAGGAAGAGATGATCCGAACCTATTTGAAACAATTGATCATTAGGGCCACGCGCCTTTGGAAAAAACAGCATTTGGATGACACCAGTGAAGAATCAGCAGATGAGGTGGAGTTCTTTAGGGAGTTCAGCCGTTTGGTGGAGATTCATTATAGAGAAAAGCACAGTGTGGCTGATTATGCTGAAATACTAGCAGTTGCTTCTAAAACATTGTCTAATAAGTTTAAAAGATTAGGTTGGCCGCAGCCTAATGATATTATCAAGGAGCGAATTATACTGGAGGCCAAGCGCCTGCTAAACTATACCAATAATAGCGTTAAAGAGATCGCCTATGAATTAGGGTATGATGATCCTGCCTATTTTAATCGGTTATTCACCAATAAAGTGGGAGATAGCCCTGCTGCTTTCAGGAAAAAGTACAGCCAAGGGAAAAATGTACAATTGAGATAGACTTTTCTGCATTTATTTCATCTAGGATCGGGACTACCTTTGGAATATCATTAATCATTAAACAAAGGAATTATGAAACGCAATGCAAAAGCCATATGGCAAGGAAGTATTAAAGAAGGGAACGGACATTTAACTACAGACAGTACCGTATTAGATCAAACACCTTATTCATTTAACAGCCGTTTTGCAGAGGGGAAAGGAACCAATCCTGAAGAACTATTAGCAGCGGCTCACGCAGGATGTTTTACCATGAAGCTGAGCCTGGATTTAACTACTGCGGGCTATCAGGTAGACCAGTTGGAGACCAGTTCTACCATTACGCTTAACGATGGGAAAATCACTCAGTCAGTGTTGAAACTGCAGGCTAAAGTCCCTGGCCTTACAGAAGAAGAGTTTCAGAAAATAGCCAAAAATGCTGAGGAAACCTGTCCGGTAAGTCAGGCTTTCAGTTTTGAGATTGTGCTTGAGGCAGAGTTAATTTAACTGACCTTTAAGCTATAAAATAACAGATCTGCCCGGGGATTGACATATTGAAAAGAGGTTGTATCAGTTGTAGTTACAGCGTTAGTAAAGATCATATGGATTTTAGAAACAGCTTAACTTCTGGCACAACCTCTCATTATTAATTTATATAAGTAACGAACTCATCTTTAGCAGTTCTTACCTTTTTAAGGTTTACTAACCAGTCACCTTCCTGCGCTCTGTAGCCTAAAGGAAGAATAACGGCACTCTTAAGACCTTTTTTGTCAAGTTCCAATAACTCATCCATTTGTTTAGCATCAAAGCCTTCCATAGGCGTTGCATCTACCTTTTGCTCGGCAGCCGCGGCTATGGCTAACCCAAAGGCGATATAGGCTTGTTTCGCAGAATGATGCTGATGCCATTCCGTTCCTAAAGGTTCATAGCTGCCCCATAGCATGTTATGGTAGTCATCCATTGTATTTTCAGGTAAGCCTCTTTCAGCTAATGTTTGTTTGAATACTTCACCCATTCTATCAGATGTGTAACCATCCCAAGCAGCAAATACCAGCAGGTGAGAGCAGTCGGTTATTTGACTTTGATTAAAAGAAAAGGCCTTAATTTTCTCTAAAAGCTCTTTATTGGTGATTACAAAAATTCTATAAGGCTGTAAACCCGATGAAGAAGGTGCTAAACGTGCTGCTTCTAATATATAGTCCACTTTTTCTTGAGGAACTACCTCTCCACTCATTTTTTTCGCAGCGTAGCGCCACTTAAGGTCTTCATTTAATGACATATGTGATATTTTAAATTTCAGGGGTACAAATCTAAGTCTATTTAATGGCTTTTAACAAGCCGCTGATCAAAAGTAGATTGAAATGAGGGGGTACTGGAGGCTTTCGCTGATAATTAGTGATATATGGTCAATAAAGATGCATATTGAATATAGAAAAATACATAATTTAAGATATTTTATTTATATTAATTAAGTGTTCATTTTTTGGCATTTGCTTAAGTAAAAACGTGTATGAAAGGGTTGTTAAATAATGAGATTCTTACCAATGTAATAGACGATTTGCCCATAGGTATAGGGATTTTTCAAGTGGTAAATCCTGAAGATCTGAAGAGTGTCCGCTATATTTTTATGAACAAAATTGTTCTTCATGAGATGAGGAAGGTAAAAGAAGAGGTGTTTGGCAAATATATAATAGAAGTGGCACCTGAGGCCTACGAACATGAAAATGGACTTGCGGTGATTAAGACCTATAGAGATGTGTCAGTACATGGTGAGAGTGTTAATTTGGGAATGGTAGAATATTCTAATCACGAGGTAGCAGGCACCTATGAATGTTCTGTACACCATATACGAGATAATTACATTTATGTAATGCTAAGAAATGTCACAGAGCTGGAGCAGTCTAGAAAAGAGCTAGCTGAGATTAATAAAAATTTAGAAAATATAGTTGACCAACGTACTGCCGCCTTAGAGCAATCTAGAGAAGAGCTAGCTGAGATCAATATAAATCTTGAAAGCAGGGTGAAGGAGAGAACAGCAGAGCTTGAGATTAAAAATAAAGAGTTAGAGCAATTTGCATATATATCTTCTCATGATTTGCAGGAGCCATTAAGGACTATTTCTAATTACATTCAAATCATAAGGGAAGATTATGAAAATGATTTAGATGAAGATGTAATTAATTATCTGGAAACTATCAGTAAGTCTACAGATCGTATGAGAACCTTGATTTTTGCACTTTTAGATTTTTCTAAAATAGGTAGAAATAGTGCCTTGAAAGAGGTGGACACCAATCAGGTATTGGCTGATGTGCTTGAAGATCTATACCAGCTAATACATCAGAAAAAAGCCAAAGTATTAGTAGATCATTTGCCCATAATGCATGCTTTTGAAACGGAGCTCCGGCAAATTTTTCAAAACCTAATAACTAATGCCATTAAATTTCAAAAGGAAGATCAGGCGGCTGAAGTTAAAATCCATTGTGAAGTGTCAGAAAATCAATATCAATTTTCTGTAGCTGATAACGGAATAGGCATCGCTTCAAAAGATAGAACACGCATATTTCAAATATTTCAAAGGCTACATTCAGAAAAAGTGTATCAAGGATCAGGTATTGGGCTGGCTCACTGTAAAAAGATAGTGGAGATGCATAAAGGAAATATATGGGTAGACTCTGAAGCTGGCCAGGGGAGTGTCTTTCATTTTACCATTTCTAAACAACTTATAGAATAATGAAGCAGTTAAATTGTGTGATGCTAGTTGATGATAACCCTGACGATAATTTCTTTCATAAACGAATACTCAAAAAATCAGGAAAAGTAAAATCTATAGTAGCCTTAGAAAGTGGAACCGAAGCATTGGATTATCTTAGAGATAGCCTAGATTCAGGAAACCCAAGTCCAGATTTGCTTTTTTTAGACATTAATATGCCCGGTATGAATGGCTGGGAGTTTTTGGAAGAATATAAAAAATTGGACCCTGAAAATCAGGCTAAGGTCGTGATGATTATGTTAACTACCTCTCGCAGATTGGAGGATAAAGAAACTGCAATGAATATTCACTCCGATATCGGATTTTTAAGTAAACCATTGACAAGAGAAATGTTTGATGATTTATTATCTAAGCATTTTAATGATCAGTAAGCTTTATTGATATTAAGTGTATTATAAGGAAGCGAATGTAAAATGTTATAAATTGATGATTGAAGAGCGATGTGGAACTGGCGAAATATCATTTTAAAAAATCACCCTGATAATATCCAGGTGAAATTTGTACACAAATTGGGGGATAATTATGAGGTAGAAGAGTTGGCTTGTAAAAGGATGGGTAAATATTATGAGGTGAATAATATTCCCTTTTTCATTCACAATATTGCTCTGGGAGATATAATATCGGTTGAGAAAAATCAAGGTTATTGGTATGATTCATTAATTAAGGAATCGGGAGCAAGTCTTATTCAGGTGGTTGCGTTGAGAGATACCAATATGAGGACCTATATGGAGGAGTTTAAAGAATATCAAACCGAAATGTATAGTGATTTGCTTATTTCCATTTCTATAAATCCATATCAAGATTACAAGTTACTAAAGAAGCGACTAGAATCAGGCCTGAAAGAGGGGATTTGGGATTATAAGGAGGCCTCTTTGTCAAAAGTGCATCGTGAAAATGTAACCGTGGAGTAATTGAATGACAGTCAAAGTTTATGGCTCTTTATATCTTTATTGCTGACGTTACAGCAAGGTGAAAACACTGCCGAGTCACACAGAGACCTACCATTTGTTTCAATCACA
This sequence comes from Fulvivirga maritima, assembly GCF_021389955.1. NCBI lineage: Bacteria > Pseudomonadati > Bacteroidota > Cytophagia > Cytophagales > Fulvivirgaceae > Fulvivirga > Fulvivirga maritima. The sequence continues at coordinate 5,034,885 of NZ_CP089980.1, forward strand.
CCAATAGAAGTGACATAATCTACTCCCTAAAATCCAGGGTCATCTCGACGGCAGGAGAGATCTATTTATTGGTTTAAGTAAAGCTTTTCATGCGGCTGTTTGCTTGCTTAATCCACTGTATGCATTACATAGCTTAGATACCTTACTTTTTTGCAATCGATCAAAAAAATAACAAAAAAAGCTACATTACTTCTGAGCTCAGGCGTAGCTGTAGTAGGCTTTGAAAGCCGTCATTCCTGAATCGTGGAGCATAGCGCAATGATATCAGGAATCTCACTGTTCGGTTAAGTTGTACCTGAGCGGTGAGCACTTCGTTTCGGCAGGGATGACGGTAATGATGATAGTGGTTATTGCGAACGAAGCGAAGTGTAGTGAAGCAATCCCGAGCTTTCTTCTACCGGCCAGGGCAGCCTGACTTCTCTAGGTCTTAGAGATTACTTCGTCCTATTTTTAATTAGTCATTTTATGAAATACTATTCGTAGATTGGCTTATTAAAAATATAGTGATTAATGAAAGAGCATAAACTATCTCTTATCATCATATTGAGTGTTTTATTTTGCTGTAATCAGGGGGAGAACACGGCATTAACTCATGATGTTATTGATATTAATTCAAAGGCAGACGGCTTGTCAATCTTTGCTGAAAATATTATTTCTACGCCTTTGTATGAGAGAGATATGGCAATTAACCCTGAAGGTAACGAGATGATCTATACGCTCGGAGACTATAAGCAAACGGCAAGGGCATTGGTAATATTAGAGAAAACCGATAGCAAATGGAGGGAGCCTAAAATAATGAGCATTTCCGGGAAGTATCAGGATATTGAACCATTTTATGCTAACAATGGGAATCGGCTGTTTTTTGCTTCCAACAGGCCTATATATAATGATTCTTCCAGAACGGATTATAATATTTGGTACAGTGACAAAATTGATAATCGCTGGACTGAGCCATTAGCGCTAGATTCGGTAATAAATACTGAAGGAGATGAATTTTTCCCTTCTTTAAGCGAAAAGGGAAACTTATTCTTTACTGCAACCAGGGGAGACGGAGTAGGTAAAGAGGATATTTTTATGTCAGAATTTAAGGCAGGTAAATTTACATCACCCATACCTTTGCCGATAGAAATAAATTCAGAAATGTATGAATTCAATGCCTATATAAGTCCTCAAGAGGATTTAATCATCTTCAGCTCATATGGGCGAAGTGATGATTTGGGAGGTGGAGACCTCTATTTTAGTATAAAAGATGCAGCAGGTAACTGGAGCCAATCAAAAAATATGGGTAAGTTAATTAATTCTAATAGATTGGATTTTTGCCCCTTCATAGATTGGGAAAATCGCAATTTTTATTTTACCAGTGAAAGAACTTATAATAGTAAAGAAACCATAAAAAGTGTAGACGGCTTAAAGCAAAAAGCCAATAGTCCTTTAAATGGTTTTGGTAATATTTATAGAATAGGACTAGATAAGTTAGAGATAGAATGAGGCCTAAAAATTCATTTAAATTAATGGCAATGAGCTTAAAATCTTTTCACCATTCCCTTAATAAAGTCATAGCATAAGATATTAAAAATCATGCTGCTGCAATCACTACAGCAGCATGATTCAAATTTAATGCTTACTCTACTATTTCAATGGTATTTTTCCATTCAAAAGTACCTACTCGTTTACTTACTAACCATTGGTTTTCAGTGCGTACATAATCATCTTCATAAGTAGCACCAATCGTGGTTTTTATGTTTTTGCCATTTTCTTCTCCTATCAAAGTAATTAAACAATAACACTTACCTGTTGCAAGATCTCCGTTGATGGAAACAATTTGTTGTCCGTTAAAATGATAAAGGGTTTCAACGTCCTTATTGAATTTTGCAAACGCTTTTGCCATCTCATTTCTACCTTCAATTCTTAATATGGTTTTACCTTCAGCTATTGTTTCGGAAAGTGCGTTTTCTGTAAAGAATTGAACCTGATTTTTAAAATCCTTTTTATCTCCGTAGATAGAAATATTATCTATCAGTTCTCTTAGAGCAATTTTGTCTGATAATTCATTCAAATTCATATCTTAAACTGTAAGTGCTATTTTACCTTGAATATGACCTTTTTCAGCTCTTTCATGTGCTTTTCTGGCATCCGCCAAAGTGTGGACACTGTCTATAACTACTTTTACAATACCGCTATCAAGTAATTCTGCGAGTTCAGCTAGTTGAGCTCCATCTGACCTAACTTGTGTTGCAGATACATTAACTCCCATTTTAGTGGCTTCATCAGCACCGGAGAAACCTAGTGGGAAAACCGGGAATAATGAACCTCCTTTTTTCAAGGTTTTTAAGAAACGGCCTGTAGTGGCTCCTCCCACACAGTCTACTACTAAATCAAGATCTGAAAGAGCTTCGTCAGCAGCTATTTTGGTATAATCGATGAATTCATCGGAACCAAGGTCTTTTAAAACCTTTTCTTGTTTGCCAGAAGCCACTGCTATAACATAAGCTCCCTTCCATTTGGCCAATTGTACTACAAAGTGGCCAACACCTCCGCCAGCACCATTAACCATTACCTTTTTACCTGAAAGCTCTACCGGTATATGCTTGTTAGGTTGGAGTGGGTTAGGCTCATCATGACCAACTTCAATCAAAAACTGCCAAGCGGTAAGTAGCGACAGAGGAGCCGCTGCTGCTTCAATAAAATCTATTTTTTTAGGCTTTAAGGCTATTTCATCCACAGAAACACTTACATATTCTGCATATGCCTGACTCGGGCCATAACTAGGGAATTTAACCATTGAATACACTTCATCACCAACAGAAAAATTACTTACGTCGTCTGCTACCTTCACTATTTCACCTGCGATATCGGTGCCCAATATAATAGGAAAAGGTACCTCAGGCTGCCATTCTGGAGGCAACATCTTATATCCATCACGTAAATACCAGTCAGGTGGGTTGAGTCCTATGGCTTTTACTTTTACAAGAACTTCTCCATTCGCAATGCTAGGAGTGGGGGCATCTTCATAATTGAGTACTTCCGGTCCACCATATTCATGCTGTCTTACGGCTTTCATTGTAGCGGGTATATTGCTTATTTGATTAATACTTGAATCCATAATTTTATTATTTAAATGAGTTACAAAGCTGAGGGAATAGTATACTTTTGTCAAGTATGTACTTTTTTGTATCTTACATACTAAAAAGAAAGTATTATTGATAATCAGTATGTTATGAGTAAAAGTAAAATAAAAGAATGTCCGGAGGCTCCCACTTGCTCAGTTGATTATGCCTTTAGACGTATAGGAGGAAAGTACAAAGGAAGAATTCTTTGGTATTTACATGAGCAAGGTGTTTTGCGCTATGGAGAATTAGGAAGGCATATGCCAGATATTACCACCAAGATGCTTACCCAAACACTAAGAGAGCTAGAAGCAGATAAGCTGATTAAGCGTAAAGTGTATCATCAAGTACCTCCTAAAGTAGAATATTCGCTTGACGACATAGGTAATGAGCTAATACCATTTATTCAGTATTTAAAAGAATGGGGAGATAAGCAGATTGCTAATGAGCAGGCTATTGAGAGTAAGTGAGTTAGAATTTCATAATGATTGTTTAGAGGTTGAGAATTAACATGTAACATACATTTCTTTCATAAAGCTACCTTTAATTATAAAATATTCTTTCTTATAGTTACCTGTAGAGAAAAGTAGTGTGTTTTTTGTTTTTAATCAACAAAGCGAAGTGCTCAGCTGATTGTTTGATTCTCTTATTGATTGGTTTGAAAATTATACAAACCTAATTTGATCAAATCCGATTAATAGAAGTAGAGAAAAGTAATAACAGAAATTTAAAATTCAATAAAATGAGCAGTAACACACAAGGAAAAGTAATAGTAATTACAGGAGCGAGTAGTGGATTGGGAGAAGCTACGGCTCGTCATATGGCTAAGCAAGGTGCTATTTTAGTGTTAGGAGCACGAAGGTTAGATAGAATAGAATCAATCGTGGCTGACATAAAAAAAGATGGTGGTGAGGCCTTAGCAATACAAACTGATGTAACCAAAAGGGATCAGGTTCAAAATCTTATTGAAAGTGCCCATGCTGAATTTGGAAGGGTAGACGTGGTGTTAAATAATGCAGGAGTAATGCCTCTTTCTCCTGTCGAAAATTTAAAAGTAGAAGAGTGGGAGCAAATGATAGATGTAAACATAAAAGGCGTGCTTTATGGAATAGCAGCAGCGTTACCTTTTATGAAAGAACAAAAATCAGGTCAATTTATTAATGTTTCTTCAGTAGCAGGTCATAAGGTATTCCCTGGTTCTGCAATTTATTCTGCCACTAAATCAGCCGTAAGAGTGATCTCAGAAGGGTTGAGGCAAGAGGTGAAAGGTTATAATATACGCACAACCATCATATCTCCTGGAGCTGTAAAAACAGAATTGCTGGAGCATATCAGTGTAAAAGAAGTACAAAAGGCTAATCAGGATTTTGTGGGCCAGATAGGCTTAACTCCTGATGCATTTACCAGGTTGATAGCTTTTGCCGTTAATGAACCTGAAGATGTAGATATTAATGAGATATTATTTAGAGACTGTCAATTCATCTCTGTCTAAACTTTGGATATAAAGAAATAATGTTTAGACTAAAGAGCAATGAACAAACAAGAGAAAGAAGAATTAAAGGAAAAAGCACTTAAACAATTTTTAAAAGGAGAATCTCTATTTGGTAAGGATGGGGCTTTCAGCCCCATGTTGAAGGAGTTCTTAGAAGAAGCTCTGGAAGCAGAAATGGAGGATCACCTATCCAGTGAAGAAAAAGGACGCTCTCATGGCAATAAGCGCAATGGCAAAGGCCAGAAAACAGTTAAGAGTAGTTTAGGAGACGTTGAGATAAATACTCCTCAAGATCGTCATAGCAGCTTTGAGCCAAGAATAGTAGAGAAACGCCAGCGTATACTGGCAGACAATCTTGAGAAGCAAATAATAGCCATGTATGGGCTAGGTAATAGTTTGAGAGATATTCAAGAGCACATCAAGGAGATGTATGACACAAATATATCAACAGAGGTGTTAAGTGATATCACAGACCGAGTGATCCCTAAAGTAAAGGAGTGGCAAAATAGGCCATTAGAATCGGTCTATTGTATTGTTTGGCTAGATGCCATGCATTTCAAGGTGCGAGATGAAGGTAAGGTGAAGCATAAAGCCCTTTATAATATCTTAGGGATCAATAAGCAGGGCAACAAGGAGATATTGGGCATGTACCTATCAGAAAGCGAAGGAGCTAATTTTTGGCTTCAGATACTTACTGAGCTACAAAATAGAGGCTTGAAAGATATTTTGATAGCCTGCACTGATAACTTGAAAGGTTTTAGTGAAGCGATACACTCCATCTACCCACAAACAGATGTTCAACTTTGTGTAGTTCATCAGATTCGAAATAGCTTGAAATATGTAGCCAGTAAAGAACAGAAAGTGTTTATACAAGATCTTAAATTAGTTTATCAAGCAGACACAAAAGATCAGGCAGAGACTGCTTTATTAGAACTGGAAGAAAAATGGGGAAAGAAATATCCTGTGGTGATACGATCTTGGAATGATAACTGGGAACTACTTAGCACTTATTTCGATTACAGTAAACCCATAAGAAAGTTAATATACACTACAAATCCAGTGGAGGGCTTTCATAGACAAGTAAGAAAAGTTACCAAGAGTAAGGGAGCATTTACCAGTGATATGGCCTTGATGAAATTAGTTTACTTAGTTTGCAGACGTATTGAGAAAAAAATGGACTTCACCTTTGCGGAATTGGGGTTTGACGGTGCAGCAATTAGCCATTAGATTTGAGGGAAGATTGGAACTGGAACTAAAAACCAGTCAAACCAAAAAATAAAAAATTCCCTCCCAGGGGCTAGCCCCTGGGAGGGAAGCAGACAGAGATGAGCTAACACTCCCATTATTTAGGCCAACTGCACAAGAACTTTAAGTTAAAAAGATCTTCAGTGGATAAAGAAACACTATTTCTATTGAGAAAATTATAACTTATTGAAAAACAATATCATATGATTTTAATTAGAAGGGTGAGTAATCACCCTTCTTTTTTGCTCAATTTTAAATTATTAATTTCATTCTCCTTTAATACAGAGCTAGTTCATATAATCTTGCCATTGAATCAGTACATATTTGGTGATACATTTCTTAATTCGTTTAAGGAAAGCTTTTCAAACATCTGCTGGCTTGGTTAATCCACAGTCTACATTCCATATCTTGTGTTCTTTACTTTTTTGCAATCGATCAAAAAAGTAACAAAAAACTCTTTCTTGCTGCGAGGTCTTCCGCTCACTGAAGCATTTCATAGTTATGAACTGCCACTAAGGACTTGAGAAAAGCCTATTTTTCAAACCTCCTTTACCTCACGACGGTACAGCAAGATAACGTACTGACCAAAATAAACTGGTCATTGCGAATGTAGCGAAGCGTAATGAAGCAATCTCGAAGTTGCTTATGCTGCCCAATGCAGACTGCTTTCCATAGTTTCGAGATTACTTCATCATATCTTCCTCGTAATTACCAGATAGGGAAGACCAGCGTTTCTTCCCAGTCAGCATGTCAAAAGGTAGACGGTAAATATTTCTTTTGAAACAGGCTTATCAAAGACCCGGTACTAGCACCAAAGCAATTCCCTTTAAAGGCCCAGGAAAAAAGAAAAGTTGCCTGAAGTATTATCTCAAAATGAAGTAAAACGAATGATAGCAACAATGAGCAACCTGAAGCACAAGTGCATCATTAGTTTACTTTACTCAGCTGGGCTGAGAAGGAGTGAACTCTTAAACTTAAAAATATCGGATATTGACAGTGAACGGATGCAGATAAGAATAGAAAACGCAAAAGGCGGAAAAGACCGTTATACTCTTCTAGGAAAGAATGTCTTAGAAGATCTGACAGTATTATAAGAAATGGAGGCCCAAGCAATACTTAATTGAAGGGCAGAATGGCGGACCATACAGTAGAAAAAGTGTGGTCAATGTGGTGAAAGAGGCGGCCAGGAGAGCGAAAATACAGAAAAATGTAGTTCCTCATATGTTACGGCATAGCTTTGCCACACATTTATTAGAAGATGGCGTAAACTTAAGGCAAATACAGTTGCTTCTTGGGCACAACTCAACCAAGACCACAGAGGTATACACACATATAGCTAACACCTCTATGAAATTAATCAGAAATCCTTTAGATTGAACCCATAATAAAAATAAGGGAATGTGTTTCCCTTACACGGATGTTATAGCCAATAAAAGAAAAGACACAAATGATAATAGGGCTCTCAATAAAATATTTTAAGACATATTCAGCTACCAATTACATCCCTTTATCAAATGGTCAAAACTTTAATGGTATTGTTGGTAACAATGGAATCGGTAAGAGTTCGGTTTTGGAAGCTTTAGATTGCTTATTTAACAATGGTGATTTCAATTTTAATACTACAGTAAGAAAAAGTGGTGAAGACACAACCACCCCTCATATTGTTCCCTTCTTTTTGATCAAAAAAGATTCAAGAATTATCAAAGAAGATAATTTGAAAGTGGCAGAAAAATATAGTGATTTCATATGGTCTATTAAAGAAGAAGATATTCTTTCTCAAAATCGCGAGCATCTTTCTTTGCTTTTCAGACAATTTGAAATTTTAAAGAGAGATTCTCTAAAGGACGACTATTTAATCCTTCCGATTGGGATTAATCACAAAAAGGAAATTGATTTAACTTTTTTCAATGTAAAGTCTTTGGCGGATATTTTAGGGGAAAATATCGGAGCAAACAAAAAAATCGAGCAAACACGATTAGATGAGCTTTTCAAAGGGATCTTGGAAGACCTGTTAACTTTTTATGAATATATATATATCCCAAACGACATTGACCCATCTACTTTTACGAATCTTGAAAATAAACATATACAAGCCTTAATGGGGAAAACGCTCATTGAAGTGATATCTAAATGTGTGCCCCGAACTGAAATTGCAAAAATCAACAGGAATTTAAATGACTTTTTAAAAGAGCTAGACACGGTCTTGTTAGAATACTCATTTAAAACCCCGACTGATAGGCAATTAATGATTCGTAAAGCAAATGTTTACAATCTGATTATTGAAGATTTTTTCCGAACCCGAAAATTGCATAAAAAATCGGGTACACATTGGTTGGATGTTAGTTTGTTAAGTTCTGGTGAAAAACAAAAGGCAATTATTGACCTGACACAACACTTTTTGAATAAATATCGTGAGAATTCAAGCAATATAATCTTGGCAATAGACGAACCTGAATCTTCGCTTCATATGTCAGCTTGCTATGAGCAATTCAATTCCCTATTTAAAATAAGTGAAATGTGCTCACAATTATTATTTAGCACACATTGGTATGGCTTCATTCCTACTATTGCAAATGGGAATGTTACTGTTATCACCAAAGACCATAAAAATAAACACCAATTTGACTTAATATCAGTTTCAAATTATCGCGAAGAAATTAAGCAAGACATAGATAGTTCTAGAGGTTCATTACCTTATGATGTTAGATTAAAAAGTCTAAATGACTTTATTCAATCTATTATTACGAGCATACTTAGTAATGAACCATTTAATTGGTTATTGTGCGAAGGCTCATCAGAAAAAAAATACTTTGAACATTATTTTAAAGAAGAATTAGAAAGTAAAAAATTACGGATTATCCCAGTTGGTGGTGCAACTCAGATAAAAAGAATTTATCAAAACTTATTAGTCACATACGAAGATTTTAAAAAAGATGTGAAAGGAAATGTTATTCTATTAATGGATACTGACGCCAGTTTAGTTGAATTTGAAACAAAAAACAATGAGAATAAGCATCTGAAATGTTTCAGAATTGTAAATGACGATTCAAAGAATGAAACCGTTTTGATAGATGTTCATAAAACTCCGAAAACTCCAAAAACTGAAATTGAAGATGTATTATGTGGGAAAACATTTTTTGAAGCTTTAAAAATGTTTTCAGGTGATGCAGAAATAGATGAATTCATTGAATCCATTAACGCAGATAATGTAACAACGGAATCAGTTTATTATTCTTTGGATTTATCTCCAAAAAAACAACAGGCATTATCCAAGATATTCAAGAAAGGAAATTTCAAGTTTGAATTCTCGGAAAAGTATATAGAATGTATATCTGATGAACACCTTGTTCCTAAATGGATATTACAACTAAAAGAATTGATGAATTAAAAGGCTATAATCGAGTAGACGGCTCTGACTCAAATTGAGCCAGAGTGCGCCTCTCACATCACCCGGCGTACGGTTCTCGTACCGGGCGATTCACTGAATCTCTGGTTGAAGTTTTAGGTAATAATCCAGCATGCTTTGATACCCTTTCTTTCTTAGTCGTGATACGGTGATGGTTGTTCTCAGGATGGGGCTTTGAGCTACTGCCCAGCCGCCCATCCTTGTTCGACTCCAGGCGTAAGCCTGACCCTGTTTCACTCCTAATCGGATGAGGTTTTTGCGTTTCCGCTCCAGCTTTTTCCAGTCGTGCCAAATACAGTACCTTAACCTGTTGCGTAGCCATTCGTCAAGCTCCTTCACCTTGGCCTGTATACTAGCCAGCCGGTAGTGTTGTATCCATCCGGTGAATACTTGCTTTATTTTAACTAATCTTTCAGCTAAGCTGTAAGGTTTGGTCTTTTTGGAACAAGCCTTGAGCTTACGTTTCAGGGTTTCCCTCCCTGACTTATTGACTACCATTTGGTACTTACCTTTCTCTCCCTTTTTGTAGGTAGGCACAAAGGCATACCCTAAAATCTTGAAGTTATGAGGCCTGCATATGCTACTCTTTTCTCGGTTTATAGGTAATGCTAGCTTATATTTTAAGAACATATACACTAAATTACCTGCTTTTCGAGCTTCCGTTTTTGACTTGGTATAAATACTAAAGTCATCGGCGTATCGAACGTATTTGAGTCCTCTTTTCTTCAGGTATTTGTCCAGTACATCCAACATAATATTAGACAGAAGAGGACTTAAAGGGCTACCTTGTGGCATTCCTTTCCTGCGCTTATACAACTTTCCCTTAATAAGGATCGGTGCACGTAGCCATTTGCGGATTAGCCATAGGGTAGTAGGGCATTTAACTTTGTGGTAGATAAGTTGTAAGAGTTTATGATGGCTTACTTCATCGAAAAATGCTTTCAAGTCGATATCTACAATATCCTGATATCCATGGTTGATGTATTTTCTGGCTTGTAGTACGGCTTGTTGCAGGTTTTTCTTCGGCCTAAAGCCATAGCTGTAGGGTTCAAACTGTAGTTCAAACCTTTTGGCTAATTGTTGGCTAACTGCTTGTTGCAGCCATCGGTCTGTTACGGTAGGTATCCCCAGCATTCTGGTTTTACCATTTCCTTTGGGTATTGTTACCCCTTTGATAGCATTAGGTACATATTTCCCCTGTAGAATGCTCATGAGAATGTCTGTTTGGTGAGCCTTAAGATATTTCTTCAGTTCATTAACAGTCATGTTATCCACACCTGCAGCTCCTTTATTAAGCACCACCTTTCGGTGTGCTTTGTAGAGATTTTTGGGTTGTAGAATTTCTGCTATCATTTACTTTTTCCTTCTGTCTGCTTAAGAATAGGCTATACTGGCTCAAAGCCCAGTATTCCTAATCGAATTAGGACACGATTCAATGTTTGGTCCTTCATTACCTGGTGAGACCTCCTTGTTTTCAAGGCTCGTTACCAATAACTACTATGACCTCTGCTGACTTCTTCCTGCTCAACTCGTGGGCGGAAGACCTCCCTCGGTACGGCAAACATCCTTGTGTATATCGCTGCCACATCTACTATTTCGGCACTAGCCTCTTTTCGAGGAGTTGGACTTCGGCAGCATGTGTTACCTCATCCGGCCTCATAGCCTCTGTATGTAGTTCATGTTCTTCAGTACAGACACCGCAGTCTGGCTTACTTCAGTTCTAACCTCACGGTTAACAACCTTGCCACTTGCTTCGCTTCCAGGCACGACCCCAGCGCGTAAAGGACTTTCACCTCTTGGAACACTCAAATTCTTGAGTTATATTCACCATTCAAGGACACACATTGGATAGAGACGAATGGCCTAAAGCATTTCATCGCCATCTGCTCTGCAACTTGACCACTAAATCTGCTCAGGGAAAGGAAGTGGTTATCTGCTGAGTGAATTACGAAGGATCGGTGACTTTCTCAACGCAATGCGAACTTGCCAGTTGTATCTCACTGCAGATTTAGCTACTTTAGATTTTCATTGAACCGGGAGGGCCACTCGCTCTATCCGGGCGTTAGAGTTCACTTAAGAAAATGTTAAATAAACTTAAAAAAACACTAGAATTAATTACTGGCTATTGGATTTATCAAAAACGACATCTGCCAGTAGGAACTGATTTAGAGGTAGATCTTCAGCGAATTAATCTTCTGAAAAGTATGATAGTTTTTGACGTTGGAGCTAACATTGGTCAGACAGCTACCTATTTCAATAAATTGTTTCCTAGAGCAACAATCTACTCTTTCGAACCAGTCAAAAAAAGCTATGAGGAACTTAAAGACAATACTCAAAATTTACCTAGGGTAAAAGCAAATAACATTGGATTTGGTGAACGAAATGAGTCTATTGAGATAACTCTTAATCCTAACCCAACTTGTACTGCAAACTCCTTAAAACCTGAGTTAATGAACACTAATTCAAATGGGGTAAAGGAAACGTTAGATATTAAGAAAATCGATACGTTCTGTGAAGAAAACGGACTTAAGAATATTGATTTTCTTAAGATCGATACTGAGGGCTGGGAAATTCAAACTTTAATGGGTGCTGCTAATACAATTGCTAAACACAATATAAAAGCGATTATTTGCGAAGTAGGGTTTACAAATGAAAACAATCGGAACACACCTTTTCAAAGGGTAAATGAATATATGTCTAACAATGGCTTTTACTTTTATGGGCTTTACGATATAAGTCACATCCAATTAAAAAAAGGAAGTCATTATGGCAATGCTCTATTCATCAATACAAGATATTTAAAAGAACTCTAATTGAGTAGACGGCTCTGACTCAAATTGAGCCAGAGTTCGCCTCTCCCACCACCGTACGTACCGGTCTGGTATACGGCGGTTCATTGAATCTCTGGTTGAAGTTTTAGGTAATAATCCAGCATACTTTGATACCCTTTCTTTCTTAGTCGTGATATGGTGATAGTGGTCTTCAGGATGGGGCTTTGAGCTAATGCCCAGCGCATGAAGACCCTCTCGAAAGCTGGCCCTTCAATAAAAACGTTACAGGACATTTTATTTACGCTCCGTCCTCTCGGTACGGCAAATATCCTTGTGTATATCGCTGCCACATCTACTATTTCGGCACTAGCCTCTTTTCGAGGAGTTAGACTTCGGCAGCATGTGTTACCTCATCCGGCCTCATAGCCTCTGTATGTGGTTCATGTTCTTCAGTACAGACACCGCAGTCTGGCTTTATTCATGCGTGTTTTATTTTAAAGGTATTCATAAATGCTTTGCATTTCTTCAGTTCTAACCTCGCGGTTAACCACCTTGCCACTTGCTTCGCTTCCAGGCACGACCCCAGCGCGTAAAGGACTTTTACCTCTTGGAACACTCAAATTCTTGAGCTATATTCACCATTCAAGGCACACACAATGGGTATAAAAACATAGGGCGGACGGTGCTTTCCGCAAGTTTTAGGCACTTAGCAAACTTGGTTATGGGCGGACAATTAAGTGCTTCGAATTGCCCTGCGTTTCATACCCGAGACCGTTATAGGCAATAGACCAAAACCTGAAAAGAGAAAATATGAATACTTACGATAACAAAACTCAAAAGAATAAGAGCCAATCGGCGGCAAATGCTGTTGGTCAAAAGAAGAGCGTTAGTGAGTCTACTTTTCAATTTGTCGATAATAGACCTCAGACTGTTACTCAACGAAAGCTGCAGGAGATGGCTAATAATAGCCCTCAAGCCAAACAAGCAGTACAATTGCAAGCCATGGCAGATAATTATTCTGCTCAACAACAGCAGCCCATCCAAAAGATAGAAAACAACACAGGTTTACCTGATAATCTCAAATCAGGAATAGAAAACCTATCCGGTTATTCCATGGACGATGTGAGAGTCCATTACAATTCAGATAAGCCAGCTCAATTACAAGCTCATGCTTATGCTCAGGGTACTGACATCCATTTGGCCCCTGGACAGGAAAAACATCTACCTCATGAAGCATGGCATGTTGTTCAACAGATGCAAGGAAGAGTAAGGCCGACTATGCAAATGAAAGTCAAACTAAATGTGAACGATGATGCTGGTTTGGAAAAAGAGGCTGATGTTATGGGGGCAAAAGCATACGCGGAAAATCAAACCGGCTTTGTTCAAAGAAAATTAAACAGGACAGTAAAACAGTCAACGACTGTGTTGGGTCAGTGGGTTATACAACGCTTAAAACATGGATTTGACCTATTAAATAAAAGCGATGAAGAATTTAAAAAAATATTCATTGATTGGGTGAAAAATGAGTACACTTTGAGCGAATATACCATTACCTATTACGACTATTACCTTGTGCTAAAGCGAGCGGAAAAACTTGATTTCAACGAAAACGAGATTAACCCGTCCAGTTCCAAGCAGGAATTACTTTCTAAGTTTAGTTCCATTTCTGGGTTTCGTGATGAACCTGTCCACGCCGTACAGGAGGACGTAAGGGGAATACGACACAATAAACGAAAAAAAAACAACGAAAAACGAACTGCATTACTTGGTACCTATGTAGGGAAGGGGAATCGAAAAAATCATGTACCGAGAACATTAGGCGCATTTGTGGAAGAAGCTCCCAACCAAGAAAAAATCGACAGCCGAAAAGAAAAATGGTTGCGCGTTCCGGATGAAGATTGGTCTTCTCTTGTCAATGCCGAATGGGTGAATGCCATGGCGTCACATGGACACAACTTTAAAATTGCATCGCCGCTGTCCGAAGAACAGATGGAGTTGATCCGTACTGCGTTTAAATCCGCGCAGAACGGATCAACTTTCCTGACCGCGTTACGCACTAAATATTATGATAAACAGGTTCGAAAATCCAAAAATCCTCTGTGGGACGATACCCGAGAGGATCATGAAGCCGATGCACCATCAACATTGGCATATGAGATAGCAGGACTCCTGGATGAAGGCAAGTATGAGCTTGACCCCTTGTATGAAGACCGGAAGGGGATGTTAAAAATCCGAAAACGGCAGCATGGTAAAAATGAGGCGAGAAAGCAACAAATGGAGGCCATTTACCACAAGGACTTTTTGGCAATACAGGAATTCAATCAGTTTTGCATTACAAAAATTGAGTCCTTAATAGAGCGGCGATCAAATGGAGACCTGAAGGTATACAATACAGTGAAGGCGGTCCGTACCCAACATTACTCGCAACTGCGCGATCAATGGGTCGCAGCTGCTAAAGTAGCACGGGAAAATAATTTTAAAATCTTTCTGAAAAAACGCAAAATATTGCGAGCATCTTTGATGGCATGGAAGAAGGCTCTAGATATTATACTACTCACAGAGCCTAATGTAAAATCAAAACACAAAAATTTCTTTCATAGATTGCTTTCGGATGCGAAAAAAGAATTGGATAGTTTCGATACCTCAAAGTGGACAAGGTTCTTGAATTCATAAATTGACAGGATAAGTTGAACTATAATACAAGGAGATGTTCCAAATACTTTTAGGACATGCTATAAATGATCTGTATGCATTACAATTCTCTAAAACACTCAAATTGAATCCAATTATATCAATGCTGCTTACAGAAATGCCTTTAATCGAGGTACTGTCTTAAAAAGCAAGTAATTAAATAGGATTTTTCTTATATTCCGGAAGCGAAAAGAGGACTTCAGGCGATTCGTTGCACGGGAGTTTTATCTTGTGTAGCCCCGGCATTAGTTGGGGCTACTGGTATATAGTCTCCTTTGTGTCCAAGCGAAATGAGGAGCTTAGGTTCATCATTGGCTGGAAGTATTGCTTTTGTTCCAAATCTGGATCATAGACTTCATTTTTACGCCAGAGCGTCCAGATCAATATTAGTAATTTTCGTTGGACAGCTACATACGCCTGCATTTTTGTTTTTCCCCGAGCTATCAACCGCTCGTAAAGAGAACTAAAGGGCATTAGCTGGTGTCTAACTACACCAAAAGCGGGCATATGCATAGCCCTTCTTATATGAGCATTTCCCCCACTGGTCGTAGGTTAAGCGCAGCGGTCCTAAGACCTATCATGTGCAAGAGCGTATGCTCGGAATAAGATAAGCAGATGTCTGAAGATACAATGTGCTATTAGTATTTCATGACACCATTTTGTGCTTAAAGAAATGAATTTGAGCGGATGCTACGACCAATTATGAAAAGCAGGCTTTCATACACCCATTAACCAATAAAAACCGTCATTCCTGAATTATGAAGCATAGCGCAATGATATCAGGAATCTCATTGATCAGATAGTACTATCTGAAAAGCCAGATCCCTGCTCTTCACTTCGTTGCGGCCGGGATGACGGTTTGATGATGGTTTATGTTAAAGAATACGCAGTATTTGCTAATTTAAAGAAGTGCAACTAAGCCATCTCTAAGTTACTTTTGCTCCCCAGCCTAGCTTGCTTTCAGTAGCCTCGACATTACTTCGTTATATCTTCTTTGTAATTACTAGGTAGGGAGGTTTCGATTCTAACCATCCAGTCAGCCTCAGCTCGTCTAAGGGTAGACGCTCAGGACTGATTGATGATCTATTTTCCTCAGACAGTAACCTTAATGAAAAAGGGCATCATCCAGAATGTTAAAGTTGCAAAAATAGCTGTTACTATCAGCTCTTAACTTTCAACTAAAGACCATTTTATTATATGAAATAAATATTTCATTTTGATTACATGTAAAATATATAATTATAATAGATTAATGGAGTGGTGAATATAATTGGTAGCACGCTCCGCTACACCCCATCATAATTCCTATTTGATCAGAGCTCATGAAATATACAAATCAGAAAGTGCCATTTTCTCTCATGTTATACTTCTTTTTACTGGCATTAGGTTGTCAAGGCCAGCATTCTAAAGAAGAGAAGTTGTCAGGTTTTAGGTAGTTAATTACTGCAGATAGCTATCCTAATATTGATGCTATCATTGTTTCTCAAAATAATCAGATACTAATTGAAGAGCATTTCAATGTACTGTTCGCATCCGGTAATAGCGGACAGTACATGATGATATTGGAAGAATATAATGCCGTGGTCACTTTTACAGAGAGTAACTATGGTAACTGGAAAGGGAAATTACCGTTAAATATTCCTTTGAAGCATGTTATTCCATTATTAGAAAAAGAAGTATAATACCGCTAATCCTCTGAGGCTTATCGTTATTAACTTTAACTGTTAACATATTAGTAAGGAAAATACAGACAGATCAATATGAGCAAGCATCCTTTACGAACTCAAATAGAAGAAATTGTAGAATTGACTGATAATGAATTTGAATTTGTGCTTAGTCATTTCCAAAAAAAAGTATTCAAAAAGCACCAAATCGTATTGCATGAAGGAGATTTTGCCAGATATGACTTTTTTGTAATTAAAGGACTCATGCGAGTTACTAAGCTGGACACAGAAGGTAAAGAGCATATTTTGCAATTTGGTATGGAAAATTGGTGGATTACTGATGCTGAGGCATTTCACCATAAGACCAAATCCACCTTAGTGGTAGACTGCCTGGAAAATACAGAAGCATATTCATTAACTTTAGAAAACAAGGAGAAACTGAGCCAAGAGCTGTCAAAAATGCAAACCTTTTTTTTGAAGAAAACAACTAATGGGTATATCGCTTTGCAAAAGCGCATTTTATGCTTTTTAACTAGTAATGCTAATGATCGTTATCATAATCTCATTACGCTCTATCCTGGTCTCATGCAGCGGGTACCCAAAGCTATGATAGCATCTTATCTTGGTGTTACACGAGAAACCTTAAGTAGACTTACTAAAGTTGAAGCTTAAAATGTGACATACCTCACCCCAGATTTTTGACAATTGTCCTCTCTATTCAAATTTACTCTTTAGAACTTTGTCGTATGGAAAATCATAATATGATGGCCATTAATGAGCATATTATACTTTTTTAATGCTATGATCAATTTACCTGATGATTGTATGTCGGGCAGTTTTCGCTTGTTGTGATTGCCATCATAAGTTTTAATTAAAAGATAATTTGAGTTTAAAATCTATAATTATGGAATATAGAAATTTAGGTAGTTCAGGGTTAAAAGTGCCTGCCTTAAGTTTGGGTACAGCTACTTTTGGAGGTACTAATGAGTTTTTTCAGCGATGGGGACAAACGGAGGTCAAGGAGGCCACTCGGCTCATTGATATTTGTATTGAAAGAGGGGTTAACTTTTTTGATACAGCCAATGTCTATTCTCAGGGAGATTCAGAAAAAGTATTAGGTAAGGCACTAGAAGGTAAGCGCGATAAAGTGCTTATTTCTACAAAAGCAACCTTTCAAATGGGTGATCAGCCTAATGAAATGGGATCTTCCAGGTATCATTTAATGAACGCGCTAGACGAAAGTTTACAACGACTCAATACTGATTACATCGACTTGTATTTTATGCATGGGTTTGATAGTAATACGCCTATTGAAGAGGCCTTGCGAACTCTTGATGCTATGATTAGTAGTGGTAAAGTAAGGTATATTGGGTGTTCTAATTTTGCCGCATGGCAGTTAATGAAGTCACTGTCTATATCAGATAGGCTTAATCTGGAAAAATATGTTATTTATCAAGGCTATTATTCATTAATAGGTCGCGATTTTGAACAAGAATTGATGCCTCTAATAGAAGATCAAAACATGGGGCTTATGGTGTGGAGTCCTTTGGGGTGGGGAAGATTGACTGGAAAAATAAAGAGAGGGATGGAAACCAAAGATGGCCGAATTAAGTCAGGGGGAGATATAGGAGCACCTCCGGTGGAAGAAAATTTTCTTTTTGATGTGGTAGATTTATTGGAAAAAATAAGTGATGAAACAGGGAAATCAATTCCTCAAATAGCCATTAATTGGGTGCTTCAAAATAAAACGGTTTCTAATGTAGTAATCGGAGCAAGAAATGAAAAGCAGTTGATCTCTAACCTTGACTCAGTGGGCTGGAATTTATCAGAAGAACACCATGATTTACTTAACAAAGTATCAGAACGTACGCCCATTTATCCGCATTGGGTTGGAGCTAGGTAGGAGAGGGCATTGGAAATGAAGTAGCTTTTATATTATCAATCGACCAGGATGGAGAGACCAATTAAATCACATGGCAGGTTAAGTTTATCATTGGCTTTATCCGCTTGGTCTTAAGTCTAGCTATGTGATTTTAATTTTAAACTAAATGAAGTGTTTCTCAGATCGGTAAGCTCTAATGACTTATCATAAATTTCTCTACATACTTATGCCCATCGGTGTAAATATGTAAAAAGCATAGCCCTGATTTAAATTGAGATATTGGCAAACTGGATTCGTAACCTTGTTGTTTGAAGACTGAAGATCCATTGCTATCATAGATTTCAAAAGTGGTGCTGCTCTCGATTAAGGATTGCGGGTATACTTTTATAAAGTCATATGCGGGTGAAGGAAAAAGCTTAACAATGTCTTGTGTTGGAGATACAGATTGCAAATGAGAATAGGCGTATTTTTGATCAAAATCAACTTGTTTTAGTCTGTAAAATACTCGGCTAGGTAGTAATGTAGGGTCAGTATAGCTGTATTCCACTAGTACATTGCTATTACCTTGTCCCTTAATTTTAGCTATGGTCGTGAAGCCTGTTCCATTAAAAGATCTTTGAACTTCAAAATACGCATTATTGAGTTCAGAAAGCGTAGCCCACTCCAGCCTTACACCCTCTTTAGTTTGACTGGCGTTGAAATAGTATAATTCTACAGGAAGAGGATCTATAGTGGCATAATTATACATGATAGGGTTTTCTGTAGAAAGATCATTTTCACTCTTAATAGAGTTTCCCGTAGGAGTTATGCTGCCGCCACGATTTACGGGTGCAGTATAAGCATAGATAAGATTGGAGTAGTTTTCAATATCACCTGCATAGCCAAGAGTGCTTTTAATGATGCTGATTCCATTATTTGTAAATGATGCATTATTGCCTACTTCTAAATCACCTGTTACTACTAATACACCATTTACCAGTAGCGTAAAACTACCATTAAGGTCTAGGTCACCATTTACCCATAAAGTATCTTGAATGATAAGGTCAGAAGTACCACCCATTGATAAATTTCCTTCATTGACTACAGAGCCATTTATTTCAATTTGAATATTACCTGTTACTGAAGTAGTGGGAGGTGTTCCTCCTTGCCAAGTAGCTTCCTCGGACCAAAGACCTGTTTGGTTATTGACTGAACTAAAGGTCTGGCTATAAGTGATGCATGGAGTTAAAAAGAGTAGAATAAAGAAGAGGCGTTTCATGATCTAAATGTGGTTATATAAACTAATAATATAAATATAATTAATTATTAGTTTAAAAATTAAATTATTACAATCCGATTTTACTTCAAGATGCCATTGATGAACTTTAGGGTAGTATCCTGCAAGATGTTATTCTCTTTTGTGTAGTATGGGGCTAAAAATTTAAGTCTTAATTAGACAAACCATAGTCGGTTTGAAAAGCGGCCAGAAGGGAATTTTTAATTGATTGAAGTTGATTTTTAAAGGCATTATACTCTTAAAACTATGATAAAATATAGTTTATAGGGTTATAATTCATTAAATAATTTATATATTGATAATTAATATAGACTATGAATTCAGCATAGGAGTATTAGCTAAACCTAAACCACGTATTACAACATGAAGGATTATCTGTTTATTATTTTAAATGAATATTTGAAAGGGGAAGGTATTTATTTAAATAGTTCCGAGTTAGAATTACAGATCATTAGCCACCCTTCTTACCCCAGTTTACACTCTTTAACTAGTGTTTTGGATCACTTCAACATTGATAATGTCGCTGTTGAGGTGCCCTTAACTATAGAAGTCTTTAATAAATTGCCTCAATCCTTTATAACTTTAATCAAAGTTGATGGAGGACAAGGGTTTGCTATAGTTTCAAAATATAAAGCAGATTTAGTTAAAGTAAGGTATAGCAAGAAGAAAAAGTCTATAGTAAAAATTCACGAATTTCTTGATATCTGGAGTGGAATCGTTGTGGCGGCAGAAACCCATTCTAAACAAGAGGAGAAAAGAAAAAAAATTAAAATTGTCAGGTATTTATAACTTTCTTTTGATTACCTGTGGGGCTCTTATCCTTTCTTTGTTTATGTGGTCAGTTCCTACCTTGGCTCAAGCAACTCACTTTCTTTTATCTGTATTTGGTCTTTTCATAAGTGTTATTGTGGTAAGACAAGAATTGGGATTTATTTCTCAAACCATAAGTAAATTCTGTTCATCTTACAATTCTACCAGTTGTCAGGCAGTGATCAACTCTAGGGGAGCACGAATTTTTAATTATTTCAAACTAAGTGATCTATCTCTTTCTTATTTTGGAGGCGTAACCTTGGCTTGGTTGCTCACCGTACTGTTTGACAACAACGATTCAATACTATTTCTGCTTTCTTTTTTATCTCTCCCAATTACATTTTATTCCATTTATTATCAATATTCTAAAGTAAAGAAATGGTGTTTGTTATGCTTAGGAATTGTTTTGGTGCTATGGTTGCAATCTGTAGTTGCGGTACTTGAAAATATCAATATTTCATTAACCGAGATTAAAGTTGATAACTTACATATTCTTTTGATATCAGCATTTTTATTTACCTCTCTATGGCTTTTATTGAAGCCACTTTTGAAGACATATGTAGATTACAAAAGTTTACAATTGCAATTTTTTAAATTCAAAAGAAATTTTGACTTATTCTACACACAGTATTCTAAAGGTTTACTTATTGATACAGGGATTTTTCACCCATCAGAGATTACCTTAGGGAATGAAAATGCGCCTTTGCAAATAATTTTGGTTACAAATCCAAGATGCCACTTTTGTAAGTCTGCTCATACAGAAGTTAGGAAGATTTTGCAGCAAAATTCAAAAAATATCAGGTTGATAATCAGGTTTAATTTAGGTTCTTTTGATACTACTGATAGTGGATATAAGGTAGCCAGCAGATTGATAGAGTTATATAATAAGGGAGATATTCCTTTATTTTTTGAAGCAATAGATGAAGCCTACGCAGAGGATTCCAGATTGGATGAATGGTTAGGTAAGTGGGGTGGAGCTGTGGATGAAATTGGTATAAGGGTTTTAAACTATCACCAATCTTGGTGCGAAGATAACCTCATCAACTTTACCCCAGCCTTATTTATTAACGGTAGACAATTCCCTAAAGAGTATGATAAAAGTGATCTTTCCTATTTCATAGAAGATCTCATTGAGTGTGAACAAAATAATTCGGTTTTAAGTGAGGGATAATTACAACAATATCTTAGTACTTGATTTAAACCTTAATTAAACTGAAAACTGTAAGATATTTTGGATAAATTTCCTCATTATTCGCAAACAGAAGCTAAAGATTGTGGGCCTACAGCTATTAAAATAATAGCGAAGTATTACGGTAAAACTATCAATACACAACAGTTACGTTCCCTTAGTGAAACAACAAGAGAGGGTAGTAGTCTTCTTGGATTGAGTGAGGCGGTAGAAAATATAGGCTTTCGTTCGATAGGCATAAAACTTTCATTTGATAAACTAAAGGAAGCACCACTACCATGTATTTTACATTGGAACAAAAATCATTATGTAGTTCTATATAAAATCAAAAATCAAACACTATATATTTCTGATCCGGCACATGGTAAATTAAAGTATAGTAAAGAGGATTTTTTAAAACATTGGATAGGTAATAATTCTAATGAATTGACCCAAGAGGGAATTGCCTTAATGGTAGAGCCTACACCTCAATTCTATAAATCAGAATTTAGGGAAGATCAGAAATTTGGATTCAATTTTGTTTTTAAATACCTGATTAAATACAAGAGGTTAGTGATTCAGTTAATTATTGGGTTATTGGCTGGTAGCTTGCTTCAGCTTATTATTCCATTTTTAACTCAAAGTATTGTAGATGTAGGTATTAAGAATAGTAATCTTAATTTTATTTATCTCATTTTAGTGGCACAGCTATTCCTCTTTATGGGTAGAGCTGGTTTGGAGGTGATTAGAGGTTGGATTTTGCTGCATTTGAGTACTCGGATTAATATATCATTAATATCCGATTTCTTCATTAAACTAATGAAATTACCTATTTCTTATTTTGATGTTAGAATGACAGGTGACCTTTTGCAAAGAATTAATGATCATAAGCGAATTGAAAATATTCTAACCACCTCTTCTCTGAACATTCTTTTTTCATTATTTAACCTCATCATTTTTAGTTTTATTCTTGGCTATTACAGCTTACAAATACTAGCTGTTTTTGTATTAGGAAGCTTTTTTTACTTTATCTGGGTTATATTCTTCTTCAAGAAACGAAAGGAATTAGATTATAAAAGATTTTCTGAAATAAGTACAGAGCAGAGCAAAATGATAGAGTTAATTAATGGGATGCAGGAAATTAAGTTACACAATGCGGAAAGGTCTATGAGGTGGGGGTGGGAATATGTTCAGGCCCGTTTATTTAATGTTGCCACAAGAAGCCTCGTTTTAGAGCAAACTCAAAAAGTAGGATCTAATTTAATTAATGAGCTTAAAAATGTTTTAATAACTGTATTGTCAGCTAAATTAGTTATTGACGGAGACATCACATTGGGAATGATGTTAGCTATAAGCTATATTATAGGACAATTGAATGCTCCTATAGCCCTGCTTATAAGTTTTATGAGGGAAGTTCAGGATGCTAAAATTTCATTAGATAGACTGGGAGAAATTCATAATAAAGAAAATGAGGAAGTTGAAAGAGATCAGAAAGTAA
Source organism: Fulvivirga maritima (assembly GCF_021389955.1). NCBI lineage: Bacteria > Pseudomonadati > Bacteroidota > Cytophagia > Cytophagales > Fulvivirgaceae > Fulvivirga > Fulvivirga maritima. The sequence goes on from NZ_CP089980.1 coordinate 5,057,895, forward strand.
TTTCAATTCCAGAAAACTCAAATATTTACCTTAAAAATCTATCGTTTAGATATACAGGAGGGGTTAAGCCAGTATTGAAGGATTTGTCATTGGAAATTCCTGCTAATAAAACAACGGCAATAGTAGGTGTATCAGGAAGTGGAAAAACAACCTTGATGAAATTACTACTCCATTTTTACAAACCAGAAACGGGCAAGATCTTAATTGATGATGTGAATTTAGATAATGTCTCTCAAAAGATATGGCGGAGTCATTGTGGTGTTGTAATGCAAGAGGGGTATATATTTAATAATACGATAGCTGGTAACATTGCTGTAGGTGAAGAGGTAGTTGATAAAGAGAAATTGAAGCATGCTACTCAAGTAGCTAATATAACAGATTTTATAGAAGAATTGCCGCTGAATTATAACACCAATATAGGAAATGAAGGTGTTGGACTAAGTACTGGTCAAAAACAAAGGTTACTTATAGCAAGAGCTGTTTATAAAGATCCTAAATTTCTATTTTTTGATGAAGCTACTTCAGCTCTAGATGCTAATAATGAGAAAGTGATCATGGAAAATCTTACTAATTTTTTTGCAAATAAGACAGTTGTAGTCATAGCTCATCGGCTCAGTACAGTCAAAAATGCACATCAAATAGTAGTACTTGATCAGGGAAGGATTGTTGAGCGAGGCAATCATGATCAGCTAGTTAAAAGGAAAGGGAACTATTATAATTTAATTAAGAATCAATTAGATATTGGAGGTTGATTTAGTTGATATTTTGATTAATTAAAAATATATTGTTATACAAATCTTTGTGTCCTCTTATGAGGAAGACATATGCCTTGAGTGTCTTAAAATGTTTAGGGTACTGTATAACACTAACTAATTAATTATGAAGGATTTGTTAAACCTAGGTAAAGTTCTTAGTAAAGAGGAGAAAAAAACAATAACTGGAGGAAGACCGGTATGTTGTTATGATTTTTCACAATGTCCTCCTGTAAATATGGAGGTTTGTTTCATAATATCGGGAGAATGTAATTATTCAGGCGGTTCTGGTCCTGCTTGCTAAAAAGGTTTTACCTATTATTTAAAGCATAGAATTGCCTAATTCTATGCTTTGTTTTTTAATGCTTATTTCTGGAATAAATATATAACTTTTTGATTATCAAGTTCTTTAAATAACTATTAATTTAATGTCAAAAAACGATGATGACATAAACTTAAGAAGTGAGGAAGTACAAGCTATTTTAACAAAGGTCCCCAATTGGATGGTGCTTTGGGGAAATGTTGTTTTTTTAACTATAATTTTACTGCTTCTGATATTTTCTTGGTTTATAAAGTATCCTAATGTTATTAGGGTAGAGGCATTAATAACTACTCAGAGTCCTGTTAATGAATTATACGCTCGATCTTCAGGAAGACTTGATTCTATTCTGGTAAAAGAGGGAGGTATAGTAAGAAAGAATCAGGTCATTGCTGTTATTGAAAATAGTTCTAATTATCTGGATGTTATTAAGTTAAGATCAATAATTGATACTGTAAAAATAAAGAATCAGTCTTTCTCATTTCCAATTGAGCGACTTGAAGATATCTCATTAGGAGATTTGCAATCTAGCTATGCCTTATTTGAGAATATCTACATGCAATATTTGCTGAGCAAAAATTCATATTTTCAACTTGATGAATACTTCTCTGAACATGATCATAAACGTATACAAAATTTATTATCCAGAAAAGAAGATAAACAACCGGAATATTCAAACCATGAAGAGGTTGATCAAATTGAACTTCAATTAAAACTATTGAAAGATGTTATAGAAGCATTTGATAAGCTCAAAAGAGACGTTAAAGAATGGGAATATACATACTTGTTTAAATCTGGAATAAAGGGTAAGATAGTTCATCTAAATTATAATAAAGGCAGTAATGTAGTGAAAACCGGAGACTTATTTTGTAATATCATTCCCTTAGATAATTCAGGATATCTGATCTCACTTAAAGTTCCAGCTTCAGAATTGAACAGTATTGAAGAAGGACAATTAGTAAAGGTCCATTTAACAGGGTATTCTGAAAATGAATATGGCAAAGTAACAGGAAAAGTAATAAGCAATTCTCCAATGCCTGATAAAGAAGGTTATTATGAAGTCTTAGCGACTCTATCAGATTCTAAGGAGATAATAACAACTAAAAATAGGGAAATCAATTATGCACGGGATTTACAAGGTTACGCAGAAATAGTGACCGAAGATTTGAGACTGTCTGATCGTCTCTTCTTCAAGGTAAAGAAGATTCTCAATTGAAAATTTAGGTTTAATTTTAGTTATTCTAATACAGGATCTTACATAATCTTCAATCTAATACACAAAATAAAATAGGGTTAGTAGGTGATTTTATTTGGCAAATTCATAAATTCCATTTTTTTAAGTGTGGTAATTAGGTAGGCGGGGTTCTGGCTGTTAATACCTGAAGGGTAGGGCTAGAGGGGATTTTTAAACTAACTCCTGAATAGAATATGAATATTCCTGCTGATAAGTCCACTAAGCATAAAGGGCAAACTGCTTCAGTATCAGTAGCTCAACAGGGCATCAGGAGTGTACCCACTTTTCAATTGGTAGACAAACGACCTGAAGCAATAGCTCAAAGAAAGATGCAATCTAAGGTCAACGATAGTGCGTTGGTTCAAAAAGCTGTTCAATTTCAGGAAAAGGCCAATAGCAATACTACCTTACAAACACCCCTTCAAAGGAAGGTCAACAAAACAGGGCTACCAGATAACCTAAAATCAGGTATAGAAAGCTTGTCGGGCCATTCTCTGGATGATGTAAAGGTGCATTATAATTCGGGCAAGCCAGCCCAGCTCAATGCACATGCCTATGCTCAGGGCACTGATATTCACTTAGCTTCCGGACAAGAAAGGCATCTACCTCATGAGGCCTGGCACGTGGTGCAGCAAAAGCAGGGCAGAGTGAAACCCACCATGTAAATGAAGAGTGGAGTACCGGTTAATGATGATCAGGCCTTGGAGAAGGAGGCAGATGTGATGGGGCAAAGAGCTCTACAAGCTAAAAGCACCCGTGCGGCTGTTCAGATAGGACCTTTGCAGGTGCAATCTCATTATTCTGTCTCTCCACTGGCGGAGTTAGAATCCGCAGCCATGCTAACCACTAACATGGCTTGGGGGTTGGTTAAAAGTGTGTTGAGACATGAAATGGCTAATGCATCATATTCCACCATAATTAATTCGCTTTTAAAAGCTGGAGATAGTTTCGTGTCTAATAAAATTGTGTCCTGGAGCGGTTTATCAAGCCTGGCTCCGGGTATTAACATGATGATTGTGGCCTCCAAAGCTGCTCTTGCCATGTGGGATAGTCTTTCTGATAATATAAAAACAGGTTTACTCTACGTAATGGGTGTAATGGCGGCTAAAGCTCCAATAATTCGTAGCTATAAAAGCTTGCAGGGTTTTATTGTAAGTGCTGATCAGGGCGAGGTGAGAGGGCAAGTGCAAGGTTGGGTAAATACCGCTCAGACGGGTATGAAATACTTTACGGCACCATTGACATCTTTTTATCAATATCTCACAGGTTCATCTAAAGAAGAGCCTCAACCGGAGGCTGAGGCTGTTAACGATGAGACTGCTCAGGCAGACGATGCTGAAAAATTGATTAACCTTAATTTGCAGGTGATCACACTCATGATTAATAACCTGAAATTGGGTTATGATAAAAAATCTGAATTAGAACAAGAGCAGGGTCAAGGAACGCAGCAGCAAGATCCGGGACTCATTGTTGAGTTTTTTGTGCAGTTAAAATTATTCGGTAGCAATATTCCTGAACGAGCAGGTCAGGAAATGGATCAGCTGTTTTTCCCATTCTCAGGAGAATTTAAATATACGGCTGGCTCACCTATTATCATCAATAATTCGGATAGAACATTATTGGGTAATACACTCGGCCCGGTAAGTATTTATCCTTTGGTAGTGGCCAAAAGTGGAGTGAAAAGTGCTGGACTTAACATTGATAAGTTAATTGTTGGCAATGGAATAGTGATTTTAACTAATGCCAAAGGAGCCATTCAAGATAAATTACTTTCATTAAGTACTGATGCAGAACTGAATATTGGCGGCTATCAACTTAGTGGTTCTATGAGCTTGTTAATGAATGATGGTGCGTTTGAGTCATTATCTATAACCAATGTTAATGAAGCTGGTAATTTTAAACTCAAGGCCTTTAATATTGATAAATCCTATAACGGAGATGCGGCTATTCAAATAGATCAGTTGGATATTATAAAGGATACCTTATCGGTGGCTAATGTTCAAGCTTCAGCAAGTGTGGCACACAAGAAATTTAGCAGTTTTGATTTTTCTATTGAAACCTTCCTTTTGAACCTCTCGGGTAGTAGTATTAATGTGACTGGAGCTTATTTGTCTTATGTTAGGGCTGATCCTGCGCAAGAGATAGATGAAAACATAAAAGGAGGTGCTGCTGAAATTAATGCTAACATAAATGGGGTTAATGTCATCCTTCAGAACCTTTTGGTTGATAAAAATGCCGGGATATATGAGTTTTCTAGTGGGTTAGTCAGATTCCCTGATTTTGATATTTTGGTGGAGCAGGCAGCCCTCAAGAATGGAGGAATAGAGATTACTAAGGCCGCTTTATCAATCCCTAAATATCAACTTGAAGGATCGGTAAACACCTTTACCTGGAATAAGGATGGCCTTGATTTCGAATCAATATCTCTGGCCTTTCCTGGTAAAACGCTGTCACCCATGGAGTCTGTTGTTTTGAGCAACATGAGCATAGAGTTGAAGAAAGGAGGCGGTTATGAACTCATTTTAACTTCAGATATTGCTTTATCACCAGCGGGAGGAGCGCAGGTGATAGGAGCTCAAGGAGTGGCGTTAAATCTATCAAAAGAAGGAATTTCAGGTACTCTCAGTGAGTTAAATGTAAACACCTCTATGTTTGATGTTTTGATAAAAGAGGCTGAATTTAATAAGGAGAGGATTGGAGCCGCTGAAGCAGGGATCAAATTCAAGTCGAAAGAAGAGGGGGGAGAATATGGTAAAATCATGCCTATTTTCGATACTGGCTTGCTGGATTTTCTTAACCTGGGGACCGAACTGAAAGTAAAAAATGCTTATTTCTATAAAGGCAAAGGATTTTCAATTGATGGAGTTTACCCTAACCTAAAGGCGCTAAAATTCAAGCTTTTTGGTTTTGAAGCTACTGCAGACCCTGAAAACAGGTCAATTGCTGTTAAAGGATCGTTAGATTTTCCTGGAACAGGACATCCATTTTGGCCTTTTTCACAAGATATTGCATTTCCTATTTTTATTGGTGTGGCCGGCCATTTTGGTTTGGAGCTGGGAGGATACTTGACCTTAGATATAGATACTACAGTACAGCGAGAAAAAGGTCAGAATAAACCTTATAACTTTAGTGCTACTCCTTCATTTGCAGGAGATCTTTATTTTAAGGTAAGTGCAGGAGCCGAATTAGGTGCAAGGCTGGCTGTAGCTCTACAAGCTAATATTTTCGCTCAAACTAACCTGAGCATCCAGAGTAAAGCAGAACTTCTTGGCTCTTTCATATATGTAGATCGTAAATTTACTCAAGAGAAACCTGTGGAAATGTCATATGAACTGAAAAATATGATTACAGCGGTAGTAGGTGGTGAATTAAAACTAAAGGCATTTCTTTTCTATGATAAACAGTTAACTCAGGTCAAATTCAAAGACTGGGAGCTTGGTGAGTGGGTTAAATCAGGTAAAATAGGATCGTCTGCAGAAGGTGCAAAACTAGAAGATAAGGAGCGTGGAAAGTTCACAAATTCTAGTAATGATTTAATTATAGAAAAGGAAATTATAGAGGGGGCAAGGGCACAAGAGCTCTTGCAGGAGGCTAATTTACAAATTATAGGCAGTGGTGAGGAAAGGGAAAGAATGATTACTAAGCTTACTGTGGATATGTCTAAAGTAGCTCATCAGCTTTTGGTGAAACAAAAGAAGGCTAAACAAGAGTTAATAATAAGTGAAAGTAGGCTGAAGAAAATTCATGGTAAAAATAAAAACATAAATGAAGCAGCATTAAAGAAGCAAGAAGAGATAGACCAGCGAAAAAAGAACGTTGCGAACCATGAAAAAGAACTCAATAAGGTATTAAGTTTAATGAACAATGTAGTGGCTGGCTTGGAAGCAAAGGCTCTGGAGCAGGGAACAGGAAATACAATGAAGAGGATAGAGAGTATCCAGAACGACATTGAAAATATTGATCAGTCAATAAATGAGCCTCATTCTCTGAAAAGCTCAGCGGACATATCAGAAAGACAAGAGACAGAGGCTGAGGATAGTGCTTTAAAGCCAACGCTTTCTTCAATAGTTGTTACCCCAAAAAGATGGGTTGAAATATCTTCTTCTAAATCCATGGGCTTCACTTCAAAACAATCCAAAAGAAATAGAATAATAGTCGTAGACAGGGCTTTGGAGGCATATGAGCAGGTGAGGAATGAGTCGCCCGATAAGCAGCTACCTAAATTGGAAGCTCTACTGTATAAAGTGAATACCTATTTGAAGTCCAGATTTTCTAGTCGCATTCATGCGGCTCAGCTCCTTCAATACCAGGTGGAGCAAGCGATTAAAATGGCTAATGAGAGTAGGTCTAAAAGAACGCACTTGATGGTCTAACTAGTTGTATTTGTCTATTAAATGATGAGTCAGAGGCAAAAGCATAATTGTAGGCAAAACTTTTATGAATGAGCATTAGAATTATAAAAAATATTTATTTAATTAAAATTACATTATATTGTTTGCCACTAACATCTATTCAAATTATTAATGTATAAACATTCTTCTATGCAATTTTATCGAAAACCATACCTGATCTGCTTGATATTTGTTCCTTTGGTGATAGCACTTGGCATTATTGCTGGGAAAAAGACTTTAGATGTTCAGCTCTTTTATACATATTATGTATTAAATAATGTTTATGTTACCATATTGGCATTACTGCTTTTAGTATTTTCAGCAGTCATATATGTCTCGATAATTAAGCATAATTTTAACATCTATACCAAGCTTCACTTGAGTCTTATAATCCCCGGTATATTGTTAATTATGATTCTCATTTCCTTTTTGGCATTGGTAACCGATGGTAGTAATTCTTTAATAGATATTAATACGGGCTACACATTTATTTTATTAGGTGTAATCTCTTTGCTATCAATACTGTTTGGGAATGCACTGTTATTTATTAACTTCATCAAATCTATTAGTAATAGAAATTAGCTTTTCTTAATGCCAAAGGATTCAATTTACAGCCCTCAATTTGTAAGTGAGTTATTTGACTCGATGTCTTCAACTTATGGTTTGACTAACTACATTTCATCCTTTGGATTTACAGATAGATGGAGAAAACAGTGTGTTCAAAAAATAGAATTAAACTCCGGTTCAGGTGTTATTTTTGATTTAACCCGGATTATTCATTAGAATAATCAAAAGGAGGACTAGTAGACGATATGTTCAAGAATATTCCCTCCATCCAGGGTCTTCTTTTGGAGGGTAATGAGATTTTTAAAACCTTTTTATTAGCATGGTTTGCTGTCCAGGCTCCTAATGCAAAGCAATAGGATCTGAGGGTTGATAGGGTTGCTTTTCGATGATGGTTCAACGCAAAATGCCTGAATAAACTCATCAAATTGTAAGCCACCATGATAAAGCGAAAGGAGGCTTCTGTTGCCCAAAAATCTTGTAAACAAAAATTTTCAAGCCCAAAATCTTGTTTCAATTCCTTAATTCTGTTCTCACAATCGGCGCGGGTGTTGTACATGTTCCAAATCTGATCCAGAGGTAAATCCATATTGGTCACATAGCAACTATATCGATAGCCAGGCTGATCTTCAAAAAGTTCCTTGCCTCCTGCATGTGGCCTGATGTCAACTTGCTTTTTTACAATAATGTATCGTCTTGGCTTACCGTTTTCATGACTGAAAACCATCTCGTTCAGCTCTATTCCCTTTGCCAGTTTGACCCAATCTTTAAGCCCCCAAACTTCGCTTTTTACATTGGGGTACATGCGTACAGCCATAATGTAATTGAGGAGTTCTTCATCTAGATATGACATGATTTCTTCGTTGTAAAAACCACTATCGGCCCTTACCAGACCTACTTTTTGTCCTGCCAAGGCGTGCTTAAAGGTTTCTTCCATGAACTCCCTGCAACTACTACTGGCCGCTGTGTTGCCTGGCCTGAGCCATGCATTGGCCACCATTCTGGTTTGACTCACAAAGGCCATCAAGGGGTGATGTGAATTTCTCCCTCTTTTGTTGGGGTTATAACCTTTACTACTCCCTTGTTGATCTCCATATCGAGTGATCACAGTACTATCAAAATCAATGGTGAGTGCTCCTAAACGGAGCTGGTCAAAGAACCATTGTTGAAGCTCTGGAAATACTTCGTTGTTTAGGGATTGAGAGAATTTTCCAAAAAAACGACTGTAGGTACTTTGGCTAGGCATACCATCCCATCCAAAAATTGACTGTAAAACAGTATCATATCTCAACCAGTCACAATGGATGTATCTACTAGCCCCTGTCCAGATACTCAGCCAAAAACTCTCTACGATTTGCTTGGGGTCATACCCTCGGTTAGAACCAGGAGATGGAAGTGCCAGTTCGGCTAATTTTTCTCGTATCCCTACCTGATCGATAAATCGTTTCATTAAACTCATCCCTCCAAAGGGTGTCACTGGCTTGGAGGAATATTCAATGGGTAAAGACCCTATATTTTGAGTAACCATTCTGGTGATTTTTATACCTCATCAAAATCGATCTTTTTACACAATTATCGAAGGATTTTCTAAACTTTTAGTTTTCTAATGCATAATCAGGGTTCAATGGGTAAAGACCCTATATTTTGAGTAACCATTCTGGTGATTTTTATACCTCATCAAAATCGATCTTTTTACACAATTATCGAAGGATTTTATAAACTTTTAGTTTTCTAATGCATAATCAGGGTTTAATGAGTGGCATGGGGGAGCTATGGTCCTCTATTAATAAGTCCTCAATAGATGTCATCGAGATAAATGCTGTTGACATTTCTCCTAAAATGACAAGCATAGCAAAAGGCAACCTTAGTAGAACAAATGGTAAGATTAATTTATTACAGCAGGATGTTTTAAATAATTCTATATCCTCCAATACAGCTGATATTGTAGTTTCATCTTTTGGTCTTAAGACTTTTAACCTGGAGCAACTCACTAAATTAGCCAAAGAAATTAGTAGGATTTTAAAGCCCGGAGCATCATTCTCTTTTGTTGAAATTTCAGTACCTCCCAATCCTTTTTTGCGGTTGTTTTACATGTTCTATTTGAAAGTTATAATTCCTATTATAGGCTTTTTATTTCAAGGTAACTCAGGGGATTATAGGATGTTGGGTATTTATACTTCTAAGTTTAATAACTGTAAAAATTTCCAAAGGGAACTAACTCAGGCAGGACTTGAAGCCAACTATCAAGCACTCTTCTTTGGTTGCGCTACAGTTACTTGGGGTAAGAAAAGTGGAAAGGTTACTGAACCAATTTCTAGTTAGATAGGATTAATATTTCAAAAAATGATAAACAAAAAATCCCCTCCGAACCTGGTTCTGAAGGGGATTTTTGTTGTCTATAGTTGGCTTTAATTGATACTAAGGTAATGCCTTAACTTGAATAGCGGAAGCCTATATCTTTTTGTGCTGATTTAGGTCGTTGAGTAGCGGAATTAGGCGTTAAAGTGTATTGCATGGTCGCGCTTCAACAGACATATTGGCGCAGGATAAGGACATTTGCTGTAATATATTAACTTAAGAGGAGAGGAAATGCAGTAGTGAACCGGCCGATTTAATTGCCAATGCTAGCTGTATATTTAATGAGAGTCCCATTTTTATAGCGATATTTATGCTCAATCACCACTATGAAATGAGCCAAAAAACCTTTAGATTGATCCCCGAAATATAAATAAGTAGCTGGTTTAAGTTTCTTATATGTATGGTTGATGTAAACAGTTGAATGAAAAAATTAAAAATACTATTTTTTGTTCTTCTTCTAATAGAATTAAACGTTCCAACATATGCTCAAAAAGGGTTTGGCGTAATTCTTAAGGCAGGACAGAAATATGAAGATGGGCAGTATAAAAAAGCTTTAAAACTATTAGCCAAAGCTGAAAGAATGGATTATGGATTTTGTGGGAATGCTTGGGAGGGATCTGAAAGGGCAATTAACCTTTTAAGGACAAAGATTTATATTAATCAGGAAAACTATCAATTAGCTCGAAAATGTTTAAATTCCATTGGATTAGAGTATAAGGGAGATAACTTGGATTCTATCCGAATACGAACCTATCAAATGGAATATGGAAAAGACTCTTTGAGCAATATGATTGACCTTTCCTTTAATAATACTAAAGTGGTCTGTCGGGAAAATGATTTTTTTGTAATTATCCCTTTAACCAATGGAGAAAAGATAGAGTTGAAAATCAATCCAATATTCAATTTTGACTTAATTCATATGGATGATGAAAATGAGAAAGTGGCAAAATGGATTGGCAGTTTTAAGGAGTCTGAAAACTACAAATTGATCCAAGAAAGAGACCTACACAGAAGCTCGGTTAAGCCTCATGACGACAATTATTGAAGCTCTGGTCAGTTTGGACCAGATGTAATAAAATTTAAATTATGGCTTCAGACTTTATCTGGTCATTAGCTGTAACTAATAAAATCAATGGCAAAATCAATTGAACAGTTTGAAAAGGAAATCTTCTCAGAAGTTAAAAGTGAAATAATTGCAGATTGGCCCAATAATTTTGTCGTCATTGCTGATTCTGGAGCAGATCCTTATTGTATAGATATAAGTAGTAGCCAAGGAGCTATTTACACCAGTATGCATGGAACAGGAGCATGGGAATTTGAGCAATGTGCTGAGTCTTTTAAAGATTTTCTAAAAGAAATAGTTAAATAGAGTTTTAATTAAAAAGAACGGTCATAGACTGATGTAAGGATGAAGGAAAAATTAAAATGGATGTTCATTACCCAACCTAAGTTGACATACCTTTGAAGTAACTTAAATGCCCAAATAGCCCTAGGTTAAGCTATCGGTTTTGATGGTTTACAAGAGCTATTTGTTTTCAAAGCGATAAAACGCTGGCGCAAGTGTCCACTTATGCCGTTCTAGTAAACAATAAATATCTACATTTTAAATGCAGCCGCGATGCATTTGTTTTGTAGTTTTGTATCGCTATTCATCATGTGAGAAATACGAGCCTTCTTTATGAAATATTTACCCATTGATTTCAATTTAAAATACGGCGCTTTATTAATCTTTTTTCTGGCTTCTTGTACCAGTAAGGAAGAGTATCAGCGCTCTTATACCTGGTCTTCAGTGCAAGTAGACTCTGCCATTGAGGAGTCTGATCACCTGGAAGAGATTATAGCTCCATATAGGGTGAGATTAGACTCTATGATGAATGAAGTAATCGGCTATGCATCTCATGACTTGACGGCAGAAGGACAATACGAATCAGATTTGGGTACATTTGTCACTCAGGTAATATTAAACCAGTCAAGATCTTCCTATAATAAAGACGTTGATTTGTCCATCATGAATCATCATGGTGGCCTTAGAGCGTCTATCAATAAAGGTCCCGTGGAGCTGGGAGAGGTGTATGAAGTAATGCCTTTTGAGAATGAAATGCTACTGTTAGAGGTGCCAGGAGACAGTTTAGTAAAGTTGGTAGAGTTTGTGGGGCAGTCTCATAGTAGTATGATATGGCCCGTGAGCTTTGAAGTGACTAATTCAGGCGTAAAAAACATTAAAGTAAACGGCGAAAAGATCAATTTAGACAAGAATTATACTTTGGCCGTGAGTGACTATCAGGCTAATGGAGGCAGTGGATTTAGTATGTTAAAGCCACTTAAAAGAATAGAAGTAGAGCCAGTAAAACTCAGAGATATGCTAGTGAAGGAAATTAGAGATCTTACCGCTCAGGGCGACACTGTAAAAACTGAAGTGGCTCACCTTATAACTGTTACTAACCCATGAAAAGAAGGCAATTTATTATTCGATCATTGGCGGCTTCGGCCTTAGTTTCTCCTTTTGCTTTAGGTAGTTGTAATTTTGGTTTGAAGGGAAAGAAGCTGACCATACTTCATACTAATGATATGCATTCTCATGTAGATCCGTTTGATGAAGGCAAATACAAAGGGCTGGGAGGGATGGCTGCCCGGGCTACAGCTATTAATAAAATCAGAGCTGCTGAAGACAATGTGATGTTGCTGGATGTTGGCGATGTTTTTCAGGGAACTCCTTACTTCAATATGTTTGGTGGTGAGCTTGAGCTTAAATTAATGAGTGAAATGGGTTATGATGCTACTACCATCGGTAATCATGAGTTTGATAATGGCGTTGATAGCCTCCACACGGTAATGCAGTATGCGGATTTCCCTTATCTGTGTGCTAACTATGATTTTTCGAGAAATAGCATAGGCAAAAGTGTACAGCCTTATAAAATATTTGATAAGCAGGGGTTTAAAGTCGGAGTTTTTGGATTGGGTATAGAGCTGGAAGGACTAGTGAATTCCTCTATGTATGGAAACACGGTATATGAAGACCCCATAGCTGTGGCTAAAGAGATGGTGCAGGAGCTTAAAAAAGCAAAATGTGATTTAATTATATGTCTTTCTCATCTGGGGTATGACTATGGTTCATCACCAAAACCATCAGATAAAGTATTGGCTCAGGAAGTCAGTGAGATAGATGTGATTTTAGGAGGGCATACCCATACATTTATGGAAAAACCTTTGTTACTTACTAACGCCGATGGTTTTACCACTATCATCAATCAAGTAGGTTGGGCAGGGATCAATCTTGGTAGAATTGATGTTGAATTTACCCCCAAAGGAAAAGAGCTGGTGGCATTTTCACCCATTACACTATCTAATAAAATGGTTTAATGGGCTATTTGCTTTATAATAGTAAAAATTCGTGCTAAAGATTCTGATAAAATAGTAATTCTTTCTTTGAATTGATCTTTGGTCAACAGATTCTTCAATAACCTCTCATGGATAAATTAGTTACTATTATATTTTTCTTATTAATTACTTCAATTGGTAACGCTCAAATAGAAGTGAAGGGAACGGTGGTTTCTAACGAGGAGGAAGAGGGTTTAGGTTTGCCTGGAGTGAACGTGGTTGAACTAGGTACACAGAATGGCACTACCACTGATAAGGATGGAAACTTTATTCTTACAGTGACAGATCCAAATGCAACACTAGAAATTTCATTTGTAGGATTCATTACCCAACAGCTTCATTTAAATGGAAAGGATTCAATATTCATTAAGTTAAAGATTGATTGTATCAGAGATTTCTTAGATGCACGTAGTATAAGTGTATATGCCTTATCTGGTATATTCAATACCCCATTGGGTGGGAAATTAGATTTTGCTTTACCATATTTTAGCAAGGGGACTTTAATAACTGGCTTTTCTTATCAGTCGGATCTTGAAGATCTAACTTTCATTAACGGGAAACTTGAATATAAACATTACATTTTCAACTGTGACCTTGATTTTGACTTAAACTGGTATTACAGACACTTAAATCTTATTGACTTCAAGTCTTCTACTAACTCTTTTGAAACCAATTTCAACTATGAGAACTTTAGGTTAATCGTAGGATACAGTCACCTAAACATTGACAATCGAATTACAGATGAAGTCAGGAGCTTTTCAGCGCCTGTGGTTGGTTTAGGAACATGGTTTAATACTGCTCCTTTTCAACTTTTGTTAACAGGTAAAGTGGCTTTATTTGGAAATAGAACTGAAGTGATAGGGCAAGCGACATTTTACACCAAGTACGTTGAATTCTTTGTAAACTATTATCAACTCGATTCGTTTTCCGAACTGACAATTGGAATAGGGAAGGAATTTGCATATTAGCAAATCCATAAAGATCAATATGTCGCTATATAGGGCGCATGTTGTAACCTTACATTTAATGAAACAGAGAACCAAAGCTTTTATAATCCCACTATTTGTAATTCTAATTATACAAGGCTTCTTCTATTTAGTATTAGATATACTTTTTTTATTCGATACAATTGCTGTTAGATTCCAGATCCCAGCATCTATATTACATTTGGCAGCTACATTTATAGTGTATTGGCTCCTTATAAGAGGAAAAAATAGAGAGAGATCCTCTTATTGGATTGTTAGTGGAATAGCAATAATATTCATTTGTCTGAATGCAATTCCGATAAAATTTGATTTTAATATGCCTGATAATGGATTTATTCCTATGTATACTCAGGTGTATCAGACCATTTTAGGATGGCCATTTCCTGTTTTGAGATTATTTTCAGCTGCCATAGAGATTTTTCATAAAGATATGGGACATTATTTAATACATTTTGACCACTTTTTTCTCAATCTTTATTTATTGTCAGTTATAATCGCAATTGCCATTTACGTTATCAATAGATTTAGCAAAAGTCAGCTTTAAAACTTTAGTAGAATTACTTGTAGAGAATACCACTTTTGGGTGTATGCTTGAGCCATTTAATCCTTAGCTAGTACGTACTAAGTGGCACTCTACCGGTAAAAACGTACAATCAGTTATAGTGAATAATGTCTCTTAACCCTTCCTTAAACTCTATTCACCAATAAACTCTCGCATACTTTTTGGCTTAGTACTTCGTTTTCATGACTATCGTATCTAACGGTCATGTTGCCATCAAATGATTCTTTAGCTACTATTTCCAGTTTGGTGCCAAGGAAGAGGGAGCGGTTGTTGAGGTATTCCAATAGGTCCTTTTTTGAATCTAATAATGCACTTAGTGTGTAGTGTTGTCCCTCAGAGCAATCGCTGAGTTTTATTAAATTTTGCTCAACTATTTTGCCGTTTTTATCAGGTATGGGGGAGCCATGCGGATCGAATTTTGGAAAACCCAAAAGCTCATCCATCCGATCGAAGAAGGCTTCTGATTTTACGTGTTCTACCTGTTCGGCTATTTCATGCACGTTTTCCCAGCTAAATCCCATCTGCTCTACCAAATACATTTCTGTCAATCGGTGCTTTCTAATGATCATAGAGGCCATTTTTTTGCCTTTAGGGGTAATGGTAATGGGCTTGTATTTTTCATATTTAAGCCAGCCTCTGGAGTGCATTTTCTTTACCATACTGTTGGCTGTAGGTACACTTACTTTAAGCATAGAGCTTAAATCTGATACCCCAACATTCCCTTTATCATCCGAAAGCTTATATAGCGCCTTTAAATAGTTCTCTTCCGTTTGCGAACCCATTCTCTATATTTTTTGCCAAATGTACGAAATTTGAAAAAATTAATTTGTTAGACTTGTCTAACTTATTATGTTTGTATTATCGATATAAAATTACGTTATGGTTCTAAAAATATTGACAACCACATTAATCCTATGTTTAACTACTTTCTGCTGGTTGCATGTAGCCGCTCAACAGAGAGGGACAATAAGTGGTAAGGTGGTGTCTGAGGCTGGTGCTCCGCTAGAATTTGTTAACGTGGGGCTGGAGGGGACTACTTTAGGCAGCGTGACTGATAAAAATGGGCGTTTCCGTATAGAAAAAGTACCCCAAGGGAAATATAAAGTGCAGGCATCTATGGTGGGGTTTAAGACGGAATCAAAGGATATAGTGCTGTCTGCGGCTGTTTCCATTAATTTTACCATGCAAGAAACCACCCAGGCGCTGGATGAAGTAGTGGTGGTATCGGGCACCATGAAAGAGGTCTCTAAATTGGAGAGTCCCGTGCCGGTAGAAGTATACAGCAAGAAGTTTTTCAAAGCTAATCCTACACCTTCAGTATTTGAGTCATTACAAAATGTGAATGGTGTAAGGCCACAAATTAACTGTAATGTTTGCAATACAGGAGACATTCACATCAATGGTTTAGAAGGGCCATATACCATGGTGCTGATTGATGGTATGCCCATAGTCAGCGGACTTTCTACGGTGTATGGGTTAACTGGTATTCCGCAGTCGCTAATAGAAAGGGTAGAAGTGGTGAAAGGGCCGGCTTCTACGCTGTATGGGTCTGAGGCTGTGGGTGGTTTAATCAACATCATTACTAAAAAGCCAGCCACGGCTCCACGGTTTTCGGCAGATGTGTTTGGCACGACTTGGGGTGAAGTGAATACTGATTTGGGCTTACGCTATTCTCTTTCTGAGAAAACTAATGGGCTATTGGGAGTCAACTATTTTAACTATCAGAATCCTATTGATAATAATAATGATGGGTTTACAGATGTAACGCTTCAAAACAGGATATCTATTTTCAATAAGCTTGATTTTAATAGAAAAAGCAATAAAACATTTTCATTGGCTGGTCGCTATGTTTATGAAGACCGCTGGGGAGGAGAAATGGACTGGGATAAGCAATACCGTGGCGGAAATGAGGTATATGGAGAAAGTATCTATACAAGTAGATGGGAAGTTTTAGGAACTTATCAGCTTCCTGTTTCTGAAATAATAAACTTGCAAATAAGTGCCAATGGTCATAATCAAAACTCTGTTTATGGAGATACCAAATACCTGGCAGACCAATACATCGGGTTTGGTCAGCTGACCTGGAACAAACCCTGAAAGGACATGATATTTTGGTAGGCTTAGCTTATCGTTATACTTATTTTGATGATAATACGACAGCCACGGCTAATAATGCAAGTAGTAATGATCCTTCGATCACCCACTTACCCGGTGTTTTTGTGCAAGATGAAATCATACTAAATGACTACAATAAGCTGCTTTTAGGAGCTCGGTATGATTATAATAGCATTCATGGAAATATATTTTCGCCAAGAATTAATTACAAATGGAATTCTGCAAATAAGAGAAATATTATCAGGCTAAGTGCAGGTAATGGCTACCGTGTGGCCAACGTGTTTACTGAAGATCATGCAGCGCTTACAGGAGCTCGGATGGTGGTGTTTGAAGAGGAACTAAAGCCTGAAACTTCATGGAATGTAAACCTCAATTTGGTGAAGAAAGTGTATACTACTAATCATATTTACATAGGTCTGGATGCCAGTGGCTTTTATACTTATTTCAATAATGCCATTTTACCCGATTATGAAACTAACCCTAACGAGATTATTTATGGCAACTTAGATGGACATGCAGTGTCCAAGGGCGTGTCTTTAAACCTTGATGTGAATTGGACCAATGGCCTGCAAATAAATGCAGGAGGTACACTTATGGATGTTTCAGTTACTAACGATGAAGAAACTTACAGGCAGCTATTCACCGAACGGTTCAGTGGTGTATGGAGCATAGGTTATACTTTTCGAGAATTTGGTTTAACCCTAGATTATACTGGTAATGTGTATGGCCCTATGAGATTACCACTACTGGGTGAGCGAGATGATAGGCCAGAATATTCTGAATGGTATAGCCTACAAAATATTCAGATTACTAAAAGTTATGATAGATGGGAGCTATATGGAGGGGTGAAGAATCTGCTTAATTATACTCCGCCGGCTAATAGTATTGCGCGTTCATTTGATCCTTTTGATAAGGGAGTGGAATTTAATGCAGAAGGGCAGGTGATTCCTACTCCTAGCAACCCCAATGCGTTAACTTTTGATCCATCTTATGTTTACGCGCCAAATCAAGGTATTCGTGGCTTTTTTGGAGTTAGATATACCATCAATTAATGCATGCTGAGAAGTATAGCCATAGCGTTCTGGTTTTCACTTGGTCTTACCTCTGCGGCGCCAGCGCAATCTGTACAATGGACTGCCTTTGAATACCTAGAAGACAGCCTGAGAGCGGAGAAAAGGCCTTTATTGATTTTTATTCATGCAGAATGGTGCAAATATTGCGCTATGCAGGAAAACACTACTTTTAGTGATGAGGCATTGGCAAGTGTGCTTAAAGAAAGCTTTTATTGTTTAAAGTTAGATGCTGAAATTACCGAAGAAATCACATTTTTAGGACGTAAATATCAGTTTCAATCCTCCAGAGGCTATCATCAGTTGGCTGAAATGCTCGGTAGAAAAGAGGGACCTTTAATATTTCCATCTACAATAATCATGAACCAGCAATTGCAAATTATTTATCAGCTGCAGGGCTTGCAGAAAGCTGAAAACCTGCTGGAAGTTGTAGAGACTGTAAGGTAGCATGTATTTAATTGAATTTCAGTGGTTTAATCCTGTTGTTCTGTGCAATAGGGAGTCATTTTAGAGGAATAACCAAGGAGGCTGTATTTATGATGGAAGTATAATCATAAATACAGCCTCTTTTTTAAATTTTGGTGTTACAGCTTTATTTTAATACCTCCATTCATAACAAAACCATCTACCGGAGCATAAATATCTCTGAAAGTGGGGTTGTCTATAGAGCCAGTGTATATGGTGTCAAAAGCAGTTTGGCGAGTGTCCAAGAAGTTTTCAAAGTTCAAGAAAATGGAAAAATGATCACCAATGGTTTTTTCGCTCATTAAGCCAACTATCCAGTAAGATTGGCCGGTGTCACCATCACTTAGCTTTTGAGGACTGTAATAATATGCCTCCACACCTATCCAGAAGTTTTCTTCTTTTTCATACATTAAAACATTGTTCAGCCTATGTTTAGCTACCAGCGGAACCTGTTGCGAATTGTTGTTTTCATGTACGTTAACATCAGCATAAGTATAACCGATAAAGAGCTTAAAATCATGATAAGACAGTCTTATATTAACTTCTACTCCTTTGGTATCAATATACCCCGGAGATTGCTCAAAAGTATACAAGTCTGATCCGGTGGGCTCCAATTGTATGGGATCATTAATGCGAGTATAAAATAATAATAGATTGGTGTTTAGGTCTAGTTCTGATGTAATAGCTGTTTTGTAATTAATGTCAAGATTACTTCCTACGGAGCGTTCAGCATCCAGTTCATTGTTATCGATGGGCATTACATTCTTAAACTGAATGCGTTCAGCCTCTTCTGCAAATATGGTAGGTGTTTTGTAACCTAATCCACCTCCCAGTCTCATGGTTAGCTTATTAATAGGAGTGTACATGATTGAAATCCTTGGTAAAATAAACAGGCCATAATCCGTTTGGTAGTCAGTCCTTAGACCAGTTTCAATAGCTAATTGAGCAAGCGGATTCCAGGTGTTTTGAGCAAAAGCGCCCCACGTGGTTTGTGTGTAATCCAGCGGTTCACCTGTGGTAACATCATTTTGAGTGAACCTATCGGTCCATAGGTTGAGCCCTAAAATCCATTCTGATTTGTCTTGCCACTGATTGTAGTTTATTTCGCTAAAAGAACTGAATTGGGTGCCATCAAAACTATAGGTAGGTACGTTAATAGTTCTATCATAATAATTCAGGCTGTTCTTTACATTTAATTGACTCGCAGGAGAGAATTGATGGCTAAAATGTATTTGGGAAGACACTCTGTCTGTTAAGTTTTCTTCAAAGTATGCATCATCTGAGTTATCTCCTTCTACATAATCCATGTTACCGCCCAGCCTGTCTTCGGTAATGTAATTGAGGCCTATGTTTAGTTCAGTATCATCATTGAGATATAAAAACAACTTGGGGTTGAACGTAAAACGATCAAATTTAGGAATGGCAGTGAGCCCTATATTAGCGGGATCATAGGGTGTGCCTTTGTTATAAGAAGAAAATATAGTGGTTCCTATTTTATCATTCTTTTTGGAGTAAAAGCCGCTTACATCAAGTCCCAAAGCGGAAGTACCATTGGCCATAAAGCTGAGCTCTCTTTCCTCAGTGGGTGTTTTAGAAATCAAGTTAACCAGGCCGGCTATGGCACCACCACCATACAAGGTAGAGCTAGAGCCCTTAATCACCTCTACTTGTTTCAGGTCTAATGGTGCTATTTGCATAAGACTTAACCCTCCTGAAAAACCAGAATAGAGAGGCATGCCATCGCGTAATAATTGGGTGTATTTACCATCTAAGCCTTGTATTCTAATGCTAGAATTATAGCTGGTGGCTGAGGTCTGCTGGGTTTGTATACCAGTACTTTCGTTGAGTAGCATGCGTATATCCCCAGGTTTCATATTGCCTTTTTCAGAGAGTTCTTCACCAGCTATAAACTCCACACGAGTGGGAATATCCTCGATAGTTCTGCTGGAGCGTGTAGAGGAAATGGTGATTTCTTCCATCTCATGAGCTGATGGCGATAGTGATATGGTGTAATCGTTTAATGAATCAGGAATAGGAAAGCTAACTGTGGTAGTTAACGTTTTGTAACCGATATAACTGATTCTAATGTTTTGATTTCCATTAGGAATATCTCTGAATACCACTCTGCCATCGTGGTTGGTGGTGCTTCCTTTAGAAAGATCAGGAAAAAACACAGAAGCTCCAGGTAATGGTTCTTGGTTTTCTTTGTCCTTTACCACTGCCGTGAAGTTATTTTGGGCATAGGTAGATATACAGATAGTACAGAGGAGTACTACAGAAATGATATGGCGTATCATAGTATGGAATTTTTAATAGTAGATAATAAAGGGTAATAGAGTATATTACCTGATTTAAAAGAATGAACGATCTATTATTTAAACCTTGGGAGGCCTGCTGAGTGGTGAGATAAATACTGGAGTGATGTCAGTAAAATAAACCACTTTATGCTCAATTTTCTCTATGTATTGATCAGATAATGAGTGCGATTGACTATTTAAAGTAAAGCCTAAGCATGAACCACAGGTTAAAAATGGAGAGCAAGCAGACTTATCTGCATCTGTTGAGTGTGAGCAATCGTTTACGTGAGAAGTAGAGGGGCAGCATTCATCCTCCTCAGAGCAGCAAGGAAATACTGACAACGAGAGCACGAGTATCACTAATACGTAAAGCATTGATTTCACCTTACAAATATAAAATGGATTTTTAATGAGTCTAATAATTATGACAATTAATGCCATGCAAAAATATATATACAGAGGTTGGTGATAGGAAGAGTAATACAAATGAAATTCCTAGTTATATAATTGATTTTGTTAAAATATACGAAGTATGGTTAAAAAGAATCCTGCTTCAAGAGAGGCGCTAATCATCATTTATGGATATCAAATAGATGAAATGTATCTTCTTATAGATACATTATGTTTCAAATGTCTGGCACAAAAGCTGAATAAAGAGGATTATTGTGCTGATAAATTTATTGAAACCCTATGGAAGAATTAATCAAGTCTGAATACCCTGAAGCAGCCACAGGTGAATATGTAACTAAGAAGTACTTAAATTTTTTAGCTGATGAATATAAATCAGACCTCTCTAAAATGCTCTTTGCCACTTCTTTATGCTCAGATGATATTAATGTATCTACTGATTTCAGAAAGGTATTAACGCGGCCATTTTCTATGGGTGGCATGGGCGGTTTGCCTTACGCTGGTTTTACTGGTATGGTGGCTTATGCCCATCATATTCCTGATAATGGAGATGCATTTATATTTTACGGTCCGCACATAGGTATTACTGATGAAGGGCAGTTAGGCAAAATGAGAAGACCAGGACAAAAAGGGCTTACGAACAGCTGTGGCGCGCTCATGCTGGCCTTAGAGAGAATGCAGCAAACTAATGAAGTGTATATGCCGCATGTGGTGGAGCATGATTACCAGCAAGCGGTATTAGAAAACACTTTGATGCCATTTAAACAAGATATAGTAACGGCAGCTGACCCTAAAAAGGAGATAACAGAAAAGGCCTATTATGTGATCGATAAGCAGATCCACCATCTGGTGAAAATGTCTAAAGGAGAGTTTAAATGTGAAAGGATATTTTTATTAGGAGGTATTATAATTAACACCAGCCCTGAATATTCAGACTATGTAGATATAAGAAATTTTGTGGTATATAACGTAGCCGATTTAGAACAGGTTGACCCCACCTCAATACTTAAGTCAGAGGCCTTTAAGGCATTATGATATCAGCAAAAGGTTGGATTATTTAAGCTGTAAAGTGAGCGTAGCGACAAAAAAAGTGATTATGGAAATTCCTCAATAGATAATATGGATATTGTGGAAATGCCAGTAGATGGTTTTGAATATAATAGTTACTCCCCAAGAAAAAATAGTTATCATGACATTAGCTGAAAGAAAGAACATATTTTTTGGAGTATTAACTCCATATTTAGAAAAGATAGGATACAATTCATACTTAACGGGAGGTGATCCATCATATAACAATAAAGTAAATGAGTATTTAGTTGTTCACTTTTTTTTTAATTTTTACACAAATGGTGGAATAGGATCAAGTGCTTTATTTTTAACTAACTATGACGTAGAAGATCATATTTTAAGTACTGGTATACCAACAAATGAATTAATTCAACAGAGAAAGAAAACAAAGTATCATTTACCAACTGTTGCCTTCAGAGATTTACCAAGTAGCTTAGAAGAAAAGTCGTTAGAAAGTAAAGAAGAGCTAGAAGAATATGCCCATTCTTATATTACCTATTTAGAAAATGAAGGACAGGCCTTTATTGAGAAGTACAGCTACTTACCCAATATTCTTAAGGAAATGGATCGTTTGGAGGCAGAGGGTAAGTATTGGAAGGAAATTTTATCAGGTGGTCCGGAGTATTTATTTAGAGGAGTAATAATATCCAAGTTATGTAATGACCCGAAGTTTGAGGATAAGCAATTATTTGTTGACTCTCTTTTAGGCGATTTAGATGAATGGCAACCCTATTGGCAAAAGTTAAAGGGTATATTGCCTACTATAGAGCCAAAATATAGTCTATAAGGTGTGGGAAGCAAGCCAGTGAATGAAAAACTTGGTGCCTTCTCTGTTGATTTGCGAATATTTATACTTTTAAATCAACTTATAGAAATGCAGGTCATTACAGTTTTGCTGCTGAATAATTTAAAGTGGTCGCGAGACTGCCCCGTAGTCACAGCAACACCCGTGCATCCTAAATTTATAACACCTAAGCAATAAATTAAAAAAGCACTACTCACTTTATCTTTAGTTTGTCTCTTCACCTTCGCAGTAATAAGCAGTATACAGACATTTTATGATGTCTTTGTTTTACAGTTGCTCGGCTGTAATAGCGGCCAAGCTAGATCAATACTGATTGAAGTCAAACAAATATTCAGAGTAACCAAACTAAGGTAATCTCTCAGCTTCAAATTACTAGTCTCATAATGAAATTGTCATTCAAGGTAAAAAAAAACCTCCTTCTATTTCAATATAGAAGGAGGTTTGGATTCAACTCAGTTAATATAATCTATAAGCTGATTAGATGCTATTCAACCAAAAGCTTAAGTGATTTGGTCGCTGTATTAGGGCTCGTAATTTTGATGAAGTAAAGACCTTTTTTCATGTCAGAAACATCAATTACCTCATTCAATGTATTTCCCTGAATGGTGAGAGATTTGACATACTTACCTGACATATCAGTGATGTTAATAACACTGCCTATAAGGTTCTTATTTGCTCTGATAGCTACCGAAGTAGAGGCAGGGTTCGGGTACATTTCATACTTTAACGCACCTGAGGCTTCCAGATCAAAAGAAGATTGATTACCACAAGTAGTAATGTTTTTAGTCAAATCATTGAAACTGTTAGAGCTTCTGGCGCTGGAAGAACCATCATCACAACTTGGCGTATCTGATGAGTTGCTAAAGTAAATGGTATGAGCCTGATCAGTCGAGACGAGTACAAAGTTAGTCCCATCCATTATGGCGTAATAGGAGCCATCCAGCCCATCAAATCCAGAACCAGAAATGGTTATTTGAGGTTCTTCCGCATTAAAGCTTTGAGAAGAAGCAGGGAGTAAGTCTACATACCAGCTCGGTATACCGTTGTTGGTGTTAAATGAGAACTGATATAATCCATTATTAACCAATGACCAGTTGATCATGAACACGGTTATATTGTCAAGATTGGGGCCTCCTTCACCCAGCACATGTACATTTTCATAAGTTCCGATTATAGGAGGTAAAGGATCATCCAGAGGTGCTCCAAAAGTACAATTGTTAGCATTGCAATCCGGATCTTCCTCAAGATTGATGGTTGCAGATACTTCGGTACTTAATTCACCATCGCTTACTGTTAGGGTAACGTTAGCAAAATCCAGATCACTGTAAATATGTGAAACTATCACTCCACTGCCTGTGGTGCCATCACCAAAGTCCCAAGTGTAGGTCAATTCATCCCCATTAGGATCATATGTTTCGGAAGCATCAAAGTCAACTTCAGACCCACCGCAGCGGCCATTGTCACTTTCAAATGAAGGAACTGGAGGAAGGTTAATACCAGTATCAGTACCAAAATCCACATCACTGGTAGAATAAAAGGCTTCTGCGCTTAACGATCGTTGCCAAATGGAATAAATGACGTGTTTACCTGTTCTCACTGGTAGTACCACATCTATATTATCTATAGCAGAAGCACTTCTGGGGCCAGTACGTACCAGAAGCTCCAGACTGTTCCATGTCAGTGGCTGATCCGGAGTCCAGTCTGCTTTTGTGATATACACCTCATAATAGAGGGTTTCATGTGGTGCTGTGTTGGTCCAAGTGACAGTAAATGGTCCTGGAGAGACAGGTGTAGCAATCCAGTCATCCCGGACCTGATCTAGCCCTCCATACTTATCTGGTCGACCAGCACTGGCTAGCTGACCATCAGGGATGATTTGCCGATGCATACCATTGGCATCCATTCTGGCTACTTCATTCCAATCATAAAAGGCCTGAGTGCCATATTCTTCAATAGAAGCAATGCAAGCGGGTGAATCAGGGCTTTGCGGATCTTCTTGATAGCAAATCCACACCCGACTAGCAGGAGAGGTGACCGTACCATGCGCTAAAATATATTGCAATGGTAAGGATACGAGAATCAATAGAATAACAGTGAATACGTTTGTAGTAGTTTTCATATTCTGAGGGTTTAGGTGACGTATAATTATCTTAATATAAGATAGTAATATATCGCTTCTTTAAAAAGTGAAAAAGCTAATTTATCTTGCATTGACCTCTTCCTGATTAGAGCGCTGCGGTAGAGTGCAGCCACCAAAAAAATCCTGCTGATGAGTAAATTGAAAGCCCACTCACTGACACCACTAGCTCGCGAAGCGGCAGTAATACACAGGCTATACTATTGGTTCGCGTAAGCACATGTTGGCAAGCCGTGTTTTACCGCGAGTCTATGACTGTAAAAAACAGTAAGAGCTGACAATGCTTATCTTGCTCATGCCAACATCATAACACTTAATAAAAATTCCTATTCCCAATTTGAATTATTCAAGAAGTATATAAATTTGCGCACCTAACGCTTTACCCAAGGCACATGAATAATTCTTCTTCTGATTTAGAGCAATTAAAGGCTTTTTTTAATTCTATAGCGCCTCTTCCTGATGACGTTTTCGCTGAGGTAATCAAATATGTGAAGAAGAAAGCTTATGAAAAGGGTGAAGCTATTCTCAGTTCAGGTCAGATAGAAACTAGGTCAAATTTTGTTCTTAAAGGGGTGGTGATTCAAAGTATTTTTGATGAAGGAATACCCATTACTCTAAATATTACGTCGGCAGGGCTCGCCTTTAACAGCTTAAAAAGCTATCTGGAAAATGTTCCTTCCGAGGAAACTCATGAGGCTATAACACCTGTAGAGGTACTCTATATTTTGAAGTCTGATCTTGAAATGCTAGCAAAGGCCCATCATGAGTTTTGCTATTTTTTGTTCAAGCTCCATGAAGTGATTTTATTAGACCGGGAAAATCGTATGTTTCTGCTTCAGCATAGACAACCAGGTAAAAGGCTTTTTTTGTTTATGCAAAATGTGGAAAGGGCTAATTATATCCTGGCAGAAACCCCTGATAAATATGTGGCTAGCTATCTTAATATGACCCCTCAGCAATACAGCAAGGAGAAAAAGAAATATTACAGGCAGTTGCATAATGATTAGGGAAGGAAAAGATAATTATAGAGAAGAAGGAGACTTCTAAAAGTAGCTTCCTTTGTTATCTGGAGGTAACTTTTTTGTTTTATAAACTTCGTTTTTTTGTTCGCAAATTGAAGCTTTT
Source organism: Fulvivirga maritima (assembly GCF_021389955.1). Taxonomy (NCBI): domain Bacteria; kingdom Pseudomonadati; phylum Bacteroidota; class Cytophagia; order Cytophagales; family Fulvivirgaceae; genus Fulvivirga; species Fulvivirga maritima. Next base: position 5,083,929 of record NZ_CP089980.1, read on the forward strand.
ACAAAAAACGATGAAACCAACTCTTCTATATTTCATTCTTATAATAAGTGCGTTCACAGCGTTTGGTCAAGCTGAAGAAGTGAGTCCTTTCCTTTTGGATTTACAAAGGCCAGGTAAATTGCCGCAATCTTTGGGGCCTTCCCAACAAGCCTATTTTACATCTGAACAAACGGAAATTCATCAGCTAGATAGTTTGATAACTTACGGTTTAGATGAGCCTGATGGCGAATGGGCTATCCCGTTAAACAGACAGGTATTTGAATATAATGAGGAGCATCAGATAATCTCTAAGGAGCTCTGGAATTGGGATGATAGTAGGAGAGAGGAATATCTAGTAAGCAAAACAGCGTATGCATATTATGATGATGGCTCAGTATCTGAAATCATCTATTCTCTAGCAGCTATTGAAGCAGATGGCTGGATGCCGTCAGAACAAGAAATTTATTACTATAAAGAAGATGGTACCTTAAAAGAATCCCTACAAAAGAACTATGATATCACAGAGGGGTGGATGCTAGTCAATAAAACGGTTTATTTTTATGAAAATGGTCATTTAGGAAGTGAAATTATATATGTCCCAGGTCAGGAGCCCGAAGAAATGGTGGCACATTCAGCCTATCAATATGATTATAGAAGGGAGTATCTTGAGCAAGTCCTTGCCTATAGGTATATTGGTGAAATTTCTATTCCTCTAATGCGCCAAACCTATAATTACGACTATTTTAACAAGCTATTCATGGTTAGAGAGAAGTATTATGACGAAATCTCTGACAGTTGGATCCCTTCTTCTGTAAAAGGCTATTCATATGACGATAATGATGACTTTGTCAGTCATTCTATTGTCAACTACGATCGAGGCAGGGTGCAAGATATGTATAGATCACGGTACCACTTCAATAAAGAAGTATCTTATGATCAGTTGATCATTCCTGATCTTGATCCTATTGAACTTATGGCATTCCATCACTTGGTAACGGATAAAGATGTGTATAAACGAGATCTGAATTCTCAGGAAGAAGTAAAAATCTCAGAGGTGCAATATTTTTATTCCGATCTCACGGCAGAGGACCCCACTGATCCCGTCGACCCAAAGCCTGTCACTGGTCTCTCAGATTCAGTAGACGCCATTGAGGTATTTCCTAATCCTGCATCAGACTATCTACATTTTAACCTACCTACAAATCATAAAGCTTTTTTAAGATTATTGGATAACCATGGCAACCAAGTGCTAAGACAGGAGATTAAAAAGGAGCGGATAGATATCAACCACTTAATTCCTGGTATTTATTTCTATTCTATTTACTGTGGTCATGAAGCCTTAAGAGGGAAGCTGATAAAGCAATAAGGTAGATTAATAATACTTAGCCCCTTACTTCAAGACATATGAAGGCTGTACTAGCTTCATGTAATGTATAAATGCTGAGCTAATTTTGAGATCGAATAAATAGAAATAGAAAGTCAAAACCAAGAACACCCCGAAGCCCTTGAAACATTGAAGAAACTATTGTCTTAGACTGTGATGTTTTGATGAGTATGATAAACATGATTTCAAAAAACTTTTTATATGATTGATCATCAATACAAGTATTCTGAACTTACCGGACAAATTATTGGAGCAGCTATGGAGGTGCACAGTGCCTTGGGAAATGGCTTTCAGGAGGTGATTTATCAACGGGCACTTTCTTATGAGATGGAATTACGCAGGATACTGCATGCACGCGAAGTAGAAATGAGCGTTGTTTACAAAGGATTGCAAGTGGGTACTCGACGAGTAGATTTTTTGGTTAATGAAAAAATCAGTGTTGAAATAAAGGCCCTTACCAAACTAGAAGATGTACATCTAGCCCAAGCCATCAATTATTTAGAAGCCTACAATCTCCAGATAGGGCTACTGATCAACTTTGGTGAGAAAAGATTAAAATTTCTCCGATTAGAAAATAAGAAATATAAACCGTGATAATCTTAAACTGTGATTACCGTGATGACTGTGATGAACATGATAGGAGCTGCAAATCATCACATGACTCCCACAAATCATATACATCATAGTTAAAGACAGTAACGTGTAGAATATCTTAAACTGTGATTCCCGTGATGATTATGATGGCCATGATAGGAGCTGAAAATAATCACATCAATCACACAAATCATATAAATCACAGTTAAGATAGTAACGTGAAGAAAATCTTAAACTGTGATTTCCGAGATGATTGTGATGGCCATGATAGGAACTGCAAATCATCACATGAATCACACCAATCACATACATCACAGTTAAGACAGTAACGAGCAGCATATCTCAAACTATGATTCCCATGATGATTATGATGGCCATGATAGGAACAGCAAATCATCACATGAATCACACAAATCATCTACATCACAGTTAACACAGTAACGTACAGAAAATCTTAAACCATGATTACCGTGATGATTATGATGGCCATGATAGGAACAGCAAATCATCACATGAATCACACCAATCATATACATCACAGTTAAGACAGTAACGAGCAGCATATCTCAAACTATGATTCCCATGATGATTATGATGGCCATGATAGGAACAGCAAATCATCACATGAATCACACAAATCATCTACATCACAGTTAACACAGTAACGTACAGAAAATCTTAAACCATGATTACCGTGATGATTATGATGGCCATGATAGGAACAGCAAATCATCACATGAATCACACCAATCATATACATCACAGTTAACACAGTAACGTACAGAAAATCTTAAACTATGATTACTGTGATTATTATGATGACCATGATAGGAACTGCAAATCATTACATCAATCACACCAATCACATACATCACAGTTAAAGACAGTAACGTACAGAAAATCTTTACCTGTGATTACCGTGATGATTATGATGGCCATGATAGGAGCTGCAAATCATCACATCAATCACACCAATCACATACATCACAGTTAAGACAGTAACGTGAAGAAAATCTTAAACTATGATTTCCGTGATGATTATGATGGCCATGATAGGAGCTGCAAATCATAACATGAATCACACCAATCACATACATCACAGTTAAAGACAAAAACGAGCAGAATATCCTAAACTATCATAATACCCAAAAGCCTGTACATCCTGCATATCCCAAAAATCATGTTCCAGACTTATAAGCTTGCATACCACCTCCAAAAAAGCTAGTTTAAAGGATTTTTTAGGATTATATGAGTAATTTTCATTTTTTAAAGGAGGAATGGCCTTCGGTTTTCAGCAAGATGAAACTGGCTGAAGAGCGAGTTTATAGTGAGCCAGATTCTACGGGTATCAAGTGTCGAGCCGTGTTAGAGCATTGTCTGCTCACCATTTTTCAGCTGGAGCGTATTCGTCTTCCTTATGATCCTACCATTCATAACCTGCTTACCGAACCAGATTTCAAAGCTGAGATTTCTGATCGTTTAATGCTCGATGGGCTGTTTTACGTTAAAAAAATAGGTAATGCCGCTGCGCATGCTCGCTTAGTGAGTAAAGAAGAGGCTAAAAACACCATTCAGTATATGTTTGCCTTCCTGAAATGGTTTGCTCGTAATTATAGTTATCTGGAACCTGACACCCCTGATAATTTTAATTGGAGCTACGTGCCTAAAGCGGGGGCTGAAGACCGTCGTTTAAAGGAGCTCAAAGAGCAAGTGCTGCGTGAAGCTGCCGCTGAAATGGCAGAAATGAAAAAACGGCTGCAGGAATTAGAAGCCAGTGAAGAAGCGGCTCGTGAAGAAGCTGAGGAGAGTGAAGCGGCTTATGAGCTTTTAAAAGCGCAAAGTGAAAAGGCCTTGGCCCAACTCAAGGCCCAAAAGCAAGAAAGACAAGTAACGGTAGATCCGCCTTTTAATGAAGCTCGTACCCGTAAACATTTAATAGATGCTGATTTAAAAGAAGCAGGCTGGGATAACCTGCAAGAAGGTCGAGACCTGGAATTTCCTGTCACTGGCATGCCTATTAATTCACAAAATCCCAAAGGCAATGGTTTTGTAGATTATGTGCTGTGGGATGATAACGGAAAGCCAATGGCTATTATCGAAGCCAAGCGCACGGCCAAACAAGCGGAAGCAGGAAGGCATCAGGCCTTTTTGTATGCCAATTGCCTAGAAAATATGTACGGACAAAGGCCTGTTATTTTCTACACTAACGGTTATGAAACCTACCTGTGGGACGACACCTTTTACAGTGCTCAACGCAGGATTTACGGCTTGTACGATAAGGAAGAGCTACAATGGCTCATTCAGCAACGCAACACAAGAAAAGACATTCGACAGGCCAACATAAATACCGCCATAGCGGGGCGCCCTTACCAAACTGAGGCCCTACAGCGAGTAGCAGAAAATTTTGTTACTGACGGCAAGCATGGCATCCGTGGTGCCAGGCGCAGGGCTTTGCTGGTAATGGCCACCGGTAGTGGTAAAACACGTACAGCAGCTGCTCTGGTAGAGTTACTTATGAAAAATAATTGGGCTAGAAGAATTTTGTTTCTGGCCGATAGAAATGCGTTAGTTACGCAAGCCAAAAAGAGCTTTAATGAACATTTGCCTAATGTTTCGGCCATTGACCTCACCAAAGAAAAGGAAAACGATACCACCCGTTTGGTTTTCAGTACCTACCAAAGCATGATTGTGCGGATAGACAATGCCGTGGAAGGAGAGGAGCGCTTTTATGGCGTCGGCCATTTCGATCTTATCATTTTGGATGAAGCCCACCGCTCTATATATAATCGATATCAGGCCATTTTCGATTATTTCGATGCCTTGATTGTCGGTCTAACTGCTACGCCTAAAAAGCATGTAGATACCAACACCTATGAAATGTTTGGTTGCGAAGATGAAGATCCTACTTTTGAATTCAGCCTGGAGGAAGCCACGCCTACTTATCTTTGTCCATTCAAAGTGAAAGATGTAGGTACCAGATTCCTGAAGGAAGGAGTAAAATACGAGAACCTGTCAGGAGAAGAGCAGAAGCATTATGAAGAGACCTTTACCCATCCGGTAACGGGTCAAATGCCCAGTGAGGCATACTTAGACAGAGCTACGTCTTCTATCACCGAAGAGCAAAAGAAATGGCTTTTTAATAAACACACCGTCAATGAAGTGCTGGATGTGCTCATGACCCAGGGCCTTAAAATTGAAGGAGGAGATAAAATAGGCAGAACAATCATTTTTGCGCTCAATCAAAACCATGCTGATTTTATTGTGAAATGTTTTGAAGAGCGTTACCCAGAAAAACCAGCCGGATTCATTAACACTATTTACAATGGCATTTCGCATGTGCAAACCCTAATTGATAGCTTTTGCGATCCGCACAAAGAAAACTTACCACAGATTGCTGTTTCAGTAGATATGATGGACACCGAAATAGATGCTCCTCGCATACTAAATCTGGTTTTCTTCATGCCTGTAAAATCCTACGCCAAGTTCTGGCAAATGATAGGGCGCGGCACCAGAAAATGTCCAAATATATTCGGTCCCGGTGAAGACAAAACCGAGTTTCTGATTTTTGATATCTGTGATAATTTTGAATTCTTTGGTGAAAACCCTGATGGCATTGAAAGCGGCACGGTGAAGCCCATTACTCAACAAATATTTGAAAGCCGCTTACAGCTTAGTCAGGTGCTGCTTTATAATCCTAGCGATGAGCACATGGAGCTGTCTAAAGCGCTATTAGATATTTTGCATGGCACAATCTTCAGCCTTAACCGTAAACGCTTTCAGGTAGATATGAAATTGCGCTATGTTACGGAGTTTGAAACCAGAGACCGTTGGAATAACCTATCGGACAATGATTTGCACATTATAGAGGAGCATTTGTCAGCCTTGCCCGTGTCTGATGAAGCCAAAGAAGCCACTAAACGTTTTGATTTGCTCATACTGAAGATGCAAATAGCTAACATCAACAAACCCACAGCCGAGGCCTTTTATCACGATCGCTTAATGAAAATAGCACAAAAGCTGAGTCAACTATATGGTGTACCGCAAGTACTAAGAGCTAAGCCGATCATTGAAAAAATGAAACATCCTGATTTCTACAAAGGCCTTACCCAAAAGCGAATGGAGAAGCTGCGGGTGGAAATCAGAGAGTTGGTAAGTCTACTGGAAAACGAAGACGTAAAACCAGTTTATGTCAACTATCAAGACAGTGATCTGCGCGTGGCTGACATTGATGTTTCTAATATTTATAGCGAGGGCTCTACCATGTATAAAATGCGGGTAGAGCGGTTTATTCGTGAGAATAAAACCAATCTAACCATCTCTAAATTAGCCAATAATAAAACTATTACGCAGGCAGAACTTCATGAATTAGAACGTATCTTATTTGACGGATCGGAGCGTGGCAACAAAGAAGATTTCAAGAATATATACGGAGAGCAGCCTTTGGGTAATTTCATTAGGAGCATTATAGGCTTAGATGAGGCGGCAGCCCGAGCCGCCTTTGCTGACTTTTTGCGAGCCGGTACGTTACGGGCTGACCAAATGACCTTCATCAATCAGATCATTAAATACCTTACCGTAAATGGCACCATTGACAAAAAGATGCTTTTTGAGCCACCCTTTACCAATGTCAATGATCAGGGCCTAATTGGTGTGTTTGACGATGGTGAGGCCACCAAAATCATTAGCATTATTAACGAGGTGAATGGTAATGCGGGCGCTGAAGATGGTGCACTAGGAGGGGCGTGATAACCCGCGAGAAAATGTCTTCGGTTGTGGCATGTCTACTATTAGGTATTGAAACTATTATTAGCGAAGTAAAAGGAGGAAGGTTCTTAAGTAACTATAAGTCTTATGAAATTTGAATTGTAGAGCCAAATTTTCGGATTTAGCTGGTTATGAAGATTTGAATGAGATAGCAAAATTGATGTTTTGAATTAGGTGATGACTAGGCGAAGGGTAAATTTTTCCGTGCCACATGCTTCGCTTCCAGGCACGTCCTGAGCGCGTAGAGGACTTTCACCTCTTGGAACACTCATTTTCTTGAGTTATATTCACCATTCCAAGTACGCACAAAACCTGTCAGCATGCGGGTGGATAGTGCTAATAAGAAACGATAGAACTATTAACAAACTTTCGGCTTGGTAGACAGGATAGTGCATCTAAAGCTCGCCTGCGCATAGCCAAGCTGTTGGGTATAATTTCAAGCAATATCAATCAAATGACAAAATTTTTAAAAGTATTAAAGTTTATACTCATACTCTTTTTGAGTATAATTTTTCTAGGATTAATTTTTAATTACGGCTTCCAACTCAAAGAGTATTTTATTGGAAAAGACTATGTGAAATATTGGGAAAACCACCCAAATCAGATAGAACAGGTTGAGCAAAATAAGGAATTTGATTTCAAATTATTAGAGAAAATCGCTTACGACAATGACTTAATCTTATTTGGAGAATCTCATGGAACAAAAGAGGCTCAAAAAATAGACCTTCAGCTAATTAAATACCTAAGTCGAACTGTTGGAATGAAATATCACGTTGTCGAACTGGACTTTAGTCAAGCATATTTTATGAACGAATATTTGAAAACAGGAAATGACTCGTTGGTAAACTATGTTTTAAAAAATTGGAGTGTAGTTGCTGGAAGAAATAATAAAGACTATTATGACAAATGGTATAATTTATTCAAAATCAATCAAGCATTACCTGATACCCAAAAAATTCAAGTAATTGGGGTAGACCAAATAAACGATTTTGTCATTACAAAAGATCATTTGACACGAATATTTGAAAACCTGAAAATCAATAGCGAAATACCTATAGAAAAGAAAAAAATCGTGGAATGGTCAAAAGAGGAACTGCCAAACATCATCGAGAAAAATAAGGATTCTATAGATTCGCTGACTTTAAGCAGCCTTGAGCATATAAAATTCAACTTACAAGAATATTTTGAGAAAACTCGCCCAGAACTAATGTTTGCCAATTTTGAAAAACAATTTGAAAGTCGTGAACTTCAAAATCAAAAAATATACGGTTATTTCGGAATGGCACACGTACTACAAAGCGAAATGAACGGATATGACGATTTTGCGGCAATACTTAAAAAGTCGGAGCTCCCAGTAAAAAATAAAGTATTTTCAATCGTAACTATGTTTTCAGACAGTAAATGGGGCATCCCATCAGAATATTTGCCTGCACCAATACAAGGAGAGAAGAGATTAACAAAAATCCCCATTTCTTATGATAGTCCTACGCTAATGTATTTTTATGGTGTAAACGACCTGAAAAATGTAACCAAAGAAAACACCAACACATTATTTGTTCTCAATAACAAAAAATCGCCATATTCTCAATCATTGAGACTTGTTGACAATTTCGGACTGATCCCAAGAGGAATGGAAATCACATTGAACGAATCCGTTACAACTGATTATTTTGATGCTGTATTTTTAATTCGAAATTCTGATTGGGCAGAACCAAACTGATAAAAAATTATGCCTAGTAGAGTGGCCGGCTCTGACTCCAATTGAGTCAGAGTGCGCCTCTCACTACTCAAAGCATAAGGATCAAAACTTGTTTAATATCTATTCATGAAGCTTAGCATTTCTTTAGTTCCATCACTACCGATGACAACCTTGCACTCCATTTACTTCGATTCCAGGCATGACCCTGGCGCGTAAAGGACTTTCACCTCTTGTAACACTCAAATTCTTGAGCTATATTCACCATTCAAGGCGCATAAAAAATGTAAGTAGCATTAAAACGGTTGCTTACACAGATCGTTGTAGCGCATAAGTACATTAATTTAAATATGAAGCCATTCCTCTTATTTTACCTTTTACTACTGTCAACATCAAGTTTGTGTCAAACCACTATTACAGCAAGAGTGGTGGATAAAACCAACCAAGCGCCAATTAACAAAGCCACCATTGTTTTACTGGGAACAACTACAGGTAGTGTATCAAATTATTTAGGATACTTTCAACTAGATGTTCAACCAGGGGATAAATTAATGATTTCTCATCCAAGTTATGTTCTTAGTGAAATGGCCATACCTGAGAGTGATGCTTTCCTTATTTTGCTTGATCGAAAATACTATAATCTGGGATCTTTATCAATAGATCAATTTTCCATTGATCCATCAAAAACCAAATTAATTGTAGATAGTGAAATAAAAGTGTCTGAAGATTTCGCCCAATATCCATTAGGGTGGCAAAGGTTTTACAGTGACTTTGGAAATTCAATTGTTAGTAATCCACAATTCACAAAACTAGACAGCACTTTCAATTTACATGTGTTGTTTACTGTTACAGAAAAAGGCAACGTTCAAAAGGTTGAAACTCTCAATTCAGATAATGATACAACTGCATTATCAATAATTAAAACATCATTAAAGAAGTTCGATGATTGGATTCCTGCTAAAATACAAGGTATTTCTGTGCCTCAATATTTTGAAATAAACATTTCAAGAAATAAAGAAATTTTTATGATCGTGGAGGAACCGGCAATGCCTATTGGGGGCTTCCAGTCTTTCTATGATTATATAAGATCTAATTTAAACTACCCTTCAGAAGCAATGAGGCTGGGAATTGAAGGCAAAGTGATGATACAATTTGTGGTTGACAAAACGGGAGACTTAACAGAAATTGAAGTTGTTAAAGGCATTGGGGTGGGATGTGACGAGGAAGCTATTAGATTGATTAAAAATAGTCCACATTGGTATCCACCGTATCAAAGAGGGACTGCCGTTAAACAAAGAATAATATTACCAATCACATTTAATCCTGATACTAACAGCCCAAAGAAACGAATATCATTTAATGACTTTATTAATTCACGAATTAGGTATCCCCGTAAAGCTAGGCAAATGAATATTGAGAGCACAGTATATGTTTCATTCAAAATAGATGAGGAGGCAGATGAAATTATTGATGTCACTCCACTGAACGATATCGATGCAGAATTTATGAGCGAAATTAAAGCAGTTTTCAAATCGGTGCCTTCTGACCTAATTAATGAAGAATTGAAATCTTCTCAAATATATATCTTGCCAATAGCCTTTAGGCTTAAAGAATATAACAAAAATAACGAGCCAATAACTCTGCCTGCCGGAAAGCTGTTGTGCGAAATAATTGTAATAGCCAAAGATTCCTATATTCCACCAACTCCAACTTTAAATCTTAACACTAGTTCACAGGAGTATATTAGCGTTGATCAAGCTTTATTCCATAATCCAAATGCACGCAGATTGTCTTTGACTAACAAAGGATTGAATAATCTAAGTGAGAAAATAAAAGAATTCGAAAAACTTGTTTTCTTGGACTTAGAGGGGAACAACCTCACTAATTTACCAGATGAAATTGTACACCTTGATAAACTTGAAGAGTTGTACGTCCCAAATAATAAATTAAATTCCCTGCCCAATCAATTTGATCTGCTCTCCTCATTAAAAGTCATTGGCCTAGCCTATAATAATCTATCTCAGTTTCCAATATCTCTGACTCAGCTTTCTAAACTTGAAGCACTTGATTTAAGTGGAAACAACATAACCTATATTCCACCAGAAATTATCAATCTTAAAAAGTTGAAGATATTGGTTCTTAATCGCAATAACATTACTGAATTGCCCGAGGAAATTTACTCCTTAAAACACTTAGAAAAAGTGTTTCTTGCAGATAACGAATTGACTCAGGAACAATTAGATATAATAAAAGGTAAGTTCAAAAAAACAGAAATTATAATCAATTAGTACGCGCTACAACAAGCGCTAGCAGCCACGTGTCGTACTGCGTTCTGCGGGGTGGTAAAACTCACTCCGCTCACCTATTCATTCTGTAAAGACATCAAATCTTATTTCTGCCACAGTTCTGGTGAGCGATGTGTGCAGCGTAGTTCTTCTTAAATACTAGTGTGAGTTGGGCAGGTTCGCTACTTTAGTGCTATTAGGCTCGGTTCTGGCATACATCTGCTAGCCGGGCGTTAGTGTGCCACGAAGTGGTACAAATCCAATAGGTGAAAATCCTATCAGGGCAATTGTCTGTTCACCCTGAAGAATTATGGACAGTTAGTAATGTGAGTTACTCGCTGAAGCTTCATAATTCAAATAATCAAGCCGTAATGCGGAAGCGTGAACCCGTAATAGCTCCGAGATGGCTAACCTGCAGACTTGGGGAGGGTGTTGACGATCTCGAACCCTGCTATACTGAAAGGATCAACAGTCGAAAGAATTTCAGTAAACTGCCGGAGTAATAGGGATGGCGTGATTATAGATGGATTTGTATTAAACGTGGGAGATCTTCTTAACCCAAGGTTGGCGACCTTAAATGTCCGGATATAAGTATTACGAAGTTTCGGATAGGAAAAGAAGAAGTCGGAGGAGCCCATAGTACCGGTGATGTTTGAGACAACATAACTCAGATTAGGGAAGGGGCTCTACTTTAGCAAAGCTTATAATGGAAAACAGAACTACATGTATTGATGAAAATCTATTAGCACGTCCCTCAGAAAAGGAGGAGCGAGTTCGTGTTTTACAAAGGAAGCTATATGTTCGAGCCAAGAGAGAGAAAGGCTTTAAGGGATATAGTCTTTATGATAAGATTTATCAAGATTATTTTCTAGTTACAGCCTATCATCGAGTTAAAAGCAACTATTCAAAAGGAGTAGGGGTAGATGGCCAAAGCTGTACTTCCATAGAAGAGTCAGGATTAGAGGCCTTTCTACAGGAAATACAGCAGGCATTACAAACCCGTAGTTACCGCAGTAGTGCAGTTCGGCAGGTATTGATACCTAAAGCAGCCAGAGGAGAATATCGAAAATTAGGTATCCCAACGATTAGAGATCGGGTAGTTCAAATGGCCGTGAAAATGGCAATAGAACCCCTATGGGAAGCCGATTTTAGTGAGACGTCCTATGGTTTTCGTCCCAAGAGAAGTGCCAAAGATGCCATAAAGCAAGTAAAGAATAATATCTATGCAGGTCATAAATTCATTTATGATGCAGATCTATCAAACTACTTTGATACGATTCCGCATGGTAAGTTATTCAAGCTACTAAAGCATCGGGTCACAGACAGAGGGATATTAAACCTGTTACAGCAATGGCTGACAGCACCGGTGGAGTTACCGGACGGCACACTACAAAGCAACAAAGAAGGCACACCTCAAGGAGGTGTAATCTCTCCATTGCTATCTAATATTTACCTCCATGCCTTTGATAAGATTGTTAACCATCCGAAAGGAAAGTTTGTCAGGTCAGGCATCCGCATGGTTCGCTATGCAGACGACTGGTTACTGATGGGGAAATGGTACTTCAATGCAGAAATCCTGAGGTACATAGACCAGATTATGATCAATATGGGATTAAGGTTAAATAAGGAAAAAACCAGACTACTTCATATCAATAAAAGTAGTCTGTTCTTCCTGGGTTTCGAATTCCGCAGCATTCCCTCAAAGTTTGCGTGGAATCATCGTAACTATACCAATATACGGCCCAGTATAAAATCCAGAAGTAAGCTGTTTAGAGTACTTAAAGAGTTATTCAGAAGGCGTAAACACTGGACCATACCGTGGATTGTATGGAAGCTTAATCCCTTGCTGCGAGGGTGGTTAAATTACTTCTCTATCAGTAAAGTGAGTCATATCTGGGATACTATCCGAGTGATCAAAGAGCATCTGTCTTACAAGCTGTACAAATGGATGAAAGGCAAAGGTCGGAAAGCGCATAGGAAGCTTCGCCAGCGACCGTATGAAAATCTGGTAAAGTTTTATGGCTTGCTTGATATGGATAAATATGCGCGCATGAAGACCCTCTCGAAAGCTGAATGAAGAATGCTATCGGTAAGCCGTGTGAGGGAAAACTTCATGCACGGTTTGATGAAGGGGGCGCTGATTGTTCTATTTTACTATATTTATAGAAAATTAGAGCTATCAGGCTCTACTCTACGCAACAATGTAAGCACCCCCAAATTAGGACTGTGTAAATGTATAGATTTCTAACAATTATTATTATTGAAATCAGGTGTTAATTGTGGGTAACTCGATAGAGTTATCCACTGTTAACGCCCTCTGTGCATACAGCACCGGACTCAAGTCATTCAGACTTTCATGAGGCCTGAAAAAGTTATAGTCATTCATCCACTTTTCAGTAGCTTCACGCACTTCATTTATATCATCAAAAATATACACATCCAATACATTTCTTCTGAAGGTGCCATTCAGCCTTTCTATGTAGGCATTTTGAGTGGGCTTACCTGGTTGTATATAAATGAAGTCGATTTCGTGCATTTGGCTCCATTCCTTAGTTAATGTTGCAATAAATTCAGGGCCATTATCCATCCTGATCCGCTCAGGTTTGCCTCGACGTTTAATTAAATGGTTTAAAACCCATACTATTTTATTGCTCTTAAGAGAATAGTCAATCTCTATATGTAGCGCTTCCCTGTTAAAATCATCCATTACATTGAAAGATCGAAACTTTCTGCCGTTCAATAGAGCATCACTCATAAAGTCAATAGACCAAGTATGATTGATTACAGGCGGTATCTCCAAAGGCTCTTTCACTCTTGCGGGCAGTCTTTTTTTTGTCTTTCTACGCATACTTAATCCCATGGATTTATAGACTCTATGCACTTTCTTATGATTCCATTGATGCCCCTCATTGCGAAGTCGCCTGAAAGCTTTCCAAAAACCTTCTCTGGGAAACTGCTCTGCTTTTTCTTTTAAAGCAGCCATAATAGGCTCATCATTTTTAATAGATGAATAATAATAGACGGATTTGGCAAGATTTAAAACCCGGCACGCCCTGCTGATGCTGATCGCGTAATTAAATTCCCTTTTTTATTTCCGTAACTAGCTGCTTTTTCTGGCAGGGCTTTAAAGCTTTTTTTCGATGATCTCTTTAGCAAGCTTAAGATCAAGGGCTAATTCCGCATACATGTGTTTAAGCCTGCGATTTTCCTCTTCAAGTTCTTTTAGCTTCCGTAACTCTGAAGCATCCATGCCTCCAAATCGCTGGCGCCACTTGTAGAAGGCTGCCTGACTAACGCCATGCTCACGGCTGATCTCAGCCGCGGTCTTACCTGCATCAAATTCCTTCAAGATGCTGGCAATCTGTTGGGGTGAAAATTTCTTTCGTTTCATAGTGAACAGTTTAAATTTAATTAAATTTTTCTACTTTTAAACTGTCCTATTTTTAGGGGGCCTTACAATTTCTATACTTTTGAATTAAGCTCATGGCCTGAGCTAATAGCGGTATTTCAGCAGTGGTTTTAGTTTTCTGCCTTTTAATTTTTAGCCAAGGCTTATTGTTGATATAATGAATGTTATCAGGAGATAAGTTAACAAAGTCAATATAAGATAAGCCTGTATAGCAGCTGAATAGAAAATAATCCTTCACTACTTCAACTCGCTCTATAGTGAATATATGTTGATGTAGAGTCTGTAGCTCTTTCATTGAAAGAACTTCCCTCTTAGGCCATTGAAAATGGCATTTAAAAGAGGAGAGGGGGTTGCTCTTGATCCAGTCTCTGCGTACAGCATCATTGAGCACTTTCTTAAGCATTCTAATGTATTTCATGGCTGTGTTTGAGCTCAGTTTATGGTTATTACGCAGGTATTGTTCAAAATTGACAGCAAATTGATAATTGATTTCATTAAGACTTAAATTAGATTTTTTGTTATGCAAGAGGAATTTACTCACCTTTTTCTCAAGTACGCAATATTTTGAATATGTGGCCTGGCTTATGCTAGTCCCTATGCAATTTTTCATATCACTATTATGTAGAGTAATTAACTGTTTTAACTCATTCTTTTGTGGTGAGTCATTGTTGCAGAACTTGTTTTTAATATCATGAGGAGTGAGTATTTCATTCTGGATGCTCATTTCTTGATATATTCTAAAAAGCTTAGCTCTCACTTCATCCAGATAATGGTTAATTCTTTGGGCCTTGATGTCATTCCCTTTTACTCTGCATGCTGATTTATTCCACTGAGTAGGATTCACTTTTGTTTTTAAAGAAATTTCAGTTCTTCTACCATTTACAGTGATTCTTGCATATAGAGGCAAATCAGCACAAGCTTTATTTTTTCTGGCCTTGTTGGGCCAAATAAGAATTGAGAATGTTTGAGGTCTTTTCATCGCGTTTGAAATGTTGTAGTGAACAATAAAATATGTCCATTTAGAGCTCAAATTTTAACGGTTATAATTAATTGATATACAGTTAATTATAGCTAATTCGGTTAACAAAAATAAATAAAAAAACTGTTAACCGAATTGTTAACCGAATCAGATGAAAAGGAATGTGTTTCGATGATAGCTTAAAAAGCAAAAAGCCGCTTAAATCATACAATTTAAGCGGCTTTAGTATTATTAGACTCTCGTCTTGCGGTCTGGACGGGACTCGAACCCGCGACCTCCTGCGTGACAGGCAGGCATTCTAACCAGCTGAACTACCAGACCATTTTTTATTTCAAGAAAAAGTCTTAACTTTCTCTTTTGTTTCGTCCCTTTCGTTTAAGGTGTTGCAAATGTATAGTGACCAATCATTATATGCAACATCTGTCGTGAATTTTTTTGTAAAAAATATTGCAATTGTGTTTAATCTATTGATTTTCAGTTAATTAAAATTGAAAATTTATTAGAGGGGGAGAAATAGTGCTTAATAGGCTTTTATATAAGTATATTCCAAAAAGCGTTGGGTTTATCTTGTATTTGAGCTTTTCAGTTATATTTTTGTGCCTTAATTAAAATAATTATGCTGTTGGATTTCGAAAAACCTATCGCAGAACTAGAGGCTAAATTGGAGGGTATGAAAAAAATTGCTCTTGAGAGTGATGTAGATGTAAGTGATGCCGTAAAGTCTCTGGAAACGAAAATAAAGAATCTGAAAAAAGAGACATTCAGTAATTTAACTCGCTGGCAGAGGGTACAGCTATCGCGTCATCCAGATCGCCCGTATACCCTTGACTATATCTATGAAATAGCCGATGACTTTGTAGAATTGCACGGAGATAGAACTGTAAAGGACGATAAGGCTATTGTAGGTGGTTTTGGCTCAGTAAATAAGCAGACATACATGTTTATTGGTCAGCAAAAAGGCCGTAATACCAAACAAAGGCAGTTGAGAAACTTTGGTATGGCTAACCCTGAAGGTTATAGAAAGGCCTTAAGGTTAATGAAGCTGGCTGAGAAATTTAATAAACCTATAGTTACGTTTATAGATACTCCCGGAGCATTTCCTGGTTTAGAGGCTGAGGAGAGAGGTCAGGGCGAGGCTATTGCCAGAAACCTTAAAGAAATGTTTATGCTTAAGGTGCCTGTAATCTGTATAGTAATAGGTGAGGGAGCTTCAGGTGGAGCTTTAGGTATCGCTATTGGTGATAAAGTATTAATGCTGGAAAATACCTGGTATTCTGTAATCTCACCAGAAAACTGCTCTACTATTTTATGGAGAAGCTGGGATTATAAAGAAACAGCGGCTGAGGCAATGCGTGTAAGCTCATATGATATGCTTGATCTTCAGTTGATTGACGGTATTATCAATGAACCTTTGGGCGGAGCTCATGTAGACATGCAAGCTATGGCTAAAGAAGTGAAAAAAGTGATTTTACAACTGACTAAAGAACTATCAGAAATGTCTGATGAAGACAGAATTTCAAAACGTATAGATAAGTTCTGTAGTATGGGCGTAGTAAAGGAATAAAGTATTAAAAATTCCATAAATTTAAAGCCACAGATCAATCAGGTCTGTGGCTTTTGTTTTTTATAAATTTTTAAAATTATGAACCTTCATATAATAGATACCGGATTTTTTAAGCTCGATGGTGGAGCCATGTTTGGAGTAGTGCCTAAAACCTTATGGCAGCGGACTAATCCGGCAGATGAGAACAACCTTTGCAACTGGGCTATGAGGTGTTTACTCATTGAAGATGGAGATAGACTGATACTAATTGATAATGGTATTGGAGATAAGCAAGATGCGAAGTTTTTCAGTCATTATTATTTAAGTGGAGATGCTAGTCTTGACTCTTCTTTAAAAGCTGCTGGCTTTAATCAAAATGATATCACAGATATGTTTTTGACTCACTTGCATTTTGATCATTGTGGTGGTGGTGTAAAATATGATAGTGCCGGTAAGCCTGAATTGGTATTTCCTAATGCCAAATATTGGAGTAATAAAGATCATTGGGAGTGGGCTGTGAAGCCAAATGCCAGAGAAAAGGCCTCTTTCCTTAAAGAAAACCTTTTGCCGATGGAAGAAAGTGGTCATCTGGACTTTGTTGATTTACAAAACCCATCTCAGTTTCCTCAGTTTGATGTACTTACCGCTGATGGACATACTGATAAGCAGATGATACCTAAAATCAAGTATAAAGGGCATACTATTGTTTTTGCTGCTGATTTATTACCATCAATTGGGCATATTCCACTGCCTTATGTTATGGGATATGACACCAGACCATTATTAACTTTAAAAGAAAAAGAAGCCTTTTTAAATGAGGCGGCTGATAATGAATATATTATTTTTATGGAGCATGATCCTGTAAATGAGTGCTGCACCGTGAAGCATACTGAAAAAGGAGTGCGACTGGATAAAACATTTTCTTTAAAAGAGATTCTATAATACAATGAAAGTAGGCCTTGTTCTGTCAGGAGGTGGTGCTAGAGGAATAGCTCACCTTGGTGTAATAAAAGCCCTGGAAGAGGCTGAAATCAATATAGACTTTATAAGTGGAAGTAGCGCCGGCGCCATAGTCGGTGCTATGTACACTTACGGATATCAGGTAGAGCGAATACTGGAGATTGTAAAGAGTATTAAGACTTTCAAGTTTTTGCAGCCCGCCCTTAGCTGGACCGGTATTTTGAAGATGGATGTCATTCGAAAATTTCTTGAACTACATTTAAAAGACGATTTTGAGCATCTAAAAAAGCCATTGTATATAGCCGCAACTAATGTTAATACAGGTAAGACAGAATATTTTAACAAAGGACCATTGTTGAGTGCTATTTGTGCCTCGTCATGTATTCCTGTTTTGTTTGATCCTGTGCTGCATAATAATAAGCTATATATAGATGGAGGTATTTTAAATAACCTGCCTGTAGAGCCCTTGGAAGGAAAGTGTGATATTATTATCGGCTCACATTGTAATCCTATTGATCATGATTTTGACCCTAAAAATGCTAAGCTGGTAATGGAGCGAGCGTTAATGCTGGCTATTACTTGTAATGCCTATAGCAGAAGAAGTGCCTGCGATTATTTTATTGAGCCAAAAGGATTGGAGTCATATAAAGTGCTAGATCTATCAAATATAGATGCGATCTATAAAATAGGTTATGAATGTGCGAAAGAAAAAATTGAGAAAATAAAAACTAAGCTGAAAGAATGAATTTTAAAGAGCAAATTTTAACGGGCATCCCATCAGAATTACCTTCTCCAAAAGGATATGATCCTCAGGTTAATCACGCCCCTAAAAGAAAAGATATTCTTTCAGTAGAAGAAAAAAAGCTCGCCTTAAAAAATGCCTTAAGATATTTTAAACAAGAACATCATAAGGAGTTAATTCCTGAATTTAAGGAAGAGCTGGAAACGTACGGACGAATATATATGTATCGCTTTCGACCTGACTATGATATGTATGCTCGCCCATTAAACGAATACCCTTTTCAATCTGAGCAAGCAGGTGCCATCATGCTCATGATTCAGAATAATCTGAACCCCGCAGTGGCACAACATCCGCATGAGTTAATTACCTATGGTGGTAATGGTGCTGTTTTTCAAAATTGGGCTCAGTATTTATTAACCATGCAGTATCTCGCTACTATGACTGACGAGCAGACCTTGCATATGTATTCTGGGCATCCTATGGGGCTGTTTCCATCTTCAAAAGACGCTCCGCGCGTAGTAGTTACTAATGGCATGATGATTCCTAATTATTCTAAACCAGATGATTGGGAAAAGTATAATGCTCTAGGTGTAACACAATACGGTCAAATGACTGCGGGTTCTTATATGTACATTGGTCCTCAGGGAATTGTGCATGGTACTACCATTACTATTTTAAATGCAGGAAGAAAAATTGCAAAAGATGGATTAGCTGGTAAACTCTTTGTTTCGGCTGGGCTAGGAGGGATGAGTGGTGCTCAGCCTAAAGCAGGTAATATAGCAGGCTGTATATCTGTGGTGGCTGAAGTAAATGAAAAAGCTATTAATACGCGCCATAGTCAGGGTTGGGTAGATGAGAAAGTGTCTGATATTCAGGTTTTAATAGATAGAGTGAGGAAAGTCAAGCAGGGCAAAGAAGTGGTATCCATAGCTTACCACGGGAATATTGTGGAAGTGTGGGAAGCTTTTGCTGAAGCAGATATTCATATCGAGCTGGGTTCTGATCAAACTTCATTGCATAACCCCTGGGCTGGAGGTTATTATCCTGTGGAGTTGTCTTTTGAAGAGGCGAATCAATTAATGTCGGAGAAGCCTGAAGTGTTTAAAATTAAAGTTCAGGAATCACTTAGAAGGCAAGTGGCAGCTATCAATAAGCATACTGCCAATGGCACCTATTTCTTTGATTATGGTAATGCCTTTTTGTTGGAGGCAGCCAGAGCTGGTGCTGATATTATGAAGAACGATCAGGAGTTTAAATACCCATCTTATGTGCAGGATATTATGGGTCCCATGTGTTTTGATTATGGTTTTGGTCCTTTTAGGTGGGTATGCACCTCTGGTAAGCCAGAAGACCTGGAAGTTACCGATAAGCTGGCCTGTGAAGTGCTGGAGGAAATGAGGAAGACGGCTCCAGAAGAAATTCAGCAGCAAATGGCTGATAATATTCAATGGATCAAAGGAGCCGCTGAAAATAAATTGGTCGTTGGTTCGCAAGCTAGAATATTGTATGCCGATGCTGAAGGCAGAATAAAAATAGCTACTGCTTTTAATAAAGCGGTGAAAGAAGGGAAAATTGGTTCGGTAGTTCTGGGCAGAGATCATCATGATGTGTCAGGAACGGACAGTCCATACCGCGAAACTTCTAATATTTATGATGGATCGCAGTTTACTGCTGATATGGCTATACAGAATGTTATTGGAGACTCTTTTAGAGGAGCCACTTGGGTTTCAATCCATAATGGTGGTGGTGTAGGCTGGGGCGAAGTGATGAACGGAGGCTTCGGTATGTTGCTCGATGGTAGTGAAGAGGCACAGCAAAGGTTAGAAAATATGCTTTTCTATGATGTTAATAATGGTATTGCTCGAAGAAGCTGGGCGAGGAATAATGAAGCGATTTTTGCAGCTAAAAGAGCCATGAGTCACAATCCAAATTTAAAAATCACATTGCCAGAGATAGTGGATGATTCCTTATTATAAGGTGCTAAATATTTAAACAAACAATAATTGGTATTATACTTTTATGGCATGAGTGATTCTTATGCCTATTTTTTAAATCAAATATGAAAAGATTTTTTACTGTTCTATTATTTTTATTCTTTTTTAAAAGCGCTCATGCGCAAGTTAAATTTGGTGTACAAGCTGGTTTTAATGTATCTAAAATCGCTTTTCATAATTATGATACTTATACCGATCAAAAACAGAGGCTATCCCCGAAATTGGGCATATATGCAGACTTTGAAATATCTCAATCATTCTTAATAAGACCGGGTGTTTTCTATTCAGGAAAAGGTACGGAATATGACTTTGGCGGAAGTGATAATGATGTAGCTATTTCAGAGTATGCTGAGATTCCTGTTAATGCTGTTTTAAAATTGCATAAAGTAGAAATTTTTGCGGGTTTATATGGAGCTGTTTTGTTGAAGAAGCGTTTTAAGCCGGGGGCAGAAGGCATGGATCGTCTATATGTAGATGGAATGTATCTGCCAAGATATGTTCCTGAAGACAAAGGGTTGAGGAGGGCTGACTTTGGATTTCAAATGGGGGTTGGCTATAACTTTCAGCCTATGAGAGTTAGCGCTGGTTTTTCTAGAGGTTTTTATAATTTATTTCAAAAGGCCTCTAATTATGACGGATCAAAATCCACGGCATTTAATAAAGTTTTTAATGTCTCAATAGCCTATAGTCTTGCAAAATAAGCTCAAGAATATGCTAAGTATTTTAAAAACCTGTGAAGCTACTTCGCAGGATTTTTTTTGCTAGGGAAGTCATGACAGTTAATAGTTTTATTATTTAATAACCAAATTCTTTGTTTGATTTTAATAAATAGGTGTTAAATTATATTAATAAGCTTGTTCAATGAGGATATTAATAATTAAGCCATGAAAAGAATTTTGATAATTTTAGCACTTATGCTTATAAATGGGCACGTAATCTCGCAGGTCAAATTTGGAGTGCAGGCAGGAGCTAACTTCGCAACGGTGATTGAACATTTTGAAGAATCCGAGTTTGAATCAAAAAAGATGTTCAGAATGGCACCAAGACTCGGTGTATGTGCTGATTTTGAGCTGCAAAATTGGTTAACACTCAGGCCGGGACTTTTCTATTCAGGTAAGGGTACTGCATGGTCTGGTTTTGATATGCAAAGTGGAGATTATATTAGGTCTATTTTGCATTATGTTGAATTACCTGTAAATGTAGTGTTCAAAAAGGGTCATTTAGAATTCTTCGGAGGGCCTTACTTTGCTGTAGCCATATCTGGAGAAGCTAAAGTTAAAATAGATGGAGATAAGATTAGTACAGAATACTCATTTAAGAATGAGTTAGATACTGATGATTTATATGGGGATGATAATTATCTAAAGGGAACTGATTTTGGCTTTCAATTAGGAGTTGGTTATAATTTCGATCCTTTTATAATAAGTGCCTCATGTGCAAAAGGATTAACAAATATCAATCCGGATATCGAAGGTTTTGATATGGATGATAATAGAATCTCTAACCTTATTATTAATGTATCTCTTGCATATTACTTTGGTGGATAAATTATCCAGATAAAATATTGTAAATTTTACCTTTATAAATTTAAAAATAATAAGTTTGCCCTGTTATTAATTTTAATTTTTATACTATGAAAAGATTTTTTACTATTTTATCATTATTGCTCGTTTTTGGAGCATCACAAGCACAAGTTAAATTTGGTGTGCAGGCTGGAGCTAATTTAGCTACTATTACTGAAGATTATGATTATGGAGATGAGTCAGATAAGGCCTTTAGACTAGCTCCAAGAGTTGGAGTATATGTTGATTTCGAGATGGCTGACTGGTTTGCTCTTAGGCCAGGTGTATTTTACGCAGGAAAAGGTACTTCTTGGGATTATGATGGTGTAGAAAGCATAGATTATGCTAGAACCTCTTTGCATTATATTGAGGTGCCTGTTAATGCAGTTTTTAAAGCCGGTCAGGTAGAATTTTATGTTGGGCCTTATGTAGCCGTGGCAATTTCAGGGCAGGATAAGTTGAAAATAGATGGAGACAAGGTAAGTGACGATTATTCTTTTAAAAATTCTTTAGATGAGGGTGATTATAATAGTGACGATATGTATTTAAAAGCTACAGATTTTGGTTTTCAATTAGGTGTAGGTTATAATTTTGATCCAATCATATTAAGCGCTACTTTTTCTAAAGGTCTTTCAAATATGATTCCCGATGTTGATGGGATTGATCTTGGAGATGATAAGGTTTCTAATACAGTACTTAATATTTCCGTTGCTTATACATTCGGGCAATAATCCCCACAAGAGATAAAACATTTTTAAAATCCTGTGAAGCTACTTCATAGGATTTTTTTTGTTTTATAAATGGCTGGTAAATAACTATTTAGGTTAGGTTATGAGATAAAAATTAAAAATAATCCGATTTTATTATGGAATAAGTTTGAACGCTGCATCCTTTCATAAAACAGTTAAAATTATGAAAAGACAATTTAAACTTTCCGTTTCCAGACCTTGTAATCAGATCTGGTCAGATTTTACCCCAACTCAAATGGGTGGCTTTTGTCATTCTTGCCAAATGGAGGTAATTGATTTTACTCAAATGACTGATGATGAGATTAAAGGCCATTTCACTTCATTGGCATCAGGTAAAAAAGTCTGTGGCAGGCTTAAAACTTCCCAACTAAAATCTACATATACTCATAAGCTTCCGACAACCGGCATAAGCTCTTATGTGAAGGCTGCAGCTGTAGGTTTAATGGTATTGGCATCCGCCAGCATCGCCATGGCTCAGGCTCCATTTGTTAATGACAATTTGAAAACAAAAACTACCATTGTTCGTCCTCCGGTGAGTAATGTTGATGTTATTGCAGTAGAAAAGCAGGTGGTGAAAGGAATAGTGAAAGACGGTGAAGGGGAGGTGATGCCTGGGGTAAATATAGTGTTGAAAGGCACTGAAATCGGTACGGTTACAGACATTAATGGCTACTTCGAATTTCCTCAGAAGCTAGATAAAGGAGATATTTTGCTATTCTCTTTTTTGGGTTATGAAACGGTTGCATATAACGTTCCTGAGCAGGTGAATAATAACCTTGAGATTAATCTAACTATGGCGTCTTTGGTTATGCTAGGTGAAATAGCGGTTGATGGCGTGTATGAAGAGCCGTCGGCCATAGAGAAAATGTGGAATAAGGTGAAGTCAATCTTCTGATTATGAGATTTTGTGTATTAGCATTGATGTGGTGCCTGGCCTTTGTAGGACAGGCACAAAGTCTAGAAAGAGGCAGTGTAAAATATCAAAAGGCGGATAGTATTGCGGCTTTATACCCCAAATATTCATTGGATGATACCAGAGCGCTGTCTCTTTTACTTACTAGTTCCTTAAAAGATGATGAACAGAAGTTTCGGGCTATTTACAAGTGGGTTTGCTTAAATATAAAAAATGATGTGCATCTGTTTCTCTTAAATGAAAAGAAACGACATCGATTTAAAGATAAGTCAGAAAAGCTGAGTCAATGGAATGAAGGTTTTGTGAAGATGGTCTTTCGCAAGATGAAGAAAAATCATAGCACGGTCTGTACTGGCTATGCATACCTACTTAAAGAACTCTGTTATCATGCTGGAATTACCTGTAGAGTGGTGCATGGTTATGGGAAAACGGCCATTTCTAACTCTGAATCTATGGTGCCTAACCATTCATGGAATGCGGTTATGATTAATGATCGCTGGTATTTGTGTGATGCTACCTGGTCTAGTGGGATAGTGAATATGGCTGAGCACTCTTTTAAACCGAGCTTTAGTGAGGGGTACTTCCTGACATCACCAGATCTGTTTGCTAAAAATCACTATCCGCTAGATACGGCATGGCTGTTAATGAATGATAAACCTTCATTTCAGGATTTCGCTAAAGGGCCATTGTTATATAAAGATGCTTTTAATATGAAGATAGTCCCAGAAAGTCCTGCCGTATTTAATAATGAACTGATACAAGGAGAGGCTTTTGAAGTTATTTTGAAAATGGATTCTGCCAAAATGATTGACAAAGAACTGATTATGTGTCAATCTATACGTAATGGTAGTGTTAATCTTTTTGAACCTAAAATTTCGTTTGAAGAAAATGATCTGGTGAGATTGTCAGGAGATTTCTCTTCAAGGGGTAATTATGTTTTGCATATTCTTTATGCAGGACAATATGTGGCTACTTACCGGTATAAGGTGATGAAAGCTGATTTGGCTGAAAAACGATAGTCTATTTCTTGTGGTAGGGTATTGAAAAATCTAAAATTAGCTGTCTATTCAAGTTGATAGTGCTAACTTGGCTCAAAGTCATTAAAAAGGCTGGAGTATTCAACTAAAAATTTAAAAGGCAGATAATGAAAGACGATAAATTGGCCGTGCTAATAGATGCAGATAATGTGCCTTATGCTCATGTAAAGGAAATGTTGGGGGAAATTGCTAAATATGGAAATCCTACCATTAAGCGAATTTATGCCGACTGGACCAAGCCAACGGTAGTAGGGTGGAAGAATGTGCTTTTAGAGAATGCAATTACTCCTATACAGCAATACAGTTATACTACTGGCAAAAATTCCAGCGATAGTGCGTTGATTATCGATGCCATGGATTTGCTTTATTCTCAAAAGGTCAATGGCTTTTGTATAGTTTCTAGTGATAGTGATTTTACCAGGCTGGCCACCAGGCTGCGCGAAGCGGGGATGTTTGTAATGGGTTTTGGAGAAAAGAAAACACCACAACCATTTATTACGGCTTGCGATAAGTTTGTCTATCTAGAAATTCTTAAAAATGAAAAAGAGACCGATGAGAAATCAGTAGTTAAAAATAAGAATACTAAAGATCAATCTCTCAATAAAATTGATAAGCAATTAATAAAGCTAATTGCAGATAGCATTGAAGAAGTGTCAGATGACAATGGCTGGGCATTTCTTGGTGCGTTAGGTAATCACCTAATTAAAAAGAGAACTGATTTTGATCCCAGAAACTATGGCTTTTCAAAGCTATATCCGCTAATTAAAAAAATAGGCAAGTTCGAAATAGACGAAAGAGAAAGTGGAGAGAAGAATATCAAGCATATCTATTTAAGGAATAAGTAGAAAAAGCATAATGCAGTTTAGTGTATGACTCAGGAGAATCTCCGTCCAGTGGTCATTTCGAGACCTGATATTTGTTTCAGCCGCACCAGGAAGTGTGATATATCATTGGTTTACAAGGATGCATTAATCTATACTTTTAAGTTAGACATTTCAAATACCATCCAATTGGGATTATCTAGTCTTTACGTTCCATAGTTGAGGTTTCTTACTTTTTTGCTGTGAGGTCTTCCGCTCCCTGAAGCATTTCATAGTCATGAACTGCCACTAAGGACTAGAGAAAAGCCTGTTTTTTAATCCTATTTCACCTCACGACGGTACAGCAAGATGAAACCGCAGCCGTGTCGAAATGTAGACGACCGGTTACGGGTTCATGATTTAAATAGACCTCAATTGTTTTGATCTTTTCATATTGCTTGCTATTTGCTTATACTGTCATTGGAACGAAAGGAGAAATCTATTAATTTCGGAGCCCAACAATACAAAACCTGAAGTTCTT
This sequence comes from Fulvivirga maritima, assembly GCF_021389955.1. Taxonomy (NCBI): domain Bacteria; kingdom Pseudomonadati; phylum Bacteroidota; class Cytophagia; order Cytophagales; family Fulvivirgaceae; genus Fulvivirga; species Fulvivirga maritima. The sequence continues at coordinate 5,109,860 of NZ_CP089980.1, forward strand.
CATTGAGAAAATCCCAATATTGGTGGTGCTTAATAAGTCTTAGGTTGAATACTGCATCCAATGGGTAATCTAATAAGCTTTATCTGCGTTAATATTTCAAGTGTATGAGGGCGCTGTGCCTTCTGTGGAATATAAACTAGCAAGATAAATGAATGTGAAGAAATTGATAATGGGGAGCTTGCTGCTTCTCTTTTTTGCTGTAGCCTGCCAGGATGATGACCTTGAAACAGTAGTAGATGATTCTGATGACGACTCTGAAGAAACTGTCAATAGTGAGTTCTTTAGCACCTCTATTTCCGAAGCTATGGAAGCTAATCAAGCGAGTCATGAAGCGGATGATGATAATAGTTGGGATGAAGAAGGTGCTACTATAATTCAGCTAAATGAAACTGCAATAGATGTTGATGGTGATGGCGTTTTATTGGATGGCACCACGGCTACAATTTCAACTGCCGGAACCTATATAGTGAAAGGCACTTTGTTAGATGGTCAGTTGGCTGTTGACACTGAGGATGAAGAGTCTGTTAAAATCATTTTTGAAGAAGCTTCTATTACTAATTCTACTAATGCGCCCTTTAATGTTATTAGCGCTGAAAAGGTGATTGTATTTATCCCGGAAGCCACTGAAAGCACATTTACTGATGCTGCTGATTACATCTATGCAAGTGCTGATGAAGATGAGCCCAACGCTGCCTTTTTTAGTAAGGCGGATTTATCCATTTATAGTGCAGGAACACTGACTATTAATGCTAATTATAATGATGGGCTTTCTAGTAAAGATGGTCTACTAATAGAAGGTGGGAGTTACAGCATTACCAGTGCTGATGATGGTGTTAGGGGAAAAGATTACTTAATTGTAAGAGAGGCGACTTTTACCATTGAGTCTGTGGGAGATGCTTTTAAATCAGATAATGATGATGACGATGATAGAGGATATATGCTCATTGAAAGTGGTGATTTTCATATAACTACTACCGAAGGCGATGGATTTCAGGCTGAGACAGATCTGTTAGTAGCGGAAGGTAACTTTGATATCACCACTGGAGGAGGAAGTTCTTACTATGATGAAGATGTTTCTGCCAAAGCTCTAAAAGCTGGTGTCAACAATATTGTTGAAGCGGGAGTTTTCACTATTAACTCAGCCGATGATGCTATACACTGTGATGGTAATCTGGTTATTCATGATGGCGATTTTACAATAGCAACTGGTGATGATGGTATTCATGCTGATGAGGAGCTTACCATTAACGGAGGTGTTATAGAAATAACAGAGTCTTATGAAGGGCTGGAGAGTAATACATTAACCATTAATGGTGGGGATATCAATTTGGTTGCTTCTGATGATGGTATTAATGCTGCCGGGGGTAATGATTCCTCAGAGGGAAGACCGGGTGATTCCTTTGGCTCAGGAGGTGATAGTTACATGTATTTTCAAGGCGGCTATATAGTAGTGAATGCTGGCGGTGATGGTATAGATGCTAACGGCTCTATAGTAATGTCTTCAGGTACCCTGATTATCAACGGGCCGCAAAGTGGGGCGAATGGACCAATTGACTATGATGGTTCATTTGAAATTTCAGGAGGTACGCTCATAGCAGTAGGAACTTCGAATATGGCTCAAGCTCCAGGTAATTCTTCATCGCAAAATGCGGTACTGGTATATCTGAGTCAGCAAAGTGCAGGCACTCCGTTTGTAATACAAAATAGTGAAGGTGAAAATATAGTGGCCTTTGAATCTGCTAAAGCATTTGAGTCAGTTGTCTTTTCAAGTCCAAATTTAGAGGATGATGTTGAATACAATATTTACACAGGAGGAGTGATTTCGGGTACTGCTCAAGATGGACTTTACTCTGAAGTAGACGACTATACAGGTGGTAGTTTACTAGAGGGTTTTACTACTTCATCTGTTATTACAACTGTGAATAGGTAACGAAAAAAATCAAAGAAAATCCGTTCCCTTTTTTGAAGCTCAGGCCGGAAGGCTTGGGCTTTTCTTTTGTTTTTATTGTGATAGATATTCTCTATGAGGGCGGATGATTTGTGACTTTTGTGTATTTTATGGAATGCATAACTACCTATTATATAGCATTATATAAATGCTAAACTCAAGTAAATTGTAGGATGGATCATGCCGAACAATTGCTGTTGAAATGCGTTAATATTCTCAGTTTAATATATTTTGATTTTACTTTGTGTTCAGTGTATGTATGATGAAAATGCTGTAGTTCTAAAGACGTTTAAGGGTGTCACCTTTTCTGAGCATGAAGAGAATTTCATCCTGGCCAGGTTTCAAAAAAGGCAGTTGGTTAAAGGGGAACATCTCTTACGTTTTGGTGAAAAGGTGGAGAGTCAATACTTTATTTCTGAAGGCTGTCTTAGAACTTACTTTGTAGATGATGCAGGCAAGGAGCATACTTTGCAATTCGCTATTAATGACTGGTGGATTAGTGACTATACCGCTTTCTTTAGTGAGGAAATAGCCACTTTAAATATAGAGTGTGTGCAAGATGCAGAAGTATTTGAGATCACTAAAGTCTCCATGGATCAGTTGTATGCTGAGATTCCCCAGTTAGAAGGGTTTATTAGGAGGAAGTTGGAACGAGCTTTTGCTAGTTTTCAGAAACGTATCTTGTGGAATCTGGCGCTTTCAGCCAAAGAGAGGTATAAGAATTTTATCAGCACTTATCCGGAAATAGAGCAGAGTGTTAAAAACTATCATATTGCTTCTTATCTAGGTATCACCACAGAGAGCTTAAGTAGAATTCGTAAAGAAATAATGGCCAACAAGTAGTTTCTTATCATAGATCAATTTTTAATAAACCAGCTTGCTTTAGTTTTGTGTCGGTAATTCTTGTTTAAAGAATGATAGTGTTGACTTAAAGAGTAAAAAGATGAGAACGATAAAAATATTATTTGTATTAACTAGTCATGATCAGCTGGGAGATACTGGAGAGAAAACAGGTTTTTGGATTGAGGAATTTGCAGCACCTTTTTATTATTTAAAAGATAGGGGAGTTGATATTGTTTTGGCGTCTCCGAAGGGAGGTCAACCGCCAATTGATCCTAAAAGTGCTTCTGCTGAATTTCAGACGCTAGATACAGAGCGTTTTAATCAGGATATAGAAACGCAGGAACTGCTTGCTAAAACGCTTAAATTATCTGAGGTAGATGCAGCTGACTATGATGCTGTATTTTATCCGGGAGGGCATGGTCCGCTTTGGGATTTATCTAAAGATTTACATTCTATCAATCTGATTGAATCTTTTTATAATCACGAGAAGCCAATTGCTGCTGTTTGCCATGCACCAGGAGTATTTAGGTTGGTAAAAAAACCAGATCTTACTCCATTGGTAGAAGGTAGTAAGGTTACGGGATTCACTAATGGTGAGGAAGAAGGAGTGCAACTTACTGATGTGGTTCCTTTCCTGGTTGAAGATATGCTTAAAGCAAACGGAGGTATTTATTCTAAAGCTGAAGATTGGGCGCCATATGCTGTCGAAGATGGCTTGTTGATTACTGGTCAAAATCCCGCTTCTTCTGAGAAGGTGGCAGAGCTGCTTTGGAACAGACTTAACTAAGGTAATAATTGAAAGTTAAAAGGGGAAAGCAACTGGCGGAAGCTAGTTGCTTTTTTTATTGCCTGGATCTCCAAAATTGATCATCAAATTTCCGGGGAAATGGAATGGCTGTGTGCTTGCTCCTGTAAGGTGCTAATTCATACCAGGTGTTGAATCCGGCGGCTGTAAAAATCCGTTCAGCATGGTGATAGTAATCTGCTGGGTTTTCATGCTGAAGTAGGGTTGTGGTCTCGTCCTCTATGGGTTGATCGGTGACGACAAGAATCTCTGGAGTTGCACCTTCTAGCATTGCCATATCTTTAGCGTGATCAATCAATACTTGAACCTCTTCTTGGTTTGAGGAATGGACTACTAGCCAATATTTATTGCATAACTTTCTGTTATATAGTATATTGCGATTGTTTAACTCAAGTGAAGGTTTTGATTTCTTCATGTTACCTGAGTGTGCGAGTAAGTATTTTTGATGCTCCTTTTCTAATTCTTCAAAGACGAAGCAGGTGGAATAATGCAGAGGCTCTTGTATTAATTTTTCATAAACATTCCACTTCAATCTTCTGCATAGCAGGTTCAAATTAATGTCATTAAACAGATCCTGGGTAAGCTCTCCAAATAGTCCTGAAGGGAAGGTGTCAATGTAAAAATCGGTGATATTTTCTTTCTCAATAATGGAGCTAATCCATTGCTTTATTTGTGACTTAGTAAATAATAAGTCTGAGGGTGGCCATTTTATATTTTCTCTTGGGAAAAGCTGTGTCGCGGCAGTGTTACTGGTTAGTACTAAGTAGGGTTCATTAATCTGCTGCGACTGAATGAATCTGCTTATCCTGGTGAGGTGACCGAAGCCACCTCCAAAGCCATAAAAGGCAATCATTTGTTTAGCTTAAGAATTTCAGCGCAAATGATGAATTTCTCAGTTTCAGACATTCCGGAAATCATAAGTACACCAGATGCCATGGAATGCTTAAAGTTTCGTAAAAAGTATTGATTATCCACTTTTAAAAACTCATCATTACGATCAAAACGAATGGCATTTAATTCTTCTTCGCCTTTTTTAACTTTTATACGCTCGTCATCATAAAGTCTGATATCAAAGGCTTCATTCATTTCTTCATTATTGGCAATGCTGATCTTGCTATCTTTGATCTTAACCTTCCATAAGAGTTCCTCATCACTGTTTCTCAATTTAAAGCCTTCTGAGCTCTTGTATTTCACTGAGTAGTGGTGTTGGTCGGCTTGATCATAATACTTCCTCTTATCGCTTCTCTTAAGCTCTCCGAATAAAGTTTGGTCTCCTATATGGAGTGTTATGTCAGAATCTTGAATATTGATCGTGGCCAAAGAGATGTTTTCCTTGCTATTGATGTAGTATTCTTGAGATTGACTCTCTGGAGTATCAACATTGATAGGAGTAGAGGAGATAGTTGTTTCTGATTGATCTTTTTCCTCAGACTTATTGGAGCTTTCGCAGCCAATAATAAGTAGCATGGCAATCACGCTAAAGCAGAAGTTTCTTATAATTATCAATTTCATGATCTACTGTGTATTTTGTTTCTATGGTTCTTTTTAGGTTTTCACCCAACGCTTTTTGTTGGTCTTCAGGCATTCTGAAAAACTGGTATAAGGTTCTTTTGCAGTCGTCTTCATTTCCAGGTTCGAAGAGTAGGCCATCTTCGTTATTGGTAATCACATCAGCCATTCCATCTACTCTGGCCCCAATTACTGGGATTGCTAAGGCTCCGGCTTCAAGTAATACATTAGGCATTCCATCGTAAAAAGACGGTATTACTATAGCGTTGCAGCAAAGGTAATATTTCATTAATTCATATCGGTCATGAAAAGGCAGTATCGAATAAGTCAGATCTGTGCTATCCAGCAAATTTTCCAGATGCTCTTCGGTTTCTCCGATAAGAAGTAGATGAGCATTGGTGCTCCAACTGGTTCTTTTTATTGATTCCAGAAAAAAATCAAGGCCTTTTTTCGCTTTTAGTTGACCAAATATTCCCAAAACGGTCTTCTTTTCGGGAAGATTGGTCTTCCTCCACTCCATAGCAAACTGCTTTTCGCTATGGGTAGGTTGCCATTCATTTAAATCTATTCCATTGGCTACGAACTGTGCATTAGCATGGTTGAGCCATTTAGTAATTTTATCAGCTTTATCACTACTGACGGTGCATACAAGCTGAGATTGGCGTAAGGCATCTTCCAAAATTCCTCTCTTGCGTGGGGTGAATATGCCTGCATCCAGGTCATTTCCACGGATTAAAGTAACTAAGCGAGTATTAAGCCATTGGCTGTAAATGGGCGCGCCCGTCATGGAGATGTAGCCTCCAAAGCACACAATAAAGTCAAATGGAGGCAATGTTTTGATGTGATTCCATGCTACATTCAGCACATGGGCTTCGCTGTTAGAGAAGGGGATGGAGGTGTAGCTACCATTTTGTTGCTGCTGCTTTTTGGCCTTTCCTTCTTTGCTGGTAAAGTGGATAATGTCTATTTCTACACCTGCTTGCCTTAATCCATTGATAATTCTATCGCAAGACTGAGCCATGCCACCACGTTGTGGGGGGTAGTTATCTGTGAGCCAGAGGCATCTGCTATTCATTAAATGTGTGTTTTTTAGCTATCGAAGGCGGTTACAGAGTCATCATCCATGGCATAATCGCCAGAGTCAGCATAGTCAAAACTATCATAGTCGTAGTTATCAAACCGGCTGTCATACCACATATATGGAATGGCCATCATGGCAAAATCATCATCGTAGTCCTCTCTTGGTGCGGTGGCTCCGGTCTGTGGTTGAGCAGGCTCCTGCTTGGGCTCTTGATAAGGTGCGGGGTTAAGTGGCTCAAACTGGTTGTAAATAGCCTGCATAGTCTCCATAAATACTTTTACATCGAGCACCTGATCTTGGCCTACTTTTTTGATTTTAATCTTTGATTTAGCTAAATAATCGCCATTATGTTCAGTTATAGTAATGGCTGGATTGGTCCCTTGCTTTAACCGGTATTCAGATTTTGGGAGCGTTAATTTTATGAAGCAATAGTGAATGCACTTGGTCTTACGCTTAATTTTAGTTTTGCCACTGGCAGATCTTTTAGTCCAGCGGAAGTCTTTTATGTCATCAGCTATAACAAACTCTAACGCGGCGCCATCTAGCATACTTAGTTTGCCTAGAATATACTTTGGAGAATACATTTTCATGTTTCTACCTCTTACTTTTCCGGTTACTGGTTTTAGCGCTTTTCTGGGATCTCTAAAATCAAGATTGGCAGACAATTTAGCTTCTCCACCAGCTTTAGATTTCAATACATGCAGTACAGGAATGAAGAACAGCCGCAAGTAGTTATTCATATCATTCTTCTTGAGCTTGTTTCTGTATAGCAGTAGGGCGGTGGCTACTGCAGCAAAACTGAATATCAGGTAGGCTGCGGAACCTCCTAAAAAAGCAAGCGTGAATATGGAAAGGAACGTAAGTACATAAAAAGCAATGCAAAAATTTAAGAGCTTCTTTATGATAGCATCATTCCGTTTATCAAACTTCGATATTTTGGTTAAAAGTGAAAGCCATTTCTCTATTTTCATAGTGGTACTCACTTTCTTTTCATTTACAAATGCCTGCTGTGCGGGAGATAGGTTTTTGTATTTTTCCTGGTATTTCGAGTCAGTCACTTTTCAATCATTTCTTTGAGCTGCCAATTTAAAAAATATTCATTTTAACGAGATGATTTTTAGAGGAAAGCTTAGTAATCAATGGTTTAAATTATTGAGCTGGCTTAGTGTAAAAACCATGACAAAGCGTCATGTCTTGTTTTAGGCTTGTCTAAAAATTCTTAATAAGAAGTCATGAGACACTAGGTTGGATATTAGAAATCAATTCAATTTTTCTGGAAATCAAAAGTCTTTACGTGCTTTATAAATTAAAAAACCAATTTAAAAATGTTGTCGTAAATTGCTGACAGGGTGCTGTTTATATGATCCCAAGTGTAATTGCTAATAATTTTAGCGAAAGCATTTTTACTTAGCTCATTTCTTAAGTCAGGATAATCCGCCAGCAGCCTTATGCACCGGGCCAGATCGGCTGGTCTACCGGGGCGGCATAACTTAGCTTCCTTATCTGCAGCAAGTATTTCTCTTACCACTGGCAGGTCACTTGCTACTATCGGTGTTTTGCAGGCCATACTTTCAAAGATCTTCAGCGGGGAGCAACCTTGCTCCAAGTTACGACTACATTCGGTAAGAGGAGCCACTGTGCACATAGCATGCTGTATTACTTCATGCAGTTCATCTTTATGCAATTGATACTTCCATAGAATCTGATCATTTACGGATAGCTTTTCTGCCAACTTAATAAACGGCCTCGCAAATTTGGGCTTGTGAGATGAACAGATTACTAGTTTTAACTCAGGTTTGTCCTGCAAATATTGCATGGCTTTGAGTAGCACATCTACACCTTGCCAGGGCTGTAAAGCACCGAAGTACACCAGGTATTCATCAGGTAAACCAACCGGCTTATTCAGAGGTGCCGGGATGTCCGCTCCATTAGAAACCACATGGATTTTTTCGGCCAACACCTTCCTTTTAATCAAATGCTTTTTAATAGTCTCTGAAGGACAAATAATCAGTTGACATTTATGAAGACATTCATCTTCCAGGACTTTGATCTTTTCTATAGTGCTTTCGCCAATGTAAGGATATCTGCTTGGTAGCTCTATACTGGGCAGACCGTTCACTTCGAAAATGCTGGTAATATGTGGTCTTTTCAAAATAGGGATGCCACTCCAAACATCTCTGAAATGACCTACTTCCAGTTGATGTTCTTTTTCCAGGATATCATCAAGCCATGCAGAATAAGCTTGAGCTCTCTTCAAATAATTCGATTCCTCCATTTCAAATTCCAGGTGCTGCAAGCCTGGCGCCAGAGGTTTATCAGTGTGCTTTTTCAGGCTTACCACTAAAGTTTTTGGAAACTTAGAGGCCATAAGCTCAGTAACTTTTTCAATATGAATGGCCGAACCCTTATAAGATGGATAAGGATCGAAGGTGGCGAATATGGCATTACTTCCTGTTTTCACAATAGTGCAAAAGTAAAATAAAAATCAGAAGGTTAAAGCAATGCCTTAAGTAGCCTACGTATGAAGTTGGGGTTAGTGATAACCATATAATTTTACTCTATATGACCATAGGTTTTTTAAATCAATAATACTGGCTTCCAGGTAGATAAATGAGTAATTTCATGATATCATTTAAACTGAAGTTCAATCATAAATATTTCTAAATCTAATACTACACTTATGGATAGCTACGAAAACAAAAATGGTTCTGATAGTCCTGTATGGGATACTAATGAAACCAGTCGGTGTCCGTTTATGAATGGATCGCTGCATTACACTGCAGGTACCGGCACTAAAAATCGCGATTGGTGGCCTAACCAGCTTAACTTACAAATTTTGCATCAGAATTCTCATCTATCTAATCCTATGGATGAGGATTTTGATTATGCTGAAGCTTTTAAAAGCCTTGACCTCAAGGCAGTGAAAGAAGACTTATTTCAGCTGATGACTGATTCACAAGAATGGTGGCCGGCTGATTATGGTCATTATGGGCCTTTTTTCATTCGTATGGCTTGGCATAGTGCCGGAACCTATAGAATTGCAGATGGTCGTGGTGGTGCCTCTTCAGGTAGTCAGCGGTTTGCACCCTTAAATAGTTGGCCTGATAATGCTAACTTGGATAAAGCTCGCTTACTCTTGTGGCCTATTAAACAAAAATATGGAAACAAAATCTCTTGGGCTGACCTTATGATTTTAGCAGGTAACTGCGCTCTTGAGTCTATGGGGTTACCTACTTTTGGCTTTGCTGGTGGTAGAGAAGATGTCTGGGAGCCTGAAGATGATATTTACTGGGGTGCAGAAACCGAATGGATGGGTAATGAGAAAAGGTACGAAGATGGTAGCCTTGAAAATCCATTAGCAGCTTCACATATGGGGCTTATTTATGTTAACCCTGAAGGCCCAAATGGTAATCCTGATCCTGTAGCTGCAGCGGATCATATCCGTGAGACTTTTGGGCGTATGGCCATGAATGATGAAGAAACGGTAGCCTTGATAGCAGGTGGCCATACTTTTGGTAAAACACATGGTGCGGCTGATCCCGGTGAATATGTAGGCCTGGAGCCCGCAGGAGCCAGCATAGAAGAGCAAGGCTTGGGCTGGAAGAACTCTTTCGGTACCGGTAATGCAGGCTCCACTATTACCAGTGGCCTGGAAGGTGCCTGGACTACTACACCTACACAATGGAGTAATAACTTCTTCGAGAATCTATTCGGCTTTGAGTGGGAATTGAGTAAAAGCCCTGCAGGAGCGCACCAATGGAAGCCTAAAAATGGGGCAGGGGCTGGCACTGTTCCTGATGCTCATGATCCGAGTGTGAAGCATGCACCTTTTATGCTTACTACTGATTTGGCACTGAAGGAAGATCCGGCTTACGAGAAAATATCAAGGCATTATTATGAAAACCCTAAGGAATTTGCTGATGCATTTGCCAGAGCATGGTTTAAGCTTACGCACAGAGACATGGGACCGCTATCCAGATATCTTGGTCCTGAGGTGCCAGAAGAAGAACTGCTATGGCAAGACCCTGTTCCTGCAGTGGATCACCCGCTGATTGATGATAATGATATTGCTAGCCTGAAATCTAAAATATTGGATTCTGGTCTTACTGTTTCGGAGCTGGTAACTACGGCCTGGGCTTCAGCCTTTACCTTCCGAAATTCAGATAAACGAGGCGGTGCCAATGGTGCTCGCATCAGACTAGCTCCTATGAAAGACTGGGAAGTGAACAACCCTCAGCAGCTAGCTAAAGTATTGCAGAAATATGAAGCTATTCAAAAGGAGTTTAATGCGGCTCAATCTGGCGGCAAGAAGGTGTCTATGGCTGACTTAATAGTACTTGGTGGTGCTGCTGCGGTAGAAAAGGCTGCTAAAGATTCTGGCTATGAGGTGAAAGTGCCTTTCTCACCAGGAAGAACAGATGCCACGCAGGAACAAACTGATGAGGAAGCATTCGCCATATTGGAGCCTAACGCTGATGGTTTTAGAAACTATTTCAGGAATCAGGATCATATATCTACTTCAGCAGAAGAAATGTTGGTAGATAAGGCTCAGTTGTTAGGCCTTACTGCACCACAAATGACAGTATTAGTAGGAGGTATGAGAGCTCTTGGAGCCAATTATGATGGTTCTAAGAGAGGCATTTTTACTGATAAGCCGGGGCAACTTACCAATGACTTTTTTGTGAATTTGCTCAACATGAAAAATACCTGGGCTAAGACATCTGATGCCGAATTAGAGTTTGAAGGTAAAGATAGAGTAACTGGTGAAGTGAAGTGGACTGGTAGTCGGGTTGATCTTATATTCGGATCTAATTCTGAATTAAGAGCAGTAGCTGAAGCATATGCTTGTGCAGACTCTCAAGAGAAGTTTGTTAAAGATTTTGTTAAAGCATGGCATAAAGTAATGAACGCAGATAGGTTTGACCTGAAATAAGAAACTGTTTCTGGCTTGACCTAAGAAGAGATGATTCTTAATAAGTAAAGAATCCTTTTAATAGATTTGAAAAGGCACTCTAACGGGGTGTCTTTTCTTTTTAAAATACTTTTTCAATTTGTGTAAACCATTAAGGTTGTCGGTATTGTGATATTCATTGGCGGGATAGGAGTAGTGCTCTGAAGATGAGCCTATTAATTTTGCATGATCAAAAACTAACTCCTATTGCAATAATGAAAAATGTTTATTTGGATAATATCATTAAAGTGATCATTATCTTGTTGATTTTGGGTATTGGAGCATTGCCCACTTACCTGGAAGGTGCAGATAATAGCGGGCTGCCTCAGGTGATTCATACTCACTCAGCCTCTCCGCACCTTGAAAAAGAAGAAGCAGAAAAGCCAAGCCGTCACTTTGATTATGAGTCAGCCCATTTTTTGAAATGAGATACCTTCTTTTTGCTAACAGTGATAGCTTCTTCCACCGCAGGAGCTACTGATATGAATAAACGGCCATTGAAGTAATTTTCTATTTCTTTAATGGCCGATCTCGACATTAAAAACTGTCTGTTTACACGGTAAAATTGACTGGGATCCAATTCTTCTTCCAGTTGGTCTAAATAGTAATCTACCAAATACTCCTGATCACTATGCGTTACCAGAAAGGTGCCTTTCTCTTTCACATAGCAATAGGCGACTTCATTTACATCTATTAGCAGCATTTTGCTTTTATAATTCACCAGAAAGCTCGATTTGTAAGCTTTTGGTACAAAAGAACTTACTATGGCTCTGATTTCGTCTAGTTCATATTTCTTACTTTTTTGTCTTAGCTTAAGAAAGTTTTGAATGGCTCCGTCCAGCTCCTTTTCTATAACAGGCTTCACTAAATAATCGAGGCCATTGACTTTAATTGCCTGCAATACATAATGATCATATGAAGAGGTGAAAATGACAGGTGTTGAAAGATCAAACTGTTTGAAAAGGTCAAAGCTGGTGCCATCAGGAAGCTGAATATCAAGGAAAGCCAGGTCTATATCAGGTTCACTATTAAAGTATTCAACAGCACCTTTAAGGCTGTTAATTTCATTTTTAACCTCAAAATTAACCAGGGTACACTTATTGAGTAACGATTTTAAGTGCTCCAGCTCTTCAAAGTTGTCTTCAATAATCGATACTTTCAGTGTGTTCATGTTTCTTTGCTGGTCGGTTAATTATTAATTGGTTAAAAGATAATGAAATAGTGGTTCCCACTCCGAGGTGGCTGCCAATATGTAGTTCGCCCTCATTTCTTTGTACAAACTCCACAATCAGACGCATACCAAGCCCAACGCCTTTTTCATTTCTGGTACCCGCGATAGGAGTAGCTTTAAGTTCACGTAACTCATCCAGTTTTTCTATGCTCATGCCTACACCTTGATCGGCTATTTCAATAATCACCTTATTATTAGTAGTACAAGCTTTCACATTGATGGCTTTACCTGGTTCGCTAAACTTAAGGGCATTGTTCACTATATTTCTAAAAGCGGTCTTTAGCCCATTTTCATCACCACGTATATATAGATCAGGTTCTGTCTGAAATTTGATGCTAATGCTTTTGTTTTCAGCTGAGGTCTTGAATAACTCTACGGTCTCTGTGAGTATATCGTTAAGAGCTACTCGGTTTTTTTTGAGGGGAAATTTATATTCTTTAGTGAGCGACCAATGCAGTAGGTTATCAAGCAGATGAAGCATATTTTGCGAAGAGCGCTTCATATTACTTCCCAAGTCTAATATCTGATCCATTTTTTTGGTTTTGGTATAATGAAGCAAAATTCCACTAATACTTATGAAATCTAATACAAAGCCTCTTAAATCATGAGATACTATTGAAAAGAAGCGGTTATTGATGGAAAGTGCCTTATCCAGATCTTCTTTCTGCTTAAGCAATACTTCATTTTTCTTAAACTTATCTAATAGTAAGTAGGCCAGAATGCCGGCCAAGACCACTATAATGAAAATAACCAGAAACAGCCACTGTCTTCGATCTTTCTCTTGTTGTATTTCTGATTCATAGGCCATTTGTTCACGCTGTCTTTCAAAATTCAACGAATCCTTTTCTCTTTGAAAGGCGTAACTGGCCTCTATACGACTGGTTTTTCTTATTATTTCATCACTAAAGATGCTGTCTTTAAGAATTACATGGTTTTGAAGCGAAGCATAGGCATTTTTATAATCTCCCTTTTGCATATACACTTCAGACAGCAACTTATGGCATTTGCTTTCTAGTTCCTTAAGGTGTTCCTGTTGAGCAAAGTGTAAACTCTTTTTCAGGTAATTAAGAGCCTTTATATAGTTATTTGATTTTTGATAATATTCGCCTATGGCAAAATTAGCTTCAGCACCTAATGATTGTAGACCTACCTCTTGAGATAACGAGAGGCTTTTCTGAAGAAAGTAGAAGGCTGAATCCATTTTATCAGTAATCAGGTAGAGTTTTCCCGTTCTTAGATAGGTTTCTATAGCCTTGGTTTTATTGCCAATTTTTTGGTTTAAAACCAGTGCTTTTTTAAAGGCATTTTGTGACTTTTTATATTGCTTATTATCATAGAAAAACTCTCCTAAAGAATTATACACAGAGGCCTGGCCATCTAAATCTCCAATGGTCTTTCTAAGTTGGAGCGACTTATCATAATAACTGAAAGCCATGGAGTCATCTTTCCATTCTTTAAATAATAGGCCAAGATTATAATAGCTGGTGGCCAAGCCGGCTGAATCTTGCATTTCTTTTCTCATCTGTACGGCTTTTAGATAGAACTCTAGCGAGGCGGGGTAATTGGCTCGTTCCTGAGCTATAATTCCCAGATTAGCCAGGCAGAAAGCCATGGTGGGTTTATTGTCATTAGCTTCGGCCAAAGCCAGGGACTCTTCAAAGTCGGCAGTGGCTTTATCATAGTTGCCTAGTCGCCAGTATATGAGTCCACGATTATTTATAGCAGCAGCATAATATGTGTTGTTATTAAGACTGGAGGCTATATCCGTGGCTGACTTAAACTGTGAAAGAGCATTCTTAAAATCGCCTTTTTTATAATATGCACCGCCTAAGTTGATTTGAGCTCCGGCTATGTCCAGAGAGTCGCTTAGCTTATTTTGACTGGTTAGAGCCGCTTGGTAATATATAATGGCCGAATCTAATTGTCCTAACCGGTAGTAGCTAATACCTGTTATGTTAGAAATGGAGGCGAGGGCTTTAAAGTCATCTAGGGCATCGGCCAAAATATATGCTTGCCTTAGTGATGCTAATGCTTCTTTAAAACTGCCCACTTTGTTTAAAACCTCTCCGTTTTTTGATAAAGAACTAATTAGTCCTTTCATGTATTGGTGTGTTTTCGCTGTATTTATAGCACGGCTACATAATTCCAGCGCTTCTTCATATCGACCTTTTTTCTGTAGGTAGGTGGCTTTTAGTATTTGAGCATCAACCAGTCCTTCAGTGTACTCATAGGTGTCAGATAATAAAATAGCTCTTTCATTGGCTGATAGGAAGGTGAGACTATCTGAGCCAAGCGTTTCTTCAGAAAGCCGATTGAGTGTTTTTATGCGTTGTGTTGAGGAGAGGGTATCTTGCTGTAATACAAGATCTAGAGAATCTGTTACAGACTGAGCATGAAGGGGTAAAGTGTAAGAAAGTAGAATGAAAATAAGTAAATCACGCACTTGAATTGTTTAAAAATGGATATGAAATAATGCCCTAAATTATATATGCTTCAAAAATAGACAAGGTTACTAATATTCCCTAGCCATTCTAACCTATTTCCATACAGCTGAAAACAAACTTAAAATAGAGATATTTTGATGTATAATTAAACAAAAGATAATAAACTTTACTTGAGTTAATTAATTTAGCTAAACTTTCAGTTGTAAATAATCTCTTCCAACCTTGAATATTACACCTTGAGCTATTTATTCATTGCCATTTCCTACCTCTCCATCTACATTCAAGACTTTTTAATACCAACTAAATCTGTTTTATGCTTAGCTCATTTTTTGATTCTAATACCTCAGAAGCCCAATCTTATAATCATACCTATTCAGAGTTTGGTTCTAGCAGAAAGCCGGCTACACAATACACCAAAAGTGGCAGAATAAACATTGCCTACCAGGTATTTGGTACAGGTTCGGTTGATCTGGTATATATTCCCGGGTGGGTATCTAACATTGATTGGATGTGGGCTTGTCCGGAGTTGGTTAATTTCCTTACCGAACTCGGCAAAATGTATAGAGTAGTATTGTTTGACAAGCGAGGCACCGGCTTATCAGACAGGGTAGTAGAGCTCTCTACTTTGGAAGAACGAATGGATGACATACGAGCGGTTATGGATGCCATAGGATCAGAAAAGGCCGTTTTATTTGGACATTCCGAGGGTGGTTCTGTCTCCGCACTCTTTGCAGCTACCTATCCTCAAAGAACCCTGGCACTGATCACCTTTGGCGTGTTTGCTAAGCGAAGATATGCACCTGAATATCCGTGGGCACCCACTGATGAAGAGCGTCAAAAAGTATATGACATGATTGAAACCAGCTGGGGAAGCGGTGGTATGTATTTAGATTCCCTGGCACCGTCAAGGGCTAATGATATGGCCTTCATGGAATGGTTGGCTAACTATTTTAGGTCAGGAGCCAGTCCAAGTGCAGCTATGGTGCTCACTAAAATGAATACTGATGTCGATATTATTGATATTCTGGATTCTATCAAGGTACCTACTTTACTCATGCAAAGAACACATGATATAGATGTAAAAATAGAAGAGGGCCGGTTTATAGCTAATAGAATAAAAGGGGCGAAGCTGGTAGAGTTTGAAGGTAATGATCATCTGTTCTGGGCAGGAAATACCCGCGAAATCCTTAGAGAAATGTACACCTTTATGGGTGAACTTAATACAGGCCTTAACTACGAAGAGCGCCTATTTACCATAGTAGCTGCTCACTATAGTTGTCCGCCAGATCTAAAAACTCAGATGGAAAGTGCTATTAGTCAGATAGTGAGTCGATACAGAGGGAATATTATTGATTTTGGTGAAGAGGCCTTTGTGGCTACTTTCGATGGACCAAGTAAAGGCACCCACTGCAGTCTGGCCATAATGGAAGCAATGAGAGGTATTGGTGTTAAATTGGCTATTGGCATTCATATTAAAGAGGCCGCTGTAAATGAAGCGTTATTTTTAAGTGGAAAAACTCAGTCTTTTATAGAGCTTGTATTGCAACAGGCTCTACCTAATCAAATTTTAATTACTCAGGCCGTGAAATTTTTGCTGTCAGGAGCCGGTTTGCACTTCGCGCCTTACAAAACCATACATAGAAATGATCTTCAAGATCAGCTCTCATTGTACATGATTACTGATCAGCCTGGAATAAGAAACTCACAAGTTCAAAAGCAAACTCAGGTAAATGCACAAAATGAATCTCTGCTAGAGGATGTTCTGGAGACTATTGATACCCACCTGAGCAATGAGCAGTTTGGTGTAGAGATGCTATGTAGAGAAGTAGGCATTAGCGAAAGACAACTTCAGCGTAAGCTCAAAGCCATCACTAATAAATCTCCCAATCAGCTCATATCTTCAGTAAGGCTACATAGAGCTAAAGAGCTAATGATGCTCCATGAAGATAATATTGCTGAGATAGCTTATAAAACAGGATTTTCGAATCCATCGTATTTTTCTAAATGCTTTAAAAAGGAATTTGGCATGTGCCCATCAGAGTTACAGGACACCTCTGAAGTAGCTTTTTAGTAAATTAAGGCTTCTTCTATTGGATTTACCTCCCGTAAGAACGAAGTTTTTACATTATATAAAAATATAGCCTCTAAACAAAACCTAAGGTCTTCTCGCCAGCGGGAGAGGTTTATTTGTTGGTTTAAGATAGGTTCTTCAAGCACCTTCTTGCTTTTATAATCTACTGTCTATATTCTATAGCTTGTGTTCCTTACTTTTTTACAATCGATCAAAAAAGTAACAAAAAAAGCTACATTACTTCTGAGTGCTGGCGTAGCTGTATTAGTATTTGAAATCCGTCATTCCTGAATCATGGAGCATAGCGCAATGATATCAGGAATCTCACCGTTCGGTTAGTGTTATCTGAACAGCGAGATCCCGGCTCTTCACTTCGTTGCGGCCGGGATGACGGTAAATGATGATAGTACTTATAATGGTAATTGCGAACGCAACGAAGTGCAGTGAAGCAATCTCGAAGTTGCTTCTGCTTTCCTGTGCAGCCTACTTTCCACAACTCCCAGATTACTTGGTCATATCTTCCTCGTAATTACCAGATAGGGAAGGTTTGGCTTCCAATATCGCTTACTGTTTCCAGTCTATTAAAATGCCTTTTTTAGCTTCAACTGCATTGACGGTAATTCCTTACCAACCACCTCTACCAGCTAATGGAGTAATAACGCAATCCTTCAACTGAATTCATCTAATAAACCATCAAAATCTTTAGCTTTGTAGTTTGCCAAAAGAGAACGACATGAATTTTGATGAATTTAAAATCAATAATCAGTTGCGCAATGCAATTGATGAATTAGGTTTTACGGAAGCAACTGAAATCCAGGAGAAGGCCTTTCCTGTAATTGCTGCAGGAAAAGATGTAGTAGGGGTTTCTCAAACGGGTACAGGTAAAACCTTGGCCTATCTGCTGCCGTTGCTTCAGGATTTAAAATTCTCAAAGAGTCCAAACCCAAGGGTGCTTATATTAGTGCCCACTCGTGAGCTGGTCACTCAGGTGGTTGCTGCCATTGAGAGCTTGACTACTTATATCACTATCAGAACATTAGGCATATTTGGTGAATCTAATATCAGGTTGCAGAAAGAAGCCTTAGCCGAAGGACAAGATGTAATTGTAGCTACTCCCGGTCGACTGTACGACCTCATGCTGGCTCGTGCGGTAAGCATGAAGGAGACAAAAAAACTGGTGATAGATGAGGTAGATGTGATGCTGGATATGGGCTTTAGAACACAGATTAACCGTTTGTTTGAACTACTGCCTTCTAAACGTCAGAATATTATGTTTTCAGCTACCATGACTGATGAAGTGGATGAGCTGATAAAGGATTTCTTCCATCTGCCAGAGCAATTAACCGTAGCTGTTAGTGGTACGCCCTTAGAGAACATTTCACAGACGTGTTATCGTGTTTTGAATTTTAACACAAAAATCAACTTATTATCCGACTTGCTGCATGATAAGGCAACTTATAGTAAAGTCCTTGTTTTTGTTTCCAGCAAGAGATTGGCCGATCTGTTACACGAAAAGCTGGGAGAAAATGTAGGGTCAGGCATTGGCGTTATTCATTCTAATAAAACACAAAATCATAGGCTCAGAACCGTAGAAGAGTTTGAAAGTGGGGCGTTGCGTGTACTAGTAGCTACTGACGTGATTGCGCGTGGATTGGATTTTCAGAAAGTGAGCCATGTGATTAATATGGATACGCCAAAATTCCCTGAGAACTACATGCATCGTATTGGTAGAACAGGTAGAGCTTCTGAAAAAGGAGAGGCCATACTTTTTTATACCGATCAGGAAATTACAGAAAAAGAAGCCATAGAACACCTGATGGGCTTAAGAATTGAAGAGTTAGAGTTTCCCGAAGAAGTAACCATTAATCATGAGCTAATACCTGAAGAGCGACCAAAAGAAAAACAAGGTAGCTATGGAAAGCACAATAAAATAAAGACTAAGGTAAAAGATGCTGAGAAGAAGCCTAAAAATATGAAAGTAAACTCAGGCAGTTCTTACAAAGCAAAAATAGCAGCTAAGTATAAGAAGCCTAAAACCAGAGGAGATAAAAATCAGAATAAGAAGAAGAGGTAGTGTTATTTGTAACAGCGTAAGCTTGGATTTAAACGCATCATTAGAATTAACTTAATCTCCTCCCTAAAATCCGGGGTCTTCTCATCGGTAGGAGAGATCTATTGATTGGTTTAAGGAAAGCTTTTCAAACAGCTGTTTGCTTGGTTAATCCACTGTCTACATTCTATAGCTTAGGTTCTTTACTTTTTTGCAATCGATCAAAAAAAGTAACAAAAAAGCTACATTACCTCTGAACTCAGGCGTGTCTGTAATAGCATTTGAAAGCCGTCATTCCTGAATCATGGAGCATAGCGCAATGATATCAGGAATCTCACTGTTCGGTTAGTGCTATCTGAACAGCGAGATCCCTGCTCTTCACTTCGTTTCGGCAGGGATGACGGTAAATGATGATAGTATTATAATGGTAATTGCGAACGAAACGAAGTGTAGTGAAGTAATCTCGAAGTAGCTTCTGCAGACCAGAGCAGTCCGCTTTCCATAGCTCCGAGATTACTTCGTCATATCTTCCTCGTAATTACCAGATAGGGAAGGTGACGATGCCACTGTAATGATTATAATCAAATTCCTTATTCCTGAAGCATAACCGCTTATTCTTAATAAGAAGAATATCAATTCATCAAATCTTATAGCGCAACTTTTTGTTATTTAGAATTCACAAACTAAATATTCACAAAAAATAGCTTACACTTGTTCTCTGTTTTAAAACCATACTGCTTTGCATGAACTGAAAACTATCAATTTATATCATATTCCATTTGAGGAAATATTTCTAAAAATCAGGAGTGGTTTCCCTCATTATGAATATGATTTCAAGAAGCACCTTATTCACCTCAAGGATGAAAATTTTGATAGAGTAGGCTTTGTTCGCTTGCCATTGCATCTTGTAATTAATGACCAATTACGAGTTTTAGATGAATTGGCTACGGTGCTTTATGTAAGTATAGAATCTGGCTATGCTGCCATTTGTATTATGGAAGGTAAGGAAAATGATTATCACACTACCTTTTCGGCATATATGACTCGGAAGAAGCAGGGCTTTAGTCAAATCAAATATTTAAATAAAAAGGGGAAATCAAGAGCAGGTTCACGTGTGCGGCTGGCGGCTACCACGGAGTTTTTTGAGAATATTAATATCACTCTTACAGACTTGTTTGAAGACTATGAATTTGATAGAATCGCCTTAAATTGTAATTCAACCCTGATTCCTTATCTCTATAATGCTAAAGAACCTTGCCCTTTTGATAAGAAAGATGAACGGCTTTATAAAATACCAGTGCATATTCCACAGTCTAACTATACTAACCTGGATGCAGCAATTAAAAAACTGATGGCTCCTATGCTTTTTTATGATGAAGAAGATAAAGATATGTTTGAGTTATTCATCTGATGGCACTTTCCCTGAATGTCTGCGCATTGACCATAAAAAATCATAACTTTGCGCCTCAATTCAGACATATCTATGCTTACTAATAACGATATACTTAAAAAACTAAGAGTAGCCCACAAACTAAGAGATGAACAAATTATTGAAATACTGGAAAAGGTAGATTTCAAAATAACTAAGGGGGCTCTGGGCGATATGTTTAGAAGTGAAGATCACCCGAAGTTTGTAGAAGCTGGCGACCAGATCTTAAGAAATTTTCTTGATGGCCTGATTATTCATTTAAGAGGAGAGAGGCCGAAAAAGGAAATTAAGAAAGGGGTGATCAGTAAAAAGAATTCATAATTAACTGAATATTAATATTTTAATGATTCGTTATTCAATGATTCTCTAATTCAAACCTTATTCTATATCTTGAATTAAGCCTTACTTAGTACTTTGTTAAGCAAGCAGCCTTCAACGATATCATCACCTCTACGATAGGAGTTGAGAATCTTAAACGAGCCTTGAGCCAGCTTCCTTCTCACAGCTCTTCTTTCACCTTTTACCCGGGCAATTTTCATATTATCATAGTTAGTGGTTTTATGGCGCATCCAGGCGATAACAGCTTTGCCAGCCCTTTCTTCTATAGGAATCATGGCGGTGCGAGCCACAGTGCCACTGCCTACAGGAATAGCATGTTCCGTAACCAAGTGGGCCATTTTTGATTCAAAGGCCTTATATTTAGAATGAAAATTCAGATGTTTTTTGACCGCTTGCTCAAATTCTAGTTTATAAGCCGCCTGCTTCTTGTCTCTCGACTTGGCAGCGCTTGCCTTTTTCTTTTCGTAATCAGGAGCAGCTCGCATGGCATCTACCGCTTTTTTGGCTTCAGCAATATGTTCAGCCGGAGCCCAAATTCCCAATGACTGTATTCGTCTGCCTTTCTTTACCTGTACCCTCCAGAAATCTCCTTTAGCAGTAACTTTTCGGGTTACAGCCGCATCGCCTGCAGGCAGAAATGTCCAGCCTTTGGGAGGTTGTTCTGGTAAACCAAATTCATTAATAACATTCCCATTTTCACCGGGACTCATGATTCTGGGGTTGGGCATAGAGATTAGTTTTTGAGGGCGCAAAGTTAGACAGAAAATCCTATGATAATATTAAAGATGTTAGTCAATCTTAGTACCCAATGAGGTCATTTTACTTGTGGAAGGAATGTATCCTGATATAATTCTATACGCATCAATGTTGCATTTACATAAAATTGAACTACTTTTGCACTTCCTTTTAGCAATACGCAACGAATTCGCTAAAATCATACTTTAATACAAATGGAAAGAGAATTAAAAAGCGGTGGTAGAATCTCTTCAATAGATATATTGAGAGGATTAGTGATGATGATTATGTTAGTAGATCATACTAGGGAACGCTTTTTCTTGCATCAGCAGGTGCTCGATCCTATGGATGTAGAAAGCACAGATCCGGGCTTATTTTTTACGCGCCTTTCCGCCCATTTGTGCGCACCAGTTTTTGTTTTTCTTACAGGTCTTTCTGCTTGGCTTTATGCGCACCCATTAAATAAAGAACCGCGTTCTGCCTCCTCATTTCTACTAAAAAGAGGCCTTTTTCTTATTTTAGTTGAGGTTACTGTAGTTAATTTCTCTTGGTTTGGAGCATATCACACGGTCTACTTGCAGGTTATTTGGGCCATTGGGCTGAGTATGATTGCGCTTTCCATTTTAAGTAAATTGCCAAGATGGTGTATTGGTTTGTTAGGTTTTATAATAGTGTTCGGACATAATGCACTTACTCATATTAATTTTCAACCAGAAGAAAGCGGCTATTTCCTATGGACTATTCTGCATGATAGAGGCTACTTGATTGCGGACGGGGCCGTGAATGTTAAAGTTTCATATCCTGTGTTACCATGGATAGGCGTTATAGCCTTAGGATACTTTGCAGGGCCATTATTTAACGCGGCTTTAAAACCGAAAAAAAGGCATCAATACCTCATAATGATTGGAACACTATTATTTGCTCTCCTTTTTATTTTGAGGGGCTTTAATCTTTATGGGGAAACTGAAGACTGGGTGATTCATGAGCGCTTCATGTTCACAGTCATGGACTTTCTTAATTATACCAAATATCCTCCTTCACTTGATTTTATACTGCTGACTTTGGGTATTGGTATGTTTCTTCTTCTGGGGTTTGAGAAAATGCATTCAAGCTCCAAGTGGTCTAAAATATTAAGGACATATGGATCAGCCCCTATGTTTTTCTATATTATTCATTTGTATGTATTGCTAATTATATATCAGATCTGTGTGGCCGTATTCGGTATAAATCATGGAAGCTACTTTGGTGTAGATCATGTATGGCAAGTATGGGTGATCAGTTTTATCTTGTTTGCACTGCTTTACTATCCAACAAAGAAGTTTGCTCAGTTCAAAAAAAGAAGTTCATCCCAATTATTAAAATATTTCTAGTTTTTTCATTAGATGATAGGTAGTCGTCAGTTTTCTATGCAGCATTTAGTGATTATTAACATTATTTAATGAACTGTTCTGTGGCTTTTTCGTATTTTAAGTTAGTTTTATGGAAAAATTAATGTTACAACAATGAATGTGAAAGCAGCAGTAATAAACGAGACAGGAGGTAGGTTTAACATTGAAGACATTCAATTAGATCAGCAACTTGGCCCTAACGATATTTTAGTAAAGGTAGTGGCCACGGGTATCTGTCATACCGATTTGATTATGCGTGATGACTATTTCCCTTTTCCTAAGCCAGCGGTATTTGGTCATGAAGGATCAGGAATAGTGGAGCAAGTAGGAAGCGCTGTTACCAAAGTAGAGGCAGGAGATCATGTAGTAATGGCTCCGGCTAGTTGCGGTAAATGTGAAAATTGTGTAGAAGGACACCCCGCTTATTGTCTGAACTTTATGGAGCTTAACTTTGGCGGACATAAGCATGATGGTAGCTGCCCATATCATAACCATGAAGGTAAAGAAATGGGATCAGGCTTCTTTGGCCAGTCATCTTTTGCTAATTACTCATTAGTTAAAGAAAATAATGTAGTAAAAGTAGATAAAGACGTGCCTATTGAGCTCCTTGGGCCTCTGGGTTGTGGATTCCAAACCGGTAGTGGTACAGTACTTAATTTCTTAAACGCAAGACCTGGAGATAGCATAGTGGTAGTAGGAGTAGGGGCTGTAGGTCTTAGTGCTATTATGGCGGCTAAGCTGGCAGGTTGTACCACCATTGTAGCTGCAGATATTCATGATAGCCGATTGGAACTGGCTAAAGAACTAGGCGCTACGCATACCATTAACAGTAAAGACCAGAAAATATCTGATTATGTGCTTTCAGAAATAGCTCCTAAAGGGCTTGATTATGGTTTAGACACCACCGGAAGAAACGCCGTGATCAGTGATGCCATGGGAGCCGTTAAGATTAAAGGTCACATGACTATAGTGCTGGTTGCAGCTGAAAAATTAGAACTCGATGCTCCGGTAATTCAAACAGGTAAGAGCATTTCATTTGTAAATGAAGGAGATAGTAATCCTGATGTTTACATACCGAAACTCATAGAACTATACAAAGCAGGGTTATTCCCTTTTGATAAACTCGTTAAATACTATGAGTTCGAAGAATTTAATAAGGCGGTAGAAGATGCTGAAAAAGGCACTACTATTAAAGCTATTATTAAAATGCCATCTTAATGGAGGCTTAATATCACCCATCATTTAAAAGCAGCTCACAAGGCTGCTTTTTGTGTTTTTTGCCCTTTGCTATTATTAATGATTTTACTTTATACTTATTTATGGTGATTTATTAGAGTAAGCGTATATCTAGTTTTGAGCTTTCTTATTAAAACAGAATAGGATGACTCAAGCAACATGTTTAAAGACTGGTACTGCTAATAGTAACGACGCTGCTCATGTCTTCCTTGTATTTGATTTACTTGAAAACCTAATTAAATGAGGAGACTTTACATTTTTTCGTTACTGGCATTTTTTCTATTTCTTTCCAATACCAGTTGGGCTCAGCAAAGGCCAGCCTTATCTACTTATACTTATAGCATGATGACCATCAACCCGGCATATAGCGGGTATTATGGAGTTACTGATGTCTCTTTAGGGGCAGGCTCATCTATTCCACATGTTGATGGAGCTCCGCAGTATATTAATGCTACGGTAAACGGATTACTGCCCGGTTATAGAAAAAACATGGGCTTAGGTGGCGGACTGGCTTATGATAAAATAGGAGTCACTTCTACCACTGATGTTTATGTGAGTTATGCTTATAAGCTGATTTCTCAAAACAAAAACTCGTATACTAGCAATGGCTTCTATCCTAAAGTATTGTCATTTGGCCTGCAAGCGGGTTTCAGCAATGTAAGAGAAGACCTGCTAAGCCTGGGCATGTATGATGATCCTAACTTCGCCAGCAATATTAATGAAACAGTACCGTACTTTGGCGTAGGTTTGTTTTTTAGTTGCAGAAATTTTTATTTGGGTATTTCCTCTCCAAGGTTATATCATTCCTTTTTCAGCGAAGGAGATTTAAACATGCAAAACCATTATTACCTGCAGGGAGGTTATAAAACAGCACTTAATCATAAGACATTTTTGAAAACGGCCCTTTTGGTGAGAAATGTAGAAGGAGCCCCTATGCAATTTGATACCAATGCCATAGTTGAATTTAACAACCTGTTTGAAATAGGCGCAGGCTACCAAACCGCCAAAGGGCTAAATTTCACCACAGCGCTGCACCTGGGTAAATCTATGCGATTAGTATATTATTTTGATTTAGGGCTCAATGAAAATCAACCAGAAGAACTTAATAATACCAGTGGTATCTTGTTAAGCATTAGGCCAGCAGGTGGTTTTAAGCATAATTAATCTAATAACTGATTTTCTACTGCATAACGAACCAGTCCTGCTGTATTTTTAACATTCAGCTTAGTAAGCAGATTTCTTCTATGCGTATTCACCGTATTTTGGCTGATAAAGATTTTATCGGCTATTTCCTGAGTGGTATACTCTTCGGCAATTAGGCGTAGTATTCCTATTTCCTTTTTGCTTAAACGAGGCTGCTCAGGAAGGCTTTTTCGCTCAAAGGCATTTTTAATATAAAGGTCTTTTACGTCCTTAGAGAAGTAGTTGCCTCCATTATGGATGGTTTCAATGGCCTTTATCAATTCGTCTTTAGCTGTATTTTTCAATAGATAGCCATCAACTTCATATTTTACTCCACGACTTATGGACTGAATATCACCATGAGAGCTGAGGATAAGCGTATTGGTATCAGGGTATTTTTTCTTAATAGCTACGCATAGATCCAGACCATTGATCTCAGGCATACTGATATCACAGATAACCAGGTTAATCTGATGCTCTTCTAACAATCTATAGGCCTCTTTGTCATTACCAGCGGTGCCTATAATCTCGAAATTAGGTACATCTTCTAATAAGGAGCTGATGCCTTCGAGAAATATTTTATGATCGTCTATGATGATTATGCTAATTTTTTCCATCCTAATTATTCTTATGTTTTGATAAAGGAATGTCTATATTAATGATAGTTCCACGCTTAGGGTAAGTATCTATATGTAAAGTTCCTTCAAGATTTTCTACTCGGTTTTTCATATTGCGCAGTCCTATGCCCATTGATTTTTCTCCTGGGTTGAATCCTACACCGTCATCTTCTATGATAAGGTTAACCAGTTCTTCACCCACCATCAGCTGAATTTCAAGGTTATCTGCATGGGCATGCTTGGAGGCATTTTGTATAGCTTCCTGAATAACCCTGTACAGCTCTATTTTCATACTATCAGTAAGTAATGAAATGTGTTGCTCTCCCTCAAAATAAAAGTTAAGCTCAAAGGGAGCTACATCCTCAATATTTTTTAAATAATGACTTATAAAATCAGTGTGTGAGCCAATGGTAGCCTTGTCAGGAGTTAAGTGATGCGAAATGGTTCGCACTTCGCTATATACGCTATCAATTTGAGGCAGGAGAGTGGCCAACTGATCATTATTAGTGAGCAGCTTTTGTACTCGCATTTTTATGGCAGCCAGGCTTCCGGCTATGTTATCGTGCAGTTCTTGAGCTACTCGCTTTTTTTCTCGTTCTTGTCCATCTACAAAGGCTTTAACTGTTTTCAGTTCATACTTTCTTAGAAGTTCCAGTGTTTCCTGTTTATTAAGTTCTTCATTTTTCAATGCCAGAGCCTCTTTATTCTTTACTTTTTGTCTGTAAATGCGGAAGGCTATAAAGGCTATTATAGCTATGATAGCGGAGCTTATAATTACGATATTGCGGATAATGTGCTGTCTTCTTATTTCATTTTGTCTGCTCTCTAACAAAGTGGCTTGTAACTCGCCTTCTTTTTTTAAGAGGCTGATCTCATGCTCCTTCTTATCAAATTCGTAATCGGCCAATAGCTTTTCTAGCTTAATTTGATCTTTTAAGGCCGAAATACTATCTTTTTTATGATGAAAGACCTTGTCGTACTTTAAGGCCAATTTATATTGGTTGGCATTTTCATAAGCCACAGACAAGTTGGCGTATAAATAAGGTATAAGCTCTGATTGAAGGCTGTCAGCTATGGCAATAGCCTTGTTAAAATACTCAACAGCACCTTTTATATTGCGTTTGCCATCATAAATAAGTCCTATGCGGTTATAAGTGATAAACAGTTCGTGCACCAGATTGCGCTCTTCCTGATAATCTCTGATGGACTTATTATAACTTAGTGCCTCATCAAATAGGTTTCGTTCTAAAGCTATTCCTGCAAATCCTTGCAGGGCTTGCATTTCACACTCGTGCTTATCTCCACTGAGTTTACCACAGTACTCCATGCTTTTATGGTAGTACTTTAGTGCTTCATCAAACTCCTCCATTTTTTGATATCCGAGGGCAATGTTAGCCATGGAAATGGCCTTGTCTCTCGGAGCCATAGTGTTATCTGCACTCTTTTTGAATGATTCAATGGCTTTGTCAAAATGATCGCTCTCCAGATAAAGAATACCTATATTATTCTCAATTCTATAGCTTTCATTATCTAATTGATGCTCTATGGCTATATCAAGGGCCTTTTTATAATAGCCCATGGCTTTTTCTCTTTCATTTAATGCTTTAGCGGCACTACCCAGCCATTTATAGCTGCTACACAAGCTCTTTGGAGAAGAGGAGCGGTTAATGCTTTTACCGCTTCTTTAAGTTTAGCAGTTGCCTTATCATAATCACCTATTTCATAGTAGCTGTAACCTACCATAAAAAGGGCATTAGCATAACTTTCAGCATCGCCTTGAGTCAGATAAAATTGCTCTATTTTTTGAGCCAATTTTAGAGCCGCATGTGGATTGGTTAGCTTAGATGAATCATACTGAGCCTGAATTTGAGCAATGTTTTCGTAAGTAAGACTAACAGTGGGAGTAGTTCCGTATGCTGTAACTGACAGAAGTATAGCAGAAAGTAATAAGAAGAATTGTGAGGGTATTCTTCTTTTAAAATTGATCAATAACATAATATGGTAATAGAACCTCATCAGATGAACGGACCTTATTGGCTACTCAAATTTATAGATTATTTTTTAGTTACGGCTAGGGTGAAAATCAGTTAAAACAATGTTATTACTATTTCTTTAAAAAATATTGCATAGTAGGAGGTGTAGTCCTTGGATTATCCTACTCAACATTCGGACTCTGTAATAATATTTATTATTATTGTTTTTATTTAAGGAGAGATAATTTTTTTGGTCATTTCTAAGGTTATGAGGTTAGTATCCATTTCCATACTGCTCTTGTGTTTTTTATCTATTTCTATTCAGGTAATAGGGCAGAATCAGTCAGCGTTAAAGTTCATTCAAAATAAAGGTCAATGGAATGATGATATTGATTTTCAGGCAGATGTGCCGGGAGGAAGAGTAGGGGTATCGGCAGAGGGTTTCTCTGTACAACTGTTAGATATGGCCAAAGCCGAAGAGCAGCACGTGGCCGGACATAAAGCTTATAGTGAAGCTACAGGAGAAATTGTTGATGAGCCAATTCCAGGTCATTTCTTCAAAATAAAATTGTTAGGGGCTAACCAACAAGCCAGAATAATTATAGGCGAGCCTTTGGACGGACATTATAACTATTTCATAGGCAGTGACTCTTGCCAATGGGCTGCTCATGTGCTTTCTTATGCGAGTATACTCTATGAAGATATTTATGAAGGAATAGATTTTCGTGTTTCTTCTCAAGGAAATAATCTTAAGTATGATTTTATAGTAGAGCCGGGAGCCGATCCTTCTCAGATAAAGCTTGAATATGATGGTTTAAATGATATTCAAAAGAAAAACCATAACCTGGAGCTGACTTCTTCAATAGGTACTTTATCAGAATTAAAACCTTTTACATATCAGCAGCAAGCCATTGAAAAGCAACATGTGGCCAGCGAATATCAATTAAACGGAAAAGTGGCTTCTTTTTCATTTCCTGATGGCTATGACGAATGCCAGGAATTGGTAATTGATCCTTTATTAATCTTTTCTACCTACTCCGGATCTACAGCTGATAACTGGGGAAGTACAGCTACTCCGGGTGAGCATGGTACGCTTTATTCAGCAGGAATTACTATCCAAGCAGTAGGACGGTCATTTCCTGCTACTACAGGCGCTTTTCAGACTTCTCATGGAGGTAGTTTTGATATGGCTATCATTAAATATGATTCTTTAGGAAGTCGTTTCTTGTACGCTACTTATTTAGGAGGCTCCGAAAATGATACGCCTACCAGTCTTTTGGTGGATGAAAATAGTGAAGAGCTTATCGTATTAGGCTTGTCTAGTTCTCCAGACTATCCTACCAGTTCAGGAGCTTTAAGTGAAACATTTAATGGGGGATCGACCATAACTAATGGTGTTCTTAACACTAGTGATCAATGGGATATTGTAATCACCAGGTTAACTTCTGAAGGTGATGTACTTGTAGGTTCAACTTTTTTAGGAGGAAGTGGTAATGACGGCTGGAATGTTAGAGAAAGTTATGGCGGGCCACTAACCGTTAACTATGGAGATGAGATGCGAGGTGATGTGATAACAGATACAGATGGAAATGTTTATGTCAGTTCAGTAACTACGTCGTCAGATTTTCCTATTATTCATGGTGTAGACAGTGTTTATGCAGGCGGCTCAGACGGTGTATTAGTGAAAATGGCCCCTGATTTAACTTCTATTATATGGTCTACCTATTTTAGGGGGATCTGGCTATGATGCGGCTTATTCTGTGAAACTGGATATTAATAATGAGGTGGTAATTGCAGGAGGTACCAGCAGTATTGATTTTCCGGTTACACCAAACGCATATCAGCCTGGTTTTAATGGTATTGTGGATGGTTGGATAGCCAGAATATCAAATGATGGTAGTGCCATTATTAATGCAACTTACACCGGTACAAATTCTTTTGATCAGATATATTTTGTGGATTTAAATGAAAATGGTGAAGTGTATTGCTATGGTCAAACCACTGGCCAGATGCCAGTAACAGCTGGTGCGTATGTTAATCCTAATAGCGGACAGTTTTTGCAGAAATTTAGTTCTGATTTGAGTGCATTAGAAATATCCACTGTATTTGGTTCAGGTTCTATTAATGGTTTTATCAGACCTAATATTTCACCTACAGCCTTTTTAGTAAATGAATGCGATAATATTTATTTAGCAGGCTGGGGTGGTGTTATTAATTCAGCGCATGGTTACTGGCCTACAAATACCAATAATATGCCCATTACTGAAGATGCTTATCAAGACCAGACTTCAGGTTCTGACTTTTACTTTATGGCGCTGAATGGAGATGCTTCCGAATTAGTCTATTCTACCTATTTGGGTGGTAACCAATCCAGGACTCACGTAGATGGAGGAACCTCACGCTTTGACAAATATGGCATTGTTTATCACTCCGTTTGCTCTGGCTGTGCAGCGAACAATGCCACTAATAATCCTACTTCTGATTTTCCTACCACACCTGGAGCACATTCAAGGTTTAATAGAAGTAATAATTGTAATAATGCCGCCTTTAAATTTGACCTTTCATCACTCAGAGCGCTTATGGAAACCAACAATACAGCCTTTGATACACCAGGCTTTAATAATGTTTGTTATCCTGATACCATTGTGTTTGAAAACCTCAGTGTTGGAGGAAAAGATATTCTCTGGGACTTTGGAGATGGCACAGTGGTAAAACAAACAGAAACAGATCGGAAATGGCTTTACCACCAATATGAAGATGAAGGGCAATACACAGTTAAACTGAGAATTACCGATCTGGCTACATGTAGTCAGGTGGATTCTACTTTTAAGGTAATTAATTATTTTAAAGCTGAAGGATATGCTGCTGACGATGACGACGTGTGTGAAGGAGCCACTTATCAGCTCAATGCCTATGGTGGAGAAGACTACTCCTGGACCAGTACTGATGAGACCTTTACTTCTACGGAGCAGTCGCCAGTAGTAGCACCTACCGATAATATTACTTCATACTTTGTAGAGATAACTGATGCAAATGGGTGCACCGTAAAGGATACCGTAGAATTAACCCTGATAAGAGATGTAAAAGCAGATTTTGAGTCATACAATGCTGACTCTACATTGCCAGGCTATGATAATATATGCTTTCCTGATTCTATTCGTTTAGAGAATTTAAGCACGAATGCAGTAAGTTATAAGTGGAATTATGGAGATGGCACCATAATAAATACTACTGAAAAGACGCCGCTTTATTACAGTTATGATAGTGAAGGCGAATACACCATAACCCTTACGGCCTATAACGATGAGACCTGTAATTTGCAGGATGTTGACACAAAAACCATTAGCTACTTTAAGAGTGACATCAACGTAGTAGATGACGGAGAAATATGTAATGGAGAAACCTTTACCTTATCGGCTTCAGGGGGAGACCAATATAATTGGTCAGGAGACTCCATCAGTTCTACCTCAGCTTCATTATCCGTAGAGCCAGATACCACTTCTCAGTATTTTGTTACAGTGATAGATGAAAACGGCTGTATCTATCAGGATACGGTAAATGTGCGAGTAGTAAGTGAGGTAAACCTACAATGGGAACATCAATTGATCAATAATTGCTTCGACAGATCATCTGTATTAGTGCGCAACCTCACGCCAGATGAAGATGCCCAATTCCGTTTTGAATTTGGAGATGGAACCTCGTCTACAGAGCCTGAAATAGAGCATATTTATGAAGCAGACGGCAACTATTCCTTGAAGTTTATAGCCCAAAGAGAATTTTGTGTATATGAAGAGATGATTCAGATACCATCATATTACATCATGATGCCCAATATCATAACACCAACAGCTACCCCCGGCTATAATGATGTGTTTCAGGTAGGAATGGGCGATGATTTAATCGCCTTCTCTGAAAATGATATAGTGGCAGAGCTACAAGTATTTAATCGCTGGGGTAAGCTTGTATACGAGTCCTCAGACTATCAAAACGACTGGAATGGTGCCGGCCTGGCCTCAGGAGTTTACTATGTACAACTTAAAGTAGGCGATTTGACCACCTGCGAGAGCTGGTTACATATTGTTAAGTGAGTAGGACCCGTTTATATTATTCAATTTCAGAAAAAAAATATTATCATTTCAAGCAAACAAGACATCTTAGAACAGGTTACTCGCATAAGTATTTTTTTACTTTTAAAGGAGCCATACTATTCACATATCTTCAGTTGTTTAAATAAAGAGGTAGTATCAGATCCGCATCCAATAACCACTATGGCTGTTGGCTGTCGTAAGCTTAATCATGTACTCTATATCAATAATGATTTTTGGAATAACGTCTTAACTTCAAAAGAGTATAGGCTGGGAGTAATTAAACATGAGGTGTTGCATATCATCTTTAAGCATACTTTGGTTAACCAAAAGAATTATGACTCTCATATTTTAAATATCGCTATGGATTTAGTGGTTAATCAAATGATTGAAAGGAATCAATTACCTGCTGAATCTATATTTTTAGATAATTTCCCCGAGCTGAACCTCGATGCTGAAATGGGATGGCAATACTATTACAGGCGGTTGATGGAGCTTCAGGAAAATCATAATGGTCAATTTTCTCACACAAAGGCCTATAAAAACCTACAATCAATAGATCGTAATTCTCATGGTTTGGAACGCCATGCTACCTGGTTTGAGATATTTCAACTACCAGAGTTAGATAAAAGTTTGTTAGAGTCTGGCATCGACTATCTTATAGTGCTGGCCCATGGAAAAATGTCTAATAAAGCGTGGGGCACTCTACCGGCTCACTTTAGAAGGTATCTTGAAGCTATTATTGTCC
This sequence comes from Fulvivirga maritima, assembly GCF_021389955.1. Classification (NCBI taxonomy): domain Bacteria; kingdom Pseudomonadati; phylum Bacteroidota; class Cytophagia; order Cytophagales; family Fulvivirgaceae; genus Fulvivirga; species Fulvivirga maritima. The sequence goes on from NZ_CP089980.1 coordinate 5,142,525, forward strand.
CCAAAGCTCCACAAGTAGATTGGAGGCGTGCTTTGAAGTTATTTACTGAGAGTTCAAGAAAAACATATATCAAGTCTACGCTTAAAAGACCATCACGCAGGTATGGAACTATACCCGGCGTAAAAGTCAGAAGAATACAAAAGCTATTGATTGCAATAGACACTTCCGGTAGTGTTTCAAAAAGTGAATTAACCAAATTTTTCCAAGAGCTTTACCACATTTATAGGAGTGGATCTGAAATTCAGGTAGTTGAATGTGATGCTAAAATTGGTAAAATTTATAATTATAAGGGAATCACTCCAGATTTTGTAACGGGAGGGGGTGGAACCAACTTTTCTCCACCAGTGGAATATGCCAACACGCAATATCACCCTGATGCTTTGATATATTTTACTGATGGAGTAGCACCTGCTCCTAACCAAAAATCAAGGTGCCCTATTATGTGGATTATAAGTGAAAATGGTCTGTCTTCCACTACTGAAAATTATAAAGAGCTGCCTGGAATAAAGGTGAAAATGATTAAAAAAGATTAAAACAAATGAATAAGAAAGATCAATTTGATTTTATTACCTATGGAGCCAAGGTAGATAGTGAAAGGGTAACAGAGCTGGTAAATCATATTATGCAGGTACAGCATGGTAGTAACAATACTACTCCGTTATGTATTTGGGGTACTCATGGCATAGGTAAAACGCAGTTGATAGAGAAAATAGCAACAGACTCAGGCCTACAGTTTGTATATATAGCACCAGCACAGTTCGAAGAGATGGGTGATTTGATAGGCATGCCGCATATTTCTCAAACTGAATCAGGAGAGGTGAGTCAATTTGCTCCGCCAGAGTGGGTTCCTAAAGAAGAGGGTCCAGGAATTTTATTGATAGATGATGTAAATCGGGCTGATGATCGAATACTTAGAGGGATAATGCAGCTCTTGCAAAACTATGAGTTAATTAGTTGGAAATTACCCCGCAAATGGATGATTGTGCTTACTGCCAATCCTGATGGAGGTGATTATTCTGTAACTACTATGGATGATGCCATGATTACACGAATGATCCATGTTACTATGGAGTTTAATGTTAAATCATGGGCTCGATGGGCAGAGCAAGCAGGAATAGATGCTAGAGGAATAGAGTTTGTATTAACTTATCCCGAAATTGTTACAGGCAACCGTACTACACCAAGAACTCTGGTTCAGTTTTTTGAATCTATTCAACCTATCAGTAATCTGTACGAAAACCTTGACTTAGTTAAAATGCTGGCTGATGGCTGTTTAGATGAAGAAACAGCTGTAGCGTTTATCAATTTTGTGAGAATGGATTTAGATAAAATTATATCGCCTGAGGAGATCCTTTCTTCAGGTCAGTTTAAAATTATTGCCGGCCAAATTAATGAATTGATAGGACAGCAACCTAAGCGGTTAGATATTCTTTCGGTAATGATGACGAGGTTGACTAATCATTTACTTTTCAATAAAGAGTCATTAGATAATAAGGAGTTTGATAACCTAAAATCATTTATTCTTTTAGACATCATTCCGAATGACCTTAGGCTCTCTATGGCTCAGGAGTTAGTGAATTCTAGCAAGACTCATCTTAAAAAGATGTATGCCATACCAGAGATAGGAAAACTTATTTTAACTAAAATGTAATTAACTAATAAATGTCTTCACTAAAAGGATATATAGAAATAACACCAGATACTTTAGAGTCTACCTTAACTCAAGATAGTTATGATCATATAATAGTAGTAACCGTTATTGATCTCGATGGTATTTGGAGTGATGGCTTGCCGGAGGGTATTCTAAGTAGGTTTCCGAATGTTGAAGGTTTGAAGCTTTTCGTTAAAAACCTTAGCTATTTACCCAAAGAGCTACCAACCTGCAAAAAACTTAAAACTCTAATTCTGAGAAAATCAAAAATAACTAATATACCAATATTACCTTCATTAGAATCTATTGAATTTGATAGTGGTGCGTCCCAAAAAATAGGTCCAATCATTAAAAACTTAAATGAACAGCCGCAACTAAAAAGTTTAAGTTTGGGTGATCATTATGGTAAGGCAGTTCCTAAAGAATTATCTAAACTAGACAATATATCAACATTAGTGTTGGGTTATGATTACTTTAAGAAGCGTGAATTATCTCAGCTTGTAGCCGTGGCTGCTGAGATGAATAACCTTAAAGTGTTGAAGATAGAGACCTGGAGAATTCAGGAACAAATAGATAAAAGCATACTTCAGCTAGATCATCTGGAGGTGCTAGATTTAAGGCTATATGAGCCCCTGCAGTCACTATCGCCTTATATTGCTGGCTTTGAACATTGCAAGCTTCATTCAGGTCTAGAAAAAATAGACAAATTTTTTGAGGAAATAGAGACATATCAATTATCTCAAGACCAGAAAGTAATGGCTTTTGCATGGTACACTGATAATTATAATGCTTTAGATACACTGCAAAAATTTGATTTTAATACGCAGCAAGCTTCAAAAATTCGTGTATGCTTATCAAATTCTATAAAAGGATGGACTAAAAAGAGCATTACTGAAAAACTGATGGGCGTGGGATGGGAGTTATCGTCCTCTTTAGAAGATAGCGATTTGGCAGTGGTTTCAAACAAAACGAAGCTGGAAGAATTTGTTTCTATTTTAAAAGGAGGATTTCAGTTTGTCACTGAGTCTGCTTTTAAGGAATTCTTAGAGACGAGTCAGAACAAATGGTTACTTGATGAAGCGGTAGAACCTGAAGTAGAAGGAAATGTATACCGTTTGTTAGCCAGCTATGATCCTGATAACCTTCGATTAGCCTTTGAAATAGTGAGTGGCGGTGGAATTAATAAAGAAGTATTATCCATGATAGCTGCCATAGCACTAAGCCATCCTGATAAACAATTATCAAAAGAGGCCGAAAAACTATATGTAACCAGAGCTTCAGATAGTCTATTCCAAACTCTTAAGAAGGATAGAGGGGTTAGCCTTAGAAGATCTTCAAATACGGCAAGAAAGGTAAATATACTTGCTAATGTTGCTGATGTCGATTTCCCTGCATTTGTATTGATGCACCATGTGATCGCTGGGAACAACCCGCAAATACGAGATGTTCAACTTGGCTATTTAGATCTAAAACCTTCAGTTTCTACTACTGTATCTCCACTTATTGTTTATTTTGATCAGATAAAAAGTATTAACCTTGATACCAGAAAGGATTTTGATTACGAGTCATTAGCTCAAGTGTTGCCAAAGCTTACTTTAGAGTCATTATCAATGGCAAATTGTCATTTTACCATTGGAGAAGAAATAGGTAAACAGACCCATTTGAAAAAATTGGTTCTATCTTATAATAAGCTAAAAGATACCGTTGATTTAAGTGGTTTATCTCAACTGAAAAATTTACATCTGGCCGGGGTAGAAGGCATTAGTCAGTTTAATTTCCTTAAAGGGCTTTCTAATCTTCAAGAACTGAATCTTGATGCCTTAAAGCTTCAAGAAATGCCTGAAGAGATCGATGCATTAACAAATTTGAGAATCCTTTCAATTAAGAAAAATAAGATCAAAAAGGTGGCAGGTAAGTTATCTCAAAATATGCTTCGTGAAATAGATCTATCTACCAATAAATTGGAAGAATTTCCTGAGCTAGCCTGTTTAAACCATCTTCAAAAGCTGAACTTGAGATCTAATTCAATTAGTAATTTCAGCATTAAAGAATCTCCCTTTCTGGGTAAGTATGAGTTGGCTTTAAGAGAGCTAAATTTAGGAAAAAACAAACTAAAGGAAATAAGCTTTGAGGGCATGAATATGCCCAATTTATTCAATCTAAATATCGAGAGTAATCAAATTAGCAAGATAGATAGGTCCGTAATAGAGCAAACGCAAATTACAGAGTTACAGGCCAGCAAAAATAATTTGAATGAGATACCCCGTGCTTTGAGTGCTAGAATGAGGTACAGGAAACTTAATCTAGCTCATAATAATATCCAGGTGTTACCTCAGTGGTTTGCCGCTATACACGTAGATAATTGTCAATTGAACAATAATGAGATTAATGAAGTGCACCCTGATTTTAACAATCAACCAGTAGAAAAGTATGCCAGGCTATATTGGAATGTAAAGAATAACCCTTTTAAACCTGAGACTAATCCATACGGCGATATATATTGGTAATCAGTTGTTTATGTTCATTATTGAAGTTTAATTCTTACTTACAAAGCTGGCTTATGAAGTCAGCTTTTTTTTTTGAATGGTAACGTACTGACTTAATGCAACATCAAACCCAAAGACACGCCCGTCCAGGTTTTGATGTGCTTGTTGAACAGGGTAGCATCGGTTATGAAGAGCGGGTTTTCTGGTTCGTAGTTACGACCCCAGGCTATTTTTTGGCCTACAGAGAGAAAGGCATTAACGCCTGACAACTTAGGAATAACTCTATGGCCTAAGATTATGTTAAAGCCTGAAACCAAAACCTTCATATCCTTTATTTCTATTTCATCTTTTTTGATCATTTTAAAATCAAAGGCGTACCCAAAAAACTTAGTTTCAGTCATATTTGGAGTATTAGATCTGTTGAAATATAGCTTTTTTAGGCTATAGCCAATTCCGTAAGAATGGTTTATACCAGGATCATGAGAATAGGATAGGGCATTGACAACATACTTGTTCCATTTTACCCTGATTGCCTTTCCATTTTTCATATTACCGGTAGATATTTCATAGTTAAGTCGAAACATTTCATCGGCATAGGCAGAAAGGCTTACAAAATCGCCTATATTAATCAAGCCTATAGCAGTGCCATCTAATGTATTGCCTTTGATAGGATTCGGTTTATATAGATTGATAAGGCCAATTTGCGTTCCTCCTGACTGCTGCGCTATATTAAAAAGGCCGATTTGGAAGCCAAATAGCTTAGTCGCTTTATTGATCATACCAATTTGTACACCTGATCGGTCTTTTACCGTACTGTTTTTACCTTCAATATTGTAGGCTTCGTTAAAAAGCCCTACTTGTAAACCAGACATTTCTGCACCTACCGTATTTTTACCCAAAGTAAGTTGTAAACCACTCAGGCCTAGCTGTGTTTTATTAGCTAAAGCACCGACCTGTGCTCCTAATGAGAAGCTACCTACATAATTGGCCAAACCTGCTAACTGTATACCCACCATTTCTTTTTCACTCATATTGAAAACAGAAGATATTTGTGCTCCGGAGACATCCCCACGAACCAGATTCACCAGTCCACCGATCTGTATTCCTTGCATATGTACTGTGCCCAATAAGCTCTCTTTATAATCTTTATCTATAGAAGCTAAATTAGCACCAGTAATATTGGCAATGCCTGCTATATGTAAACCGCGAGATAAGGTTCTGTTATTTCCATTAATACCACTCAGCTGCAGTAGGAGGGTACGGTCACTGTAACCAGAAAAGAGATTGATAGCTATTACGTTTCTCCGTTCATCATGATTTAAACCGGCAGTACCTAAACCAGGCACCAGATTAATGTCCAACGGAACTAATTGGGCCTTAGTAATATGAAAAAGTAGTAAGAATAGGGTGAATGCTAATGAATGTTTCAAAAACGGTTGGCGGTTGATTGTAAATGTTTCTAAATTATAAATATTGGTTTAATATTTATATTATTTAGTATGAAAATGGTAATAAACCGCCAAAACCGTATTGTCTACACAACTTTTGATATCCTACACCTTCCTCGCTATCAGTAAGGCATTAGTAGGAGGGTAAGGCAGTTCTTGCATATCAGGAGTAAATAGCTTCACCTTTTCTTCAAACCTGTTTTTGGTGATCCATGGGTTGGTGTAAGCATGAGAGTTTTTAGCCAGTTGAAAACCAGCCTTTTTGAGCTCAGCTTCCCAATCTTTAAAACTCCAGAAGCAAAAGCGCTCATGCATTTCGCTATACCAGTTATCAGTGAAATCCTTAGTCAGCATATATTCAGCAGCATCACGAAGCTTTAATACAATGTACTTTTGATGATCAATCTCTTTGATGTTGTAATCAATAGTCTCCTTTTTCTGTTTGTCTGAAATCCTTAGTGAAGCGCAGAAACCTACTATAAGTAGAAAGACCTTTGAGATGGGCCGAAAGCGCCTTACTATCCGTAAATTGCTGATCAAAGGCATCATTAGAGCCATCTTCCTCATTAAGTAGCATGTAGACTTCCTGATCACCGTTTTCCGGACCAATAACATCTCTGTTGATCCACACGCCGCCAGACACCAGTTCATCATAGCGGTTTTGAATGAAGCTCAACAAATCATTACGACTACCATAAGATTCTATTTCATGGGTAAGAGATGACGTGTGAATAGTATTCATAGCATTCTTTTCAAACACCAATGATGTTACGGCATTCTTCTGAGCAAAGAACACATTAGGGTTACTAAACTCCCCATTATGCTTGCGCTGATTACAGATGTCAAACAACTGACGGGCTACCTCAATACCATAGAAATCAGATTCCCGAAGCTTAGAGTCATCACTGGCCTGCTTAATCCATGAGCCTACAGCACAGCCAATGTCTCCAATTCGGCCAGGCAAAATATATGGACTGGTTTCCTTGAACTTAATTTCCGCGATTTCATCCATCTGCCGCACATAGGTATTGTAATCCCTGGAGGAAGTGATATCACCATCTTCACCGATAATAGGATCTGAAAGGATGTTTTTCACCTTCTCAGCCAAGCCGTAGGTTTGCCATATTTGCTGTGTAGAAGCGTGGATTTTAAGCGTAATATTGTCATCATGCTGCCATTGTGGTGAAGCTGCTATTTGTTCTACCATATCCCAGGGTAGCTCCGTTTCAAACACCTGCTTTTGGGCATCTTTCAGCTCTGCAGGCAGCACCTTGTAGCCCAACTCCTGATACATATTATGGACTGACGTAGAGCAGATTACATACGTGTTATTAGGATTTAGATCTAAGCTCAAATCACTCTGATGCCTGATCTGCTTCACAGTATACGCCGCAAAATTAGGCACATGCCCCACATCATCAATACCATATACATAGCAGGGCACCGTCAATTCCTTACAAAACTCCTGAATCATCATGGCCCGCAAGTAAAAAGGAATAGGATTACGCTTAGTACCACTATGATTAGCCGAAGTAACTGCAAAAACGACTCCCTCAATAGTATGCTGCTGATCTATAACCTCACCCTCAACATCCTGAGCCTGGTACAGGCCACTCTCAATAAGATTCTGAAGATAACTAAACTGAAAACTCGACATTAAATGATGACGCCCCGGAAATAATAAATACATAACTAATAATTAGACCACTAAGTAATTGAATTCCTCGGGATTTTGTGTGGTTGGGGGGGATTTAATGTTTGATTATGGGCAATTGAGATGGGTAGGAGGGAAATGCCTAAGGTTGGGTATTGAAACAAATTAAGTTCTTTCGTATTATGATATGAATTAAACTTTAGATGACAAAAAATAGCCAATCAGCAGTTTATAAACTATAAGGATCATTATTTCAATAAATTCTCAAAATGTTTAGTGGCAATAAGTTAATTTCAACCAATCAGTTTCTCGCAATTATTATCTTTTTTCTTATTAGCGGTTGCAAAAAAGAAGACTCTCCTGTTCCATTACCTGTTACTGCCAGTTTTTTAGTAAGCGATTCCATTACAGTTACCAATGATACTATACAGTTTACAAACAACAGTAGAGGGGCACCACAGCTATTGAAGTGGATTTTCGAGGGAGGCTCACCATCTTCATCTAAAGAAGAAAACCCGAAAGTAACATACACTAAAACAGGTAGGTATACAGTAAAATTGGTTGCCACCAGAGGCGAGTTAAGTGATGTAATAATTAAAAAACGTTATATAAATGTTCTTCAACCGCTTAGTGGCATGATTGCCCATTACAAAATTGATAATAGCTTTCGAGATGAAACCGGAAATCATGGCTTATTAGTTAACGCAGACTGGTATTATCCTAAGCTCGTCGATAATCGGTTTGGCAATCGACACTCTGCCGTTGACTTTAGTAAAAAGTACACAAGTGTCTTTTTCGAAAAATGTGAAGAAATGAATAATCTTGAATCTCTATCTTTTTCCTGCTGGTTAAAGATTGATTCTCTCATTGATAAATATAGATTTAATAGGCACATAATAAGTTCACAAGTTTATAATGATGATAGACGTCTTTACGATAATGGCTTCGTAATAGGCCTTAGCAATACAGGGGTTTACATGTCAATAGGGCATCAGTTTAATTCATTTGGCACCACTTTTATCTTCAATGAATGGGTACACTTAGTCTGTACATACCGAAATGAGGGAGCTATAGCCTCTATATACATTAACGGTAATTTGGCTAATTCAAGAGAATTGAGTTACGGTAGTTTGGCTTTATATTCCACCAACCCAAGGGTTACCATAGGTTATTCCGATAGAAATTTTGATGGTATATTAGATGATTTAAGAATATTTAACCGTGCTATCAATCAGTATGAAGTGGATTCATTATATAATTCAAAATAGGAGCACCTCACAAAACTTGTGCAGCCGTCTGTAAGGCCTGAACCTATACTCAAACATTAATTATCCAATAGAGCCCCCTGAATCCCAATTCTTTACCACCAGCAGCTTTCATTTTCTTAACATTCCTCAAGGCTGTTTTTAAGGATTTACTTATATTCGATCCTGATTGGTAAATGGATAGTGCAATATTAAAAATGCATTTAATCATATACTTGGTGAAAAGGATGAATTGATATTAATGGCTAAGAAAACAAGTAGTAAGAAAGAACAGTCCATTGAGGAGTCTCTATGGAACACTGCAAATAAGCTGAGAGGAAAGGTAGAGTCTTCAGAGTACAAACACGTAGTACTCGGACTGATCTTCTTAAAATTCGCTTCTGATAAGTTTGAAGGTCGCAGAGAAGAACTCATCCAAGAGGGAAAGGAGAAATACCTGGACATGAAGGAGTTCTACAACATGAAGAACATCTTCTTTCTGCCTGAAGAAGCCCGCTGGTCATACATCATGCAACATGCTAAGCAGGAAGATATTTCCTTGAAGATAGATACAGCTTTGCACACTGTCGAAAAGCACAATCCTTCACTGAAAGGAGCACTTCCCGATAACTACTTTTCCCGACTGGGAATGGATGGAAGCAAACTATCTGCTTTGCTCGATACCATCAATAACATTGACACCATTGCCGATGAAAAGGAAGATATCGTAGGCCGAGTGTATGAGTTTTTCCTGGGGCGCTTTGCTGCAGTAGAAGGAAAAGGTGGCGGAGAATTTTATACGCCTAAATGCGTTGTGAATCTCATTGCTGAAATGTTGGAGCCATTCAGAGGAAAGATCTATGATCCGTGCTGTGGGTCTGGAGGGATGTTTGTGCAGTCCATCAAGTTTGTGGAGAGCCACAACGGAAACAAAAAAGACATCTCTGTTTATGGACAAGAGTATACAGCTACTACTTATAAGCTAGCCAAAATGAACCTTGCCATTCGCGGAATCTCTGCGAATCTGGGAGAAGTACCAGCCGATACCTTTTTCAAAGACCAGCACCCGGATCTCAAGGCTGACTACATTATGGCCAATCCTCCTTTTAACCAAAGTGAATGGAGAGGCAAGAATGAACTGGTAGATGATCCGCGATGGAAAGGCTATGACGTGCCTCCTGTAGGCAATGCGAACTATGCCTGGATCATGCATATGCTCTCAAAGCTATCTGAGAATGGTACAGCAGGCTTTGTGCTGGCCAATGGCTCCATGAGCTCCAATACCAGTGGAGAAGGAGAACTCAGACGCAGCATGATCGAAAATGACTTGGTAGACTGTATGATTGCCTTACCGGGACAGCTTTTCTACACCACGCAGATACCAGTGTGCCTCTGGTTCATGACCAAAACTAAAAAAGAAGACAAGGAACATGGCTACCGCAACCGTGAAGGCGAAACGCTATTCATAGATGCTCGGGAAATGGGCACCATGATAGACAGGGTGCATAAGGAACTGACGGAAGAAGATCTGGCGAAAATAGCCCAGACTTATCACAGCTGGCGCAATGCTCCTCAAAAGCTCTCCTCCGTGGAAGGTGAAATACCCGAAGGGAACAACCCTCAAAAGCTCTCCTCCTTGGAAAGTGAAATACCCGAAGGGAACAACCCCCAAAAAGCTCTCCTCCGTGGAAGGTGAAATACCCGAAGGGAGCAACCCTCAAAAGCTCTCCTCCTTGGAAGGAGGAGTACCCGAAGGGGGAGGTGGTTCTAAACAAACTCCCGAATCGGAAAGTGGTTACCAAATCAATCACGCCGACCTACAACCACCTCTCCTTGAAAACGAGGGGGAGATAAGAGGAAGTATGAACCTTCCATACCTCAAAACCTTCCGAAAAAATCTAAGGAATAATAGCACTGCTGCAGAGGCTACTCTTTGGACTATGCTAAGTAAAAAACAACTGGAGGGTCGTAAGTTCAGACGACAGCATAGTGTGGAAAATTATATTCTGGATTTTTATTGTCCCTCGGAGCGATTGGCTATTGAGCTAGATGGTGAAGTTCACAATGATGTGATTCAGGCTGAATATGACCATGAGCGAGACTTGTTTTTAAAGCATGTTGGGATCAAAGTGCTTCGTTTCGAGAACAAGGAAGTTTTTGATCATGCTGAGAATGTTTTGGAAGCGGTCAAAAAGGAATTTGGTTGGTATAAAACAACCACCCCGGCCTACGGCCACCCTCAAAGAAATAGCCGCAAACGACTATGTGCTCACTCCTGGGCGCTATGTGGGCATGGCTAATGTGGAAGATGATGGGGTACCGTTTGAAGAAAAGATGGGAGCACTGACCCAACAATTATATCAGCAAATGAACCAGTCTAAAGCACTGGATCAGGCGATTAGGGAAAATTTAAAGCTGTTGGGGTATGATTGAGTTTAGAGAATATGAACTTCAAGATGTTGTTAATATTCTTGATTCAAAACGGAAACCTATAAAAAGTAGTGAAAGAGTTTCTGGACCATATCCATACTATGGGGCATCAGGAATAACAGATTATGTTGAAGGTTATTTGTTCGATGGTGATTACTTATTGTTATCTGAGGATGGTGATAATATAAGAACTCAAAATACACCGATTGCATTTATGGCAAAAGGGAAGTTTTGGGTGAATAATCATGCTCACATACTTGAGGGAAAAAATGGAAACATCACGCAATACATTTGTTATGCCTTACAAGTTGCTGATATCAATAGTTTTGTGTCTGGATCAACACGGCCTAAGATTACTCAGGGAGATTTAAAAAGAATAAAAGTTTTACTTCCTGATCCCAGTGCTCAAAGGTCTATAGTGAGAATTCTTGATTCACTAGACGACAAAATAGAACTCAACCGCCAGATGAATGAGACCTTGGAGGAGATGGCTAAGGCGTTGTTTAAGAGTTGGTTTGTGGACTTTGATCCGGTGATAGACAAAGCACTGGCAGCAGGCCATGACATCCCTGAGTCACTACAGCAAAAAGCCGAGAAGCGTAAAAAGCTCTCCTCCTTAGAAGGAGGAGTACCCGAAGGGGGAGGTGGTATTCTGGATTTATTCCCGGACAGCTTTACCTTCACCGAAGAGCTTGGCTGGATTCCTGAAGGGTGGGAGGTGACAGAAATTCGTGAGCTTGTATCCAAGGTTTCAAAAGGAACAACTCCGAGAAAAAACGAGATTATAGATCTTGACGAAGTGATTCCATTCTTAAAAGCTAGAGATATTTCTGATGATGGGACTATATCTTCTGAATTGGATATGATTCCAGAAGAAGTTCATTTATCATCTTTAAAAAGGTCAATATTAGAATCTGGAGATTTGCTAATTACTATAGCAGGAACCATAGGTAGAATAGCTCAACTTCCTGTTTCTTTAAATAATTCTAACTGCAATCAAGCTATTGCTTTCATAAGGCTAAAAGATAAAAGCCAATACAATAATTTGGTCCTATTCACTTTGAAATCTGACTTTACATTTAGATTTATTAGTGAGAAAATCGTTCAAGCTGTACAAGCAAATATTAGTTTGGAAACAGTAAATTCAATATTAGTCTGTATTCCTGAATATCACATTTTAAAACATTGGAATGCCCTTTCTGATCCAATTATGGATCGAATAAGAGCCAACAAAGAGGAAAATTCAGTACTCTCTTCTTTGCGAGACACCCTTCTTCCAAAACTCATTTCAGGAGAGCTCAGAGTGCCTGAAGCTGCACAAATCATTGCTGATCATGTCTAAGTTTAATGAATCATCGCTAGAGACTACTTTCATCGCCTTGCTGGAAGATCAGGGCATGGAGTTCCTTGCTGGAGCAGCCGTCAGGGCACAATCTGGCGTGCAAGAGCCGGAAGAAAAATATGGTCATGCCTTTAGTGCAGAGGTGCTTATCAAGTCAGACCTTACGGATTTCCTACTATCGCAATACAAAGACGAAGGAATCACTTTCGCTGAGGTCACGCGCATCATTCAGGACCTGGAGCGCTTACCCGCATCAGACCTCTATGATACCAACAAGGCCATAATGAAAAAGGTCTGTGATGGCTTTGTCTTCAAGCGAGATGACCACACCCAAAAGGACCTGTTCATTGAGCTGATCGATTACTCAGCAGCAGACAAGAATACCTATAAAGTGGTGAGTCAGTTGGCTATAGATGGCCTGGAGAAGCGCATACCCGATGTGATCGTTTACATCAATGGGTTGCCGCTGGTGGTGTTTGAGCTAAAGTCCACTTCCAGAGAAGAAGTGAACATCTATCAGGCATATCGCCAAATCACCAATCGGTATAGAAAAGACATTCCGGAGCTGTTTAAATACAATGCCTTCTGTGTGATCAGTGATGGCATCAATACCAAGGCAGGTTCCTTTTTTGCTCCTTATGAGTTTTTCTATTCCTGGAGGAAAATCACTGGAGATGAATCAATAGAGAAGGATGGAATAGACGGTACTTACACGCTCATTCAGGGCATGTTTGATCGCAAGCGGTTGCGAGACATTATCCGAAACTTCATTTTCATCCCTGATAGCAGTAAGAAAGAAGCGAAGATTCTTTGTCGGTATCCGCAGTATTATGCATCCAGAAAACTCTACGAAAACATCAAGGCACACATGAAGCCGGATGGAGATGGTAAAGGAGGTACTTATTTCGGTGCTACAGGTTGCGGCAAGAGTTTTACCATGCTATTCCTCACACGCTTACTGATGCGGAGCACTTTCTTTTCCAGCCCTACCATTGTGGTGATTACCGATCGTACTGATCTGGATGATCAGTTGTCAGAGCAGTTCGAAGGAGCCAAGGGCTACATTGGCGATCAGCTCGTCAAAAGTGTAGGCAGTAGACAGGAACTCAGGGAACTGCTGAGAGGCAGAAACTCTGGTGGCGTATTCCTTACCACTATTCATAAGTTTACCGAAGATACCGAGCTGCTCACCGAGCGCACCAACGTCATTTGCATTTCCGATGAAGCGCACAGAAGCCAAGTCAACCTGGATCAGAAAATTCGGGTAGCAGATGGTCAGGTCAAGCGCAGTTATGGTTTTGCCAAATACCTGCATGACAGCTTGCCTAATGCCACCTATGTTGGCTTTACAGGAACTCCGGTAGATGCTACACTGGATGTATTTGGTGCAGTGGTAGACTCCTACACCATGAAAGAGTCAGTGACGGATGAAATCACTGTGAGGATCGTTTATGAGGGTCGGGCCGCCAAGGTGCTGCTGGATCATGATAAGCTACAGGAGATCGAGCGCTATTACAAAGAAGCCGAGGAGGCTGGAGCTAGTGAATATCAGGTAGAGGAAAGCAAGAAGGCGACCACTCGGATGAATACGATTATTGGAGATCGAGATAGATTGCGAGCCATAGCCGAAGATTTCATTCGCCACTACGAAGAGCGTGTTAGTGAAGGCGCATCGGTGAAAGGTAAGGCCATGTTTGTATGCTCAGCCCGTGAGATTGCTTATGACCTGTATCAGGAAATTCTGGACATCCGACCAGAATGGGGAGAGGTCAAAGCTTGTGAGGAAGGCGCAGAACTCACTGATAAAGAAAAGAAAGAACTCAAGCCCATGGCCAAGATCAATATGGTCATGACCAGAGGCCAGGATGATACCAAGGCGCTTTACGATCTATTGGGCAACAAGGAATACAGAAAGGAACTAGACAGACAGTTTAAAGAACCCAAATCCAATTTTAAAATCGCCATGGTAGTGGATATGTGGCTGACCGGATTTGATGTGCCTTTTCTGGACACCATTTACATCGATAAACCCATTCAAAAACATACCTTAATCCAAACCATTTCCAGGGTAAACCGAAAGTTTGAAGGCAAGGACAAAGGGCTTGTAGTAGATTACATTGGCATCAAAAGACAGATGAACCAAGCCCTTGCGATGTACTCCAAGGAAGAGGAGCGAAGCATAGAGGAAGTGGGCCAATCCATCATTGTGGTAAAAGACATGCTGGATGTATTATCCAAATACTTCCATAAATTCGATACCTCAGACTTTTTCACTGGAGTACCGAAACAACAATACGATTGCCTCAATAGGGCCTCTGAGTTTGTGATGCTTACCCAGCAGCAGGAGCGCAGATTTGTAGACCTGGTGAAGCGCCTCAAAGCTTCTTATGATATCTGCTGCGGCAGTGAAGAGTTTACAGAGGATCATCGTGATCATATACACTTTTACCTCGCAGTGAAATCCATCGTGTTTAAGCTCACGAAAGGTGACGCTCCAGACACGGCTCAGATGAATGCCCGCGTGCGAGAAATGATACAGGAAGCCATCCGTAGTGATGGTGTGGAGGAGATCTTTAAGCTCGGAGATGACAAGCAAACACAAATCGATCTGTTTGACCCTGACTACCTGGATAAGATTGATCGCATCAAGTTACCGAACACAAAAATCAAACTACTCCAGCAGCTGCTGAAGCAAGCCATTGGTGAGCTGAAGAAAACCAACAAGACCCGAGGAGTGGACTTCTCTCATAAGTTTGAGCAGCTAGTCAATCAATATAACGAGCGTAAGGAACAAGATACGTTTGAAGGTCGCGTTTACGATGAAATGGCTGAAAGTCTCACAGATATGATTCTAGCCATTAAGAAGGCCTACTCAGAAGGCGAAGAGCTAGGCATCTCCTTTGAAGAAAAAGCCTTCTATGACATCTTAAATAACCTCGCTCATAAGTATGATTTCTCCTATCCAGAAGATAAACTCATCACCCTAGCAAAAGCGGTAAAGAACGTAGTAGATGACAAAGCCAAATACACCGATTGGAGCAAGCGAGACGATATCAAGGCCGAGCTTAAGGTGGATCTAATCCTACTACTCGGAGAGCACGATTACCCACCAGTAGATCGCGATGAAGTCTACCAGGAGATCTTCGATCAGGCTGAGAATTTTAAAAAGTATAGGGGGTGAGAAAGTCTGAATGAGGATTAGAGGATGTAAAAGTGTCTTAACCATGATTCAAAAGGATTAGAGGATTACATGATTAATTATTTGTAGGATGGAACATGTCTTAACCATGATTTTCATGATTTAAGGATGACTTGATTAAGTTTATAAAGTATGAAAAACTGTCAGAATCACGGATTAAAAAGATGACGCTGAAGACACGGATTTAAAAGTATGAAGTGCTTAATCTGTACAATCCTCTAATCCGGACAAATCCGTGGTTCTGACAAAGAGGATGATTAGATTATTGAAAACGGATTTTAAATGGCTGAACTGAAATATAAAGACATAACAGAGAAGATAATTGGTGCCGCTTTTGATGTGCATGGATTCTTGGGTAATGGATTTCAGGAAGTGATTTACCAACGTGCCTTGGCATGGGAAATGACTCAGCGTAAGCTTGAATTTGAACGTGAGATCGAACAAGACATATTTTATAAGGACCTGCCTGATCCTGTTGGTACGAGAAGAGCAGACTTTGTGGTAGAAGGAAAAGTTTTGGTAGAGCTCAAAGCTATTATAGAGCTCCAAGACGTACACCTGGCCCAAGCCTTGAATTATCTCAAAGCTTACAAACTTGAGGTAGGCCTGCTGATCAACTTTGGTAGTAAGAGTTTAACCTTTAAACGCCTTGTTTCATGAAACACTCCTTAATCCGTGTAATCTGTAAATCCGTGAGAATCAGTGATTCTGACAATGAAGGAGGCTTACAATTCGAGAAGGTATTTAACCCGAAGTACAACTCAAATCCTGACATCCTTAAATCCTGAAAATCATTATTCAGACAACTTCGGCTCAAAATCCCTTCAATTAAAACGGGTACACAATAAAAAAAAATCAAGTAATCAGGTAAATTATAAGAAATCAAGGTTTAGACAATAGAAATAATTAAATTATGCAAACGGATTTTAAATGGCTGAGCAAGTAAGTCTTAACCATGATTGAAAGGATTAAAGGATTACTTGATTAGGTATTTGCAGCATGGAACATCAGGAATTAACTCATTAAATAATTGGCGCCTGTATGGAGATTCATAAAGTATTAGGTAATGGATTTCAATAGGTAGTATAAGAACGAACATTCAGTATTGAATTGAACTTGAACAATATTTTACAAGAACGAGAATTGGAAATGCCACTAGAATTCAAAGGGCATGATGTTGGGGGCCGTCGGGTAGATTCCTTTATCAAAGAGGTTTTAATTTTGGAAATCAAAGACATTGAACACCTAGAAGGACTCCATAAGGCACAAGACATCAATTACTGTGAGTCATATAATTGGGATAATTTATTTCTTGCTTGTCAACGGTGTAACGAAAGAGAAAAGCTAGAATTGTTTTCTTTGGCAGCGGGATCTCCCCGAGCTATAAATCATCTTGATAGTATAGGAGATGAAAGACCATCTATGGATCCGAAATCACCTTTCTCCAGTATGATTGGTGAGAATGTTAAGAAGGGAATTTTGTAGAAAAAGTATTGATAGATCACAATAGAATATGACACCAAAAGATTTTGCGGAAAAACTCTATACATTCCTAGGGAACTTAATTCATGGTAAAAAAATCGATTCCTGGGAGTATGTTGGCATTGCTAATGTAGCTTTTGGAACACCGAATGGGGCTTGGGATAAAAGTAAATTTCCTGGATTCCAATTTAGAAAAAGTGAGTTGAGCATTGAGTTTATATTACGAGCTATTCCAGATACCGGAAATGGTAGTTGTTATATGGTAGTTGAGTCGATTGATATGGGCGCTCAGCTGGCCAATTTTCATTTGAATAAAAAGCTTAAGTCTAAAAATGGAAAAAATAGTTTAATTGAGAACTATTCGATGACTGTTGGGCTTGGAGCAAAACCAAAAGCGAAAGTAAAAGAACTTTTTATTAAGCATGGATTTAACTCTGAAGGTATTATTACTCAATTCGATGAAAACTTAGATTTAGATCTTGTTCTTTCTGATATATTGAAATGGGCGACCATCAGGAGACAAGTTAAAATCGAATTTCAACAAGGGGATTCTGATGTGAATGGAAATATGGTTCGTTCTATGATTAATATTGAAAATTCTCATTCTTTAAACCAAATCCTCTATGGCCCTCCCGGAACAGGAAAAACGTACAAGTTAAGTTCACAATTTTTTCCAAAGTTCACAGAATCTAAACCTGTAGAGACGGAGGTGGAAAAACTGCAAAAAATTGCCGCTAGATATTCATGGTGGCAAATTGTGGCAGCTGTAGTGGTGCAATTAGGTTCTGGAAGAGTTACTGATATTTTAAATGCACCTTTACTTAGAGCCAAGGATGAAATAAGCAACCAAAAGAATCCAAGAGCTATGATTTGGGCAATGCTACAGACCCATACTAAAGCCGATTGTAAGCACGTAAAATACTCAAAGCGAGCAGAACCTTTGTTTTTTTGGAAGAATGATAAGGGAATGTGGTCAATTGATCAAGCTGTAGTTGAAAGTGACTCTCCTGAAATTTTGGATATTCTTAAAGAAGTGAATCAAGGAACTCAAGAATCTCTGGAAATTAAGAGGTATTCTTTTTGTACGTTTCATCAATCAATGGCCTATGAAGATTTTGTAGAAGGTATAAAGCCTAAACTAGATGAAAGCGGAGAGATTGGCTATGAGATAAAAGATGGCATTTTCAAGGAAATAGTGGCTAAAGCAATCAAAGATCCAAACCATGATTATGCCCTGTTTATTGATGAAATTAATAGAGGCAACGTGTCATCCATTTTTGGTGAGTTAATTACTTTGATAGAGTCAGATAAACGTATAGGTCAACCAAATCACCTTTCGGTAATACTGCCGTATTCAAGAGAGGAGTTTTCTGTGCCGTCAAACCTTCACATCATTGGCACAATGAATACTGCAGATCGCAGTGTCGAAGCATTGGATGTGGCATTGAGACGTAGATTTAGTTTTGAGCATATCGTACCACAGTATAGTTTGCCATCACTCATGGAATCATCTGAGGCTCTTGGTGTTTCTGTTTCCAGGCTCCTCGAAACAATCAATGAACGAATTACATACTTAAAGGATGAAGACCACCAGATAGGTCATAGCTACTTCATAAACGTATTGAGTAAGGAAGAGCTGGCTGAGACTTTTAATAAGAACATTATCCCACTTCTGAAAGAGTATTTCTACAATGATTATGGAAAGATCAGGTTGATTTTGGGAGAAGAGTTTGTTGAGAAGGTGGAAAATGCTCCCAAAATGGCGGTTTATGATCAGGATGACTATTTACCAACCATCCGATATAAATTAACAGACCTAACTTCTGACAATATATTAGAAAAGGTGAAAACGATCATTGGTGACTAGGCAAGCAGATAAAATATTAGTTTATGAGTGGAGCTGGCTTACCTTAGGTCAAGAGGTGCAAGGCCTTCAATTCAAAAAGAAGCATCTGGATGCTCTGGCTAGGTACGAGCAAGCCAATCAAACCGGATTCTTTCAGGTCTTTTTCAATAAGGTTCGCTTCAATGAACATGTTGGAGTAATCAAAGTAGGCGACCTCACCATTGAGGTGCTGCCTAAGACAGACAAACATCAGCTAAACAAATCCGAGTGGCAACAAGTGTTATTAGATATGCTGCTCATAAGTCTGCAAGTAGAAGCGAAGACTACTACGCAAGCGAATATTCTAATACGTCAGCATAGTGTACTGGAAACTTATTTTCAGTTGTTCTTATCAGAAGCGGAACGACTTATCCATCAAGGATTGATCAAGAAATATCGAACGAATACCAGTAATCAGTCTGCCTTGAAGGGTAAACTATTGGTGCATCAGCAGATCACGAAAAATGCGGTGCATGCCGAACGCTTTTATGTGGCGCATACGGTTTATGATCAGGACAATGTCTTCAATTTCATTCTTAGAGCTGGTCTGGAGTGCGTGGCTAAGGTTGGTTCGGATGCTGTGAGAAGAAATGCGGAAGCTTTATTACTATTTTTTCCGGAATCTAAGAGTAGAGTGATCAATGAAAAGCTCTTTCGGACACTCGCCTATGAGCGAAAAACTGAAAGCTACAAAGGAGCCATTGAGCTGGCCAGAATCATTCTTCTCAATTATCACCCGGATATCAAAGGCGGCCCCAATGACATTCTAGCTATCATGTTTGACATGAACAAACTTTGGGAAAGCTTTATTTATTGGAGTTTGGTGAGGGCTGCATCTGGCAAAGGGGTGAAGGTGTTGGCTCAGCCATCTAAGGCCTTTTGGAAGCCAAATAATGGCTATTCTCGACCTCTTAAACCTGATTTAGTCATCGAACTCTCAGATGATAAAAAAAGTAGTGATCGATACCAAGTGGAAGTTTCAGTCTAAAGTTTCTTTGGAAGATCTTCGTCAGGTATATGCTTACCTCCATTACTTTGAATCAAATGAAGGTTATTTGCTTTATCCAGATCAAGTGAAAGACGCTGTGAGAAAAGAGGATGGTGATTTTCAAAATATCAGTAAAGACAAACTTAGCGATCTTTCCTGTGGATTGATGTTTGCGGATTTGATTATAGTACAAGAGAATAAAAAAGTTTTGAATCGAGAAATAGGTGAAGCTATTCTTAAAGCCATCCAACTGGATTCTGCTGAAAAGTCATCGCGTAAAAGTTAGATGTCTCTTCCTTTACTTTCAAATGCTCTAATATTTCCCAGAGCAATTGACAGGAAATTGGTATATTGATCTACTCCGGTTCAAAATCCCTTCATTTTAAACGGGTACACAATAACAAGAAAATCATGTAATCAGGTAAATCACGCGAAATCAAGGTTTAGACAACTTCTGAAGCAAAGCTTACAATTTAAGAAGATATTTACTCCGAAGTACAACTCAAATCCTGACATCCTTAAATCCTGAAAATCACTATTAAGACAACTCCGGTTCAAAATCCCTTCAATTTAAACGGGTACACAATAATAAAAAAATCATGCAATCAGGTAAATCATGAAAAATCAAGGTTTAGACAACTTCGGAGGCAAAAGCATACCATTTAAGAAGGTATCTAATCTGAAGTATAATTCAAATCCTGACATCCTTAAATCCTGAAAATCATAACTAAGACAATAGAAGAATTAATTAATTTTTTTAAAGACAATATTAGATCATAATCCATAGCTTTGACTCGCTATTGGTTTCATTCTCCTCTCAGGCTGCAATGAATTAAAATGGGAATTCGGTGAAAGTCCGGAGCTATCCCCGTAGCTGTAAGTTTCTGAAAGTTGTTTTACCTCTTGCCACTATTCTGTAGAATGGGAAGGCCAAAAACATTGGAAGCGAGCCAGAAGACCTGCCAGTGGCTTATATTTTAACGGCTTTCGGAGGAAGAGTCAGGAATAAGCTGATAAACCATGATCTATTACATTTCAGGAGGGGAAAGATCCGGAAAGAGTGGCTATGCGCAAAAACTGGCGCTGAGCTTATCGGATAACCCCATATATCTGGCCACTGCCCGCCAGTGGGACGGTGATTTTAAGAAAAGAGTAGCGCGCCATGTCGCCGATAGAGATGACCGCTGGACTACCATAGAGGAAGAAAAGCACCTCAGTAAACTGGATGTCTCTGGCAAGGTAGTGGTGCTGGACTGTATTACACTTTGGCTCACCAACTGGTATGTTGATACCAAGAACAATGTAGATGAATGCCTTGAAAAGGGTAAAGCAGAGCTCTCAGCGCTCTTTCAGCAGGAGGGAACCCTCATCATTATCTCTAATGAAATTGGGATGGGCATACACGCACAGACTGAAGTGGGCCGTAAATTCACAGAACTGCAAGGATGGATGAATGAATTCATAGCCAGCCAATCTGATAAGGCCTTTTTTATGGTTTCTGGCCTTCCTTTAACATTAAAATGACTTACTACATACCTGATTATTATTATTTCTAAAACTCAATCATGCTTCACTTTACTATCCAACCTGTTGCTGATCATCTGGATGATGCTATTCGCAGTAAAATAGACCTTAAGACTAAGCCCATTGGTGCACTGGGGCTTTTAGAAGACACCGCTTTTACCATTGCGCGTATTCAGCAAACGCTAACGCCATCGTTAAATGCACCCACTATTGCCGTATTTGCCGGTGATCATGGTATTGCTAAAACAGGTTTGGTTAATCCCTACCCGCAAGAGGTGACCTACCAAATGGTGATGAATTTTGTAAACGGTGGTGCGGCTATCAATGTGCTATCCAAGCAAAATAACATTGATATAAAGATCATTGATGCCGGTGTAAACTATGATTTCGGCCCTTTTGATAGCATTATAGATGCTAAAATAGCTTATGGAACGGCCAATTATCTGGAAGGTCCCGCCATGACTATTGCCCAATGTGAGCAAGCTATAGCCAAAGGGGCTGAGGTAGTTCAAGGCATTTTTAATAATGGCAGCAACGTTATTGGTTTTGGAGAAATGGGGATAGGTAACACATCATCGGCATCGCTATTAATGAGTGTTATTTGTGATAAGCCTGTAGCAGCCTGCGTGGGTAAAGGCACAGGGGCTAATCAGGAGCAACTAGCAGGGAAGATAAAAACATTGCAACAAGTATTGGAAAAGCACCAAGATCTGGATAAGAATGATCCCATAGCTGTACTCGCTAGTTTGGGTGGGTTTGAAATAGCTCAGATATGTGGTGGAATGCTCAAAGCGGCTGAATTAGGCATGATTATACTGGTAGACGGCTTTATTTGTACTGCTGCTTTGCTGGTGGCCCAAATGATAGAAAAGGCCATTTTAGGTTATTGTGTATTTACTCACCAATCTGAAGAACATGGCCATCAGATGATGCTAAAGACTTTTAACGCCAAACCATTGCTTAAGCTAGGCATGCGACTAGGCGAGGGGACAGGCTGTGCGGTGGCTTATCCTATTGTGCAGTCGGCTTGTACTTTTCTGAATGAAATGGCCAGCTTTGAAGGGGCAGGAGTAAGCCAGCAATCCACGATATGAAAGAACAAATCAGAGTATTTTTTACGGCTTTGATGTTTTATACGCGCATCCCATGCCCTAAATCGGTAGATCATAGCCCGGAATATATTAACAAATCCATTCGTTACTTTCCTTTGATCGGTTGGATAGTTGGTGGCATTGCTGCAGTAGCTTTTTTAATAGGAGCGTGGGCCGTGAATCCTGCGGTGGGTATTGTGCTAAGCATTATCGCTTCGGTGCTGACTACCGGAGCCTTTCATGAAGACGGTTTTGCTGATGTATGTGATGGCTTTGGTGGTGGCTGGACTAAAGAAAAGATTCTGGTTATTATGAAAGATAGCCGAATGGGAGCTTATGGCGTCATTGGCATGATTCTCATCCTGTTGCTAAAGACTAGTCTGTTAGTGGAAATAAGCAATTTGACCGATTTGTGGATTATACTGATGATTATGGTCAGTGCCCATGCCCTGAGTCGTTTTATGGCCGCGACCTTCATATTTACCCATGCTTATGTAAGAGATACAGACGACAGCAAGGCCAAGCCTGTGGCTCAGCAAGCGCATAGAGCTAACCTGATAATAGCTGCATTTTTAGGAGTTATTCCTTTGATAGCCTTGTGTTTGCTTTCCCATAATGCTTTTGTGTTGGCCCTCATTCCGATTTTATATGTTGTGAAGATGTGGTTGGCCAGGTACTTCACCAAATGGATAGGAGGCTATACCGGCGACTGCTTGGGGGCAACGCAACAAGTAACAGAAGTGGCTTTTTATCTATTTTTAATACTGATATGGAAGTTTACTTTATAAGACATACCACGCCGCAGGTGGCTAAAGGCATCTGCTATGGCCAGAGTGACCTTGACATTACTGACTCATTTGAAGCTGAATGCCGACAGCTCAAGCCACAGTTACCCGAGAAGTTCGATACGGTGTATAGCAGCCCTCTCAAACGCTGTACTATTTTAGCGCAGCAACTGACCAGCCAGGTCATAACCGATGACCGGCTCAAAGAAATGAATTTTGGTGATTGGGAAATGAAAAAGTGGGATGAAATTCCTAATGAACCATTAGACTATTGGATGGAGCACTTTGTGACAGCCAAAACCCCCAATGGTGAATCAATGGAAGGCCTTCATGCCCGCGTAAAAGAATGGTGGCAGTCTATTCAAGTAAATGATTCAAAGCAAAAGATTGCGGTAGTGACTCATGCCGGAGTAATAAGAATCATGCATGCGCACCTTAACAACATTCCTTTAAACAAAGCCTTTGAAAATTTCAATATAGGGTATGGGGAGGTTTGGAAATATGATGCCGTATAATTGCGGTCGAGTCATGCTGCCTGACTTGGAAGAGTTGATGCTTCCCGAGTCACTCTGATGCCTGGCAGAGTCGATGCAGCCCGAGTCACTCTGAGGTTCTCGAAAAGTAGACGGTGAAGTACTGATACAAGTGCATTAAGCGACAAACCATTTACTCCTAATCCAGTAGAAAGTCTCCTTCGAGTGCCTCAGGATGACTTTGGGAATGTATTATTACATTTCCTTTCATTGAACTCCATGGTTATTAGAATGAACGGGGTATTGAAGAGCCATTGAAGGCTTACAATCCATAATGTAATCACGATTGAGCCATGCTACCCGAGTCACTCTGAGGTTCTCGAAGAGTAGACGGTAAAGTTCTGATACAATTGCATTAAGAGTCAAACTATTTACTCCTAAGCCAGCAAAAAGTCTCCTTCGAGTGCCTCAGGATGACTTTGGGAATGTATTATTCCATTTCCTTTCATAAAACTCCATGATTAATAAAATAAACGATAGCATAACAGAATCATTGAAGGCTTATAATCCACAATATATTTCCGATTGAGCCAGCGTTCCGAGTCACTCTGAGGTTCTCGAAGAGTAGACGGTAAAGTAGGGAATGTATTATTACATTTTCTTTCATTGAAGTCCATGATTATTAGAATGAACGGTGGTATAGCAGAGCCATTGATAGTTACTATTGCAATATAATTGAGGTCGAGCCATGCAGTCCTAGTCACTCTGAGGTTCTCGAAGAGTAGACGGTAAAGTTCTAATACAATTGCATCAAGAGACAAACCATACGCTCCTAAGCAAGCAGAAAGTCTCCTTCGAGTGCCTCAGGATGAATTTGGGAATGTATTATTACATTTCCTTACATTAACTCCATGCTTATTAGAATGAATTGTGGTCTAGCAAAGCCATTGAAGGCTTATAATCCACAATGTAATCGCGATTGAGCCAGCGTTCCGAGTCACTCTGAGGTTCTCGAAGAGTAGACGGTGAAGTTCTGATGCAAGTGAATCAAGAGGCAGACCATACGCTCCTAAGTCAGCAGAAAGTCTCCTTCGAGTGCCTCAGGATGACTTTTGGGAAGGTATTTCTCGAAAGTACGCGGTAAATAATTAACACATTGATTTTTAAATAATTATATATCAATATCTCAAAAATGGTTGAGGCTTGATTAACTCTTTTTAGGATACAATTTCAAATGCTCATCATGCAGCTTTTGAGGATCTAATCCATCAAAATCGATATCAACTTTAACGGCAGCAGGGAGGTCTACTTTTTCTAGCACATCAGGAAGTTTAGCTTCTACTTGCCATCCTTTTCCCGAAAGGGTAATATAGACACCGCGCTCATGGTCATAGTAAACATCATAGTCTTTGAAATACACATAACGGGTTTTGGCTCTATACCCATGAGCTGGCGCCCAAGGTGGTGGTCCTTGTTGTTTACGCTTGCCCTTGTATTCCGATTTATACTCTTTTACGTATTCCTTATCTTTATTGTTGTTTTTATTTTTCCCTTTTCCTCTGCCTTGACCTAGCACATCACCGCTAGACATGAAGAAAAGAACCAACAACACCGCAGACGCTAAATAAACAAGTGATCTTTTCATTTAATTGATTATGAATTAGTTAAACATCGTAATGAAAACGTATCGTTTCCTTTCCATATATACGTTGATTGATACTAAAGTCACTCTCGGTGTCCTTCAAGGTTATTCTCCTATGTATTAAACACCCTTCACCCATTTCAGCACTTTCTCCACCGTTAAACCTTGCACAATGATACTGAATACTACTATAATGTAGGTTATGGCTACAATAAGTTCACGGTTCATTTCGTCTGTGAGGGAAAGGGCCAAAGCTATGGATATTCCACCCCTTAGGCCACCCCAGGTCATAATTAGGCCAGTTTTTGGCACAAAATCCATTTTATTTTTAAAGATTTGGATGGGGCCGGAAAGTGCGATGTACCTACAAATAAGTGCTACCGGAATTAAAATTAGTCCTGCTAAAATATAATTGCCTTCGAAGCTTAAAATTAATACTTCCAATCCAATTAACACGAAAAGAACAGCGTTAAGCAGAACGTCTAACAGTTCCCAGAATTTATCTACATAACGTTCCGTTCTTTCACTCATTGACGACTGTCTTCTGGTATCATTACCTATAAATAGCCCGGCGATTACCATAGCCAAAGGCCCAGAAAAATGGAGGCTACTGGCTAATAAATAACCACCCATCACCATTGCTAAGGTGATCATTACTTCGGTCTCATAGTTATCTATTGATTTCATCATCCAATAGGTCACATACCCCAAACCCAGGCCTAACAGTATGCCGCCACCAACTTCTTCTACAAATAATAATGTAATATGACTTACAGAAATATCGGCATCAGGACTTGCCGCCAATTGAAAGAGTGTCAGGAAGATAACTACACCAACTCCGTCATTAAAAAGGCTTTCGCCTACAATTTTGGTTTCCAACCTTTTAGGCGCTCCGGCTTGTTTCAAAATACCCAAAACCGCTATAGGATCAGTAGGGGAGATTAATGCGCCAAACAGTAGGGCTTGCAAATAGCTGATAGGCAAGTTCATAGCGTTAAGCAAATAATAGGCGATAGTACCAATAAGAAAAGTGGATACCAGCACGCCAAAGGTAGCAAACATGAGGATAGGCCCCCGTTGCGCTTTAATATCGGGCAGTTTGGTATGCAAGGCCCCCGCAAAAAGAAGGAAGCTCAACATTACATCAAGTAGCACTTCTTTAAAATCTATAGATCCTATGATATTCACGGCATTGTTAAGCAAAACATCCGTAAAAAGTGAAGAAATGGATATACCCAAGGTGAAAATCATGGCCATAATCATGAGCCCAATGGTAGTGGGTAACTTGAAAAACCGCACATTGATGTAACTAAAAAGTGCAGAGATAACAATTAACAAGGTGATAATTTGGAATATACTCATTTCAGGATTTTAAAAATATATAGCAAGAATTGGATTTGGAAAGAGCTCATCTGCATTTCAACACAACTTGGTTGATGACATTATACGACTATATCATAAACCAATTAAATACCTATCTCTGACAGTAACTCTTTTCTAGTCCCAAATCACTAGTGTCCGACTAAACTCTGGTCTAAGAAATTTTAGCGATTCTAAGCAAAAATAAAGTGGTTTTCTTCTAATCTGGAAAAGTGAGCCCTCTATGGACTAAATAAAGGGTATTGATTGGTTTTATATATTGTTTTTTGAAGTTCTAGGTCTGGATTGTTTAGAAAGCGGGTAAGGTGAACATAGGCCATCAAGTGAAACCTTACCAATGAGACCATATTAGAGAAGGCCCATCTTTTTTTGATCTGTTTTCGGACTACTTCCATCAATAATAGACAGATCAGGGCACTCCAAATTTGGATCTCAATAGCATTTTGGTTGTCCCCCAGAAAATATTTGAGAGGAAAGTTCTGCTTCAGCTTTTTAAATAAAAGCTCTATCTGCCATCGGTATTTATAAATGGCCGCTATTGTGGCTGCTTCCAACTCCATATTATTGGTCATAAACACTAATAATTTATTATTGAGGTCATCATAATAGGCTATTCTTCTATTTTGAAGCTCTTGCACTTGTCCATCAGTCTTGAAACTGATAACAACTTTTTCATCCTTAAGTACACAAAAGTCTTTATCTTCAGGCAGTTCTAGCTCATCTATTGATTGATATCTGGCATTTTCCTTCATTCTAGTAATGTAAAATATCCCTTGATGACTCCATTGTGCGTATTGTCTATAATCGATATACCCTTTATCCATCACCACATAGGATCCTTCTGGGAGTTGTAATTGCTTTAAAAATGTATGATCATGCTGACTTCCCTTGGTCAACCGTACTAAACATGGCATTAATTCTGCCGCATGAATCATTACATGAGCTTTAATGCCTCCCTTGCTTTTGCCATCTTTTCTAGGGCGTCCTGCTACCTTGAGAATATCTTTAAACAGACTAATAATCGTTGAATCAACAATATAAAGTTTATTGAGAACTTCCATTCTCAAGCGGCTGTCCGGCAAAAGGTGCCGATACTTTTTAAACAATTTCATGTAAATGTCTGCAAAGACTATACTACTGCGTTTTTTGTTGCTATCTGATAAAGTGGAACGTCTGGGTATAAATTGAATACCTAAATGGATCAGCTTGTTTTGGCAGGCCAAAAGCCCCGTAGTAAGCTCTCTGAGAGCACTTGCCCCACTGAAACAGCAGTATAACATGCTTACTAGGTGATGCCAAGTATTCAATTTCTTGTAATATCTGTCAGATTGGTGTTTTGATATTATTTGATTTAACACCGATTTATCTATCAGCGATAATAGTTGAGAAAAGATTGGCTGTCCGTAGAAATATGTATTTTTACTCATGTGTGATTTTTTGTTGTGGTAAACCGAAAATACACATTATGGGGCACTCTTGAAATTATTCAGAGGCCCCTATCTTTTTTCTCGGACACTAGTGGTCCCAAATATAATAATTTATCAAGGCTCCATTGGCATCAAAATATTCTACGTCAGGATCTTCCGTTTCTTTCACCTTAATCCCTTTATTCACGCTAAAATCACTCCCGGCATCAGTATCCTTAACTATGAGTTTACCCTTATAATCATCAAATTCGTTAATAAATGCATCTTCTCCGGCACCACCATATACGGTTATCTTAATGGTCGTTCTATGCTTACCAGTAAAATGAAAGCTATCATTACCCGCTAATCCTACCAGCTTAAGTTTTTTGGTTTCCTGTTGCTTAAAAGTTTTATCATAAAGCAGATGTCGTAATTCTCCATCCTTTTTAGTCTTGTAAATTTTCACCTTAACATCTCCATTATTGAGAGCTTCCAGCTCAAAACGCTCATGCTTATCAGTGCCATACACTACGGGTTCTTTCATGAGATAGAGGTAATAATCCATGATTTTATCTGGTAATTGATCTCTTCTGTTCTTTAACTTTTTGGCTATGGTAGCACCACTTAATTCATAGATTTCTTCAGGCATGGCATGCATGGCAGAATCAATCACTTCATCCGTTAATTGATCTTTTATGGTGTTCGACATGGCTACCCAGTCCTCTGAGTCTAAACCAGAAAGCAAAAGCATATCCAGCTTTTTACCACTGCGGTTGAGCTTTTTTAAATTCGGCAGGTCTTCATGAAACGAGCGGAAATGAGGTTTAAACAGGAACCTGATAATGTTAGGAAAGAAGCCATCCATATAATAGTAGGCATGATCACGGTCTCTGGGAACGGCTTTATAGAGTTCTCCTTTGTCTTTTTCATAAGAAGCCCACCGCCAGTTGCTCTCATGACGACTCCAATCGCCAATAAGCATGTCAAACAAACGTGATTTTAGAAAATTCTTCGTATCAACTTCAGAATCATTATCCTTGAACAAGTCATCCAGCATATTTTGACTGCCAATTACATTTTTAGAATTTCCCAGATAATCAAATTCCGATTGATCTTCATCTGGACGATGTTCAAGCATAGCGACCATACCGGGAAAATTATTGGAATATTGATTCAGCTCAGGATCTGGTTTAATGAGCACTACCTTTGGGTTGGTATGATAAATTCCTAAGGCATC
This sequence comes from Fulvivirga maritima, assembly GCF_021389955.1. Taxonomy (NCBI): domain Bacteria; kingdom Pseudomonadati; phylum Bacteroidota; class Cytophagia; order Cytophagales; family Fulvivirgaceae; genus Fulvivirga; species Fulvivirga maritima. The sequence goes on from NZ_CP089980.1 coordinate 5,171,872, forward strand.
TGACATAATGGGCAAAGTGAGAGGAGCGTAAGGATGCCCGGAAGAGACCTGGTCTTTCAGTGCTTCCCCCACAAAAGAATGCGCCAGAAAGGGCGACAGTACCTTGGTAGGCATTTTATCTATAGACCTCAGCACAAATTGATTACCTGCACTATCATAAACCTGCAAGTTAAATGACTGTCGTCCACCACTTACCTTACGGAAAGTGTAGCCCTGATTAAAAACATCTATAGTTTGCATCTTCACAGGCTGCGCCCACAAGTCGCGGTACTTACCACCAAAAAACACCTCGTGAACTTTACTTTTTCCATATTCAGGCCTGATCGCCACCACCACTTCTTCAGCATTAGCCATGTCCTGACCTTGAAGTTGTTCGCGTTGATGCACTTTATCTACCCATTGATTACTGCAGCCAAAGAGTAGGGGAAGAGTCAGGAAAAGTAGTGTATATATCCTTTTTAATTGAATAGATTTAAATAGTAGCTTGTTTAAATTCATATAAGATTATCCTGCTTAATATTCTAATGTTTCAATTAAAGTAACAGGAGAGAAGGCGCGATGGTTATGAGATTTGGAGGTATAGATAGTCTCTCGCTATAGTAAATAGTTTAAGCCATTAAGGTCCGAGATATTTAAAAATTATGTGTTTTGGATCTAGTATTTATGAAGCTTTATGAACCGTGTTGGCTTTTTTTATTCTTTTAGATGCCTTCTTTATGGCCAAATCTGCGATATCATAAGCACCATTCATTTTCAGATCCTGTAGGGTTGATCTCATGGCATCAAAATCATAAACACCATTATTGATCCTTTCGGCAATCAATTTACCTTGTTCGTATTCGCTAAGTTGCATCTCCTTTTCAGATAATGCCCATTGGGTGAATCCCTTCGCATTGGACCAGTTGGCATTATCAATTTCCTGAAGGCCAATAGGATAGAGGAGAAGGTAGGCGGTACCCGCACTAGTTACATCTCCGGGTTTGGCAATGCATGCCTTAGCATATTGCCTTACTTCTTCGAAGGCTTCAAGGGCAGTGCGCTTGTCTTCATGGTAGATGATAGTGTATTTCTCCGTATAGTAAAACGGTTCAGAGACTTCTGTGATTGTTGACTGGGCAATCAGCTTCTGATAAAACTCCTGATTGCTATGCGCAAAGACTACCATATTGTCATGCTCAATATGTTCTAATATGGCCAAAAGCAGGATTTGTTGTGCTCCAGCTCCGCCTAACTTTATTAGTAAGGTGCCGTCATCCTTTTTGTATGACGCGCTTTTGGGATGAGTAATGGTGCCCGTATTGAAAATGTTTGATTTTTTGGGTTTGATGGTCAACGCTGCTTCCTTACCCTTGGCAATCCTCTTTTTAAGCTTTTTTGATGATACTACGTAGGTAATGGGGCGTTTGCTTTCTTCAAAATAAAGATCGTGCGCATAGATATCAGGCAGTAATCTTATGATAGGTACCTCTTTAGCAATCTTTGCCACCTTGTCTATGGTAGGATAGGTAGAAATGATACAATCATATTCAAGCGCCGGTCCTTTAGCATTCAGTTTAGATATGACGTACTCAAACCATCCGGCCAGGTAGGAATTCTTACCGCTTGATATGAATTCGTTGATCTTCTGCAGCACCCTTGATTTTGAAGACATATTGTAGATACCCTCAAAGAACTTCATCGCCTTTTCTGCACTTGGGCTTAGCGCATGTGATTCATCCACTATCTCAGCCTCTACACCTCTTTCCTTAAGCGCGGCCTGGATGGCTATGGCCTTCATCCAATGGCCATTTCCCATGGAGCAAGTAGTTATCCCGATCCTCAATTTTTCTATCTCTCTCATCTATAATTTTAACAAGCCGGATTCCATTACCCGGTTTGCGCGGCAATAGTAAGCAAATAGGATTAAGATTGAGTTGTGAGGAAGTTAAGTTAGTGTGAAGGAATGTGTCCTGATTTTGTGTATTTCAAAATTTATGCCGGTATCAGACTGATAAAATAAAAATATATCAAATTCTTGAAATTTTGCTTTCATAACAAAAAGTACTTTCATTAACAACAGCGCAGCTGGCTGCCCTATGAAAAATAATTATTCATGTACATAAAATGCCAAACAAATTGATCCACGCTGCACTATCAGCTTTGACGTGAAGGCCAAATAGTCAATTTCATCTAATTGCCCGAGAGAACATTTATCTTACTTGAGTATTAACTTGCCTTGGTAATCATAAAATTGCACATGCTGGGCACCATCTAAAAATTTTCTTAAATAAAATGGACCTGGGTAGGTATTAACAATTAAAGGATTTCCTTCTTCCGGCCATTTTATTATTTCTTGCCCATTTTCGCTTATCCAATACGTTTGCTTATAACCTGTATATAAGTAACCAAAATCAATTTTCCTTGGCAAATGTGAACTTCTCTCAATTTGAAATGTCTGAACAACCATGCCTTTTTGATCAATAAGTACAAAGTCAGCAAAGGTCTTATAGTAAGTATCTCCAAGCATTTTTTGCAGCTCTGCCTTATGAAGTTTCACCACCGTATATTTTCCGTAAAACGGCATACCACCAGCATACTTCATTGGTATTTTCAAATTACCTGACTTGTCAATATAACCAAGATTGTAATCATCATCATAAACCGCCAACATCCCATTACTGAAAGTTCCGAGTATATATTTATATCTAGGCTCGACTGTAACTTTACCATCACTATCAATCACCCCATAATAATTTTCGGCACCAGCATCATCATAAAATTGCGCGGGGGCTGACCCCTCACTGAATTGTCCTATCGCGGCAAAGCATCTATTACTTTTCAACTTGCCATGCAAGTCATAAAAATAGAAGCATGAGTTTCCTGAAGTATTTGTATAACCAGTTACGCCAGCACCATTAAGCCTAAACTGCCTTAAAATTTCCTTGGCTTTTTTTATTTTTGAAGCTGCCTGCTTCGTAGATTTCTTTTCTTCTCTATTTATATCCGTATCTAAACAAACTACATCAATTTCATTATCGGAACTGGATGTTGTAGGTTCCTCAATTTTTCCTATTTCATTGCCATATATATCAATAATGAGTACTTTACTTTCGTACATTACCAACGCATGATTCATATAGAAAGGCCTAGCAGCATCATATTTTGGCTTAATTACAATATTACCTTTAGTATTTATAAACCCATATTTATCACCTGATTTGATAATACAACGTTCATTGGAAAAGACTGGTAGCGTATTGAAGGGGTGATACATATAATCATTGCGAAGATTCAAATACCAATCCGGATCAAAAGGGGGGCCAAAAGTTTCAATATCATTACGATAATCAACGATTAATTCACCTTGTTCATTTACAAAACCCCATTTATTGTCCTTTTGGACAGCCAGTAACCCCTCATAAAAATAACCCATCTTGTCGGCTTTAATACTTACCTGCGCCTCAACTGATGTAAAAAATACAATCCATAAGAAAAAAATAATTGTTGATCTAGCCATATCAGATATAATTTAACTATTTCAAATATACTTCAATTTGAGTTAAACCCTTTCTGAAAATAATTAAGAATGCACCGTATTTTGCTTTACCATAAAATCATTACCGTTACAACACTAAAGTGACAATAACTGATTTTAAATTAAACAGCGAGCTGTCGGCAAAACACTCTATTTGTTATATAATGTCCTGCGTTATGTTACTTGACTTGTGCTGATTTTTTAGTAAAAATTGAATTAGTTCTCAAATATATTCTACCTTCATTTGAAAATTACCTAGGAACGGTTATTGTTTTTTATTTAGTATTAACGTAAATATCCAATCAAATCAAGGCTCAATAATTTCAAGGATGAAAGTAAAACTCCCGCCAATCGAGACAGTAGAAAAAATTTCGAGTAAGAACCTTATTATAAATCATATTCAGTCAGCATTACAATTCGAGTCGGACGAAGTTGAATCAGGTGCCGGTTATTTAAAAGTGAAATACGGAGATTCATGGTATTTCTTTATATCAAAGATGGCATCAAAATCATAAACACCATTATTGATCCTTTCTGCAATCAATTTACCTTGTTCGTATTCGCTAAGTTGCATCTCCTTTTCAGATAATGCCCATTGGGTGAACCCCTTCTTATTGGACCAGTTGGCATTATCAATCTCCTGAAGGCCAATAGGATAGAGGAGAAGGTAGGCGGTACCCGCACTAGTTACATCTCAGGGTTTGGCGATGCATACCTTAGCATATTGCCTTACTTCTTCGAAGGCTTCAAGGGCAGTACGCTTGTCTTCATGGTAGATGATTGTGTGTTTCTCTGTATAGTAAAACGGTTCAGAGACTTCTGTGATTGTTGTCTGGGCAAGTAGCTTCTGATAAAATTCCTGATTGCTATGCGCAAAGACTACCATATTGTCATGCTCAATATGTTCTAATATGGCCAAAAGCAAGGTTTGCTGTGCGCCAGCTCCGCCTAACTTTAATAATAAAGTGCCGTCATCTTGTTTGAATGTCGCACTTTTAGGGTGGGTAATGGTTCCCGTATTGAAAATATTTGATTTTTTGGGTTTGATGGTCAATGCTGCTTCTTTACCCTTGGCTATTCTCTTTTTAAGCTTTTTTGACGATACCACGTAGGTAATAGGCCGCTTGCTTTCTTCAAAATAAAGGTCGTGCGCATAGATATCAGGCAGTAATCTTATGATAGGTACCTCTTTAGCAATCTTTGCCACTTTGTCTATGGTAGGATAGGTAGAAATGATGCAATCATATTCAAGCGCCGGTCCTTTAGCATTCAGTTTAGATATGACATACTCAAACCACCCTGCCAGGTAGGAATTCTTACCGCTTGATATGAATTCGTTGATCTTCTGCAGTAACCTTGATTTTGAAGCCATATTGTAAACACCCTCAAAGAACTTCATCGCCTTTTCGGCACCTGAGCTTAGCGCCTGTGATTCATCCACTATCTCAGCCTCTACACCTCTTTCTTTCAGCGCGGCCTGGATGGCTATGGCCTTCATCCAATGCCCATTTCCCATAGAGCAAGTAGTTATCCCAATCTTCAATTTTTCAATCTCTCTCATCTAAATATTAAACAAACCGGATTGCATCACCAGGTTTGCGCGGCAATAGTAAGCAAATAGGATTAAGATTGGGTTGTGAGGAGGTTAAGTTAGTGTGAAGGAATGGGTTATATGGGGTTTTATTGTTTTAGCTTTTAAACCGAATGAAAAAATGGGCATCTGTTTCAACTATGATCAGTGCAGTTACTGCAGACAGCAATTACTTATACCTCATTTGAGTGGCCACTCGTAGCAATGATTCTTTTTTTAAGATATATCTTTCAAAATCTTCTGGCATTGTTAAATGTTCATATTCCTCGTCATAAAAATGCAGCTCCAGGCTAAAGATAATAGTCTTAAGCTTGAGTATTTTAAATGAAAGTGATGCCTCTAATTCCATAGGAGCAATAATAATTTCAGCCTCTCCATTCAGATATCGCATCCAGCTACTTGTATAGTTCAAGTGATCTATTTCGCTAACATTATATAGCTTAAAGCCCGTAATAAAATCGGTTAAACTATCATACTCAGTGGCTATACTAACCTCATATGGCCCCTGATCATAACTTTGGTGCATTAGAAAAGTCCAAATACCCGTTTCTTCTGACCATCCGATCTGCATACCAGACAAGTTGGTAAAACGATTATTTTTATCATTGAGGAATTCTCTTAACTCCAGCTCAGAGATGTAGTTCATACCGGATATAACATTGATTTCAACACAAAATTAAGTATCCTGCATGACTATTTAATATAATTTGACAAATGCTCTTTTAGCAATGCAAAAAGTATTTGCCCGCTCGGCACGAGGGCATTGCGAACACCAATAAAAAATAGACGCCCCGTCAGCTATCTCAAACCATCCGGCCAGGTACGAGTTCTTACCGCTAGATATGAATTCGTTGATCTTCTGCAGCACCCTTGATTTTGAAGCCATATTGTAGATACCCTCAAAGAACTTCATCGCCTTTTCCGCACCTGGACTTAGTGCCTGTGATTCATCCACTATCTCAGCATCTACACCTCTTTCCTTCAGCGCGGCCCGGATGGCTATGGCCTTCATCCAATGGCCGTTTCCCATGGAGCAAGTAGTTATCCCGATCCTCAATTTTTCAATCTCTCTCATCTAAATTTTGAGCAAACCGGACTGCCTTACCCGGTTTGCGCGGCAATAGTAATAAAATAGGATTAAGATTGGGTTGTGAGGAGGTTAAGTTAGTGTGAAGGAATGGGTTGTTGGGGGTAATACTTTGTTTCTGGTTTCAGATAGACAGATCAAGAGGTTATTAGATTCTATCCGTTCTTGGAAGAGCTACTGTTACAGCAAGAGGTCGATTATACTTCCAGCAACAGTATGAGTTTAGGGTGGCTTTGTGTAGGTATTTCAATAGTAAAATGCCTAAGGTTGGGTATTGTGGATGACACATTTTAAATGAAAATTGAAAATAAAATTTATCAATACAATGAAAACATATCCAAAATTGTTTGGCTTAATTTTATTTATGATAATGAATATTTCTCAAGCCCAAGAGTTAGAGTTATACCAGCCAACAAATAAATCAGCATTTTTCCAACCTTATGACTCCGTTCCGGAGAAAAGTGCTACTATTGAGTTTGTTGGTCAGGGAAATCTGCAGGAATCTTTTACATCTCAATCAAAAATACCGGTAAATACCGGAATAGGTGTACAATTCAGGGAATACTTGGATCAGCAAGCATGGAATCAACATAATGGTTATCTCTTTCTCTATGGAATAGAAGTAGAAGTGATTATAAATGTTGCAAGTACGAGAGATTCACTTGTTGCAGAGTATGAAAATGATTCCACAATCTCCAATAATACCATTTTTGGTTCTTCTGTATTAACACCTTTAAATTCCGGAAGGTCTGGTGCCATTAATCTAAGAGGTTATTTTAGAGAAAAATTATGCTGGGGTATTCTATCAGGTTTTGAAACTCATTTCTTGGGCTCAAGTTTGGATTACTATTTAAAAGACTCGAAGCTTCAGGCTACAATAATTGATTATAATTTTAATCTATTTCATGAATTTATACCAATGGGAAAACGAGATCAGTATTCCATTACATTTGGCATTGGACTTAATGCCAGAAATATAGGAGGTGATATTAAATCCAAAGAAGATCAAAGAGAAATGATCTTTCATACTAAAGAACGATTTTTCATTGGCCCTCATGTTAAGGTCGGTTTAAGATTAAAAAACCTAAAGGCCGAATTGTATAATAATTGGCTTTATCCCAATGATAATGCAATAGGTTTAACCGGGAACCAGATTATAACTTCAATAAGTTTTACGGGAGGTTTTCCACTGAAATTAGAATAAAACAACTACTAGATTCCATCTTAATAAGGTCCTTTACAATTAATTAAAATACCCAAACCTGGGTATTGAACTATGTTAAAATAATTTCGATTTTGTTTAAAAAAATTCCATGGTAAAGCATTATATAATAACAAACCGACTCATTACCACCCATGGTGATCAGGAGAAATTTTATAAGGTAAATGATGAAGAATATTTGCGAATAGATGGCAGTGAACAAGCCAGAGATGAGATAAGGTATGGAACAATCTCTTTCAATAATGCGCAAAATACCAAGTTTACTATTGAAATATATAAAGACCCTAGTGAGAATGTAATGAAAAATTATATCATTAATCGTGACAGGCCTGAGCGTCCGAAACTAGGGTCTGAAGTAATGTTTAATGAGTTGTATGAATTAGGATGCGCCGCGGAAAAGCGGGAAGATATCTTGGTATTTATTCATGGTTACAAAACAGACCTTAATAATGCTCTTGAAACATTAAAACATCTGCATGATACTTATGTAGAGAATGAGGAAAGCCCTATAAAACATATTGTGTTATTTACTTGGCCCGCGAAGGAGAAAATTCTGGAATATCGTGATGACGTGAGAGATGCTGTGATATCTGGTTACGCATTGGCACGAGCTATTTCCAAGCTTAAAGACCTGTACTCAAAATATTTCTCGGCACCTTATGATATAAAACCTCTATTGGAACCCTGTGACCAAAAAGTTCATCTTATGTGCCATTCTATGGGCAATAGAGTCTTAGAGTCAATGTTTATGGAGATGGAATCAATGAAGAGCAAAATAAACAATCTCTGCGGGGAAATTTTTCTGATGGCTGCTGATATCGACTATGACGCTATTCATGAGCCTAAGCCACTAAGTCACGTGATAGATATGGCGGAACGAGTACATATTTATTACCATAATCATGACCGCGCCTTAGGAATTTCTGAGAAAACAAAGAATGCTTTTAACCGATTAGGCCGCTGGGGTGCAAAAAATTCCCTTAAACTACCTGATGGAGTATTTCAGTCTAACGTTACAGGAATAAGAGACGAAAAAGGATTAAAGTCCGATTTCGTTCATCACTGGTACTATATTGATAGTGTCAGTGTAGCGGAGGATATTATAGACGTTCTTAATGGTAAAACCTCCATTTTTAGTGCTGAATTCTGATACCATGATAGCGGATATACATAATCATAACCACTCCAGAGCATATTTTTGGTTAAAAGCTAAAGAAAAGCAATATCGTAAGCAAGATATGTTTAACCCCTGGACTATAGTGGCCTCCAATATGCGTAGTTTGGAGAAAGCCGGAATGGCTTCCGGATATGGTCAAGCAGACCTCGTCAAATTATTGAACGGCAAGGTGTCACTAACCTTTAACGCACTATACCCCATTGAAAAGGGATTCTTCGATTCAGAGGCTTTTAAAGGTGATCATTCTGGTACCGTTAAAGAGCGGCTAATCAGATTTCTTACTTCAAAAGAGCTTCCAATTAGGGATTTTTTGCAAATGTATGTTATGAGAATACCTGACCGCATTATTGACTATATCCAATCATCAGACTATACGTATTGGCAAGCACTCAATGATGAATATCAGTTTGCCATTATACGAGAGGGACTAAAAAGCCGTAGCAAAATTTTAATACCCGGTTTAAGACGAATATTTGAAAATGCAGAACGCAGAAGAAGCAAATATCCTCAGTTACTAGATGCCTCCGGAATATTTCGTATCCCTAAAAACCTTATAGCCCTGAAGGAATCTTTAAGCAATGACGCAGAAATCACTATGGTTCTTACTATTGAAGGAGGGCATTCACTGGGCACAGATCAAGGTACCATCATCGACTGGTTGAAAAACATTGAGTTCATAAAAAAGGAATGGAAGCATCCAATCTTTTTTATGACTTTAGCACATCATTTCAATAATCAACTGTGTGGGCATGCTCATAGTTTTCCGGATGTAGGTTCACTAATATTAAATCAAAAAACAAATCTGAATGGTAAATTTAACAATGATGGCTGGAAAGTAATAAGAAAACTGCTTGCCCTGACTGAAGACAATGAAAAAGATCCGTCGGAAGCCTACAGAATACTGATAGATGTAAAACACATGAGTGCCTGCTCCAGAAAAGAATATTATGAACAGATTATAAGGCCTTGTCAGGACAAGGGGATAAATATTCCGGTTATTGCCAGCCACTGTGGACACAGCGGAAGAAAAACCCTTGACGAGCTCATTTCTAATTATAATCAGGAAAAGGACGATAGTTTTGATCCAACCGATGTATTAAACAACTGGAATATCAATGTTTGCGATGAAGACATTAACATGATTTATGAGACGGCTGGATTATTGGGACTGTCATTAGATCAACGGATTATGGGGGTACCTAAAGAACAAAAAAAGACAGGAGGTAGAAATACTATCATAGCTTTCTGGCTGAACTTGAAGGCTACATTAGATGCGGTTTATAAACGTACAGATCTTACCTCAGAAGAAAAATTTATCATTTGGAATCGAATTACCCTGGGGTCAGATTTTGAGGGCTTTATTGACCCTATTAATGAATTCAAAACAGCCTTGGAATATAGAGGATTAAAAACTAAACTAATTCAACATATTGAAAATGAGCGCCTTAACACATCACAAGCATTTTATGGTTTACAAAGTTTTGGGGACGTAGAAAAAGTGGTTGAAAGACTCTTTGTAGAAAATGCCAAAGCCTTCGTTATTGAACATTATCCAATCCAATAAAAGAGCTCAATATCGTAGGCACCATTCATTTTCAGATCCTTAAGGGTTGATCTCATAGCATCAAAATCATAAACACCATTATTGATCCTTGGGCAATCAATTTACCTTGCTCGTATTCGCTAAGTTGCATCTCCTTTTCAGATAATGCCCATTGGGTGAATCCCTTCGTATTGGACCAGTTGGCATTATCAATTTCCTGAAGGCCAATAGGATAGAGGAGAAGGTAGGCGGTACCCGCACTAGTTACATCTCCGGGTTTTGCAATGCATGCCTTAGCATATTGCCTTACTTCTTCAAAAGCTTCAAGGGCAGTACGTTTGTCTTCATGGTAGATAATTGTGTATTTGTCTGTATAGTAAAACGGTTCGGAGACTACTGTAATATTTGTCTGGGCAATCAGCTTCTCGTAAAATTCCTGATTGCTATGCGCAAAGACTACCATATTATCATGCTCAATATGTTCTAATATGGCCAATAGCAAGGCTTGTTGCGCACCCGCGCCACCTAATTTTAATAGCAAGGTGCCGTCATCTTCTTTATATATCGCGCTTTTGGGATGAGTAATGGTGCCAGTATTGAAAATGTTTGATTTTTTGGGTTTGATGGTCAACGCTGCTTCCTTACCCTTGGCTATCCTCTTTTTAAGCTTTTTTGATGATACCACGTAGGTAATGGGGCGTTTGCTTTCTTCAAAATAAAGATCGTGCGCATAGATATCAGGCAGTAATCTTATGATAGGTACATCTTTGGCAATCTTTGCCACCTTGTCTATGGTAGGATAGGTAGAAATGATGCAATCATATTCAAGCGCCGGTCCTTTAGCATTCAGTTTAGATATCACGTACTCAAACCATCCGGCCAGGTAGGAATTCTTACCGCTAGATATGAATTCGTTGATCTTCTGCAGCACCCTTGATTTTGAAGCCATATTGTAGATACCCTCAAAGAACTTCATCGCCTTTTCGGCACCTGGGCTTAGCGCCTGTGATTCATCCACTATCTCAGCCTCTACACCTCTTTCTTTGAGCGCGGCCTGAATGGCTATGGCCTTCATCCAATGTCCATTTCCCATGGAGCAAGTAGTTATCCCGATCTTCAGTTTTTCTGTCTCTCTCATCAATAATTTGAACAAGCCGGATTCCATTACCCGGTTTGCGCGGCAATAGTAAGCAAATAGGATTAAGATTGGGTTGTGAGGAGGTTAAGTTAGTGTGAAAAAGGAAAGGTACTGTGGCCCCAACCTTATATTCTCTTTATTCTCATTTGCAGATACCTTCTTCTGCTGCTTTTTATATTTCTTTTTTGATGAATGGGTTAACACATCTTCATTGGCAGCAGCCTTGAACACAAAAGAGCCAATGACCTTGTTAAATTAAAAATTGATTTGGTTAAAAATTTTAGGCTAGTGCCTGACTGGATTAAATGGAAAGCGCGACTAGAAAAGATTATGGTTTGATATAGTAATTGTCAACTTGTTATATAATTTATATTATGTTAAATAGAGAATTAAGATCCTCATGCTCCAACCCTTTCCTCTCGAGTATATTTTCCCCACTATCTCCATAAATTAATTCCTCTACAGTTCAGATATCTGTCACAAACAAAAAAGCCCCTCCGATGATTATCGAAGAGGCTCTTAACAAAAGTTATTATCTAATCTTATTTAGCATTTACCGGCACTTTGCTTAATGCGCTCTTAGCTGTGCTGTTCATCACGGCTTTGTTGGCGGCTGATGTATCGTTCACATTTTCTTTGGCGTGGTGATCTTCAGGATGCATGAATTTGTCGTTAGCCATTTTTCTGTTGGCGTTATAAGCTTCTATGGTGTTCTTGTTGAGTTCAGCTTTCTTTTTCTCAGAGATAATTCCCAGTTTATAGGCCACCTTATTTAAGGTCATTCTGATATCTTTCACCGGCTTGCTTAAGCTAGTGTCTATATTTTTTAAGGTTTGCTTTCCACTACGTGGTGCTATTAATGTGGCGGTTAAATATCCTGCTGCTGCGCCGGCAATGGCTCCTGATATTATTTTTACTGATCTCATTTTCTAAAGTTTTTTGGTTCTGATATATCAAATGAAAATATCATACCATGACCCGAAAATGTGTTTATAGCTTCTATTTTGACTTATTTTTGCATGAAATTGTTGTGAAATGCGTATGAGGTGTGGAATTTTCGTCACGGTTAGCCCTACACTATTACTTTTTCCGCATAAAAAAAGGAGCTCCGAGAAGCTCCTAATATTTTGTAATCCGTTAGTGTTGCTTATTCAGCGTCACCCATAGATTCTAATTTTTCACTTACTTTTACAGCTTTCTCGTTTAATTTCAATTGGCTGTAGATGTATTGTAAAGACTCAAGTGCTGCTCTGTTTTCAGGCTCAAGATCTAAAACTTTTTCCCAGTAAGGCATAGCATCTTTTAATGCTTGTTGGATATCGCCTTCCATTGCTTTAGCTTTTTTCTGATCTTCAGAAGTAATACCTAAGTTATTCTTTTGCTTAATCAAGTCTACTGCTTTGTTGTAATAAAGCACAGCCAGGTTAAAGTTAGCGTTAAAGTTCTTAGTATCAAGCTCTACAGATTTAGCATAAGCTTCAATAGCTTTAGGTCTGTTCTCCAGCTCTTCGTACATTACTCCTAAAGTAAAGTACAAGTTACTGTTGTCTGGCTCCTTCGCTATAGCTGTCTCAATTTCGTTTCTAGCCTCATCAATTTTATCCATTTGGATCAGGTAATTGATTTCAGACTTAGCAAAGTCAGTGTTGTTAGGGAATGCTTCTTTTGCTTTTTTCACAAGCGCTAAAGCTTTCTCTTTGTCCTCGTTTATAGTACCTTCAATATAGATTAAAGAGTTATAAATGTCTTCGCTCTGATAATCAAGGTCATTAATAAGTGTGTAGTAGTTTTTAGCTGCAGTAGCATAGTCTTCACCAGACTGAGCTGCCAAACCAGCATAGATATAACCAGTAGTATCTTTAGGCTGTACTAACTGAGTTTTAGTGAAATATTTCACTGCCTGATCAGTTTTTTGTGCCTGATAACCTTCCACACCTTTGTTTAAGTAATATCCCCAAAGTGTTTGCATTTGCTGACTTTGAAGGATTGGCAAACCGTTGGCATCACTAATGTAATATTCGTTTTTACCACCTAGTTCTTCAGCTTTATCAAAAGCCTTCATTGCTTCTTTCAATGGATCGTTAGCCAGGTTCTGAAACTGAGGATTGCTAGTTGTATCTAAAGAAGCGTATATTAAGCCTCTGTAGTACCATGTTTTACCATCATCCTTAGTTTTTTCGTGTTCTATTGCTGCATCTATTATATCTTTTGCTTCACCTAAGTTACCCTCTTCACGTGCTTTTTCCGCCTGGTTGATCTTAGGCTTCTTTTGTCCAAAAGAATATCCGGCTATAGTAACTGCAGCCAGTAATAAAATCATTCTTTTCATAATCGGTGTTTCTATTCTTTGTTTAGTTTGCTTAAAGTTAATTATTCTTCATTATTATCATTAGATGTTTCCTGGTTGTCATCTGCTCCTTCCTGTCCTTCTTCCAGTTCATCATCTATTTCTTCAATCTCATCTATCTTCTCTATTTTCTCTACTGAAGAAATGGTATCGTTTTCATTTAATCTGATCAGCTTCACTCCTTGCGTAGCTCTACCCATCACACGTAAGTCTTTCACTTCCAGCCTGATAGTAATTCCTGATCGGTTGATAATCATCAGATCATCAGTATCTATTACTTCCTTAATTGCAACAAGCTTGCCAGTCTTCTCTGTAACGTTGATGGTCTTCACTCCTTTACCACCACGTTTCGTGATACGGTAATCTTCTACTAATGAGCGCTTTCCATAACCATTTTCTGATACTACCAGCAGGTTAGACTCTTCACGGTGTATGTTTACCATGCCCACTACCCTATCATCTTCGTCTTCCAGCGTTACACCTCTAACACCTGTAGCGGTACGTCCCATTGGTCTTACATCTGATTCATGGAAGTGAATGGCCTTACCATTTCGCTTGGCTATTACAATGTGGTCATCACCATTAGTAAGTCTTACAGAAAGTAAACGATCATCATCTCTGATGGTAATGGCGTTAATACCGTTAGCTCTTGGTTTAGAATATGCTTCCAAAGTAGTCTTTTTGATGGTACCTTTTACTGTACACATCATTAAGAAGTTATTTTTCACATAGTCTTCATCAGAAAGGCTTTCTACGTTTATTACCGCTCTTACGTTATCGTTAGGCTCTATATTGATCAGGTTCTGAATGGCTCGTCCTTTAGAAGTTTTGCTTCCTTCAGGTATGGCATATACTTTCTTCCAGAATACTTTACCGTTATCAGTAAAAATCAATAGATAGTTATGCGCACGGGCTATAAAGAGTAGTTCTGTAAAGTCATCATCTTTGGTAGATACTCCACGGCTACCTACTCCACCACGTCCTTGAGTACGGTAGTCAGTAAGAGCTGATCTTTTAATATATCCTTGGTGAGAAATAGTGATTACCATTTCATCATTAGGAATCATATCTTCTACTGTGATGTCATCAGCACTATGAACGATCTGCGTTCTTCTGTCATCTCCATATCTCTCTACCAGCTGATTAACCTCATCTTTAATGATCTCCATTCTACGTTCCTCTCTGGCCAAAATATCTTTCAAGTCATCGATTAAGGCTTTCACCTCTTCGTATTCCTTCAATATTTTGTCTCTTTCCATTCCGGTAAGCCTTTGGAGTCTCATTTCCAATATGGCTCTGGCCTGAATTTCTGAAAGTTCAAATTTCTCCATCAATCCTTGACGAGCACTGTCAGGATCTTGTGAGTTACGTATCAATGATATTACTTCGTCAAGATTATCTAAAGCAATAAGATAACCTTCCAATATGTGCGCTCTTTTCTCTGCTTCGTCAAGCTCATATTGCGTACGTCTGATCACTACCTCATGGCGGTGCTCTACATAGTATTTAATAAGATCTTTCAGATTCAGTGTTTCTGGTCTTCCTTTAACCAGGGCAATGTTATTAACCCCAAAAGAAGATTGAAGCTGCGTATATTTATAAAGGTAGTTAAGTACGATGTTAGGGATAGCATCCTTTTTAAGATCATACACTACTCTTAATCCGTTTCTATCAGATTCATCACGGATATCAGAGATACCTTCTATTTTTTTGTCGTTCACCAGGGCAGCAGTCTTTTCGATCATGCTGGCCTTATTTACCATGTATGGTATTTCTGTAACGATGATTTGTTCTCTTCCGGTGCTGGTAGTTTCAAACTCGGCTTTAGCACGCATTACCACGCGGCCTCTTCCTGTTTCAAAAGCTTGTTTTACACCAGTATAACCATATATGATACCTCCTGTAGGGAAATCTGGGGCCGTAACGTACTCCATAAGTTCTGGCACAGTGATATCATTATTTTCTATATAGGCGATGATACCTGCTCCTACCTCTCTAAGGTTATGCGGAGCCATGTTAGTAGCCATACCTACTGCGATACCTGATGAGCCGTTAAGTAACAGGTTAGGCAGCTTACCAGGCATTACAGAAGGCTCCTTTAGGGAGTCATCAAAGTTAGACTGGTAGTTAACGGTGTTTTTGTTGATGTCTGTAAGCATCTCCTCAGCGATACGCTTAAGGCGAGCCTCAGTATAACGCATGGCCGCAGCAGAGTCACCGTCTATGGAACCGAAGTTTCCCTGGCCATCTACCAATGGGTATCTCAAAGACCAGGGTTGAGCCATACGCACCATAGTGTCGTAAACGGCTGAGTCACCATGAGGGTGATACTTACCTAGTACCTCTCCTACGATCCTGGCAGATTTTTTATAAGATTTATTGTAATTAACACCCAATTCGAGCATACCATACAAAATCCTTCTATGTACAGGTTTTAAGCCATCTCTTACATCTGGTAGTGCCCTGGATATGATCACCGACATAGAATAATCTATGTAGGCTCCTCTCATCTCATCCTCAATATTGATGGGTATAATACCCTGTCTGCCTGCCGGCAGATTCTCATTAGATTCGTCAGCCATAGAGTAATTTAAAGGTCGTTTATTTGTAAAATCATGGCGAATTTACGCAAATAAGCTAGTAATTAACAGCCTTAACCAACAATTATTAGCTATTACGCATCAATAGTTATTAACTTATGATCCGCCGTACCAAGTATTATTTAAAAAAGCCAAATTATAAACAAAAAAGCAGGTTAATGCCGCCCTTTAATAAGCATTCAGTTTGTTCCTGTTCTTCTTTTTATACTTAATTAAAGTAGGGTAATTCTCACCGTGGTGAGGGTTTTGCTTTTTATAGATAGGATGCATTCTGCTCCTATACTCTCTTTCGCCGTGCTGGTGGTTTACCTGTGTGGTACATTGCTTTAAAAAGCATTTTGGCAGCTCGGGTATGCGGTAGGTAAATCCAAAGGTTAGATAGGCCGCATTCATACTTTGAGAAATGGAAAGGTTACTTTCCGGCATGTTGGTAGTAAAGCTCTTAATATCAAAAGAAGGCCTTACAAACAACTTAAAATATTCAGACATGTCACGTTCAAAGGTAGCTCCCAGGTTTACATACACTCCTTTGTCCATCACTTCTTTATTAAACTTTTTAGAGAGGTTGAAAGCCCCAATATTAGCATCTACAGAAATGCTGTATTCATAATAGCGATATACCCTTGCTCCGAGTATCAGGTAATATTTTTTATAGAAAGCACTACCAAAATCAGGCTCAAAGCTGCTGATCTGGTCTTCATAAACGGTAGGCTTAAAAGTACCCGGGCGATGGTATTCAAACATAACACCCCCTCCTATTTTATAGCGATCAAACTCCATATGCACGGTGAAGTTGAGCGGTATGCTGGTGCCTGGGGCTTTAAATCTAAGGTCTGTGGTGTCACTGCTTACGGTAAAATCATTAGGTCCGGCCGCGATGTTATTAGTGGTTTTTACATCATTAAACCAATAGTTATAGCCTATGCCTCCAGTTCCGCTGGGGTTAGCATCATAAATAACGGGGCCATTATCCTGCTGGTTCACCAAGGCAAAACCATCCAAATCTTGTCGGTAAAAGGTATGACCATAACCGGTAGAGAAGCTCCAATGAAATTTACTCAAAAAGGTTCTCAGGCCTCTTCCTTTAGGCTTAAGGTAAAAATGATCTAACGGAATAGACGCTTCCTCATCATCCTGCTCTACCTGTGCAGTAGCGGTATGGAATGAAAAAGCCACCAGGCCCATTACGACTGTGAAAATATAAAAAAGTACTTTAATCCTTTCTAAGATCATTTTATAATATCTAGCTGTGGGACTCAGGCTTCACTAACTCAATTAAACTGGTATCCGAAAAAAATGCCCACATCTCTTAAAACAGGCAAAATTAAAAAATATTATGTTCAGGACATCAGTTTTCTATCCTTATTTTACCTCAAAGGTTCTACAGAACGAGTCGAATACAGGTATTTGGTGAAGTCCCAATTTTTCTCCGATATCTATAATCTTCTCATATTCCACCTTAGAGATGCTTCTTTGCTCCACTATGTCTGATTCATCATTTAAAATAACAGTACTCAAAAACCGTACAAAAATATAAGGCACGGTCATCAGATCTCTGGCAAAGCGCTGCACAGGATCTATCATATCACTTGATTTCATGCTGAGCAGTTGCTCTTTATTAAAAGTATGCTCCATACAATGTTTGATCACCTCAAAGAAAGGCTGCTCCCAAGCGGCATAGTTTTTAATGAGATAATTCATAGCATGAGCTACCGGATCTATCTTCATGAAATAACCGCCTTTAGACATTTTTCTGGCCATTTTATTGAGCGCCAATTCTTCAAACAGACTGATGCTGCCATTAGCTAGCGCCACTCCTATAGCGGGAGTCATCATGATAAGTGAAAGGAAGTCATGGTTAGTGATTTCCAAAAGGCTTACTTCGCCTTCAATGAAAAGCTGCTTAGCTTCTAAAGTCACCTTTCTTATCTCTGGCATTTCTACCAAAGTGGCTATTTCATTTTCAGAAAACATGAATAATTAATTGATAAATAGTTTGATTAATAGTCAATATAATACTTTTTATGCTATAAAAAAGGCCCGCAATAACATTACGAGCCTTCCTTAATACATTCTGTTATATCAGGTCATACTGATTACTCAGCAGTTTCGCCTGTTACTTCAGCTTTAATAGCTGCATATTTTGTTTTTAGTTCTTCGTCAGAAGCTAGTTTAGATTTGATAGCGTTATATGCTTTACCTCCGTCAGGTAGCATTTTGGTAGCCAAGATTTTAACTACATCACCAATAGCCTCTTTTCTTTCTTCTACCATGTTGTTGATTTGATCCATGAACTTGTTTTCAAAGTCGCTAGCTGCTTCTCCTGATCCACTTTTCAATTCAGAATATCTTTTACCGTCTATTCCTTCTTGATTTTTAATCATGTCATTAAGAACCACACTAATTTCCGACTTCATGTCATCGATAACCTCTTCCATAATGGCATATCTTCTTAAATTTTCGTCAGTTAAATACTCATCATCCTGAGCCTGAGCTGTTCCGAAAACCATTACAGTAAAAAGTGTTGCCAAAATTAAATTGATCTTCCTCATTTATTCGTTTTGTTTTTATTTATAAATAATTGATTCCTTACATACAAAACCTCGAATAAAGGCTTTTTGATTTATTAATTCAACTTTTTCGCAAAAAAAAGCCTCAGTATCTGATAATTAGTGCTCAAGGATAAAGCTTTACTGCATAATCTAAAGAAGAAAAAGTCTGAAATATAGTTTCTCCTGATTTTACATTATAAACAAATTCCTCTTTCTGATCGCCTTTATTGCCTTTCATTTCTAAAGTAATGTGCTGCTCTCCTTTTTTTAAAGGTACACGCGTATAGTAAATGCTGTGCGGCAGCGTCTGCCAGTTACGTGTATCCGCCTTTTCTGTTATGGCATTGAAAAGGCTTACGGCAGCACCTAGACCATCCTTTTCATTTCGGGCGGCCTCTTCAGCGGCCTTTTTTAAAGCTACTCTAAGCAGGGCTTTGCCAAATTCTTTTAACATTCTATCTTTCAAGCTCTTAAAGGCTATTGCGTTAACATCTTCAGCCAGCTCTAACGGATATTGATTTCCATTAACACTCAGGTTAGCAGCTGAATATACCGTAGGTCTCTCTTTATATTTAGGGAAAGCTACCCTGAAAAACTCCAGGTCTTCAAGCCCGGACTTGCCTGTTTCTTTATCATAACTTACCGGGAAAGGAAAGTTAAAGCCATATTCATCATTAGTGAAGTTAACTACTCCGCCCTGGCCTTTTACCACGGCAAAATTGATGCTCCACTCTGTTTTAACCGGGCCAAGGCCGTTATGCCAGAAGAAGACCAAATCACCACCATCAGTGCGTTGGTATTTATAATTTTCCATACCAAACTCCTTTTTATAAAGATCATACTCTTGCTGAAACCCTGTGAGATAAGCTGTTCTGAGTATGTCTTCTTTAAGTTGGTCAGGCACGCTTACGCCAAACATATCAGCGTAATCGTTTTTATATATTTCTAAAGCGTTTCTATAAGCGATAAAGGCATTGTTATAATCATGCTGAGCATCATATATTATGCCCATTAAAGTATGAATAAAGGCATCTTTCTGATATTTCTTATCGCTTTTATATTTGTCACTAAGCTGATCGAGCCTAATGTTGAGTCTTTTACATTCTACCAGCGCATTGTCATACTGGCCCATGCGCAGATAATTCATGGCTTTGTAATAAAGCATCATGAGGTTTTCATGGTTCTCTCCTTTGTATGCTACAAAATTAGGGTTGGAGAGCATGGAAACGGCCTCATTGACATAGTTAGTTTGGTAGTCTTCTGTATATAGGTAGGCCTTTTCGAGGTAACGATTACTTTCTTCGTATTCGCCTAGCATAGAGAGCACTACTCCTCTATTGAGATAATATAAAAGCCTGTTTTTACTTTTTTCAAGCTTTTTGCTTTTTTTGGCAAGTGTCTGATTAGCAGCATTTAACTCCCCCTTCTCAAACTCATAGTTAAACTCCTGATTCACTTCATAGTAGGTGGCACATGAAGCAAAAACAGTTAATAGTATAACAACCTGAACTTTAAAACCCCTCATAGATCTTGAATGATACGGAAATGATATCTTAAAAAAATACCGACTCTCAATTACAATTAATTAAGAGCCGGTGAAAGCCATATTAGTTTTCTATATACTTTTTGATTTCCTCTTGTCCGTACCAAACTCTTTTGTTAGTCTCCAGGTCAGTAAGGTAAAGGGTGGTGATATAGTTCACTACTTTTTTCTTGTTATAAGTATCTGTTTCAGAAGTCATGGTTCCGAATAGCATAAGGTCTGCACCATATTCTTTTCCCCAGCTAGCAGCTGTTTCTGGTGAAGAGAACTCTTGTTGGTCTGCTCTTTCTTCTCTTAGTTTCTCTCTGAATTCAGCAGATTCTACTAGGTCAGCAAGGCCTGAGTTGAATATTTCCATCTCAAATTTCTTGATGTAGTTATCAGAATCAATATGCTCGCTGGTTTTATTTTTTATGTAACCTACAATAATAGCTGGAGTTTTGCCATTATCACTTGAATATTGCTGATATCTGGGGCTGTTCAGGAATTGCTGAACCATTTTATTTGCCACCATCTTTGAGTCAACATCATTCCAACGGCCGCTAAGATCAATCTGCTGATCAGGACTCACTCTTGTTACTGTTCTCTGAGAACACCCAAAAAGCACAGCAACCGAGAAAATGGCCACAACTAAGGTTTTTATAGAATTTTTCATAAATAATTGATTTAAAACAAACCTGACAAAATTAATAAGTGTTATAAGTAAGTACTATATTTTTACAGCAAATTTAACATTCAAAAACCTTGCCGATAATGTGTTAGGCACTGCAAATCGGTTATTAGAAACATCACTCACCCATGTATAAGATATAGGGTTAGAAGTACCTAAAAGGTTCAGTATTTCGGCACTAATTATCAATTGCCTTTCTTTTTTATACTTTTCTTCCTGTATAAAAATAATTTTCGAAAAGCCTACATCTAGTCTGCGGTATGAGCCACCGTTAAAAATATTTCGTCTTTCTAAATCTTGTGGCGGACCAAAAGGCAGACCAGTACCAAACAATAAGTTGAGACTAACCCTTACAGTAGGATTTGAAGGCAAATGATCCTGAAAGAAAACGGCCATGTTTACTCGCTGATCCGTTGGTCTTCTGATGTAGCTCTTACTATCTCCTGCTACATCTTCTCGCGTATTCAAAATGCCTAAGCTAAACCATGATTCTGTTCCAGGGATAAATTCACCACTCAGTCGCATATCAAGACCGGTAGCGTAGGCTTTGGTGTCATTATTGGCAAAATACCTTACTTTAACATTATCAATGTCATAGGCAATGGCATTTCTGATTCTCTTATAATAGAGCTCACTGATAAATTTAAAATCTCTGTCCCACCACTTAAAGCTATAGTTCATGCCTCCAATAATGTGCATAGAACGTTGAGCTTTAAGGTCCTCATTCAGCTCACCCTGATAATTTCTTAGCTCTCTGTAAAATGGCTGCTGCTGATAAACACCAACCGCAGCATTAAAGGTAATATCTCTCTCCCACTTCGGACTGTATGAGATCTGCGCTCTGGGGCTTACTAGAAACTGCTCATTTACATCCCAATAATTTACCCGAACACCATAAGTGGCAGAAAACTCCGCGTTAAAATAATGGGTATGCTGTACATAACCGGTGTAACGATTGCTTTCCAGTTTGTTCTCCGCTTCCAATGATTCTATATCAATTACATAATCAGAAGAGTCCCTGAAAGAATATTCATTGAGCTGATCCTCAATGTTTTGATAAGAATATCCTAAACCAAATTCCAATGTATTCTTGTCATCAATTTGATAGACGTTGCGATCTTCTGCGTTAATTATGTTGGCTTCCAAAGTGTTTCGGCCATAGTCATAATTAGACCCGATTCCTCTTATATATACACATTCGTTAAAAGAATTGCTACCCAGGTTCCGATCCACATCGCATAAACGATAAGCGCCTTCCACATCAGTATATTCTCGCTCAAGACCATAAACTCCAGACACAATTAACTTCGAAGTCCATCTGTCATTTATATGCTTGGTCAGCTTAATTCCACCCTGGTAAGTGTCATACTGGAGGATTTCCTGACCATCGAACCCCACAAACAGCCTAAAGGATTGATTGAAAGTACCAAAGTCCGTTTCTCTACTCTCAGGCTCAGTTAAATATCTATTTCTGGCGTAAGCGGCCAAAACACCAATTTCAGTGCTTTTATTAAGCTTATAATTAACAAAAGCCTGCATATCAGTAAATCGAGGTAAGTACTCACCTTCGGTTTCCAGCGTATTTAAAAGGTATTGTGCTGATTTGTGCCTCACACCAGCTACATATGAAAGCCTTTCGTCATTATTAGTGCCTTCTATGTGGGCCGAGCCACCTAATAAATGTAAGCTTGCTGAAGCTCCAAAAGAGTTAGTTTTTTTATAGTTGACATTGAGCACTGAAGATAGCTTATCACCATACTTGGGCTGCCAGCCACCAGCAGAGAACGACACATTTTCCACCATATCCGTATTCACAAAACTAAGTCCTTCCTGCTGGCCATTGCTCACTAAAAACGGCCTGTAAATGGGTATTTCATTAACATAAACCAGGTTTTCATCAAAGTTACCACCACGCACAGAGTAGGCTGATGAAAGTTCATTATTGCTCACCACACCTGGCAATGTGGTTAAAATCTTGTTAAAATCTCCAAAAGGAGTCACTAATGATTCAGCTGAAATGGGTTTGATATGGGTTACACTGACCTCTTCATCATTAGTTCTATAGTCTTCTACACTGATTTCATGAAGTACAGCGGCCTTTTCTTTAAGGTGATAGGCTCTTTCTAAAAACTGATTTGACCGCACTTTTATAGTATCGAAGACAGGGTTATAGCCCACATGCCTTAGTTCTATAATATAGGTGTCAGGTGCTAGCGTAAGTTTAAAAAGGCCATTAGCATTAGTAACGGTTCCTTTAGTGCTATTAGCTAATTGTATGCTTACTCCTTCTAAAGTATGTCCTTGTTCATCATGAACAGTGCCTTTTAAGCCACTTTGGCCGTATGAGAAAGAGTAGGTTAAGGTTAGGAAGAATAATAAGGTTGAAAATTTCATGTGAAGGTTAAACGTTTTTTAAATCCAGTATAGTACCTTTTGGGTCTTCTGATTTAAAAACAAAACTGCCTGCGACTAAAATATCTGCCCCCGCATTGAGTAATTTGCGAGCATTACCTTCCTTTACGCCTCCATCTATTTCAATCAGAGTATGAGCATTAGCATCTATAATTATCTCCTTGAGTTGTTTCACTTTTTTGTAAGTGTTCTCAATAAACTTTTGCCCTCCAAAGCCTGGATTGACTGACATTATTAATACAATGTCTATTTCTGAAATAATATCTTCCAGTAACTGCACATTGGTATGCGGATTCACAGCTACTCCCGCCTTTATACCTAGTTCTTTTATTTGCTGAATATTTCTATGCAAATGTGGACAAGCCTCATAATGAACGGTGATAGATGCAGCTCCGGCTTCATAAAATTCTTGCACATAATTTTCTGGTTGCTCAATCATTAGGTGAACATCCAGCGGCTTTTTAGCATGTCTGTTAATAGCTTCCGTTACCGGAATACCAAAGGAAATATTGGGCACAAAGCGGCCATCCATTATGTCTACATGAATCCAATCTGCATCGCTCTCATTGAGCATCTCTACTTCACTTTGAAGGTTAGCAAAGTCTGCAGCTAAAACTGAAGGTGCAATAAAAGGTTTACTCATGTCGCCAAAGATAGACAAATCAACTAGTATTTAACCACTTTGAAGTGGTAGCTTTTGCTATCAGCTTGAAGATGGAGGAAATAAATTCCTTTACTTAAGTTAACTTTCATTGAATTTTCGCTATTGAGGCCGAAATCAATGGTTTCTTGCAGTACTAATGATCCATCTTTCGAATAGAGCTTGAGTTGTGTTTTTCCAATAATACCTGTAGTGCTGATATGAATTTCATCACCAATAATAGGGTTGGGATAAACCGTAAAAGGACTTTCTTCTCCCTGCACATCCACTCCCGAAATGATGTATCTATAATTAGGAACTCCGTAGCCATGTACATTGTCAGGATTGCTGGAACGAGTAGCATTTTGCAGCATAAGACTGCGAATGTCCTGAGCACTCAGCTCTGGGGTTTGTTGCCATAAGCAAGCTGCAAAACCAGCCACCAAGGGAGTTGAATAAGAAGTACCTGAAGCCGAAGTGGTGCTTCCTGATTCTGAAACAATGCTGGTTCCTGAGCCCAAAGCCATTAATTCGGGTTTCAACCTTCCATCGGCAGTGGGACCACCTGAGCTAAAGAAACTGACACCGTAATCAATGCCAACTGCTCCAACGGACACTACACCTTCAGCATCGGCAGGTGAAGTGATATAATTCCAGCTGCTTCCTCCTTCATTTCCTGAACTTACTACCACTAAAATACCTCTTTGGGTGGCATAATCTGCTGCTTGGGCTACGATAGTGGTATGACCATCAAAGTCATCATAATCATAATTCATACTACTATCATCGAAATCAAAATAACCTAAAGAAGAACTTATAATGTCTACCCCAGCACTATCAGCTCTTTCTGCAGCAATGAGCCAGTTATATTCTTCAATGGTGTATTCGGTTTCACTATCTTCTGTAATAAAAAGCATATAATCAGAATTGTAGGCGCTGCCCACATATGAATCTTCAATAAACCCAGCAATGACCGATAAAACCCTGGTGCCATGGTTGCTACCAGCATCTATACTTTCATGGTTACTCACCATGTCATAAGTGTAAACAAGTCTACTAGAATCATATAAATGTTGGAAGGCTGCTATATCAGTAATTCCGGAAAAGCCGCCATCTAATACTGCTATAAACATACCATGGCCAGTAAAACCTTCTTCATGTAATAGGTTAAGCCCCATCATGCTTAGCTGGTCATCTGTGTTGGCATTTTCGGTCATGGCCTCTGATTCATTTTGAACTCGACTTGTTCCGCTAAGTTTACTGCCTGGAGCCAGCAATTTTACTGAATCTACAAAATCGAGAGCGGTAATGTCATTAAGTAAAGAGGACTCTGTTTGTATTAAAAGACCATTGAGCCAGCGTGACTCATAAAAAACATCGATGCCTAAGTCTCTAATTTCTTGAACATAGTCCGGGTTTACAGGCAAATCCTTTTCATTGATTTCTATTCCTGACCGAGATCTTCTATCAATGGCCTTCTGAGATAAAAATTGTGCAGGATCGTTAATAGAATACGGTGTGTTATCCTTATCAGATAAAAATACCATATATCGGTTCTGAGCATTCGCCGCTGAAAGGGCTATAATGGCAAATATGACAGCAAGGACAGGTTTAATTCTTGCCATAATCAATTAAATATTGTCGATATTCATACCCTTCAATCACTTGCTGCTGCCCGATACAGTCTGCATCAGTACAGTATTGTAGAGAGATATCTTCTTTATAAACCAACCCCACATTTCTGCCATAAATTTCATACCTACGATCGAGCTGTACCGTAAAATCCTGATTATCATTTTGAACTACGGTAACTGTTGAGTTAATAGTATCAGAAATGGAGGTTATATAGGAAGAATTGATACTATCCATTTCATAAATATCTTCTTCGTAAGTATTAGAAGCATTACCATCCCATTCTTTGCCATTTTCCACTGGCAAGCTCAGTTTTATGTAAGGAATATTGTCTTCAGTCTGTATGATCTGATAAGGCGTAATTCTTACTGGCCATGCAGAACGGAACTGCCACTCCATATTTTCATCAGCCCTTTCAGAACGATGTGTAATGTAAGTGAGCGTATTCGTTTGGTTATAAAAAGAATCTACCACTTCAACCTTTAATTCATAGCTGGTTTGTTCTACATCTCCAGAAATGCGATAATTAGTGTTATCTACATGGTAAATCTGAAAAGTCCCCACTTCTATCGGATAAAAATCAAGCCCCAGTCTGGATTCATCGGGCTCCGCATCTTCTGAACTACAGGCGGCAAAAAGTATAAATATTAAAAAAAGCTTCTTCATCAATATGGTCAAGTTAACTAAAGAACAGCAAATTTTAGAGACAATAAAACAAAAAAGCTCCAGACATTCGAACTATTGCTCAAAATACCTGAAGCTCAAAAGAACTTATATATTAGGATTATCTTTTAATTGATAGACTCTCTCACTTTACCAGTATATTCTCTAAGTGCAGTTTTAAAGTCTACATTATCGTCATTCATCTTGTTAATGATAAAAATAGCCGCAAAAATATGCGTAAGTTGCTCACCTTCATCATCTCCTTTTACTGTGATTGCTAATTCATTTTCATTAACCAAATCTTCTTCAGCTTGGATCAATTCTTCTAACTGATGATTTTCAACCAGTCTCTTAATTTCCGGAATCTTCATTGCTCAATTAGTTTAATTTACTTAATAATTCTACTACGCCATCCTCTTTACTAGTAGAAACGGTTCCTAGTAACTCACCTTCTTTAAAAACAGCAAAGAAAGGGAGGTTAGTCACTCCGGCTAGTTTTCTTGCTTCTGGATTATTCTCAGCATCTACATCTACAAATTTTATGTCAGAAAAACGCTCATCACCAGAAAGCCTTTTAAACTTAGGAGCAAATAGCCTGCAGCTACCACACCAACCTGCGAAATATTTTACTATTACTTTATCTTCTTCTTTTATGGTTGAAGAAAAATTATCGTCTGTTAAAACTTCTACTGCCATGTCTTTTAGTTTTATGCTAATTTATAAAATTTTCTCTTTTGTAGTCTAACGTCCTTCTCGAACAATTGTCATGCGAATCAAATTATTTTGCCTTAGTTTTGCCCGAATTTTTAATGGATTTTGCTGATCAGCTAATAAGAATTATCTATGGCGTTAAAAACATTTGTTAAAGTAAGCTCTGTAAATAACCTCTCTGATGCGCGTTATTGCGCTGGTATGGAAGTAAACCAGATAGGCTTTTCTTTAGAAGAAGGTAATGAAAGTTATATTTCCCCTGAAAAATTCAGTGAGCTCACTGAATGGTTATCAGGAGTTGAATATGTAGGTGAGTTTGAAAACTATTCTACTGATAAAATTAAAGAAGCCCTACAAAATTATGATGTAAGTTTTGTTCAAGTAATTGATGCTCAGCAGGTAAAAGAGCTAAGTAATGATTTTTCTGCACTTATACTTACTACTACGGCTAAAGAATTGATTGATATTGATAAAAATTTACCTATTGAATATTTATTGGTTAGTGGTAATGGAAATGAGTGGACAGAGGAAGAACTAGATATTATTCATCATTTTAAAGATACCTATCAGATTCTTTTGAGCTCAGGAGTAGATGAAAATAATATTGAAGAATTGCTCCAAAAAACGGGCGCGGCGGGCATTGCGCTTCAAGGCGGAAATGAATTAAGACCAGGCTATAAGGATTATGACGAACTGGCAGATATTTTAGAATCGCTCGAAATGGACGATTTGGACGTGTCTTAAAAGTATTTACAAAATTTATCAAAGTCACATTGAGGATCTCGGATTGTCTTCCTATTCAAAAATAAAGAAGAATTTGAGTGACCTCAATATGACTTAATGGTTATTTTCAAAACGGCTCTTATATTATTTACCGCCTTTTAATAGAACTCTTTCCTTTCTTACGTTCAGAAATTCGTGTATCCATTAAATAAGATACTCCTATTTTAAGAGCCATATTTTTACTTTCCATAGAATCCGTAAACAGAACAATATCCCTAAATTCAGCGGCATCGCCTTTTCCTAGATAGGAATGTCCCATTTCAAATCTAACATCTACAGCCAAAGAGGATACTCCCGGAAATTCGAAAACTAGCCCCCCTCCTACGTTAAGGCCTAATTGAAGCCTGTTAGGATCAGGAACCCCAAGTTCATCAGGAGCGGCTTCTGAATAGTCACTATCAAATTTCAATTTATAGTCAATTCCGTAAATACCTCTTTCTAGAAGTTCCACTGACGACACGGAACCATGACCACTTAACCAATAGCTAAGGGTAGGCCCAGCACCAATATACCATTTGAAGGCCTTGTCTTTTCCTACTTCTTTCTTAAAATCCACTCTATATAAAATAGGTAGCTGAATATGATCAGTATACATGGTATACTTTAAAGATGGGTCTATTTTACTTTCTACTTCTTTACCCATTCTTGAATAAAGTAAGTCAATTTCTAAGAAGAAACGATTTTTCACTCTAAAGGCGGTAGTGATGCCGGCAAAATAATTTAATACAGGGCTTACGCTGACTGAATCTCTATAATCTGCGTCAGAATATCTTACCCAAGTATATTGTACTCCTGCTCTTGGTCCAATTAATAATTGCGATTTGGCCGGAGAAATAGTCAAAAAATAGAATATAAAAGAAAAAAATATTATATTTAAAAGTCGGATTCCGAAGTTGTTCATGGGCTACGTCGATACATTTTTTGTCTTAAATTTTTTAAGCCAACTATTATTCATTTTTTTTGCACTTGTGAAGTAACCCAATTTATAATTTTTTTTACAGTGGGAATGTATTTATTTTGAGATAAATTTCAATTGATGTACTTTATGGGGTGGCTTTAAGGTATTTATGATTTTTTTATACCAGATTTTTCTGAATATAGGACTCCTTAATGAGTAAATATTTTTTTATAGTACTACTCTTTTTGGCATGGAAGGTTAATGCACAGCTTGCTCCAGTGTATAATCATTTCTATAATAACCCCTATTTGATAAATCCTGCCGAGGCAGGAATATCGGGTTATATGAGTTTTGATTTTAATCACAGGCAGCAGTGGAGAGGAATTGAAGGAGCTCCTGTAGTTTCTACTTTTACGTTTCAGACACCGTTCAGCTATAAAAAGGCTTCAGTAGGCGTAACCATACGTAATTTTGAAAGAGGGTTGTTAAATACAAATGACCTCTTGTTTACCTATAGCTATAGGGCATATTTAACGAAGATCACTACGTTGAACTTTGGTATTTCTGCAGGATTAACCTCTAATACCATTGATCTCAATGCTATTGATGATCCTGATGATCCTGTTCTTTTGGAATACACCAGCAATAATATGCAGCCGATTGCTAATGCAGGAATTAAGCTTACTTCAAAAAGTGGCCTTAATATTGGGATAAGTCTGCCCAGACTTTTTAGCCCTACCTATTTGAATCCGGATAGTTTCACCTCTTATGAGTTTTCTCCATTTGATGAAGTGCAGTTTGTTACCTACTTCAAAAAGCCATTAGAAAAGAAGATTGTAACTCGTAAATATGGTAGAATGAAACGGCGGGTAGAAATTGAAGACCCTTATGCTCCATTACAGTTATATTTCTTATACAAATACTCAAAGGTACAGGATCAACGAATTGAGGTTCTGGCTACACTTAACTTAACAGAAAACTTCTGGGTAGGTGGTGCTTATAGAATGAATTATGGAGCTTCTGCCCTATTAGGTTTCAAAATTAAAAGCTTCTTATTCAGTTATGCTTATGAACCGGCGTCAGAATATGTTGAAGGGCTGGCTCAGGGAACTCATGAAGTGCAGTTAACCCTTAGGATCGGTGAAAAGAAAAAAATGGAGCGTAGTAAACCAATACTTCGTACATTGGAGAAAACAGAGACGCATAGAGCACGTTTCTCTGCTGATGAGATATCTGAAGGTGGTGATGACCAGGGTGATGGCAATATGAAAAAGTATTATGTTGTTATAAAATCATTCAAAGATTTCAATTCTGCGGATGAATTCGTACGTAGAATGGCTGAGCGAGAATTGTATACCAACATTTTTTATAATAATATAGATAAGAAATACCATGTTTATAGCTTCCAGACCTATAAATTGAAAGAAGCCAATGAACAAAGAAGGGCTGTTCAGGAATTAACTAAATATAAAAGTGTTACCATCATTACAGTTCAGCAATAAATATAAAGGTCACTTGATGTTATGTTTACTATAAACTCAGACTATGCAAACTAAATCTTACCATGTAAGAAGAATCACTCTTCTATCCATATGTCTATTGTTGGTAAGTGGTGTTTTGTGGGCCCAAGTTCCTGATATTGCTTCCGTTTCTCCTGGATATGGATATGCCGGCCAGACAGTAACTATTACGGGTAGTAACTTTAGCGCCTCCTGTGTGGTAACATTTGGAGATGCCAGAGCTAATGTAATTTCTAGAACTTCACAGATTATACAGGTTGAAGTACCTGCTCATGCTACCTTTGAGCACGTTAAGGTAACTAATACTAATGGCAACTCTGCCTTTAGCCCCTACCCCTTCATTCTGAGTTTTGGAGGAGAAACCGGTTTATCAGCTAGTGATTTTAGCGCTGAGATTAATCAATCTACACAACCAACACCTTATGATCTTGTTATATCAGATTTCAATAATGATGGTAAAAATGATATTATAGTCACTAGTGCAGGAAGTAATTCAATTCAAATATTGCAAAACAATACTACAACTGTAGGCGCAGCCAGTCCGAGCTTTACGGCTTCCTCTTATAGTTTACCATCTACTGCAACTACCTTAAATATCACTTCAGCAGACTTAAATGGTGATAATAAACCTGAAGTGATTCTCTCAGAAGCCAATGAAACTGATCCTTCTAGTCGAGTTTTCATATTGACTAACAATAGTGGGGCAAGCATTGGTTTTGCTGCCGCACCATATATAGTAGATATAGCTTCTTCACAAACTAAATTAGTGGATATAAGTGATATTGATGGAGATGGTAAGCCTGATTTAATAGTTTCTGATCAGGCCGATAATGGAAAAATATATGTGCTGAGAAATACTTCTGGTGGCTCTGTCTCATTTGCAGCACCGGTATCCTTAAATTTGGGCAGTTCGTTGCAAACAGGCCCATTGTTAGTAGATGATTTAAACAATGATGGAAAGCCTGATATAGCCGCAAGTCTGTATTTTACAGATGGAGGTGGCCTATTTGTGTTCCGAAATAATAGCACACCTGGAAACATTCAATTCGGTACGGTGAGTGCCATAGCCGCTGCGGGTACAATTGTAAACTTAAGAGCCTCTGACATTAATAGAGATGGCAAGCTAGATTTAATAGCATCAAGATACCTCAGTAGTGATGTGGCATATTATTTAAACACGTCAAGTAATGGCGGCGCGCTTTCTTTTAATGTAAGTGCAAGTAATAGAGTTGCTGCAGGTAACCGCCCGTGGGGATTAGATTTAGGCGATATTGACGGAGATGGATTTGAAGACTTTGTTGTTGGCAATTCTAATGCCGCCGTTGTTTCTGTTTTATATCGATCAGCCGCATTGAGCTATCAAACATTAAACTTAGGGGTTTCTGACAGGACTAGAAATTTAAAAGTGGGTGACCTCAATATGGATGGAAAGCCAGATATTGTATTTACCATTTTTGCGCAGGCAAGAATAGGAATATTAATGAATAGAAAGTGTGTAACCCCTGTTTTGAATGAAGAAGGTCCGCTAACAGTCTGCTCTTCTAACCCTGTAGATCTAGAAACTCAGGAGATTCCAAATGCCACCTACACTTGGTTAATGGACGGGGCAGTACAACAAACAGGGGCTGACAATACCTATACGGCAAGCACCTCTGGTACTCATACTTACGAAGTAACACTTTCACAAGGAACATGTGCTGAAACCTCTGACCCAATCAGCATTGAGGTAGTTACTTCTTCAGCTGCCTCTTTCGCTATTACTCCAGTAGATCCAGTATGTATTGGCGGAACAGCCACTTTGCAAGTAACCGGTAATGTAAGCGGTAAAACTTTTGAGTGGTCGGGACCTGACAATTTTACTTCCACTTCAAACCCTGCACAAGTATCATCTTTTGCTGCAATAGATGTGGGTGAATATAGTGTGGACATTTATGATAATTCTGCAGGTTGTTTAATTGCCACAGAGACTGTGTCTGTTCAATCGGTTGATGTTCCAAGTTTTGCTGTTTCCGCGTCTGAAACAGCTTCTTGCCAAGGCAACCCAATTACTTTAACAGTAAGTCCATATAATACATCAGATTATTCTTATCAGTGGGCGAATGGATCTGGCAATATTTCAGGTGAAACTGGATCTACCCTTTCGGTAAATACACCAGGAACACAGGAATATTATGTTAAAATAACAGATTTAAACAATGGATCTTGTCCTGATATTGAATCTAATTCCCTTGAAATATCAATGCTATCAGAACCAACGGCTTCTTTTAGTGCTGCAGAAGATGCGTGCACCCAACAGAATGTGTTATTCACCAATAATAGTACGGTAGATGCTAATGCCACTGTCAATTATCGCTGGACTTTCGGTGATGGTGCCTTTTTGGAAGAGGAAGAAGTAGGTCACTCTTACGGGGTTCCAGGTACCTATGATGTAATATTGGAAGTAAGCTATGAGGGCTCTACTTGCTCTGATACTTTCACTAAAGAAATTGAAATTATAGATGATGGGCTTGATGTAGAAATAGAGGCATCTCAAAATCCCATGTGTTTTCAGGAAGAAGTAACTCTAACTCTTGCTAACGTATCAGACAATTATCAAATTGAATGGAGTACGGGTGAAACTAGTAATGAAATTACAGTATCTGAAGCCGGTAACTACTCAGTTATGCTTGTAAACACTGATAATGGTTGTGATAACCTGGGTAATATCACCTTGGATGAATATCCAGAAACCGTAGTTAATATCACTTCTGACAGTGTCACAGTATCTCCGGGAAGCAATGTACAATTAAATGCTACAGGTCTCGCTAATTACTTATGGTCTCCTGGCAGCTCACTTAATGACTCAACAATTGCTAACCCAATAGCTACTGTAAATCAATCTGAAACCTATACAGTGGAAGGGACAGATAATAATGGGTGCTATGGCATGGCCAGTATCGATCTTTTCATTGCTACAGATATGGTGGGTAACATAATCAAACCAAAGAACTTCTTCTCTCCTAATTCAGGAGATAATATAAACGACTTATGGGTCATTGAGAAGATTGAACAATTTCCAGAATGTGCAGTAACTATAATCGATCAATCCGGAAATCTATTATATGAGGCTCAGCCTTATAATAATGACTGGGATGGCACTTCTAACGGACAAATGTTGGCCGATGGTGTGTATTATTATGTGATCAAATGTGATGGCTCAAAAGTGACAAAATCAGGAAGCATAACCATTCTTAGATAAGAATATGTCGCTTCATCGGCAATAATTGTCAACTCGTCTTTAATATGCTATCTTTGTATCACTTTTTTACGATTTAGCAGTTACAAAACCCCTTCAAATCCTATCAATGACCAGGGATAAAGTGTAAAACGCATTGCTTATGAAAAAATTGGTCATTTTATTGTCACTCCTACTGGCTGCTATTAGTGGCTTTGCTCAGGAAGTGTGTAATAACGGAATAGACGATGACGGTGATGGCTTCATTGATTGCTATGATCCGGATTGCTCTGAAAGCGAAGATTGTAACGGATTTTATTTTGGAAATGACGCTACTTGTGAGTATAAACCAGACAATTTTGCTGATTTCACAATGGAGCTAGATTTCCAATCTGATAACCGAACCGCAGATCATTTAGGTAGATTGGCTGTTGGTGATTTAGATGGAGATGGAATACCTGAAATAGTTACTAAAAGTAGAAGAGGTAGAAGAATAACCATACTAAATGGTCAAACTGGAGAAGTGAAAAAGAGTGACTAACACACCTCGTGACCTCATGTGGTA
Organism: Fulvivirga maritima; assembly: GCF_021389955.1. Taxonomy (NCBI): domain Bacteria; kingdom Pseudomonadati; phylum Bacteroidota; class Cytophagia; order Cytophagales; family Fulvivirgaceae; genus Fulvivirga; species Fulvivirga maritima. The sequence continues at coordinate 5,205,894 of NZ_CP089980.1, forward strand.
CCTAGCAATAGGTAATGTTCCCAATCCCAATGGATCATATCCTGAATCTTGTGGAGAAATTTTTTCAGTAGAAACTGGTTACTATATTACTGCATATAATTGCCAGTTGCAAGAATTATGGAGAACCGAAAGATTCAGCAGAGATCCGGTTCATCCTAGCTTAGCCGATTTTAATGGAGATGGTCAAGTAGAAATTTACTACAAAAATGAGATTAGAAATGCCTCTACAGGTCAAGTCTTAGTAGCAGGCACACCAAATGATTGGGATAACCTAAACGGGGGGCCTGTTGCAGTTGATATGTTGGGAGATGAGGATCTAGAGTTAGTAGTAGGTGATAAAATTTATTCTGTAGATTTAGTTGCAGGTACGCTAACGTTAGAAAGGCAGATGCCCGGTTTCTATAGGCCAAAAATTAGAGAAGCCGCAACAAGTATTGCTGATTATAACCAAGATGGTTATTTAGACGTCATTATGACTGGTAAAATGGCTCTTGGTGGTGGTGGTCATGGAGACTATACCACAGTGTACTTTTGGGATGTTCATAATAATATAGTAAGGACATATCAAGACCCCAGCTATAACTGGAAAAATGGCACAGGAAGACTAAACATTGGTGACCTTGATGGAGACGGAAAATTAAATGTTTCTTATGTGACTGGTCAATATTTATATGCATTAAATGAAAATTTCGAGTATTTATGGAAGAAGTCAATTAAAGAACAAACCTCTGGATATACGGGCTGTACATTATTTGATTTCAATGGTGATGGCAAAATGGAGATTGTCTACAGAGATGAAGAGTATCTCTATATTATTAACGGTGATGATGGCTCAGATAATACTACTATAAAGTGCATATCACGAACTAATGTGGACTATCCTATAGTGGCAGACGTTGATGCAGATGGCTCAACAGAAATTTGTGTTGCCTGTGCTACCAATGATAATATGTCATCAGGAGAATTTAATAATGATGCCAATTGGGAAAATGGTCAGGTTCGAGTATACAAATCAGCAACAGAGCCTTGGGTTCCAGCAAGAAGACTATGGAATCAGCATACATATTTTAATGTTAACGTTAATAATGACCTAACTATACCGAGAAGACAGCAAAAACACCACCTTATTTGGTCTGAGGAAACTTGTACTGACGGTGAAAATAGACCTTTAAATGGATTCTTAAATCAGTCCCCTTATTTAAACTCCTACGGTTGCCCTACTTATGCACGTCCTAATCTAGGAATTGTAGAGGGGTCACTTACGGTTGAGCCACCACACTGCCCTGAAATGGATTTTACGGTATCTTTTCAGGTTACAAATACAGGTGATAAAGATCTCACAGGTGAACTTCCAATAACATTTTATCAGAATCATCCTCAATCAGATTCTACTGTAAGGCTTTCGACAGAATATTTTACTTTCAATAACTTTGATGTGGGCGATGTTTATGAAGTGACGGATATCACAGTGACAGGCCCAGGATCTGCTTTTACTTTATATATTGTTTTAAATGACAATGGAACAACAGTACCGTTACCAGATCCGTATAAGGGGAATACCGATTTTATTGAGTGTGATTATGATGATATAGCATCAGCTGATGTTGTTCCTATTCCGTTTGAAATCTCAGTAGCCACTACGCCTGATATAAGATGTACCACTGATGCCTCTCCTAATGGAACAGCAAGAGCCTTTAGACTTATTGATGGCAATGAGGTGACTTCAAATTATGATTTTTATTGGTTTAACCCAGGCAATGACGTTACAGGAACCCCAGATTATGAAGGTGCTGTATATTCAGGTATACCATCAGGTACCTATTCTGTGTATGCTGTGCATAAGACGGCACAGTGTAATTCGGAAGCGGTGGGTGTGGTAACAGTAGGTTCTGAACAAAAACCTATAGTAGCCCAAATACATGAGAACCGTGGTGATAATAGCTGTACGAAACCTAATGGCAGGTTAACAGTAAGTGTTTTTGATGAAGATGGCAATCTGCAACCAAATGGTAAATATACTTTTGAGTGGTACCTTGGTGACTTAACTTCAGGGGAAGTTTTAAACACTAGCCCTACAGTCAATAATTTAACCGGAGGTTTGAGTTATACAGTTATCGTAACCGAGAAATTGACTGGATGTTCTACTATTGAAAGTATGAACGTAACCGATAACCGCGTAACGAGCACTGTAACAGCAACAGCGACAGACATCAACTGTTCTAATGCGAATTCAGGTACAGTTTCAGCCAATGTTGGAGGTAATACTTCAGACTATGATTTTGAATGGTATTTTGCAGCAACTCCGTTACCTACAGTAAGCGCAACAGGAGCTACTTTGGATAATTTACCAGAAGGAGATTATACCGTAATTGCTTTTGCTAAAAATAGTGGGTGTTCTTCAGATACTGTTACTGTAACTATTAACCAAACAGTACCTCCAGTAGCTACTGCAGTTAAAATATCAGATAATTATTCTTGTGATGATGACCAACCTTTAGGTACAGCTCAGGCTTCTGCTACTGGTGGTGCCGCTCCATATACTTATGAGTGGTATTTAGGTCAAAACACTACTGGGACAGTTTTAGCGAGTACAGCCACTGTAAATAACTTTGCAAAGGGTATCTACACTGTTAAAGTTATTGATGCAAATGGTTGTTTTGATACCGCTGAAGTAACCATAGATAACGATAGGATAATTCCTGAAATATCAATAGATAGTAAAACCAATGTTACTCAATGCTCACCTTTTAACGGTAGTATCACTGTTGGAGTAGATGAAGATGGGAATGCTGGGGATGTTTCTGATTACACTTTTTACTACTATTTTGGGGCATCAGTACAACCTAGTCCAGACTTCACCGAAACGTCGAACACTCTTTCAAATTTAGCAGCTGGTACTTATACGGTAAGAGCAGTTAATAACGTTTCCTTCTGCGAGGCCTCTAACATTGAAACCGTTACTATTGATGGTCCGCAAATAAGAATTCAATTAAATGCCTCTGCATCTAGCTTCCCTAATGATTGTAGTGAAGATAGCGGAGTATTGGCTATTAACGTATCTCCGAGTTCAGCAGATTATGATATCTATTGGTATCAGGGCAATGTAGATCCAGCTACCGCTACCCCATTCTTAGAAGGAACTAATGTATTTACCGCCGCTTCCTTAACAGCTGGTAACTATACTGTACTAGCCAGAAACCTTACTACTCATTGTGAAGAGAGTGCAGTATTCTATATGCCACAAAATGATGGACATCAGTTAGACTTAAATACGGTGCAGACGGCATCATATTGTAGTGATGATAATGGGAAGATTCAGGTATCTTTAAATCCTACCACTATAGACCCTTTTGATGAGAGTTACTATGAGATCATTATATATGAAGGAGACGATGTAACAGGACAACCTTTGGATAGTCGTTATGGCGTGAAAGATCAAACTGTTTATGAATTCACTAATTTACCTAGTGGAAACTATTCGATAACAGCACGTCCTACTGATCCGGTTATTGCTGTATGTCAAGATCCAATTGTAAGAGCAGAAATAGAACTTATAGTTGAGTATCCTTCAATTACTGTAACGACCAATAATGATAATACCTATTGTACTGACACAGGTGGAGACGGTAATGGTGAAATAATAATAGAGATAGATGGAGGTGCCAGACCACTTTCAGAGTTCGATATTGTGTGGTATGAAGGAGAAAATAATGCTACACCTATCGACCTCTATCATGTCAGCAGTAATGATCATTTAATAAACCTAAGTCCTGGTTACTATACAGTAGAAGTGGAAGATAACACTCAATTTAGGAGATGTTTGACTACACGTACTTTTAGAATATATGATGACCGCCCTACTATTTCAGTACCAAGAGCTGATATTGCAATTACTAACATTGTTAGTTGTGACCCAAGCCATAATGGTAGTGTTATTACAATTACGAATATCCTTGAGGATGGTGCTCCTGCAAATTTGGCAGATTACACTTTCCAATGGTTTGATCCTAATTCAATCCTTTTAGGTGATACTGATAGCCAGATAGAAGATGTTCAACAACCCGGCACATATTCTGTAATTGTGACACATGATGACAGTCATTGTAAAACCGCAAGTATAGAATTTACTATTGAGGATGAAACTATTGATAATCCTAGCATAACATTGACTGACTTTTCAAATCCATCACAATGTGTGTTTCCTGAGCAAGTAGGAATGCTCGAAGTAGAAGCTTCTGGCTCAAGTACATCTGGATATACGTATGAATGGTTTCATGGTACCACTACATCAGATCCTCCTTTGAATGCAGCTAATGTTTCAGGGACAAATGGAGAAATAGCCACTGATCTAGATGGGTATAATTTCTACACTGTTAGGGTAACTAATAATGATAGTTATTGTACAACCAATGCTACTTACCAAATGGATTTAGATACTAAGGTAATTGAAGTAAGTCCGGATTCTGTTATGGTAACTAACTGTGCAACATTGAGCAATGGTGCTGTGTCAGCAAGTGTAATTCGAAATGGTTCTAACAATGATTATTCCTTTTCTTGGAGTAATAATGATTTAGGTACATATATCGGTCAGATATGGAATCAAATTCCTCAAGGGGAATATACTGTTATTGCTACTAGCAATATTGATCCAAGTTGTGTTTCTGCACCTGAAACCGTAACAGTCATCAATGATTTAGTAATGCCTGAACCAGTGGTTGAAGCCTTTGCGCCTATGACTGTTTGTGATGAGGAATATGCAGACGGTGCAGCCAGGGTATCAGTTGATGGTACTATTATAGGATATATGTTCCAATGGTTTGAAGGTACCGAAATCACTTCTCCTGTATTTACAGGATCAGAGGTTTCTAAGTTGAAAGCTAGTATTCCATATACAGTTATGGCTACTGATAATACTACGCAATGTACAGGAACAGATGAAGTGCAAGTAGAAATTAGTCAACCAGCAGCTTTTGTGCCTACTATTGAAATAGAGGCTCATGATATTGGATGTTATGAAGTTCCAAGAGGTATTTTATCAACTTCTGTAGAAGGAAGTACTGTAGGTTACACCTTCACGTGGTATGAAGGATCTGAACCAACAGGTTCTCCGATTGGAACAGGTGAAAGAATCAGGAATTTGGCTGAAGGTTTTTATACTGTAGTGGCTAAGAACAATGTTTCTCATTGTACAGGTATAGCGACTGCTGAAATTCTTCATGAAGAGTCATACCCTGAATTTACATTCTCATTTGTAAGTCCTGACTGTAGTACTCCAAATGGCGCTATTACACTCGTGCCAACTAATGATGTAAATATTGCCAGAGTAATCTGGACAGTTCAGGGTGGTGATCCTGCTGATGAACTTTACAGAGGATTTGTTTTGGGAGATGTTCCTGAAGGTATATATACAGCTCATGTTTATTCTAGTGCCCAGTGTTATGTGAGTGAAGATGTTGAAATACTATCAAATCCTACACCACATAGGGGTATATCCAGGCATAGTGGTTCTCAAAATGATAAGTTTTATATAGATTGTATTGAGAATTTCGAGGAAAGTATTGTCAAAATATTTAACCGTGCTGGAACACTTGTTTATGAGACTGAAGGCTACAATAATGAAAGTAATTTCTTTGATGGAGTCTCTAACAAAGGATTAAGTGTAATGGGAACCGACTTACCTGATGGAACCTATTTCTACATCATAGATAAACGAGATGGTACTAAACCATTAGCAGGATACTTAGAAATTGTAAACTGATACTAGTATGAAGTTATTTTTTAACCTTAATAGAAATTGTCTGGCTCTTGTTGTTGTACTTGTTTTTATGTCAGCTATAAAAACACAAGCCCAGCAATATCCAGTTTACTCGCAATACATTTTTAACCCGTTAGTGATCAATCCGGCAGTAGCAGGTAGCCACGTACAAGTGAGCGCTACTGCCATGTATCGAAACCAATGGGTTAACTTTGACGGAGCACCCAAGACCTTTTCCTTTAGTGCGCATACATCATTACTAAAGAATAAAATTGGTGTAGGCATGTTAGTGGCAAATGACCAGATAGGTAGCTATAATAACAATAGCGTTTTTGGTAGTTATGCCTTCATCATTAGATCAGGAATGGGAACATTTTCTATGGGTTTACAAGCAGGTTTTAACTTAACCTCTGCAGATTTTAGTGACTTAAATTTAGTGGATCCGGGGGATGCTTCATTCTCCACTTTTGATAATAAGTTTAAGCCTAACTTTGGAGCTGGTGTATACTATAGTAATGATTTATTCTTTGCTGGTTTTTCGGTTCCTTTCATTCTTACTAATAGTGTGGATCTAACAGATACTGAAGACCTCGTTAATGGAGTTAAAGAAGCAAGGTATTATTATTTACACGGTGGTATGATGCTTCCATTAAGCAGAATGAAAACTGTAGTGTTTAACCCTGCCATATTGGTTCGAGCACAAGAAGGTCAGCCATTAAGTATGGATTTGAATGCTGGTTTTATATTTTATGATGTATTTAGTGTAGGAGCTTCTTATAGAAATGTAGATGCTATAGTCACTTACATTCAACTAAAGATCAGTGATTCTTTAAATTTCGGTTATTCATACGACTGGACTTCGTCAGATATCAATCAGTATTCTGCTGGTACACATGAATTTTCTTTGAACTATAGGTTCCGAATTAGAAAGATTCATGGTAACGTGGAATGTCCTAGTGTGTTTAAATTCTAGAGAAGAATAAAGAATAATAAAAAAAGGCCTTTGAAGTTTAAATTTTCAAAGGCCTTTTTATTTATTCAGTCACAATATTGATTTTAATATTTTAGTGAGTCAACATTAATGGCAGTACTGTCCTTTTCTTCAGTTTGTTGGTTTATTAACCTTTCCTTCAACTGTGGTTTTGATCCAGGAAAAGTAGTTCGAGAGGAAATATCATAACCGATATACACCATTATTGCAAAAAAGACTAGTGCTACTATCAGGAATACCTTTTTAGACTTGTTCATTATAGTTTTGGTTCAAGCCACAAATATCCAGCAGATAATATTAAGAGGCAAAATAGTAGCCAATAATTAGCCTCTTTCCATTTGATATTAGACTCAGCTACCAATTTATTATCTATTTTATTGGTAAAATAGGATTTGTTCGTTTGCCTGGTTTTATAGGCATTCAATGAAGACCATGATTCATCCTCAACATAATAATTTATGGCTGTAGAGTCATTAATTGCTAAATAATTCCATCCTTCACTCTCTGGTCTTAATTCAGTATACCATGTATGAGTGTAAACATCCTTTTGTAAAGGAAAATGAAGTTTATTGATCAAATAAGAAGAATCAGTACCGCTAGCGATAACCATCTGGTAAGGTGTGTTAGTTTTGAATACCGGAATAGGATTTTTCAAATCAATCCATTGATCATTGGTTTCGGATATAACTCCTGAAACTATTTTATTCCAAAGTTGCTTATAGTCATCCTTCTGCCCAGAAAGCCAAAGTGAATAAGTATTTCTTAGTAGTGAAGTACCTATATTTCCTTTTCCTAATTTACTTGTAGCTGCAACATTTCTATTTCCCTGAGACTTGATAATAGAAGTAGTTAATAAGTTTTTACTTATGCCATATGGCGAAATTTCTATTTTTGGATATAGCTTTAATTTTGGTGCTTCTTTCAAAGGAGTGAATATGAAGGCATCCCAAATTCTGGTAGGTTTTCTTGTAGTGTAATTTTCATCAGGTATTATAAACAGGCCCATCCCCTTTTCTGAAACAGCCGCTTTTAAAGAGACCAATTCACTATTAGAAAATTTATCCAATGATTTTGAGTCTATTACTACTAAATCAATAGTATTTAACAGAGTTTCAGTAATGTATCTTAGGTTCTTTGCCGCCGTGTTATAATATTCAAATTTAAATTTGTTAGATGAGAGTTCATTTCTAACCAATATTTGATGCCCCTCTTCTGATAAATAGTTCTTCAAATATTTCAGTTCGAAGGTTGGGAATTGATTAATAAAAAGGATCTTTTTCAATTTTTCATCATCGACTGCCACAGGAAGTGGACCTGTAGAGATAACATGGCTCATACTATCTTTCAATACAATGGAAAAGAGAAATTTCCCAGCAGCTTTCACTGTTGTTTTTAGTTTAAAGGCATGATTGTTTCCCGTCACTTTAGCAGAGTCTAAAACAAGACCATCTAATTCCAGAAATAACTTATTGGTACTTCCCTCCTGCGCATTGAATCTACCATTGATGTTTAGAGTCTCTCCTATGGTGAGAAATTTATTGTAGTCTAGTTTAATAATTCCATTTAATGGTTTACCCTCCAGATATTGAAATGAGGCCGCATTCATTTTCCCCAAATTATAGGCTGGAATCCCATCACCAAGGATAAAACCAGCTTTGTCGAGTATATCCTGCGGTATTTGATCAGTTACTTTGGTTTTCTCTAATTTGGGATAATGCACTTGCAGACTATCTAATTGAGATTCGTTATAGCCAGGGGTTAATATGGCCACGTAATTATCTGAATAGCTGCCTTTTTCCTGGATTTTTAATATTAACAGCGATGTAGAAATTATAAATACAAAAGAGCAGAATATTCGAATGATTAAGTGCTGCTTATTCTTTCTTGTTACTTCTTTAATCAAAAGGCCTACAAATAGGAAAATGGAAACCATGAGTACAGGCCAAAGCCATTCTGTATGCAATATTTTATAACTATCGATCATATTGCTGTTGCTTTAGCTCTTCAAACATTAATACATTCCAATCAGAAGTAGATCTACTCTTAGATTGTATTGGAGTCTGAGAATGGGGTAATACAGTAATTAAATCTTTCAAAATGATTTGGAATACCCTCTTTTCATAATTCATTGGTTCTTTTTTCTGTGAGATTCGCTTAAGAGCTTGTAGAGAATGTAGGTATTTACCTGGATGAAATAGTGCTTCTTGAGCCAATTCTTCAGAAGCTTTTTTTAGTACTAGCTTTTCATTTTTATTAAGTGTAGCTTTTTCTTTATCTATAAACTCATGAATTATAGGTAGAGCCATTCTGATATGCTTATATGAATCTGATTTGTGGAAATCACTATTCACCGAATGACTATTAACCTGATCAATATCCCCCGTAAGTCTGCTTTTTTCTTTAATTGGAGGTGGATCAAATCCAATACGATGCACGTATATTCGAGCATCATTCTTAATTTCTTTAATGAGCTTTAAGGCCTTATATTGGTAAGGCAAAGATTTTTCAGGTTCCGATAGTCTTAAGTACAATTCTGCATTCCACATTTCACTAAGTGCTTGTTTCAGCTTGCTCTTAACTGAAACAGTATAAAAAGTGGCCTCTTCAGAATTATCATGGTTATGAGTATAGGCTTCCAGATTATTTTGAGAATGTTCATGATCCGAATGTGATTGGCCGTGATCTTTAACCTCTACTTCTCTCTCTCCTTCTCCCCCATCATGATCATGCATGTAGGCAGCTAAAGGGTCATCTTCACTGTCATTTTGCATCATGATCTCAACTTGTTCTTCTGGTGATACGTCTATACCCGATTCAGCCTCTTCACCAAGAAACTGACCATATTTCAACCTTAATGCCTTTTGGTCAAAGGCAAGACTATTACTCCGATCTTTAAATGTCTTGTCAGGTATATTTCCAGATTCATTTAACAGCTTTTCAGAATCTATAATGATCTGCCTTTGGCTTCGGAAATACTCAGGCATTACATCTGCTCCAAGAGAAGCATCCATAGTATATTCATAAGTAGTGGTATCTTGGATAACAACAAAATAGGTTTCACTTCTGGAATTCTGAGAAACAGGTCGCTTGTTATCGATTGCTTCTACATAAAAGTATAGCTCATCTCCAGGGTGTATATCCAGCTGATCTAGGTTAATGGTTTTCTTGAGGATAGCATCCTTCTTTCCTTTAACCAGTTCATTATCAAAACTTAACCTCTCTTCTCTAAACTTAACTGATTCACCGCTGCCTTGACTTACCGTGGCAATGATGAAAGCCTCACTGATCCCATAATCGTCCTGAATTACTGATTTGAATGACACTTTTTTATTACTGTCAAATTCTAAAGCAGTATACTGATTAATACCTTCGATCTCAATAACCGGCTCTTGATCTTTGACTATTTGTATGTTAAAGAGATCAGATAAAAATTCATCTCCTTCCTTATTTCTATAGGTAAAATTGTAGAACCCACTTTTGGCTGGCTCGAATGATCTATAGAACTCTCCATTCTTTTCAATCATAGGATAGGTTCTGTCATTCCAATCTAATGCCACCCTTGATACTTCTTCATTGAACGACAACTTCCAGGTGAGCCTGCTGCCTTCCAAGACCTCGGCATTCATCATCGTTTGTGATTGAGTAGGCCGCTTAGTATACGAAGGGTAATTAATAAAAAGCTCAGCAGAAGCTATCTTGACAGAATCAACCTTATTGTTCTCCGATTTTTGTATTGAATGAAAAGTAACATCCTTTTTAGTTTCTTCTGACTTTTTTACTATCGAAGCATTTGATTGATAATCCTTTAAAAAGAATGAAATACCCCAGCATGAAAGCACTATAATGAATGACAAGCCGATTACTTTGAACAAATGATGTGGTGGAGTAGGCTTTGCTTCTGATAGCTTAAGAGAAACTTTGTTTTGCTGTAATTGACCAATTAGTGTCAATTCTTCCTTTTTTCTGAGCAAAAGATCAGCACTATATTCTGCCTCCAAAAAATGATCATCAATATACTGAGCGGTTCTTACTGTTGTCACCCTCCAAGGCCTAATGACAAGCAAAAGAATAGCAATCGATAATACAAATCCCGCTATTGCAATAACCAAATCGAAAAGTAATAAATAGAAGCCAAATCCGACAGACAAACCTATGAGAATAACTTCAACCCAAAGTATTAATTGCCAATACCTAGCAAAATTGATTAATATGGTTTTTGGGGAATTCATTGTTTTCTCATCCAAGAAAGTCCTCTTTCTGTGATTAGTAAAATAACTAGTGCGATTGCCAACCAATTAGTTATCGGCTTAGAAGGAGTTTGTTTTGTCTTCGACTTTTTATTTGCAACTAACTTATCTGGTTTCCATTTTTCAATGGATAACACCCTTTGATCAAATTCAGTCTCATCGATTTCAAAAGGAATAATTAATGGAAGTAACGATTCTGTGAGCTGATAATTAATGACAGACTGAATGTTAAGCCTTTTCGTAATATGATAAATATTTGATTGCTCTTCCTGATGAATTAATTCTGTTGCTAATGAATCTGGTTGCATCATGATAAGTTTATCAATTCCACTTTTAGGATAAGCATCAGAACTCAGCCAAAAAATGATATTATAAATGCTATCCTGAACAAACGAGTTCGATTCTTGGCTTTCAATAGAAAGATTTAGCGGTATTTCCTTTTTTTAAGACGGACAAAGAAGCTTCAATAAAGCGAATGTCATCATAGTATTCCTGATCATATACCAGCTGAATTTTGATAGGTTTCATTTCCTTCAATTCTGTCCATGCATCTTGTTTAGAAATTCTAACCTTATCGCCTTTAATCATCAAGTTCTCAGGTGGATTACTGACCCATTGCAGCTTGCTGAAGGTGAGTGTTGAAGTATCACTATGAGCAATGTAGGCCGTGTTAAGGCTATCTATGAGATAGGCATAAGCCACCTTCGATATAGATTGACCTTTATTGACTTGTATCCAATGTGTACTTTTTGAAGTTTCTTCAATTCTTTTTCCCTTCAAACCTTGTAATCTTGCAGCTGTAAAAACCACTAAACTATCAGGCTGCACACTATTGAAATCTGATATCAGTTGCCAATAATCAGGTACTTCATGTTTCTCTCTATTGAATTTCCCCTCATATTGAGGGAAGCCTTCTTTAAAAAATCTTACTTCATTAGTTTGCGATAAGCTATCTGCAATAGTCTTGATAGATTTATCTGCCAAGAGTTCTTCTTCAAACAAATAGGCCAGTTGCTTGTCAGAAGACTGAGGGATTGGGAGCATTGGATCTGCCATTATCAGAACTACTAATGATATCATTAAAACTCTGATAATCAAAAGAATAACTTCATTCAGATAAACGGTTTTAGTCTGTTTGCTATCCACTTCACTCAACAGTTCGGTGCTACTTATTTTTATAATCTTCCCTTCCTGTTTATTCCAAAGATGGATAGTCAAAGGCACTGCAGCAGCAAGAAGCCCCCATAAGTAAGCAGGATTAAGAAATGTGAGATTAAACAAGCTTAGCCCTCCTTTTTAGGTAAGTAGTTAATGCTGTTTCTATTGGTCGGCCCATGATAAATTCCTCGTAGCTAATGCCTTGAAGAAGGAACTGCTCTTTGTATGTAACTATCTTATCCTGTAGGCTATTGATATATTTTTCCTTTAAGGATGATGTAGCTACTTTAACCTGCTTTCCAGATTCAAGATCTTCAAATACGACGGTTCCTGAATAGTCAAAAGTTAACTCTTGTTCACCCAAAATATGAAATACTACCACTTCATTTCTTGGTGATTTTAATTCACTGACAAGCTTAGATATTTCTTGATTTTGTTCGTATAAATCAGACAAAACCACTATTAGTTCACGTTCTTTTCGGCTATGAAGAGTAGCTGTATTTACTTTAATTGGCCATTTTCCGCCGGCTTGTATAGATAACAGACTATGTATAAACTTATTGAAATGCTGAGCCTGATGTGAAGGGAGCAGACTATAGGTTTCATTGTCGTTTATAGCAAAAAGGCCGATGCCATCTCCTTGGTTTTGAGCTAAATACGCTATGGAAGCTGCCAATATCTGCGCATAGATCAGTTTATTAAGCTCTTGCTCTGTATGTAACATGGAGGCAGAGGCATCAATAATAAATTTTACGGTGGTATGTGTTTCTCTTTCTGATTCTTTAATGAAATACTTACCAGATCTGGCCAACATCTTCCAATCTAACATTCTTAAATCATCACCCGGATCATAGCCTCTATATTGACTAAACTCCACCCCACTCCCTTTTTTTCTACTTGAGTTAAGGCCAGATAAATAGCTGTCTACCACCACTTTTGCGATGAGTGAAAGGCCCTTTATGCTACTAATTATTTCAGGCTTAAGAAGTGCAGTATAGTCTTGATTGCCTTTCATTAAATCAATTGGAGATTTTAATGTTGTCTAAAAGGAAACGGGTGAAATGATCTGAAATGATTCCTTCAGCTTCTGCTTTAAAAGTAGGTAAAACTCTATGCCGTAATACCGGAAAAGCCACATCTTGTATGTCTGCTGGGGTTACAGCCCACCGGCCTTGTTGCAATGCTCTCGCCTTAGCAGTAAGAATCATAGCCTGGCCTGCCCGCGGTCCTGCACCCCAACCAACATTCTCTTTAATGTAATCATAATTAGAGGTTTCAGGCCTGGTAGCTCTCACTATTTGCGCGACATACTTAATAAGACCATCACTTATGGGTACTTCTCGCACCAGTTGTTGAAGCCGAACGATATCCTCTCCACTGATTACACTTTCTACCTTTTGCTTGCTTGATCCCGTAGTGAATCTTAAGATGTCATTCTCCTCATTTTCAGTGGGATATCCTATTTTTATATACAGTAAAAAACGATCTTGCTGTGCTTCAGGAAGCGGGAATGTTCCCGACTGCTCTATTGGATTTTGGGTGGCCAGGATAAAGAATGGTTTATCTAATGCATAGGTTTTTCCTGAGTAGGTCACTTCAAACTCCTGCATAGCCTCCAAGAGTGCCGATTGTGTTTTAGGAGGAGTTCTATTGATTTCATCAGCTAATACAATATTGGCAAAAATAGGCCCTTGGTTAAACTGAAAGAACTTTTTACCTGTAGTATGGTTTTCTTCCAAAATCTCAGTACCGATAATGTCAGAAGGCATAAGATCCGGCGTGAATTGTATTCTTCTAAACTTTAGATCTATGGCTTGTGCCAGTGTCCTGATCATGAGGGTTTTTGCAAGGCCGGGTACACCTTCCAATAAAGCATGGCCGCCGGCTAAAAAACCAATTAATAGCTGATCTATAGTTTCTTCCTGACCTATAATAACCTTACCTATTTCTTCTTTGAGTTTCTTGAGCTTATCAGTAAGGGCTGTTATCTCCTTTTCTATTTGCATAAGTTCATCATCCATAAATATAATATTATGAGGTTAAAGCGTACATAATTATATTAACGCTAAACCTGGTGTTATCAATTTTGTACCAGCGCTTGTTTCGGAAATCATAGTCCCATTCACAGCCATAGTCTTTGTTGCTATATAAAACGACTATTCTTCCGTCTACTTCAATAGCTTTTAAATAATCATGCACAAGGTCATCTCCCCAGCCGTTGAGCTCCTGGGAAGTGGTAGGTGGCCCATCATCAAAGTCAAAGAAGGAATGGTAAATATCATGATTAGAAGGAATCTTCTTTAAAGCTTTTTCACCAAAAATATCAGCCATTTCGCGTTCAAAAGATTTAGCAAAAAGGCCATCGATATCATGGTTGCAGTCATCTACAAATATAAAACCTCCATTATTCACGTATTTTTCAAAATTGGCTCTTTCCTCTTTTGTAAACTGCACTAACTTATGCCCTGACAGATAACAAAACGGACAATTGAATATCTCTTCACTGGCTAATTGAATTATATTCTCACGCGTATCTACCTTTAATGTAGTATACTCTACCAAAGAATTAAGCACATTTGAGGGCATTCGTTGGTCTACATCCCAGTCTCCTGATTCATATTGAAGCCTGGTAAAAAAGAATGCATTATAGTCATTCATAAATAGCAATCCCTAAAGCCATGTTTGGTGACAGTTTAAAAAATTCAGAAAAGTAGCTGTCTTTATGAAGTAAGACAGCTGCTTAATATTCATTAATTACACAGCATCTGATAAGCTGGTAAAAGTAAAGTCTCTGATTTTCATGTATGGAATTAGGCTACCATTTACCCGTACCTGTTGTCCTAAAGTCTCAAGATTATTGAGCATAATAATAGGACTTTCATTAAACCTAAAGTTCTTTACAGGGTGTTTGATTCGTCCATTTTCAATATAAAAAGTACCATCTCTGGTTAGTCCGGTATAAAGTAATGTCTGCGGATCTACGGTTCTGATATACCAAAAACGAGTCACTAATATTCCCTTTTTTAGTATCCTTTATCATGTCTTCTAACGATGCACTGCCACCTTGCATAATAGCATTACGCGCGAACGGCACCGGCTCTACACCCTGCTTTTCGGCCCAATATCTTGAATAAGCCAAGTTTTTAGCCACACCATTTTCTATCCAGCTGGTTTTAGTAACTGGCAAACCGTCACCATTCCAGGTAGCACTGGGTACTAGTGGATTTAAAGGATCAGACCAAATATTTACTCTTTCATCTACTATCTGTTGTCCTAACTTGGTGCCTCCACCTTCTTTAGACATGAAACTACGACCTTCATCAGCTGTACGGGCATTAAGGGCATAGAAAAGATTACCGAGCAAGTCTTCAGAAGCCGCAGGTTCTAATATAACCGTATATTTACCCGGTTCTATAGCTTTGGCCTCACGAGACATCAGAGCTTTTTCTATAGCTATTTGAGAGGCTTCAGCAGCATCAAATTTATTAACATCATTATAATCTCTGGTAACCCAGCCAGAACCAGTACCATCATTTGTACGCATGGTAACGGTAAAATCCAGGTTAGTAGACTGGTTATAGGCAAACAGACCTTTGGAGTTCATAAGTGCACTGAAACCATAGCTATCATCTAAAAAGCCGGCCGCTGTAACGTCCTTTTTCATAGCTGGGGTAATGCTTTTTTCAGCGACTCCCGCTCTATATTCAGGTGTAATTTTAGCGGTAGATTCTTTATACGTAATGCTATCTGCGTATTGTTGTGGGCCCAGAGGCTCCATAAATTCAGGATTTTCAGGAGATAGCTTAGCTAATTCTTCCGCTCTTTTCACTACTCGCTCTAAAGCGGCATCAGTAAACTCATCTATGGTAGCAGTACCCGATTTTTTGCCGAAGCTGGCCTGCACCACCAAAGTCTGATTAGAACGATGACCAGAGGTAGAAACCGTATTTCTGGCATAACGTATATTGCCACTCTCGCTGCCGCCCATATTTATTTCGCAGCTATCAGCCGTAGAAAAACTCAGTGCCTTTTCCATGATCTGCCTAGCTTCTTCTTTTGTAAATATTGCCATTGTATTTAATGTCTAGATTGAAAAATGATTAAATGTTTCTACCGGTGTTGATTACGTTTACATTATCAAACCGTGAGGTAGAACAACCATGTGAAACGGCACTCACTTGTGGTGGCTGACCTTTGCCATCAAAGAAGGATCCGAACATGCGGTAATCATCCTTGTCGCATATTTTAGTACAAGAATTCCAGAACTCCTGTGTGTTAGACTGATAAGCGACATCGTTTAGCATCTCTCCTATTTTTCCATCTTTAATCTCATAAAATACCGTACCTCCAAACTGGAAGTTATATCTCTGCTGATCAATAGAATAAGATCCTCTTCCGGCAATATAGATGCCTTTTTCTACATCTTTAATCATATCATTTACCGAACATTTTTCCTTTCCGGGCTCTAATGATACATTGGGCATTCTTTGAAACTGAACGTCATTCCAGCTCTGAGCGTAGCAGCAGCCATGAGACTCTTTTTGATCCAACATATGAACCTGATCTCTTATGGCTTCATAGTTTACCAAAACGCCATTTCTGATCAAATCCCATTTTTTGGTTTTTACTCCTTCATCATCATAACCCACGGCGCCTAAAGAGTGGGGCTGTGTTTTATCAGCTACTATATTGACTAACTTGCTACCATATTCAAAGTCTTTCGATTTCCATTTGTCTAAAGTGGCAAAGCTGGTACCTGCATAATTGGCTTCATAACCTAAAACCCTATCCAGTTCAAGCGGGTGACCGACAGACTCATGAATGGTTAAACCTAAATGATTTGGGTCTAATACCATAGTATATTTGCCAGGATCTACTGACTTGGCTGTAAGCATTTCTTTAGCTTGTTTTGCGGCAGCAATGGCATCATCCACAATATCATAACTATACCTGTAGAATTGAAGATCCCCGGGACCCGCTATTTTCTCAGAAGCCAGTCCATCCATATACTCATATCCCATGCCCATAGGCGCGCTAAGTGCCTGCCTAGACTTGAATTTACCTTTAGCCTGGTCTACGGCTGTAACGCCGAAGGTAGGCCATATGCGGTGAATGTCCTGATCAATGTATGATCCTTCCGTAGAAGCAAAGTACTTTTGTTCGTTAACCATAAAAAGGGCAGAATTAACGAAACTGGCACCATTTTCCATAGCTGCAGCATTTGCTTTAAGCAACAAATCTACTTTTTCAGAAACAGGAACATCTTTGAAGTCCTTCTCTATTGGCGTTTTCCAGCTTACTTCTCCATAGCTACTAACCGGCGCTAGCACTACTGGCTCCTTTTGAATTTTAGAATTGGCCTTAGCAATAGCTACTGCTTGCTCAGTGGCCTTTTTAATTCCTTCCGGAGAGACATCATTAGTAGATGCAAAACCCCAGGTACCTTGAGCTATCACTCTTATGCCCATACCAAAAGACTCTGTGTTAACCACATTTTGTACTTTGTCTTCTCTGGTAAACACATACTGATTGAGATACCTGCCTATTCTGCTATCGGCGTAGGTTGCACCGAGTGATTTGGCTGTATTTAGAGCTACATCTGCTAATTTTTTCTTACTGGCTACATCCAGGCCCGGATCCATGAGTGCCTCTACGGGAATTTCCTTTCCCCACATAGAGGTAGGTATCATCATGGCTCCTGTGCCCAAACCGGCCAGTTGCATAAAATCTCTTCGTTTCAAATTTCCTCCTTTTTTTGGTTGATTGAATGATTTAACTTAAACCTTATTTAAGCTGGTAGTGTAATATCTATAGGAATTCATTAAAATCACACGTCAATTATTTAAGCGGTAAATAATACCAAGTGACCAGACACCATGCGAAAAATCATTCATATAGACATGGATGCTTTCTATGCCTCTGTAGAACAGCGAGATAACCCCGAGTTGAAAGGCAAGGCTGTAGCGGTAGGTGGTAGTTCTCGCCGTGGAGTAGTGGCCGCTGCCAGCTATGAAGCGCGGAAATTTGGTGTAAGGTCTGCTATGCCTTCTAAACTAGCAGCAGTAAAATGTCCTGATATCATATTTATTAAACCCAGGTTTGAGGCCTACAAAGAGGTCTCTCAGCAGATACGTAACATCTTTTACGACTACACTGATTTGGTGGAACCACTCTCATTAGATGAAGCCTATTTAGATGTGACTACTAACAAAAAGGACATGCCATCAGCTACTCTTATAGCTCAGGAGATAAGGAAACGCATTTTAGAAGAAACCAACCTTACTGCTTCAGCCGGTATTTCTATTAATAAATTCTTAGCAAAAACCGCTTCTGATGTTAATAAACCGAATGGTTTTTTCCTTATTGCACCAGATGAGGCAGAAAAATTTGTAGAAACCCTACCCATTGCCCGGTTCTTCGGAATTGGTAAAGTAACAGCTGATAAAATGAAGCGGATGGGGATTCAAAATGGTGCCGACCTAAAAAAGTATGCCGAAGCGGATTTAGTAAGCAGGTTTGGCAAGGCTGGCCGGTATTATTACCGAATAGCCAGAGGAGTAGATGATCGTGAAGTAACTCCTAACAGAATAAGGAAATCATTAGGAGCAGAAAATACTTTTGAAGATGATCTCACCACAGTGGCTGAATTAAAAGAGCAACTCAATAAAATAACACAGATACTTATTGGCCGAATGGAAAAATCTGGCACTAAAGGTAAAACTCTAACTTTAAAAGTGAAGTTCCATGATTTTCAGCAGATTACCAGAAGTAAAACCATAGCCAAGTGGATTGAAAACACGGAGCAAATCACAGCACTATATGAAGAACTTTTAGATACCTTTGATAAAGAAGATGTGAAGATACGGTTGTTAGGACTGTCCGTTTCTAACCTTAATCATGAGATAAAAGAAGAGCCAATTGGTCAGCAACTAACCCTTAAGTTTTAACAAAAAAGGCTGTTTCAAAAGCAACTTAAATCATTAAATACTTTTGAAACAGCCCCTCAATTATCACTTTACACAATGCTTATTTTAATTCAGCTTCCACTATTATGGGAAAGTGATCTGAAATAAACCTTTTACCACGCTGGCCATCCATCACCTGATAGGTTAAAATGGTTATTTTACCATTAAAGAATATGTAATCAATCCTATCTCTATTAGTGTCAGGCTCTAATTCAAAGCCATTGAAGGTATAAGAAGGGCCATATTTCTTAGCCGCCTCATCATAAGTATCCTTCATTTTATTTTTACCTGACGTCAGCTCTTGATAAGGAGCATTGGCAGGAGGTACATTAAAATCGCCTGTTACGAAAGCGGGCAACTTGCCGGCCACTTCGGCTACCTTTTCTTTAATCATTGCAGCACTTTGCTTTCTTGCTTCTTGCCCCACATGGTCAAAGTGGGTATTGAAGAAATAGAACTCTTCTCCAGTTTCTTTGCTTTTAAAGCGAGCCCAAGTTACAATTCTAGGCAGAGCGGCATCCCAACCTTTGGAGCCTACCTCATTAGGTGTAGGAGAAAGCCAGAAGGTTTCAGAACTCAGAACTTCATATTTATCTTTTTTGTAAAAGATCGGCGAAAATTCTCCTTTATTCTCTCCTTCTCTGCCTACCCCAATATGAGCATAATCCGGTAAACGATCCTGAATATCAGTAAGCTGTGAATACAGCACTTCCTGAGCTCCAAATATGTCTACACCTTCAAACTTTACGAAATCAGCATACCAGTCTCTGCGGTTATTCCAGTAGTTAATTCCATCTCCTTTTGAGGCCATTCTTATGTTAGAGGTCATCACTTTTATGTACTCCTTATTTTGGGCAAAAGAAGAAGTAGTAATAGAGCCGACCAATACAAAAACAATTAATATGGCCTTTAAAACATTTTTCATTATTGATTTCAATTTTAATTCCATCCAGGGTTTTGCTCTAAGTTAGAGTTTAGTTGTATTTCTATTCTAGGAATTGGATATAAATAGTCCCTATTTTCATTGAAAGCACGCCCATTAAAATCAGGATGCGGATCTATAAGGCCATTTTCATCTAATATGATATCACTTCCAAGCTGATAATACTGTATACCTTCTGTTTGATTTGCCGGAGGCTCATTTTCATATAAAACCACATCAATATTACCATCGGCATCTAAATCATATTCTCCCGCACCAGGAAAGTACAAACCTCTTAAAGGCTGAGTCAAGGTTTCTCCTGAGTGCCAACGAACTATGTCATCCCATCTGAAATTTTCCATGAAAAGCTCTATTCTTCTTTCCCTTCTAATCTCCAGTATAACCCCTTGATTAGACCCCTGCACATTAGGGTACTGAGCTGATAAATAAGGATCGGGATTGCCATTAGCATCTGCCATGGTTAATTCTGGCATAGCTACTCTTGCTCTCAACAGGTTTATAGATCGATCTAGATCTGCTTGGGTTAAGTTTCCTAATTCCGCTTTAGCTTCAGCATAGTTGAGCAACACTTCTCCAAATCTGAAGATAGGCAGGTCAGTGATAGATTGTTCATTGGTATCAAACTGAGGTTCTGTTACATATTTAATAATCTGATACCCCGTCATAGTAGCTCCTAAATTAGGCGCTAACTGCTGACTCTGCCCTACTCTGGTATAGCCGGGAGTACGTATGGTTTGAGCTAAACGTGGATCACGATCAGCCACTTCATCGGCGAAAGCCATTTGGTCATGATTAGGAACATCCGTAAATCTACTTCCATCACTGTTTAAATAAGTATCTATCAAATTTCTGGGAACTCCGGGAGTACCGTAAGAAGATGTGGTGGTATAATAATTAACGTTATGTGTTACATTAAGCTCAGTAGAATATTGCCTGCTTAGGATCATTTCCGTACTTATGGCATCATGCGAGTTAAATAGGTGTAGATAATCTTCATTAGGATTGCCTGTATTGTAAACTACATATGGCGAATTATTCATTAACTCTTCTGATGCATCAATGGAGGCATTGAGATAATCTTCATAGCCTTCCATATTCCTGTATTTTTCATAAGTACCTTCATATAACCCTACTCTTGACTTTAAAGCCAAAGCGGTATATTTTGTTAACAGATAAGTCTCTTGATTATCATCAATATTAGCAATGGCAGTGTCTAAATCTTGCAGTATTTTGTCTACTACAAACTGACGGTCATCTCTTGGCTTTTGTAATTCTTCTATGTCTTCCGGGTTCAGCGTTTGATCATACCAAGGCACATCTCCGAACCTTTTCACCTTTTGAAAGTAAAAATAGGCTCTGAAAAAATGTGCTATACCACCATAGTGCTTCTTGGCTTCTTCATCATCACACTTTCCATAATTTTCAAGAAAGAAGTTGATTTCTCGCAGATCACCCCAGTCCCAGCCACCACCAGTGGTAGGCACTATACGAGCACTTCTCATCTCTTCACTGAGTGTATTGGTAATAATATTATCCACTACCTGATCTCCATTATAGGTTTCAATGCCCGGGAACATCCTGTAAAATCCATTGGTATACAATTCCAGATCACTAGCCCGCTGGAAGAAATTGTCAGGCGTTACTTCTGATAATGGTTCTCTATCCAAATAATCATCACTACAGCTAAAAGCAAAAACGGTAAGCAGTAGTATAGATATGTTTCTTAAATATTTCATGTGTAGCATCATTTTAAAATTGTACAGATACTCCTAATGAATAGACCTCTGAGAATGGTACTGTTTGCGCTGTACCGCGATTAGAAGAGGTAGAAGGAGCATTTAAGTTAACCGAGTTACTGGCTGCTTCGGGATCTATATAATCTGTGAGTTTGGTGAAAGTCAACAAATTGTCTCCGCTGAAGTAGATTCTAAACTTATTAATGGGCAGTTTATCAATAATGCGCTTAGGCAAGGTATAACCTACAGTTAGGTTTTTAAGCCTGAGGTAAGCTACACTTTGTAAGTAACGATCATTTACAGCTCCCAATGATTCACTATCACCCAAAGCGGTGTAACCAAATAACCTGGGATAAAGCGCATCTCTGTTGTCTTCAGACCAAATGTTCTCCGCTAAATCTTTTCTGATAAATGAAACATAGGGTCTGGCGTACATACCCCAGAAAATTCTTGAATCAGTGCTGGGATACCAGTCTTGCTTGCCTACGCCTTGGAAGAAGGCAGAAATATCAAACCCTTTCCAGTTAGCACTTAGCCTGAAGCTATACAGATACTGTGGCGCTGTGTTACCTATCACTCTCTTATCTCCAGAATTGGCTAGTGTATTTTCTCCTTCATCTATCACACCATTGCCATCAAGATCTACATAGCGTACATCTCCGGGCTGTAAACCACCAGCTGCCACTATTCTGTTGGAAACTCTGGTTTGATCAGCATGTCCTTCTATTTCAGCTTCTGACTGAAATAGACCGTCTACATGATATCCCCATAATTCACCAATGGTCATGCCTTCATAATAATCTAGCAGGCTATTGTTAGGGTTGTTAAAACTGGTGATTTTAGTAACAGAGTTTGAAAGATTACCAACTATTGAAAAGTTCAAAGGCGAGCTGGCTACGTTAAATTCATGATTATACCCCAAAGATAATTCGAACCCTCTCGTTCTTAAATCTGCTGCATTTTCCTGTGGCGAAGAAGTACCTAAAACACTAGGTAAAGTAGCGCCTTGTGTCAGCATGCCATCAGTATCTCTTTGAAACCAATCAAACGTAATGTTAATGCTATTGTCTAGCAAGGTAATGTCTGTACCTAAATCCAGGGTCTTCACTTCTTCCCAGGTGATTTCCGTAGGATTGAGCGCCGGAGCGGTAATATAACCCAGCGTATTGCCATTAAGCGCATAACCATTATCAATGCTGTTACTCATGGTAGGGATATAGGCATAGTCAGCTATATTTTGGTTACCCAATGATCCATAAGATGCTCTTACTTTAAATAGGTTTACTGTATTAGAAAGTCCATCAAAAAAGGCCTCTTTATTAATGAGCCAGCCGGCAGAAACAGAAGGGAAAAAGCCCCAACGGTAATCAGAAGGAAAACGTGAAGAACCATCATAACGGCCATTGAACTCTACCAAGTACTTGCCTTTATAGTCATAAGCCAATCGATAGAAAAGCCCTTGAATGGCCCACTCTGAAGCACTTCCTGTGGCTTGCGGATTGCTGGTAGCCAGGCCTAATGAATTGAGGTCATTAGATATACTGTTTTGCTTAGAAGCTTCAATGGATTTGGTTAAATACTTCTCCTGGTTAAAGCCCAAAGTAGCTTTCAGGAAATGATCACCGAAGAAATGTTTATACTCTCCATAAATATTAAAGGCATCATAATTACTGGTGGTATTGTACTCTGTGATCTGATCCGTACCGAACGTATTAATTTCATTTGTATAAATAGAATAAGGAATGCGAGTAGATCTTTGGGTTTGATTGTAATTATTCCTTCTTATAGCGTAGCTGGCCGTAACATCCATTCCTGCAAAAGGCTTAATGTTAGCAGTGGCAATGTTAGAGTACTGGGAGTTGATAGTTTCCTGAATGGCTTTACCTTGTAACAGGGAAGCAAAAGCGCCATCACCAATAGTATAGTTGTTTAATTCCGTTCTCCAGGTTGCTGTTCCATCCGGGTTAGTGGGCATGTAGAAGGGCAAAGCATGCACATAGATATTACCACTAAAAGCAGGGTCCCACCCATACTGACTACCGCCATGCTCATAATTGTTAGAATTATTGTATTGCATGTTATTACTGAAAGTCAGCCACTCGTTAAACTTAATGTCAACCTTACCACGCAAGTTGTATTTTTTGTATACATCATCTTGCACTTTCAATATGCCGGTAGATTTATAATGTCTGTAAGAGAAATATCCCTTTACCTTATCAGAACCACCAGAAATAGATCCATTATAGATTTGAGAAGGATATGTTTTTCTGAAGAAACGATCCCACCAGTTAGTATTACCATAATACACATACTGCTCTCTTCCATTTCTTATGTCTGTAATTGTTCTGGCTCTTGAAGGATCTAAAGACACCTCTTGCAAGGCCTGATAATCTCTGTCATTATAACCGGTATAGCTATTACCTGTGGCCAATTGAAAAGATTGGTCCACCAGCTGTACTGCCTGATAGGGATCAGTCACAAAATCAGTATTAATAGTTGGTGTGCTAATAGCTGTAGTACTATTAAAGTTAATAGCCACATTGCCTTCCTTAGCCTTTTTAGTAGTTACTAAAACCACCCCGAAAGCTCCTCTGGCACCATAAATAGCTGATGCCCCAGCATCTTTCAACACACTTATAGATTCTATGTCATTAGGATTAAGACTGTTCAAATCTCCTTCTACCCCATCTATAATGATTAAAGGCTCACCTCCATTGATAGAAGTAAAACCTCTGATGTTAATAGTAGGATTTGACGAAGGAGCTCCGCTGGACTGCGTAATATTAAGTCCTGGGCTTAAACCTTGTAGACCAGAAACAGCATTAGAAATAGGTCTTTCAGTAATTTGCTCAGCATCTATAGGAGCTACTGCGTCAATAAGGCTTTCTTTACTGGTTTCTCCATAACCCACCACTACCACTTCATTTAAGGTAGAAGAATCTTCTTCCAGCACTATATTAAAGCTGGTTCTACCATTTACCTGAATAGTCTGGCTCTGATAACCAATGTAGGTAATAATGATCACTGCATCTTCTGGCACCTCAAGCTTAAACTCACCATTGAAATCAGAGACTGTTCCCGTACCGCTGCTCTCTACTATTACATTAGCACCGGGTAGTGGCGCTCCATTTTTATCCACTATCTTTCCTTTGATTTCAATTTTGTCTAATTGAGATACTGATGCATCGGCATTTCTTTTAACCAAGATTCCATTAGAACTCATTTTAAATTCTAATCCCCCTTTGGTTTTTAATAAGTCCAGCACTTGAGCAAGCTCCTGGTTATTGGCATTGATAGATATTCTCTTTTGAAAAATAACCTGATCAGATCTGTAGATGAATTTTTTGCCGGTTTGCCTTTCTATTAATTGTAAAACTTTGGCTATAGATACATCCTTTAAATTCAAATTGATTAATTCTGGTGCTGCCACTTCTGTTTTGCCTCTCGCTGTAGGACTAGCCGTGGCGTAGGTACTTATACCAATACTGATCATCAGCATGGTTAATATAATTTTCTTCATCAGTTGAGTTTCTTTTTTATTAATTTTTGAGCAATACTCTTCCACCCTACCCTTAGGTAAGTTTTAAAATTTGCCGATAAATTGATTTTAAAAACTTTGCTGCTTTAGCTTATTATTAATGCATTTTAAAGCTACGGCAACATGATTTTCTACTGTTCTGGGAGAAATTCCCATGATGTTAGATATCTCTTTATAACTAAACCCGTCTATCCTGCTCATCTCAAAGATCTGTCGCGACTTTTTGGGAATTTCGTTTAAAATCCTCAAAATGATCTTCTGATTCATTTCCTTCTGTTCACGGGTGATTACTTCATCCTCAAAGCTCTCTTCAATTAAAGAAAGTGAGTCATTATCCTGGTCATCTAATGATTGACGATTCTTTTCAAATAGGCTCTGCTTTTTTAGTCGGTTCCTGGCTATTACATATAAATATGATTTTGGGTTATCGATTTTATTTAGAGATTTTCGTTTGTTCCAAAGCAAGATGAAAACATCTGATATTTTCTCTTCTATAATGCTGCTGTCTGATTCATATATTCCACCAAATCGGCATAAGCTTGAATAATGGCGGTTAAAAAGCACGTCCATGGCCTCATATTGCCCTATGCTTATTCTGGCGAACAGCTCTGAATCTGTTTCTGCTTCTATGGCTACTCTTTGTTCACTCTTAGTCATGGTTAACAGGCTTTATAAGGTAGTTGTCATGGCTCTGCCGAACCACTTGTACATCGGTAATAAACTCAAGCGAACTAATAAACTCTTCCAGATTCTGATCCTGAAACACTCCAGTAATGCGTTGTTTTTCTATAGCCTCATTATCAATCTTGAAATTGACTCCATAAAATTGATTGATAGGTGCTAAAGCATTGCTAAAAGTGAGGTCATCTAGCATAAGGATGTTATCCTTCCAGGCCAGCTCTTTTTCAAGGTTGAAATTTCTCTTTACTGCTTCATGGGTATTGCTGTTCCAGATGAGCTGCTCTTGTGGAGCGAGGGTCACTTTGTCTTCTTTATTATTAAAAAGCACTTCTACTTTACCCTCAGCCAAAGAAATAGTATTGTCTGATATTTTATTATTGACGCTAAAAGAAGTGCCCAATACTTTTACATCTAACTCATTACTATGCACTATAAAAGGATGTTCTTTGTCTTTAGTCACTTCAAAGAAAGCTTCGCCCTGCAGTGTTACTTCTCTGGTATCTTCAAAAACGCTAGGGTATTCTATTCTCGAATCCCCATTCAGCATTACTTTACTGCTATCAGGCAAATAGATGGTCAATCGCTCTCCCTTGGCGGTAATTCTATGATTGGTATATTGTGTGGTATTGTTGAAGAAATAAAGACTCGCGGCAGTTATTATTATTACGGCTGCTGCCGACCAGTAGGCCACTCTTTGCCATTTCTGCCGTTTATTCTGCTGTAGGTCTTCTCTTAACTTTTCTGTGTAGTATGGATTATGATCATCTAGCTGAAGCAAATCATCAGTAGGGTAATTATTCCAGATGAATTGGTATTGCTCCAGCAGATCCTGTAATTCATAATCAAGTGTTAGCTCCAGTTCGAAGACGGAGCGGTCTTCCGGAGGCATCTCCTTGGTGAGGTATCTTACGCATTTTAACTCTTTTAGAGTATTGACTTCCATTGGTGTTTGTCCTTTTGCTACAAGGAGTCACCAAATGAGAAAAATCCCCTATAAATCTATGTCACTAAAATGTAAAATGTGTAACCGTAATTTTAACATTTATTTAACAGGCATTTGTGCACTTCATAACATGTGCCGTTCATGCTTGTTTTGAGGCTTTTGGCTCATCAAAAACAAAGCTTTTCTTTCTTACATAAACTATCTTGTCTACTTCTGTTACTATTTCTCCTTTGCTATTTTTTACTTCGCACAAAAAAGTATAATCCTTTTTACCTATTTCATCCAGTTCCTGTTTAATGGATTGCACCTGCTCAGTACTTACTTCAAACACACAGCTTAGCGTTCCTTTTCCAGGCCTTTTATATCTAATACTGGCTCCTTTATCCATCACCATATAATCGCTGCCCAGCAGATCTATTAAAATAAACATGTACCAGGGATCACACATAGAATACAGTGAGCCTCCGTAATGAATGCCCACCAGATTTCTGTTATACCATTTCATTTTCATCTCCACCTCATACCTTCTTCTATCTGCCGATACCCTCTTGAGACTTATGCCTGTACCAAGCATAGGAGGCCACCAGTTAATTAATTTCATTTTTTGTTGATAGGAGAGCATATTTAATTGCAGTTAAGTATCTTATAAATTGGTATTTTTGAAACGGGATTCTAACATAACAAAACAGAGATGAAAACTGCTGAAATAATTACAGAAAAAGGAACCATGAAAGTGCATTTTTACGAAGAAGATGCTCCTAACACTGTGCAAAACTTCGTGGACCTGGCTAACAAAGGTTTCTATGATGGTCTTACTTTTCATAGAATGATACCGAACTTCGTAATACAAACCGGCTGTCCTGATGGTACTGGCTATGGTAATCCGGGCTATAGAATTAAGTGCGAGACTGATGGTGGTAATCAATATCATGAAAGAGGCGTACTTTCTATGGCTCATGCTGGCAGAAATACAGGTGGTAGCCAGTTCTTTATATGTCATAGCAGAGATAATACTTCTCAGCTAGACGGAAAGCACACTTGTTTTGGCAAAGTTGTTGATGGATTAGACGTGATTGATGACATCAGAAAAGGAGATATCATTAAAAAAATCACAATTCATGAAGATTAAATCACTTAGCTGTGTGGCGCTGGTATTGATGCTTATCAATATCAGCTGTGCACAAAAAACCGTTGTTCAAACTGATCCTAACATTTCATTAAAGGTAGATCGTAATAGCGATATCAGCTCTTCTGACCAAAAAGGCCTATTACTAGAATCAGGAGATTATGCCGTGGTAAGACTCAAGTTTGTAGGTCCTGGCGATAAGCGAATAGATGCCGGAATGGACAGGACCTTAATCATTAAAATGCCAGAAACTGATGAGTTAACCATAACTGACTGGAACACTTCTGAAGGATACATTGAAATTAGTGGATGTCGATGCCTCAACCGAGGTCTTAATCCTATTGAGTCAGGTACAGTGAAGCTTAAAAAGCTCAAGAATAATATCTGGCAAATAGAGGCTAATGTTACTGCCAAGGGGCGTGATAATGGTAATGAACTTAACCTTGAGTGGCAGGGTAAGGTGCAAGAGTAAAAGAAACCGCTGCGTTCAAAATAAATATTAAATGCAATTAGGTACTCGAAATCTTCACTATTATCAATAGAGGCTATTTCGAGTACTTAAAGTAGACAATCGCTGAGTCACATCACTTTTAGATAGCTACTAACTCATTGATATTTTATTGGCAATACTGTCCCAGAGTTTTATACGCATGCTCAGCGCTTGCTTAGCAGTTTCTCTGCACTCCTCCCATTTTGTCTGATCACTTCCACATAGAGCTGCTATCATTTTTAATGACAACGGGCCGTGTTCATCACCGTCGAGCTCAATATGTCTATTCAAGTAGTATGTAAGTTTGTTATAACTTACCTGATTTTCCTTTTCTGATTTTTTTATTATTTCAATAAACATATCAGGGATAAGATCTTCTCTACCAAAGGTAAATGCAGAAGCTATCAAATGAGGCTTTTTAGAATTGATAATGTCAAAAGTAAAGCGAACAAAATCCTGAACAGCTTTCTCTTCTATATTATTAATAGCCTGATCTACGCCATTTTCTACAATGCTATTCAAGAAATTTCTTATCTCAGAAGTATCAGCATTTACTTGTTCCATCGCTTCCAGATACATCTCATAATGACTCATAGGCTCACCGTTTTCGCCCAGGTCACTCTCCTCTCCCAGTACTATT
This sequence comes from Fulvivirga maritima, assembly GCF_021389955.1. Lineage (NCBI taxonomy): Bacteria > Pseudomonadati > Bacteroidota > Cytophagia > Cytophagales > Fulvivirgaceae > Fulvivirga > Fulvivirga maritima. The sequence goes on from NZ_CP089980.1 coordinate 5,235,107, forward strand.
TCATTGATGAATCTGGCGATATTAGGATCTGCTGCAGGTAGCCAGGGCACATTTACACAGGTTAAATCTCGTTGTAATGCCTTTAAAAGTGACATAAAATCCCACACAGCATATACATGCTGGCTCATAAAAGCACGGATATCATCTAAAGTTGACAATTGCCCATACATTTTATGGGTAGTAAGTTGTTTTCTCAAAGGCAAAATAGCCTCTTCTATCTTGTCTATCTCTGCGTTCATGGCGCAAAGGTAATCCATTTTCGTTATTGAGCCTTATGCTGTCCCTTAATGCACAGCAATTGAATTCCTGCGTCTGTAATCTTCGCCATTCTCCATGTGTAACGACACTAAAAATCAATTAATTATCTCAAAAAATAACTTTGTGATAATTAAGCCAATTTATACTTTCTAAATACCCAATTCCTTTTCAGGAAGCCCCATTTCTTTGGCCGTGAACTTAAATATTTGTAGTACTTCGTTATACGTTAATAGCTTAGTTTCAATATGAAGGATTTCCTTCTCTTCAGCCCATCCCTTTCTATCTCTCACTTCTTTAATATTTTCGTGTATACCAATCAGCACGTTATTCAGGTAATCTTTCAATTCATCTTTTGTCATATTGCTTTCCTTTTGTTTTTAATCTCATTATAGTTTTACGAATTCAATGATAGAAGGGTTAGTTAGGTAGCGCCGAACCATTTAGAATCATCTTACAGATACCAATCATCAAAAAATAGAGCAATAGGTTAAATTTTAACCCTATTCCATCAATCTATGTGTAACTTTGACACGTAATAGCATTTTTTAAGCCTCCTATTAAGAATATTGAGACCTATTACTCACCATATTTTCAGAAAAAGTAGAGGCTTGATCAACCTAAAGGTTACATTTTTCGTAAAACAATGTTTAAACATAAAAGCGGCGTATGAAATTAGGTACAGTATCCTGGACTTTCGGTATTGAGGATTTGGAGGAATTGTTTAAAACAGTCAAGTCACTTGGTTATGAAGCCATACAGTTTTGTGGTGACTTCAGAACTTACCCTGCTCCTCAGGTGGCTGAGATAGCTGAGAAGTATGAAATAGAAATCACTGGTTATGACATAATCAACTGCCAGCCTAGAAACGAGACTGACGCCACTCTGGCTCATTCTGTCTCATTTTACAAGCAGGTTATAAACTATGCCAGCCAGATAGGAACGGATATGGTTACTGTACAAGGATTGTCTTTCTGGACCACCGATGCTCAAAATTATCAAGAGGCTTTTGATCAAATAGTAGAGGCCGTACGTCAGCTAGCTAACTATGCGGCAGAAAAAGACATAACCCTCACTTATGAAGCTTGTAACCACTATGAAGTGCCCTGGATACATACTGCTGAAGAACTTATCAAATTAAAACGTGAAAGTGCAGCCGATAATCTTAAGCTGGTATTGGATAGCTTTCATATGAATATCAATGAAAAAGATGCCGAAGCTAGCATAGAGAAGGTTGGAGTAAATGATCTATTCAGCTATCATGTGTCAGATTCTGGTCGTGGAGGTATAGGCACAGGGCATATCAATTTTAAAGCACACTATGATAAATTAAAGGCCATTGGTTTTGATGGTCTGATATGTTTTGAAATAGTAGTGCCTGAATGCCGGCCAGATAAACTCCCCATGAATGACGCTCAGATGGATGAATTTCTACAACAACACCAGCACAGCCTAGCTACCTGGAAGGATTACCTCAACTAACTATTTTATATTTATAATTTAAAAAGCCATATTTGAAAATTTCATCAAGGGCTTAATTTATATACAATGAAGGCAAAGCATATTTTTTTTTACTTATTAGGCATAGGACTTTTGATTTTTGGTAATCGTGACCTGTGGGATGAGCTGCAAGAAGCACGAGAACTAGAAAAGAAGCAGAAAGCCTTGGCAGAAGCAAATAAAGATGTTGGTGAAAATTTTGAGACTCAAAAGCTTCAGTATGACTCTGCAAATCATACCTGGAAAAATGACGCTTACTATTTCCAAATAGTGAATCTTGGTAATGTAAATTATAAGGCTTTAAGAAAAAAAGGCAGAACGCATGTAGAAACAGATGATGATGAAAATGTCTCAGACAGCCAGTAAATTATACATATCACAAACCAGAGAGCTTTACCATTGCCATATCAAGATTAAAATTCCGATGGAGTATGGCGAGGAGCTGTTAGAAGATTGCTTTGCTTTATTAGAAGTCATAGACAAAACCTACAACAGTTATCAGGAGGGCTCTTATTTTCATAATATCAATGCGGAAGCTGGTAATTGGGTAAATACTGATCAGCCAACAATAGAAATGATTAGTCTCAGTAAAAAGATTTCTGAAATCATGCATGGCACTTATGATATTACTTCAATGCCGCTGATCAGACTTTGGGGGTTTTATCAGGAGAATAATACAGCCATCCCTGAAGCTGAAGACATTAGAAAAACGCTTGCCCAAGTGGATTATGAAAAGATAAAAATTCATGAAAACAAAGTAAAAATAGAGGCTAACCAGGAAATTATAACAGGTTCCTTCATTAAATCTTATGCCGTTGACTGTGTAGTAGAAAAGCTTAAAGCTGCTGGGGTTACTGATGCCATCATCAACGCCGGCGGCATCACCATTTATGCTCTTAATGACGAATCGCACCCTCAGTGGCATGTCAATATTCCTCATTATAGTGATAATAAAGAAACTCTTTCAAGAATCGCCTTATCTAATTCATGCTTTTCACTGTCTGCCAGAAAGAGTAACTACATAGAAATTGACGGTAAACAATATGGCCATATTTTAAATGCTAAAACAGGTTTGCCTTCAGCTAATCTACAGGTTGGGGTGCTCTCTCCTACTACTTTTATAGGCGATATGCTCTCAACGGCATTATTTGCTCATACCGCTAATGCGTTCGCTATTAACGCCAGCAACCTGAGGCATCATTTCGATTTTCAGGCTTACCTCATAGACGAAAACGCTCATTTTCAACATTTGGATTTTAACCTCTTTGAATCATGATCAGTTTGATGAACATACCCTCTTTAAAATCTAAAACCAAGAAGCTGCCAATAAAGGAGATTCCTGCTACTGAGTATTTTATGCTATCATTGAAAGGGTATGGCAGCGTTATGAAACCTTTAGTTAATCAAGGAGATGAGGTGAAGAAATATCAGCTTCTGGCAGAAAACAATAATGGTTTTTACTCTTGCCTTCATGCACCAGCTTCTGGTGTTATTGAGAGTATACAAGAGATTGAGGGAGAAGCATACATTAAACTTCGTAACGATTTTAAAGACACTGAAACCATATTAGCAGAATTACATATTGAAAACATGGCTCCTGAAGATATTCTAAATGTCATTAAATATTATGGCATTGAAGGTAGCGGCGGAGCCAGGTTCCCTACTTATACCAAGTATAATACTTTGGACAGTTCTATTGATACCTTCATTATTAATGGAGCCGAGTGCGAGCCTTATCTCAGTGCTGATTATGCGCTAATGAACCATGAGACCGAATCACTTTTTAAGGCGGTTGAGATTATTCAAAAAGTAATTGGAGCCAGCCGTATCGTTATTGGAATTGAGCACCAGCATAAAAAGCTAAAAAGCAATCTGGAGCAATCAGCCCAAGCATTCCATCTGCCTTTTGAGGTAAAAATTCTCCCAGATCAGTACCCACAAGGAGGCGAGTTGCAGCTCATACGATCAGTAACCGGAAAGGAACTGCCAAAGGGTAGCATTCCTGCTCAGCATGGCATTATGGTCAGTAACGTAGGCACAATTCATGCAATTTATGAAGCTTTTTATAACAACAGGCCATATACCGAACGTACAATAACCGTTTCCGGAGAAAATAGCTCAGAACCAGGCAACTACAAAGTAAGTATTGGTACGCCCATCAAGCATATTTTGGAGCATTTGGGAGGAAGCTGGAATCCTAAACAACAAACAGTAGTGCTGGGCGGACCTATGATGGGGAAAGCCGTGCATCATGCAGATACTGCCATACACAAAGGATCAGGTGGTGTTTTAGTTATCCCGCATCCTAAAAATAACCGGCACAACTGTATTCAATGCGGATATTGCTCTGACGTATGCCCGCAGCACCTCATGCCCATGGAGTTTGCCAGGTATACTAATGAAAATAACCCGCAAAAACTGCAAGACTTCCATTTACCTGATTGCATAGAATGCGGAGCCTGTGCTTATATCTGCCCTAGTGATGTGCCACTAATGAAAAGCATATTCAACGGAAAAGAAATGATTAAAAACTTGCACCCATAAGTAATATGAATCTTAACCCTTACATAAAACCAAAGCGCGGAAACACCTCTATGGTTATGCTGGATGTGGTTATTGCGCTGCTGCCCCTTGTGGTTGCCGGGTATCTGGCCTACGGCATGCATGCACTGACCTTAATAGCGGTTTCTATACTTACGGCATTGGTTACAGAATTGATATTTTCCAGCCTATATCTAAAGAACTATCGAGCTATTTTTGATGGCTCTGCCGTGGTTACTGCTTTATTATTGGTGTTTACACTTTCGCCAGCCACACCTTGGTATATGGTATCCTTTGGGGCTGCCGCAGCTATTATATTTGGCAAAATAGTCTGGGGCGGATTAGGTAAGAATCGTTTTAATCCCGCGCTAGTAGGTCGTGAATTTATGACCACCTTCTTCCCTGCTGTTATGACATCCGCCGCTATATGGGATACTAAAAACATAATAAATGTAGAAGCCACTAACCTCTTTCCGGGAATTGACAGCCCCTATGTTTCCAGCTATTTAAGTGGCCTTTTTTATAAAACCACAGGTGCACTGGGTGAATATTCCATATTACTAATAGTCCTTGGAGGTCTTTATTTACTAGTGAGAAAGCGTATCTCCTGGCATATTCCTCTGGCATTGTTGGCTGTATTCTTTGCCGCTTTCTGGTTTGTAGAAGATGGTGATGACCTCCATTTTTCAATAGCGGGGGTACTTTTAGGCACCATTTACATGGCTACTGATATGCCTTCCAGCCCTACTAATCCTTACGGGAAACTCTATTATGGAGCTATGATTGGGCTTGTGACTTTTATCCTGATTTTGGGAGGTGTGAGTTATGAATACATGTCATTTTCTATACTTATTCTTAATGGCTTCTCTCGCAAAATCAGCGAAACCTTTGCCCCAAGAGTTTGGGGACAATCATTAAACTGGAAAGACCGTACTGAAAAGGTGCTTATGCTTTCACTATCTGTACTGGTGGTGGCTCTGGCAGTTATATCACTGCATTATTACCATTTCACTCAGTATTTGGTGTATCTGTACATCGCTTACATTATTATCAAATTCAACTATTCGTTCATTAAAAAAATATCGAACCCTATTTAATATTATTCATATGAAAAAATTATTGCTTTTTGCTACCCTGGCTGTGATGATGGCTTGCTCAGAAAAGAAAGAAGAAAGAGTAGTATATAATGGCTCTCAAAAACAGGCTATATTCGATAATTTGCTTACTCGTAGATCTATAAGAAAATATACTGACGAGCAGGTGTCTAAAGATGAGATTGATTCTATCATGCAATGTGCCATATTTGCTCCCAGTGCACTAAATAAGCAGCCTTGGGAAGTGAGGGTAATACAAAACCCTGAACTATTAAATGAAATCAATAACCGATTTTTGAATTATGCTGAAGGTAAAGAATTTCAAGGTAGTGCTGCGCATTATAAAGAACCCGGCTTTAGCATTTTTCATAGCGCACCTACCCTAATTGTAATCGCCAGAGACAAGAGCAGAGACATTAGTTATCTTGATTGCGGCATTATTTTACAGAATATTTTACTAAGTGCTCATGCTCTGGATCTTGGTACCTGTCCATTAGGCACATTAGTTCCGGTACTTAATAGAAGAGAAAACAAAGACATTTTAGACCTGTTAAACATACCTAAAGGCTATGAAGTAGCCATTAATGTAGCTCTGGGACACCCGGCAGAAAGCCCTGTAGCTCCTAAGCGCTATGCAGAAAAAGTGAAGATTATAGAATAAGAAGAACGAATATGAAGAGATACTTTTTAATAGCCCTATTGTATGTCATTACAATAAGCAGCAACCAAGCACAGCAATATCACAGTGATAAACTTATGCCAGTAGCTTCTTTTGGAAAAAGCATGGCTATTGGGTTGAGTGTATCTTCTGATAACAGAGTTTTTGTGGCCTTTCCTAATTATAATGGTGATGGCAAATACACACTAACGGAAGAAAAGAATGGAGAACTCTCCCCTTATCCTAATGTTGAGTGGAATACCAATGGAGATTATAAATCACATCTTTTGCGAGTTCAGGATTTATATGTTGATGCTAATGATTATCTATGGGTTTTAGATTCTAAACCTGCCTCCAAAGGTTCTATTTTTGGCGATGATGGCAAGAGTGAAGAAGGAAAATTCAAGCTGGTTAAAATTAACACCAAAAATGATCAAGTAGAAAAAACTTATCTTTTTGAAGACCTTGATAAAACCGTTTCTGGTTTAAACGATATAAGAGTAGACACAGAAAAGGAACTGGCTTACCTGTCTGATCCTGGTCAGGCAGCTATTGTGGTGTTAGATCTTAAAACAGGCAAAAGCAGAAGTGTACTTGTAAAAACCAAGTTTACCCTGGCTGATGACGATTTGATACTGGATTACGGAGGCAATAAAATGGTTGACAAAAACGGGAAGCCTTTTTCCTCACATGTCAATGGAATAGCGCTTACAAAGGATTTTAAATACCTTTATTTCAAGCCTATCAACCAGCTTAACCTGTACAGAATAGAAACTAAATACTTAGCCAAGGCTGATCTTTCTGACAAGCAATTAAAAAAGCATGTAGAAGATATGGGAGAAGTAGGCATTACCCATGGTTTAGTTGCTGATGCTAAAGGCAATATATTCCTAACTACCTCTATCAATTACACCATTACCTACTTATCTCCTGATGGTCAGCTGCATACTTTAGTACAAGATTCTAGGCTTATTTGGCCAGATTCTTTAGGCACAGGCAGTGATGGATACCTTTATTTTACTTGCGCACAATTACAACGTCTTCCGCAGTGGAATAATGGAGGAGATAAGACCGAATATCCCTACACTATGTATAAGGTGAAACTACCATAGCAAAAAATCAATGAACATGCGACCAACAAACTCAAGGGTCGCATGTTTTATTATAAACTGATTGCTATGAAAAAGAACAACATCATATTTGCTGCAGGAGCAGTAGTGGCCTTCGGAGCCATTGCTCTTTTTAAACCAAAAAAATATATACCAGAAGGCATAGAACCGATCAAGGCTTTCGATAAAGAAAGATACTTAGGTAAATGGTATGAAATAGCCCGGTTTGACTTTCGATTTGAAAAAGGACTGAGCAACGTTACAGCAGAATATTCTCTTAATGACAATGGCTCTATTAAAGTAGTGAATAGAGGCTATGCTGATAAAAAAGGGAAGTTTAAAGAATCCGTTGGTAAAGCCAAGTTTGTACAAGATGACCAAACGGCACAGCTAAAAGTTTCTTTCTTCGGTCCATTCTACGCTGGTTATAATGTTATAGCCATAGACCCTGACTATAAAAACGCATTAGTAGTTGGTGAAAGTAGAGATTACATGTGGCTGCTCTCAAGAGACACCACCATGCCTGAAGATATTAAAAAGGCCTATTTAGATTTGGCTGAGAAACATGGCTTCGATACCTCACAGTTGGTCTGGACTGAACATGATCCTGATAAAGTCTAAATGATATGATCACTATGAAATTGTAAAAGAAATTTTGTTCATATTACTCAGAAGGATAATTTTACTAGTAATAATACATGTAGATCCAAAGATCCTTCTTTACTATGATTCAGAATTTCTTTTCCTGTCTTTTTACCGCTTTATTGTTTTCCGGGTCACTTCTGGCCCAAACTCCACCTAAAGAGCTCGAGATAGAGCTTCATCCTGAGCAAAAATATCAAACTATTCACAGTTTTGGCGCTTCCGGTTGTTGGTTTGGAGAACCTATTGGTGCCAATTGGCCAGATCAAAAGAAGGAGCATATAGCAGAACTTCTGTTTAGTACAGAGAACACTGAAAACGGAAGTCCTAAAGGCCTTGGCCTTAGTGCATGGCGCTTCAATATAGGAGGTGGCACAGCCGAGCAAGGAGATAGCAGCGGCATAGTAGAACCTAACCATCGGGTAGAATCTTTCCTTGATGAAAATGGTAACTATGATTGGAGCAAGCAGCCGGGCTCTCAATATTTATTTAAAAAGGCCACTGACTACAAAGTCCCCAACCTGATAGCTTTCGTTAATTCTCCCCCTGTTTTCTTCAACAAAAACGGCCTGGGCTTTTTGCAAACCAAAGGGCACACTACCAACCTAAAGTCAGAGCACTATAAAGATTTTGCTCAGTTCCTGGCCACAGTGGTAGAACACTTTGATAATGAAGGATACCATTTTAATTATCTGAGCCCCATTAATGAGCCGCAGTGGGACTGGTACGGTGAGTTTGGTAACGCGAAGCAAGAAGGCACTCCTTACAGTAATGAAGAGATGTTTGAAGTAATTACCGAAGTAAACAAAGCGTTGAAAAAGAATAAATCTGAAACTAAAATAGTGATGCCAGAGGCTGCCATGCTTACTTACCTGACTGGTGGTAATGGCCCAAGCTCTAATCAGATCAATGCTTTTTGGGATAAGAAGAGTAAACTATACCTTGGCAATTTAAGTCATTTGGCACCGCATGTGGCGGGGCATAGCTATTTTACTGATGGCAGTAACGAGCAGATCATCTCCGTAAGGGAAAAAGTAAAAGAAAGTACCATTAAATATGGTTTAGATTACTGGCAGAGTGAATACAGTTTGTTGGGGAATGGCTATCGTGAAGGAGAAGAAAGCAGGTCTACCCTGGATTGTGGCTTATTTTTAGCCAAAATGATCCATCATGATCTGGTAGTGGGCAATGCTACCGCCTGGCATTACTGGAACAGTTTCGAGCCAGGAGACTGGAAAAAAGACACCCGCTATTACCTTATAGCTATTGAACCTAATGAAGACTGGACTGACGGAGCCTATGCAGTAACTGGTAATTTCTATGCTCTAGGCCATTATAGCCGATTTGTAAGGCCCGGCATGCAGAGAATCGGACTTACCAGATCAGATGAGGCTACTACTATGCAAGCCGCTGAGGGAGTGATGATCTCTGCTTACCAGGACCCAAAAACCAATGAAACGGTGTTAGTGGCCATTAACTACACAGAAGATTACTATACGCTTAAAATCAAGGGTGACGGTGCAGAATGGTATAACCAATATATCACTAACCGCTCTAACCGATTTAAATATCGTGGTGATGTGCAAAATAGCTATATTCAACTCATGCCTCGCTCTATTTACACACTTGTATCTGATTAATATTACTACTTCTCATGAATAAATAAAACGTACTACTATGAATAAAAACCTCTACTTCGCTGCCTTATTGTTAATTCTGAGTTTGGCGTGCACCAAACATAATCGGGATTATCAAAGGCCTCGTATTGATCTTTCTGGTACCTGGCAATTTGCCTTAGATACCGCATCGAAAGGAGAAGAAAACCATTGGTTCCTTTCAGATTTACAAGATTCATTACAACTGCCTGGCACTACTGACACTAATAAAAAAGGCTTCGTTAATAATGATACCACTACCATGCACCTCAATAGGAAATATAAATACGAGGGAGCAGCATGGTATAGAAAGGAAGTGACTATACCTGAAAGCTTTAAAGACCAATACCTGGAACTGATACTGGAACGCTCCAAAACCTCAAAAGTATGGGTTGATAGCACTTACATTGGCCAATCGGGTCTATTGCAATCTGCGCAAAAATTTGATGTATCGCAGGCGCTAACTCCCGGAAAGCACACCATTTCGGTAATGGTGAATAATGACGTATCATTGACACCTTACGGCAATGTTCATATCTACTCTGATGACACCCAAACTAACTGGAATGGAATTTTGGGTGAAATGTATATTGAGGCTTCCGCCAAAACCAGAATATCAGGCATTAAAGTGTATCCTGATCTTGCTAACCAACAAATTGAAGTGCACCTGAGTCTTGATAATCAGTTGAAATGGGATTCTGTTGATATTCACCTAATGGTTGAGCGCAGTGATTCAACATCTAGTCCATTGGAGCCTGTTACAAGCCATGTTAAAGCTGATAATGAGATAGTTTTAAGCTATAAACTTGGTGAGGCCATGGCTTTGTGGGATGAGTATAAACAACCTTTATATCAGCTAACAGCTATGCTTACTCATGGTGAAGTGAGAGATGCTGCTTCTGTAAGTTTCGGTATGCGAAATTTCACCACCCAAGGTACTCAATTCGCCATAAATGGAAGAAAAACTTTTTTGCGTGGTAAACATGAGGCTGCTGTATTTCCTAAAACCGGCTTCCCTCCAATGGATGTAGATTCCTGGAGAAGGGTGTATCAGATCGCTAAGGAATACGGTATTAATCATTACCGTTTCCATACTTACTGTCCTCCAGAAGCAGCATTTATCGCAGCTGATATGGAAGGAATATACCTGCAGGCTGAGCTCCCTTTCTGGGGCGGCATGGAAGCCGACAGCATAGCTGAAGCTCAGCGCATAGAAGGCAAAGCCATGCTCGATGCTTATGCTAATCACCCCTCATTTGTCATGTTTTCTCCTGGTAATGAGATTTGGAGTGGCCATGATCGCGTGGAAGCCTATATTAAAGAGTTAAAAGCTTATGATGATCGTCCGCTTTATACCATGGGTAGCAATAATAGCATAGGCTACTCTCCACCAAGAGAGGTGTCAGAGTTTTTTGTGGCAGCACGAACTCCTTATGCTCATGATTCGGTGCTTACTCACACCAGGCTAACCCATGCTTTTGCAGACTCACGAGATGGTGGAATTCTCAACACGCAAACACCTGCTACAGACGTGCACTTTGATTATGCAGTAAAATCAATCTCAGTTCCTATTGTAAGTCATGAAATAGGCCAGTATCAGATCTACCCAAATTATAATGAGATTAACAAGTATGATGGCGTACTTGAAGCGCGTAACCTACAAGTATTTCAACAAAGATTGAAAAAGGCTGGCATGGGAGAAATGGATAGTATCTTTCAAAAGGCCTCTGGTGCCTGGTCGGCGCTATGCTATAAAGCAGAAATGGAAGCTGCCATTGGCACAGAAGGATTCGCTGGTTTTCAGCTTTTAGACTTACAGGACTTTCCCGGGCAGGGCACGGCTTTGGTGGGTATATTAGATGCCTTTATGGATAGCAAGGAGGTAATAAGCGCAGAAAAATGGAAAGCATCATGTAATGATGTAGTGATCCTAATGGAGATGCCAAAATACTGTTATACTAACCAGGAAAGCTTTGATGCAAAAGTTAAGGTAGCGAATTTTTCTAATAGAGATTTAGCTGATAAGTTAACCTGGACTATAGCCACAGATAACGACAATATTGTGAAAAACGGGACATTTGATTCAGCCAATATACCTAATGAAGGCATCACTGACCTCGGTAACATTTCCGTGGATCTGGCTTCAGTAAAGTCCCCAAAAAAGTTAGATGTTACCTTAAAGCTAGAAGGTACAGGCTATAAGCATACCTATTCTATCTGGGTCTATCCTACTCCTAAAAAACTATCACCACAAGAAGATATTCTGGTAAGCAAAGCTTTAGATGCAAGCACATCTGCCGCCTTGCAATCAGGCAAAAAAGTATTGTTATTTCCCAAAGTTGATGAGAATAAAAGCTTTGCAGGGCATTTTCCTCCGGAATTTTGGAATTATGGTATGTTCAAAGGAATCAGTGAATGGGCCAAAAAGCCTGTATCTCCTGGCACACTGGGGCTTTTAATGGATCCTGAGCACCCTATTTTCAATAAATTTCCTACTGACTTTCATACTAACTGGCAATGGTTTTCTATTATAAAGGGTAGCAGATCATTGATTTTAGACAGTACGTCCAATGATTATTTGCCTACCGTTCGGGTAATAGATAACCTGGAAAGGAATCATAAACTGGGGCTCATTTTTGAATTCAAAGTGGGTGAAGGTAAGCTTTTGATCTGCATGTCTGATTTACCTGCCTTAAAAGACAAACCAGAAGCGGCTCAGCTATACAAATCCATTATAAGTTATATGGAATCAGCAGAATTTAACCCTGACTATGAAGTGGATGATGTGATGCTGAAATCACTACTATGATACCTGGTTTGAATATGAAATGGGAGTTTAATCTTTAGCCGTAAGAAACTGAATAGCAGACTCTTCATCTGCAAAAATCTTAAAGGGCAGATTAAACTTGTTAACGGCATTCAAAAGGATGTTAAGGTAATACCTTTTAAAAACATTGCCGCTGGATATAACAGCGGCCCTTTTGAGTCCACCTTTGATAGCTGCAGGCACCATTTCATATTCAAACCATTTCCTGTTTTCAGGAGATACCACGCCCTGATCTCTGGTATCTGATAGAAAAAGGGCGACTGTTTTACCACTGTTAGACCAATCTAGCAAAGCTTGAAATGGCTTTTGGTATTGTTCAGTGGTAAGGCTTTTATCTTCCTGCCAAATGATCTTGCCTAACTTTAGGTTTTCATCATACAGCACTTTTACATACTTCTCTTCTAAAACTTCAGTTAACACATCCATAATTATAGGAAATAGCTTTACTGAAAATAGAAATATTTTATTAAATATAAAAGTAATTACATTACTATATAGCAACCTACTTCCGCAGTTCATTGCCGTGATGTGATGATTTTCCTATTTGCCAATTAACATTTCATTACTTCTAATAGATTTTGATTAAAATTATTTACTTTGTCACTTTTAATAAGAAAAACACTATGGCTTCAGGATTTTTTGCACTCTTAGATGATGTCGCCTCACTTATGGATGATGTGGCAACTATGGGCAAAGTGGCGGGTAAAAAGACCGCTGGTATTTTAGGTGATGACCTTGCTGTAAATGCAGAAAAGGCATCAGGATTTATGTCCTCAAGAGAACTGCCGGTACTTTGGGCCATTACCAAAGGCTCTTTACTTAATAAGTTAATCATTCTACCCATTGCGTTTTTGCTTAGTGCGTTCGTTCCTACAGCCATCATAGTTATACTGGTTATTGGTGGATTATACCTGGCATATGAAGGAGCCGAAAAAATATATGAATTCCTGGTTCCCCACGCCCATGATCATGAATCTGTAGTAGCTAAAAATCTTACAGAAGAAGAAGTTATGGCTCAGGAAAAAGCGAAAGTAAAATCTGCTATCATCACTGATTTTATTCTATCTGTGGAGATCGTAATTATCGCTTTGGGCGAAGTGTCTCAGGAGCCGTTGCAAATACAAATTCCAGTAGTATCTATCATAGCTTTGGTGGCCACTATTGGCGTATATGGAATAGTTGCTCTAATAGTGCGTATGGACGAAATGGGACTTAAACTCATCAATCTCAATGAAGAGGACAACTCATTTTCTGATAAAGTAGGGCGTTTATTGGTGGCTGCGCTACCTAAAATTATAAAAGGCCTTTCAGTAGTAGGTACTATTGCTCTTATGCTGGTTTCAGGTGGTATTTTCGTCCACTATTTACCTTTTGTTCATCACCTTGAAGAAACCATTGCTATTCCGGGAATAATCTTTGAATTTTTGGCCGGACTCATCATCGGAGCCATTGTGCTATTAATAGTTATGGGAGGCAAAAAGCTTTGGACCTCCATTAAGAAATAAATCATTATTAAATAAGAATATCGGTGTCATTCATTATCCGTGAGAAAGATAGCGAAAGACACCGATATGCAGAACGTCTAATATGTAAAAACTAATAATGCTTTTTCCTGACTAATTGTTTAGGTGTAAACTAAACTTCTGCGCCTGCTTCTGTATAAAGTACTCCTTCATAACAAGCATTATAAATCGCCTTTAACTCTTCGAGCGTAGGAACACGAGGATTAAAGCTGGTGCAAGGATCAGCTAAAGCATTTTTTGTTATATAATCCAGATTTTTGTCCCAGTCTTCTTTAGAAATGCCAAACTCTTTAATTGAAGAGATATTACCTACCTTCTCTCGCAAACCTTCTATGGAAACAGCCAGATCCTCAGCAGAATTACCACCTACAACCTTAGCCAAAGCAGGAAATTTATCAGTAGCTAACTCATTATATCTAATTACGTTAGGCAAGAAAATGGCATTAGAACAACCGTGAGGAATTCCATATAACGCACCTACCTGATGTGACAGTGAATGTACTATTCCTAACCAAGCATTGTTAAACGCTAAGCCGGCCATAAAAGATGCATCATGCATGTTTTGTCTAGCCTGAATATTATCAGGGTTGTTAACCGCTTCTTCCAGGTTATCAAACACTATTTCTAACCCCCCTTTAGACAATACGTCAGCATAATTATCATCAATATTAGAAACAAATGCTTCAACACAATGAGTAAGGGCATCTAGACCTGTATTAGAGGTAACGTGAGCTGGCATGGAGGCACAAATTTCACCATCTACAATGGCTATATCAGGAGTAAGCTCATAAGAAACAATAGGATATTTCACTCCTTTATCTCTATCAGTGATTACTGCCAGACCCGTAGTTTCTGTACCAGTACCACTAGTAGAAGGAATGGCTATAAACTTAGCTTTATCTCTCAGTACAGGCACACTAAAAGGTTTGATAAGATCATCAAAATTGGTTTCCGGATATTCATAAAAAATCCACATGGTTTTAGCGGCATCTATAGCAGAACAACCTCCTAAACCTATTATCCAATCTGGCTCAAAACTACGCATGGCTTCTGCACCCTTTAAACAAGTAGCTGATGATGGATCTTCTTCTACCCCATCGAAAACCATACTTTCAATTCCTGCTTCCTTTAAAAAGTCAATAGCCTTGTCTAAAGTGCCATTCCTTTTCATAGAACCGCCACCAATAACGAAAAATGCTCTTTTCCCCTTTATCTTTTTTAATTCAGAAAGGCTTCCTGCTCCATGAAAAACCTCTCCTGCAATGAATAATTTGCTCATGTTTTATATTTTTAATTACACTGCAAACATATCCGTCGCAGAAGGCGGAATAGTATAAATATGAGACTATGCGTTATACATTTGCTCCAGCTTTACTTGCAGCTCGGTAGGCGACTCTTTTAATTTTGCTTTCACAAATTTATGCAGAGCGGAAGGGGAACTAAAGCCTAAGTCTAGTGCTATCTGCTTATGAGACAAATCGGAATATAACATCTGCCGTTTTATCTCTGTAATGATCCTATTATGAATGGCATTAATAGCGGTTTCTCCACAGTGCTTCTTGGTCACAGCATTCAGTTTCTTAGTGCTTACGGCTAGCTTATCAGCATAGTGTTTTACCGTTCTATACTCTTTATAATGAGTGTTCAGTGCTTTTTTAAAATCAATATACAAATGCTTATCAGCATCATGCTGTAACATTGGAATTTCACCATGTAGCGTCTCAATAATGCTTAAAAGGAGTATTTTTATATGAAAACGGGCTTGTTCCTTTTTAATTAGGCTAGGTTTATTATAAATCCGCTCAATAGCTTTGGTATGTTCCTGTATATGATCAAAATCGTCATCGCTCAACTGCACACACCTTAACCTAGCAGAAAGATTTACATTATAGGCGCTAAGCTCATTGTTTAATATATCTGAACAAAAAAGTACCTCATCAAAAAGTAAAACCTGACCCGCTACATCTGAGCTATACTCTTTAACAAACTGGATTTGATTTGGGAATATCACTGAAACTTTACCAGGTTTGAGCACATGAACATCATCTTCTATCTGTACCTTGAGTTTGCCGTGAGTAAGAAAGATCAAACTGAAATGATCCCTTTTATGTGGCTTTAGATATGCCTGTAGACTGTCATCAGATAAATCAAAAATTCGAAAAGACAAATTGTGATCATCCGTCTTACTAATCAACTGCTCTAACAATAATCTCTTTACCTCCATCTTTCTAACCTTCAGATATTTTCCCTCTTTCGATTGTGCTTCAAAGTTATGGCATCAGCTTCTTTTTAAGAAAGTTTTGTTAACTGAAGGTAGAGTTTGCTTGTATCACTTAATTTATTGGGACATGGTTACTGCTCTTCAACATAGACCATCATCAAACCGTCATCCCGGCCGCAACGAAGTGAAGAGCCGGGATCTGGCTGTTCAGATAGCACTATCTGATCAGTGAGATTCCTGATATCATTGCGCTATGCTTCATGATTCAGGAATGACGGTTTTTTCTCTACTATTTGATCAACTGCAAAAAAGTAAGGGGCTTATGCTATAAAAGGCAGGCTTTAGATTAGCTTGGTAAGAAGCTGTTTGCAAACCTCTACTAAATGAATACATAGATGTCTCCTTACGTACCAATGACAGTATAAGTAATTTGTAGGTAATATGAAAAACTCAACACAGTTGAGATGTAATTAAATCATAAATCAGTACCGATCGTCTACATCTCGACACGGCTCAATGTGACTCGGCTGCGGTTTCATCTTGCTGTACCGTCGTGAGGTGAAATAATATTGAAAAGCAGGCTTTTCTCTAGTTCTTAGTGACAGTTCTTGGCTATGAAGTGTAGGTAGTAATTTGATCTCTCCTTCCCTCATGATGCCCTTAGATTACAGAAAGTAAGTTATGCTATTACTATTTGTATGCTTGGGTACCAACTGCTTAAACTCAAGGCGACAACTCGTGTGTCATTTCCCTCCTTCTAAAAGAAATCTTCAGAATAATATCCTTCACTCTTTATCTTTGTTAACTACTTATGGAGGATTCTATTTTTAATAGTCAACGGTATCTTGATTTTCATACGCATAGTATGCGGCACGTAGAGGATGATAATGTCATGGAGATTGTCTCTATTCATCTGGGTAAAGACAAGGAAAAGAGATTTTTCACCATAGGCATGCATCCTTGGTGGACTGAACAACCTATTGGCCACAGGCAAAAGCAAGAGCTTAGCCAATGGCTGCAAAATGAACATTGTCTGGCGATGGGAGAAATGGGATTAGATAACCTAAAGGGTCCTGAAATGTCTCAGCAAATGGATATTTTAAGAAGTCAGCTGGAGGTAGCACAGGAATTGAATAAGCCTGTTATCATTCATTGTGTAAGGGCCTATGATCAGCTCATTCATATAAAAAAGGAATTCCCTAATATTGAAAAATGGTGTGTTCATGGTTATGGCAGGCATGCTATTTTAGCTCAGCAACTAATAGATCACGGCTTTTATCTTTCTATAATGCCTACTGTTAAGCCAGAACGTTATGATAGTCTGTTTAAGGAATTACCTCACAGTAAATTGTTTTTAGAAACGGATAGCATGCCCAATGTATCTATAAAGGACGTATATTCGCAGTTATCAAAAATTACTGGTATGGATGAGTCTGATCTATGCCGGCAAATGAATAGTAACGCAAAGGAATTTTTTAGTAGATGAGTCATTGGTTAGAGCGTACGGAGTTATTAATAGGTACGGAATCATTAGAGAAATTAAAGAATGCCAATTTATTGGTAGTGGGATTAGGTGGCGTAGGTAGTTATGCTGCGGAAACACTGGTAAGAGCGGGTGTGGGTAAAATCACTATTATTGATGGTGATGAGGTAGACCCCACTAACAAAAACCGACAACTGCAAGCATTGGACTCCACTGTTGGCAAACAAAAAGCACATGTTTTGAAGGATCGATTTTTAGACATCAATCCGAAGTTACAAGTGCAGGTGGTAGATAACTTTATGGAGCCTGAGGTCATGGCTTCTTTTCTTAAAGAAAATCAATTTGATTTTGCTCTGGATTGTATAGATAGCTTTGTACCCAAAATGTCTATGATTTTAACCTTACGCAAGATGAAATGTAAGTTTATATCATCTATGGGAGCTGGCGGCAAACTAGATCCATCAAAAATAAAAGTAGCTGATATTAGCAAAACCAGAGAATGTAAATTTGCCCAGCAGCTTCGGAAAATACTCAAAAGCAAAGGAGTTACTAAAAGAGTATTATGTGTGTATTCAGAAGAAATTCAGATGAAAGATTCATTAAAGCTTACTGATGGCTCTAACTATAAAAAATCATTCTACGGCACCATTTCATATATGCCCGCAATCTTCGGTATGACCATGGCCGCCGAAGTAATTAAAAGGTTAACGAAATAGGTTTACACCTCTATTCAAAGATAATTACAAAGCCCCACCTCAATCTATAAACTATAGCTAAGGTGGGGCTTCTTTATGTAGTTTAATATAGTTGGTTGTCAGTTTATCTTATTGCTGTACTCTACCAAATCTTAATTCTCTCCTCTTCTGGTTTGTAGTTTTTATCGCCAGGCTGAACATTAAAGGCTTCATAGAATGGTGTGAAATTCATTAAAGGGCCATTTACTCTCCACATGGCTGGTGAGTGAGGGTTTGTTTTTATGTAGTTGCGCAGAAACTCATCTCTTGTTTTCACTCTCCATATTCTGGCAATAGATAAGAAGAAGCGCTGATCAGGCGTAAAACCATCAATTTTAGTAGAATCCTGACCTTGGTCTGTCATCTTAAAAGCTTCATAGGCAATGGCTATTCCCCCATTATCGGCCATATTTTCTCCAACAGTGAGCGCACCTTGCACATGTACACTATCTAAAACGGTGTACGTGCTATAGCGATCTATCACCATCTTACTATTCTCTTTAAACTCTTCATAATCTTCTGCTGTCCACCAATTTTTAACATTTCCATCTTTATCAAACTGGCTTCCCTGGTCATCAAAAGCATGGGTTATTTCATGGCCAATCACCATACCAATGCCGCCATAATTGATAGCATCATCAGCATCTACATCAAAGTACGGATATTGAAGAATACCGGCAGGAATCACTATTTCATTAGCCGAAGGATTGTAATAAGCTGTAACGGTTGGCGGCGTAGTAAACCATTCATCTTTGTTTGGGGCTTTATTCAAATATTTCACCGCGTACAAAAAGGCTTCTTTGCGCAAAGCCAATACATTTTCAAAGTACTTATCTTTGGCTATTTCCACATCATATTCTCTCCATTTGTCAGGATATCCTACTTTTTTGGGTTATGGCCTGGAGCTTTTCCTTAGCTTTTATTTTAGTGCTGTCACTCATCCACTCCAGCTTTGTAATTCTGTGGTCTAGTGATTTTTTAATATTCTCAACCAACTCTAAAGCCCTTTTTTTAGCTTCTTCACTAAAGTATTTCTCTACATACAATTGTCCTAAAGCAAAGCCTAACATTCTATCTGTTTTCTCTACCATACGCTGCTTTAAAGGCTTCTGTGTAGACTGTCCGGAGATTACCTTGCTGTATGAAAAAGCTGCGTTTTCAAAGGGCTCACTCAATATATTAGCATATTCTGATAAGGTGTGAGCCTTTAAATAAGTTTTCCATCCTGATAAAGAAACTGATGGCAACATGGAGTTCAGCTTTTCAAAATATTCAAGTTGAGCCATATCTATGGTATCTGTTTCCAGCTCCAAATCTTGTAGAATTTTGGCTAAAGCCAGATTAGGATATTTAGCATCTGCCTCGGCCACAGTCATGTTATGATAGTTAGACTTTATTTCTCTACGCTCTATTCTGGTCTTATGAGCAGCGGCTAGTTCTTTTTCAATGCCATACACTTCATCGGCTTGCTTTTTAGCCACATCAGCATCACTTCCTGTTAATTCAAAAAGCGTTTTGATGTACTCCTTATAAGCACTCTGTATTTCTATGGTGGAAGAATCAGTTTTGAAATAGTAATCTCTATCTGGTAGCCCAAGTCCTGATTGACCGAAATGAAGAATGTTGATGCTACTATTTTCTGTATTAGGATAAACACCAAATCTGATAATTGATGAATTTCCCGTCTTGATCTCTTTTGCTACAAAAGTGAGAAGTTCTGATTCATTTTGAATGCTTTCAATATCATCTAATATAGGCTGAATGGGCTGATACCCTCTCTTGTTAATTACCGTAGTGTCCATACCCGAAGCATAGAAATCGCCTACTTTTTGCTCTACACTACCTTCAGGATATTCATGTGATGACACATCTTCTAAAATCCCTTCAAGCCTTTTCTTTTGTGGAATATTTAAGAACATATAAGACCCCACTCCTACCTGGTCATCTGCTATTTGCGCGGTGTCATACCAAATACCATTGACATACCTAAAGAAATTGTCGCCCGGTTTAATAGAGTTATCAATGCCATCTACGGCTACAAATTGTTTTTTGACCTCAGTTATCTCTTTTGGATCTTGCTTACCGCAGCTCAAAAGCGTACCGACAATAACAGAAGCATATACGATCTTTTTCATCTATCTATAATTTTACTTAAAGATATTGCTTATCATAACGCAAGCAACACCAATTACATAACCACACTCTGCATCTTATTAAGTGGAAATATGCTCGATTAAATGGCTTTTGCTGTTTAGATGAATGCCGTTGAAGCAGCTATTATAAAGGAGATTACAGATATTACTTCACAGTTTTTTAAATGAAGGTTTTTGCACTTGTATTTCTATGCAATTGGACTAATTTTGCTTTACAATTTTAACATTAACATGACAGACAGCTCAGAATCTCTTAATTTTATAGAACAAATTGTTGCAGAAGATTTGGCCAACGGACTGCCAAAAGAAAACCTTCGCTTTCGTTTCCCGCCGGAGCCCAATGGCTATTTACATATAGGCCATGCCGCTTCTATTTGCCTTAATTTTGGAATGGGAAATAAGTTTAACGCACCAGTAAACCTTCGTTTTGATGATACTAACCCTACTAAAGAAGAGCAGGAATATGTAGATGCCATCAAAAACGATATCCAGTGGTTAGGTTTTCAATGGGCACAGGAATGCTACTCTTCTGATTATTTCCAACAGTTATATGACTGGGCTATTGAGTTAATTAAAAAGGGCAAAGCCTATGTAGACCCTCAGTCTGCCGAAAAAATGGCTGAGCAAAAAGGCACGCCAACCTCGCCCGGCACACCTAGTCCTTACCGTGATTTGAGCGTAGAGGAAAACCTTGAGATCTTCGATAAAATGAAAAACGGAGAATACGAGGCTGGTGCTTACGTGCTAAGAGCTAAAATAGATATGGCTTCTCCTAATATGCTTATGAGAGACCCTTTACTCTATCGTATAGTAAACAAGCCGCACCACCGCACAGGTAGTGAATGGTGTATTTACCCTATGTATGACTGGGCTCATGGCGAATCTGACTATATTGAGCAAATATCTCATTCTATCTGTACCCTGGAGTTTAAACCTCACCGTGAGCTTTATGATTGGTTCCTGGATCAGATTTATGATGAAAATAAACAAAGACCTAAGCAACGTGAGTTTGCCAGACGCAATCTGAGCTATACCGTAATGAGCAAGCGCAAGCTGTTGCAATTAGTAGAGAGCAAAACCGTTTCTGGCTGGGATGATCCCCGAATGCCTACTATCTCAGGCCTTAGAAGAAGAGGATATACCCCTGAATCTATAAGAAAATTTAGCGAAGTATCAGGTATCACCAAACGTGACAGCGTTACTGATGTGTCTTTACTTGAATTTTGCATCCGTGAAGATTTAAACAAAACGGCTACACGTGTTATGGCCGTATTAGATCCGGTGAAGCTGGTACTCACCAATTATCCTGAGGATAAAGTGGAAATGCTGGAAGCCGAAAATAACCCGGAAGATCCTAATGCAGGAAATCATGAGGTACCTTTCTCAAGAGAGCTTTACATAGAGCGTGAAGATTTTAAAGAGGAGGCCAATAGCAAATACTTCAGATTGACATTAGGTAAAGAAGTACGATTAAAAAGTGCTTATATCATCAAAGGTGAGTCTGTGGTGAAAGATGAAAATGGAAATATCACAGAGATCCATTGTACTTGCGACCTTGATTCGCGCTCAGGAAGTGGCACTGAAGCTAGTATGAGAAAAGTAAAAGGTACGCTACACTGGGTATCTATTGCTCATGCAGTGAAGGCTGAAGTTCGTGAGTATGACCGTCTGTTTTTAGATGAAGCTCCGGATAGCCATGAGGGCAAAGATTTTATGGAATTTGTAAACCCTGATTCTCTTAATATAATCAAAGAAGCCTATTTAGAGCCATTTTTGAAAGAAGCACAATTAGAAGATAAATTTCAGTTCCAGAGATTGGGCTATTTTACATTAGATAAAAATGCCACTGCGGAACAACTTATTTTCAATAAAACAGTGGGGTTAAGAGATTCCTGGGCTAAGCAACAGCCAGAGAAAAAAGCTCAAAACCAACCTCAGCCCAAGACGAATAAAAACCAGCCTCAAGCACAAAGAAGTTCTTTAAGTGAGATCCAGAAGATCAGCAAGAAGTATACTAATTTATCTGGCGCTAAGCTGGAAGCTGCCCGAGCTGACATAGAAAAGCTTGCTGAAGAGATTACTTATGATGAATTAGAACCTTTATTCAACACCGCAGCCAAAAAGGTCGGTACCAGAATAGGTTTAATGATCAGCTTAGGCGTTTTACTTAAAAATGGCCAGGAGCGTAATGACAGCATTAATGAATTCATCAGCAAAGGAGCTGAAGATAGCAACGAGCTGTTAGCTGAAGAGGCTAATAAGCTAGTATAATAAGTTATAAAACATTAATAAAGAGGCTATTTCATATTCATTGAGATAGCCTCTTTTGTTTTTTTACTCCACCTTCCCCCCTAACATACTACTTACCAATGGCATTACTGCAGCTACTCCTGCCAGTAAGCTTAAGAACGTACTGAAGTCTTCTACAAAGCTCGGTTCACCGATAAATAAGAAAACGGCTATTGCGGCAATAACTATATAAAGGATCATTTTTATGGAGCTCCATGAGCCTTGCTCTTTAATCTTTTCACTCATTTTATTGATCTCCCGCTTTTGCACAGAATTCATAATATGATTTCTAAAGCTATTATTAAACAGGCATGGCCTATCGTTAAATTTAACTATGCCTTTCTTCATTAAACTGTATAAGGCCTTATCATTTTTCAGATTCACAAATCCATCTGCAGCTATGTCATACACCAGAAACTTTTCTCTTTGCTCCAGCGAATTCCAAATAGAATTATAATAACCATACGCCAGACTATCTACAGTAATAATGAGCTGATTATAATCTATTTCTCCGTCTTTAAGAGACATTTCTAAGACTGGTGTGGTGAGTGATGGCAAGAAATTACCACAGCCCAATTCATCAATCAACTCCTTTAAAACGGCTTTCCGCCTTTCGGCACTTAATTGATAATTACCTTTATCATAAGCCTGGATTACCCACCTGGCATTATTCTTTAAAGGCTTAATAATTTCTGAAAAGGAACCTAGCAAATATTTCCAGGTAGCATGCTGATGAATCAGCTCTTCATTATGCTTATCCGCTTCAATTTGTTCTGTATAGAAATCTAAGATCTGTTTAGGGTATATGCTGGAGATAATGATAATATGCTTTCGGGCTTCTATTAGTGTTTTTAAAAGTATCAGTTTCTTTTTATTCAGCTCCATTGATTTATAGCCATACTCAAAATTACTGATGATAAAAGCCTCATAATTCTCCCACCTTTCATTAGGTTCATCAATTACCAAGCTTGAAATATCATCAACTGAATCAGATTCTTCTTTTTCGGCTTTAAGCTTAAGCATAGAAAGCTCCAATTTCTTTTTACCCTGAGCCAAGTCTTCGCTGATAAGCCGTTTGCCAGCATAATGCACACCAATAAGAATTATGTTCCTTGAAATGAGTCCTTTGTTTTTATTAGCTTCAATATTACTCTTTAAGCTTTGTAGCAGTGAAATGCCAAATATTTGCTGTACAAAAAAGGTGATGATAGCATAGAGTAAAATGAGCAGCAAACACCAAAAGATTAAGAAAAAGCCAAATATTGGCCATATAAAACCCTCCGAAGTATGTACTCCGGGTATAAATGAGCTCATATAAAGATAATTGCCATCATAATAATCGGCTTTGAATTTATCTGGGGCTCTCATTTTATAACGAAATTGAAGGTTATCACCTCGCTCCTTCCACCTCCAGGCCGCATTATCGGCTTCTAAAAACACAAAGGGCTGTGTGGCTGCAATAAGATTACTATAAATGGGCCTATATTGAAATAGCACTTTTCTGAAATCGCTTTTCTCCAATTTAGTATTGTCTTGCGGCCACTCTTCAGATGACAAAAAGCCGTTATCATCCCGCACAAAATATACGGCATCTGTAACATGTTCAAAATGAGTTATATTTCTACTGCTGAGGTCATGAAGCTTGGCATTAAAAGCTTGTGCCATTTGCACCTGAGCGTATTTACTCCAAATGATATTCTCAATTTGTCGCGCTTTAATGAAATATATAAAAGCAGGAAATATAGAAGTAAAAATGAGCCATACAAAAAGGAAATTGATATAGCAGTTATGATATTGGCCTATTTGAAAACGTGAAGTACACCTCTTGATAAGATCTATTAAATACGATTTTTTAGCTGAAACTAACCATAAAATAACTAGGAAGACCGCTTGCAGGGCAACCAATTTAAATGAATAAGTTAAGAAGAGGTTAATTAACACTATCACAAGCAGCAACAGTGCTTTGGTTCCCCTTTTCTGAGGCACTAATATTTGATATACCACACCGTAACCCCAAACCATCAGCAGCATATTACCAATTAATACGGAGGATGGTTTGAGCCCTCCTCCCATAAATAAAAAGGCCACCAATATCAGCATGAATAGAATAAAAAGTAGCGTTATCAATGTATAATCATACTTTTCACAGGCTTGGGGTTCTAAAAAGTAAAAGCTAAACAACTTATACTTAAAAGCATTGTATTTGTTTTGTCTTACAATAGTTATTACCGTAACTATTCCTGTTACTAAAAAGGCACAAAGAATGGCCATACTGCCCAGGCTCAGAATCTCGGATACCCGATACCGAAGAAATTCAACGTCATACATAGTAATAACGAAAAGAGGACATCTTTTGAGAGGAATAATCCGCATCAAATAGTTCTTTCCTTGATAATTGATCAGATGCTCGGCCTCAATATTTCCAGTCATAGAGGCTTTGAGCAGGTCATGATCTCGGGTTTCTTGCAAAAAATATTCTAGTGAACTTCGGCCCTTTTCAGAATGATGCCACACCCCTCCCTCTTGATCAATAATCATAAAATTATAGCCAGGAGGCAAAATGGTAGTATGTACTGAAGGCATTTCGACACTGGCCACCAATGGATTTCCTTTCCTATTGAGTATAAACACCAATTCTTCAGCATTTTTTTCAAGAGAAATTACAGGCCTCACTACATATTCAAGCTCCAGGTCAGCTACTGCTTTTTTCCAAAACTTATTTTGAGAATATACCTTATAATACTCTCTTTGACTCAAGTCAGAATACTCTTTTGTAGTAGATTCATTCAAGGCAAAATTATGGACGCCATGTATCAGTCCTGAAGAGGGATCTAAATGAGAAATGTTTTTAAAATAGCTTACGTATTGATCTCTCACCTGCTTTTGGTCTATCTGAGGCTCTATCCCTTCAAAGTCATTGAGTTTTAAAAGAACGCTATCTACATCGTTATTGAAATTTTGCTCCACCTTGTCTGCCAGGTTCAAAAGGGAGTTGGAAATGCCAAAATAATATTGGTTGATATAATAAAATCCATTGAGGAACAAAGTCACCAGAATAGGCGCTCCCAGAATAACAGAAATTCCCACCAGTACTACATCGCTCCGCTTGAGCTTTTCAATATCATTAATAAACAATAGTTTGATAAGCGGAAAACCTAATATAATCAAGCAAAGGACCGCCAGCAAAATGAGCAAAATCCATATATCAAGCCTTTTTGTTTCGGTTTCAAACCTATGTTCACTAACTAGGCCTACCACATGCCAAGCCTGATCATTACCATTAAAATTGACTGTAAAAGGGTGAATAAATGTATAGTAGGACTTGTCATGAATAGTTACTTGCTCTAAATTTTCATTAATAGCAATAAATGTAGAATCATTGCTGGTAATAGTATTGACATTAATTTTTGTTTCTATTGACTGAAAAACAGGAGTATTATCTTTTATGATAATAAAATCATCAAAAGTCAGATCCCAGTTTAGCTTTTCAGCTGAAGTCTGAATAGGAAATTTAGAAAACTCGATAACCGGAGGCCTATTATCTGCTTGTGATTTCTCTCTTATGCTTTTCACTTCATTGGGTTGATAACCAGCCGCGAGACTATTTTCATAGTTATCAATCATCTTACGCCATTTTTTAGAGATAGTGCTGAGACGATGAAACCTATAATCCTTAAATGCTGCTTCTTCCTTTTTTACATGAAAATAGTAAACAGTGCCAAGGCCTATGAGTAGAATCAATAATATGATTACCATAGTCGTGTATTTGCCTTTGGGCAACGGTAATTTAGCCTGCAATTCTTTAGCAGATATAGTTTTAATAGCTTTCATTGATTAGGTGTAGTCGGTTCAGGTTAATTAGATATAGCTATCGTAAACATTGCCAGCGAAGAACTTTCCAAAAACAAACTGAGCTTTTAAGCTTTCGGCAGTGTTAGATGTATTGAGTGCTTTAATGGTGGTAAGCTGACTTTTAAAATCAGAAAGAGCAATCTTTAGTATTCCCTTACCAAGCAATTGATCTTCTTCATACAGGTTTATAAACAGTGTTGTTGTATCTTTCCAAACATCAATTCCTTTGTCATTATAAATGTCTTTAAAACCTTCAAACCGATACTCCTTCCCTTCCTGTGTGAATAGGTTACAAGTGTAAAGCATTTTCTTGCGCTTTGAATCATTCACGTCTTCAACAAAAAGGTTGAAAACACCATTATACGCCAATATGGGTTCAGCAGAAAGAAAGGGAATAGACATAGTGCCCAACATGGCTCCTTCATGATTTTTATCTTCCACAAAATCATAAACATCATCTACCTGAATGGTAAGTGTAAATTCAAAGGCCTCATTTCTTTTCTTCCCTTCTTCATAGGCCTTCTCATAGCTTTCAGTTTCTCCAGGAAGGAAGTAGCCCGTCATGGTTTCTGTAAACTGAACCCCTGATTCCTCTTCATCATCAGCAAATTGATCATCAGCAATGGGAGGAAAATTATAGGCAAGAGTTTTACCTGAGTCTTGAACCATTAAAGCAGCATTCCGCTCAGCCAGGCCACTAATAGTTAACAACGGATTAGTCCCAACAGAACGAGGCAAAATGGCTCCATCCATCACATAAAGCCCCTCATATACCTCTGTTCCGCTTTTAGCTTTATACACTTGTCCCTTATGGTTTACTACACCTGAGCTGCTATCTTCACCCATTACGCACCCCCCTAATGGGTGCACAGTTACCAAATCAAAGTTCATCAGTTTACTCCAGGTTGGGTTCTTTACATAATATCCGCCTAAGGCTTTACTCACCTTATTGACCTGATTACTAATCTTCTCAAAGATCTTTTGTCGCCCCACCTTTGGCCAATTGATAACCACTTCATTATTATATAATTGCATAGATCCAAGTCCATCATCATTGGCCATTACCAAATACACCTGAGTATGGTTAACGGCTCCTTTATACACGCCAAGTATCATGCTTTTAAACTCTCTCCACTTTTCTTTCAGGAAATCCCAAAAACCACGGTCTGTATCCTTTCCTGATAATCTTGAAAACATGAAAAGTGTGGGCGTCATCAGGTTTTTGATAGGGCTGGGTATAGAACCTTCTTCTATAGTCATGCCTTCTTCCAAAGGAGAATCTTTACGAGTATCTATTACGCTGGTAATGCATGGGCCTATTTCATCTATTTCAGCTCCATTTGATGAATCCGGCCTGCCAATACCATTAATTCTGATATCATTATTATAACCAAACGCCAGAAAATCACCATTACCACTAAACCGCTGACCAACCATATCTGACAGCTCTAAACCTTTTTTTGCGGATCTCAGTAAAATCTCGGTACTACCTAAGGCTCCGGCTCCTAATACCACCTTATCAGCGGTGATAAACATTAAAGGAGCCTTAAATCCTTCTCTACCGGTATTATAAGCCATGATATGCACCAACCATTGCCCATTTTTATATTGCAAATGGTCTACTCCTATCTCTGTGAAAATTTCTGCTCCATGATTATATGCATCGGGCAAATAATTCATGGCAGTGGTATTTTTAGCTCCCTGATTACAGCCGGTAACACAATCGCCACAATTTTTACACCTTGGCTGATAAACCCCAACATGATTTTTTCCGGCTTCAAAATTCACATTGATATCCAGCATTCTAAACTCACCATCCATACCTTGTGATGACACCCTCATCGCCTCTGTTTTAGGAAGAACAGGATAACCATTTTTACCTTCAGGATAAGGATTAGGCTTGAGCATTTCACGCGCATGCGTTATTCCTTCCTTTAATGAGGTAAGATCATTTCTTATTTCTTTAGGCCAGCATTCGTCTAAAAACACCCGTGGATCCGCTTCAATAGATACATTAGCATTCACAAGGCTGGTGCCGCCTAATCCACAGCCTTTAAAAACCGAAATATCATCACCCAAAACGAAATCATAGAGCCCATTTTGAGAGCCTAACTGCAGCTTTTTCTTATTAAACTGCATTTCCTTTTTAGCCTGTTTATAACTATTAGGGAAAGTACCGGGCGTAAACTCCTTCCCTTTTTCTAACAAACAAACCTTCATTCCTGCTCTTGCTAAACGAGAAGCGGCTATACTACCTCCATAGCCAGAACCTACTACTACTGCTTCATAATGAGGTTTTAATTCCGTTAATGGTTTAGATAATCTTTTCATATTCGTATAGGTTTAGTTATAAGGCTTAAGTCATTAAGAATTGATATTAAATGGTTTTTCAATCAGCTGAGCTTTTATGGGGCCTCCTTCGAAACAAGGCTTTTCTGAGGCGCCTGCATTTTTCCAGTTAGTAGGAACTTGCTTTACCCCAATAGCATATATCTGCGCACCGTCTTTCGTTATTTTTATCCGGAGAAAGTTTTTATAGCCTTCCCACCGGAAAGATGAAAAGGCCTCTGTAGGATGATTTTTGATTATGAGTGTACTGAATAATAGATACTTACCGAAAATAAAAGCACTGATAAGCCCAACTCCTAGTATCATTAAAATGCAAAACAAGGTATACATCACTCCTGTAGTGTCAGGCCAATAAATCTGGGTTAGATAAGCATATAGCCATACTACGGCATAAAAATGAAGCACCTGAACCAGACCATGAATAAAGCCCACCACCATATTCAATGAGCCTTTGCCAGTAGCGGTATCAGTAAAAAAGGTAAGACCAAGCAGTAATATGAGATTGATAATTACTACCGGAGGATTATATGCCAACTGACTTAAAAACAATTCCGATATCTCAGACATGCCGCCTGCCATACCTAGCTTATTAACCAAATCAGTACCGTAATGTCCAAAAGAAAGTAGAAGCCAAAACGTAAGAAAATGAAGTACACTAAATAGAGCAACCATGTGAGGACTATAGAAAGGAAAAGCCAGATTCCACCAGGCCAGTCTTTTAGATTGCTTCTTAGATGGAAATGGCTCACTGATCAATTTTCTAGTCACCTCCTGATCTTCATAATCTTTTAAAAAGTGTGTAGGGTGCGTAAAAGCCCCGCCACCGCCAGCGGTAATCAAATGACATAGCTGACCACTCACCTTTTCCTCTTCCAAATAATGAGAGTAATGATGCATGTCACCCGTGAGAATGGCCACTACTTTTACATCATCAGGTTGTCTACCATAGTACTTCTTTGATTTCCCAAAAATGACCGTATCAATAAAAAACCGCATACGATCATCTGAAGTGTTTTTCATAGACCAGGCCTTGTAAACCCATGAAGGCTCCGCAGTGCAGAGAATTATTTTATCTCCTTTCTTCACTTCTTCTTCAGAAATCTTGCAAAAGTATTTAAGCTGCGGCTCATCAATATCTGCATGTAGCTGAATATCAACAGCAAACACCCAATAATTAAAAGGCAGCTTTAAGGCAAAATAACTTCTCTTCTGATGGGTTTTCCAGTTACCAATACTCCTGTCCTGACAGAAAACTTTCATGAAATTAGTGAGTCCATCATACCAATCATGATTACCGGGAATGACATAGAGATCTGTTTTAATGGCTTCATTCCATGGGAAAGCAGCGAAATAAGGCCCTTTCAACCGGTTGTCATATTCATGCTTCTCAGGTGTGGGATACACCTCATCTCCGCCCATTATTAATACACTGCCTCTTTTGGTTTTGAAATTATGAACCTCAAGTTCTTCCTGCGCCATAAGGTGAGCCATGCTGTAGGTAGGGTTAAATCCATCACCAAGGTCTGAGATATAATCTAGCCAAAACTCCTCTTTATCATGAGCAGAATAATCAAACAGCTTTTCATCACGCGCTGATGCAGCCTGAAACTCTCTTTTATCGGCGAAATTGCCAAATACTCCAGAAATCAGAGTTTTTACTCCTGTAGAAGCTAACTGTTTCAGGTCATACCAATTGACCATAGGCTTTTTTGAAAATTTCATACGCGTAATAGTTGATTTAACATCTTGTACTTTGTCTTTAATGAGCCATGCCTTCCATCAGCAGTTAGCACATTCATTCTTAAGCAGTTTTTAAGTCTATGACTAATTGACTGTTTTAATTCGCCCTCATAGCACTTCTGTTCATTTGCCAGTTTGATCTCAGCCGTTTTAAAAGCGAGCCCAATGAGAGGATCAATGGAGCTTATGACAGGCAATTTAATGGTGAAATTATGCTGGACTGAATGGATATATAACAGCGCCTCAGTTACTAAAAAAAGGCCTTCATTTTCCAATTTAAGATTGGTTGACGTGTTGAAGAGCGGGTATTCTTCCTCTTCTAATTTTATGCTTGCGAAAAGGGTAATTATAGTTTCGGCTTCATTAATAATTGAATATCGATAATAACAGAACAATTGGATGTCCTGCCTATCATTTTCCCTCTCAATGGCACCTTGAAAAACACAGTGGATATGTAACCGATCGCCTGGTTCTCTCATCTTGGTCGCGGCTGCATCCATCGGTACACCCTCTGATTTTATATTTCCAAGGTAGTTCTTAGCATCAGCATAGCCCATATTAATTAGTGACCGGGTATCTATTTTATTGAAGAACAGATCCGGATCTAACGGCAATGGATAATCTGGTTTAATTACATGTAGTGATAGGTTGAGTTGTGGATCAAATTTCATCTGTTCAAACTCCTGAAGAAGGGCTCCTCCAGCACTCATTTCAATCATATGAACATACTGATTAAAAGCACCATCCAAGTAATTATGGTTATTCCCTATGGCCCAAACCAACCATATCTCGGCTACACCTTTACTACTGGCATCTATCAGGTTAGCATCTTTGATCCAAACCGCATCTGTATACCATTCATTTTTAATTTTTAGAGCAGGCATGAGTATGGGTAATGAAACACCAGCCAAAAGATGATCTTCCATGACTTTCTCATTAGGAATAGGCTCTATAGCTTTATTAGAGAAATTACAGATATTGAAAGTGTATGAATCAGTATTTCGGTTAATCCTATCTACAGCAATACCCATATGCCGAAAAACCTTATGCTTAATATTATCGGTATCAGCATAACCTTTCATTCTAAATGGATGCAGATAATTTTTAAATTTTCTTAGCGAGCTAAACCACATCACATTCAAGCTTCTCCACCTTTCGGCAATGCTTCTAACTTTAACCCCGGAAGCGAGCATAGCAGTATTGAAAATACCTCCAGAAGTACCATCTACATGTTTAAATAGATAATTCCCTTCCTCCAGAGCCAATAAAACTCCTGCCTGGTAAGCAACACGCATACCACCTCCTGCCAGTACTAATGCACGATCTGCCTTATGATTAATTATGCTACTCATATTTAATATGAGTCCGTTTTAAATTGCCTTTGGTATATAAGAATATGATGATCACCCCTAATAGCTCATAAGTCATAAAAAAGAGGAATAATCTTCCTGGAATTCCATCAAATAAAATGGCTATAAACCTAGCAACTACACCTGAAAGCATAATTCCCAGAAAAAGACGATTGAAGAGCTTGTGTTTAAATATCTGTTCAAAAAATATGATTGAGAAAATTCCATATCCCAACTCCAAAGCCCTTAAAAATCTATACTGACTAAGAAGATCTGTTCTTTGATTTTCTGGTATCTGCCAAAGATTAAAGTCAAATAAAAAGCGAAAATCATAATAGGGATTAATAAATGCACCCCAAAAGCCAGCCACAACCACCAGCCCTACATAGGTATAAAACAAAAAATAGCTAAGCCCTTTCATCTTATTTTTTTGTAATAGTATAAAAAGAGTATACCTGAAAAGAGATCAAAAAGAGCCACGCTTAGAGCCAACCATGAAAATATGCCTATAGTTATGCCTATTCCTACCCCAAGGAAAGCTCCCAACTTCTGTAAAGCAGCCCATAACACGGCTATTGTACCAGATTCTTCACTATAAATAGTGTGAAGCATCAATCCGCCAAACAAAAACATAAACATGCCCACAATCCTGAAAAAGTGAGCTGAAGCAGCAGTGATATCTGCTTCTATTAGGTTCATTATAACGGCGGGAGCTATCATTTGAAATAGACCAGAAGCAAGAGTCGCCAGAGATATTAATACTATTAAAATATTGAGCCATTTATTCATCTTCTAAGAATTTTCAGGTCTACTTTAAGGTAATAAATCATCATAGTTAGCCACTGTAAGGTCCATAGACATACTCTTATAACATTGAGTCGCATCCATTTATTAAGTGTTGTCTTTAACTCTTCAGGATTAGTAATATGAGAGGCCATTTTTTCATTGTACTCAAATATGAATTGTGTAGTGAGTAAGGTGGCCACAACAACCAATAGTAATACAACTATTGGATACCACTTACGAGCAGACCGCCATTCGGAAATAATGAAGACCAAGCAGCAGACCATCATTACGATGGTCATATAGGTGAAAAACTCCGTTGCAGCTTGTACCTGAGGTACAAACTGATTATAATAATTATCTGTAGTTAAACTTGGAGCTATTGGAAATGAAAATAATACAAGAGACCAGCCAGTACCAAAATACATGGAAACACATGCCATTAGCAAGAATCGATTGAATGCATAAATCATTTTCATATCCCAAATTTTTGATAATCAGTTACTGATGGTGCTTCCAACCACTCCTCACTTAGCCCCAAGTCGTAAACGCTTTCAAAACCTTCCGGCATTTTCTCTGGTGGCGTATCATATGTCATAAACCAGCAATCAAAGTGGTCATCCAATACCCCATTGGCTTTAGGCATGTACATGGTAAAGAAAGGATCAGGATTGATGTCAATATCTTTGAGAAATGATACATTAGGATGATCCCCGATGTAGAGACGCCCCTTAGCCTTTTTGAAAAGATTGATGCCTGCCTTACTTTCAAAATAGATGTAAGAGGCCATAAGCATATTTCTATATCTACAATAGTTGGTGGTGCCTATTTTGAGTTTAAAAGAGGGGCTTTTAGGCTTGTCAATTTCCACTCTAAAGGCAAATTGTCCATCTTTTTCATACTGACTACTCACCATATTGGCCTCATCTTTAAAGTCCAGATTAGCCTGGTGTTTAGGCATTCCCCAAATGCCCTTCCCTCCTTTTACTGACACCTCTGAGCTTACTGGTAAATCCAGGATATATTGACCTGTGCCATAAGTCTTCATCATAGCTACATTCAGCAATCTGGGAGCAGGTTTGCTGCCGTGAGTGCAACCAATAGCAATAATATATTCTATGTATTTGCCAATACTGGTGTGCAAATAGTTGATCACCGTGATAAGCAGCACGGCTTTACCATTAGGCAGTTTTAAAGCATGCACTTCATTGCCAGGCAGTAAGGCATTGGCTTTTTCCCAGTCGCAGGAAAACCCGGCCATCAGTGCAGGAGAATCTTTAGCGAAAATGGGCATGGTATAAGGTATTCCATCTACCAGCGCATATCTGTTTTTATATTTCTTAATTCTTTTTGGAGGCATACTACTGAGCGTTTAGTTCTTTAAACATGAGAGGAAAAACATCTTTATGGGCATTCTTACCAAAGAAGACATCCAGATGACTGTATTCATCTAGCACATACAGGCTATGCTTGCCAGGGTTAACTTTATTCAGGTAGTTATAGGTATTCAACTGACTATCAGAACAGAAGCATTTATTTTTAGCGCCCGCAAAAAGTATAATACGAGCATCAGTATTTAGTTTTGAAGGCGCATAAGAAGTAGTTTCATCATTATTAGACACCAGATGTCCAGCTCGCATACAACGCCTCATATGGTGAAAGAATGAGAGCGGTACAGCGGCAAACTCTTCCTTTATCCAGTTTTTGGTGGCATCATTTAGGTTCTCTAACTCCCACAAAGCAGGCCAGCCAGCACCATAGACAAAACTCACAAATTTGCCTACCATGGTATCATTTTCTCTATGGAAAGTCTTTACAATTAGCTTCAATAATTTTGTTTTCGCATCAGGAGCATGCTTTCCCCACTGGGGGTTTAGGTAAGTAAAGAATGGACTCACTGCGGGCACATATACATTCATTTTAAAGACCGAATATTTAGGCACTACGGGGTGAAGAGATACTGCATTACTCACTATCACTGTAACTTCAGGTATTAGGCCCAAAACCGCCGAAATCATGAAGCTGGTACTGCCCTGGCAATGGATTATGGCCTTAATGGTTTTACTTCCTGTGAGTTCTACTATCTTTTGCACTGCAGCCGGATGATCATTTATAGCTGCCTGATCCAAGTCCCATTCACTTGCAGGTAGGTCAATGCTCGCACGCCAGTTTTCAAGCCACACATCATAGCCCTGAGCCAAAGCATATTGGATGATGTTAGTAGTAGTGGGAGAATTAAAGATATTAGCTCTTACACCTGCACCGTGTACCAATAAAAGAGGGCCTTTATCAGGAACTTGATCAGAAATGGCATGAAGCAGGTTACAACACATGCCATCACGAGAGGTGAAAGGTAGCGTCTCCAATCTCATAAAGCTGGTTCAGGTTGTTAAAAAATCTATTTAATTATAATAATAACAGGTTATATATAATAATAACAGGGTATTTTTCCCCATAATGGCATTGGGGTACTTTAACATTATCTAAGTCCGTAAATCCTTAGGGTATAGATAATTATTAATCGTATTCATTACATGCCAATGGTCACACCCCTGACTATTGACGGTTTTACTCATTGATTATCATGGTTCACATTGCCATATGCTTTGATACTCCTTTAGAGTCATTAAACTGCCTAAAGACACCCCATTTTGATTTATAGGCACTTCATAACCTACTTTATTATCATCACTGTCGACAATCCATGTGTAAGGCAATTTTTCTACCCTTTCGGGAAGTTTAGTAGAGTCATTTGCTAAAGATGTATCATAGCCATAATAGCTTTGCGTATGATCAAGAATATAGTTATAAGAATTTTTGATTTTAGCCTGATCACATACGTTGTATAAGCTATCATCAGTGAATTGAGAATAGTACCGGCTATATTCTACTATTCTTAATGAATCAGTTATTTGATCATAAATACCATCTTTAGTGATCTCATATTGCAGGGCCAATTCAGGGGACCAGGTTTCGAAAGTAGTTTGATCAATGACTATTTTTGGCTTTGGGTATAACTTATTTCGTCCTGTAATATGATTTAGGAATTCACGCTTCGCCTTTTCCATGTTTTCAGATTGTACTCCTGAAATCTCTTTCTTCCTGAACAAATGATGGATAAGTATCAGTTCTTCACCAGTTAAAACGGAGTCGGCCAGAATGTTATTAGCAGTATATTCCAGTTCATTATCATAAAACTCTACGCTAACCACATCATCATCCAAAATCAAACTAAAAAAGGCCTTTAATGACACTTTAGCATTCTCCAGCGCCTTAGTAAGAATTTCTCTCTCATTAGCCTTGCGCACCAACTCATCAAGACAACGCTGTTTTACCATTTGCACTACTTTATAATCGCGCTTCACCTTTCGTTCTACTATTAAAAATTCGAAGCCCTCTACTCCTTTTTCAGGAATAAACCACGGATTAATAGTTGCTGAAATAATTTGTGGCTGCAGCCCAATGACATAAAGCCGCTTAGTTTCACTGATATATCTAAAGTTATCGTTATTAAAATCGACAAAGTTAAAACCAGCCTTTACCCAGCCACGCCCTAACATGACCAGATTAGTATTTCTCCGCTTGGTTTTGCCTTCCTTTTTTAATTCCACATCATAGGTAGCAATTAGATTATCAATAAAATTGGCTTTCTTTAAAGCATTATATGATTCCTCATTCTTATCTGTAATTAGTTCTTTGATCAGCTTTTTATGTCTCCTACTACTAAGCTGATCATCTAAATGCTTTGATTTATATTGCTTGCCCGTTAACCTTCGATATACATAATTAATATAAACCTCATACTGCTGAGATGACAGCAAACTATCGCCCATGCTTTCTACAAATTCATCATAAGCTTTTGTTCTTCTAAACGCATCCGTTGAATAAGCATTTTTTAACCATTGGATAGTCGTTACAAAATCAGCATGAAGCTCAGATATCTCAGAAGTCATTTGCTCAATTTCTTCCGTATATAGCTCATTTAATTCATGTACATATGAACTCACCACTTCACCATAATACTCTGCGGTAATAAGCTCTCCAATGTCTTTGATACTCTGCACATCTACCGGCGTATTTTTTAGTTTAGGCTTAGCCTCCATGAGATTAAAAGGATCTAAATAAGCGAACAATACCACTGCAGCTATCACTATAATAATCTGTATTACAAATGGTATGGCCTTGATTATATTAGTAATAAACATCACTTTGGGTCCTCCATTATGATAGGTTGAAAAAGCGCTTCTGTAGGAGAAAATTCTATAAACACAGCCTCATAACCCAGATTTTTGAGCAAGCTTTGAAATAATGTTCGAGTTCTGTTTTGGGTTGCCTCAATGATGCCTGTATACTGAAGTTGATTTCTAATATCCACTTCCGCTTGGCGGTAAAACTCTTCATAATCAAGTATATCGAACCGATTTACCCATGAATCTCTCAAAATGGTGCTGTCTATTTCAAATTTTTGAAAAGGGTAAGAGAAATCAAGCACCTCTACGGGTGGAAGATGAATGGATATTTCCTTTTCATTAATTTCAATATCATCCTTTGTAAGCTTATTAAGGTCAATACCTGTTTTTACGGTAGCTTCGGTATAAGCCACAAAATTGGCTTCATTGAGTTTTATAAGGCCTAGTAACCTTTTGGTTTTGGTGCCTACCACTGTTTTATCAATCACCGTTTCTGTAGTAGCCAATTTAGAGGCCGCCTGTATCTTACTGATTACCAGTGTCCTTTTGTCTTGCTTACAGCTGTATATTGTAAGCGAAATCATTAATATGGAAATGAACCTGCTCATAAGCTTAACCTACAGCTCCTGATTTGTTAAAGTCATTATCATCAGGTAATGGCTCATTTTCGGTATCTGCCATATCATCATTCAAAATATGCCTGGCCGTTGACCCTTCGGTGCTGGCTGGTTCAGGTGGTGGAGCTATCTGCTGCGAAGGGTTGTTGCTATCCGCACTTTTTACGGTGTTAGACCCATCATTAAGGTACTGTAATGACTTATTACCAAAATAGAAGGCAATCATCATCAAAAAGGCCGTTTTAAAGAATTCAAAAACATCTATAAACAGCATATTAACAGGCATTCTATCTTCCATACCAAGAGAAGCCATAAGCATGCTCAGGGCACCTACGGCAAGTGTAAGCGCTAGAGTACCCCGCACGGTGCCTTCAGGCAGCCCCAGTGTTTGATCTTTATGAGGGTTTTCATTGACAACCTCTGTCTCCAGGCCTAACTCCTGCTGTCTTCTGATTCGGGCCCAGTCTTCATTCGTTAAACCAAAATTGATATTGTAGTGATAAACCGCCCAGCTATAATAACCGATCACCACACCCAGCCATAATAAAACAAGATCCATGGCCATAACACTGAAAATATCGATCTCATCGTCTTTTTTAGGGTATTGGAAAAAGGTAACATAAACCATTAAGCCTAATAGTATCAATTCTACCAAGCCTATACCGAATAGCAACAGCCGATTCAGTTTACTGATTGACGCTCGTGCTTCTTTAACAGAAATATCGTTTTGAATAGATTCCATAAATTTTACGCGGTTAGGTGGGCAAACCAGTTTTCATCCTTTATAACCAACCTCACCTGAATGCCTTGTTCTATATTAGATTTTAGATATAAATAGAGTCTTTTAAATGTTTCTCTTGAATTGCTTAGATAAGTGCTTTTGGATGATACGCTCAGACTATCAGACACCAGAATGCAGCCACTGGTATCTTTGTGCGTACCACCGTTATGAATATATATTCCGGTAAACTGAGGCACGTTTTGAACTTCCAGATGGTAATCAAACCAATCAGGAAACCGATCTCTATACTTTTTAGTAAGGTTGGTTTCTAACCTTCTGAAAGCAACTTGATAAGTGCCTGCAGGAATGCGGGTTTGGTTGGCAATTTTTTTACTTCTAAAAGTATCTTCTAAGGTATAACAATAGTACTGGCCATTGAGGTAAAGTAAACCTACCGTGGTTTCCTTATCATCAGAATATCGGAGCAAAGTGATGGTAAGTCCTTGAAAATCATCTTCAACAATTCCTTTAATGACTTTATAATCTAATGGCTTATTACTAACGGACTTCTTACCATTTACCCTTTCCTTTCCTATATTTAACAATTTGGATGTCAATTCTTTAACTACTCCTATTAAACCTATAATCCAAAGCCAGATGTCTTCAAAAACATCAGGATTCTTAATAAAATAGATGATAGCCAGAGTTACAAGCGCTATGGTTATTAATAGGCCAAGCTTTTTCATGGCTAGATTATTTTTTAATCTCAATAAAATCCTTGCTCACCCACCCTTCAATAGAAGTTTTCACCTTGTACCAATCACCACTTTCTTCTAAAATCTCTACTTCGGTGTTCCTTATTAAAGGCTGTGCCACCTTATCAAAATTGGTACCAGCTCCAGCTCGGATATTCAGCATGCTGGCACTCACCACGCCAGATTCACCTTCATCAGAGCGATTTTTGAGTACATCATTTCTTAATTGTCTGATGTCAAACGCAGGTCCTGGGTCCTGCTTTCTATCCGGAGCGATCTCATCATGGCCTAATATTTCTTTTATTCCATAAAGCTCATACAATAGCTGACAAATTTCTGTCACAGTTTCTATCTGGCTATCAGTGAATCTTTCCCAATATTGGTAATGCACGTTAGGGTTAAAATGCGGACATTGAACAATCTGATCTTGAGTAAATGACTTTCCCAGCTTATGTCTACTGAAAGTGCCATCTTCCATTTTATTAAGCCAGCCTACATTATCTATTTCAATACCAATAGAATAGCTATTATATCCACTTCTACCATTATATTGACTCTTTCCTGCATGCCAGGTGCGAAAGTTAAAATTAGATAGCTGTACTATCTCGCCTTGTTTGCCTATTACCAAATGTGCTGAAGCATTACCTTTTTCATATTTAGTGGTAAGCACCTTAACCGCTCCTTCTACAGAAGTCATGGCTGTGTAGTGAATTACTATAGCATCAGGAAGACCTGAAGAGGTTCTAAAAGGAGGATTATAGTAATTAGGTGTTGGCTGATATGTGACCTTTTCTCCTTGAAGCTGATGGTCAATTATTTTCATATTCATTTTTAGGTTTAGATGATCTTTTTAAGTGTTAATAATCCACAACTCTCTTGGTAAAAGCGTTTGAAAATACTTTACTCGGGTTAAACTTCTTTATTATTTCCATAAATAGGCCATATTTTGGATAAAGTCTTTCTGTATCTGTTTTGTCCATCTGAAAGTTAAGCTTACCCCAATGTAGCCTGGCACCTCGTTTCAGTGCGAACTTTTGAATCTTATTTAGCAGCACTTCTCTACCATAAATGTGTTTCAAAACAGGAGTATCGATATAACAAACATCATAACCCTGCTCTGCTGTGAGCAAGGCCTCTGAAGCTTTCACAAATCGAAGACCTAAGGGAGAGGTAATATGCACCTGAAACTGATCATGTAAGTAAACCAAATAAGTGATGAGTTCATCAATAAAATTCAGGTACTTACCATCGTTATCCATTCTAATTACTATTTCACAATCATAGGCACGCTCCTTCACGTAATCTAACCCCTGATACATGACTTTATGTCCTTTGTTAATATATGACTCATCTTTTTGCGACTTAATCGCGGTATCTACAAAAC
Organism: Fulvivirga maritima; assembly: GCF_021389955.1. NCBI lineage: Bacteria > Pseudomonadati > Bacteroidota > Cytophagia > Cytophagales > Fulvivirgaceae > Fulvivirga > Fulvivirga maritima. Next base: position 5,275,531 of record NZ_CP089980.1, read on the forward strand.
GAGGCACATAATCAGGATACTTGTTAATGCGCCAGATCATGATGTAAACAAAGTAAGGAAATACACTAGCCAGCACATAAGATAGTGATCTGGTCATCCGCTTGATATTATCTCCTATTTTATGTTTCACTTTTTGCATGAACAAGCTTTTGTCTGTATGCATAAAGCGCTCATGGGTAAGCACCAAAGCCTTGTTAGGCTTGTCTTTTACCTGATAAGGGTTAATCTGCACCAGTACACTTTGAAACCCCACGAATATCTTCTTATTTTTTAATTCAGGCTTCACCTGATCCCAGGTAGTTACTTTTCGGCATTCATTGAGGTAATACATCGGCTCTACTTCCATTACATAAGAATAGATCACTCCCATAAGCCCAAAGCAAACTACGGCGGCATTAAAAATATCATCATTAAGTATGAGCTCCGGCCCAGCATAGTGCTCTGCATCAGTAACCGGATTACTGGCTGGCTCTATCCGGTAAGTCTTTACTTTACAACTATTTTTCTGATCATGAGTTACCACTACAATGGATTTCACCATTTTAGACATGCCGCCCAATAAATGAGAGCTCCCATGCGTACCTGTTGATATGGCTCCTGCAATACTTTGATGGTCTATACCACCCATAGTAGGAATACACAGATTAAGGTTTTCAAGCTTTTCATTTAGATCATGTAGCTTGTGATGCCTCCTTGTACTTCTATATAATTAGGATTCCCAGCGTAGGGATAAGTTTCTACTTTATTGAGATGATCAGTACTGACTAAAATGCCCTGAGATTCTGGCGCGGTAGAAAATGAATGCCCAGCCCCTACTGCCCTTACCGGAATATCCTCTGTTATTCCTTTTTGAACCATGTCTTCTAACTCCTCGAGACTCTTAGGCTCCAGAAAAAGTAAAGGCTCAACTTTTAAAGTTTTGGTGCTGTTCTGCCATACAGGCCGACCGAAAAACAGCCTTTTGTTCTTGAGATGTTTTTTTGACATAGGTGGTAGTTTTTTGATCAAGAGCATGGTCTGAAGCCAGCTATTGAAAGGTTTAGTCTATGCATTATAACCAATAGAACGTATAATTTACCACATATAACTAGTAAAAACCAACATTAACAGATGGGTATTTTTCCCCATTTTAACTGTTGGTTACTACCTGATCATACAAAAAAGATTACGTTATAAACTTATTAAATGTGATAATAGATTAATCCACCTCAGCTCCTTGTAATACTGGAGTGACTTATTTCTATTTGCCGCAATATAAGCTTCTTGAAAGGTGTGTTTAGTGAGAGAAATCTGGTTTACTCGCCAGTAACTGTAACACTTCTGAAGTAGCCAGATGCTTAGAACTCTTCTTATAAAACCGTACTTCTTGGGTGCCATTCGGTAATAAAGTTATAAGTCCTTTATTGGTCAGCTCGGCCTGTAGATTTAAATAATAATCAGTGAGTGTATTCAGCTTTTCACTATTATCCATTGTTCTTCTTATGTGTTTCCAATCATAACGAAGTTAAACAATAGAAATTGAATGACTGAGAAGAAACCTTTATATTATCTGGTGATTCTCAGTCATTTATTACCTTTCAATTTTATTATAAAGAGGGTTTCACCACAAAAAACTGTCCGTTAGCTCCACCTTCACCAAGCACATTACCGCGTGTTTTATTATCATTATTAAAATAGTATAATGGGTTTCCTTTAAATGTTACCTGGTAGCCCAGTTCATCTTCTCTTTGGAAAGAATCAAAATCATTTGCACTTAATATAGAAGGCAATATCATGTCTTCTGTATTGAATGGAGGCCAGGCTTCTGCACAACCACCTGAGCAGTTACTTACATTTGCCTCATCATTAGTGAAGTCATACAAGCTAACACCTAAGCCATCTACAATATATGCGGTCTGATCGTCTCCTCCATTGATTGTTTGTCTGCCCAGCATAATAGTATAGTCTGGTTTAGCCACAAAGAAAGCTCCTCCTTTCCCGTCACCCTGGATGTCTCCAGTTGGTTCCAAAACCCCGTCACCTTCCGGTGAAAAATAATATAGTGGCCAGCCTTTAACCCTGATTATGCATTAGAAAACTAAAAGTTTAGAAAATCCTTCGATAATTGTGTAAAAAGATCGATTTTGATGAGGTATAAAAATCACCAGAATGGTTACTCAAAATATAGGGTCTTTACCCATTGAATATTCCTCCAAGCCAGTGACACCCTTTGGAGGGATGAGTTTAATGAAACGATTTATCGATCAGGTAGGGATACGAGAAAAATTAGCCGAACTGGCACTTCCATCTCCTGGTTCTAACCGAGGGTATGACCCCAAGCAAATCGTAGAGAGTTTTTGGCTGAGTATCTGGACAGGGGCTAGTAGATACATCCATTGTGACTGGTTGAGATATGATACTGTTTTACAGTCAATTTTTGGATGGGATGGTATGCCTAGCCAAAGTACCTACAGTCGTTTTTTTGGAAAATTCTCTCAATCCCTAAACAACGAAGTATTTCCAGAGCTTCAACAATGGTTCTTTGACCAGCTCCGTTTAGGAGCACTCACCATTGATTTTGATAGTACTGTGATCACTCGATATGGAGATCAACAAGGGAGTAGTAAAGGTTATAACCCCAACAAAAGAGGGAGAAATTCACATCACCCCTTGATGGCCTTTGTGAGTCAAACCAGAATGGTGGCCAATGCATGGCTCAGGCCAGGCAACACAGCGGCCAGTAGTAGTTGCAGGGAGTTCATGGAAGAAACCTTTAAGCACGCCTTGGCAGGACAAAAAGTAGGTCTGGTAAGGGCCGATAGTGGTTTTTACAACGAAGAAATCATGTCATATCTAGATGAAGAACTCCTCAATTACATTATGGCTGTACGCATGTACCCCAATGTAAAAAGCGAAGTTTGGGGGCTTAAAGATTGGGTCAAACTGGCAAAGGGAATAGAGCTGAACGAGATGGTTTTCAGTCATGAAAACGGTAAGCCAAGACGATACATTATTGTAAAAAAGCAAGTTGACATCAGGCCACATGCAGGAGGCAAGGAACTTTTTGAAGATCAGCCTGGCTATCGATATAGTTGCTATGTGACCAATATGGATTTACCTCTGGATCAGATTTGGAACATGTACAACACCCGCGCCGATTGTGAGAACAGAATTAAGGAATTGAAACAAGATTTTGGGCTTGAAAATTTTTGTTTACAAGATTTTTGGGCAACAGAAGCCTCCTTTCGCTTTATCATGGTGGCTTACAATTTGATGAGTTTATTCAGGCATTTTGCGTTGAACCATCATCGAAAAGCAACCCTATCAACCCTCAGATCCTATTGCTTTGCATTAGGAGCCTGGACAGCAAACCATGCTAATAAAAAGGTTTTAAAAATCTCATTACCCTCCAAAAGAAGACCCTGGATGGAGGGAATATTCTTGAACATATCGTCTACTAGTCCTCCTTTTGATTATTCTAATGAATAATCCGGGTTTAAATGTTAGTTGTGTTTCGCCATCTTCTCTTACAATAGCCTTAAAGTCTGAAGCATATAAACCATTGGACAAAGCTAAATCACTTACTTCTCCGGATACTATAGGCCAAACATCAGCACAGCCACCGCTACAATTGCTCTCGCCCGTCACATCACCAGCAAAAAAATAGATAGTTTGACCATTCTGATTCACTAGAATATCACCAAAACTAGCGCTACTCATTACCTTGATATTAAAGGCCAACTCTTCGTCATCTAATACTTCATCGTCATCATCACTACAGGCTATAACAACCGAAAAAAGGATCATTAATAGCATGAATTTCAAATAGTTAGAATCGTTTTTCATTTTAATTAAATTAGGTTTGTTAAATTCATTTAAGTTCTCTGTAGGGTTTGCTTTTAAGCAAAGCAATACCAGAAAAGGCCTGTTAGACCTACTCAATGATTAGTCAGTAAAAAGGTTCAAGTGTTTATTAAAGCATTATTTTAAAGTCATCATAACCATCTGATTAACAATAAATTGAATTACAAATGCAAAGTATTTTCAATTCACATAAATGATCATTTACCTCATATTTTAGAGTAAGCCCGATGATCAGTTAACCTAAAGTATAATAAGATCATCGGACTAAAGTGGTGGTTATTATTATTAGAACTATTATGATTATTTGATGCAAAGCTAGAGCAATTATAGCCTGTGTAGCTAGCATAAATCCGGTATAGGATTGTCAATTTCCGACTATCAAACTGCTAAAAAACGACCAGTCATCTAATTCCGACAAAATTGCTCCCCCCTACATTTCAGCTAGCTATAAATAAAAAAACCCGGATCAATTGCTATCACCGAGGCTTCACGCTTATATCGTAAGTGAGTTTGTTACTTCACTTGTAATTCACCATATGTATATTCCTTCATAAAAGGTTGGCTATTCTTAGCCTTCGGACCAGTTACAGGATCTTTAACCATAAATACCACATGTGACTTTAGCGGCTTTCTATCCCATATTTTAACGTTTTTAGCCTTAGGCCCGGTATAACTTCCTTCAGCTGGCACTACCGATACTCTTGCTGCTGGCTTTTGATGCCATGGTTTAGCATTCTTAGCTGCCGGGCCTTGCAAATTTTGCTGCTGAGCCATTACTGCTAAGCTCAAAAATGAACATAATAGAATGGTTAATACAATACCTTTTTTCATCACACATTAAATTAGAATCAATAAAATTGTGCCTTGTTTTGCAATACAAAGTTAGTGAGCTATATATCAACACATTACAAGTAACCCGCCATATAAAGTAACATTCCCGACAAGTGCTGTTAATGCTAAAACTCTGTTATAAAATTCCGACATGTTTTTATGATGAGTAGTTTTCAACATAAACCACCTTCAAACCGTCATCCCGGCCGCAACGATGTCAGGAGTTGAGGTCTCGCCGTTCAGATAACACTATCTGATCAGTGAGATTCCTGATATCACTGCGCTATGCTTTATGATTCAGAAATGGCGGTTTTTATTGGTTAATGCGTGTATGAAAGCCTGCTTTTCACAATTGCTTGTAGCATCCGCTACGATGCATATATTGCTTGAGCGTGCGCTCAAATTCCGTTCTTTACGCACAAATTCATATTCATGAAATACTGACTGTGTATTTTAGCCTCAGTAATCCACTTATATTATTCCGAACATATGCTCTTGCTAATTATAGGTCGTAGGACCGTTGCGCTTAACCTATGTCCAATTGGTAACTATTCGATTGTGCGTTCGTATTTTATTTTTTTCACTTCCATATCAGTTTATAAGAAAATAAAAGCCCCAATATTAGACCTAATATCGCTGTAAATCCAAAATTAAAATAACTTGGTTCTGGATGATATCCTGTATTTGAGGAGATTTCATAAAAAAGATCAAAGATAAAACCGTTTGGGGTGTTGGAAGTATCATATTTACAAGCATTTGTTACAACAATTTTGTCTATAATCTCAAAATTAATAGCAAACATTAATATTACTCCAATGAATGAAATAACTGCAGTTATGATTGTCTTTGAAACTTGTTTCATCTATTCTTAATATGCAGTGCCAGATTGAAAATCTGCAACTGTTGTATTTATATTCAAATTGTAATGGTAGTTCAATGTATTGCTGACTAAAATTCCAGACTTGACTTCTTCCTATACCCCCATATAAGTACGTTACAAATATCCCCATCTGGTCATAGCATCCACTACGATCCATATATTGCTTGAGTGTACAATTCATTTCTTTAAGCACAAAATGGTGTCATGAAATACGGCCTTTGCACTGTAGCCTCAGCAGTCCACTTATGCTATCCGAGCAAATGCTCTTGCACATGATAGGTCTTAGGACCGCTGCGCTTAACCTACGACAAGTGGGAGGAGTTGTCTACTCGTACATTGGATAAAATTTCATATAATCGACATACACTGTATCTCCAAAATAATTGATTGCCACATATTTATTCGGAGTAATAACTTTTATTGGAATGTATTTTCCATTATCAATACTAATATTAAACTTCCTCACTTCTTTACTGTATCCAACATTCATCACATCTGCTAATCCCACATCTTCATGTGTAGTTATCTTCCTTTTAAATAGCTCCTTACCCCCTACTTTGATCTTTATAGTTGTCTTATTGAAACCCTGTTCAAAGAAAACCATCAAAGAATCTTGATATGTTTTATCCAAAGCAGACCCAGCAGCCCTAGAACCCACTTTCCTATCAGTTTCTACAACTTCATAGTCTTTTAATGCATCTACTGTACATTGTGCAATAACAATTACTCCAACAAGCAAAAAAACTGACTTAATTCTTCTTATTTTTATCATTATCTATGGCATTTTCAATGAACTTAAGTTGCTCTCCACTAATATGCTCTCCCTTCTCATCACCTTGATTCATTAAATTATCATCACTCAATTGAATACCATTTTTATCCTTGCCTTTCATCTTTTCATCATTGCTTGGCTCTGCTAGTCCTCCTGTTGGAGCCCGTTTTCAAAACGCGTGACCAGTTTAGTATAAACATATGCGGAACAACAAGGACTTTGATCATCAATAATTTTAATCTTTCCTTCCCAAGATTAGCGGATCTATATGGCACGCGTTGAAAACAGCGCACCAACGGCTACGGACATACGCGGACTAACGGAAGGCAACATGGGGCTTTCACTTCTCTGTACACCTTGAACCAGCTAGGGCAATACAAAAAACTAATTCATCAGATATTTATACAAAAAGCGTATTTCTGCTGGCACAAAATCGCATGAAAATAAATAGTGCACCAGAACCCCGCTTTCAGTATACCTTAGTGTTATCCATTCATTATTTTCAAACGATGCAATATCTAAATCACCTATCAGCAAAATTACCTTATACCCAAATGGAGGCATCGATCTTGATATATCAAAATCGTGACATTTAATATAAGCTATAGCTCTAATATTCTCTTTCTCAACGTTCAAGCCATTCCTTTCCTCTATAATACTAATTGCATCTTGTATACTCCTTTTCTCAATTACAGCATCCATATAAATTCATTCTCAACATTAATATTATCAACATAATAGGACACTAAGTAACCTTTTGGCAAATCTTCCTTCAAGTCCTCTAAAGTAAGTCCTACAGCAAAAACATAAATTTTTCCAATAGATGATGACAATTCACTTTCAATCTCGCGTTTCATTATCAAGGTAAATATATCGTTCTTATTAAAAGTCACGTTTTTCCATGTAATTGGTTCTTCAAAAGCACTCCAACTTTTTACTTTGACCTTTTTAGAAAATGATTCTTTGAAAATATTGTATTTTATTTCTTTAATGATCTCACTATTCATTGTCATAATTTACATATAAAATATTTTACTAATGAGCGTCATTTATTTTTTCCCATGTAATGGTCCCCGTTGGTGCGTGTTTTCAAAACGCGTGACCAGTGTGATGTAAACATATGCGCAACATCAAGGACTTTGATCTTTGGACCTGCTACATTTGATTGGACAGTAAGTTAAGCGCTTTTGAGTTAAATTTACTAAATATGAAAAGAGCAAGAAGAGAGTTTGACAAGGAGTTTAAACAGATGGCAGTGAACCTGTGCCTGTCAGGAAAAAGTACAAGAGAAGTAGCTGATGAGCTTGGTTTAAGGACTGAGCTGGTTACCCGATGGAAACGTGAATACAATGAGTACAAAGAAGGTAGTTTTTCAGGTCATGGTAATCAGAATTTAACCTCAGAACAAAAGGAGATAGCCCGTTTAAAACGAGAACTGCGTGAAGCCCAACTAGAAAGGGATATTTTAAAAAAGGCAGTAAGCATCTTCTCCAAGGGAGACAACAAATATTCCGGTTCATAAAGGAATACAACCACAGATTTGGTGTTGAGAGGATGTGTAAAGTACTTAAAGTCAGTAGAAGTGGTTTCTATAATTGGAGCAACAGAAGGCCATCAATGAGAAAGTTGGAGAATGAAAAGGTATCCGCATATATCAGGACTATACACAGCAATAGCAGAGGAAGGTATGGTAGCCCGAAGATCACCGAGGAGTTACGAGACCTGGGTTGGCGTATCTCTCGCCCCAGAGTGGCCAGGATCATGCGTAACCAGGGCATTAGAAGTATTATTTGCAGAAAGTTCAGAGGAACTACCACCCAATCAAGACACAACTATCCAGTAGCTAAAAACCTATTAAACAGAGATTTTCAGGCAAACCTTCCGGGGCATAAATGGGTCTCTGATATTACATACATCCCCACTGGTCAAGGTTGGATGTATTTAACCATCATTATGGATTTGTACGATCGAAAGATTATAGGATGGTCATTGAGTAGGTCTATGGCGTGCCATGATACAATATGGCCAGCCTGGAGAATGGCTTTAACCCGGATTATTCATTAGAATAATCAAAAGGAGGACTAGTAGACGATATGTTCAAGAATATTCCCTCCATCCAGGGTCTTCTTTTGGAGGGTAATGAGATTTTTAAAACCTTTTTATTAGCATGGTTTGCTGTCCAGGCTCCTAATGCAAAGCAATAGGATCTGAGGGTTGATAGGGTTGCTTTTCGATGATGGTTCAACGCAAAATGCCTGAATAAACTCATCAAATTGTAAGCCACCATGATAAAGCGAAAGGAGGCTTCTGTTGCCCAAAAATCTTGTAAACAAAAATTTTCAAGCCCAAAATCTTGTTTCAATTCCTTAATTCTGTTCTCACAATCGGCGCGGGTGTTGTACATGTTCCAAATCTGATCCAGAGGTAAATCCATATTGGTCACATAGCAACTATATCGATAGCCAGGCTGATCTTCAAAAAGTTCCTTGCCTCCTGCATGTGGCCTGATGTCAACTTGCTTTTTTACAATAATGTATCGTCTTGGCTTACCGTTTTCATGACTGAAAACCATCTCGTTCAGCTCTATTCCCTTTGCCAGTTTGACCCAATCTTTAAGCCCCCAAACTTCGCTTTTTACATTGGGGTACATGCGTACAGCCATAATGTAATTGAGGAGTTCTTCATCTAGATATGACATGATTTCTTCGTTGTAAAAACCACTATCGGCCCTTACCAGACCTACTTTTTGTCCTGCCAAGGCGTGCTTAAAGGTTTCTTCCATGAACTCCCTGCAACTACTACTGGCCGCTGTGTTGCCTGGCCTGAGCCATGCATTGGCCACCATTCTGGTTTGACTCACAAAGGCCATCAAGGGGTGATGTGAATTTCTCCCTCTTTTGTTGGGGTTATAACCTTTACTACTCCCTTGTTGATCTCCATATCGAGTGATCACAGTACTATCAAAATCAATGGTGAGTGCTCCTAAACGGAGCTGGTCAAAGAACCATTGTTGAAGCTCTGGAAATACTTCGTTGTTTAGGGATTGAGAGAATTTTCCAAAAAAACGACTGTAGGTACTTTGGCTAGGCATACCATCCCATCCAAAAATTGACTGTAAAACAGTATCATATCTCAACCAGTCACAATGGATGTATCTACTAGCCCCTGTCCAGATACTCAGCCAAAAACTCTCTACGATTTGCTTGGGGTCATACCCTCGGTTAGAACCAGGAGATGGAAGTGCCAGTTCGGCTAATTTTTCTCGTATCCCTACCTGATCGATAAATCGTTTCATTAAACTCATCCCTCCAAAGGGTGTCACTGGCTTGGAGGAATATTCAATGGGTAAAGACCCTATATTTTGAGTAACCATTCTGGTGATTTTTATACCTCATCAAAATCGATCTTTTTACACAATTATCGAAGGATTTTCTAAACTTTTAGTTTTCTAATGCATAATCAGGGTTTAATTAATAGGCCAATAACAAACCAATTAATATTTCATTCCGACCGGGGAGTGCAGTATGCCACCTATTCTTTTTCAGATCACCTCAAAAGTAAGGGTATACAACAAAGCATGAGTAGAAAAGGTAATTGCTGGGATAATGCTGTGGCAGAAAACTTCTTTAAGATACTGAAGTCAGAACTGGTCAAACATACCAATTTCTATAGTATTCTTCAGGCCAAGAATGACCTGTTCGAATTTATAGAAATATGGTATAATAGAAAAAGAAAACATTCGCACTTAGGATATAAGACGCCTGAACAATTTAATAACCATAACTATTCAAAATGTGCTTAACTTATTGTCCAGTTTTTTGTTGCAAATCCACTACCTCCATTAATATCTTCAAAACCTTTACGTTCCAACTTTTCTGCAATCTACGCATCTTCCCCCGTTGGCCCACGTTTTCAAAACGCGTGACCAGTTTAGTATAAACATATGCTGAACAAGAAGGACTTTGATCATAAATAATTTTCATCATTCCTTCCCAGATTAGCGGACATAGATGGCACGCGTTGAAAACAGCGCACCAACGGCTACGGACATACGCGGACTAACGGAAGGATACTGACTGCGCATTGTAGCTTCAGACATCCACTTATCTTATTCCGAGCAAATGCTCTTGCTCATTATAGGTCGTAGGACCGCTGCGCTTAACCTACGACCAGTGGGGAGCCCGGTCTCTGCCGGGCTGCTTATTACTTATCTTCTCCCATGCCCCTAAGACGATAATCCCATTCTTTGGTATCAGAATAATATATTATCGATTCTCCAAGGGAAGTACCAAAGTAAACCATGTAATTCACACTATCCCATTTCACGTAGTACAAAGGCCCTTCCATCGTTTCTTTTATCCCTAAAGATTCTAAGTTATTTGGCAAGTGTCCGTTTTCAACTTTGTACTTTTCTATTTTAACAACCAATTCATCTCCTTCTTTCATCAGTTTCTTTTCAGCATTATCGCATCCAATCATCACAATTGAAAAAAGCAAAACCAACCCTTTTAAAACAAGTAATCTCATAATCCTATTCCTTTATGAACATTGGTTGAGTGGTACGATTTTGGACACTCGGCAACTCTCCTTTTTCAGGGTATTTAGTAGGCAAGTTCTTATAGTTTGGAGCATTCTCCGGACTTGTAGCTTCCAAGACATTATTCAGATAATTCTGCAACTGCTCACCAAATGTTAGCTCGCTGTTCGGATCAAAATAATTCACTGAAAAATCAGTCCCAAACTTATCACTTGGTAAATCTTCATAGCTATATGCACTATAAGTTGGGCCGTATTGATCCATCTTTTCCTGCATGTAACCTTCCTGAACAGCTTCGTCTACTGGATCACTCATTGAAGTGGATATCAAATTTTTAGGAATTTCGGAATATGGAACACCCGCTTCTCGCATTCCCTTGATTAAGTTTTGTGCTTGCTGCTTGTCTAACTTTGCTTGATAACCACGACCTGCATAAAACATAAAATGAGACATGTCTATCCAACCACCTTTTTTAGTGTATATGTATCGATTGCCTGTTTTATCAGATTCGTTAATTTTTGCAGTATTAAAAGGAGCTGTAGCTGCAGGACTTGGAAGCCCATTTTTCCAATTTACAGAACCCATTCTAATCATAGCTGCATGGGCAGTACTGCCTTTTGAAGTTCCTATACCTGACGACAATCTATTGAAAAAAGTCATAAATTCGCTTACTGTACCTGCAAATGGCTTAATAGGTTCTCTACCATCTGGGTCTATTAAATTAATCGGATTATTTTCTACAAAAGCGTAAGGCGATATATGCGGGAACTTAGCTGCTAAAGGGTCAACAGATAAAAATCTGCCTATTGCCGAATTATAGATTCTTGCCCCATAATCATACTGGGTAAGGGCCAGTAGCTTTTTGGCGCTTTCCTCCTCTATTTCTTCCAGGGTTTTTCCTTTATAGGTTTGCCATATATGGTTAGAGGTTAGGGCGTAGTTATAGATGTTTATGTCATCAAAAATGGCGGCGGTGTTGTAGCCGTCTACTCCCAGGCGGCCTATGTAGGTAGGCATCATCATTAGCTCAAAACAGCCCTCATGCTAGGAGCCCATCCTAATTATCCACTTCTTCTATTTCTCTGGCTAGGATGTTCATTGCGGTGTATTTGCTACCACCTTTTCTTACTTGCTCCCATCCTCTTTTTCTCAGGTACTTGGCTACATACTTATTATGCCAGCCATGGGCAACAAGAATCACCAATCTTTGTTCTTCTGCTTTCTTTTCAAGGTATTCGGCATTTTCTTTGGCTCTGTGTTTCGCTTCTTTAAAGCTTTCAATGCCTTTATCATTAAAACCCATTAGCCATAAAATACGAGAGGTAGTGAGCCATACACTTAATGGCATCTTTACATTGAAAAAGCACATGATTTTTCTTTCAAACTCTCGGAATCGAGCATCTTCGATCATATCATACCGATCTTTAAATATACGCTCTGCTGTATTTCTTGCTCTGGGAATATTGCTATAATAAATACTGTCGGTACGCAAATTTTCAGGACATAACGGCATTGGTTTAAAAGACAAAACACCCACGCTATCATACACTTCTGTAAAAATGATGGCCTCTTCCCTGTTCTTCCATCCTTTTCGGGAAACGTCTGGCTGCCCGTGTCTGATAAGTATTATCTGCTCTACATTTCGGGTAGAATCATAGAAGGGAACCACACATGAATCTAGTGACTGAGATGCATAGTACTCTTCTATATAATCCAGACCAACTTTTTCCTGTGCCATACCATGGAAAGATGATATTATTAAAACAAAAACTATATTAACAAAAGCAATGGCTCTATTCATAAGGTATTGGGTGAATTCAAAAAGTCAATATAATCTTACCTATGTGTTTACTGCTTTCCATTAACTTATGAGCTTCTGCAGCTTGTTCTAGCGGAATTTCATCATAAATGATTGGAGAAATGGTCTTATTTTCTAATAAAGGCCATACTTTTTCTTCCAGCTGCATGCCTATCTTTCGTTTGAACTTACTATCTCTAGGCCTAAGCGTAGAACCGGTTACAGTGAGTCTTCTGCTCATTACTTTCAACAGATCTACCTGCCCCATTCTTCCATTCATAGCATTAATCATAATCAACTTGCCTTCTGTAGAAAGAATATTTATGTTTCTAGCAGTATATTCACCTCCAATCATATCCAGGATGATATTTACTCCTTGTTTATTGGTAAATGCCTTAATTTCTTCTTCAAAATCATGAGTCTTATAGTTAATGGCCTTTTCAGCACCTAACTTTTCGGCCATGGCCTTCTTCTCATCGCTGCCTACGGTAGTAAATACCGTACCACCCAAGGCTGATACCATTTGAATAGCCGCCACACCAATACCACTGGTACCCCCATGAATGAGTACTTTATCTCCTTCTTTAAATTGGCCAATGTCAAAAATATTAGTCCATACGGTAAAATAGGTCTCAGGTAGCGCTGCCGCCTCTATATAACTAAGTCCTTCCGGAATAGGAAGACACTGATCACCAGGTACACTCACGTACTCCGCATAGCCACCTCCGGCTACCAAGGCACAGACCTTATCGCCCACCTTCCAACGGTCATGATTACTTTTTTCTACTATTCCTGCCACTTCAAGGCCGGGGATATCAGCAGGGGCACCATCTGGGGCCGGGTATTTACCTTGCCTTTGCATTACATCCGGTCTGTTAACGCCTGCTGCTTTTACATTTATAAGTATCTCCGACTCAGCTATGTCTGGTGTAGGCCTTTCCTGCAGCTTCAATACATCTGCTTCGCCGGGTTGAGTAATTGCTATAACTTTCATCTTTCAAAAATAGATCAGTTCTGCTCCACTGCCAATGAGATTAGGATTTACTTTCTACCATCATCATTACTTCTTCAGGTGGCATATAGAGTTTCCTTATTTTGTCCTTATATTTCTCAGGAAGATCCGAGTGATTCAATATGAAATTTTTGGTGGCTATAATCTTATCTGCCAGTCCATGCTGAATGGCATAGGTGTCAGCCACCCGCTCAGCACCTATGATAAAAGCCTTTGATATTAAATAACCAATTCCGAACTTAATCATAGAGAAAAAGCCCCGATTTTTATAATCCATTACATGGCCTAATTCGTGCCCTACCCAACCCACTATTACTTCAGAAGGAATAGTATGAATGAAAATTTTCTCCTTGCCGATCTTAAAAAAACGACTCATGAAAATAACATATTCTCTATTCTGTAGTCCGCTAAACATGGACTTGATGAGTGGCTGGGCCTGCATAAAAGACTTTCTGATATTGTCTTTAAATACAAACCGAATTCGTGTATCCTTAAGCTCAGGGTAATAAGAAAGTGCGGTGAGCACTTCCTTACTTAATGCTTCTGGTATTTGCTTATTTTGCGCAAACTGTTCCAGATTTAAGTCTGATGTTTTTGATTGATCTGACATAACTTTCATAACACTTAATAAGTCAAGAAGCGTGCCTGAATCTATTTTACAGCCTTTCTGGGTATGGCTGATGGTAATCTGCTCAACATTTCATTATTGAGAAGCTGCGTAAAATCGGTAAAAGAGCTAATATTAATCACATTATTATTCTGTCTGCCTATTAGCACCACTTCATCTCCTACATTAACATCAGTAATATGAGAAACATCTACCATGAAAAGATTCATGTTGATTAATCCCACAATTGGGGCTTTTTTTCCACCAATTAGCACATGACCTCGGTTAGACAACGCTCTTGGATACCCATTAGAATACCCTAGTGGCAGTACGGCCACATCCATATCATGTGTAGCCTGGTAAGCGGTACCATAACCAATAAATTCACCCGCCTTCACTGACCTGAGGTCCATGATATCGGTTTTCCAATTAAAAATCCGCTTTAAAGTATTCTCCTTTTTCTTACCTGTTTCTTGTAAATGCATATAGTAAATATCAGGGCTAGGCCAAAAACCATATTGAGCCACCCCTATTCTTACCATATCGTAAAGTGTATCTTTGTATGCCAAAGCCGCTGCAGAGCAGGCAATATGACGATATTTAGGCATAACATTTTTAGCTTTACATTGCTTTAAAAATTCCTTATACCTTTTATGTTGTGAATCTATTTTAAACTGATTAGAAAGGCTCTCTGCTCCACCAAAATGGGTACAAAGGCCTTCAAAAATGAGGTATTCATGGTGCTTTTTCAAAAAGGATAATGCTTTACCAAACTCATCGGCCTGGAGACCTGTTCGGTTAGCTCCTGTCTCTACCTCAAGGTGAATTTTCGCCGGTTTTCCTACTTCTTTAGCCGCCTCTAATGCATTTTGAAGCTTATCTAAGTTGAAGGTATAAAACTCTATGTTATTACGAACTGCCCATTTCATGTCTTCATTATAAAGCAGCCCCATAATCATAATACTGCTTGACTCAGAACAGGCACCTAATACTTCTTCGGCCTCAAAGGCACTGGCAGTAGCAAAATGATTGATGCCGCACTTCTCGGCCATAGGCACAAAAGTACCTATACCATGACCGTAAGCGTTGGCTTTTACTACGGACGATATTCTCACATTATCGCCCACTTTTTTTCTTATAAAATTAAAATTTCCTTTTAATGCTGTTTGGTTTAAAAATATCCTCGACGAATGTTTTACCATTTTTTATTTGTTTCTATCCAGTTATATGATTGCCCCCAACTTTCTCGGGCTAATTGTTTTACTTCTTCCACTGCTTCTTCCGGCACATCGTTCACTCGGTTTTCTGCTTCCAGCACATTATAATGAAAAGCATACATTCTGGCTGCAAACTGGTGTACTGGTAATGATGATTCACCATGTAGCTCACCATTTCCATATACAGAAGGCCTTATTCCTTGCCCCCAGTCCTGCCTACCTTCATTATTAGGATTCAGAAAATAAGCCCGCATTTCACCTTCAGGATCCTGATCTACTCTAAGCAATGATACAGCATGAAAACCTAACATTTTACCTGTGGAGGTAGTAACAAAAATACCAACAGGGTTAGGGTACATCACTTGATGATTACCATTATATTCCGGGTGCGAAGTGGCGTAAAATATTTTGACAAAACCATTAAAATCCACAATGGCATTATATTTATAATCATAAGCTGAGGCAAACCCAATCTGAATCCACTGCCCATAGAGCGCCGGGTTAACCCATTTATGCGGATCTTCCAAACGGCCAGAAGCACGAAGCATCATCTCATTATAGATTTTATCCAGCATGCCTACCAGCACCACAGACACGGAGTCCAAGTTATAGTCCAGCTTTTGCACTAAGCCTGTTCCTACCAATGAAGCCGTAATCTCTTGCCCCTCAAAGCGGAAAGTAAGGTCATTATGCGTGGCAGCGGTCATCACCATATTAATAAGCTTGCCGGGAGCATACTGGCTCCACATGCTTATACCACGGGCTGACTGGCAGGTAGGATTATTACCTTGCCCCACTCCTAGCGGCTGTCCTAAAATTCTGATCAGAGCACCTACTAAATATTGTAATGCCGTTATTTTCTCTTCAGGATCTCTTTCAATGTTAGACTTCAGGATCCTGTTCTCTACCTTAGGATGAAGCGTAATGGTTCTTATATTTGAAAGCCCTGAGCGTACTGCAGAGCGAGAGATGATACCATTTTCCAGCATATTAGATAACCCATAAATACACTGGCAATTATATGGACGAACAGTTTCTAATATCAACTTAGAGATATATTCCTGATACTGAAACCACTTGGCCTCTCCTACTGCGCTAACACCTAAACTTATGTAAGCCGCTTTATCATAGCCCTTTTTCACCAGATAAAGCAAAAGTTTACCATGATATGGACTTACCAAACCATACTTAAGCATGGCATTACCCGCTTCTCCGGCTTCTCTGCGTAGCTCTTGCTCATCCAGGCCAGTTAAGTACTCTTTATATTCTTTAAGAGATTTATCCTTTGATCCTGTGGTAGGACAATATATGCTATTCTGAAAACCGAGCAACTCCGCATCTACCGGACTATCAGGGTTGAGATCCATTTTCTCTTTTATAAGAGCAATGATCTTACGCTGTTTCTCAGTTACCACAGGCCTCTGTTCGCAAATGAGGGTTAGCTCTTCCACCAGCTTAGACTTAATACCATCTAGATGAATGCGCTCAGAGATATAGTTAAAAAGGCTATGCACCTTTTTGAGCTCATGATCACTCATCATCAAACGGGTTTCTTCTAAAGGCTCGTTGAATACAAACTCCAGATTGGCCACTAGCACCTCTTCTAAGAAATCAGAGGCCTCCTTGGGCCCCATATGCTCATCAGTAAGGTCGCCTTGTACAATGGCCAATATTCGCAGTTCACTCAGCACCTCAATAGTAGAGCCAGGGTGACCACTTTTATAGGTGCCATTTACCAATGCGGGAACCAGCTTGTCGGTATTATTCCAAACAGAGCCTTCAAAAACACCCGCTTCGGTAATTTCAGCTATTTTATTATAAACAAAATCGATACCCTCTTGAGTATCGACCAGTAAATCCAGCTGCCCCATTAACTTACTGGCTTTATCAGCCTTAGTAAGTTTGGTGGCTTCTTTAAGCTCCTTCAACACTTCTTCCAACCGGTCATTTTCCTGTTGGATCATTCCATTTTCCACCATTAATATTGCTGTTTATAAATAAAAATCTACGTTTTCGTAATGTAATAGTAGCTCACGCATCCTATCTGGATCTTCGCCTTTAAAGTTAACCGTACCAAAATGGTTTCCAAAACCAGCTCTATCGCTAATCTTTTGGGTAGTCATTGGCGGTACTAGGTTATGATCCAGAAAGTAAGGCTCCTCTTTAAGCTCTTCAGGTATTTCTAGTTTAGAAATACTGTTTTTATGAGGATAAATCATCACATTACCATAAAAGGTCTGAGGCCTGGCATCCATTGGAGGCAGTATTTCCTGCAACTCTTCTTCAGTAAGACTAGGGTCATGACATAGGACGAATGCTGCCAGTGCATCGAAATCATATGCTTTAGCCGCCAATTCAAGAATATGACCACCAGGAATTCTACAGGCAGTCTCGCCAAAGCTAATCTCATCTTTATTTGTAAGGAACCATTCTGGGTGCACCATACCATACTCTATACCGAATATGTCTACCAGCTTTTGAACTTCTCCTAATATTCGATCTCTCTTAGAGTTAAGGTAGTTACCCTCAGGTATGAAATTAGAATATCCTAATCTCACATATTCAGTTATATTTAGAAAGCGAACTTTACCGCCATGCACAAAAGCTTCACAAGAAAACTCTTGTCCTGAAAGGTGACTCTCTGCCAGGCAGGGAAAATCCTCATCTTCTACTTTTTCATCGATGTCACTCATAGATCTCAATAGCCTATGACCGACAGTACCAGCAGAAGCAAAAGGTTTAATATGTACCCAGCTATCTTCTTCACCATGGAGCTGAAGGTTAGCTTCATTCAATCTGTGCATGAAACTTTTCACGCCTTCACGATTATATACTTCTTCAAACAAGCCTACTCTTAAACCACCAATAAGCGCTTTACGCTTCATCATGGCTTTGTTTCTAAATAGAAAGGCTCTATTTAATACTCTGGGATCATTTCTGTAAATAGAATTAAGCGCACCGGCCCATTCTACAGTTTCTTCAAAAAGGGGAACAGCCACATCAGCATTAAATGGGCTTAACTTTTCGGCGAGGTCTAAAGAATTTGAGCTATCACTCCATTCGTTGAGTTGATAGGGTACGAAAGGAATATCATTTTCTTTAGCATAGTTTTCAAAATCGGGGAAAGACACAACCACAAAGGGTTTGTTGAGTTTTTGCATACTCTCGATTACAGGTAAACTCCAACCCATAAGTGCAAAACACTGAGCCATAATAGGTTTATTTTTAGGTTATAGAATAATACTCTATTATACTAAGGCTCTGAGCGCCAATAATGTTTCGAATAATTTAAATTTTCCAATATTTCAAATAACAAAAAGGCCACAAGAAGTGGCCTTTAATAAATAAGTTAACTAAAAATTAGGGACATTGCTCTCCTCTTCTTAAAGGTCTTGAAGTTTGACTTACTGTAATAGTTCTGGTAATGGAGCCTCCAGATACTGTTATGGTTGCGGTTCTTGGAGGTTCGCATGGTTGATTATAGAAAGATGTAGATACTGTAAAGCTTCCGTTATTAGAACCACTAGTAGGCGTTACTGATAACCAACTGGCATTTTCACTCACTGTCCAGGATAAATTAGAGCTCACATTAACCGTGGTAGCAGGTGAATTATAAGCACGATAAAGAGAAGATGTAGACACGGTAAGCTGAGGATCAGTAGGTGTGTCATTTCCCGGGTAAAGCTCATTTAAAGCGGTAATATCATAAGAGCTAAATTCACCAGTTTCATTGGCACTAAAGCAAGCTAACATGATTGAATTCATATCAACATTAGTGGTACCAGGTGTGCCAGGGATATTGATAGCTCCCACTCCGGCTGTACCTTCATTACCACCACTGCCACATGAAAGGGCTCTATTGAAATAGTCAGTATGACGGAAGCCAACACAGTGGCCTAATTCATGAGTTAAGACATGCTCTACCACATCAAGACCATAATTAGAGGTACCGCTCTGAATAATTACACTACCGTAAGGATTACCTCCTGTAGGGAAACCTGCCTGGCCACCTCCATTACCTGATACTCTGGATACCACTATATCATATGCGCCAGTGTTAGTACCAAAGCTTAAAGTAAAATCTATATTAAGGCCTAGTTCATTATAATTCTCAACTGCTAATTGCAATCCTGATCTCATGGTAGCATCTAGGTAAGAGGAAGAACTGCCAGAAGAAGAATAATAGCCCAACACACTGATAGTTCTAGGAGCAGCTACCAGGTTAGTAGTTCGGTATTGCTCAGTAATAGGTTTACCATTTCCATAATCTTCCAGCATCTCTCTTAGCTCTGCTGGCGATATTCTTATATCATTTTCAAGCACATACACGGGCTTAGACTTGCCTGTAGCTACATCATGAGTCAATTCAGATCGCATATCACTAGGATCAAGCCCTAATTCTTTAAACTGCTGCATTACCTCACCAGTAATAGCTAATGGCTCTTCATCCTGAAGGATCACCTCAGATTCATCATTACAAGAAAATAAAAAGAGAGTGAAAATTAGACATACCCCTAGCAGGGAAACTCGAAAGTTTTTCATTTTAATTTTGGGTTTAGGTTTATTTTTAATTGCTATTAATAAATATAGCAACCGTTTGCAAAAAGGCAATAACCTTAACCCTACGCCAATTCCATCCATGTAATATTTTATGTTTTTAAAAGCAAAATTACACTGATAATCTGACAGTTAATCATCAACTATTAATGAAGATCTGATGCCTGATGTAAGCAATTTTTAAGTGTACTCCGCTACACTGTAAAATGGCTATAAAAAAAGGTTGCATAGCAAATGAATCTGACCACTCAACTTGCAATGCAACCTCACAAAAAAAGCCGGGAACACCGGCTTTAATATATAAGAATGACTTATAATAATTATCTTCTTCTGTTACGGCCACCTCTGCCGCCACCGCCGCCTTTTCTTTGGCGTGATTTGCCACCTCCGTGTCCACCACCACGACGATCTCCTCCTTTTCCTTTTTTACCAGATCGGCCTTCTGCTGCATTCACACGAATCTCTCTGTCATCAAGCATCAGATCTTTAAAAGCTGCTTCAATACCAGAAGCTTCTTCTCTTTCTACTTCAAAGTAAGAGCGTCGGTCTTCCATGGTTATGTTACCAATAGCCTTTTTATTCAATCCTGAGTACTCCATTATAAAGTCTATCAGATCAGGAGCTCCAAAGCCATCAATTTTACCTATGTTAACAAAAAATCTCTTATACTTTCCTCCTGAGCTTCCTTTACCATCCAAGCTAACTGAATCAAGATCTGCAACATCAAAAGAAGGTTCTCTTATACCAAAACTATCTATTTCAATGGTAAGCAGTTTGTCAATCAGTTCTTCTTTGGTTAAATGCTCAAAAGATGCATAAATCTCGGCCTGATGGCTATTAATAGCTTCATAATCAGGTTTTACGTCGGTAATTCTTTTGGCCCAAGCCACTAGTTTTTGATTTTCTACAGCTACCGGACTAGGCAGAGTATATTCTGAAAAAGTAATATTTAACTTCTTCTGTAAAAACTTAAGCTTTCTTTGATCAGAACTACTTACTAAACTCAAAGAAATCCCTTTTTTACCTGCTCTACCTGTTCTACCACTTCTGTGAGTATAATATTCGGCATCATCAGGCAAGGCATAATGAATTACGTGGGTAATATCATTAACATCAATACCTCTGGCAGCCACATCTGTAGCAAGCAAAAACTCTAATGTATGATTCTTAAACCTCTTCATTACCTGGTCTCTTTGTGCCTGAGACATATCACCATGCAGTGCGTCTACTGGCAAACCACGTTTCTGAAGTTGTTCGCTTATGCTTTGTGTATCTCTTTTTGTTCTACAGAAAATAATGCCTCGCATATCGGGCTCTAACTGTATAATATACTGAAGTAAAGAAGGTTTATCTTTAGCTTTAACAGCAAAGTATTGGTGATCAATATTCTTATTCACCACATTACCTGAATCTATCTTTACCTCATTGGGATCATGCATGTATTTTTTTACAATGTCTCTGATCTCTTTAGCCATAGTAGCAGAAAAAAGCCAGGTAGCTTTCTCGCCTTCGGTATAAGAAAGGATATGATCCAAGTCTTCTCTAAAGCCCATGTTGAGCATCTCATCAGCTTCATCTAACACTACGTAGCGAACACCGGTAAGCTGTACTGCCTTTCTGTTTAACAGATCCAGTAATCGGCCAGGAGTAGCTATAAGTATCTGAGGAGACTGCTTCAAAGCACGTATTTGCCCCTGAATAGATGCACCACCATAAACGGTAGCTATCTTCACACCCTTCATGTACTTAGAAAACGACTCTAGCTGCTGACCAATTTGCTGACCCAGCTCTCGTGTAGGAGCTAATACCACAGCCTGAGTACCTTTATAAGTAGGATCTATAGACTCTAACAGTGGCAAACCAAAAGCCGCCGTTTTACCAGTACCGGTTTGAGCTAAACCAATAAAGTCTCTGTGAGATTCATTGATTAAAACAGGAATGGCTTGCTGCTGAATTTTGGTGGGCTCTTCAAAATTCATTTCTGTAAGCACTTTCAGTAAAGGATCTGAAAGTCCCAGATTAGAAAAATTTGTCAATGGATATTATTTTTAAATAAAAAGCAAAGGTACTGCTATTTAATGGATTTACTATAGATAAACCCTTTATTTCCAAGCTTTATTATAAAGCCGCTTAAAAACTCTCATTTGAGCCTTTTAACTACCTTTTGATTTTAATTTTCCTTTAATGTAATTCTAATGAATTCACCCAACGCTTTTAACTAGCTTTGTGCGAATTCGATTTTTGAAAGGTTTATGCTTTATAATTACTATACTATATGGCTCTAAAAACAAATGAAGGCACTGCCAGCTCAGAGCCTCATATACAGTTACAGTTGTTTATTTCATTCCTCAAAGTGGGCTTCTTTATGTTTGGTGGTGGTTATGCCATGATTCCATTGCTAGAGCAAGAACTCATTCATAAGAGAAAATGGATTTCTAATGATGATTTATTAGAGATCATATCATTCTCACAAATGACACCAGGCACTATAGCTATTAACGCAGCCACTTTTATTGGTAATCAGCAAGGAAGGGCCTGGGGTGGACTAGTAGCCTCATTTGGCATCATTTTCCCCTCATTGCTCATTATCAGTCTGGTATACCACTTGGCAGGCAGCCATTTTGACTTACCTTGGTTACAGAATGCTTTTTTAGGTATACGTGCTTGTCTCGTCGCCATGATTGGCAAATCATTCATCAAACTCTTTAAAACAGGCATTAAGGGTAATATATCGGTAGCTATATTCCTTCTGGCTCTTATTGGCCTTTTACTGGGGGCTCACCCAATACTTATTATTATTCTGGGAGCCATAGCCGGATTTATTGCTTTTAAAATCACTTTAAAATAGAATATCATGCTGCACGATTACCTCACCCTGATATGGGTATTTTTTAAGATCGGCCTTTTTAGTTTTGGTGGTGGCTTAGCCATGGTACCATTATTCATCATAGAGTTCGAAAAACAAGGGTGGATGAACAGCCATGAATTTTTGAATGTGCTATCTCTGGCGCAGGTCACTCCTGGCGCCATAGCTATGAACTCTGCCACTTACGTGGGAAACAAGGTACAAGGTGTAGGTGGCGGTATAATAGCGACCTTATCATTAGCCTCTCCTTCTATTATAGTAATGTTAGTACTTTCTAAAGTATTAGCCAGAGTAAAAAATCATCCCATTAAAGAAGCTATATTTAATGGATTGAAACCCGTGACTGTGGCTTTAATACTGTATGCTGGTTTTCAAATTGCTGAAACCACTTTTTTTAAAGGAGAAGGTTTCTCTATAGAATGGAAACCTATAGTCATATGTCTTGCCATAGCAGTGATACAGCACTTTTATACTAAGCTTAATCCCATATTTTTAATCATACTATCTGCCATAGTAGGAATGATTTTACTTTAGCACTTTAAGCTAAATAAATTACATAAAACTAAATATATTAGTAAATTAGTGCCATGCGAAGATCAGGCACAGCAGATTTACCCTTACATGGCGGCAAAGTCCCCTATTGGTTAGCCAAAAGAATGGCCGAGCTGGGGCAAACGATAGTAGAATCTATAGTAATAGAATACGGTAAAACTGAATTTCTGGCCAAAATAAGTGATCCGCTTTGGTTTCAATCTTTTGGCTGTGTGCTCGGTATGGACTGGCATTCATCAGGAATTACCACCTCAGTAATGGGTGCTTTAAAGAAAAGCCTTAACCCTATAGCCAATGACTTGGGCATCTACATCTGTGGAGGAAGAGGCAAGCATTCACGCCAAACGCCTGCCGAATTACTAGCTTTAGCTGATAAAACCGGGATTAATGGTACTGAACTGGTCCACCATAGTAAACTCAGTGCCAAGGTAGACAATACTGCTATTCAAGACGGCTTTCAGCTTTATTTACACTCTTTTATAGTAACCGATAAAGGTGAATGGGCGGTGGTGCAGCAGGGCATGAATAATACTAATGGCATGGCCAGGCGCTATCATTGGCATTCCAAAAATGTGAAATCATTCATAGAAGAGCCTCATACCGGCGTATGCGGAATTAACAAAGGCCTTATTCTCAACCTGACCTCAAAGAGCGCTGATAAAACCAGAAGCGGCATTTTAGAAATAGGCAAAGAAGATTCTTTCAAAATGATGCAAGAGGCACGTAAAATAATCATGCCTCGTCGGCATCATGTTAAAAAAGAAGATGTAAACCTTAAAAGACTAGGAAGCGTACTTGCACTTGCTAATGACCCTGCCATAAAGACCTTTGATGATATGCTTCTTATCAATGGTTTGGGGCCCCGAACATTACAATCATTAACCCTGGTTAGTGAAGTGATCCATGGCACCCCTTCACGCTTTCAGGACCCCGCCAGATTCTCCTTCGCTCATGGCGGAAAAGATGGTCATCCCTTCCCCGTTCCTACCCACATTTATGACGAAACTATCAGTACTTTAAAGCATGCTGTTGAAAAATCTAAAATTGGATACTCGGATAAACAACATGCGATAAAAAAACTTCACTTACTTGCTCAAAAGGCCGAAAACGATTTCGTGCCTGATGAAACGCGATTTGACAAAATAATTGAAAAAGAACGCCAGGAATCTTACAAATATGGAGGCAAAACGGTGTTCGGAAATTCACTACCACCTAGAGGTCAACTGGATTTGTTTCAGTAGATTTGCGGCTCCGCCGGAGGAAACAAATTTAAAATTAAATATAGAGGAGGATTCTTTATTTTTCACTATGAAAAATTAGAATTCTCATAAGCAGAAGAGGCTATGGTGGTATATCTTATCTCAGTTTTTATTTTCGGTTATTTACTTATCACTTTAGAGGAGGTCGTAAAAATAAACAAAACGGCTATCGCCCTATATATGGGTGTGGTTACGTGGGTTGTTTTTGTTTTAGGAAGCGATCATACTGAAGGAGTAAGTGAAAGCCTAACACTACAATTAGGTAGTGTATCAGAAATTCTATTTTTCCTTATGGGAGCAATGACTATCATTGAATTGATAGACATTCACCAGGGTTTTAATGTAATTACAAACAGAATTAAAACCTCTAACAGAAAAACATTACTATGGATGATTGTGGGCATTGCATTCTTTTTATCTGCATTGCTAGATAACCTTACATGTTCTATTGTAATGATTTCTTTGTTAAGAAAGCTCATAAAAAATAAGGAAGACATGAATATTTATGCAGGGGCGCTAATTATAGCAGCCAATGCAGGTGGTGCCTGGTCTCCTATTGGTGACGTAACCACTACTATGTTATGGATTGGTGGTCAGATCAGTTCTTTGGCCATTATGAAATCACTTTTTATACCTAGTGTGATCTGTACTATTGTGCCTACCTACATATTAAGTAGGTCATTAAAAGGTGAGTTAGACAGAAAACATAAAGATGAAGAAAAAGCCTTGCAAAAGGAAAAAGTTAAAGGTAGCTGGAGAATGCTTATTGGAGGTTTGCTAGCCTTAATCTTTGTGCCGATTTTCAAAGGAGTAACTCATTTGCCTCCTTATATGGGAATGTTATTAGGCCTTTCTTTAGTTTGGATACTTTCTGAGTTAATTCACTTCAAGAAAGATGAAGAAGAGAAAAAACCTTATTCAGCAGTACATGCATTAAGTAAAATAGATGCGCCTAGCGTATTGTTTTTCTTAGGTATACTAATGGCCGTAGGAGCTCTTGAGCATGCCGGCATACTTGAAAATCTGGCCGAATGGATGAACCATACTATCGGTAATATAGATGCAATAGTTTTCGTAATGGGTATCTTATCATCTATAGTAGATAACGTGCCATTAGTAGCGGCAACTATGGGTATGTATCCTATCTCTGAATTTCCTATGGATCATCAGTTATGGGAATTTACAGCATTCTGTGCTGGTACAGGTGGTAGCTTATTAATAGTAGGTTCTGCCGCTGGTGTAGCAGTAATGGGTATGGCCAAAATCAAATTTTTCTGGTATTTGAAAAAAATAACTCTTCCTGCCTTTATAGGTTATGTGGCAGGTGCAGCATATTACTTGCTAGAAGTTTTATATTTCTAAATACTAATAATATTATAAATCCCTTTCAAAGATCATGTAACCAGATTTTTGAAAGGGATTTTTGTTTACGCTTCATTCTTAATTATTCCCCGCCAAAGCTATTAACAAGCCCGCCATTTAGTGAGGAGAATGGACTCCTACCATATTTCCTTCACAGTCCATAATCAAAGCAAAATAGCCATTTTCTTCATCAATGAGTGTTTTGGGCATGAGCACTTCGCCTCCTGCTTTTTCCACTTTCCGCAAGACTACATTGAGATCCTCTCCACCGTTAAAGTAAACCAATACTCCCTTTGATGAAGGTTCGTATCCTTCTCCCTGAGTGATAACTCCAGACACAGCTTGCCCCTCGCTGGGAAACAGCCCCATAGGCATTCCCTGCATATCAATTACTTCAATATCAATATCTAGTATAGTTTGATAGAAAGCCACCGCCCTGTTAATATCTGTAGCCGGAATTTCAAAAATAGAGATTAAGCTTTTCATGTTATTAGGCGGTTGGTTTGTACTTCTAAGCCCTGTTGTTTCAACACTAGCTGAAGTAAATAAAGTAAAGCACAGCATGACAATGGTTGATTAAAAATCATTTGCAGCATAATAGTAGACTTGGTTATACTGCATAGATACCACACTTGCCTTTCTGGAAATTGTAAAAGTGCGACAGGAACCTAATCCTTTGAGTAGATAAGTGACGATAACATCATTTCAGCATCAGTAAAAAATTGCTTAGGATTAACCCCTGTGAAGTGCTTAAAATCCTTTATAAAATGAGCCTGATCATAATATTCGCTCTCATAAGCGATGGATGTCAGGTTTTCTTCTTGTCTCTCATGCATGAGCTTCAAAACAGCTTGCAGCCTGATAATTCTGCCCAACTGTTTAGGGCTAATACCTACCTGCTTTGAAAATTTTCGTTCTAAACTTCTTCTTTTTGAAGGTTCATCTTTTAGAATTGAGCTGATTGAAACACTACCTTTAGTAGCGTATAAAGCCTTTAGCGTAGACCCCACAATATGATCAATGGTGATAGGATTGATTAATTTCTGCAGCAAAAAATTCCCTATAATTTCTATTCTTGATTCAGTAGTGGGAGCTTCTATGATCCTATTTTCTAACTCCTTTGCCTCTTCTCCAAATAATTCCGTAATCGACGTTTCCTTATCTGCCAAAGTCTTAATAGGTCTGTCAATAAAATTAGCAAATCCGTAAGGATAAAACCGTACCGCGAATGTATTAACATATCCCGTAGGCTGTACAAAATAAGGGCGCGTAATTTGTCCAAAAACCATTGCCCTCGGTTGTATAATAAAGTCCTTATCTGTGGTGTACCTCTTTATATCATCTCCTAAAATAAAGCACATTTCTATGGTGCCATCAGGGATCACTCGCTGTTTGGGAGCGTCTAAGGCTTTAGGTACCTCCAGCACCCAGTAGCATCTAACTATAGCTTCTAAGTCAGGATGTGGTGGATAGGTTTCATAGTACATGGCTAATTACATTAAGTTATGAGAAATAACCACTCTTTTATACATCAAGATAGTGAATTTCATTCAAGCGATAACAGGCATATGCATGTAATTCAAGTGATCTGATCAGTTTGGGTTAATGTCCTCATTAAAAAGTATCATTTCTATAATGAATAATTAAGAAGGCGTAAAACGATATAAAGAAAGAGGTTGAGGTAACTTAAGCTCGATAATTTGCACCCAAATATTTAAGGATAAACCCACCACAAACAGTCTTTATTTAATATTATATCACATCAATTTAATTATAATTAAGCTTTCAGAGGTAATACAAATCCTGTATCTTAAATAACCTCTTTTATAAAAATTATGTTCTTTTGTGGTTTCATTTAATTTACTCATGAAAAATATGTCAAAAGGCTTTAGGCGTCCAGTTTTAATTGTACAATTTTCCATTCTGATTTATGCGCTTAGTGTATTGTTGGATTGGCATTTCGACCTAAACGTGCTACGTTCACCTTTTAACATTGCCATGAATCCTCTTACGGCTATTAATTTCGGCATATTGAGTATATGCATGATCCTAATAGTATATAGAAAGCCCTTATTTTTTAAGATACTTGGTGCAGTTGCGCTGCTAGAATTAATAATCTACTTTCTATGTGTACTCCGTATTCTGCCTTTTCAAATAGATCTTTTACTCTATCATAATAAACTAGAAATGGGAGGTCATCTGGAATTTAGACGGATGGCCTTAAACACAGCCTCTTCCTTCTTTCTATGCTTTATTTGCTTATTTCTACACACAAGTAAAAAGCCTCGAACTTACGCAGCTCAGATTATAGCCTTCGTCATTATCTGCCAAACTTTCT
This sequence comes from Fulvivirga maritima, assembly GCF_021389955.1. NCBI lineage: Bacteria > Pseudomonadati > Bacteroidota > Cytophagia > Cytophagales > Fulvivirgaceae > Fulvivirga > Fulvivirga maritima. The sequence continues at coordinate 5,303,962 of NZ_CP089980.1, forward strand.
TCTTCATTTTTGGCTACTTTAATCAGGCTACAGAGTTTATGGGGTTGCTAGAGTTTTTCCCTATGGCTATCAATACTGCTTTGTCATTCTTCTTGTTTTGCCTTTCATTTTTGGCATTTACCTATAATACGGGCGTAATGATGGTCATTTCTTCACCCTACATGGGTTCCATATCTATTCGCCGAATACTACCTATCTCAATTCTGCTGATATTTACCCTTAGTTATATTGTTTCTAACTTATCAGAACTAAGTCATTGGTCTACCAATCTTTCAATTTCACTATTTTCATCGCTTTTTATCGTATTAATAACTCTCATGTTATGGAGAACCGGAGTCAGGCTCAATGCTAAAGACTTCTTAAACAAAAAGTACGAACAGCAGATCAACCGACTCACACGTCAGTTTGCTACCAGTATTAATAGCTTTGAGAATCTATATATCATAAATGTTGATGAGGCTATGCACATCAGCCATATGAGCCGTAATAGCCCGGATTTTCTACCTAAAAGCATTCATAATGGCATGCTAATTACTGACATTTTTCATAATCTCTCATTTGGAGATAGAATAATTAACTGTGTTAGTAAATGCCTAAACAAGGTAGATAAATTTGATTTTAATATTAAAAGTGATTTTAAAAACAAATTTTACAATGTAAGTTGTCGCTCTATCCATAACAACAATGAAATTATAGGCGTAGCCATTGCTATTACTGATGTAACAGAGCTGATTGAAGCACAAAACGATCTAAAAAAGAGCAATGCAGAGCTAGAAAAGTTTTCTTATTCCGTTGCTCACGATTTACGTTCTCCTTTGGGGATAATTAATGGTTATAGTCAAATACTCTTGACTGACTCCAATCTCCCTGAGCCCATGAAAACAAAATACCTTACTGCTATAAGTAATAACACCTCTAAAATGGAGTCGATTATCACTTCAATATTGCAGATATCACAACTTTCTCATACCAGCATTAATAAGGAATGGGTGGCAGTGGAAAACATAATTTATGATATTATAGATGAAGTAAGCTACCCCTATAAAGCTCAAAAACCAAAAATAACTACTGATAGGCTTTTAAACTTGTATGGAGATAAAGTACTCATTAGTCAGGTATTTAGTAACATTATTTCTAATGCGCTGAAATATTCATCAGGTAAGGAAGATATTAAGGTTTATATTCATGCTGATTCTCGTGACGACTTTACTACCTACCAAATATCAGATAATGGTATTGGTTTTGACCAAACTGACCTCAATCAGGCTCTAAAGCCATTTCAACGGTTAGAAAGTAAAGATAAATATGAAGGAATAGGCATTGGCCTGGCCATAGTATATAAAATAATAGAATTACATGGTGGTGAAGTATGGGCTGAGTCGCAGCCAGGAAAGGGATCTACATTCTTTTTCTCTTTGCCTAACATCTAATATGGTCAATATGACACAATAAAAGATTTTTAAATATATTCTTTATTATAATATTCATATATTTAAGGCCTGATCAATTGTTACTTTTGATATATCAGAAGTAAAAAACTGATAACATGAAAACCACCATTTTTCTATTTGTTTTGGTACAGTTCTGTGCCTGTAATCATAATCCTAAAGATCAGTTTTCAATACAAGGAAAAACCCATGCCCTTAAAGATGGCACCGTGCTTTACCTTGACAATGCTGACAGTCAGATTACTGATTTGCTCGATTCAGCTATAGTTATTAATAACACATTTACCTTTAACACACAATTACCAGACTTTCCGTATCACGCTGTTTTAAGAACCAAAGGCTATGAAAAATACCGATTTATATGGTTAGAAAATACTGCTATGGAGTTCGATGCAACCAATATGCCTTTTGAACGGGCCTTGGTATCTGGATCAGAAACCGAAGAAGTAGCCCAAAAATTACGCCTGACACTAGATACTTTGACCGAAGAAGAGCAAGAAATTGCGGAATTAGAGTTTGTAAAGTCACACCCTGAAAGCATTGTAAGTGCAGAGATATTGTATTTATATTATGGCACTTTTGATAAAGAAAAAACAGCAGCTTTATTTCAAAACTTTACAGATAAAAACAAAGCCTCAAAATATGGTAAGGTGATCAGCAATTTTTTAAAGCTGAACCAAAATCTACAATTAGGTGATAAATACGTTAATTTTGAAATGTCTAATGAGGAAGGAAATCTTAAGTCTCTAGCAGAATTAGAAGGAAAAACCATTTTATTAGACTTTTGGGCATCTTGGTGTGCGCCTTGCAGAAAAGAAAGTCCAGAATTACTAAAGGTATATAAGACTTTTCACCCAAAAGGATTTGAGATTTTTGCCGTTTCATTAGACGAAAACAAGAACCGCTGGATGGAGGCCATTCAAAATGATAGCCTTATATGGCTTCATGTTAATGATTTTAAAGGTCAGAGTAACCTGGCCTCTCTCATTTATGGTGTAGACGGCATTCCAGATAACTTCCTGATAGATAAAAACGGCACCATTGTAGGACGTGATTTACATGGAGACATTTTGAATGATAAACTCGAGTTATTATTATACAATAACAAAAGAGAAACAATCAACCAAGGCCCCCAATAATTTCATTATAGGTTCAGATATTGCAAGATAATTAACAACTCAAACCCCTCTGACAAAAGGCTGAAACTGCTATCATAGAAACAAAATTCACTTAATGCATAAACAGTAAATAACTGACCATATGTATACTACGAACTGAGCAAACCACGTTCATTATCTTGTATAACTCAGCACTATGCATTTTTTAGAAATTTCACATAATGAAACAACGCATTCCCTCCATACAGAATGCGCTTTTTAACCGCGACATACGGCAGGAAACTACATGAAAAAACTCAATGGAAATAGTTTTTAAGTCGCAATCAAATTAGTTAAATCTATTAAGCTATGCTAACAATCAGTAAAGTTGTAAACACTTTTAGCCATTAACTGCTTTATAAGTATAGCTTTTTGGAAAAAATAACTGAAGTTTATACCGATGATCAGAAAAACATTATTCAGAACACTCCTAATTTCCGCACTGTTTACCAGTTTAGCCTGCTCTGAAGATGAAAACAACGACGTGGACCCTGAGAACAAGATGGTGAAGGAAGAAGTGGGAAATACTGTTGCTGTAGAAAGCAATAACGTAGTTGCCATTCCTGATCCAATACTATCAGCAGCCATTAAAGAGGAACTTTCACTCGACTCTGCAAGTAAGATTACAGAGGATGCCATGCTTTCACTCACTGCACTTCACTTAGACGGCGCTACAGATCTTAAAGATCTTACCGGCCTAGAATATGCCACCAACCTCACCTACCTAAGTTTTGGGGAAAGCAGCGTTACTGATCTCAGCCCCATAGCTGAGCTTACGCAGATACAATATTTAAAATTTAACGACACATATATAAGCGATCTATCTCCCTTAGCTAGTTACAAATCGCTGACCTATCTAAATGCCAACACCGTTCCCTATATTACAGATATAAGTCCTATAGCTAACAATACTGGGTTACGAGAACTGATCATCAGAGAAGTGCCTATTGGCAATAAAGGTATGAACACCATTGCTCAATTCACCTCATTATATCGTGTTAATCTCAGAAATACGGGAGTAACCGATTTAAAGGTTCTGGCTAATTTAATGCAACAGGGCGCTCTGCTTGATAGTACGCCCGGCGCATGGAAAAACGGAGGTGCCGACCTTGACCTCCGAGGTCTTGATATAGATGATTGGTCACCAATAGCTCCTTACTTATCTGAAATTAGCAAAGTGGATGGTTATAATTGATTATAAGTTTCAATTATAAATTTGGTTTTATTACTTTCAAAATAAGATGCTTTTAGTAAAATGCTACCACACAGGATACAAACAAGACTAACCAAAAGCATTAATCTTAAAATTCCCTTAAAAGTTTATCACGTCTTTTTCATTCATACAATAAAGAAAACCTAAGTTATTGATTTTCGTAATTTTGTGTTAGGTTTAATACGCTCTTAATAAAGAGCATACCTTTTACGCCGATGAGAATACTGATAGTAGAAGATGAAACTGGCATTGCCACTTTTCTTAAGCAAGGTCTTGAAGAAGAAGCCTTTGCAGTAGACCTGGCAGAAGATGGAAAGTCAGGCCTGCAAATGGCTTTGAGTGATGAATACGACCTACTTTTGCTCGATTGGATGCTCCCCGGTCACAGCGGAATTGAGATTTGCACTCAGTTTAGAAAGGTAAACAGAGAAACACCAATAATATTTCTTACCGCTAAAGATACAGTAGATGAAACCGTGTTTGGTCTGCGTGCCGGAGCCAATGATTATATAAAAAAGCCTTTTAATTTTGAGGAGTTATTAGAACGAATAAAGGTACAACTAAGACCTAAATCAGGTAATCATTATTTGTTTACTTTAGGCAATATCACCTTAAACACAGATACCCATCAGGTACATAAAGATGAGCAGGAAATCAACCTCACACAGAAAGAATTTGCTCTACTCGAATACCTAATGCGCAACAAAGGAAAAGTATGCCGCAGAACCAGAATTATTGAAAGTGTGTGGGACATCCATTTTGATTACAACACAGGAGTGATTGATGTTTATATCAATGCTTTGCGCAAAAAGCTATTGTTAATGGATGATGATAATTATATTCAGACAGTAAGAGGTGTAGGCTATATTGCTAAGGAGCTATGAATCTAAGTTTCAAAAACAGAATTGCGCTTTATTACATGATTGCTACGGCATTGATCATGGCAATATTATTTGGTGCTATTTACTACTCAGTGTACCAAACCGTAATGAGAAACCTGGATAGCGACCTATCTTATGAAGCACACAAACATTATGGAGAAATCAAGGTGGCTGATGAAAGTATTCAGTTTATAAACAAGGCTGAGTGGGAAGAACGAGAGCATACTGAGGTGCAAGTCAATCCGGTTTTTATTCAGCTTACTGATGAGCACGGCACTATTATGGATCGATCTCCGAATCTCAAGGGAGGAACGCTTCCTTTTAATAAAACAGCTGTGGGAGGTCATTTTAATGCCACTCTCAACCATAGAGCGGTTCGTCAGGTACAATTACCAATTGAAGAAAATGGGGAAGTAAAAGGTTACATTTTAGCCGCACTGTCCTCAGAATCAGAACAATCCGTTATCCTAAATTTACGTAATGCACTTATTATCTGCTACCTGACAGTATTAGCAGGGCTATATTTCTTCTCTCGCTTTCTGGCAGGCAGAAGCATACGTCCTGTCAAAGAGGTTTCCAGTACTATTACTAAAATTACCAAACAAAACCTGAAAGAGCGTGTAGACCTTCCTCTTAACAAGGATGAGATTTATGATCTCTCAACTAATTTCAATGATCTGCTGAGTCGTATAGAAAATGCCATTGAAAAGGAAAAGCAATTTACTTCAGATGCCTCTCATGAGCTGCGCACACCACTTTCCACGCTGAGAGGCACGTTGGAGGTGCTAATAAGAAAACCGCGAACTCAAGCTGATTATGAAGAAAAGATCCGCTATAGTTTACAGGAAATAGATAGGATGACTGCCATACTGGAACAGCTATTGCTCCTGGCAAGATTAGATTCTAACCCACAAAAACAATCATTTATACAGCTTCCTGCTGTCATTACCGAATCTCTGGCTCGCTTTGACAAACAGATTAAAAGCAAAAATTTAACTATTCAATTTCATTTTGATGAAAGTAAAAAGCTCCTGACTCCAAATTATTACACCAGCCTAATCATAGACAATTTACTGAGTAATGCCATCAAATATTCACCTGATAATTCGGTTATACATATCCAGGCTCAGGAGATCGATAATAAGGTAATTTGTTCTATAAAAGACCATGGAATAGGCATAAAAGAGGCTGATCAGAGTAAAATCTTCCATAGCTTTTATCGCTCAGAGAGCCTTCAATACAAACACATCAAAGGTCATGGCTTGGGCTTATCTATAGTAAAAAAGTGTGCAGAAGCCATTAAAGCTGAACTGGCTGTAAACAGCATAATAGGCAAAGGCACCACCATAAGCATCAACTTCAATTAACAATTTCACAAAGAGATTTTAAATTTTAAGAGAATCTTAAGAAAAGCTTAAAAAAGGCTTAGGATACCTCCTTCTATCTTTGAGATGCATTTAGAAAAAGCATTTCAATGTTAGAAAAGATTATTCAATATAGTATTCACCATAAGCTGATTATACTGCTTTTTTCACTCAGTATAGTAGGCTTTGGCATTTACTCACTTAGCGAAATACCTATTGGGGCCGTTCCTGATGTAACAAACAACCAGGTGCAAATTATCACTACCTCTCGCAACCTGGCCACAGAAGATGTAGAGAAGTTTTTAACCTACCCTGTAGAATTGGAAATGGCCAATCTGCCGGATGTAAAAGAGATCAGATCGGTTTCCAAATTTGGTCTTTCTGTAGTTACGGTTGTTTTTAAAGATAGAATCGGCACCTACCTCCCTCGCCAACTGATAGCCGAAAAAATAAAAGCGGCAGAAGAAAGGATACCCGCAGAATTCGGAAAACCTTCTATGGGGCCTATTACTACTGGCCTAGGAGAGATTTACCAATATGTAATAGAAGTAGATTCTGCACATAGGAATGAATATTCATTATCAGATGTGAGGACCATACAAGACTGGATAATAAAAAGACAGCTATCTGGTATACCTGGAGTAGTAGAAGTGAATACCTGGGGCGGATTTCTGAAGCAGTATGAAGTAGCCATAGATCCTGAAAAAGTAAGAAGTATGGATCTTTCAGTTTCTCAAATATTTACTGCCCTCGAAAATAACAACAGCATAGCAGGCGGTGGATATATAGAGAAAACCAGCCAAACCTTCTTCATTAGAGGCGAAGGTTTGGTGAGCACGTTAGAAGACATTGAAGATATCATAATAGAGAATCGTAATGGTACGCCTATTTATATCAAAGATGTTGCTAGTGTTGGTTTTGGACATGCCACTCGCTTCGGAGCTATTACAGGCAACGGTGAAGGCGAAAAAGTCCTTGGTCAGGTCATGATGCTCAAAGGAGCCAACTCTAAGGCAGTAATAGATGATGTGAAAGAACGGGTAAAAGAAATAAGCCCAAATTTACCTCCTGGCATTAGCATTAACCCATTTCTGGAAAGAAGTGAATTGATAGGAAAAACTACGTTCACCATTGCTGAAAATCTGGTATTGGGTTGTCTGATTGTAATTTTTGTGGTGGTACTACTTTTAGGAAATATACGATCAGGACTAGTAGTGGCTTCAGTTATTCCTATGTGCTTGCTATTTGCACTTTCGCTAATGTATGTATTTGATGTCAATGCCAACCTGCTCAGTTTAGGAGCTATTGACTTTGGAATAATCATAGACGGAGCCGTAATTATTGTTGAGTTTATTGCCTTCAAAATCACCTCTGAGAGCTCTAAACTCATGTCCTTACCTAAAAGTGAACAGCAAAACTTCATAGATAATGTCACCTATAAAGGTGCCAGCAAAATGATGCACTCTGCCGTTTTTGGTCAGCTGATCATCATTATAGTGTTCATACCTATACTTTCACTAGTAGGTGTAGAAGGCAAAATGTTCAAGCCCATGGCATTGGTATTTTGCTTTGCGCTACTCGGAGCTATGATCCTTTGCTTTACCTATGTTCCGGTTATGGCCTCTATATTCATAAAGCCATCTAACCCTAACAAGAAGAATATATCTAAACGTCTTATATCATTTCTTGAGACAAAGTACACTCCTACCATAAAATGGGCGCTAAATCAAAAGAATTTGGTACTTGGTCTTGCCATAACGCTCTTGCTGGTCACAGGATTTATCTTCTCTCAAATGGGAGGTGAGTTTATCCCTACTCTTGATGAAGGTGATTTTGTGATACAACCGGTGCTAAAAACCGGAACTCCACTTACTAATACCGTAAAGGCTACCACTCAAATGGAGCAGATTCTAAAAAAATTCCCTGAGGTAGATCAGGTAGTATCAAGAATTGGCGCTGCTGAAGTGCCTACAGACCCCATGTCTATGGAAGAAAGTGATGTAATCATTAAGCTGATACCTAAAAGCGAATGGGTATCAGCAGAAAGTAAAGATGAATTAGCCAATAAATTTAAAGAGGCCTTATCGGTGATGCCTGGTATAGATTATGAATTTACCCAACCTATAGAAATGCGGGTAAATGAGCTGATCACTGGAGTTAGGGCTGATCTGGCTATTAAGGTATTTGGTGAAGATTTGGATGTGCTATATAAAAAAGCCCTTGAAATAGAAAAGGCCATACAACATATTGATGGCGCCGCAGATATAATAGTTGAAAAAGTGGCCGGTTTACCACAAATGAGCGTAAAATATGATCGCAGAAAAATCGCGAAATATGGACTTAACATAGAAGAGCTCAATAACATTATCACCATGGGCTTTGCGGGTATGCCAGCAGGTACTGTATTTGAAGGCGAAAAACAATTTGATCTCGTAGTTCGGTTCGACAAAGACCACCATCAGGATATAGAGGATTTACAAACTTCTACCATCAGAACCCCAAGCGGCAGCCAGATTCCGTTTAGTGAGTTAGCAAGCATCACTTATACCAAAGGCCCGGCTAAGATTTCCAGAGATAATACTAAAAGGCGAATAGTAGTTGGTGTAAACGTAAGAAACAGAGATTTAGAATCTGTGGTACAGGATGTACAAGAGGTAATTAACAAAAACATCACCTTCCCTACCGGCTATACTGTAGATTATGGTGGTCAGTTCGAAAACCTGCGTACTGCACGCCAGCGTTTAATGATAGCCGTTCCCATAGCACTTGTTCTGATCTTCATACTACTTTATTTTGCCTTCGAATCAGTAAAAGAAGCACTGATTATCTATAGCGCCATACCTATGTCAGCCGTAGGAGGTGTATTACTGCTCTACTTACGTGATTTACCGTTTAGTATTTCTGCGGGCGTTGGTTTTATTGCGCTTTTTGGTATTGCCGTATTAAACGGTATCGTCTTGATAGAAGAATTTAAAGAACTGAAGAGTGAAGGCATTACAGATATAAATCAACGGATTATTACAGGCACTAAAAACAGACTAAGACCTGTTTTACTTACGGCATCGGCAGCTGCGCTTGGTTTTGCTCCAATGGCTATATCTACCTCAGCGGGTGCAGAAGTACAGAGGCCACTAGCCACCGTAGTAGTGGGTGGCTTAGTGTCAGCCACAGCTCTTACACTCATAGTTCTTCCTGTTTTGTATGCCATTTTTGACAGAAAAAAGGTCTCTAAAAAGAAGAAACCAGTAATTGCTTCAGTAATTACAATCCTGATGGTGCTCTTTTTACCCGCTATGAGCCAGGGCCAAACCAGAGAAGTATCGCTAGATGAAGCCATTGATATTGCTGTAGAAAACAATAAGTCCATTGAAGCTTCTCGCCAAAGGATTGATCAAATGAGTGCTTTAAAAGGCAGTGCCATTGACATACCTAAAACTGAGCTTTACTATAACAAGGATGAAAATAACATAGCACCTAATGACTTACCGCTTCATGTTTGGGGCATCAACCAATCTTTTCAGTTCCCCACAATTTATGGAGCCAAACGAAAGGTGATAAAGGGTCAAATGCAATTAGCACAAGACCAGTACGACCTCGATAAGCAGGTGGTTAATAAAGAAGTGTCAAAGGCGTACTATTCGATATTATACTGGCAAGAAAAACTGAAGAACTACACCTATTTGGATAGCCTATATGCCGCATTTGCGCATGCAGCTAACAGACGGTTTGAGGTAGGTGAATCTAATTATTTGGAGAAAATTACTGCTACTACCAAGCAAAAGGATATTTCGCTTCAGCTTTTTCAAATAGAAGAAAATTTAAAAACGGCCTCTGTTAATTTAAACCAATGGTTACAATCAGACACCACATATCAAGTCAACAATACGGCTTTTGAGCGCATTACTCCTACCCGTTTAGATACGCTGGTGCATCCGGCAATCAACTATTATAAGGATGCCATAAACCTTGCCGATCAAAGAACTACAGTAGAAAGGCAAAAGCTTTTACCTGACTTTAATGTCTCTGTTTTCAGAGGTGTAAATAATGGAGCCGGAGATCAATCCTACTCTGGCTTTCAGGTTGGAGTAGCGATCCCCATATGGTTTGGAGGCTACAAATCACAAATAGCCGCAGCTAAAATAGGCACAGACATTTTAGGCAACGAACGTACCAATTACAGAATTCAGCTCATAGCTAAATACAAACAGCTTCAATCCGAATTAAATCAATACGAAGAACATCTTAATTATTACGAATCTACCGGTAAGGAACTCTCAGAGCAAACACTATTACATGCCACACAAGCATTTCAAAATGGAGAAATAGACTTCTTGCAATACATACAATTGCTGGAAAACGCGAGAGATATAGAAATCAATTATCTTGATTCTTTGCTTCAATACAATCTTACGGCTTTAGAGATCAATTACTTAACGCTATAATCATGAACGGAAATCATATCAAATCAATATATATTAAAGGAATAGGCTGTATTAGTTTATTGAGCATTTTAATGCTATCTGCCTGCTCATCAGACAGCAGTTCCAGTATAGATGCTAAAGCGGAACTACCCAAATCTGAAGAAAACACCATCCGCCTTACTGCGGAGCAGTTCAACTCATCGCAAATGGAAATAGCGCCACTGGAAATGGTAGAGTTTAGCAATACCATAAAAGCTAATGGCATGTTTGATGTGCCTCCTGAAAACAAGGCCACAGTGAGTTCTTACTTCGGCGGTACTGTAAAAGATATAAAACTGCTTCCTGGTCAACCAGTAAAAAAAGGACAAATGATATTTACTTTGGAAAGTCCTGAATACGTACAGTTACAGCAAGATTACCTGGAAGCCAAAGGCCAATTAAAGTACCTCAAATCAGATTTTGAACGTCAGGAGAATCTTATAAAAGATAACGTTACTTCACAGAAAAACTATCTTAAAGCAGAATCTGATTATACGGTTACTAAGGTTAAAGCGGAGTCGTTGGCTAAAAAGTTGCTTCTGATGAACATTAATCCAGAAAAGCTTACCATGGAGAACATTCGGACGTCCATATATGTGCTCTCCCCTATTAACGGCTTTGTCACTTCTGTAAATATTACTAAGGGCACTTACCTTAATCCCTCAGAGACTGCCATCACCATCATTGACACAGGTCATCTACACCTGGAACTCAATATTTTTGAAAGAGATCTTCCCTTTGTAAAAATCGGCCAACCCATTAGTTTTTCTATTCAGGAAGATAAAAGCAATACTTATCATGGAACAGTTCATCTGATCAATAAGGCGGTAGACCCTGAAAGTAGAATGATCAATATTCATGGCCATTTAGTAGATGAGGAATTTACTAGTGCCTTTAGCCCGGGCATGTACGTAGAAGCACAAATAGCCACATCTTCTGAAAAAAGAGCTGCATTGCCCAAAGAAGCTATCGTAGAAATAGATGACCATTATTATGTACTGGCACGCACTACAAATAACAGCTACCAGTTTAAAAAGCAGGAAGTTAAAATTGGAGCTTCCAACCATGAATTTATTGAGATTACCAATGCTGAAGACTTTAAAAGTAATACTCAGTTTCTGGTAAAAGGCGCTTTTAACCTGATTACGGACTAAATACTTTTGCCTGAGCTAAAATATAGTTGCAGTGATAAATATCATCCTGGTTGAGCTTGAGCACCCCCTGAATTGTAATTACCTGATCCATTTTAAATGGTGGGTGATCAGAGGAAAGTTCAAGCTCTACAATAGACTCAGGTCCGCCATTACCACAAAAGAAACAAGAGGCATAAGGGTTTCTTGAAAGTACATACAGGTCTTCTTTAGGGTCTACCTCCAGTATATATCCTTTCAGGTAAACCTGCTTTCCTTCTAAGTTCTTTATATGCTCACCAAAATGAGGATAATAGTAATAGGCTTCCACCTCATCACTATACTTATCTGTAAAGGTAACATCTCCCAGTGTTTTCCAGGTGATTTTAGTCTGAGAAATGGCTTCATTACCAATTAACAGAAATATTGTAATTATTATAGTTCTAAGCATCTGCCAGGGTTTTAGAAATATTGATATGAAATACGCGAATAGCCGGTAATATTGAAGCTAGCACTCCTACTACCAATGAAGCGACTAAAAGCCACCACTCTTCAGGATTCCACCAGTTCTGAAAGAAAGAATAATGATAATCAGATTCAATAAAAGAAGATATACCCCACAATACGGTTCTACTTACCAGCATGGCCAAGATAAAACCTACTCCCGTAAGCAATAGACCTTCCTGCAACACAAGAGCAACAAGCTGCCATCTGCTGGCACCATAAGAACGCATAAGTGCCATCTCCGCTTCACGCTCTTTAAACCCTTTATATAGGCTTATGAAAATACTAAAACCAGAAACTGCCATTATGGAAAAGGCTATTACTTTTAAAGTTTCAATACCGACACCTAATAAGCCGAATAACCGACGCACCTCATATACTGGTACTGCAGCTTGCATGTTAGTTGACTCATTAATCATCCTGGGAAGTTGCAGCATGCCCATAGGATTTCTGAAAGTTACCAACATAGCCGTCACTTCCTTCCCTGTATGATTTTCATGTTCCTCATGTTCTTCATGCTCACCATGTTCTTCATGATGTTCATGAACCTGCCAAACACTTTCGGTAGCAGTAAGAATCAGTTGATCCATTACAGCATTTGTATAATCAAAAATCCCCACCACCTTATAAGCATGATGATCATGATGCTCACCTCCTTCTGTGAGGCCATGAGAGCCCACAAAGGAATCACCAATTTTCAGATTCAACTTATGAGCTACTTCTGCTCCTACTGTCACTTCAAAAGGTGATTGCCAAAACCTTCCTGATGCAGGTTTAGCATTATACAAAGAGGCATAATTATGATCAGAACCCACTATGCGATACCCTTCATAACTATCTCCATAAGACAACGGAACTACGGAAGCCACCAACCTATTCTTCTTCAATTTATCCACCTCTTTATAAGGAATATTTCCGGTAGGCACATCTACATGATATACAGCCGATAGCACCAGCTGCAGAGGGCTGCCTTTAGCTCCTACCACCATATCAATACCTTCCAGATTATTTTCCATATGACTTTTAAACTGATCACTCACTTGTATAAGCAATGAAACAATGCCTATTCCAAGCACTAAGAGGACCAAGCTAAGCACTGTGCTCAACCGTCTGCTAAGCATATTTTTATAACTAAGCTTTAGCGTATTCATAATTGTATTTGATTTTTAAAATGACTTTTGAGTCTCTGATCATGGGTTATAATGATCATGTGTGCATCAGTATCACGTGCCTGCTGCTTAAGAATAGAGGCTACTTTTTCGCAGTTCTTATCATCGAGATTGGCCGTGGGTTCATCTGCTAAAATAAGATTAGGGCTATTGACCATAGCCATCGCCATAGCGGCTCTCTGCTGCTCCCCTTGACTGAGCCGGTGAGGTGGAGTTTTTAGCTTATCAGCAATATTTAAACTGGCCAAGATGTCTTTTATTTTGGTGAGATCTCTTTTAACACCGGCCAGTTTCTGTACCAGCATGAGATTTTCTTCTAAGACCAACGAACGTATAAATTGGAACCTTTGATAAACCAAACCTATATTCTTGCCTCTAAAATGATCTAATTGACGATCAGAAAGCTGATCAATTCTGGTACCTAGCAGCTCCAACTCCCCTGTAATGGGCCGTAACAACCCTGCCATTATGTGTAAGAAAGTAGTTTTACCAATCCCCGACTCTCCGAGTATCAGTAGATCCTCTCCGCCAGTTAAAGAAATATCCGGGTAACTAAATATTTTGCTGGAATTATATGAAAAAGTAATAGAATGAGTACTAAACATTTGCGCCTTTTGAGAACAAAGCTATAAAAGCAAAACACCAAATGCAACAATATTGCATTTGGTGTTTTGTAGTGTTTAAACAGCTATTTTACCTCTCAAAGGCAAAGTTTAAATAAATCAAGAAACGCTGCTATTTATGAGCCTTCTCCATTTCTTCATAATACTTTTTAAGTACGAAAAAAGCTTTCTTTTTTTCTCCTTGGTCTCCTTTTAAGCCCTTTCTGTTCCAACCATCCTGATAAGTAGGATTATTTCTTTTCGGTGAACGAAAGTCTACCAAAATCCATGGGGTGATGCCAGTGTAATTGTCAGGCATTCTTTCCATCATTTTCACCTGTTCTTTATAAAACCATTCCTGATACTCTTCACTCCATCTGGTAAGTGAATCTGAATGGAAACCTGGTGTAGCCCCAGCACCCACTTCACTAATTATTAAGGGCTTATCATAAATGGTTTCCCATTGGGCAGATTCACAATACGAGGGCAAACCTCCATACCAACCTAAATACTCATTCACTGAAACTATATCAGTATAAGCACCAAGCGGATCATCAATTGTATTTTTTTCTGGATTATAATGTACCTCAAGAGCTGCACTTACCAACCTGGTATCATCTAGTTTATGAGCAGTATCTACCAGCTCCTTCATAAACTCTGTTCTGGTAGGCGACACAGGCGTTTCATTACCTACGGACCAGATGATAACACTCGGTCTATTTCTATCTCGGGTAATCATTTCTTTTAACTGATGCTTTGCTTTCTTGAGCACTTCCGGATTACCAAAATCAATAGTCCAGTACACCGGTATTTCTGACCAAAGCAATATCCCCAGAGAATCAGCAACCTCTATAATATGCTCGTTATGAGGATAATGCGCCAAACGAATAAAGTTGCAATTCATTTCTTGCGCCCAACCTAATAAGGTAAGTGCATCATCTCTAGTCTTAGCACGCCTCATTTCGGTGGGTAATTCTTCGTGTAAACACACCCCTCTCAGAAAAACAGTCTTTCCATTAAGCAAAATCTTCTTATCAGATACCTCTATTTTTCTGAATCCTACTTTATCATGAAGCACATCACTACCCGCACTTATAGTTATATCATAGCGCTTAGGGTTAACATCTGACCACAATTCTACTTTCGGTAACTTTAAACTAAACTGAGTGATTGAATCCTGATATTCAATGGTCTTTTTCACTTTCAACTCTGGAATCTCCACAGTTACCTTCTCACCTTTAGAAGCACCATTTAATTTTACCCAACCTGACACCTCTGCCTTTTTAGTAATGGGCTTTAAAGCTGAAGCTTCCGTGTCTAAATGAATAAAATAGTCTTGCACAAAAGCTTGTGGTGTCTCCACCAGAACTACATCACGGGTTATTCCTCCGTAATTCCACCAGTCAGTATTCACGGTAGGCACTTCATCTTTGTGCCTTTTATTATCAACCTTCACTACCAGTTAATTATCTTTTTCTTTAAGTACATTATCTGGTATTTCGAATTGAAAAGGCGTAAAACCACCTTTATGACTACCTAGCTTTTTGCTATTAAGGTAAACATCTGCTTTATAATTTACGGCTCCGAAATATAGAAAAAGCCTATTATTGTCTGCTTTTTTCTTGTAGTCAAATGACTTTTTATACCACACTGTACCTTCATAATAAAGAAATTTAGGATCTTGAGAATTCCAGTCTCCTGGCACATTTAACGTATATCTCTCATCATAACCATGCTCTAACAGAGCCGAGCGATCATGTGGTTCGTCAGTATTCCAGTAGGCCTCAGGGTCTTTTTCTGCCTTTTCTTTAAAGCGATAATTATAAAAGCAGGTTTCGTAAGGATCTACAATGTATTGCCATTCGCCATTAAGACTATAAGTTTCCCGCCCATGAACGTTAGTTAATAACTCCTGCGCACTGAGGGGAACTTGAATAACGAAAGCCAAAATAGCTATGGAAAAAAGGGTTTTTAGTAGTAGCTGCATGTATAATTAGGGTTTTAGACTGATTAGTTAAAATACTTTTCTTAAGGAATAAAGATAATTAACAAATTTCTGGCTAAAGGTATAATTCTGATGAAATATGACACAGAGGATTCATCTAAAGTGAGTTTGGAGCTGATTAAATGGATTTAGTTTTGCTTTGCTACAAGTCTCGTTTACTAGAAAGGCTCTTGATCCTTTTATCATACTTGCTGCATACTATCTGAAATGATTCCGATATAAGAGGAAATAACAATTTTGAGTAGGTGACTTTCGTCGGGTTTAATACTCCTATCCAGCACATCCATCCATACACAGGATGGGGCATAACTTTATCAAACTCTGTAAAGTCACAATTCATATTAATGGTATTACCAGCTTTCGGTCGAGCTAGTTTCTCTCTGAAAAGAGATAGAAATGAAGCTTCGGAAATACCCAAATTAAGTCTGTAAACCCCTTCTCGATTGGTATTAGAAGCACTATCATTAGGGCCATCTTTCTCTTTAAAAGTGAGTAGATATACCCCTTTTGCCAACTTGCCTTCAGGATTGTAAAACAATCCTTCTTCACCCCAATTTTTATCTAAAACCAGTCCTTGAAATTGGCTTTTAATATCCTCAATAATTTCAGCCTTGCTTAAAACAGTACTGGGGGTAGCCATTGTATATCGCTATTCAGGTCAGTGCCAGTTTACTTCACTTAATTTTCCGCATATTTCAAGCAGTTGTTCCTGTAGCACCACCTCATTAACCTCCTTTTTGGGCGCTTGAGCTTCTTTGTGATGAAAAAGTCTACCAGAGACCAAGGCTTCTCTATCATCACTAGTGGCGAGCCACACCTGGGTTTCATAACCTGCTTGAAGGTTATCAGTAGCGTCTCCACCACCCATTTTAGTAGGCACCCAACCAGGATCCACGGCATTAGCATGAACACCAGGACACATGCGGGCCACGGCTTTCATTAACATAGTAACATGAAGCTTGGAATCAGAATATCCTATATTGTTGATGTCGGTTTCATTTTGAAGCACCTTGCCACCCGAATGCATGCTAGAGCTCAGATAAATTAGGCGTTGAGGCTTTTTCACCAAGCAAGTAAGGATATAAGGAGCTAAAACGTTAACATTAAACAAATTACGAGACGGCATAGTAAGTACACCTGCATTATGAATAATAGCATCAAACTTACCGAGCTCATTGAGCTGTTTGGCCAGACGTTTTACCTGATCAATATTACAGAGGTCTGCTTCTAACACACCCTCAGCATCACTGAGCTTGCTTTTTACATCAATAGAACGTGAGGCATTTCGCGCATGTAAATAAACCTGATGTCCATCAAGAATCATTTGCTCAGCTGCCAGAAAGCCTATTCCGTCAGTAGAACCCGTTATAAATATTTTAGCCATGAGTATTTATCCGGTTTAAAATAGATCGGCTATTCTTTCGAATAAACCTTTAAAATACTTATTAAAAATTCATTATTCAACCCATTTCTTACTAGAATAAGTGTAACATCTCATCTGTTGTAATTTTCAAATGGCTATCAATCACGAATTTAGAGTAGTATTATTACATCCTCTAAGCAATGTTATGCTATAAAAAGGAAAGGGCAATGATCTTATTACAGATTCATTGCCCTTTCTTAACGGCGTAATAATCTATTTATGGCTCATGGTCAATCTTGCTGTACCATCATGAGGTGAAAAAGGTTTGAAAAGTAGGCATTCTCAAGTCCTTAGTGGCCGTTCATTTATATGCAATGCTTCAGTAAACAGAAGAGCTCACAGCAAGAAATAGTTTTTTGTTACTTTTTTGATCAACAGCAAAAAAGTAAGGAGCCTCAGCGATGGAACATAAAGATTAGATAATCCAAGTTGGCTGGTAATTGAAATGTATAACTTAAAAAAATAGAATGATACATACTTTCTTTCAAATTTTATGTCAATCTTCTTGGTGCGGCTGAAACAAATGGTAGGTCTAGGAATGACCGGTTTTCTATACGTGCTACCTTATCCATTAAATAATATAAAACCTATACCATTCTTAAGTGTTAGGCTCTTATAATCAATTAAATATAAATCTACCTGAACCCTATATGACAAAAGTTGCAGTATACGATTTAAACGAAACACTATATCATAAATCTTCGAAAGACGAATTTTTTAAATTTATCTGTTACAAGAAAGGCTACAAGCTACCACACTTATTTCAGCTCACCGCCTTAAAATTTCTGAATAATATAGATGTGATAGGCAAAACCTTTTTTAAGGAGAATTTCTATAATTATCTAGACAATATGCCTCCAGAAAAAATAGAAAAGTATGCAGAGCAGTTTTGGGGCATGGAGTATCCTGATTACTTCCATAAGCCGATGGTGGAAGATATTAAAAAGCACCAAAAAGAGGGAACCCTGGTATATATTATTACCGGAGGTTTTGAAGTTTACACTAAATATTTAGAAAAGATTCTACCCGTAGAGGTGCACGGCACCCGTACTTCTTATGAAAATGGGACCTATAAAGTAATAGGTGAAGCATGCAATGGTAAAGCCAAAGTAAAACGACTAAAAGAAGTAGCTCCCTCAGATTATAGATTAATAGAAGCTTATTCTGATGATAAAGAGCCTATTTTGGATGAAGCTGAAAAGGCTTATTATGTTGATGATGGTGAAGTAAGACCATTAGAATCTGTTTCAGATTAAGGAATTATTCCTGAGCTATTTATAGCTGATTAATATTTCGAGGTGATCATATTAGGCCTATTTTATTGTTCAAATTGACTACCTCATATTAAGTCAAACTTTATAACTCGGCTTTTGTTGAGAATCTATGATCGTAAACCGAACCAATAAAGGTTGGGATATTATATTCCAACGAAATCATGCACTATTAGCAGGAAATATCGCTTATCTAATTGCTCCAAGATATCATCCTCCCAGATGGGTAGAAACCTTATGTGCCATTATGGAGCATGATGACGGTCAACAAGATTGGAGCATTTCTTCAAGAGTGTCTGACAAAGGAGAACCCCTTGATTTCACTGCTTATGAATGCGATTTAAGCCAAGCTAAAAAAGTGGTTGCAGAATCATTTTATAAGTCTAAGTGGATTCACCTGCTGGTGTCTATCCATACTCATTCTTTATATGCCGACATCAAAAATAAATCTATTGAACTACAAAACTTTCTAAAGGAGCAGGAAGTAAAACAAAAGGAATTAACTCAGGAACTGCATCTTACCAAAACAGAAGTGGATACCTACTATGCTTTTTTGAGATGGTGTGATGAGCTTTCACTACAATTATGCAGAAGATCATCTAACAATGAAGTGGGGACTTCTCCTGTAGGCTCTTTAAACAGGCAGGAAGAGAATCAATTAATCATATCATCAACAGGACAATACACGATAGATCCATGGGTGTTTTCTCATAAAGAAGTAAAACTTTATGCTGAAGTGTATGAAATAGAACAAGAGAAATTCTCTTCTGACCAAGTGTTGAAAAAATATATAGAAGCTACAATACCTTACCGAAAGGAATGGAAATTAAATTATAAATAAAAAAACTCCTGCCGACAAGCAGGAGTTTTCTGTATGTATTTTAAATAGATTGAAGACTTACCCTTTATTAAAGATTTCTTCGAGCTTATCTTCTAATTCTTTTCCTCTTAAGTTTTTGCCAATTATAACTCCATCAGGATCTAAAAGAAGGGCAAAAGGAATTGCTTTTACGTTATAAAGTTTAGCTGCTTCTGAGTTCCAGTATTTTAAGTCAGACACCTGAGTCCAATGCAAATTATCTTGCTCTATAGCCTGTAACCAGTCTTCTCTTCTTCTGTCTAGTGATACACCGTACACTTCAAACCCCTCTTCATGGTATTTATCATATAGTCTTACCACATTAGGGTTTTCTCTACGACAAGGGCCGCACCATTTAGCCCAAAAATCCACTAATACATAGTTACCTCTTAAAGATGAAAGCTTTACTACTTCTCCATCAGGATTAGGAAGTGCTATATCAGGAGCCACTTTGCCCACAGCCAGGTTCTTCATGCTCTCTACGTTCTCTATGAAGTCTTTAGCAATTGCATTATTAGGCATTTCCTTTTTTAATAACTCAGCATAGTTATTGTAAAATTCGAAATACTTATCTCTATCAAGAAAATTACCACTTCTCAAAACCTCAATCACTCCGAGTGAAGCTCCTAAAGTATCTATTTTACTCATGATCCTCTTCCTAAAAGAATCATCTAATGCCACGTAAGCCTCTTTAAGAGAATCCATTTTAGCTTCATCACCATCACGCTGGGCAGTTACAAAAGCCTCATTGATCTTTTGCACTTCTTCGCCACTCTGGAAGTTCTGAAACATTTTTTGAACCTCAACGATGAAATCATGATCACTAGACCCCTTTACCTCTCTAAAGCCTCTGGGGTTGTTTCCATCTACATTCACCTCTATATCTTCATCATCTAAGATTAAAGGCACTACCTGAATATTATAAAAATTAAGTCGATAGTATCCGGGAGCATCCACATCCACAGTTACTTTATAAGTGTTATCTTCAGCTAGCTGTATAGTATCTAAGGGCTGAGTACTGTTATCTGTAAATTTTTCCAGAATGATATTTCCATTTTGAGGATGACTTACTGATCCCGTTATGGTAACGCCACCATTAGCATCACTCTCCGTTTGTGATGACCCCGAGCAGGCACAAAAAATGGTAAGGAAAAATATAATTGAGATTCTATTCATTGAATTTTTCTTTATATGCTTAAGCAAGCTTATTTCTTAAAAGTTCATTTGCTACTTTAGGATCGGCACTCCCATTACTTTTCTTCATTACCTCGCCCATAAACATTCCTATAAGGCCTTTTTGACCTTTACGATAAGCTGCCACTTTATCAGGAAATGCTGCCAACACATCATCTATCAGTTCACTGATGCTATCACTATCACTATCTTGCAATAAGCCTAAAGACTCAGCCGTTTCTAAGGCTGATTGCCCATTAGACTTGAGCATAGCAGGAAACAACCTCTGACTGGCCGCTGAAAAGCTCACTTTGCTTTCATCTACCAGTTGTATGATCTCAGCCAGCTTCTCAGGAGTTACGCTCAGCTCTTCTATCTTCTCATTAGAGTCATTCAAGTAAGACTTCACTGGCCCCATTACCCAGTTTGAAGCCGCTTTATAGTTATCAGTTTTGCCACATAATGCTTCAAAATAGGCTGCTATCTCTTTGGTATCTGTTAGTACCTGAGCATCATATTCTGGCAGACTATATTCTTTAACATATTTAGCCAAAAGCTCATTAGGCAAGCTAGGCATAGAAGCCTCTATCTCTTTTAACCACTCTTCACTAACAATTAACGGACTTAGATCCGGATCAGGGAAATACCTATAATCATTCAGTTCTTCTTTTGTACGCATGCCTGCAGTAGTTCCTGTAGCAGCATCAAAAGTTCTGGTTTCAGAAAATATAGCATTCCCATTTTCAATCTCTGCTATTTGCCTTTCTATCTCATGATCTATGGCTCTTTGCACATTACGGATAGAGTTCATGTTCTTCACTTCCACCTTTTTGCCGAGTGTAGAAGAACCTTTAGGCATAACAGAAATGTTAGCGTCGCAGCGCAATGAACCTTCTTCCATATTACCATCACAAATATCCAAATAACGAACCAGCTTCCTTATCTCAGTTAAGAACGAGTTAGCTTCTTCTGATGATCTTATGGCTGGCTCTGTCACTATTTCAATAAGCGGCACACCAGCACGGTTAAAATCTACCAGGCTATCGGTCTCCTCTGCCAGGTGAATAGACTTACCCGCATCTTCTTCTATATGAATTCTATTAAGCACGATATCTCTTGATTCTCCATTTTTCGGGAAAACCGTAACATGACCATTCATACAGATAGGAGTTCTATCCTGAGTAAGCTGATAGCCTTTCGGTAAGTCAGGGTAGAAATAATTCTTCCTGTCAAAAATCTGCTCACGGCTAATATCACAATTACAGGCTAACCCCATTTTAATAGCATATTCCACTACCTTTTTATTCAACTTAGGCAGTGTACCTGGGTGACCTAACGTAATTACACTCACATTAGTATTAGGTGAATGCCCATATGCGTTAGCATCTGTATTGTATATTTTTGTTTTAGTCAGTAACTGAGCATGAACCTCAAGACCAATAACCGCGGTATATTTTTCTCTTACCGATTTATCTATCATAACATCAAATTAAATAATCTCTCTGGCTTTCTCCAAAACATTATCAAGCCCAGACAGATCTTTTCCACCAGCGGTGGCAAAGAATGGCTGACCACCACCCCCTCCTTTTATCTCTTTTGCCAGCTCTCTAACAATAGCTCCAGCATTCAATTCTTTTTCTTTTATAAGGTTATCTGCCACCACTACTGAGATCTGTGGCTTACCTTCAATATCAGCAGCTAAAACCATAAATAGGTTTTCAACTTCATTCTTAAGCTCAAATGAAAGCGTTTTTAAAGCATCTCCAGCAGGAAGTGACACCTTCTCTATAAGCACCTGAATACCACTTTCTGACTTCACTTTGCCTATAAGGTCTTGCTTAAGCTTTTGTGTTTCTCCTGCATGTAAAGCTTCAATCTCCTTCTCCAGTTTATTACGTTGCTCTACCAAACTACCTACTGCAGCCTTTAAATCTTTAGGATTTTTAAGCAGCTCTTTCACTTCCTCTATCAGCTCAAGCTGGTTGTTTACATACTCTTCAGCAGCATCAGCCGTAATAGCCTCTATCCTTCTCACACCTGCAGCTACAGAACCTTCTGAAACTATCTTCAATAGCCCTATCTGTCCGGTAGATTTCACGTGAGTACCACCACAAAGCTCTACTGAGTAGTTCTCGTCGAAAGTGATTACTCTTACAAAATCACCATATTTTTCGCCGAACAAAGCCATAGCACCCATAGATTTAGCTTCTTCTATTGGCACATTTCTCTTTTCTACTAAAGGAATATTCTCTCTTATCTTTCTATTGA
Organism: Fulvivirga maritima; assembly: GCF_021389955.1. Taxonomy (NCBI): domain Bacteria; kingdom Pseudomonadati; phylum Bacteroidota; class Cytophagia; order Cytophagales; family Fulvivirgaceae; genus Fulvivirga; species Fulvivirga maritima. Next base: position 5,326,889 of record NZ_CP089980.1, read on the forward strand.
CAATTTTCTCAATCTCCTTAATTTCTTCTGGAGTTAATTTTTGGAAATGAGAAAAGTCAAACCTAAGCACATCTGCATTTACTAATGAACCTCTCTGCTCTACGTGATTACCTAGCACCTGCCTCAAAGCTGCATGCAAAAGGTGTGTAGCAGAGTGATTGTTCATGGTAAGTGCTCTCTTTTGCACATTTACTATGGCATCAAATTCCGCTTCCAGATTAGCAGGCAAACGGTCAGTAATGTGGATAATCAGGTCATTTTCTTTCTTAGTATCTATTACGTGAACCTTCTCTCCATCGGCCTCCAAATAGCCCTTATCACCTACCTGACCACCACTCTCTGCGTAGAACGGAGTCTTATCCAGCACCAGCTGATAAATATTCTTTCCTTTTTGCTTTATGGTTCTATATCTAAGAATACGAGACTTGCTCTCCAGATGATCATAGCCAATAAACTCTACATCTTCGCCGGTATTCACCACATTCCAGTCACCGGTTTCTTTAGCTGCGTCAGCTTTAGAGCGTGATTTTTGCACTTGCATTTCCGCAGAAAAGCCTTTCTCGTCTACAGTAAAGCCATTTTCTCTGGCTATCAAAGAAGTAAGGTCAAGCGGAAATCCATAGGTATCATATAATTCAAAGGCCAATTTTCCCTCTATTACTTGAGAACCATCCGCCTTCATTTGTTCTGTTACCGCATCTAACTTCTTAAGACCATTTTCTAAGGTTCTTAAGAAAGAAGCTTCTTCTTGCTCTATTACTTTAGCTACAAAATCTTCCTGGGCTTTAAGTTCAGGAAATACATCATGAAACTGTTCCACCAATATAGCCACCAATTCATAAATGAAAGGAGCATCTTGTTTTAAGAAGGTGTAGCCATATCTCACGGCACGCCTTAGTATCCTTCTTATAACATAACCAGCTCCTGTATTAGAAGGTAGCTGACCATCAGCCACGGCAAATGAAATAGCTCTTACGTGATCAGAGATTACTCTTACCGCTATGTCGTTGGCTTTATTTTCACCATAGGTAATGCCCGCCTTTTTACAAACATAATCTATTAAAGGAGTGAAAACATCGGTATCATAGTTAGAGGTCTTGTTTTGTATAGCCATACAAAGCCTTTCAAAACCCATACCTGTATCTATATGTTTAGCAGGCAATGATACTAACTCACCAGAAGCCTGTCTGTTAAACTCAATAAATACCAGGTTCCAGATCTCCACCACCAAAGGATGATCTTCATTCACAAGGTCTTTACCCGGCTCCTTATCTATCTCTTCCTGTGGCCTTAAATCGATATGAATCTCAGAACAAGGGCCACATGGGCCTGTATCTCCCATTTCCCAGAAGTTATCCTTCTTAGAACCGTAGAGTATTCTTTCTTTATCTATGATTTTTGTCCAGTAGTCATAAGCATCATGATCAATATCTAACTGATCTCCTTTATCACCACCAAACACGGTTACATATAACCTTTCTTTAGGTAATTTATATACTTCGGTAAGCAGCTCCCATGACCAGGCAATGGCTTCTTCTTTGAAATAATCTCCAAATGACCAGTTACCCAACATTTCGAACATTGTATGATGGTACGTATCCAGCCCTACCTCTTCAAGGTCGTTATGCTTTCCTGAAACCCTCAAACATTTCTGTGTATCTGTAGCTCTCAAGTAGGCAGGCTTCTTATTCCCCAGAAAGAAATCTTTAAACTGGTTCATACCTGCATTAGTAAACATTAATGTAGGATCATTCTTGTTTACCATAGGTGCTGAGGGAACTATTTGGTGCCCTTTATCCTTAAAAAACTCGAGAAACTTTTTCCTTATTGACCTAGAATCCATTGATTATTAAAAAATTTGATATTTTTGCGGCCGAAAGCTTTTTAATAAGAAATTTAATATATTGCATTAAACCAAAGCGTAAGGCTGCACGTTTTAAAACACTAGCTATTCACGGAGCACAAAAATAGTAGTTTTTAGCTTACATAATAATGGCCCGAATAAAATATTACTACGATACAGAAACCTGCCGATACGAGAGAGCAAAGGTGACCACCTCTGACGTCATTCTCAATATGCTTGGATTTCTTTCTGTAGCCTTTGTGCTATCACTGGTTGTAGTACTTATATACAACACCTATTTCGAATCGCCTACTGAGGCACAGTTAAAAAAGGAAAACAAAGAACTTAGCAAGTATTACGAAGAACTCGAAACCGAGATGGGCGAGATGAATAATGTAATAAGTGCTTTGGAAGAAAGAGATAGCAAAATATACAGAAAAATATATGAAGCTGAGCCTTTACCATCTACTGTACGTGAAGCAGGCCATGGTGGTGCAGAGGAATACAAAAGAATTATAGAAAAAGGATTACAGGATAAAAAATTAGTTCTTAATACCTTTAAGAAGATTGATAAACTAAAAAGACAGGCAAGCATCCAAAATCAATCTTTTGATGAAATTATGCAAATGGCTAAAGAAAACAGTGAGAGATTATCCTCATTGCCGGCCATTCAGCCTATCAATAACCCTGATCATACCAGGCTGGCATCAGGATTTGGTTTGAGAATTAACCCTTTTCATAAAGCCAGAGTAATGCACAGCGGTATAGATTTTGCGGCGCCAAGAGGTACTGCGGTTTATGCAACGGGTAATGGAGAAGTAAGCTTTATTAAAGACAAAAGTGCTCTCCAAACAGGATATGGCAACTATATAGAAATTGACCATGGGTTTGGTTATAAAACCAAATATGCACACTTAAGTAAAATAGATGTGCACGAAGGACAACAAGTGAAGAGAGGGGACGTAATAGGCTATGTAGGTAGCTCAGGAGGATCTGTCGCCCCCCATGTTCATTATGAAGTGATTAAAGAAGATAAAAAAATAGATCCGGTTAACTTTTTAATGCAAGGTTTAAATGATAACGACTTTCAGCAATTGCTAAACTTGGCAACCAGAGAAAATCAATCATTTGACTAAGCATATTTTTTAAACTCGCGTACCATTTGTAATGGCAAAAATAAGATATTACTATAACACCGAAACATGCAAATACGAGCCTATTAAGGTTACGCCTAAGGCTATGTTTCTTAATGTTATAGGTTTTTTAACGGTTTCGGTTATTTTGGCTGCCGGAATCATATATGTATACAGGAGCAATTTTACTCCCCTCAAAGAGTCTATATTAAGGTCTAAAAATCAAGATCTGAAGTTGGAATGGAAAGTGATGAATGATAAGCTCACTGAAGCTTACCATCAGGCTGATGAGTTACAATTTAAAGATGATAAAATATATAGAGTAATCTTAGACACTGACCCCATCCCTACTACAGTAAGAGAAGGTGGTATGGGAGGCCATGACAAATACAAGGATATTCTAGATGAGAATATTGAGCAAGAAGACTTGGTCATCAACACTTATCAAAAACTTGATCGGTTAAAAAAAGAAGCTTTACATACAAAGCAAGTCCTATGATCAGGTATCTAACGTGCTCAACGAAAAAGAAAAAATGTGGGCTTCAAGACCCGCCATTCAGCCTATAAATAACAAAGAACTTACCCGACTACATACTAGCTTTGGGAAGCGCTTTCACCCCATACTTAAACGATGGAAAAATCATGACGGCCTGGATTTTACAGCACCAGTAGGTACGCCTATTTATGCGACAGGAGATGGGATCGTTACTTCCGCCTACTTGTCAAGCTCTTACGGAAATGTAATATTCATCAATCATGGCTATGGGTATCAGACCAGATATGCTCACATGACCAAGTATATTGTAAATCAGGGAGAGCATGTAAAAAGAGGTCAGGTCATTGGTTATGTAGGTAATACAGGCCGCTCATCTGGAGCACACCTTCACTATGAAGTGCTCTATAATTTCAAGCCTATTAACCCTATCAACTTCTTCCAAAGAGATTTGGGTAATGAGGAATATGAAAAACTCATAGAGATATCTAAACAAGAGACTATACCTTTAGATTAATCATTCATTATTTACCTATAAATCTTACATGGATTATTGAAATAATAATTTCAGCAAACGATACCGCAATCGTTGTAGTTATTTTAAATTCCACTTTACTTACTTATCAAGATCAATAAAAAGAATAATTCACATATTCATGAGATAACCAAATACTACCCTCATGAAAAATGTAAGATTAAAATTTTCAGGAATACTGCTCTTAATGAGCATTATTATTAGCAGCTGTTCCGACCCAGTTACAGAACAACAATCGCCTGTTGAGAAAGATGATACACCTATCACCACTAACAACTCACAAGCTCGTTTACCAGGACTTGGTGGTGGCGTTCTGATGCAAGCCTTTTATTGGGATGTGCCAGCGGGAGGTGTGTGGTATGATTCAATCAAAGCTAAAATCCCCAGTTGGGATGCGGCAGGAATATCCGCCATATGGCTTCCTCCAGTAAGTAAAGCTCAAAACGGCCCTTATTCCATGGGCTATGATCCCGCAGATTATTTTGACTTTGGCGATTACAACCAACATGGATCTGTTCAAACACGATTTGGCAATAAAGCAGAACTAGTATCGCTCATTAATACTGCTCATAGTTACAATATAGATGTCTATGCTGATATTGTTTTAAACCATAACAGCGGCGGAGCACTAGAATCTAACCCTTATACCGGCACCAATACTTATACGGACTTTAATCCGGCCTCTGGTAAGTTCTACAGATCAGCCAGCGACTTCCACCCTAACAGCTATGCCTCTAATGATGAGGGCATCTTTGGAGGCTTCCCTGACTTAAGTCATTCCGCTCCCTATGTCCAGGACTGGCTATGGAATAGAGCAGATGGCGTGGGCAAGTATTACAGAGATTCATTAGGCTTTGATGGCTGGCGATTTGACTACGTTAAAGGCTTTGGCGGCTGGGTGGTTAAAGAATGGATGGACAACGTAGGAGGATTTGCAGTAGGTGAATACTGGGACGGAAATGCACAGCTATTACAAGATTGGGTTAACGCTACTAACAGAACCTCATCAGCCTTTGACTTTGCCTGTTATTATAAAATGGACGAGGCCTTTGATGGCAATGATCTCACGAAGCTTCAAGATGATATGTTTTGGAAAAGAGATGCTTACAAAGCTGTTACTTTTGTTACCAACCATGACACAGATATCATTTGGGATAAAATGCATGCTTATGCTTATATTATGACGCATGAAGGCTATCCCACTGTGTTTTACAACGATTTTGAGCAATGGCTAGATAAAGACAAGCTAATTAACCTTATCTGGATTCATAATAACAAAGCTGTAGGATCTACTTCTATTCAATACGCTGATAACGACGAATACATTGCCAGAAGAAATGGATCTCCTGGACTTATCGTTTATCTCAACGACTCTAACTCATGGGTAGAACGATGGGTAGATACCAATTGGAGCAGCACAACTATTAAAGACTACACTGGCAACTCTACGTGGCAGCCAACCACACAGGCTGACAGTTGGGTGAAAATTCAATGTCCACCTAACAGCTATACCATCTGGTCTCCTTTATAATATTTTCAAGAAGTCAGGCATTTTATAGTGCCTGACTTCCACTCTATTCACGAAGAATTTTATAAACTAAAAATTGCTTTATTCTAGTTAACTAAAACTTGAAGCTCTCTCACACAACCTGTTATGTTCCATTATCTTCTGTAAAAACTTCAACCTAAATTATTTTTTTAATTTTTGATGAAGAATCCCTTCTGATATTGATTTTATTAAGCTTATTTTGCTTCCTATATGAAAGCAAAATTACACCCGGTTCTATCGTTTCTTTTAGTTGTCTTTTTTTTAAGTGCGTGTAAAGTAGCTCAAAAGTCAAGCTCCACCCAATCACAGGCTCCGGCAATAGACTCTACAGCTATTGCAGTTCAGGATACCACCATTCTTGAGCCTGACACTGTGGCTGTGGTTGAAGGGCAAGATTCTGTAGAGCTACAGGCTCACAGGTTATTAAAGGACACTGTTTCCATAATAGGCGTTGGAGACATTATGATGGGCACCAACTTTCCTGAAACATGGTACCTACCTCCTAATGAAGGGAAAGATCTGCTAAAAGAAGTAAACCCCATTTTACAAAATGCCGATGTGACATTCGGTAATTTGGAGGGAGTAATTTTGGATGAAGGAGGAAATCCTAAATATTGCAAAGACCCTAAGGTCTGCTATATATTCAGGTCTCCTGAGTACCTGGCCCAAAACCTTGTCACGGCTGGTTTCGATGTGATGAGCACGGCTAATAACCATGCTGGAGATTTTGGTGACCCCGGAAGAAAAAATACTATGCGAGTTCTTGATTCGCTCAACATTCACCATGCAGGTCAAACAGTACGCCCCTACTCTACTTTTATGCTTGATGGTATGAAGTACGGTTTTGCAGCCTTCTCACCCAACACAGGCACTATGAGTATAAACAATGTAGCTGCTGCTCAAAAGATAGTAGCTCATTTAGACTCTATTAGTGACATTGTAATTGTTAGCTTCCATGGCGGAGCAGAGGGTAGCAAGTACCAACACGTAACTAGAAAGAATGAATATTTCTATGGAGAGAACAGAGGTAACGTTTACCTTTTCGCCCATGAAATGATCAATGCTGGGGCGGATGTTATTTTTGGTCACGGACCGCATGTCACCCGGGCTGTTGAAGTTTATAACGATCGTTTTATAATCTACAGCTTAGGCAATTTTTGCACCTATGCCAGGTTTAACTTAAGGGGAGATAATGGTTTGGCCCCTATTGTCAAAGTTTTTACTGACTCAGAAGGTAAATTTTTAAAAGCTCAGGTTACTCCGGTTATTCAAAAAGCACCAGGAGGGCCTTCTATTGACAAACAGAAGCGTATCATCACTAAGTTACAAGAGCTTACCGCAGAAGATTTCCCAGAATCTCAAATAAAAATTGACGATAGTGGTTTAATTAATTATATTAAAAACTAATTCTATCTATGCCTTACAAAGAAAAAATAATAGAGAAAAAATACTATGCTATTGGTGAAGTAGCACAAATGTTCAATGTGGCTACATCTCTAATCCGATTCTGGGAAACTGAATTTGACATCATCAAACCAAAGAAGAACAGAAAAGGAAACAGGCAATTCACTAAAGATGACATAGAAAATGTAAGGTTGATTTATCACCTGGTGAAAGAAAGAGGCTTTACACTACAGGGCGCTAAAGACATACTTAAAAGTGACTCTGATGCTGTAAAAGACAAGATGGACATGATAGACTCCTTAACCAAAGTGAAAGAATTTTTGATGGAATTAAAACAACAGATACCATAAAATGAAAACATGAATCAGGAACGTCTGTCACAGCTGGCTTTAAATTTCATCCCCGGCCTGGGGAGCTATTCTATAAAGCAATTAGTCAGTTATGCAGGCTCTGCCCATCATGTTTTTAATCTTCCAAAAGCTAAACTGCTCAAAATACCAGGCATAGGTAAAGTTATAGCTGACTCCATTCTTAACCATCAGGCCTTTGCCAGAGCTGAAGAAGAGCTGAAGCGCACAGAAGCCGAAAGTGTTAAAATTCTACTACATACCGACCAAGAATACCCCAAAAGGCTAAGACAAATTAATGATGCTCCCTCCCTACTCTATTACAAAGGAACAGCTGACTTAAATACAGCCAGAATAGTATCTATAGTAGGTACCCGAAACGCTACTCCTTACGGAAAAGAAATCACCGAAGAGCTGGTAAAAGAGCTCGCTCGGCATCAGGCACTAGTAGTAAGCGGATTGGCCTATGGCATAGATATTCAAGCGCATAAATCATCACTAAAATATCAGGTCCCAACTATAGGGGTAATGGCAAGTGGCATTAATATTATATACCCAGCCATGCATAAGGAAACGGCCTTTAAAATGCAGGAAATAGGAGGCCTACTTACAGAGCATGCTTTAGACACCAAGCCCGACCCTCATAAGTTTCCTGCAAGAAACCGCATTATAGCGGGTATGTCTGACGCCACTATTATTATTGAAGCAGCTAAAAAAGGTGGCGCTTTGATCACTGCAGACATAGCCAATAGTTATAACAAAGATGTATTTGCACTACCAGGAAAAGTGACCGATCCATTTTCTGAAGGGTGCAATAATCTTATAAAACAAAACAAAGCACATTTACTCACCAGTATTACTGATCTGGAATATATCATGAACTGGGAAGAGAAAGATGATGTAAAAGAAGGAAGCCACATTACTCTTGAAGACTTTACACAAGAGGAGCAACTGATTATTTCAGAATTGAATAAAGAAAGCAATGCTATATTGATCGACAACCTCAGCTGGCGAACTAATATTTCCATTAACCGCTTGTCATCATTATTACTCAATCTGGAATTTCAGGGGATCATTAAATCATTACCAGGAAAAAGATATCAAGTAACAAAAAGTGTATACTGAAAATTATTATCGTGTACTGGGATTAACTCCTGCTGCCACTCAAGGCGAGATCAAGGCCACTTATAGACGGTTGGCTAAGAAATACCATCCTGATCTAAATGTAGGAGATAAAATGACTGAAGAGAAGTTTAAGCGGATAAGTATAGCCTATTCAATACTTTCTGATCCCAACAAAAAAAAGGCATTTGACCTTACACTTCAACCTGTAGAAGCATTTACTAACAGCTATTCCAGTTATAAAAAGTCTACCTTCCGCTCTAATACAAGAAAGTATTACCCTGGAGAGAAAATCAACAACACCCGCACCACTATATTCATTTTATTAGGAATGGGTCTATTCTTGTACCTTTTGCTTGTAGGCATATCTCGCTTGTCATCAGAACAAAATTATGCAGAAGGCATGGAGCACTTAAAACACAAACAATTTAATGATGCCATCGATTCTTTTGAGTACGCCATCTGGGCCCTTGGTAGCAAATCTTCTGAAGCCTGCACTAAAATCAGCGAAATATACCTTTATCATTGGAATCACTACCCACTGGCATTAAAGTACTGTGATCAAGCCTTAGAGTATACATCAGACCAGCAAAAGCTAGCTCAGATCTATTATTTAAGAGCTATGACTCATAAAAAGATGGAACAGTATGAAGAGGCTATCAAAGATTTATCCATTGCAGAAAATAACGGCTATGCTAAAGATAGTATTTACAAGGAGTTAGGCTCCATTTATACTTATAACCTTAAACAGTATTTATCAGGGCATAAGGCCTTTTCAGATTTCGTTAATCTACAAGCCACTTCAGAAATAGGTTGGTTTGGAAAAGCCTGGTGTGAGCAACACCTGAACTTATACCATGAGGCTATTGAAAGCTATTCTATGGTTATCAATATTAATCCTCATGGAGGCAATAGCTACTACTACCGCGGAGTGAATGAAACAATAATAGAAGATAATGATAATGCTTGCAAAGATTTTGCAAAAGCTAAAAGTATGGGTGTGCCGCTAGCCGATGAACGGTATGAACTCTACTGTTCTAACTAGTTAACCGTAATTATTGACAGAAATTCTCAATCGGCTTTTCAAAGAAAAAAGCCCTGAGAATAATCCCAGAGCCTCTTAACCATGAAAAACCCGACTAATTATTTTTAATTTTCTTGATATATCTTGGTATTACACTTTTCCTTAATTACATCATAGGCTTTCAAATCTCCCAATTCGCCGGCCTTGCTAAGATCTAAACAGCCTTGTTGTACCTGGCCGAAATCCAATCTTAGTATTCCTCTTAAGTAATAAGCATCTACATTTCTTGAGTTCAGTTCGATTATCTTGGAGCAATCATTTATTGCATCCTGATATGCTTCTAATTGTTGCTTTGCTTGCCCCCTTTTATAATACGCCTCTAATCTATCTCCATCGAATTCTATGGTAGAAGTATAGTCTGCGATTGCTCCGTAATAATCTTGTAACTTAAACTTTATATTTCCTCTTGAATAATATGCATCTGGAAACCTATCATTTTTCTCTAAACAGGTATTAAAATCCTTCATGGCACCATGTAAATCACCAAATGCCTCTTTGATCATACCTCTCATATAATATGCCTGATAATAGTCAGGGTCTTTTTCAATAGCAGAATTAAAGCTGATTACCGCCTGCATGTACTCACGTTTCTCATAAAGAGATTTACCCTTTTCTGTAAATTCTTTCGCGCTCTGAGACATGGCAAGAGGTATAAAACCTATAGCCAACAGTACTGTTAGTAAATATTTCATTTCGTTTTTAGTTTTCATGGTTAAAATGGATTTGCAAAAACAATGCGGGATTTAAGAAAAAATATAAAAACCTTATTATAATCCAAATATAGGTACTGCCATCCTCATCGCCTCTTCAAACTCATTTATTTTTAATCCCATATTGGGATTTCCTTTCCTTAATTCGGATATGATAGTTTCGGTAGCCATATTACCTACCAATTCATCATTGGCCATAGGGCACCCCCCAAAGCCGTTTATAGCTCCATCGAAGCGGCGGCAACCTGCCTTTTGGGCTGCCACAATTTTATCTGGAGCTGTCTCTGGTCTGGAATGTAAGTGTGCGCCAAACTCTATGTCAGGATATTGAGCTATTAAATTTTTAAATAAATAATCAATATTCTCCGGCCTGGCCACCCCAATAGTATCTGATAAGGATATGATCTTAACTCCCATGTTATGAATCAAATCTACAAATTCAGCCACCATTTCCAGACTATATGGGTCTCCATATGGATTACCGAAACCCATGGATAGGTAAACAACCAGTTCCTTTTTATTATTAATAACTATCTCCTGAATTTCACTTATAACATGTAATGCTTCATTAATAGTTTTGTTGGTGTTCCTTTTTTGGAAAGTCTCTGAGATGGAAAGAGGAAACCCCAGATAAGTAATCTGCTCATAATTAGTAGCCGTTTGAGCGCCTCTTTGATTAGCTATGATGGCTAGTAATTTAGTATTGGTATTACTAAGGTCTAACTGCTCCACCACTTCAGTGGTATCTCTCATCTGAGGAATGGCTTTGGGAGAAACAAAACTTCCAAAGTCCAGAGTATCAAAGCCTACCTTTAACAATTGATTGAGATAATTCACCTTATCAGCAGTAGGAATGAAGGGACCTATTCCCTGCATAGCGTCTCGGGGGCATTCAATAATCTTCATAATATTACATGAGTGTTATAAACAAATTTATCATTCCCATACAAAAAAGACAAAATTGTTATTGATCGATCTTTTTAGTTATTTAAGCTGATAAAAATTCCTATTTACAATTTTTAATATTTAGTTTGGAATTTAAAACTTACTTTAATTAACATGCCGCTAAATGAATTGACAAGTCAGCTGGGTATTCACAGGGCTGCTCATTTGCTTCGCAGGGTCACTTTTGGTGCCACTAAACAGCAAATAGATGCTTTTGCCGCGCTCACACCTCAGCAGGCTGTTAATATCTTGTTCAACACCAATTTACCAGATCCTGAATTACCCCTAGACTTAAAAACAAATGCTGAGTGGGTAATTTCTGGCAACACCGATGCTAATAGCAATGATGAGGCATTAAGAGATTACTTTAAGGCCTGGTATATCGGCCAAATGTTGAGCATAGGTATTACAGATGACAACCTAAAACTGGCTTATGCAGCCCGTGAAAGGATTACTTTTTTTCTTCACACCCATTTCACCACTATGGAGGAAAAGGTGAACAGCAGCCGTGCCCTATATTTTCAGAATGCACTTTTCAGACTTTTCGCTCTTGACAAAGATGATGAATTGGTTGAGATTATTGATGAAGAAACCGGGCAATCCCAAGTAGAGACCGCTCCAAGAAATTTCAAAGAGCTCACCAAAAAGTTCTCTTTGGATAATGCCACGCTAAGATTTCTAGATGGTAACTTAAATGTGAAGGGGGCTCCTAATGAAAACTATGCGCGTGAAATGTTTGAGCTCTTCACCGTGGGCCGAGGGCTAGAGGCAGTAGTAAACGAACAGACCTCTGATGAGGTAGGTGATTACTTTACCTTTAAGGAGCAAGATGTTCAAGCTGCCGCCAGGGTGCTGACCGGATTTAAGTTTGATAACGAATTTAATACAATAGATCAATACACAGGCCTACCTCAGGGTAAAGCTAACCCCGGAAGCCACTCTACACAGGCCTCTGAAAAGGAGTTTAGCGAATATTATAATGGCGAAGTAATAGATCAGGATGCTATTTTACTAGAGAATGGTCAACCCTCTCAAGAGAGTATGATAGATGAAGTAGGGCGTATGATCGACATGATCTATGAAAACGAAGAAACTGCCAAACACATCTGCCGCAAAATATATCGCTTTTTTGTTTATTATGATATTACCGAAGAAATCAATAATACCATAATAGAAGATATGGCTCAGGTTTTTGTAAGTAATAATTACAAGTTACAACCTGTGCTGGAAGCGCTTTTTAAGAGCGAATATTTCTATGAGGCATCTACAGATATTACAGATGATAAATTTGGAGGTATTATAAAATCACCATTAGATCTGGTACTTGGCTCACATCTGTTTTTTGAAACATCTATACCAGATTACACTACTGAACTTGAACAGTTTTATGAATTTATAAACGGCCAGGTTATCGCCAAGCTAGAGAATCAGGGTATGAATTTCTATGAGCCTTATGAGGTTGCGGGATATGGTGCCTACCATCAATACCCCGTATTTAACAGAAATTGGATTTCTACCAATTACCTGGCATACCGCTATCAATTCATAAGCAGACTATTTACTCCAAGTAGTGAAGATGCGCTCCCCTTAATTAACCTTCTAGATTTCGTAAAAGAGAATTTTTCATCAGAAGGTGAAGACGCGAAGCAACTGATCATAAGCATGGCTCCCTATTTATTGCCAGTAGCTCAAAATCTGGACTTTGATAGTGATCTTGACGGCCGCGGCATGACCAAGGAGAGACTTCGATTTTTCTTACAGACGTTCATTCAGTATAACGACTACAACACCGATGCTGATGCTCAAAACCTAATATGGCATGATCTGTATGTAAACAATAATTATGATGATGCAGGCATCTATCTAAACAGACTATTTAATAGCATGCTTCAGTCTCCGGAATATCAATTGTTTTAACTATTCTACTAACAGAATATGAAAAGAAGAAATTTTTTAAAAAGTGTACCATTAGCTGCCGGAGGCGCATTTGCCATTAATAGCATTCCTATGCACGTTCTGGCAAAAGAAAACAGAATACTGAGAGCCGCTGAGCTTAATGACAATGATCGGGTATTAGTAATTATACAGCTTCATGGTGGTAATGATGGATTAAACTCTGTAATACCGGTGAATCAATATGATCTGTATTACAACCTGAGACCAAACATAGCTATTCCGGCAAAAAATAGCGCCAGAAGATATATCCCATTAGACTCTACTTTTTCTGATGAATCAAAACTAGTAGGTCTGCACCCAGACATGACAGGTATTAAGAGCATGTATGACACAGGGAAAATCAATATTGTCCAAGGTGTTTCCTATCCCAAAAACAATGGTTCTCATTTTAGAGGAAGAGACATCTGGTTAATGGGAGCTGGTTTTGACAGGTATGAAGATTCAGGATGGGTTGGTAGATATTTATCCAAGCAATATGCTCCTGAGCAGTACCCTGACGATTTCCCTAATGCCAATATGCCAGACCCTCTAGCTATTGAATTAGGTAGTGACGTATCTTTGCTTTTTCACCAGAAGGGAAACATACCTACCTCTGTTTCATTACCCAATAACCCAGAGGCTTTTGTAGAAGTTCTTAATGGACTGGTTGGGTTTGATGATGTAGAACTGGATCCGAGAGGCCTCCCTCCTGCTTATTTGCAGAACTCTCCTTATTATAAAGAAATGGAGTGGATATTGGGGCTGGAAGATAAAACAGAACAGTACGCAGAGCGACTTCTCAATGTATACAATAACGCCCCTGCAACCAGTGTTCCTTACCCAGAGACCTATCCTTTTAGTGCCCCTAAAAGCTACCAAAGAAACGGCCTTTCTGGTCAATTACAAGTGGTAAGCAGACTTATCTCAGGTGGAGCTAAAACCAAAGTTTACATGGTAAAAATCGGTGGCTTTGACACCCATGCAGACCAAGTAGAAAGTCATGATTCTACTATGGGATTGCACGCTGCACTCATGTACCATATCAGCTCCGCTATGCAAGCATTCCAGGCAGACCTAAGGGCCAGAGGCATAGAAGACCGGGTAGTGACTATGACCATTTCTGAATTTGGAAGAAGAATAAAATCTAATGGAAGTTATGGTACCGATCATGGTAAAGGCGGACCGATGTTCTTATTCGGAAAGTATGTAAAAGGAGGTGTAACTGGCACCAACATGGACCTTACTGGTGGCCCCGCCAATGTAGACATGCAATATGACTACAGACAAATCTATGCTAACCTGCTCCATGATTGGTTAAAGGTACCTAAAGATCAGCTGGGAGGCCTTAACGATGGTATAGTTATGGGTAATGACACTGACACTAACTTCTATGATGGCCCCAAAGAAGATGGTGATGGCTTCTATGAACCACTCAACCTTTTTGATGAGACTATAACCGGAACTGAAGGCTTTTTCAATGAGCGATTTGCTTTGCGCAATGCTTACCCTAACCCTGCAAAAGGCCAAACCACTATGTCATTTTACATTAACAGTGAAGTGATGGTTAATCTTAAAATTATAGACATCAAAGGCAAAACGGTTAAGACTATCATGCAGGAGCAAAAAAGTCCGGGAGAACATGAGGTAAATGTGAATCTTGCAGACATAGAACCTGGTATGTATTTCTATCAGATAGATGCAGGTTTACTACAAGAAACCAAAAAACTCATTATTCAATAAAATCGATTTTTATAACACAACTTCTACCAAACCATAAATAATGAAGTACCTATTAGCAGTCTTGGTATGCATGCTGATGCTGATGAGCCACAGCTTCACATACGGTCAAAAAAAAGAACCGTATGTATTCTGGCTACCAGACAAAAAGACCGCAACCAAACGATAAATTTATGAACACCCAATGGTGGTTAGGCTTCCGTGCAGGAGCCAACATAAGTGAGGTAAGCCCTACCACCTCCTATAGTGCTTTTAGTCCAATTAATTATAATGCCTCCAGAACTGAAAAGGAGTATAACACGCTGGGTATGGATCAGCTAAGTGGCCAGGCAGGTATAGAGATCACCTTATATCATAAAGGTTTTTCTTTCAGTTTGCAGCCTAATTACCGCAGGCAGCGCTACTCCTACTCCAACCTATACCAATGGAATGGAGCCAATGGCAACAGCCTTACCATACAATATGACCAGGAGAACCTATTGGATTATATTGAATTTCCTTTATTCATTAAATATGATCTCACTAGAGAGAACATCAGGCCATTTATTCAATTTGGAGGGTATTGTGGCACCCTGGTTGGGGCCAACAAACACCTTAAGACCTCAGGTATAGATAATGCCTCAGGTGGTGCCGGCCCTTTTGATAATGAGGAAACCACCATTGGAGCAAAAGACACTTACATTAAATCATCAGTAGGTATTGCAGGGGGTATTGGAGTAAGTTATGACTTTTGGAACCTGAGACTGGTTTTTGATGCCACCTACCGATATGGCATGAATAATATTGCCAATGTGAAAAATCGGTATTCTGAAAATGAGCTTACTGGCATAGGCGATGCCCTTGATGATATAGAAATGAGAAACGTATCTATCAACTTTGCCTTGCTATTTCCTCTCCGATTCATAAGCAAAAATTATGATTCGTTTAACTAATTGTCTATTAAGGATTTTAATAATACCAATGAAAAACATATACCATCTTCTTTTACTCGCATGTATATCTTTTGCTATAAGCAGTTGTGATATAGGAGATAATGAAGCTGACCCGGCCTCTTCTTTCTTGAAGATCTATGATCACAATGACTATGAAGCCTCATACATACCTATCGATATTAAGCAAACTAGTGATGGCGGGTACCTCATACTGGCTGCCACCCAAAAAGACAGCTACTTTGCCGGTGTAAGGCTAATGAAGGTAGACGAGCAGGGAGAGTTTGAGCAAGAACAAGATTTAAGCGATGAATATGTTCACCCTGTAGGTGAATTAATGAAAATCAATGGCAATTTCTACTTCATGGCTATGCGCGAGTCTGATTTAAGAGCTTTCATTTTTATGGTAGACAATACAGGTACTTTAGCCGATCCTATTGAAACGCAGTTTACCTCGCCATTGGCTACTTCTGCCACCACAGAAGGCAACATCCTGCTTTTAAGCTATAGTAATAGTGATTTATTGACCGTATGCTCAGAGTTATCAGTTGCGGGAGCTGTATCCCGGTCCGCTTCGTTTACTATTGGCGCCGGCACTTCAGAAGATGGTGAGCCTGCAAGAACTATTCTGGATGGCTTTAAAACTACAGGCCCTAAGCCCCCTTATGCCATCGGAAAAATGAATAACCAGACCTATTACTTCAATGGATTTTATAATTATACCCTCTCACTGGTTTTCACCAGTTTAAATGAAGATGATGATGTTCAAGGTGTGTTGCAGGGAGTTCACAGAGAATCGGCCATAAGCTCAGTAATACAATTGGCTAATAATACCATCTCTCTAAGCCGTTATAACTCAGGAGACAATTATGTGGTACCCAGAACAGAATTAGAGTCATTAAGCATTAGATCTGTTGATGACCTAGAAGGAAATACCTTTCCAGAACTAGTAAGCAATGCCCCGGTTATGGTAAAATCCATTTCAATTAACGGAACAGAGACCGCTCTATTTGCCAGTAATACTAAAAATGGACAGATAGTGCTACTCGCTTTCGAGGCCAGTAGTGGAACACTGGTAGGCACTAAATACTTAGGCTTTGGAAACACCTATGAAGTCGCTGGATTTTCAAAAACAGAAGATGAAGGACTTGTAGTACTAGGCCGTTCTTATTTAACAGGAAGGTTTGCCCGAATCTGCGTTTTTAAATTGAGTGATGAAGAACTTAAGGAGTTGGTAGATTAGGAAAAAGGGAGATAAGCTTCCATAAGCCCGGTCTTTGCTTCGAGTTGCCTACCAATTACATTATAAGCAAATAGCATATAAAATATCAAAACAGTTAAGATGTGATAAATTATGAATCAGCACCGATCGTCTACACTTCGACGCGGCTCAGTGTGACTCGCCTTGAGTTTCATCTTACTGTACCGTCGTGCGATGAAATAGGATTGAAAAACAGGCTTTTCTCAAGTCCTTAGTGGCAGTTCATGACTATGAAATGCTTCAGTGAGCGGAAGACCTCACAGCAAGAAAGAGTTTTTTGTTACTTTTTTGATCGATTGTAAAAAAGTAAAGAGCCTAAGCGATGGAACACAGAGACTAGATAATCCAAAGTGACTGGTATTTGAAAAATCTAACTTAATAGAATAGATTGATGTATACCTTCAAACCAATGATTTGTCATTCTGCTTGGTACGATTGAAACAAATGTTAGGTCTCAGCATGACCTCTAGTCAAATAAGTCAATATGATTCAAAGAGTTTAACTTTTTGTTTGCATAAAAACCGCAGAAAAAAAAGCCCCGCAAGAATAATTCTTGCGGGGCTTTTTTGTGATGTAAAATCTTACATACTGATATCAATATCTATATTTCTATGAAAATCGGTCTGCATATCATCATAAGGTAGAATTACCTTTAAAACGCCATCTTCATAATTAGCATTTATCCCCATCTTGTCTATATGAGGTTCTAAAGTATGTGACAGTACCACGTGAGGTACTACAAACTCCTGCTGACTGGCGTCAAAGACTACGTTATGATATATGATAAGATTGCCATTGATAACTTCTACTCTAAGTTCTTCAGGACTAACTCCTGGAACTCTTGAATTAATCTGTTTATAATTATCTGATTTCTTTATTTGTACCTGGGGAGATATGCTGCCTCCGTTGAAGGTATTCATAATATCCGCGCTCTGCAAAACTTTTCTCACCCAGTTCATATCATGATCATATTTCATAATGTCCTCCATTGTTTTGCTGTTTAAACAACAAGAGTTATACCAATGGAATATTAAAGACATTATGTCTACATCGCTGACACATTGTCAAAATTCAAAATCTTAGAAAAGCTCTTTGGCTATTTCATAAACAGAGTTTGATTTGCCCATAGAATAGTAATGTAAAACAGGCACGCCAAAATCAACCAGCTCTTTTGACTGCTGAATAGTCCATTCTATACCTACTTGCTTCACTTCTTCATTGGTCTTGCATTTGTCCACCGCATCAGCCAGCTCTTCTGGTAGGTCTATGTAAAAAATCCTTGGCAGCACATTAAGCTGACGCTTAGTGGTAAGTGGCTTCAGGCCTGGAATAATAGGCACATTGATTCCAGCTTCTCTACACTGCTTCACAAACTCAAAGAATTTATTATTATCAAAAAACATTTGAGTTACAATATAATCTGCTCCTAAATCTACCTTCATTTTAAGGTATTTAAGGTCTACTTTAAGATTTGGGGCCGCAAAGTGCTTTTCAGGATAGCCCGCTACACCTATACAGAAATCAGTGTGATTGGCATTTAAAAGTTCATCATCCTGATACTGGCCATTATTCATTTTAACTACTTGCTCAATGAGTTCCGAAGCATACTTATGTCCACCTCTTTCAGCTACAAACATAGATTCCGTTTTGATAGCATCCCCTTGAAGTAAAAGAACATTATCGATACCCAGGAAATCCAAATCTATAAGTGCGTTTTCGGTCTCTTCCTTAGTAAAGCCGCCACAAATAATATGCGGTACTGTATCTACATTATACTTGTTTTTAATGGCCGCACAAATACCTACAGTCCCTGGTCTCTTTCTGATTGATTTCTTCTCAAGCAAACCATTTTCATGCTTCTTATACACAAACTCCTCTCTGTGGTAGGTTACATCTATAAAGGGAGGATTAAACTCCATTAAAGGATCTATGTGCTTATATAATTTGTGAATGTTTTCCCCTTTTAGAGGCGGCAATATCTCAAATGAGAACAGTGTCTTTTTAGCATTAGCAATATGCTCTGTAATCTTCATGATTTATAAATTTGTATGTCACCTTAAATGACATTATTTTCTAATTGTTAGTAAGCTAAGTTAGGTCCGAGCCATTTTTCTACCAGCTCTACAGACATATCTTTCCTATTGGCATAATCTACCACCTGATCTTTCTCCACCTTTCCTAAGCCGAAATAACGTGAGTTAGGATGTGAAAAATAAAAACCACTCACTGATGATGCCGGATACATAGCATTAGATTCTGTAAGGAATATACCGGTATGTTTTTCAACATCCAAAAGCTCAAATAATAATGGTTTCTCTGTATGGTCAGGACAAGCCGGATATCCTGGCGCAGGCCTTATCCCCTGGTATTTCTCTCGGATCAGATCTTCATTATTCAGTTCTTCATTGGCAGAATAACCCCACAGCTCTGTTCTAACTTTATAGTGCATAAGCTCAGCCATGGCTTCAGCCAGTCTATCAGCCAGAGCTTTAACCATAATTTCATTATAGTCATCGTGGTTGGCCTTATGTTTTTCTATAAGCTTTTCTATACCCACACCAGCTGTTACAGCAAACATGCCCATATAGTCCTCAATGCCCGTTTCTTGGGGTGCAATATAATCGGCAAGAGACAAGTTAGGTATCTTCTGACCTTTCTTACCCTGCTGCCTTAAAAAATGAAAGCGTTCTGTTTTTCCATCGGGAGTTATAATATCTACATCATCACCATCGGCTTTCGCTTCAAAAAGACCAATAATGGCATTAGCCGTTAATTGCTTTTCCGCTATAATTTCATCTAACATAGCATTTGCATCGGCATATAGCTTCTTGGCCTCTTCCCCGATCACCTTATCTTCAAAAATCTTCGGGAATTTACCTTTGAGCATCCAGGTTTGGAAAAATGGTGTCCAGTCTATGAACGCTCTAACTTCTTCTAATGGATACTCTTTATATACCTTAACCCCTAAGGAATTAGGCTTTGGTGGCTGATAACCCTCCCAGGTAATCTTTGCTTTATTTTCTCTGGCCTGCTGTAGAGGTATGTAATTCTTCTCCGTTTTTCTGGTAGAATGTCCCTCGCGCAGGTCATTATATTCATTCTTTATTTTAGTATGAAAAGCATCTTTGGTGTTTTTACCAATGAGCTCCCCTACTACAGGCACACTTCTGGAAGCATCAAGCACATGCACCACAGCTCCACTGTAAGCAGGATCTATTTTTACGGCAGTATGTATTCTGCTGGTAGTGGCTCCCCCGATAATCAGCGGCACTTGAAAATTTTGCTTCTGCATCTCTTCTGCTACGCCCACCATTTCATCTAACGAAGGGGTAATCAACCCACTCAGACCAATAACATCTACATTATTCTTTTTGGCTTCTGCCAGGATCTTTTCTGTAGGCACCATAACCCCTAAGTCTATAATTTCATAGTTATTACAGGCCAATACCACTCCTACTATATTCTTTCCAATATCATGGACATCTCCTTTTACGGTGGCCAGCAAAATCTTAGGCGCATTTTCTACCGACTTATTCTTTCTCTTCTCCTCTTCCATAAAGGGCTCCAGATAAGCCACGGCCTTCTTCATAACCCGTGCACTCTTCACCACCTGAGGCAAGAACATTTTACCCTCTCCAAAAAGATCTCCTACCACGTTCATTCCGGCCATTAACGGACCCTCAATCACTAATAAAGGATGACCTAGTTTAGCTCTGGCTTCTTCAGTATCTTCATCGATATGGTCTATTATTCCTTTAACTAAAGCATGAGAAAGCCGCTCTTCTACCGTGCCTTTTCTCCAAGCATCATCTTTTACTCTAAGCTTAGCCGTTCCTTTTACTGTCTCGGCAAAATCAAGCAGTCTTTCTGTGGCGTCTTCTCTCCTATCTAGCAACACATCCTCAACATGCTCCAGCAGATCTTTAGGAATTTCATCATAGACCTCCAGCATAGTTGGGTTTACTATGCCCATATTCATACCGTTTTTAATGGCATGATATAGAAAAGCCGAATGCATGGCTTCCCTTACCGTGTTATTACCTCTAAATGAGAAAGATACGTTACTCACCCCACCACTCACATTAGCTCCAGGAAGGTTTTCTCTGATCCATTTGGTAGCCTTAAAGAAGTCGATAGCATTTTTTCTATGCTCGTCCATACCCGTAGCTACCGGGAAAATGTTAGGATCGAAAATGATATCCTGAGGCGGAAAATTGATCTTATCAACTAATATCCGATAGGACCTTTCACATATGGAGATCCTTCTTTCATAGTTATCTGCCTGCCCATTTTCATCAAAAGCCATGACTACTACCGCAGCTCCATACATCTTTATTTTGCGGGCATGCTCTAAAAACTCCTCTTCTCCATTTTTAAGACTGATAGAATTCACCACTCCTTTACCCTGAACACATCGCAGGCCAGCTTCTATAATGGGCCATTTAGATGAATCCACCATTATAGGGATCTTAGATATCTCCGGCTCTGAAGCTATCAGGTTAAGAAACTTCACCATGGCCTGCTCACCATCCAGCATCCCTTCATCCATATTCACATCAAGTATCTGCGCTCCGCCTTCTACCTGATCTCGTGCAATGGATAATGCCTCTTCAAAATTCTCCTCTTGTATAAGTCTGAGAAACTTCCTTGATCCCGTAACATTAGTTCGCTCTCCTATATTTACAAAATTAGATTCAGGAGTAATCACTAATGGCTCCAGCCCGCTCAGTCTTAAATATGGTATCTTCTTCTTACTCATTCATTTGGCATAAAAAAAGCTCTTCTGACAAGTCAGAAGAGCTTATATTTTTATTTTTTGTAAAAGCCTAATCTAACTTATCTTCCTCCTTTTCTGGAGATGGATTTAGCACCTTTACCTATATTTCAGGATGGTTGCTAAGGCTTCAACGGGCCATTTCCCTCAGCCTTTCTTGATAAGAGCATTCAAATATTAATATTACAAATCTAGCATAAATTTTTAAACAACAAGAATTTATTTTTCTTCGTAATTCCACATAGGTATTTTTCCTATATTTGGCCCGACCTATCACCTATGAATCGCATGAGATTCAGACCAATACTTGTTTATTCATTGAATTAAAATTTATGAAAATCTGGAAGAAATTATCTCCTGAAGAGATAAGAAAGAAGGTATTTAGTGCACTTGGGGAAAATGTAAATTATTATGAATCGAACATTTTAGGGATTCCTGCCTCCCACTTAGATAACAAGGTGTTTTATCAGGATGCTCCTTTCTTGAGCAATGCCCCTTATTTGTCTACGCTTATTCATAACCCTAACCACATCGGTTGTCATACTTTAGGAAAATCAGAGAGCTTTTTCCAAGGTACACAGCAAATAGAAAAAGAGCTTATAAGAATATGCTCTGAAGAAATATTAAAAGGAGAACCCGATGAGTTTGATGGCTATGTAGCCTCTGGTGGCACCGAAGCCAATATGCAGGCCGTTTGGGTTTACAGAAATTATTTCAAAGAAGCATATGGATGCTCTAATGAGGAGATATGCATTATTACTTCTGAAGACAGTCATTACTCCATGAGCAAGGCCGCTAATGTATTTGCATTACCTATTGCCTATGTGAAAGTAGATGAGGATAGAAAACCCACAGCAGAACACCTTTCTACCATTATTGAAGAGCAGCAAGGTCAAGGTAGAAAATACTTCATTGTCATCGCCAATATGATGACTACCATGTTTGGTTCTGTAGACCATATAGATACTTATGCGTCAGTACTAAAACAACATGACTGCACCTACAAAATACATGTAGATGGTGCTTATGGAGGCTTTTTCTATCCTTTTGCAGATGAAAGCAATCCTTTGAATTTTGCTAATGCAGAAGTGTCATCAGTAACGCTGGATGCTCACAAAATGCTGCAGGCACCATACGGAACGGGTATATTTTTAATAAGAAAAGGCCTTATTAAATATGCCAATACTAAAGAAGCGAAATACATTGAAGGCGAAGACTTTACACTTATCGGTAGCCGAAGCGGTGCTAACGCTATTGCTGTATGGATGATACTTATGACCTATGGACCATACGGATGGAGAGAGAAAATTCTAGTACTTTTAAACCGTGCCGATTGGCTTTGTGCTGAGTTAGATGCCAGAAGCATCTCCTATTATAGAGAGAATGGTTCTAATATTGTAACCATTAAAGCTGATGATATTTCAAACGAAGTAGCCAAAAAGTATGGCCTTGTCCCTGATAATCATAATGACCCTAAATGGTTCAAAATAGTGATTATGGAACATGTAACTATAGAGAAACTAGAACCCTTTATTCAGGAAATTTAACATAATGGACCAGGCATCATTACAGTACCCAATTGGTAAGTTTAACGAATCAGCACCAAAACAAGGAGCTGAAATCTCTGGCTGGATACAGCAGATAGAGATGCTACCTGAAAAGCTGAAACAAGCTGTAGAAGGTCTTAATGATGCTCAACTGGATACACCCTACAGGCCTGGTGGCTGGACACTCAGACAAGTAGTTCACCATATTGGTGACAGCCACCTGAACAGTTATATTAGATTTAAATGGACTTTGACTGAGGACGAACCTATTATAAAAGCCTATAACGAAAAAGCCTGGGCTGAGCTTTTTGATAGCGAGGAAGGACCAATAGAATTGACTTTAAATTTTATAGAAGCACTACATAAAAAATGGGTATATTTACTCCGTGGTTTAAAGGAAGATGAACTGAATAAATTCTTCGTTCACCCTGATAACAATAATAAAGTAACGCTTAAATTAGCCATAGGAATGTATGCCTGGCATGGCAATCACCACTTGGCACATATCTCCAACCTCACTACAAGTAAAGGCTGGAAGTAACAGTAAATAAGTTGCTGAATTACAATCAATTAAGAAAGTCAATTAGTTTTAATATTAAAGAGGCTTCCGGGATGAAATATACCTGGAAGCCTTTTTTTTACTATTTCAATATCAGTGTAGAGTAAGGA
Organism: Fulvivirga maritima; assembly: GCF_021389955.1. NCBI lineage: Bacteria > Pseudomonadati > Bacteroidota > Cytophagia > Cytophagales > Fulvivirgaceae > Fulvivirga > Fulvivirga maritima. Next base: position 5,350,906 of record NZ_CP089980.1, read on the forward strand.
GCTATTGGCGCACCTTCATCCCAAGTAGCAGAAGAGAAATACAAAGACTTATCTCCTAATATTTCACTATCCAATTCCTGAGCTTCAGCAGAAATATTATGGATTACCAACAAGGTTTCTTCTCCATTAACACGAACAAATGATATCAGGTTTTTATTGTTCATTTCCACATAATCGATATCACCTTTAGTTAGCGTTTCACTACTTCTTCTTAACCTGATCATTTTTTTATAATGATTAAATAAAGAGTTTGGATCTTCCATTTGAACTGATAATGGCGCTACTTTTTTATCCGTAGAATACTCAGCTTTTATCCAGGTCGCACGACAGTCATCAGCCTCCTTTTTATTCCATAAGAAAGACTCACGGATATTAGGATCAGGTTTCATACCCTTCATGCCTATCTCTTCGCCATAATACAAATACGGAGCGCCTGGCAAGGTAAATAATATTGAAGCAGCCACGGCAGCCTTTTTCTCATCATCTTCCAGCACACTCATTACCCTGTTCTGATCATGGTTACTCAAGAAAGTGGCTACAATAAAATCAGGATTCACCTTTTGCAAAGCTTCTTTATTCTCTTTAAAGCGCTCTACCAATGATTTGTCCATGTCCATCTCCAAACCATGACCTGAAACGAAAGCAGATCCATCGGTTCCTTCTTCAATGGATTTTAAGATACTATAGGCCAGGTCAAAATTAAATAAAGACGAAAAGCCTTTAGCATAAGGAGACTGCGTTTCTGTATTAGCCCAAACTTCTCCTACCAGATACACATCGGGCTTAACTTTTTGCATCTCTCCCTTAAATTCTTCCCAGAAAGCATGACTATCTTCGGCCCTTTCATCCGGATAAATGTGCTTGGCAGCATCTAATCTAAAACCATCTACCCCAATATCCTGAAGCCAAAACTTACCTATATTATACACCTCTTCCCTCACCTCAGGATTATCATAATTAAGGTCAGGCATCTCTCCTGTAAAATAACCATAGTAGTGTTCTGCTGTAGAATCACCATTCACTGCGTGCCACTGGGTGATGTTACCTGAGTCAAACGCTGTTTCCTTTTTAGATATTTCCTCGGCGATTGAATCTTTATCTGCCCATACGAAATAGTCTCTGTAAGGATTATCTTTTCCCTTTATGGCCTCCAGAAACCACGGATGTTGTGATGAAGTGTGATTAATAATAAGATCTATAACCACTTTGATGTCATGAGCATGGGCGGAATCTACAAAATGCTTAAAGTCATCTAAAGAGCCATAATCAGAATGGATATTTTTATAATCTGTAACATCATATTTGTGATATGAAGGAGAAGGCATAATAGGCATTAACCATACTGCTTCCACCCCTAAGTCTTGCAAATAAGGTAGCTTAGACTCCATTCCTTTAATATCTCCTTTACCATCTTGATCTGAATCACAAAACGACTGGACAAATATTTCATAGGTAATGCCATGCTCAGGCCATGAATAAATCAGCTTTTCTTCCTTTTCCATAGGCTTACACGCTTCTAGTAAACAAAACAATACAACAAACGAGAGGAAAAATGTATTACGTAGCATATTCATGATTTTTAATAAGGACTTATCTATCTATTCAGAATGGATTAAAGATCGTGAATTAGCCTTGAAAAAATCATATGAATTGTTAATTATTTGGAGCGCCATCATCTACCCAGCAGGCTATAGTAGCTATCTCCTGATCACTGATGGTCTCCCCTTCCGGTGGCATATTGCCTGACTGAGTCTGACTTTTTATGGCAGAAGCCCTATTTTGCACATTCTCAAAAGATGACCAGTTGAGGCTGGCTCCCTGCGAGCCATCATGACAGCCACTTCTTATGCAGCTGGTATTGATTATGCTGCTGACCTCATCAGCATATGATGTTCCATTGAGTACTACTGCCCGGGCTGAAGTAGAGCAGCCGCTGGCATCTTGAATAGTAACATCATAATTACCGGCACTTAGATCGGTAAACTGTGAAGACGACTGAAAAGCACCATTGTCTAAACGGTATTGCAAATCGCCACTTCCTGTACCCTGAACTGTAATCACACCTTGTGACTGACCACAACCAGCATTCTGGGTTGTAACTTCGTCTATTGACACCTGTGATCCGTTGATACCTACAGTGGCAAATGATGATACAGTGCATCCATTTATATCTTGCGCAATGACCGAATATGTACCTGCTTGCAATCCTGTAAAACCAGATGTATTTTGGAAGCTACCTCCATTCAAGCTTAAAGTTATATTACCTTCACCTCCAGAGACTGCAACAGCAATTTCTCCGTCTGTAGCACCACACTCAGATACAGCAGTAGGCGTAAGTTCCAACTCTAAACCCGACTGGTCACAGTCAATCTCAGGAGCGGGTTCATTATCCGTTTTGCAGGATACTACTACCCAACCCAAGACCATACAGCAAAGTAAATTTTTTAGAAACGTCATCATTTGTATAATAAGGCTTAGATGAATATAATAAAAGATATAAAGAAACTGAAACGAAGAGCTATAAAACAAAATATCCTTTAAGGCCTTGCCCCAAAGGATATTTCGTTGTCTATAGTTGGCTTTAACTGTTGCTAAGGTACAGTTCCGTTTTTTATTTTGAAACTTAATAATCACTCATAACTTACAAGTGTAAAATGAGAATTATTAAATATATAAATCCATAATTTTTATTAACCTATATAAACAAAAAATCCCTTGAAGACCTGGCCTCAAGGGATTTTCTGTTGTCTATAGTTGGCTTTAATTGATACTAAGATAGTAGTTGCCCCCTTAAGCATCAACCCTTGCAAGCCCACTAGTATTTTTAAGCGATGAATTACCGATATAGCCGATTAACAATCACTAGTTTACAGCTAAATGAACAAAATAGAGATAGGCAGTAAAGCTCAAAATTATACACAAAATGAATCTGAATGGTACTTTAGCAGGATAATAGATGCCATCACCTAACATAGCACATAAGACAGATTTAAAAATATGCCTCCCAAAAATTGAACACAAAACGGTAAAAACTTGCACCGAAAGCTTCCTAAAAGGTGATTTCCTTTTTATTTATTATTGCCTTTTTTGTGTTGAAATGCTTACCAGCGGAGTGTGGATTAAGTGGGTTTGCACTTCAAATGAAATTGACGAAGCAAAACATCATTTCTACATACAACTGATTTAGAATAACACATCACGACCCTGCTTTCTCATATAAATCTAAAAAAGAAGCTGCTGATAGGTTAAAAAAATCAACTAGGAAATGAGCTATTATAATCCACCTCAAACTTTCTGTCTTTTTAAAGACAAGCCCCCAAACAACTCCCATAACGAAAGTGGAAATGATAACAGTTAATCCCCTATTCAATTCTGAATTCACACCAAAAACCGCATGATTGAGAGCGAATACTAAACTGGTGAACATTATTGCCATCCATTTATTCCAGTCCTTAGTGTAGTTAAAAAGTAGTCCACGCCAATAAAATTCTTCCAGCCAAGGGTTTATCAGAGCCAACACAATCCAGGGTAGCCAAACATGCCATACTGCCAAAGTATCAAAATGCATTAAAAAGAGAGGAAGCGGAAGAAGGCCAATGAATAGAGCTAAAATATTCCAGCCGAAGGCACCTTTTGATTTTTGTAGCCATGCTTTTCTCGTTTCACTAGCAGTGTATTTAAATATAAAATATAGAAACACACCCCATTCAATTAATATTATTGGGATAAATGCCCACTTACCAATAACACTTCCAAATACAAAGGCACCCTCAAAATTGATAGCAATAATTAAAAAAGGCGATAAGAGAACTACTTGTTTTTTGGTTAAATTCATTCATGCTCAGGTTTGATGAAGATGTGCATTATCTAAGTATCTTGTGAAAGAAATCCGATTTGCTATTTCCAGTCTAAGTTAATAAATTTTCATATTCTTAGAATTTATATTGACTCAATAGCCACCTATAAATATTGGTCGCATCAAAAAGGGAGCTCCAAATAATGACCTCTACTAGCTCATATTATGGAATATCAACACAGGGAAGCCTCTAACCACCGATTTCGCACGAAAATGTAAACCCCACTGCCTGCCTCTGCTATAAAAATCACTTCCTATTCATTAACTTGTCTAATTCCTTACGCTCTTTTTCTAAAATCTCACTGAATTGATGATTTAATCCACTATCACCCATTAAATTACCTGCTTGAATAATTTTCTCCAGTAGATCCAAATGCAAGTTTTCCATTTGCTTTACGTTATCAGAAGCCCATTGAAATGCTTCTTTAGCAATACTATTATTCTTGTCATCAACTCCCAAAACAATGTCAAAAGAACATTCTACCAAATCTCTTCCCAGTCCTGCAGTATTCCATTCAGAAATTCTTTCCAAGTACTGATGAGCCTCCTTAATTCGCTTCCATGCTTGGTCATAAAAATTCTGCTGAATTAGTAATTCTGATATATACAAAAGCTGACACGCAAAATCCCAATCCGATGATTTGAACTTAAGTAACTCTTCATTTGCCCAGATTTGGGTAGATACATCCTGAATTATTTTGGTGAAGTAAACAAGGTTATTTAATTCATCTTTGCTCCAGGAGCTTTTTGAGTGGTACCATTCTTTAACTTTCTGCTTAAGAATATCAGTCTCATCCAAATCAATAGCCAGCTGAATCTCATCTAGAATTCCATTAATAATCAGTTCATCTGGATACACTTCCGCCAAGTATTCTTTCCACTTTTCTAATTCAGTTTCTGATATATAGCAAGTATTTGCAGACATGCCCACATACTCGTAAAAGGCGTCTTTTACGTTAGGTTCTGCTTGTTTTATAAACTGGTAAGTTTCAGGTATCCCTGCAGACACCAGAAATTGATATTCAAAACCACAGTGAGTATCAAAATTAGCCTGTTTTGCCTTTAGGAAAAGTTCAGCGTATTTGGGGTTAGCGTATTGAGAAAGCAAAAAAGCATTAAGGCTTAATGCTGGGTATACACCTTGAAAAGTAGCTTTTCTATGATTTTCAATTTCAGCTTTAAAAAGCTGTACTAACATCTCTTCATCTCTTAAGCTGGGATTATACTGTAAGGCAATTAATAATTGAAATCTCCTGATAGCATTTTTGTCATCTGAATATCCATTTTCATCGATTCTTTCTTCGTATAAAAATTCAGAAAGCTTGATTTTTCCTGCCTTAATATCTTCTAATAGTTGGGTGTACTTTTTAATCATCGTCTTTTCTACACAATAGCTAATGTAAAGCTTCTATATTCCTCTTTTTAATGTTTTGAATCTAAAATATTTTTGATTCAGATCATAAAAGTACTTACTAAGGCTAATGGTCATGCTCATTAATTATCGTTATTAAGTACCAAAAAAGTAACAAGCAATATAAAAAGGCAGGAGTATACTCTCTCCTACCTTATTTTCAAGCTATAGTGCTACTCGTTAAGCACTTTATTCACATATCCAGTCCATTGATAATGAGGGATGCTTTTATCCAAATAAAAGTCTGGCTGTAATCCTTTACCATCAATAGCAAGGCCAGGAATTCTCATACTTCTTGAAAGAGAATACCACAATTTAAACTCTTGGAAAGGGGATTTCTGTAAAAAACATATTTGAAATGTCTAATGCTCCAAAAGTAGTCACACCGAAAAGCTTTACTTTTTTACTTTGTTTTGCAGCCAACAGAAATTGGAGACTGTCAATTCATCTCTGTCTAAACTTTGGATATAAAGAAATAATGTTTAGACTAAAGAGCAATGAACAAACAAGAGAAAGAAGAATTAAAGGAAAAAGCACTTAAACAATTTTTAAAAGGAGAATCTCTATTTGGTAAGGATGGGGCTTTCAGCCCCATGTTGAAGGAGTTCTTAGAAGAAGCTCTGGAAGCAGAAATGGAGGATCACCTATCCAGTGAAGAAAAAGGACGCTCTCATGGCAATAAGCGCAATGGCAAAGGCCAGAAAACAGTTAAGAGTAGTTTAGGAGACGTTGAGATAAATACTCCTCAAGATCGTCATAGCAGCTTTGAGCCAAGAATAGTAGAGAAACGCCAGCGTATACTGGCAGACAATCTTGAGAAGCAAATAATAGCCATGTATGGGCTAGGTAATAGTTTGAGAGATATTCAAGAGCACATCAAGGAGATGTATGACACAAATATATCAACAGAGGTGTTAAGTGATATCACAGACCGAGTGATCCCTAAAGTAAAGGAGTGGCAAAATAGGCCATTAGAATCGGTCTATTGTATTGTTTGGCTAGATGCCATGCATTTCAAGGTGCGAGATGAAGGTAAGGTGAAGCATAAAGCCCTTTATAATATCTTAGGGATCAATAAGCAGGGCAACAAGGAGATATTGGGCATGTACCTATCAGAAAGCGAAGGAGCTAATTTTTGGCTTCAGATACTTACTGAGCTACAAAATAGAGGCTTGAAAGATATTTTGATAGCCTGCACTGATAACTTGAAAGGTTTTAGTGAAGCGATACACTCCATCTACCCACAAACAGATGTTCAACTTTGTGTAGTTCATCAGATTCGAAATAGCTTGAAATATGTAGCCAGTAAAGAACAGAAAGTGTTTATACAAGATCTTAAATTAGTTTATCAAGCAGACACAAAAGATCAGGCAGAGACTGCTTTATTAGAACTGGAAGAAAAATGGGGAAAGAAATATCCTGTGGTGATACGATCTTGGAATGATAACTGGGAACTACTTAGCACTTATTTCGATTACAGTAAACCCATAAGAAAGTTAATATACACTACAAATCCAGTGGAGGGCTTTCATAGACAAGTAAGAAAAGTTACCAAGAGTAAGGGAGCATTTACCAGTGATATGGCCTTGATGAAATTAGTTTACTTAGTTTGCAGACGTATTGAGAAAAAATGGACTTCACCTTTGCGGAATTGGGGTTTGACGGTGCAGCAATTAGCCATTAGATTTGAGGGAAGATTGGAACTGGAACTAAAAACCAGTCAAACCAAAAAATAAAAAATTCCCTCCCAGGGGCTAGCCCCTGGGAGGGAAGCAGACAGAGATGAGCTAACACTCCCAGAAATTGCTCAGCAGTACTTGCATTACCTTCATTAATGATTATACCCACATTTGCCGGATATGCATAAACGGAATCCATTTTATCTACTGAAACAGTACTATCACTCAAGCTTACATATTCTCCTAACTTTTTATCTAGCTTATCATACATGCTCTTTGCCCATTTCTTACTCGCTTCATCCAAACCATATTTAGGATCATTGATTAAATCTAACATCCTCTGATTATTCAGTTTGGTAGAAAGAAATTCAGGAAGAACTACCCTAATAGGATTAGTATATAAATAAGGAATGATACCATCATAAGAACTATCACTTCCACCACCATTATCTCTTATATCTATAATAAGATTTTTTGTCGAAGTGATTTTAGCTTTGTTAACCTCTAGCAAACTGTCGATTTGATTTTTATAATGAGCCTCAAATGAAGGTATTCTTAAGTAAAGAGTAGTCTTATTTAAAACTTCTAAATAAGGCTCTTTAGCATTTAACATCTTAAAATATTGAACAAATTGTGGTTGATCTTCCACTTCCGGATAAAGCCGAGTAAGCACGACTTCTCCTATTTGCAAATGATTATTCCCCATCATTGTTACGGTGTCCGAAGTAACTGCAGAATGATCCGCTTTATAAAAAACTGCCTTTGTTTCATTTTTCGATTCACTGATTTTTAGCTTCACCTGGTCTTTTTGCCAATTTTCGGTATCTGATTCAATAATAAAACCAATGTAGGTGTCCTTTTCTTTCTTAATTCCTATTCGAAAAGATTCTACTTCCCAAATACCTTCATAATCTGGTTGATTATTTTTTCTTAAGTATTTTTTAAACTTTTCTTCTTTAACAGAATAAGTTTCCCAGTCATCAAACTCTTTTTGAGATGATGCCGTTTTTTCTTTCTCTTTATCATTAATAAGTCTTATTGCCAAATGCCCATCACGAAAGAACTTTAACCACTCCGTTAAACCCTGATTATGCATTAGAAAACTAAAAGTTTAGAAAATCCTTCGATAATTGTGTAAAAAGATCGATTTTGATGAGGTATAAAAATCACCAGAATGGTTACTCAAAATATAGGGTCTTTACCCATTGAATATTCCTCCAAGCCAGTGACACCCTTTGGAGGGATGAGTTTAATGAAACGATTTATCGATCAGGTAGGGATACGAGAAAAATTAGCCGAACTGGCACTTCCATCTCCTGGTTCTAACCGAGGGTATGACCCCAAGCAAATCGTAGAGAGTTTTTGGCTGAGTATCTGGACAGGGGCTAGTAGATACATCCATTGTGACTGGTTGAGATATGATACTGTTTTACAGTCAATTTTTGGATGGGATGGTATGCCTAGCCAAAGTACCTACAGTCGTTTTTTTGGAAAATTCTCTCAATCCCTAAACAACGAAGTATTTCCAGAGCTTCAACAATGGTTCTTTGACCAGCTCCGTTTAGGAGCACTCACCATTGATTTTGATAGTACTGTGATCACTCGATATGGAGATCAACAAGGGAGTAGTAAAGGTTATAACCCCAACAAAAGAGGGAGAAATTCACATCACCCCTTGATGGCCTTTGTGAGTCAAACCAGAATGGTGGCCAATGCATGGCTCAGGCCAGGCAACACAGCGGCCAGTAGTAGTTGCAGGGAGTTCATGGAAGAAACCTTTAAGCACGCCTTGGCAGGACAAAAAGTAGGTCTGGTAAGGGCCGATAGTGGTTTTTACAACGAAGAAATCATGTCATATCTAGATGAAGAACTCCTCAATTACATTATGGCTGTACGCATGTACCCCAATGTAAAAAGCGAAGTTTGGGGGCTTAAAGATTGGGTCAAACTGGCAAAGGGAATAGAGCTGAACGAGATGGTTTTCAGTCATGAAAACGGTAAGCCAAGACGATACATTATTGTAAAAAAGCAAGTTGACATCAGGCCACATGCAGGAGGCAAGGAACTTTTTGAAGATCAGCCTGGCTATCGATATAGTTGCTATGTGACCAATATGGATTTACCTCTGGATCAGATTTGGAACATGTACAACACCCGCGCCGATTGTGAGAACAGAATTAAGGAATTGAAACAAGATTTTGGGCTTGAAAATTTTTGTTTACAAGATTTTTGGGCAACAGAAGCCTCCTTTCGCTTTATCATGGTGGCTTACAATTTGATGAGTTTATTCAGGCATTTTGCGTTGAACCATCATCGAAAAGCAACCCTATCAACCCTCAGATCCTATTGCTTTGCATTAGGAGCCTGGACAGCAAACCATGCTAATAAAAAGGTTTTAAAAATCTCATTACCCTCCAAAAGAAGACCCTGGATGGAGGGAATATTCTTGAACATATCGTCTACTAGTCCTCCTTTTGATTATTCTAATGAATAATCCGGGTTAAAATAGAAGTACATTCTGTTAGTGAATTAGCAGCTTTAACTTTTCCCAGTATCCTCGTATTATGGTCTTCGTAAGCCTGTTGTCCCTTTGTTTCTAAAACATACTGAAATCCTGCATCATTTTGTTCAAAGGTTTTCTTTACCCATTCATAGTTACTTTTACAATCACAATTTTGAGCAAAGGCAAACGTGGATGTAAACAATAAAATAATCAGGATCAAATCTCTTCTTGTCATTATTTTGTCTCTTTAAAAAAGTGCTTTTAGCACTGGCAAGTAATATCGCACACAAAGGAACGACACTTACTGCCATTCATTTTTTGATAATTAAACACTAGTGTCCGAGAAAAAAGATAGGGGCCTCTGAATAATTTCAAGAGTGCCCCATAATGTGTATTTTCGGTTTACCACAACAAAAAATCACACATGAGTAAAAATACATATTTCTACGGACAGCCAATCTTTTCTCAACTATTATCGCTGATAGATAAATCGGTGTTAAATCAAATAATATCAAAATACCAATCTGACAGATATTACAAGAAATTGAATACTTGGCATCACCTAGTAAGCATGTTATACTGCTGTTTCAGTGGGGCAAGTGCTCTCAGAGAGCTTACTACGGGGCTTTTGGCCTGCCAAAACAAACTGATCCATTTAGGTATTCAATTTATACCCAGACGTTCCACTTTATCAGATAGCAACAAAAAACGCAGTAGTATAGTCTTTGCAGACATTTACATGAAATTGTTTAAAAAGTATCGGCACCTTTTGCCGGACAGCCGCTTGAGAATGGAAGTTCTCAATAAACTTTATATTGTTGATTCAACGATTATTAGTCTGTTTAAAGATATTCTCAAGGTAGCAGGACGCCCTAGAAAAGATGGCAAAAGCAAGGGAGGCATTAAAGCTCATGTAATGATTCATGCGGCAGAATTAATGCCATGTTTAGTACGGTTGACCAAGGGAAGTCAGCATGATCATACATTTTTAAAGCAATTACAACTCCCAGAAGGATCCTATGTGGTGATGGATAAAGGGTATATCGATTATAGACAATACGCACAGTGGAGTCATCAAGGGATATTTTACATTACCAGAATGAAAGAAAATGCCAGATATCAATCAATAGATGAGCTAGAACTGCCTGAAGATAAAGACTTTTGTGTACTTAAGGATGAAAAAGTTGTTATCAGTTTCAAGACTGATGGACAAGTGCAAGAGCTTCAAAATAGAAGAATAGCCTATTATGATGACCTCAATAATAAATTATTAGTGTTTATGACCAATAATATGGAGTTGGAAGCAGCCACAATAGCGGCCATTTATAAATACCGATGGCAGATAGAGCTTTTATTTAAAAAGCTGAAGCAGAACTTTCCTCTCAAATATTTTCTGGGGGACAACCAAAATGCTATTGAGATCCAAATTTGGAGTGCCCTGATCTGTCTATTATTGATGGAAGTAGTCCGAAAACAGATCAAAAAAAAGATGGGCCTTTTCTAATATGGTCTCATTGGTAAGGTTTCACTTGATGGCCTATGTTCACCTTACCCGCTTTCTAAACAATCCAGACCTAGAACTTCAAAAAACAATATATAAAACCAATCAATACCCTTTATTTAGTCCATAGAGGGCTCACTTTTCCAGATTAGAAGAAAACCACTTTATTTTTGCTTAGAATCGCTAAAATTTCTTAGACCAGAGTTTAGTCGGACACTAGTGATAATTAAATATATAACAGCAGCGCATAGTGTTTACAGTTTGAGGTAGGCTATAAACCTTAGGCAAATCTACTTTTTCATGAGATGAAGATGATGCCATGATTTGATTTTGTGTTATTCGGTACTATTCATGTTTCAAATGCTCTCAGAAAGGATCATCTACCCATTAAAATATGGTGTAAAATGACTATGAAAAATAGACTGCTAATACTAAAAGCAAACAGCTGTTTGAAAAGGTCATAACAATTGATATCTGATTAAATCATGAATCAGTCCCGATCATCTACCCTTCGACAAGCTCAGGCTAATTCGATGGCTGGAATCGACACCCTCCCTACCTGATAATTACGAGGAAGATATGACCAAGTAATCTCGGGGCTATGGAAAGAGGGCTGCTATGGCCTGTAAATGAAAGTTTGAGAATGCTTCACTGCACTTCGTTTCGTTCGCAATAACCATTATAAGTACTATAATCATTTACCGTCATCTCGCCCGTAACGAAGTGAAGAGCAAAGATCTCGCTGTTCAGATGACACTAATCGAACTGTGAGATTCCTGATATCATTGCGCTTTGCTCCATGATTCAGGAATGACGGTTTTTATTTGCTACTACTCTCCCCGCTCAATCTCCTTCAAGTTCTCCATTTTCTTATTTCTTAGGAAGCCATTGATATCTTCGAAATGTTCTCTTATACGCTTATTGCCAAATTCAAACACTTTTTCTGCCAAGCCATCAAGGAAGTCACGATCGTGAGATACCAGTATAATAGTACCTTCAAAGTCTCTCAGGGCGTCTTTTAGGATATCTTTGGTCTTAATATCCAGGTGGTTGGTAGGTTCATCTAGGATTAACAGGTTAACAGGCTGTAGTAATAACTTGATCATGGCCAATCTGGTGCGCTCACCACCAGAAAGCACTTTCACCTTTTTGTCAATAGTATCTCCACTGAACATAAATGCGCCCAATAGGTCTTTAATTTTCGTTCTTACATCTCCTTGAGCAATTTCGTCAACAGTTTGAAAAACGGTAAGATTCTCATCTAGCAGTGCGGCCTGGTTCTGCGCGAAATAGCCTATCTTGCTGTTATGCCCCACCTGTAACGTACCATCATAATCAATCTCACCCATAATGGCCTTCACCATGGTTGATTTACCTTCACCATTCTTACCTACAAAGGCTATTTTGTCTCCCTGCGCAATGGTGAAAGTGGCCTCTTTAAAAACGAGATGATCTCCATACGACTTGCTGAGACCTTCTACTATAACTGGATATTTGCCCGATCTAGGCGCTGGCGGAAATTTGATATTAAGGCTAGAAGTGTCCACTTCGTCAACTTCTACAATCTCCATTTTCTCCAGCATTTTCACACGTGACTGTACTTGTAAGGTCTTGGAGTAAGTACCTTTAAAACGATCAATAAACTGTTGTATTTCAGCAATTTGCTTAGCCTGATCATCAAATTGTTTCTGCTGTTGCTCCCGCCTCTCTTTACGCAGCTCTAAGTAGTGGGAATAGTTGGTGCGGTAATCATAAATACGACCGCGCGTTATTTCAATCGTACGATTGGTCAGGTTATCAACAAAAGTCTTGTCGTGACTGATTACTATCACTGCTTTAGCTCTATTCTTCAAAAAATTCTCCAGCCACTGCACTGATTCTATGTCCAGGTGGTTGGTAGGCTCATCAAGCAGGATCAGATCAGGTTTCTTTAGCAGTATTTTGGCCAGCTCAATGCGCATACGCCATCCACCACTAAACTCCTTAGTAGGTTTGGTAAAGTCTTCGCGTACAAAGCCAAGGCCCAGCAGAGTCTTTTCTACTTCAGCATCAAAGTTTACCTCTTCAATACTGTAAAACTTCTCGCTCAGTTCAGATACCTCTTCAATGATCTTACTGTAAGCGTCAGACTCATAATCTGTGCGTGTTTCCAGCTGGTGGTTAAGCTCATCAATACGCAATTTCATATTATTTATCTTGGCAAAAGCCTTGGATGCTTCCTCAAATACGGAGCAGTCATCATCAGTAAGCAGATGCTGCGGTAAGTATGCAATAACCGCATCAGACGGATAAGATATTTTACCCTGAGTCGGCTTATTGACTCCAGCAATAGTTTTCAGCAAGGTAGATTTACCCGCTCCGTTTTTACCCATAAGGGCAATTCGGTCATTACTGTTGACATTAAACGTGATATTACTAAACAAAGTGGTGCCGCTAAACTCCACTCCTACGGCATCTACTGAAATCATACTATTAAAATTTACTACAAATCTAATAGATCACGATTGGGAAGTAATCAATAGTATAAATTTTGTTTTGGAATTCATTCTTTATCCGACATTCGCGAGTGTCTCCATATATAGCTTGTAGATCCACACAAATACTGAGCATTGTAGCTTCTGAAATGTGCCTATCTTATATTCTGAGCTGAGGTCTTGTTCATCATAGGTCGTAGTACGGATACGTTTAATCTCCAACCAGTGGGATCAATCTTCGGGCTGCCAGAGTTCTATTTTATTGTCATCCTCATCCATAATATGTACAAATTTTCCAATTCCATCATAATTCGTTATGGAGTCAAGTACAGTCACTCCATTTTCTTTTAGTTTCTCCAAAAGCCCTTCAATATTTTGAACTCGGTAGTTAATCATAAAATTCTTTTTAGAGGGCGAAAAATATTCATCTCCGGTTTTAAAGGGTTTCCATTGCAGCGAATTTATCTTTTCAGGATGGTCAAGTTTTCTGGATTCAAAGCTCGAGGAGCCCCAATCATTGATTTCAATTCCCAGATTTTTCGTGTACCATTCTTTCGTTTTGTCCGGGTTGTCAGAATAAAAGAATATTCCTCCAATTCCTGTTACTTTTGGTGTGCTCGTGTCTGCTGGCTATTTCGGTCGGACTATGCCAGTTGTTTCGGTCAAACTATGCCAGTGATTTCGGTGTATCTATGCCACTTTAAGAGTTTCGTAATTTTAGTAAATATTAATGTTTCAACACACCTTTTCTCAAAGATTCTCCTTTGAGATCTATTCTATGAGAAGAGTTAACGAGCCTGTCTAATATGGCATCAGCAATAGTGCCTTCACCAATAATATCATACCAGGCTGATACTGGTATTTGAGAGGAGATTATAGTTGAAGTTTTTCCATGACGATCATCGATAATATCCATAAGTACTTCTCTTGCAATATTGTCCATGCTTTGTAAACCAAAATCATCTAGTATTAAGAGTTGGGCAGAGGTAATTCTTTTAAGTTCTTTGATATAGGTGCCATCTACTTTGGCGAGTTTCATTTTGTTGAACAGGCGAGCTGTTACCTGATAGATGGTGCTATAGCCCATCAGACAAGCTTGTCTGCCTATGGCCTGACTCATAAAGCTTTTGCCTACTCCTGAAGCACCTGTAATAATGATGTTTTCACTTTGCTTGATGAACTGTAAGGAGGACAACCTGTTGAACATGTTTTTATCCAGATTCCTATTTTCAGAGAAGATTATTTCATCCATGTCTGCCTGCTGCTTGAAGGTGGCCTTTTTCATCAGCCGTGTAATCTTCTTATTCTGCCTGTCTTCCCATTCACTTTCAGTGAGTAAGGCCAGATATTCATCTGGGGTGCATTTTTGATAAGCATTGCTGCTGAGTTGTTGTCTGTGCAGTTCAGCCATCGCAGATAGCCTCATGGATTTTAGTTTTTCTATTGTTTGATTATTGTTCATAAAATTATTGTTTACTGGTAATGGTTAGCCCCTCTGATGTTTTTGTGAGAAGGGATATGTGATTGATGGTTTTCTTGTTCTATTTCATGCTCGTCCATATTATTACTGAGTATATTTTTGAGCCTTTGATAGCTGTATGTGTCATGATGAACAGCCCTTAGGCAGGCTTTATCTACACGCTCATGGCCATAGTTTTTGGCCAGCATTAAAATGCCCATGGCTCTTTTGTAGTTAATCTCAGGATAGTCACCCTGCAGGAATAAACCTGTCATAAACAGCTTTACATTTACACCTATTTTACCTCCCTGATCAGAAAAATACTGGGGACTCCATTGGCTATAAGCACGGTGTGTACTGGAGAGGTGATTCTTATTAGTAATATAAGCACCCTTACTCATTACTCTATTATGCAGCGCAATGCGTTGGCTTTTGTAGTATACTTCAACATGTTTGGAGGTATACTGTATCTGGGTTTGAGAGCCAATGTAGCGATAGGGAACGCTATAATAAGTCTTGTCAGCCGAGAAGTATACATATCCCATCTTCTGTACCTTGGCTCTGGCGTATTCTTTAACCTGATAAGTACTTTGGGGTAAGCTTTTTAGAAGGGATGATTCTACGGATTGGAACAGCTCTTTTCTGGAAGCTTCTTTTCTTTGAAAAAGCACATTATTATAGCCCTTAAGATGATGCTGGATCTCTTCATTAAGCGCTTCAATAGAGAAGAAAGTCATTTTACGCATAGGGTAATAAATGCGCTGATAGGCCAGCTGAACAGCATTTTCTACCAGTGCTTTATCTTGTGGGGCATAACTACGTGTAGGGTTTATGGCACACCCATAGTGATGAGCGAAGTCTTTGAAAGTTTTATTAATAACCGCCTCATACTTACTGGATCGGGTAACTGCCGATTTAAGGTTGTCTGACACGATGGCTACAGGTACTCCTCCAAAGAAGCGGAGTGCATTATTGAGGCATTGAATAAAGTCCTCCCTTTTTTGACTTTTACATGCTTCCACATAAGTATACTGACTAAAAGGAAGTGTGGCCACAAAAACTTCTACCTGGCTTACTTCTCCTGTAGATGGATCTACTACTTCTAATTTCTTACCTGCAAAATCAACATAGAGCTCTTTTCCTGCCTTGTGCTCTAACTTCATAGAACCTTTGGCCTGTTTGTACTTACGCTGATAATGGGTGGTAAACTGAGTGTAACTGTAACTATCCTGAGTTTGCTCAGCATACAACTGGTAGTGGTACTGAAGGGTAAAGCCAGGGTGATGACGCTGTGGGTGCATGGTCTCAAAAAAACGCATTAAAACCGCATAACGATCATTGTTTATGGTTGTCTTAGACGAAAATAGCTCTTCTAAAGCATCAGTATCCAACTGTAGCAATGCTTCCATGGGCTGATCGCTTGACTGAAGTGATCGCAAATAATGGTTAACAGTGTTTCTATTCACACCCAGGGTCAAAGCAATTTGCCGATTGCTCAGCCCTCTCAAATGAAGATTGATAATTTGTTTTAAGTCCATTATGTCAAGTTTATTCGCCATCCTTTTTTTGGGGCGATATTAACAATCAATGAACTCTTAAAGTGGCATAAATCGAACCGTAATAGGTATCAATTATTATAATATGGTGGCACAAATCGAACCGTAATCAAATAGATACACTGGCACGGTTTGAACCGAAATCACTGGCATATACCTAACCGAAATGGGTGGCATAATTCAAACCGTTGTATCCATCTGCAGGTGCAGTTGTTTTTTCTTTTTTATTATCCTCCATAGTGCTTGTTTTTTCGGTCGCCTGTTGACAGCTTGTCAAAATCACTGTTACCAAAGCTATTGTTAAAAGTTTTTTCATTTCCGTCCTTTTATAGCAATATTGAATGGTCGTTTCGCAACTGCCGCACCACATTGAGCATACGCATAGTTGGCGATTGCGGGCTTCAAACTTATCAATCCGCCACAAAGCTGAAGTGCACTAAAACCCTTGAATTTACTGCTATCACTCCTACTTTGTAAATACAGTGTGTATGCCTTGAATAGTGAATATAGCTCAAGAAATTGAGTGTTACAAGAGGCAAAAGCCCCTTACAGGTAGCGTCGTACCTAGAAGCAATGCAAGTGGCAAAGTGTTATTACTGAAGATGGAATATTACCAAAAACAACAACCCGAGATTAAATAAACTGAGTCTGAGAGGTAAGAAAATCGCTGGTAGATATTTTTAGTGATAAGCCAGACTTTAGGGAGGGACACCCATTTTGCTATGCTTTGTGATCCGTACAATGATATTATAGCTCACGCCGGGTCTATACGATTGGATTGCTTTCTTTTGGCTTTTCGCTTCTCCCGCTTCTTCAGACGTTGACTTCTTTGCCATTGCCAAAAGAGTTCCGGGAGTGTTAGCTCATCTCTGTCTGCTTCCCTCCCAGGGGCTAGCCCCTGGGAGGGAATTTTTTATTTTTTGGTTTGACTGGTTTTTAGTTCCAGTTCCAATCTTCCCTCAAATCTAATGGCTAATTGCTGCACCGTCAAACCCCAATTCCGCAAAGGTGAAGTCCATTTTTTTCTCAATACGTCTGCAAACTAAGTAAACTAATTTCATCAAGGCCATATCACTGGTAAATGCTCCCTTACTCTTGGTAACTTTTCTTACTTGTCTATGAAAGCCCTCCACTGGATTTGTAGTGTATATTAACTTTCTTATGGGTTTACTGTAATCGAAATAAGTGCTAAGTAGTTCCCAGTTATCATTCCAAGATCGTATCACCACAGGATATTTCTTTCCCCATTTTTCTTCCAGTTCTAATAAAGCAGTCTCTGCCTGATCTTTTGTGTCTGCTTGATAAACTAATTTAAGATCTTGTATAAACACTTTCTGTTCTTTACTGGCTACATATTTCAAGCTATTTCGAATCTGATGAACTACACAAAGTTGAACATCTGTTTGTGGGTAGATGGAGTGTATCGCTTCACTAAAACCTTTCAAGTTATCAGTGCAGGCTATCAAAATATCTTTCAAGCCTCTATTTTGTAGCTCAGTAAGTATCTGAAGCCAAAAATTAGCTCCTTCGCTTTCTGATAGGTACATGCCCAATATCTCCTTGTTGCCCTGCTTATTGATCCCTAAGATATTATAAAGGGCTTTATGCTTCACCTTACCTTCATCTCGCACCTTGAAATGCATGGCATCTAGCCAAACAATACAATAGACCGATTCTAATGGCCTATTTTGCCACTCCTTTACTTTAGGGATCACTCGGTCTGTGATATCACTTAACACCTCTGTTGATATATTTGTGTCATACATCTCCTTGATGTGCTCTTGAATATCTCTCAAACTATTACCTAGCCCATACATGGCTATTATTTGCTTCTCAAGATTGTCTGCCAGTATACGCTGGCGTTTCTCTACTATTCTTGGCTCAAAGCTGCTATGACGATCTTGAGGAGTATTTATCTCAACGTCTCCTAAACTACTCTTAACTGTTTTCTGGCCTTTGCCATTGCGCTTATTGCCATGAGAGCGTCCTTTTTCTTCACTGGATAGGTGATCCTCCATTTCTGCTTCCAGAGCTTCTTCTAAGAACTCCTTCAACATGGGGCTGAAAGCCCCATCCTTACCAAATAGAGATTCTCCTTTTAAAAATTGTTTAAGTGCTTTTTCCTTTAATTCTTCTTTCTCTTGTTTGTTCATTGCTCTTTAGTCTAAACATTATTTCTTTATATCCAAAGTTTAGACAGAGATGAATTGACAGTCTCGAAATGCCTGTTCAATCAACACAAGTCTAACGAATAAGGCTTGTGGGAAATATCTTCAATTTACAATTAAATACGACGTTTAATTTAAAGTACGTATTAATAGGTTCTCACAAATTGATATCCGTTTTTAATTCAGAAGAGTCTGATAGTCCTTTTCAAATCTTTTTTCCGTTTCAAAAACCTCTCTTGCAATATTAAGTTCACCATAGAAAATATTGTATACTATTTTATAATATCCCCATGTATACTCCATTGGGAATCGTCTATTAGTCTTTACCCGACACCAAGAATTAAATTTAAGTACTCCTACTTTCTTTTTAATTTGATTTTCCGTCCAAAATCCAATTTCAAGTCCATCATCAGAATAGTTGAAATCTAATCTATGTTCTCTGATTTGAGTTTCATTAATTTCCAACATCTTATTTTTACTTGGCTTATCAAACCCTCCTTCATTAAATATTATTTCTTGAAGCACTACTGAGTCGACTAAATGCACTGTTTTGATTGGCAATTTTTCTTGGACCCCATTTCTGAGATTAGAGCCAGGATTCCCTCTACTTTTTTTAGTCCAGCTAGTTTTTATTTTCTGAATATATATTGACATGTTTCATCATTCCCGCGTAAAGCAGAGCCTAATGGCTCTAATTTTCTGTAAAAAAGTAAAATAGCACCTCCAAAAGTAAAAACGATAAATAGACAAACCAGGCTTAGTACAATAACAATTGGAAAGAGCAAAATTGTTAAAACATTGAATAGTGACTTGAGAAACCTGTTAACCTGAAAAGGTACTCTGATTTTATCAATAAATTCTATGTTAATCCGTCTTAGCATGATTATTTTCAGAAATGGCAGCAACGCCCATATAATGGTCATGTATGCATAATATACCCTATTTGAGTCTCATTTTATTTCGTCAGTTGATGAATCGCATCATCCGCTTGTAATAGAATCTTGACCTGATAAAACCGTATAGCTTTTATCGCTTCGAAGATGTCAGCTTTCGCAAAATGTAGTTCAACAAAATCAACTCCTTGAAAACTGGGATCATGCTTCATCCATGGATTTGTTTTTGGATCGATTACTAAAGTTGTGGTTGAAACCCCCAACTCGCGGATGTAACTTGAATATGATTCAATGGTTTTCTCTATACTAAAACCTATTTTTTGATCTACAAATATTTCTTGAAAAGGCAACTCTCGATCAGCATTATTGAATGCACCATATTCACTAACGCCGCCATTTGGCTATTTCGGTCGGACTATGCCATTAAGGTTAATCAACTGGTTTTCGATAGCAGTTAGTTTGTCTATAGCTTGCTGCGTTTCTTTTAGCAAGTCATCAACCTTATGGTTAGTTGCATTTGCAAGACTCAAATCCTTTCGAATTCGCTCTAGGCGATTAGCAATCAAATCACGATATAAAACATTGTATGTCTGAACTCTTTCCCTTTGCCAGTATTTTAAATCTTTATTTGATTCAGGTTGTGCGCAACCTATTAAGATGACAGAAATAATGCTTACTAAGTTATCTTTCCTCCTATCTTATAAATTTTTAATATTTTCAAGGCTATATAACTATACTCACGCTACCACACCGGTCAATTGCAGACGTAGCAAACTAAGGTTATTTCGCTCTTTAAATCATCAATACGGTTAAAGGCCATTTTTCCTGTATTTCTATTCTTTCAGCGAGCGACAAATCTTCAATTGGTTTACCCATTTTACTTTCCAAAGTTGATTTGTAATCCCGAGCAATTTCATTTAAAACCTTCTTTAAATTATTAATATCCAAAGAACTAGTTTCTATAACTATAGGTTCGTTTTTATTTGTTGCCCCCTTAACATCGTCAATTGCCTTGATAATAGCGACATCATTATAATTTATATTAATGATAGCATTACACCAATAGGCTATAGGTAAGTAGGCGTTTTTTGAAATTTCAGAGAGATGGACTGAAACTATGTTGTCACAATATTTCTCATCAACTATTGCTTTTAATGAATGCATAGATTTTACACTATCCAAACTCAACAATAATCCAAATCCTTTTGCCTCTTCCAAACTATTATAATAATCTTTTTCATCAGATGTTACTCCAACTGCAGAGAATAAGACCTGCTCATAAGACACGTTCTCTGAAGAACAGGAAAACACTAATAACAATATTACTAACCAGTTAATTTTCATAAGAATGATATATAACAACCTTGTTTTTATAAGAAATTATAAACCTCTCCCCTCTTAAAGATCTGAGAATTGGTTTCAATTTAAAACTCGTAAGAAACGCTTTCAGCCGCATAGGAAAAATTCTTTATTTTCTATTCCATATTAGTAAGGCTATTAGAAGGTAAGTTGATTAGACTTAATAACTTCTCTTTCTGACTTTATGAAAATTTCACCTGTTTTGGCAATTGAGTATTCTACCTCTTTAATTTTTAATTGCCAGGTATCAAGCAGATTACCAGACTCAGACTTCTCTCTTATATATTTTGTATTTCTACTTAGCAGTAAGGTATCATTAATGAATTCTGAATTTGTGAAATATCCACCATTGTCATCTCCGTCACCTCCTTTAAACTCTATCAAATTGATCAAGTATCCTGATGTATCAACAGTATAAAGCATAAAGGCGCCTGCCTCACCATAGAATTCATCAAATAAAATATAGGTATAAAAATTCTCTGAAATACTTTGATAAGACACCAGTCTGAACCGACTTTGGTGAGCATTCCTTTTCTTGTAATGTGGGAGCTTATAAACATCTAGCTCTGATAATGATTTGATATCTTGAAACTTAAACTGGTCTTGGGGAAAATGACCTACATCAAACTGTGATTCACTCATTTGAGGACGTGGTTTTAACCTAGGATAGTCACTTTCTTGGCCGTAGCCATATAAAGTAGCCATGAATAGCATTAGTATTATTGTTAGCAGTCTAAACATTTATTTTCTAAAGTTTTACTATAACATCTGTTTCAAACAGCTCAGAAGAGGCATCCGCTATAAGGTTTGCTGTAGATTCGTTATTATTCTAATTATTGCAAGATCATCTGTTACAACATGCTTCATTTCTTTACTTAGCTCCCGGACTTTTCGCTCCAAAAAATTAGCGTTCTCACTAAAAGTCCGATCCTTAAGTAAATATTCTACTATTTCACTCTCAGATTTTTGCTTGGTTTTATCTTCAAGATTTTTAAAAGTAAATATCCCGTCTGTTGCAATCGAAAGATCTGTAAATTTTGTAATGGTTTTTCTTTGTTCAAGCGAATCATACCAAGTATCAAAAGGCTCGTTAAGGTGATATCCTAAATAATCGGGTGTATTATCTTGTTCATATTCGGTTAACTCTCCGTCAACATAAATAGCGCCATCTCCAATGGTCAAAAGTTCAGCAGAATAAGATTTAGTATTAACTATACCAATTATGAGCGTTGATAGTAGCTCGTTGACATCCAGTCCTAGTTGATTTTTGATCCCTTTGGTTTCGGCAATCAATTGTTTTATACAGGACTTCAATAACGACTTTGAGTCTAAAGATCTATTAGAAGTAAATTCTTGATAGAAATGATTTTTAGCAATGTTCCTTAAGATTTTACCATACAAAATTGAAGCAAACACGGATTCCGTTCCCATTGTGCAGCCATCCAGTACGGCAATTAAAATTTCATTAGAGCTTATTTGCTCATTCACAAGAAAGTCCTCGCAATGATTAGTATGAAATTCCCCAATGTTTAGAGTTGAGTATATATTCATGTAGTCAATGATCCACAATGATTAGCTATGATGAGTGGGGATAAGAATGCACTAACCTCATTTCTGGCACATAGCCACGCCTTGATTTAAATTTAAAAATTGTGGCGGACTTTCCTATCCACACCAAAGTATCCTGACCTACTAAAACCACATTCATTCCTAGCGCTTGCTGTAAGGCGTATGTTCTTTTGTCATGTAGAAGAATTCTCTTTCTAATTCATGAGCCATTCTTTTGGTACTTCTTCGCATCATAAAATAGGGAATTCCAAACATAAATGCGGCATGTATTATTATAAAGGGTAGCGCAAAACCTGCTCCATTTCCATTTATGTTATCGGCAAACGAAAAAGTTACTATGAAAAAAGAATAAAAGATTAATGCAAAAATATAGAAAGGTATCATCATCCCGCTGAATCCATTAATTTCGGTTTCAATAATTAATTGACTCTCTTTTTGTTTATACGTTCCAGATGCGACAGCCAGGTTCATGTTCCTATCGAAAAAACGTCTTCTTCTCTTAATTTTAAAATTATCGTATCCAACATGACCTTTATATTCATTTTTACTGGATGAAAAGACATCAAATGCATCTGATCCGAAACCAGTACTACCTTCATCTACATGGGCTTTAAAAGTCTTAACAAATTCACTTTTTTGAATATTCAATTCAGTGGTGAGGTTATCAACCAGTTTTATACTTCTTAAGAATTCTTTCATATTTCGTTCTACAATGCCTTACAACGAAGTAATATACGCAATTGCATATATTCTCATTATATCTCGCTCCTAATCTAGTAAATTTTTATTATTTCGAAAGCCCTTCATGGCTACACTATAAACACGCTACACCCTTGGCTAAATTGAAATACTGACTACACATCATAGCTATGCTATCCGCTTATCTTATTCAGAGAAAATGCTAATGTACATGGTAGTTTTTTTATTTTTTGATCCAATATTCTCGAAGTCTCTTCTTAACTATGTCAAACTCATTTTGCTTCATCCAATTCCGTTCAATCAAGTGTATTCCTTGTCTACTTTCTATCTCAATTACATTGTCATATGTGTCGAACTCTCCGATATCTATAATATCATTAAAGTTCAGTTTTATCCTGCCTTTCCAACGTCCGGGAATTTCAATGAAGTCAGTTCCTAGCTTAAGTTTACCTACATTAAGTTTTCTAAAGAAAATTGTCAAAAAGCTAATACCCATACCCAATCCCATTAAAGAGAAAAGTCCTACGATTATTGAAAACCAAATTTTTTCTCCCTTAATAACTCCGAGTCCAAATAATGAAAACAGGACAAGTCCGCCAAGTCCAACGAAAAAGTATTTAATTGGTGGACGATATTTAAATTCTTCGGTCATTTTTTGAATTACTATCAACCTAGTAATATATACAATTGTATATATTCTCATTATATCTCCCTCCTAATCTAGTAAATTTTTAATATTTTTTTTATACTTTCAAGTCAACGTGGATATAAATCTCTGTGATACGGGAAGAAGAATGAGCTAATAACACCTCAAGCACTATACTTAACCCCGGGAGTGCCCTTAAACATCACATCAAACCGAATAGTTAGCCTTTGTTACCACCGGTTCTTAATACGATTCAACTAGTTTTTCCAACTGCATCATATACTCAAAAAATTCACCTTGAGTATAAGAGACTATGGGAGAGTTAACTAGTAGCGCAATAATAATTTCCTGATCCGGAAAAATAGCCAATATGGAACCGGAAGAAGGTAATTCACCGGTATGAAACCAAATTCTCTTATTATTAATATCTTCTTCTACAAACCATCCTAAGCCATAGCCCACATTTCGCATGTCAGAAGTTACCTGATTTTGAAACATGAGCCTTTTCGTTTCTTGATCTATAAAATCATCTCCAATAATAGCCAGTCCGAATTTGGTAAGATCATCAGTTGTAGAAAGTAATCCTCCCGTAGAGTAGGAATAGCTTAAGTCATAAGGAGTTGCCTCCTCACCAGTCAGGTAATAAAATTTACTCTTATGATCCATCACACTGTCTGCTATATCTCCATACGTGGCATGCATCCCGATGGGACCCCAAATATTTTGCTTCATATAACTCAAGTAAGGTTGTTGAGTTATATTTTCAATAGCAGCACCTAAAAGAATATAACCATTAGATGAGTATAAGAACTTTGTACCAGGCTTTACTTGCAACGAATCATTTTTAAAAATGGACAATGCATCGGTTAAATTACTATAGTGCTGCTGGATAAAGATCTCGTCCCAGCTTTTCCCATAATAATGCCGGATACCACTTAAGTGGCTGGCCACTTGCCTTACGGTAATAGGGTATTTCTTTTTTGGGGAATGCAGGCACATAAGTTTGAATTGCAGTATCAAGGTATAACAGGCCTTTAGCATATAGCTGCATAATAGCCGCAGAGGTCATGGTTTTTGAGACACTGGCAATTCGAAATTGTGTCTGTCTATCTACAAGTATATTAGCAACTTTATCTGCATAACCATAGCCTTGGGAAAAAATGATGGTATCTGATTTACCAATTGATAATTGAAAACCTGTTGGGTTAAATTCGTTTTGAAAGTCTGTAGCCCATTGATCGATTTTACAAGCCAATGCATCGCATGGTAGTTTGTTAGTTTCAGGCTCATCTGTAGGTGGGTAATTCGACAATGTCACTTTTGCAGAAAGGATACCGGAAGACGTTTTCCATTCACCAAAACTATTGGAGCGATAGTAACACTTGAAGTGCTCACGGTCTTTTTTTGATTTGGTTACCCCAAACACTGTTCCGGCGACTACTGTGCTTACCTGGGGTATGACTACCTTCTCATGATTGATAATTACCGTGTCGTATGAAACCCTAGCAGGGTACATTTTCATGTATTGCTCATATTTAGAGGTTACATATTTCCGATCGTCCTTATCCATGATCCATTCAAATACCAGAAAAAACTGATCTTCTTTGACTATTTGGGTATCGCTTATTTCGAAATCTAACCATCCCTTTTTAACGTCTGATGTTACTAATACCTGATGTGTAAGTAGGTCTACTCCCGGCTTATCGGTTTGGCTGTCTACTGACATGATCCGCATCCTTACCTTAAATTCAGGAGATAAATTTTTGGCAATATGCAAGGATGCCTCTTTAAGAAATGTCAGGTTTTTATTATCTGATTTATCGATTAGGAGGGCCATGGCACTGCCAGCTGAAAGGGTGTCATAGTGGATTTGCCCTGAGAGCAATAAGCTCTTACCATTTCCCAGAGTAACTGATTTCTTTTTTTCTTGTTTTGCGACTATTTCTACCTCGCCTAACTCCAGCACATTTTCGTTGAGCGAAACCACCAAGTTGTTTGCTGCGGTGGAGATCGAGGAAATGGGAAATGATTTTCTGATGTATCCTACAGAGGAAAAAAGCAGGTCCTGATCGGAATACTTTAGAGGTATGTTGATGGTAAATGAGCCATCTTCATTAGAAATTGTGCCAACTTCAGTATTAGCAATTCCAATGTTTACGTATGGAATAGGTTGTTTGGTTTGATTATTTATAACACTCCCTGAAATCAATGTCTGGCATTGCCCAATTGCCATTTGGCAACACAATACTAATAGAAGTATGAATTTTGTCATTTAAGTTATGTGTGGTGACGACCATTATGATGAGGAAGAATAGAAAACTCTAACCTTGCCTCCACTAAATAGCCACAACTTGATTTAAATATAAACTTGTGGCGGACATTCCATTCCCCACGAAAATATCCTGCCCCATGAAGCCTCATCCATAGCATTTGTTAGTAGCTTTCCTTTTCTATTGCTTCGTTCAGTTGATCAATGGTTAACCCTTTATCGATTCGAAGTTCTGCAATAGGGTTGGGATAGCTACCTAGAAAGATGTCCAAAAAGGGTACCTGTCTCCATATTTCTTTCTCAAATCTTGGCAACATGACTATTTCATGTTCATCTGTTCGTCCGATTAGTTCAATTTTTCTTCTCCAACCAGTGTATTCGTCAACAAGCTCAAGTGTTCCATTAAATTGCTTTAGATCCAAAGAAGAAAAAGTCTCAATAAGTTTATTGGTTTTTATAAAGCCGTTCAGAGCTATCAGTCCAGAGACACATACGCCACTTAAGAAGGTGCAAGTAAAAAGTGAGACAAAAGTTGAGACTTCGAAAGTCCCCGGAAAGAGGTTCAAAACTAGGTATCCTATTGGTATAACAAGGAAGAATCCAATGAGAAATATTATGCTTTTTCTCACTCCGTTTATATATTCTTTCATAATAACGATTACTACTAACGGCTCGTATTACCGTCAGTTAAGAGATTAAAGTTAAAGATTTATGATTTAGAACCGACGTTAGTAATTCCGAATGGATTCGGATCTGGTCGAATCCGTCGTAATTGCGGTTATACTTTATTAGCACCTTCTTTTATTCCATTGTTATTTTGTCAATCGCATTTTTGACCGAATTGTCGTTAATCAGATATTGCTTTTCTATTAATTCCATCATCTTTTTGTCATTTAACGTTGTTTGTAATGTTGAAATTAGAAAATCGTAATTGGTAAAAGTGGTTTCCGTTTCGAGAATTGTAATTAGCCATTTCCACATTTTTTCCTCTCCAATTTCCTCTTTTATTGCTGTAAAAATCAATGGCGCATAATCATAAACATACTGTTGTCTGTTTTCGTATTCGGTTTCTGATTTTATTTTACCAAATGGTTTAGGACTGAATTTTTTTAAATGCTCAATTTTTTTATCCATCTTTTGTTGGTAGAGTTCTTCGCCCATTATGCCTTTTGTCAGTTGTAAGGATAATAACTCTGCAAACCCTTCACTCATCATATCCCCTAGTTCCGAGTTGAACACTTTTAAGGTCCCAAAATAATAATGCCCTAATTCGTGTGCTATGTATGGACGCCAAAAGTTTTGATATTTAGGGTCAACAATATTTTTAAGCCCATTGCTCCAACCAATGCTATAGATGGCGGGATACGAAACAAACATCCAACTATCTTTTTTTGAAACAGGTGTTGTTTGTATAAAACTTACTGGTTGGTTAAAAGGTATATTTAATTTTTTGGCATAAAAAGCCTTGTAATCGTTTATAAGCTTGCCGAAGTTTTCTATTTCTTTTTTGCTCATTCCCGAATTTAAGAGGTAGGTGTTATCCAATTCGTCAAAATCGTAATTGCCACAAAAAAGGGTTATTTCTTGAGGAAGTTCGCTTTTGAAATTATGCTTTTGCGCCTTTACAGGTTGGTTGCCATTAACATATAAGGTAGAACAATCATTACAGATTATTTCTACATCGTAAGTAAGGTGTTCGTAAGTTTTGTCATTTGTTATGTCGTATAGAACAGGGTACCAAGCAGATTGAAATCCATCTGCCCTTACGGAATTATGATTAAAAGCAATGTTTCCTTTCCAATCTTTTCGGCTATAATTTTCAATGGTATCCTTAACTACAGGGAACTTACCAACATATTTAAATTGGATTGAATTTGGAAGAAATTTGCCTTTCCCACTGCTATCCTCAAAATAATAAGCGTTACTTTCTCCTGTTGAGGTTGTATCATTAAATGCTCTGCTGTATTGTATTAAAAACTCTTCAGGTTTTAATGCCTTAATGTGCAAAATATTAAGTCCTGAATTTATTCGGATATAATAATCATTGATATGTGGAAGATCACTTAAAGTCAAATCACCTTCGATAGTCCCCTGTTCAATCGATATTTCAATTTTTCCGGTAAGTTTAGGAACTCCTGGTTGTGCCGACAATTTAATACAGGCTAGTAAAGCCAGAAGTAAAAATGTACTTTTCATTAGTGATGTTTTTCAGCTTGGTGCTAACGCTGAGATATGGCGCTGAGCCCTCCGAGCTTAATTTATAGCGTTAAAAGTAGCTTATCTGCCGGTGCCATCAAAGTTTTGGAAATGCACTGTGCTCTGTAGATTAATTACTCCCACATGCTACAGGTGGTAAAAGGCACTTCAGTTTCTTGGCAGAACATAAGCGGGATGTTTAGCAGGCTATTTGCGGATGGGTTAGTAAGGGCATGGGCCATCATCGTTTGTTAGAAGTTTTATTTGATATTTAACCTCGGACTGATCGTAGCATCCGCTGCGATACATATATAGCTTGAACATCCGCTCAAATTCTTTCCTTTAAGCCATCATTATCTTTCTTAAAATACTGATTGTACATTGTAGCTAAGCCATCCGCTTATCTTATTCCGAGCAAATGCTCTTGCACATGATAGGTCGTAGGGCCGCTGCGCTTAACCTACGACCAGAGGGTGGCTCTCGCCATTTTATATTTTTTCTTCAATAGTCTTCCTTAAATCTTCAGCATTTGTTTCACTCAAGGAGAAAGAGAAGTTCATATTCTTTTCAATCACAAATTGCTTTAAATTGAAGTATGGCTTATCTCCTTTATAAGCTGTAGCCATTATTGTCGCCTTAGATCCTATCGGAAGAATTAATTTTTCTTCATCATTATGTGTAAATCCAAAGGAATTGTTTTGCTTTTGATAACCAGGTATGTACATTTTCTCATTAGGTAGGATTAGTGATGTAAAAACATAATCAAAATCATTTTCATTGTCAATTTTGGCCAACATTTCTACATTCTCCGAATTAGGATTGTCAAATAGCTTGTCAATATTCGCCCAGCCTAATTTCTTTACGCTGAATATGTAGCTCGTATTAAAGTCTTCAACAAATCCATTTTGACCTTTATTGGTAATCACATCAGGTATAAAAAGACCACTTTCAGTTTCACGAAGAGTTACAAAATCTTTAGCAATGTCTATGACTTTCACTTTTACACCTTCAACTATTGTTTCGTCTCCAATTTTTCTATTAACCTCCCATAGCCATTCACTGAATTTTGAATCATATGTATTAAAGTATCTTTGATATTCATAGGTGATAGAAACGTAAGATCTTTCTAATGTTCTCAATCGGGAATTCAATATGGACTCAGGAGAATCCCAGTTCATGAATTCAGAACTATCTCTTTCTCCTTGATAAATCATCATTTTTTCATCCAGAGAATCGGTGGGTATAATAAATCCGATTTCGCTTCCTTCTCTCAACTCTAATTTCTTTGAATTAGCTTTTGCAGAAATGAATACCATTCCACCACTTTGTAAGTTTTGGGAATTACTTTGTGTAAAGAGGTTGCCCAAAACAAAGTCGCTTGATTTAAAAGCTTCTTTTATTTCAATTTCAACTTTAGTCCAATTCTCAATACTATCCGTTGTTGCAAACGAATTAGCGTAAATTTTCACTATCGTACCACTTTTAGTTGTCAAGGAAGTGTCCCTGAGGTTATTGATAGAAAAGGATTGGCTTGCAAGCTGAGAGTTGCTGTATAACTTAGAAAAAATAATTTCTTTCTGAATTTCAGAATTATCGATTGCTTCGTCTTTTGTGTTTTCATTCTGACAAGCAGAAAGAAAAGCTAAAATTAATGTTGAAAATATAATTCTATTCATGCATTTCATTTTTGGTGGAGCCTAACAACCGTACAAGGGAAACACCTCCCCCTTATTTTTATTATGGGGATCAATCTAAAGGATTTCTGATTAATTTCATAGAGGTGTTAGCCATATGTGTGTATATCTCTATGGTCTTGGTTGAGTTATGCCTCGGACTGTTCCTAACATCCGCTCAAATTCTTTCCTTTAAGCCATCATTATCTTTCTTAAAATACTGATTGTACATTGTAGCTAAGTCATCCGCTTATCTTATTACGAGCCAATGCTCTTGTACATGATAGGTCGTAGGGTCGCTGCGCTTAACCTACGACCAGCGGGAAATTTGATGTTTTATACCTTGTCAGAGACACTGATGATCATTGAAAGTTTGTAGTCGCAGACTACGAACAACTAGGTAATTACAACAATTTACTGTGCTTTGATGGGAGGTCAATAATTCTAAACCTTCCGTGCGTACCTATTAGTTCAATGATTTTTTTATCCTCAAGAGCCTTCAGTAATGGTATTAAAATCTTCAGATGATTCTCATTTTGATCTAAATCTTTAATTGACCATTCATTCCCAAAATTCCTGTAGCATAATTCAATTTTATTTAAAAAATCTATCTTTATTCTAGAACTCGATTGACTCAATTTTTTCTTTAATTATGTACAACAAAGTAATATATACAATTGCATATATTCACATTATACCTCTCTCCTAATATAATAATTTTTTATGCTTCGAAAGCCTGCATTACCGCATTATAAATGCTTTACAGCCTTGGCCAGTTATAGACGTAGCCAACTACGGTTATACCTATCGGACAGGTCAGAGCATCCGCTGCGATACATATATAGCTTGAGCATCCGCTCAAATTCTTTCCATAAGCAATCAATATCTTTCTTAAAATACTGATTGTACATTGTAGCTAAGCCATCCGCCTATCTTATTCCGAGCAAATGCTCTTGTACATGATAGGTCGTAGGATCGCTGCGCTTAACCTACTACCAGAGGGGATGCTGGATTATTACCTAAAACTTCAACCAGAGATTCAATGAACCGCCGTATACCAGACCGGTACGTACGGTGGGGGGAGAAGCGCACTCTGGCTCAATTTGAGTCAGAGCCGTCTACTCGATTGGAGTGCGTTTATTTGTTATCACTTTTCACATTTATTTGCGCCTGTTTTAAATACTGCTCAATTATACTGAGTTTTTTTGTCAATATCGGTGCATTGTAGTTTTTCCAAAAATCAGGATTATATTGTTCGGAATGATTTTCTATACTCCTATTAATATCAAGGTTAGCCTGAAAATCATAATACCCTATTTCTTCTTGAGTAATGATTCTGTTGATGAACAATTCTTTTTTTGGATATTTTGTAAACAGGAGTTTGTTACTCTCTAAGCCTTTAAAAATAGCCCAAGTGTCTTCCTCTTTTTGGTATTTCAAATACCATTTTCCTTTATATTCCTGATATTCTAGGGTTAGATTATAAGCAATTTCCTGCTGTCCGTTTGACAGTCTTCTCTTATAATATGAGCGTTTTTTTGCGGCTCGGTTGTACTCAATTCTGACAAAAGCATAACTATCAACGTCAATGTACAATGTTGCTTGGCTATAAGGATTATCAACGCCCACGATTTTGTAAACCTGTCGTTTATCAAAAGGCAGAATGGACTCAATTTCGTATTTCCACCCTCTTCCAACTTTAATAGGTCCATAATTGAACCTGATAAAATCATCCTCAATTAAGTCTACAATTGAGTTTTTTCTTTCCCATTCCTCATTCCACGGGTGCTTATTGGTAATGTAGTTACGTCTAACAGCCTGAAGTTCAACGCGAGGTTCATGCTTCACATCGTATCTCTCATACGAAAACTTAGCCGCACATTCTAGTAATTCAATGTAAGTGCTATCCTCCTTTTGCAGATCTCTAACAAATCCCTCTAATAGATAAGGCTCTAGAGGATAATTATCATCAAGAGATTCATAGGCCTTCTTAATGATTTGTTTGGCTGAAAGTTGTTCATCTGTGATGATAACCTCACTTAATGTAAGCATGTTTTCTTTCAACCTTATCGTTTGATAGGAATTGAAGTTAGAGGGTTGTATTGCTACTGAAATATATCCAATCATTGAGATGATAACTTTTGAATTCCTTAGCTTTTCAGGAATATGAAATTCAAATATTCCATCCGTGTTTGAGGTAGTACCTATCGATGTTCCTTCCAAGTAAATAGATACAAAAGGTAAAGCTTCACCTGTTTCGTTATCAGTAACCTCTCCTGTCAACGTTATATATTCATTTTGAGCTATTAGTTTTAAGCTAAAAAGCAAAAAGAAAAAAGTAAGCCATTTGAACATATAAATTATGATTTTTTATGCACTTCAACGCCTGTATAAAACCCTTTTGCTATACTAGGCTATGAAATACTGAAAGTAGTAATTTATGCTTTCCCCACAAACTAATACACTTCATTAAGTGCAAAAACTTAGAATAATTAACTGCTATACTTGAGTAAAGCAATATCCTTTATTGCCAGCTATGAAAAGCAAACATAAATTACGGGCTATTTCGCAGAAGCTTATCTACAAGGTGATGAGCAAATGGGTTTTATATGATGTTAACTGTATTTGCCACTCTTGGAGTTTTATATTTCTCAATAGTAGCGGATCATTTTGATAGTCCGATATGATATGTTGGGAGGTTTCGCCTAATGTCCTTTCGTAGGTAATACCGATACAGCTTGAAACAAATTCAATGATTGTTGTGTCTGAGCCGTATTTCTTGACAATTAAATAACTAACCGGCTAAAAGCCGGTAGATTTGATTCCGCCTAAAGGCGGCTAAAGTCACTAGCTAATTTTAAAATTATCGTCTTTATCTTCAATATCCTGATTCTCTATATACTGCATTATTATTTCATCTGTCACATTCCCACTTGTTACTGCAAAATAGCCTCGCGCCCAAATGTGCTTACCCCAAAACTGTCGCTGTAAATGCTTAAACTCAAATAGTAACTTATGTGAGGTTTTCCCTTTTATATATTGCATGAGCTTACTTATTGACAGTTTGGGAGGTACGGATACAAACAAATGTATATGGTCCTGTGACACATGACCTTTTACTATTTCTACTTCATTCGATTTACAAATCTCTCGTATCAACTCTCTACTTCGCTCTGCCACTGCTCCTACCAAAACTTGCTTGCGATATTTCGTTACCCAAACTATATGATATTTCAAATCAAACAAGGTGTGAGACCCTTTTCTGTAGTTTTCCATAGGGAAATATCGCAAATACTAAAGTCTTCGCCTAAAGGCGAGGGATTTTCTCCCATTCCCAGAGTGTGACATTAAACTATCATATTCTGGATATTTTTTATGAATCTCTTGCATTAAAAAGACCTTAAAAGCCACAGAGCTTGTGTCGTGGAGCATATAAAAAAGAGCATCTTTGTCTGCCCATTTTCGCAAATAATCAAGATGACCTTTATTCTTATCATCGCACGCCTTAAAAGTCGGTAATCCAATCACTTGATTCCAATTATACACTTCTTTATAGTGCTCCATCATGTCTGCTTTTAACACATGTTTATCACTAGTACTTGAACAGCTACTAAGTGTTTGTATTATACACAGAGGAATCAGAAGTCTACCCATAATTACAGTTAACGTTTGGCTAAACTGCGTTTTAATGCAGTTTAGGTTTTGTGTGTGCCTTGAATGGTGAATATAGCTCAAGAATTTGAGTGTTCCAAGAGGTGAAAGTCCTTTACGCGCTGGGGTCGTGCCTGGAAGCGAAGCAAGTGGCAAGGTTGTTAACCGCGAGGTTAGAACTGAAGAAATGCAAAGCATTCATGAATACCTTTAAAATAAAATACGCATGAATAAAGCCAGACTGCGGTGTCTGTACTGAAGAACATGAACCACATACAGAGGCTATGAGGCCGGATGAGGTAACACATGCTGCCGAAGTCCAACCCCTCGAAAAGAGGCTAGTGCCGAAATAGTAGATGTGGCAGCGATAGACACAAGGATATTCATCTTACCGAGAGGACAGAGCGTAAAGAAAATGTTCGGTGAACATTTTTAGCGATGGGCCAGCATGCAGGGGTGCCTGCCCACGAGTTGAGCAGGAAGAAGTCAGCAGAGGTCATAGTAGTTATTGGTAACGAGCCTTGAAAACAAGGAGGACTCACCAGATGACGAAGGACTAAACATTGAATCGTGTCGTAATTCGATTAGGAATACTGATCTTTGAGTCAGTATAGCCTTTTCTTAAGCAGACAGAAGGAAAAAGTAAATGATAGCAGAAATTCTACAACCCAAAAACCTATTCAAAGTACACCGAAAGGTGGTGCTTAATAAAGGAGCTGCAGGTGTGGATGGTATGAATGTTAATGAGCTGAAAGAATACCTTGATGCTCATCAAACAGACATTCTCATAAGCATTCTACAGGGGAAATATGTACCTAATGCTATCAAAGGGGTAACAATACCCAAAGGAAATGGTAAAACCAGAATGCTGGGGATACCCAACGTAACAGACCGATGGCTTCAACAAGCCGTTAGCCAGCAATTAGCCAAAAGGTTTGAACTACAATTTGAGCCACACAGCTATGGCTTCAGGCCTAAGAAAAATTTACATCAAGCTGTATTACAAGCCAGAAAATACATCAACGATGGATATCAGGATATTGTAGATATTGACTTGAAAGGATTTTTCGATGAAATAAGCCATCATAAACTCTTACAACTTGTCTACCACAGGGTTAAATGCCCTACTACCCTATGGCTAATCCGAAAATGGCTACGTACACCGATCCTTATTAAGGGAAAGTTGCACAAGCGCAGGAAAGGAATACCACAGGGTAGCCCCTTAAGTCCCCTACTATCTAATATTATGTTGGATGTACTGGACAAATACTTGAAGAGAAGAGGGCTGAAATATGTTCGATACGCCGATGACTTTAGTATTTATACCAAGTCAAAAACGGAAGCTCGAAAAGCAGGTAATATAGTGTATATGTTCTTAAAATATAAGCTAGCATTACCTATAAACCGAGAAAAGAGTAGCATATGCAGGCCTCATAACTTCAAGATTTTAGGGTATGCCTTTGTGCCTACCTACAAAAAGGGAGAGAAAGGTAAGTACCAAATGGTAGTCAATAAGTCGGGGTGGGAAGCTCTGAAACGCAAGATCAAGGCTTGTTCCAAAAAGACCAAACCTTACAGCTTAGCTGAAAGATTAGTCAAAATAAAGCAAGTTTTCACCGGATGGCTACAACACTACCGGTTGGCTAGTATACAAGCCAAGGTGAAGGAACTTGACGAATGGCTACGCAACAGGCTGAGATACTGTATTTGGCACGACTGGAAAAAGCTGGAGCGGAAACGCAAAAACCTCATCCGATTAGGAGTGAAGCAGAATCAGGCTTACGCTTGGAAGGACGGAGCGTAAATAAAATGTCCTGTGGACATTTTTAGTGACTGGCCAGCCTGCAGTGGAGCATAATGGGTGGATGGGCAGTAGCTCAAAGCCCCATCCTGAGGACTACTATCACCATATCACGACTAAGAAAGAAAGGTTATGAAAGCATGCTGGATTATTACCTAAAACTTCAACCAGAGATTCAGTGAATCGCCGTATACCAGACCGGTACGTACGGTGGTGTGAGAGGCGAACTCTGGCTCAATTTGAGTCAGAGCCGTCTACTCAATTGTAGGGCGTTTCTATTTTTTTAATTTCTTTCAATCGTACGATGAAAAAGCCTTTACTAGACTCCCATCCAAATCGTAGTACTTTATTGATTTTCAGATAAGTCAATATTAAATGAGAATGATCGTTTCCAAATACTTTGTGTTTTGACCAATCATCAAAAAAAGTCCTTTTTCTTAATTCCAGTTTATTTAATTCTGGTAAAATCGAGTTGAATTTTTCTTTTATTGGCTGATTAAACTCAACAGGATACTGAAAGTCGAATGGTAATTTGGGTTCTTGTTCTTCTAATCCGCCAAACATATGTCTTGTACCATAACCAAAAAACCAATTATCAGATTCAATTAAGTCTTTCCCAGAGTAAAATTCGTCTTCAACACCTCTTTTTGCTCCCCAGAAAAATTCATAGTCACCCATGAATGCAGTTTCTAACCTAATTCTAGCAAAGTCAAATTTTATTAGGGTTAGAAGATGTTCGAATTTCAATATGAATTCTGACCAGGAAATTCCTCCATCCAAGTTTTTGTATGTTGCACCAAAAGTTGCAATCGGACTTTCATAATAGTAAGGTGTCTCTTCCTCACAGAGATTTAACATTTCAGG
The DNA here is from genome assembly GCF_021389955.1 of Fulvivirga maritima. Lineage (NCBI taxonomy): Bacteria > Pseudomonadati > Bacteroidota > Cytophagia > Cytophagales > Fulvivirgaceae > Fulvivirga > Fulvivirga maritima. The sequence goes on from NZ_CP089980.1 coordinate 5,387,133, forward strand.
TCGAATCCATGGATAGTTTTCATCTCTCTCTATAGATTCTACAACTTTCTTGTATAGGTTTATATCCTCTACTTTAATTATTCCGTGAACTATTGAAATACTTCCCATATTTTGTTTAATGCCCTACAACAACCGTACAAGGGAAACACCTCCCCTTATTTTTATTATGGGGATCAATCTAAAGGATTTCTGATTAATTTCATAGAGGTGTTAGCTATATGTGTGTATATCTCTGTGGTCTTGGTTGAGTTATGCCTCGGACTGTTCCTAGCATCCGCTCAAATTCTTTCCTTATGCAATCAATATCTTTCTTGAAGTATCGACTGTACTTGTAGATGCAGACATCACCATATCTTATTTCAAGCAAATGCTCTTGCACATGATAGGTCCTAGGGCCGTTGCGCTTAACCTACGACCAGCGAGGGTCGTTCCTATCAATCTTATTTAGTGCCCTAAGAAAGTTCTCATTCTCGGAATTCTCGGTTAATATGTCTCTTAATTCTTCCCAATATTCAGTGGGAACGGAATTAGCAATATCAGAGCAAATTAGGTAGGCTAATTGCTCTTCAAAATCAATCCATTTTTCACTTAGTATTATTTCTGTACGTGGAGAGTTCAAGTCTAAGTCTCTATTTCCGCAGATATCTACAACTAACACCAGCGGAAAAGGCCATTCAATTCTTACTTGATTGTTTTTACGCATCCATGATTGCGGAAATAATGATGTTGGGACTTCAATTCCATGAAGGGAAAGACTTGATTTAGATTCGGCAAATTTCCTCGAAGAATAATCTTCATTTATTTCACCATCATCACTAATTGTAATTGATTGGGATGATTCGCTGATTGAATTCTCAGAAATCCTCATTGACTTTTCTAAAGTGTAGACCTGACCTTCAATATTTATGTCTTTAGAGTTTAGTTCTAGAGATTTAATGGGCTTTCCGTGACGTTCTAAAATTGCCACAGTAGCTGAGCCGATAATGCCAATATCCTGTCGACTAAATTCAATCTCAAAAGTTTTAATGTTTTCATGATCCTTCCAAGTATAATCTTTGAGGGATTGAGTTGTTATTGCTTTGAAACTGTGTTGGTCTCTTACTTTCTTATGCGAGGATGTTTCAATGTTAATTTTAAAAGGCGGATTTGGAACCACATTTTCAACAGATTTTATAAAAGCCTCTTCTGTCAGCCGTTCCCATGGGTTTTGAGCTTTTCTAAGTGCTAATTTGGTAGTAGTTCCTGGGGTTTGGCGTTCACCTTCCTTGATCCAAAATATACTCTCCTGACCTTCGACTGTAATATTTAATGCTTCGCTGGATTTGTGAGGTGCGTAAACCCTTTTGGTATCTACAATCAATGTATCAGCAACCATAAAGCAGGAAAGTATACCTATACCAAATCTTGATGTTGGAGTAAAATCTGCGTTAGATTCAGATTTTAGATTATAGAAGTCGGTGGACTTATAAAAGGAAGAGCCTACCGTAGAATAGTAATTGTCAATAATATATTGATCCATCCCAGTTCCATTATCCTCAACCTGCAATATTACATCCTTACCATCGGAATAATATTTCACTTCTATTTCTGGACTATACGGATTACCCCACTTTACTTCTTGTGCCTGTCTGAGTAAGCAAGCATCAATGGAGTTTTGCAAAAGTTCTCTCAAGGCGACTTCAGGATTCCCATAAAGTTTAGTCCCCATCAATAGATCAATCACCTGTTGCTTACTAAGATTAAACTGTGTGTCTCGGTATATATAAAGAGGTTTATTGCGTATATCTTTCTTAGTATTGATTTTGTCACGATTTACTTTGAACGGAAACTTGATTGTAATGTCTCTTGCTTTACCAGTATTAAAATCGTTTACTGTTGAAATTATATTGTTGCATACACATAGCTCTCTATCAATAAGATTACAGAATTCATGAATAGAAGCTTCAATAGCTGGATGAGTGCATTTTGCACTAAATTGAATTAAATCAGGTGTGATGTCCCAAGCCTCAACAGCTCTGTGTTTGTTCCATTCCTTAACTGATACGGGATGCCGAACATATAAATGTGAATACAGTATTGAAGGAGTTCTTTTTCCATCAAAATCTAGAATGTCCGCTAATCTTAAAATAACTGCGATTAAGGGTAAACAAGCATAGGTACCTACTCCACATAGCAGACTTTTATCAAAATCCAGAATAGTAAGTGCATCCTCATTGTGGCTAAAGCAGATTTGTGCGAATTCAACGGTTAAGTCAGTATCTCGGAAAACAATTTTATTGTTCCAGTCTTTTTCAATGATCTCTCTAGCCCGATCAGCATGAGTCTGTCTTATAAACTCTGTTATTAGATAGGATTTTATTGTCTCGGCATTTGAATGTTTTCCTTGATCAATCAGTTCATTGATAACGTCCTGTTGTGAAGGTCTTGCCGAAAAAAAGCGATTGAATTCATCATATTTTTTCTTCTCATGTTCGTCTGCAAATTCAGGATCAGAATCCCATATTTTTCTCAATGCTAAAACATCCTGTTCATCCGGTGACATCCCAATATCATGGAAAAACGCACTCAAGATTAGAAGCATTAACTCTGGAGATGATAATTTTCTAATAGTTTCTTCTGTAAGCAATCGCTCCATTAGATTTAGAACTCGAAATAGGTGATCACCATCATGGAGAGTAAATTCTCCCATGTGTTTAACGATGGTTTTGGTACGCTGAAAGGCATAGGACACAGCGTTATCAACCAAAGTTATGACCTCAGTATCCTTTTTTTGACACTGATTACGTAGGGTCTCATATATTAAACTCTTTTCGAGTCTCAGTAAATATTCATCCTTGTAATCATCAGGCATAATTAATTGCTAAGATTTTTCGGGATCACAAATGACACACAACATCCGTATAAGTGAAACACCTCCCCTTATTTTTATTATAGGTTCAATCTAAAGGATTCTTGATTAATTTCATAGATGTATTAGCTATATATGTGAATATCTATCCAGTCTTAGTTGAGTTATGCCCCAGCAACAATTCCATTTAGCGTAAGTTTATTCGGACTGGTCGTAAAACCACTAAGCTTAACATGATGGGATCTGCACAACTAATATCACTATTGTTCCATAACTCTTTAACATCTATCAATTTTTGCCTTTAATAACCTGTCGGCACATCCCTTTAACTGCCTAATCAATTTAATAGTATCTATTTAAGCTGTACCTGTTAACTGAAATATTAGGTAAGCTCATAATAAACAAAGCCGGAAGTAACTCTCCGGCTTTGTTTCATTTATAGTACTGTCAATTATGTGCAGCACATCGTATTTATCGAAATGGATCTATTTCACTATGAGTTTTTGGTTAATACTAGAGCTTCCATCGTTGATTTCTACAATGTAGTTGCCCGGCGGTAATTGGGTGCTTACTGATAGGCGATCATCATTTGCCTGGATACTATAGGCCAGTTTGCCCAACATGTTATACACTTTAACGGATTGAATTTTATGATTAGCATCTCGTGCCTGAACCACAAAATTTCCGCTGTTTGACGGGTTCGGATAAAGCATAAAATCCGGTCCTACCACCTCACTATCTTCTATTGAGGCAGCCGTTCTTGCACTTTGGTTAGAACTCACAGGAATCAATTCCCAACGTTGATTATCATTATCATGACAGCTCCATTGTGCTATATTGGCTCCATTTTCTGCATCTGAGCCAGACAAATCAATACACAGGCCGCTATTTTTATTGATGATTTTGTAATAACCATCACTCATTAATTGAAATTCAAAAGACTGGCAGTCGTGTCCGTTATTGTACCACTGCTGTAGGTTGCCACCATTTTCGTTTGAGGCATCAACAATTTCAACACTCAGGCCGCTATAATCTGATACTATGGTATAATACCCATCACTTTGCCTGGTAAGGTTAAAAAACTGACTGGCGCCTTCCCAGTATTCCCATTGTGATATATTGCCTCCGGCAGCAGTAGACCAATCATATACTTCCATGGCCTTTCCACTACTTTTTGAAATAATGGCATAAGTACCATTGGCTACATTTCCTGCAGCCGGCGTGGCTGATTGCGGCCCTACAGTAATCTCATTACCGGACTCATCGTAAGTTTTCAACCAATAATAATAGGTAGTACCATTGCTCACATTGGTATCAGTATACGAATTGTCTCCCCACACTATGCCCACTCTGGTTCTACCTGCAGGGTCAGGGTCTGTATCTCGCATTACCTGAATACTACTAGACGGAACAAAATTAGACGCCCAGTTGAGGTTCACTTCTCCATTTCCTCCACTGGCGCTAAGTGACATGGTTTTATTGGTATTGCCAACCATTACAATATTGGGATTAGGTGGTGTAGCCATGCCTCCTCCAAAGTAAAACCCCAGGTTGGGCGGCTGGTTGTAAGAGTTGTTTTGCCAGGCCACTGCTAATCGGTAGTTAGGGTCATGCATTAAGGTATACATTCTTTGAGACGTACTGTGTGGCGTTACAAAAAACCACTAAGTGAGTATTGTCTCCACTTCGGTAAATCACCTCTTCACGCCAGTCACCTAAAATATCGGCCATCAGGCAAGGGTTAGACTTTGAGCCATTATTATCGCTAATGCTGGTCATATTATAAAGTGTAGCCACTCTGTCGGTTCCTTGATTGGCAGCATTCCACTTGGTGATCACCATTCGGTCTAGCAATTCTCTTTGCACATCGCCATCCCACCAAACGCCAAAGTTGTAGGTACGTCCACCACCAGCCGAAGTCGGTTGATTGGTAGAAATGCGGGTACCTGTACTGCTATAGACACCAGAACCTTCTGATCCCCAAATCTCCATACCATAATGGTTTTCATCAATATCAGCCGCCATACAACGGCCAATGTCGCCAGTAGCGGCTAAAGACCACTGAATATTGCCGTTAGCAGCATTCCTCAGCGATAGACCTGGCACAGAAGAACCATTGGCGCCTTCCAGACAACTAAAAAACTCTAATCCCGGTATATTCGGATTGATATCAGCCAAATGACCGGCATCTCCATGACCGTGCTGTGTTGAATAAAGGCCTTGACCATTTTCGCTTACGGCCATTGAGCCATAGATAATTTCATCTCGGCCATCACCATCAATATCACCAGCGGCAAGGTTATGGAACCCCTGTCCGGTGTAAGCAGTGGCAGAACCATTAGGGTTACTGTCCCAGGCCCACCTTTGAGAAAGAGAACCATTATTAAAATCCCAGGCTTCTAATTTAGTTCTATGGTAAATGCCACGGCTAATCACAATACTAGGATTTACACCATCCAGATAAGCAACAGCCCACATGCACTTGGTAGCCCTATGCCCCAGCTGAGAATCGTTCATGCCGGGCAGCCCCCATTGCACCATAGGTTCACGATCAATATACCAGTCCCAAGCTATTTCTCGTCCTGTTTCGCCATCGAAAATAGAAATATAGTCAGGCCCATCAACCCGATAATAACTCGAATTAAAAGCCATGGTAGAGCGATAACTTGTCTGCCCATCACCATCGCGGTCTCCAATATTGGTGCCCACGCCATCAATCATTCCGTCTGAGGTGCGAGTGGCAATCTCCGCCTTTCCGTCATTATCAAAATCATACACCAGAAAGTTTACCTCCACCGGATTAGCAATATTGGGCCCTAAATTAATAGCCCAAAGAAAAGTGCCATCCATTTCATAGGCTTCCAGATAATGATAGGTAGTAGCTGAAGGCGTAGCATCATTAGACAGTCGTTTGATAACAATTTCATAGTCACCATCACCATCCAGATCTCCAACCGAAGCATCATTAATGTTATAGGCGGCATAACTGCCATTAATAGGCCGAACAGGGATGGTAAAATACTGATTAGTAAGCGTACTCACGGCCTCAGAAAGTCCTTGCTCTGCACCATTGATTACCGCTGCTACGCGGTAGCTGGCATTGCTGTTAGTAGCATCTACATAATTAGAAACATTAAGGTTAGATGCAATCAGGCTTGAGCCCCGATAGAGATTGTAAGTAGCGCCCTGGGCATATTCATCTCCCAGAATCCGCCAATTGACCAATACCTGGTTACTAGAAGTGCGCACGGCTACTGTGCCGCGATTCAAATTCTCCATGTAACGTTGTGCATGGATAGGGTTTATATTGCTTATGAATAGCCATAGCAATACCATAAAGTTAAATAGTTTAAACTTCATAAGATTAGGTAATTAGGTTGAACTAATATTAAAATCATTTTGAAACATGTTGCCTCCTCACGATCTTTTATCCAGACTACGGGATACTACTATCAATGTAACTCGGTCCCATTAAGATGTGCGGCCATGAACATTACGTATCCAGCGTGCGCAATTAATTAGTGAAAGCTCATTTTATTCTGCTAATAAAAAGTAGAAGTAAAAACCACCTGTTTACTTCATATATTCCGCTCAAAAAATCGAGTAATCAGCTCAGCTTTGAATCAAAACGATGGATAAAATAAAGGAATTTATTTGTGAATAAATAAGTAAACGTTGAAATAATTCATGAATAACACCCGATACGCTGTGATTTATCATGTGCATGGATTACTGTTTTTTGAGCGAGGGTTGGGATCAAGACTTGAAGCAATAACGTCTAACCCACTGATAACCAAAAGCGTACTGGCTTAAAAATGACTGCTCTGACCTTCTCTGTGTTTTAAGTATAGTTAACGTATCAGAATTTCTTTCATAGTAAATGGATTTATCCTATCATACCAATGACATGAGTATAAAAATATAGTCAGATAGCACGTAATATGAAAAGGTCCAGATAGTTGAGATGTAATAAATAAAGAATCCGCACCGATCGTCTACACTTCGACGGGGCTCAGTGTGACTCGGCTGTGGTTTCATCTTGCTGTACCGTCGTGAGATGAAATAATATTGAAAAGCAGGCTTTTCTCAAGTCCTTAGTGGCAGTTCATTTATATGAAATGCTTCAGTGAGCGGAAGACCTCACAGCAAGAAAGAGATTTTTGTTACTTTTTTGATCGATTGTAAAAAAGTAAAGAACCTCCGCTATGAAATGTAGACAGTGGATTCTTAAAGCCAGCAGATGTTTGAAAAGTCCATGCTAGATGAATACATGGATCTCTCCTGCCGTCGAGATGACCTCGGGTTTTAAGGAGTAGGTTATGTCAATTCTATTGGTGAGTTTAAATCAAATATTAGTTCTAAAAGGTCAGTATGAGGGAACAGGTAAAATTTACCTAGATCATGAATCAGTACCGATCGTCTACACTTCGACGGGGCTCAGTGTGACTCGGCTGTGGTTTCATCTTGCTGTACCGTCGTGAGGTGAAAGAGGTTTGAAAAACAGGCTTTTCTCAAGTCCTTAGTGGCAGTTCATTTATATGAAATGCTTCAGTGAGCGGAAGACCTCACAGCAAGAAAGAGTTTTTTGTTACTTTTTTGATCGATTGCAAAAAAGTAAGAAACCTCAGCTATGAAATGTAGATAGTGGATTAACCAAGCCAGCAGATGTTTGAAAAGTCCATGCTAGATGAATACATAGATCTCTCCTGCCGTCGAGATGCCCCTGGATTTTAGGGAGTAGGTTATGTCAGTTCTATTTGTGACTTTAAATCAAATATTAGTTCTAAAAGGGCAGTATGAGGGAACAGGTAAGATTTAACTAGATCATGAATCAGTACCGATCGTCTACACTTCGACGGGGCTCAGTGTGACTCGGCTGTGGTTTCATCTTGCTGCACCGTCGTGAGGTGAAAGAGGTATGAAAAGCAGCCTTTTCTCAAGTCCTTAGTGGCAGTTCATGACTATGAAATGCTTAAGGGAGCGGAAGACCTCACAGCAAGAAAGAGTTTTTTGTTACTTTTTTGATCGATTGTAAAAAAGTAAGAAACCTCAGCTTTGGAAAGTAGACAGTGGATTCTTAAAGCCAGCAGATGTTTGAAAAGTCCATGCTAGATGAATACATAGATCTCTCCTGCCGTCGAGATGACCTCGGGTTTTAAGGAGTAGGTTATGTCAATTCTATTGGTGAGTTTGAAAGAAATGTAAGATCCGGAAAGGGCAGTATGAGGGAACAGGTAAAATTTAACTAGATCATGAATCAGTACCGATCGTCTACACTTCGACGGGGCTCAGTGTGACTTTGTGGGTGGGGAGCAACACCTTCCCTACCTGGTAATTACGAGGAAGATATGACGAAGTAATCCTGAAGCTATGGAAAACAGTCTGCTTTGGGCAGCATAAGTAACTTCGAGATTGCTTCATTACGCTTCGCTGCATTCGCAAGAACCACTATCATCATTACCGTCATCCCTGCCGAAACGAAGTGAAGAGCAGGGATCTCACTGCTCAGGTAACTCAGTCTGATCAGTGAGATTCCTGATATCATTCCGCTATGCTTCATGATTCAGGAATGACGTCTTTTTTCTTTTCGGGTAATTACGAGGAAGATATGACGAAGTAATCCTGAAGCTATGGAAAACAGTCTGCTTTGGGCAGCATAAGTAACTTCGAGATTGCTTCATTACGCTTCGCTGCATTCGCAATTACCAATTGTTAATGATAAGTGCGAAATCTTGCTGTACCATCGTGAGATGAAATAATATTGAAAAGCAGGCTTTTCTCAAGTCCTTAGTGGCAGTTCATGACTATGAAATGCTTCAGTGAGCGGAAGACCTCACAGCAAGAAAGAGTTTTTTGTTACTTTTTTGATCGATTGTAAAAAAGTAAAGAACCTCTGCTATGGAATGTAGGCAGTGGATTATACAAGCAAACAGATGTATGAAAAGCTTTCCTTAAACCAATAAATAGATCTCTCCTGCCATTGAGATTACCCTGGATTTTAAGGAGTAGGTTATGTCAATTCTATTGGTGCGTTAGAAAGAAATGTAAGATCCGGAAAGGACTAAACCGGGATTTTGCCTTAAAGGCACAAGAGAATATTTGCGCCAGACTAATATTGACATTGTAGCATTAGATGGATACAGTCAGGCCTCAATCACTATTCGCTCCGTAAACTATCAATTACCGGCTTGTTAATAGCGGCAATTATTTGTTTCATCAGTACACTGCCTACTATAAAGAAAAAAATGATCAGTGGAAGTACGAAAAAAGACAGACCTAATTCAACTTTATCTGCAAAATCTGAGAGCCATAATTCCATGATAACATAAGCCAATATTATGGCAGCAACATATGCTACTACAAATATTTTAAGATAGCCCTTACTCAAATGAAACATGATATGTCGCAAGCCTGCACCAAGGATTTTCCTTATTCCTATCTGCTTTTCCTTTAGTTGAAGATGCTGCAAGATAATTCCTAATAATCCAATGATTGAAACAAGTATAGAGATTAGGCAAAGTACAGAAAAGAATTTCTGGAATCGGAGATCACTACCATACTGTTTATTAAAGAATTCATCCAGAAAAAAGTAATCAAATGGCGAATCAGAAAAGGATTTATTCCATTGCTCCTGTAGCTGTGCCACCAACTGCCGAGTTTCTGATGATTTAAACTGAACAATATAATAGTTCATGTTACCTGCTGCATAATTATAAATGGTAGGTTTTATATCACTCTTTAATCCTTGTTGGTAAAAATCCTTGACTACTCCACGTATAGTCAACCCGTTATCATTAGCATAAATCACTTTTCCAATAGCCTCTTCAGAATTCTGAAAGCCCAAGGCCTCAACTGCGGTTTGGTTTATAATTATGGTTCCATTGTTGCCCGTTTCTGCTTGAAAGCCTACGCCATTCAATATAGGCATATCAAACACTTCAAAGAAATGGGACTCTACATTAAGATAATTAAAAGAATGGTCAGATGATTTTCCCTGATCACGACTATAATCATTTGATCTCCAATAAATCTCCATGCCAGGCACGGCATCAGCAGCGGTTATTCCAGTGACATCAGGTAATTGCCTGAATAGTGATTTTACTAACGGTAATGACTGCTTAGCATCATCAATATTGGGTTGCCTGATTACTAGCTTATTACTGGCATCCAAGCCAATATCATAGTAAAGAATATAGTCTATTTGTCTACTTACCGTGAGCGTTCCGGCTATAAGGAAAATGGATACCACAAACTGAATCAATAAAAAAACACTTCTCAGCCGTATCCCTCCTATTTTTACCTGACCTCCACCTTTCAATACTAGCTGAGGCTGCCATGCAGACATTACCAATGCCGGGTAAAATCCTGTAAAACAAGTTCCTGCTAAAAGCAATACACATAATTCAGGGATATAATCACTAATCGATTGAATATTAAGTGAGCCATGAATATTAAAATAAGACTCAAATGCCGGCAATATAGTTTGTATTATGGTTATGGCTACCACTATTCCGGCCAGATTTATAAAGAATGATTCAATCATAAATTGCCAAAACAATTGTTCTCTGCCTGCTCCAGAAGACTTCCTCACTCCTACCTCTTTCATTCTTTTACCGGCGATAGAAGCATATAGGTTAATAACGTTGATGTAGGTAATTACCAATATCAAAAATGCCAGCATCAGCAGATAGTTCAGTGTCTCTGCATTAACAGGTACATCAAACTCAGAAAAAACAGACGGATCATTATGAATATCTGTTATATTTTGAAATTCATACTGCCCTTCAGCCTGAGTAGGTAAATCCTCCACATAATGATTAAACTGAATTTCCAGATCATCAATAAAGGCCTTTTCATTGACCAAAATATAGGTAAAGAGGTTATTCCAATGCCAATTACTTTCAATATCTGCTCCCAAATGCTGTTTTACTGTAGCAAATGAAACCAACAGCTCTGGCTTCAAATGACTGTCTTTTCGAATATTTTCATAGACTCCTTTGATTTCAAACTCCTGACTACCTCCCAGGTTAGGGCTATTAATCTTAACATTTAGACCTACAGGATCTGCTTCACCAAAAAGCTTTTGAGCTAATCGCTCTGAGATAACCATGGTTCCAGGCACATCAAATCCCTCTAACCTACTGCCTGGTTTAAATTGGTATGAAAACAAATCAAAATGTCTCTTTTCAACTAATAAAATATCTGATTCCTTTACACTTTTTTGATTGGTTATAACACTGGCATCCCCAAACAGCACTACCCTTGAAAAATCCTTTACCATAGGAAAATTATCTACCAGCGCTTTAGCTACAGCAGGAGATGTACGAGCTGAATTCTGTTCATCACTATTAGGGTTCACCATATTTACTCGGAACAATTGACCAGAATGATCCAGGTATTTATCGTAATTACTTTCATAATCACAATACTTATAAAGCATGATAGCTGCCGAAACCCCTACCCCAAGACACATAATGTATAAAACACCGAGCGTTTTATGCTTAAGCAATTGCCTAAAGGCGATTATGAGGTAGTTCTTCAACATATCGGCACTATTCAGATTTTAAATATTTTACAGGATTCACGCAAATACTTCTGATTATCTGAGAAAGCGTAGTAATAATGGCTACTGCCAAAATCACCATGAGAGGCATCAAATAATAAACTACTCCAATGGATATTTTTGCTGCATACTGCTGAAGCCAAATCTCTGAAATGTAGTGAAATAATGGTAAACTTATTATCGAGCTCACCAGCACTAATAAAACGTATTTCTGAGTAAGTATTTTGCCAAGATCAACGGCAGTAGCTCCCAGCACTTTTCTTATACTTAGCTCCTTCATCCTTAGGTTAGCATTATAGTTAGCTAGCCCCATTAGTCCCAGGCAAGCCAAAAATATTGCCAATATGGAAAAACCCATTAAAGCCTGTAACAGGAGGCGATCTGCTTTAAACTGCATCATCATATGATCATCTATGAAGAAATATTCAAAAGGCTTATCAGGAAATAGCGCTTCCCACTCTATTCTGGCAGCTTCAATGGCCTCTTTGTAATTACCTTGCCGGAAGGCTACGGACAAGAATGCCTTATGTCCATGAACGAGTGTATACATGGTGGCTTCTATTTCACTTCTCGGAGAAACCATATGAAAGTCTTCCAAAATTCCTATGATAATGACCTCTGTGCCGAACAGACTTAGTTTCCTTCCAATAGCCTTTTCTATGTCCTGATAGCCCATATCAGCGGCCATCTTCCTATTAACAACCAGCTGATTTAGAGGATGCAATTCATCTGCCGCGTTATAAAACCTACCAGCCAGCAGTTTTATGCCATACACTTGAGCGAAATTTTCATCAATCATGGTGCGGGCTGCACTTATTCTGGTATCATTGCCAATATCTATTTGTCCTACCCAACTGTAATCCTGACCAGGAATATTAGAACTGATAGTTACCGCCTCTATACTCGGATAATCAGATAGTTCCTTACCTAACAGATGAAATTTATCGAGGTAAGTAGTATCCATGTTCTCCTGTACTGTTTCATAGGACTTGACTACCAATACGTTTTGGTTAAAATCTTTGCTCAGATCAACTATGTAATTGATCTGCGAGTACACCAAAAGGGCCATAGCACATAACAGCATAGCTATACCAAACTGAAAAGTCATCAATACAGATCGGAAGGAATACTTTTTATTTCTGTTCCCTCCTTCTTTCAATAACCTGGAAGGTGCAAAACGACTAAGCACTAAGGATGGATAAAATCCGGCTAAAAGGGTGATTACGATAGTACTTAAGCTGAGGTACGCATAAAACCTAATGTTCATCCACCAATCAGTTTTAATAGCACTTCCCATCCAGAGGTTGAAAAGAGGTGCGCCCAGTTGAATAGCAGTAACTGCTAAGACATGAGCCAGTAACACCATGCAGAATGATTCTAATAAAAACTGTAGTCGGAGCTGATACTGGCTAGAGCCAATGACTTTACGCAGGCCCACCTCGCGTGACCGCTCAAGAGAACTTGAGATTGAGAGGTTGATGTAGTTAAATATAGCGATCATCAGAATAGCAATGGCGATGATTAGCAGCGCATTGACTATTTTTCCATTACCATTGGCTTCCGTTTCTCCCCGAAGGTTAGAATTAAGATGAATCTTTGTTAGCGATTGTAAACCTATCTCTGAACTCAGGTTCTTGCCTTTGTTGTAGTCTTCTAGGTAGGCTTTAGAGAAGTTATTGACTTTAGCTTCCAGGGCTTCAGGATCAACATTTTTATTAGTTAAAATATAAGTGTAAAAGCCATCCCATGATTTAAGGCTCCTATCTCCATAAACTTTAGCCCAACTCATGAGCATATTAAAATGTAGATGACTGTTAGGCGGAATATCTTTAAAAACGGCTGTTATTTCATAGTTAGGATTAAACATTCCTTGCCATTCTAACTGCTCGCCCACCACATCAGTTGTGTGGAAAATTTTCCGAGCCAGTGATTCTGATATAATAAGTTTATTAGGTTGGTTCAGTGCAGAGTGCAAATCTCCAGCTATGGCCTCTAAATCGAAAACCTCCAAGAAAGAGCTATCAACCGTAAAAACAGAACTTTCGGAAAAGCTATCTCTACCTTCGTTATAAGTGAACACAGGCTCATATTCTGATGCAATATTGAACAGTCTGCATGTGTTCTCTATCTCAGGAAATGCCCGCTGAAGCTCTAAGCCTAATTCAGGAAAAACCGAAGCACGTTGATAAGATTCCTCTCCATTTACAGACCTGGTATGAGTAAGCCTATAAATGCTATCTGACTTTTTATTCCAATTATCAAAACTATATTCATACCTCACATACATCAGCAATAATAAAGTAGAGGCCAACCCTACTGTAAGACCAATGATGTGGATCAAAGAAAAAGCACGGTTCTTTCTAATGTTTCTTAACGCGATTTTGATGAAATTTTGCAGCATTACTCTTCTTTTAGGTTATGAATAGGGTTGATTAGAGCTACTTTTATAGTTTGATAAGAAATGGCCATAAGACCAATCAGCGAAAGAAAAATCACAGGTATGATGAATAACCATACTCCTAATGCAATTTTTACAGGGAAGCGTTGCAGCCAGTAGTTCCCCAAATAATAAGACAGCAGTGCAGCTATGACTCCCGCTATTAGGATCAATCTTATGAAATTCCAAGTAAGTAAGCGAAACAGCTCCGGCAAGGAAGCACCAAACAATTTTCTTATGCTGATCTCTTTGAGTCTTAAATTCAGGTGGTAAGAAGACAGCGCCAAAAGTCCGATACAACTAAGACAAATAGCTATGATTCCAAAATAAGAAATAATGGATTCTAATTGTTCATCAGACTGATACTGATGGTTATAATGATCGTCTAAAAAGAAGTAATCCGCTGTTTCTTCAAAAGTACTTTGGTAAATACCATTTATTTCCTTGATTACCAAAGACCTATTAGCAGATCGTAGATTAACTGAAAAGAAACCACCATAGACATTGAACCCCACATATATGGTAGGCAGAATGGCATTTTGAGCTGACTCATGTCTATAATCTTTAATAACTCCGATAATATGTATATCCTTAATATCTTCTCCTTCCCAGATCATAGGTGCTCCTATAGCATCTTCTGCACTATTAAAACCCAGGTTGGCAAGTGCCCTTTCATTAATGATCAGACAATTTCCCTTCTTAATTTCGTCTTTGGTGAAATTGCGACCAGCTATTAGCTCCAGATTATATGTAGATAGAAAATCATCATCCACCCAAAGCAGAAAATTGGAGTTGATATGAGAAGGGTCAGCTTTTGGTTTATGAATACTGGTAATATTGTCTTTAACCCTTGAGCCTGGCACCTCAGAGGAAAATGTTACTTTCCTTATATCTGCTTGCCGCCCAAGTTCTTGCTTAAATCGATCAACCCTATTGAAAAAAGTTGAATCAGTAATTACCGGCTTTTCTATCACCAATACTTTTGAAATATCAAAACCTGACTTTTGGTGTTTTAAGTATTGGATCTGGCTGTAAACAATCCACGTGAGAATGACCAAGCATATGGCTGCGGCAAACTGTACGACAATCATAACATTTCTGAAGGTGAATTTTTTGTAAGAACGATTCACTCCACCTTTCAAAGTCTCCATTAAATTGCTTGAGTTGAAAGTTAAAGCTGGAATTATACCAGTAAGCAATGTGCCTAGTAATAGCACTATGAAGGAATTGATTATCACCTGATTATTCAACAACTGTGGTATACTTACTCCTAACCAATTGTAAATGTGAATTCCTAAAGCCTGAAATAGTGTAAAAGCCACCAAAAAGGCAATGAAATTATGAATGAAACCTTCAGTTAAAAATTGCAAATAGAAAGACCATCTACCCGAACCCAAGATTTTTCTAACCCCTACTTCTCGTGACCTTTCTGTTAAACGGTTTATGGAGAGATGTATATAATTGAGCCATGAGACTCCCAAAATGACCCATGAAAGAATATATAGAAAATTTAGCTCGTTAGTGTTTATTATAGGAGATAACGCATAATCCCTGGCAATACCTGTATGAATATGATCAATCCTGTCAAAGTTAAATCGGACATCATAGCCTTCATCTTTCCAAAAGTGCTCATGGGGCTTAATTACTTCAGCATACTTATTGATAACACTTTGAACTGAAGACTGCTTATCTAGTTTAATATACAGGTAATCACTAGTCCACTCCCAGTCGATAGCTCTACCCTTTCCCAAGAGTTCATAATTAAGCAAAATATCAGGTCGAAAATGAGAGTTTTCTGGTACATCTATTACAGCTTTTACCTCTAAATTCAGTACCGTCCTGTCTCCCTTAAGTGTAATTATTTGGTATAGAGCTTCTTTAGTCCCAAATAGTTTAAGCGCTGTTGATTTGCTAATTACTACATCATGTAAGTCATGGAAAACAGAGGATTTCTCACCTTCCAAAAGAGGATAGCTAAATACATCTAAAAAAGAGGCTTCTGTGAAAAAGGTTTTATCCTGATGCAGCTGCAGTTCCCCAACCTGAAGTATGCTTCTACCATAATAGGCATTAACCCGTACCTGTTCCTCTATTTCAGGAATACTCTCTTTCATAGCAGGTCCAGCAGCAGGCCAGTTCATCGCTCCATCAGACTCAACAACGCCATCCTTCTGCCAAATTTGACCTACTCTGTAGACTCTTTCCTTATCTCGATGAAAGTTGTCAAAACTATAATGATAAGACACATACTGGTTGATTAGAAAATAAGCCAAAAGGCTCAGGCTCAAGCCAAAAAATGAAACAAATGAAAACCACTTATTTTTAATGATTTGTCGCCAAGCTATTTTAAGATAAGTCTCAAGCATAACTATTCACTTTTCAGGCTATCCACCGGGTTAATTCTTATCACCTTGATGAGCTCTATGGAAACGGTAAACATAATAATTACTAAAAAGCCAATTATGCCGAATGTGTATAGTATGTAAGGCTGAGCAATTTTATAAGCGAAACCTTGCAGCCACTGATTCATCATCATATAAGCAGCCATTACTCCCATGAATGCCGCTATGCTATATACACTCAGTAGCTCTTTCCCTAACAACTTCCAAATATTTAAAGCACTGGCTCCCAGCACCTTTCTTATACCTATTTCTTTAATTCTATAGGCGAAATTTTGCATAGTAACACCAAATACCCCCACCAATACAATCAATATGGCAAAAATAGACGCCGTACTAAAAGCCTTTTTAAATTGTGTATCATCAGCGTATAGCTCTGTTAGCTTGTCTTCCAGAAAGAAGCTTTCAAACGGCACCAGGGGAAATACTTGTCTCCATTTAGCCTCAATAGCCGCCGTGACGTCTTTTGTGTTTCTATTCAACTTAAAACTTAAAAAACGAAAAATCTCAGCAGAATCTACAGGAGTAAAATACAGGCCTCTCATATTTTCGTGTAATGAACTGAAATGAAAGTCCTTTACTACTCCAATGATTTCTCTCTGCTTCATGACTCTTTCATCTATCATTTCTCCCACAGCGGGTTTATCGCCAAATAATGATTTTGCTGCTGTTTCATTAATCACTACCTTATTCAATGCCTTGTCTGAATCATTAAAAAAACGACCCTCCGCCATTTCAAACTCATATACATCCTGATACTCAGCGTCACAAATAATTTGACCGAACAGCTCGTAACTATCTTCGTTAGCCGAGGAAGGTTTCACTGATTGTTCCATGCCAAATCGGCCATCCGGTATCTCATAAGACAGACTCACTTGTTGCACACCTGGTATTTCGTTAAACTCGTGCTTCATGCTTAGCATTTTGGATACACCTGAAGGACCATACCATCTGGGCACTGAAGAAACCACGAGGACATTACTATTATCATATCCTAAATCTTTATTCAAAAGATAATCCATCTGAGAGCTTATGGTGAGCGTAGACAAAATAAAAAACAGAGCCAGGCTGAACTGAGCTACTAGTAATACCTTTTTAATATCGAATGCATTATGACGAACTATTACTTTTCCCTTTAAAGCTTTCACTACATGTAGCTTAGATAAGATCAGAGCGGGGTAAAGTCCGGATAGTATACCTGTAATTATGGCTATGGAACCCATTATCAATGTTAGAGGCCAGAAGCTAATATTAGAAAAACCAGTCTTCTGAAGCAGCTGAGCATAATATGGAATAACAAGCTGAATTAAGCTCATAGCCAGAGCAAAGGCCAAAACAGAAAGCAGCGTTGACTCTAACAGAAATTGCCAAATCAGCTCTTTTCTATTACTGCCAATAGCCTTCCTTACTCCTATTTCTTTCATTCTCCTATTAGCAATACCAATGGATATATTTACAAAATTGATCATGGCCATCAAAAGAATGAACAAAGCCACCAAGCCCAAAACTAAAAGCACACGCTGCTTAGCCTCTTCATTTTGAATCAAATTATAAGATTTCAAAGGAGTTAATTTTGCAGTCAGGTCTTTTGCTAGGAAATCAGGAGCATTAGCACTAATCAATTCATGCAGTGGCTTTTCCAAATCTTTCGGATACACTCCTGGTTGAAGCTCCAAACGGGTCTGCAGTATGTAATTACCCCATGATTGAAATACATCCTCGGATCTAAAATATATTGCATTAGCGCTGTTAACATATATATCTACCCTGTCGCCCAAATTGTCAGTTAAAGAATTTTCAGGTATTTGGTCAATGACTCCAGATATCCTATATTCCTTAAATCCTCTAGAGTTATGATTTTCATTTTGCGTTTCCAGAATAAGTGTTTTTCCTAATATGTCGGTAGAGCCAAAGAACTTGAGAGCCACATCGTGTTGTAGCACTAGTCCATCGGGATCATCCATAGCCGTTTGAGGATTTCCTGTTACCAGTGGAATTCCGAACATGGTGAGCATATTGCCATCAGCAATTTGTAAATTAAGTCTGAAGTTCTTCTTTTCTCCATCAGATACATTACAACTGACTGCGTCTATGGTGAAATAATTAGCCACCAATTGTGGGTATTGCTCTTTCAGTTCTTTACCCAATGGAGCCAGTGTAGTGAACTCGGGTCTGCTAACTCCTGCTGCCCATTCAGACTCTAGCATGTAGTGATTTTCGGTGTGCTTAAACCAGTTATTCGCTTGCCATTCATCCGCCATAAATAGTAAAATCAGAAAGGTGGCACTTAGCCCTGTAGCCAGACCTAAAATATTGATAACGGCAAACCATTTTTGCTTCTTAATATTCCTCCAGGCCAGTATCAGAAAGTTAGTAAACACTATATTCTATTTTAAATTGTGGAATTTAATAAATTGATAATCAAATAATTATGTTGAAGTTAACTCGAGTTAACTTTAACATAGTCATTACTCTTGCCTCAAAGAGTCTACCGGATTAGCTATGGCGGTCTTTATGGTATTGAAACCTATAGTAACCATAGCCAAAAGCCCTACAACGAACAATGGAAATACGAATAACCACCATGATAATTCTATATGATTAATATAACTCGCTAACCATTCTTTTAAAGAGAAATAAGCCAGAGGAATGGCCAAAACATTAGCGATTAAAATAGAAATGGCTATACCCTTAGATAACAAAGTCACTATTTCACCCAAAGAGGCACCTAATATCTTTCTGATGCCCATTTCCTTATTGCGCTGAGCTATATTAAAGGAAGAAAGTCCAAACAAACCAAGACAAGCAATGAATATAGCCAGAACTGCAAACACCGTTATTACTGCTCCAAAATTGGCATCAGCCTTAAATTGCTGATCATAAGTTTTATCTAGAAAAAAGTAATCAAAAGTACTTTCAGGGAACAAGGTATTCCATTCTTTCTCTATAGTACTCAGGGTGCTTTTAGTGTCTTTACCTCCAATTTTAATGGAAATATAGTCTTCCAAAGGTCTATAAGGAAACAACATAGGCAGATGGCTATCTTTCGGAGATCTCTGATAAAAGTTCTTTATAACTCCAATGATTGTAGAGGGCTTCTGATCATAATAATAGGTAATCTTTTCACCAATCGCGGCTTCTGGCGATTCAAAGCCTAACACTTCTGCCGCCCGTTGATTAATAAGTATTTGACTGCCCTGGGCTGTGGTATTGTCGAAATTATGCCCACTCATTACCTCCATGCTTAATGTAGGCACAAAATCAGCATTCGCTCTTATCACATAATAAATTAAGCCATTACCTTCACCTGAATTATCTCCCCATCTTCTTATTCCAGTTGAGCTGCTCAGCTCATGTAAACTAAGGCCTGGCACTGACTCTGAAAATGCCACGTTTTGAATATTCGGATAATTAAGTAATTGATTTTTAAATCCTTGAAGCTTTGTATCGAGAATAGAATCATTTTCATTGATTTGCGGACCTCTCAAAGTCAATGTGTGTTCCAGTTTCATTCCCAAATCTCTGGTTCTTAGGTGGTCTAGCTGCAAATAGACTACGGCCGTACCTATAATCAGAAAAATGGTACACGAAAACTGAAAAACAACCAATGCCTTACGCAACCACTGACCATGACTTGAGTTTTTCAGTTTACCCTTTAAAACCACCACTGGCTTAAAACCTGATAGCACCATGGCAGGATATATTCCTGACAATAAACTGCCTATAATGAAAATGGCAAATAGCAATATCCAAAACTGATAATCGGTTACTACATTAAGTGCTATAGGTTGGCCCGAAATATCTCTGAAATAAGGCAGGCTTATCTGCATAAGCGTAAAGGCTATGATTATAGCGATGAGGTTTACCAGAATCGATTCAAATAAAAACTGAAACACCAACTGGCCTTTAGCTGATCCTAGCACCTTCCTCACTCCCACTTCCCTGGCTCTACTGATAGCTCTGGAAGTAGATAGGTTTATGTAGTTGACCCAGGCAATAGCAATTATAAAAATGGCTATGAGTAATAAGAAAGAAACCGTTTGTGCTCCTCCTGTAGGCTCAGGCTCATATGTTTTATCAGAATACAAATGAATATCACTAATGAGCCCTGCTTTAAATACTTCTTCTTCAACATCTTCCAGTGCTTCAGACAGCTTTTCTAACTTTTTATTGAAAGCTGGCAAATCAGTTCCGGGCTGCATGAGTAAGTAAGTATATTCATTATTACCCTGCCAGGCATATTTTTCATACCAATCATATATTTTAGGTATAGACTGATGAGATAAAAGCAAATCAAACTTGAGATGTGTATTAGGAGGAATATCCGCCATAACTCCTGTAACCTGATACTCATTCCCATCTATATTCATTGATTTGCCTAAGACATCATCAGTATCAAAATATTTCAACGCTGTAGAATGTGTGAGCACCACTTGAAAAGACTTATTGAGGGCTTCCTCTTTATTGCCTTTTAACATGTAATAGGAAAATACATCAAACACTGAAGGATCAGCGAAATAGACCTGACTTTCATAAAAGCTTTCACTGCTCGATTTCACCTCTACCACATCAGTATAAAACATGCGTGCATATTCTTTTACTTCAGGATATTTATCCTTTAACAAAGGGCCTAATGGCCCATAGGTCTCACAATCAGTTACTATGTATTCATTACCATCGTACATATCCAGGGTTACCCGGTAAATGTTATCTACGTTAGCATTAAAGTCTTCATAACTTTTCTCAAACCTCACATACTGTATAATCAACAGGAATGCGGCCATGCCAATAGCTAAACCCAGAATATTGATTATTGAAAAGGCCTTGCCCTTAATCAAATTTCTTATACCGATTTTCAAATAATTCCTAATCATTATTACTCTTGTCTTAATGAGTTAATAGGATTAGCTACGGCTGCTTTTATGGTATTATAACTTACTGTAACTAAGGCTATGAATACCGCCACAACACCAGCTATTATAAATGGTATGGCGTTGAGATCAATCCTATAGGCAAACTCTTCCAGCCAGCGATTGATAAAATAATAGGCCGAAGGAATAGCTATGATAAACGATATGAATACCAGCTTAAGGAAGTCTTTTGAAAACATACTGGTAAGGCTTAAAACTGAAGCTCCAAATACTTTTCTCACGCCTGTTTCTTTCGTGCGTTGCTCGGTCATGTAAGCCGTAAGCCCAAACAAGCCTAGGCATGAGATAAATATGGCTACAATGGCAAAAATATTAGCGAGTTTTCCTGCTGTAGTTACCTGATCATAATTTTGTGAAAGATCTGAATCTAAAAAGGAATAGGTAAAAGGATATGACTGATCATATTTTTCAAAAATGCCTTTTATCTCACTTAAGGTTTCTGAAGTATGCTCTCCAGTAAGCCTAATGTACGCTCTGTAGGTAGCATCTCTTTTCAATCTTAAAATTACTGGCTCTATTTTTTGAAATAAACTCTGATGATGAAAGTCCTTTACCACACCTACAATAGGCGCTTTAGCTTCCCAAACAGTTATTTCTTCACCAATAGGATCTGTGAGGCCCATCGCTCTAATAGCGGCCTCATTAACTATATACTGGATCTTATCATCATTAGGAGCGGCTGTAAAGTTACTGCCAACCACTAAGTCTAGATTAAAGGTTTTTAAAAAGTCTTCATCTGTCTGCACTACATGAAACTGAGCTTCTTCATCTTGCCTTCCGGGCCAGCTTACGCCCCATGAAGTAGAGGTGATATTCAATGGGTTTTGATCTGCTGCTGCCACTGAGGCCACCCCTGGCAGTGCACGAACTTCGTTCAGGTAACTTTCTCTGTGAAAGGTGGCTTTATACAGCGGCTGTTGCACCAGGTTATCTCTGGCTATACCCAGATCCTTGTTCATTACAAACTGAATCTGCTCATAAATAATTATAGTGCCACTGATTAAGGCTATAGATAAGGCAAACTGCAGCACTACCAACATACGCCTAATCCCTCCAAATGATTTTGATTTATGATTGGCTCCCTTTAAGATAGTGACGGGTTGAAAACCAGAAATATAAAATGCAGGGTAACTACCCGCCAATATGCCTACCACCAGGCTAAGGCCTAATATCACCAAAAGAAAAAGTGGATCAGTATAAGGAATGGTCAGCTGCTTATCTACCAGCTGGTTAAATAATGGTAAACATACATCTGCCAGAGTCACGGCCAATACTGCGCTAATCAGTGTTATAATAACAGATTCACTCAGAAATTGAAATATGAGCATACCCCTTTTAGCTCCAGAAGTCTTTCTAATGCCTACCTCCTTGGCTCTTAATCCAGATTTAGCAGTAGATAGATTCATAAAATTCATCACTGCTATTAAAACTATAGCCAATGCCACAATAGTAAACATGCGTACATATTCTATTTTGCCAGTGGCATTTTCTACACCGGCACTCATATCAGATTTTAGATGATAATCATTAAAAGAGTATAAATGCAACCGGGTATAATCTTCACCATCTTCTTCTTTAGTATACTCCTTCATGAAATCACGTATTTGCTGATCTACCTTATATCTATCAGCACCCTCCCTGAGCATTACTAATAAGGTTTCATTATAATTATACCAATCACTGTCCGAAAAGCTACTTTGTGGCTCAAAAGGCAAGAGAAAATCGAATTCAAGCGAGCTCTGTTTTGGCAAGTCCTCCAATACACCCGTAACCTTGTATTGAATGATGCTATCTCCTTCGGCCATTTCCACTATTTTGTTAATCGCTGATATATCACCAAAAAGAGATTCTGCGTACTTCTTCGATAACACTACACTATAGGGATCATCCAAAGCAGTATTAACATCTCCTTCTACCAAAGGGAAAGAAAACATATGTAAAAAAGTTGAATCTACATATATGCCTGAGGGCTTCACCTTCTTTTCTCCATGAGTAAACAGTCTCCCCACTTCACTTGATATACGGCTGGTTTTTTCCACATCACTCACCTTTTCTGCCAAAAGTGGCCCTACCGCAAATGGTGTGGCATTCCAGTAAGAAATTTCTCCACCAATCTTAATTTCAGAAACCGTTAAGTATAATCTATCATGATTCTCATGAAACTGATCATAGGCCAACTCATCTCTGACCCATAATGAGATAAGAATAGCACAAGTAAGACCGAAAGCCAATCCGATAATATTGATCAAAGAAAATGTTCTCTGTTTCAAAATACTTCTAAAAGCTACTTTTATGTAATTTTTGAGCATATCTATTTAACCTTTTTCTTTTATTAGAAGCCACGCACATGCCACAAACACAAAATACTGAATATCAATATTTTAAGTAAATAAAAATTTTAAAATTCACCTTAATCGTATCATAATGATACAGTTTATTTGTGTCAACATGATACAGTTTTTAGATTTAGGAAAATAAAGCTGTCGATTAATTTAATGAAAAAGAAAGCCACTATTCTAATTCTTGATGATGATGATGATGTTCTCATCACCGCTAAAATGATTTTAAGAGCTCATTACCAAAAAATCATCACTGAAAATAGCCCTAAAAGTCTGGAAAGCCTACTAAAAAAGGAGCCTATAGATATCATCATCCTTGATATGAACTTTAAGGTAGGAGCTACGAGCGGTAATGAAGGGTTATTTTGGCTTCGGAAAATCAAGGAATTGACCCCGGCTACTTTAGTAATTATGAATACGGCTTATGGAGATATACAGCTGGCAGTTGAATGTATGAAAGAAGGTGCGACAGATTTTTTAGTGAAGCCTTGGGAAAAGGAGAAGCTCCTGGCTACGGTAAATACTGTTTACCAACTGGCATTATCTGAGAAAAAAATAGAACGCCTAACTGAAACCAAAACTGTACTCCATCAAGACTTGAGTGATCAGATGGGGGAAATGATTGGCAGCTCCGAGGCTATGAAAAAAGTGTATGATGCCATTAAAAAAGTGGCAGCGACAGACGCCAACGTGCTTATTTTGGGAGAAAATGGCACTGGAAAAGAACTAGTGGCAAGAGCTATTCATCAGTTATCTAAAAGAAAATCAGAGGCCTTTTTAAAAGTTGATTTAGGCGCAATATCAGATAACCTGTTTGAATCTGAGCTCTTCGGCCATACTAAAGGCGCATTTACAGATGCTAAAACAGATAAGCCGGGCCGTTTTGAAATTGCTGATCAAGGTAGCCTGTTTTTAGATGAAATAGGTAACATATCATTAGCACATCAGGCCAAGCTGCTTTCCGTATTGCAAAACAGGCAAATTACGCGTGTTGGTGCTAACAAGTCTACGGCCATTGATATCCGGTTAATATCTGCCACCAATAAAAACATTAACGAAATGGTAGATCAGGAGCAATTTAGAGAGGACCTGGTTTATAGAATTAATACCATTGAAATCTCCTTGCCCCCACTACGCGAACGAAAAGGAGATATTCCTCTACTGATTAACCATTTCATAAAAAAGTATGGCTCAAAATATGACAAAAAGTCCTTATCGGTTAATGATGAGGTAATGAGCAAACTGAGTCAATACCCATGGCCCGGAAATGTAAGAGAATTACAGCATGCTGTGGAAAGAGCGGTCATTATGTCGGCAGCCGGTACACTTACAGAAGATGACTTTCTAACGAAGAAAACTGTAAACTTCAATGTAAGCGAAGCATCTCTAAACGTAGGAGACGTAGAAAAGCAAACCATTATGCAAGCTTTAGAAAAAAGCGGTGGTAACTTAACAAAAGCGGCCAAAACGTTAGGTCTTGGCCGCAGTACTTTATATCGAAAAATGAATAAGTATGGATTATAATTTCTTACTTATCACTTATACACATATTCGTAACTTAGAGGATTCTGATCATAATCGCTATGCAGTACATTTCCTCCCGGAGTACCCGACGGACTAGTCGAGTTTTCTTCTGTTGGTCTTAAAGATTTCACAAAAACATTTCTCTTCACAAAATTGCTCAACTCCGTAGCATGTTGCTTGTATATATCATTTATTTCCATGGTGATTATTTTTTTAATCTTGCCTGGTTAATATCAAAAACCTGACCAAGAATTAAAAAGAGCTTTAATTTTCGTTAAATCGAGCTTATACATCAATTAAGCACTCATCATATTTCCACAACATGGAACATTTTGTTGAATTTAGAAGACAATTAGCTGATATACCGTACAATATCTGCCAAAGTGAATGTTTTTTCGCCATGTTTGTCACTCATCAAACATGGATCGGGCTGCCAATCTTTCTTTAAAAAGCTGTCACATTGTAACAGCATAGTGCCGAACACCTCCAGCAAAATGGCAGACGCCACAGGTCCCAGTTTTTCACCCTTCCCTATAATGTCCGCTTCACGCAGAAGATAAAAGAACAAAGGAGTATGATCGCATAGCTTATCTGCTATTTTCTTACTTATATCATTATCTGCAAAAACCTTTTCGAGCTTCAAATCCTGATTAGGATCTATCATGGAATATTTCTCTGACAACGCCTTTGCTACTGACTGCCCGGAAGGCAAAAGCATGACATAGCCGCGCAACAAGTTTCTAAAGGCTAAGGAATGATCATTCTGAGAGGAAAATTTACCTACTATTTCATCTGGCATTCTTATGAGTTCATCAGTAAGCAAATGGTCTATGGCCTTACAGCGTGCATAGTCCTGACATGGGTCTACATCAAGAATAAAGCGCCAGTCTATGGTTAGCTCCTTGGGTACATGACTAAAGCCAGAAGTATTAAAACGCTCATCAAACAACTCTATAGCTGTATATTCTGAGTTTATGGGGTATAATGATCTTACCAATGTATGACCAAAGCGATAGGCCGCCACAGAAAACTCTACCGGCATACAGATACGTCCAAAAGGATCTACAATATCATACTTGGGGTATTCATTATTCTTAATTTCGTTGAGCACGTAATCATAGATCTTTTCATCACATACTCGTTTAAGAAAATCATTTAAGACCAGGTATTGATAATGGTAAATTACATCTTGCTTGGCCTCTTTAAAATCTCTACCTACCAGCCGCCTATTATGAAAGCGAATAAAAAGAAGCTGCATCTGAGCCACAAAGATATTTTCATCGTTTCTGGGGTCTCCTATTAGAGCCGTTCCGGTTTTGGTTCTGGCCAAATCATTTTCATTAAACTCATTGCCCGTAAGCAACCTGCCATGCTGACTGTCATCATACAAATACGGACTGGCCTCAGGGCCAAAGCCATAGATACAATCAAGGTCTAATGAAGCTGATCTGAGGTTAGGCAATGCCTCATGATGATGGTGCCCTTTATGAGCAGGACAGCTTACCATCATCAATTTCTCGGCTTTCTGCTCCCCTCCATGCAAGGCTGTGGTAGTATCAAGAGTAACATCATGATCAATAAACTGAGCAAAAAAAGTATATGCTGCAGGAATATCACTGTTGGCAGATTCTAATCTAACATCATGCATTACCCCATTAGCTCCACCTAAAAGTGCTGCAATGCGTGCCGCTTCCTTATCTCCACTAATGCCATAGTCTGCTGCCCAGGTAGATAATTTAGGAAACATTTTACAGAAGGTTCCTAGTTGCAAGTGGCTGCAGCCTTGAGCCTTAGCCATGCCATGAATATGCTTTTCGCCTAATATTTGAGCCATAGTTATAAAATTTAGTTACGACGCTAATAATTGAAAAAGGACATTCACGTTCAGACCTCCGAGTAATGGAAGGTGGTGGTTCAGGGGATTACACTAAATCAAATGCTTGTGCATATTTCATTAGCGTAACAAAAGAATTGCTATTGAGCTTTTTATTAATGTTTTTTCGATGTTGCTCTACGGTCTTTCTACTTATAAACAAATAATCAGCTATAGAAGGATTGTTATGGCCCAAGGCAAGAAGTGTTAATACTTCTCTTTCTCGCTCTGTGAGACTAGCGAAGACTTCATAACGCTTTTTTACGAATTGTTCTTCACCCATCATG
The DNA here is from genome assembly GCF_021389955.1 of Fulvivirga maritima. Classification (NCBI taxonomy): domain Bacteria; kingdom Pseudomonadati; phylum Bacteroidota; class Cytophagia; order Cytophagales; family Fulvivirgaceae; genus Fulvivirga; species Fulvivirga maritima. The sequence goes on from NZ_CP089980.1 coordinate 5,414,334, forward strand.
CGCTGTAGCTTTTTAGATGAGTAAGACACCTTGTCCATAGATTCTGTGGTTACATAAAAGCCATCATGCAAGCGCGACCTTTTGGCAGTAAGCAAAGTAGCTTTGTATTCTGCAGTATCAGGATCCAGCATTTTTATAATATTACTATAACTACGGAAGTAATCATTCTTATCATAAAACTGGCTCAAATCATGCCTAACATGATGGCAGGATGAATGATAATACTTAGTAACAAAAGTACTTTTTAAACTACGAGCTTCAGATAAGCTCAGATTGAGTTGCTGGCATCCTTCAGGATTAAGATATTGTATAGATAGATCAGTGTTATCCAAATGAAAGACAAAAGGCATCATCTCCCCTACTTCTTCCAAAGCTATTCTTCCTTCGCAAAGCCATTTATCAATCAATAACAGGTTAACACTGCCGGTATGCAGTATTTCCTGAGTATGATTCATAAATTTGTAAAATTAAAGCCTACAATAAATAATTTTAGTATTATTTTAAAACACTATTAAACAACTTATAATAAAAATACAATATATATGCATAATATTTATTGGAATTTCAATATATAACTATTATTCAACACTCACAAATCTTACTTAAGTAATTTTATATAGCTTCTCTTAAGCCCATATTGTAGTATATTTAAGAACTATGCAATTCAGACTTTCTTTTAGAGCTAAAATTATCACTCGCCTACTGTTGATTATAATTCTCAGCGTATCAGGAATTTATATACTTACGCATACTTATTTCTGGCTGGTGAGCTTTTGGTTGTTCTTGTTTAGCTTTATCCTCACCTATCGGCTGATCAGGTATCTGGAAAAGGTAAAGGCTGACCTTACTGGCTTTCTCATTAGCGTAAAGCAAAATGACTTCAGCGGAAATTATAGCAGACTACTGTCTGATAAACATGACCTGGATCTGCACCAGGCTTTTAATATTATAACCGGCGAATTTCAAAAACTAAGGAAGGAAAAGGAATCTAATTATCATTTTTTGCAAACCATAGTTGAGCATGCCACGGTACCTATGCTGAGCTATAGAGAAGATACTAATGCCATTAATGTCATTAATCAGGCGGCTAAAGAGTTGTTTAAAAAACCTTTTATCAATCAAATTGATTCATTAAAACTCATCAATGCAGACCTTACTTCACTCATACTACGGATAGAAAGTGGCCAAAAAGAGCTCATTAAGCTATCTATAGATAATGAATACTTAAACCTATCGGTCAGTGCAAAACAAATTAGGCTAGAAGGCGTGCCTTATAAACTGATTTCATTACAAAATATAAAAGCTGAACTAGACGAGAAAGAAGTAGAATCATGGCAGCGCTTAATACGAGTACTGACGCATGAAATAAAAAACTCTGCCATCCCCATTTCTACCCTTACTTCTGTAATTATACAGCTCATCACCAACCATGATGGGCATCTCATAGACCTATCTACTTTAGATGAAGAAGACCTTAATGATCTGCATTTAGGCATCAAAACTATTGACAAAAGAAGCAAAGGGCTGGTACACTTTATAAATGCCTATGGAGAGCTGGCCAAGGTGCCACAGCCGGAGTTAAGAACCATTACTTCGCAAGAACTTTTCAATTCTATAATTCCCCTTTTTAAGCAGCAGCTGGAAGAGAACGACATTCATTTTTCCCTCTCAGGAGAGAGCATGCCTTTACTTATAGACCATGATTTGATAGAGCAAGTACTCATTAATATCATTAAAAATGCGAAGGAGGCATTAGTCAATACCAAGAATGCTGAAATATACATCCATACTTACCAGCATAAAGGGCAGAAGATTATTCAAATAGATGACAATGGGCCGGGAATACCGAAAGAAGAATTAGACAATATATTCATTCCTTTTTTCACCACTAAAAAAGATGGCTCAGGTATAGGTCTAAGCCTATCCCGACAAATTATGCGAGCACACAATGGTAACATACAAGTGAGCAGCACAGATAAAGGCACGTCATTTTATTTGCAATTTTAGTTAGTGTAAATACCCTTAGTCATAAGATCGGTTAAATCACAAATAGGTCTTCATTCCTGTTGGTTTATATTACCTTTGAAGAAGAAACTATTAATATGGCTAAAACGACTACTACAGTATTTATTTCGGATGACATCGGTTCCGTTAGCGCAGAATGGTTATATGCAAAAGATGCCGTAGCTCAAATGGTATTGGGTCATGGAGCCGGAGCTGGCATGTACCACCCTTTCATGAAGCTCCTGGCTGTTAAATTACAGGAAAACGGCATTTCTACCCTTAGATACCAGTTTCCATACATGGAAGCAGGTAAAAAAATGCCTGATCGACCAAAAAAAGCAACTAAGACTATTGAACAGATTATAAAAGCTGTACATCAGGATTTCCCTGACACTCCCCTATTTGCTGCGGGTAAATCTTTCGGCGGCAGAATGACCTCGCAATTATTGTCTGAATGGCAGCCTGACTATATCAAAGGCCTTGTTTTTTATGGCTTTCCCCTTCATGCACCAGGTAAACCCTCTATAGATCGTGCAGAGCATTTAAAAGCTGTGGAGCAGCCCATGTTATTTTTACAAGGCACGAGAGACAAGCTGGCCACACCCGAACTGTTAGACCAGGTTACTAGCGGATTGACGCTTTCTACAGTAAAATATTTTGAAGGAGCTGATCATTCATTTGCCTATTTAAAGAAAAGCAATGTTAATGTAGATGAATCTATAGAAATGCTGGCCACAGCTACCCGAGAATGGATTGATAATATCCTTAACGGCGAATCTTAACAAAAAGCCATATTACTATAGCCACAATTAAAAATACCAGCAAAATACCAGTCCAGAAACCGGCTTTAAAAATACCTCCTATTACTTCACAACCAGGTAATAACAAGGCGAGAAACAAAAGCACTGTAGACCATTTAAGAGTTTTCATATTAGAGTGGGTTTTGCTATATAAATCAAAAAAGGCCTTGTTTGTTCAACATAGGCCTTTCATAATTCGTTCTGAGCTTAATCAGCCATTTCTTTAATCTTCTTTTTCCCTTTTTCTTTCACTTTTTCTGATTGGTTGAAGAACTCATCCAGCTTCTTATCTATAGAATCCTCGATAAGCTGCAAGGTATCTTTCCCTTTTCTAGGTGCAAACAGTACTCCGGCTACCACGCCTACACTAGCACCTAATAAAACTCCTAAAATGATTTTACCTTTTTCCATTGTGATATTGGTTTTATTATAAACGTTAGGATAGAAAATAATATGCCAACTGACTTTATGAAATTAATTAGTTTACCGTCTATTTAAAAGAGAGGCCCCAAAAATAGTGTAGTTACTGGTGGATAAATCTCAACTACCGTGTATTAAATACCACACCATAATTTTAATAAAACCTCAAAATATTAAAATAAAGGACTTTTTAATATGGCACACCTTTTTCTAAGGTTGTGATGAACTAAAACCAAATATGAATTACCATGAAACTATTTAATTTATTATTCGCGATTATATTTTTATCATCAGTGATGGTAGCATGTGATGCTCAAAAGACCACAGAAGCTGATAATGATGATCAAATCACAGTAGAAGATTTTAAAAGAGAAAGAGACGAGCTAAAAGCTGATATAGAAAGTGAATTAGAGAAAATAGACAATAAGATTGACCGCTTCACTGCTAAGAAAAAAGATCAGGCAGATGAGCTAAGCGATGAAGCTGAAGAAGAATATGATGAGCTTATCGACAACTTAAAAGACAAAAGAAAAGAGCTTAATGAAGAATTAGAAGAAGTTGAAAAGTCTTCTGAAGAAAACTGGGAAAACACTAAAGCCGATATCAAAAAAGGTTTTAATGATGCCAAAGCTGGAGTAGAAAAAGCTGCGCAAGACGTAGAAGACTTTTTTGAAGGTGACAACGATAACGTTTAATCCATAGAAGAACCACAATAACCAAAACCTAACCAATAGAAAGATATATGCTTAAGTTATTTATGCCTTTTCCACTAATACTCACCTTATTATGGGGAATATTACATGTGGGTTACGAAATGGGTAACTGGACGTATATCTTTCTTATTTCTGCTTTAGGTATACTGCTATATCGCCTACATAGGTATAACAACAACCTCTACATGTAGCTTATTTCCGCTTAAATGCTAGCATGTTTTCAGTAGAATCCTTCTCATCGTACCAATACCCATCATAATCAAAACCTTTTAGCTCATCTACGCTGGTAAGGGCATTTTTGATCATATATCTGGCCATCATTCCACGAGCCTTTTTAGCATAAAAGGAAATGATTTTATACTTATCGTTCTTGAAGTCTTTGAACTCAACATCAATCACTTTTCCCTTAAGGGCTTTTAAATTAACAGACTTAAAATACTCCTGAGAAGCCAGATTAATCAAAACATCATCTCCTTGGGCTTTCAAATCCTTATTTAAAGTCTTAGAAATGGTATCACCCCAAAATTCATATAAATTAGCGGCCTCTCCTACCTTCAGGCTTGTTCCCATTTCCAATCGGTAGGGCTGTATTAAATCTAAAGGGCGCAAGAGTCCATATAGGCCAGATAAAATACGGAAATGATCCTGAGCAAAATCAACCTCCTTTTCTGAGAATGATTCAGCTTCTAACCCTTGATAAACGTCTCCCTGAAAAGCAAGCATAGCAGGCTTAGCATGTTTGGGATCTTTCTTCTGAGTAAAATTATGATAACGTTCTACATTTAAAGTAGCCAGCTTTTCACTTATACTCATCAACTTTTCAATGTCTTGCTCTGATTTTTGCTTCAAAACCTCAATAAGCTCAAGGGCTTCTTTCTGAAATCTTGGCAATGTCTTTTTTGTAGAATAAGGTGTTTCGAAATCTAAAGTCTTAGCTGGAGAAACTATTGCTATCATTAATCTATATTTTTTCTGTAAAACTATGATAAGCACCACTGCTGTGCAATGAGATCATATAGTACTTATCTATGGCGCCAAAGATAGGATCTATGAAGAACTTTTAACCAAGCTTGCCGGCAATATAACCGGTAGTCCAGGCTGCCTGAAAGTTAAAACCGCCTGTAACGCCATCAATATCCATCACCTCTCCGGCAAAGTACATTCCTTCTACCACACGGCTCTGCATGGTTTTCACGTCAATTTCCGAAAGGCTAACACCCCCGCAAGTAACAAACTCCTCTTTAAAAGTGGTCTTACCTTTCACTTCATATATATCATTGATCAGTACATTCACCAGCTTATTGATACCCTTATTGCCTAACTCACCCCAAAGAATATCATTTCTAAGTCCGATTTTATTAATCAGAAACTCCCACAATCTGGATGGAATTTCAAAAGGATGTCCATTAAGCATTTTCTTCTTAGTATGCGCTTGTTGAAAATCGGCAATTGTAGTCCTAAGTATACTTTCGGCTTCATTAACCCAGTTGACTTGAATTTTAAAATCATAGCCAAGATCAGCCAGTATTCTTGCCCCGAAGGCTGAAAGCTTTAATACTGCAGGGCCACTCATTCCCCAATGGGTAATAAGCAATGGTCCTTCTGATTTTAGCTTGCTGCCCTGCACCTTCACCGCAGCGTGCTCTACAGAAAGCCCCATGAGCTCACGAATAGGATCATTAGGCATATTAAAAGTAAACAATGACGGAACCGGAGGCTGAATACTATGTCCTAGTTTTTCAATCCATGAAAGCATAGTCTGCTTTGGCGTTCCTCCTATAGTAACTATCACTTTATCCACCTCATAAACAGCACCTTCTGTTTGCAATTGAAAGATGGAATTTACTTGTTCAATATCATTTACTCCACATTTCAAATTGACCTTCACTCCTAGCTTTCGCGCCTCAGTAAGCAAACAATCTACAATAGTTTGAGAATCATCGGAGTCTGGAAACATGCGATTATCTGCTTCCGTTTTTAGACTTACACCCTGGCTTTCATACCAGTTCACAGTATCCTCTACGGCAAATTGACTAAAGGCCTTTTTTAAAAATTTTTCCCCTCTTGGGTAATATTTAGATAGTGCAGCATTATTATAGCAAGCATGCGTAACATTACACCTTCCACCACCTGAAATCTTCACTTTAGAAAGCACTTTAGTGGTTTTTTCATAAATAGTAACATCTGCCTCAGGGTGATGCTGCTTACACGAAATGGCCGCAAAAAAGCCTGCTGCTCCACCACCTATTACTGCTATCTTCATATTTATTCTTTCCTTATAAAAGTTGCAAAATAACCACATTTTGGGGAAATATTATACCAACGAGGAAATGAAAGGTCTGCTTCTACCCACAGATAGGCTAAGATGATACAAAGGCATTATTTTAGCTTAATCTCCTCTGAAAACCATATATAAACACTAATGGCGGTACTAGGAAATCTGATTAAAACGGCAATTGATTTAAGAGATAAGTTCACCAATGACTATCCTGATGCGGAAGCGCAACACCAAACACTTAAAAAGTTATTAGAAACAGCCAAGGATACAGCCTTTGGCAAACACTATAATTTCGAAGAAGTACTTACAAGTGATGATATAGAGAAAGCTTACGCTGAACGCATTCCTCTTCATAACTACAAGAAAATTCATGACGAATGGTGGCATAAAATACAAGAAGGTGAAGAAAATATTACCTGGCCAGGCAAACCTAACTATCTGGCGCTGAGCTCAGGAACCACCGGTAGCCACAGCAAACGTATACCTGTAACCGATGAAATGCTAGAGTCGATAAGAAAAGCGGCAATTATGCAAATTACCAGTATGGCCCATTTTGACATGCCTGCAGAGTTTTATGAAAAGGAAATTATGATGCTGGGCAGCAGCACCGACCTGAATATAAATGGTGAATTTGCTGAAGGAGAAATCAGTGGTATCAGTGCTAGCAATATTCCTTTTTGGTTTAAAGGATATTATAAACCAGGAGATCAGATTTCTAAGATTGAAGACTGGGATGAAAGGGTGCAGAAAATTGCTGAAAATGCCAGTAATTGGGATATTGGAGCCATTTCAGGCATACCCTCTTGGATTGATCTCATGCTTAAAAAAGTGATTGAATATAACCACTTAGACAATATCCATGAGATCTGGCCTAACCTAGCTGCTTATACCTCTGGCGGGGTGGCTTTTGAGCCTTACAGAAAGAATTTTGATCAGCAAATGGGTAAACCCATGGTTTACATAGACACCTACCTGGCCTCTGAAGGTTTTATAGCCTTACAAACCAGGCCTCAAACTGACAGTATGGCCATGCAGTTAGTAACAGGAAATGGTATTTACTTTGAGTTCGTTCCCTTTAAACCGCAATATCTTGATGAAAACGGTGAAGTAAAGCCAGATGCCCCTACCGTAACCTTAGATGATGTAGAAGAAGAAACAGATTATGCATTAGTGATTTCTACTGTAGCAGGTACATGGAGATATCTTATTGGTGACACCATTAAGTTCACTGATAAAAGCAGACAAGAAATAGTGATTACCGGTCGTACCAAGCATTTCCTTAATGTGGTTGGTTCACAGCTATCTGTCGATAAAATGAATGCAGCCATTAGCGGCATAGAAGAAAAATATAACATGACCATTCAGGAGTTTACCGTAGCTGCCGTGCGTGAAAACGGTGATTACATCCATAAGTGGTACCTGGGTTCTGACCATAATCAAAGCAATGAAACCCTGGCCCAGTCAATTGATGAGGAGCTTAAAAGTAGAAACAAAAATTATGGCGTAGCCAGAAGTAAAGCCTTAACGGGTGTTAAAGTGGAAGTGATATCTCCTGAAATTTTTCATGCCTGGAGCGAAGCAAAAAAGAAAAAAGGCGGACAAGTGAAAATGCCCCGAGTAATGAAAGAAGACGAGTTTGCAGAATGGGAAAGCTTCGTAAAAGAGAAACAAATGTCCGTTTCACGGGTGTAGATTAATAAGGTAAGTTAGGTGATCTCGAAGCAATGGAAAGCAAGCAGGCTGGAAGGAGAAGAAAGTTCGAGATGGCTTAACTACTCTATTTTCAATCGTCAAGTTTATTATAATAAACGCCGAAAATTCATCTAATTAATAATCACAACAGCTCCCGAAACATTAAACTTTTAGATGAGACATTTACACCTAATTTGCCAAGTAATATATTTAGGATAGAGTGAAACGGATTATTAAGAAGTCCTCTGGTTGTAGAAAGTCGCAAAAAATAGGCTTATTCTCAAAAGACAAGCCTATTCTGACTTAAAGTAAAATTCACCCATAATATTCTCACTCGGCATTTCTATTTCATATAATACTCCTGTCAAAGGATCTAGCTCTGCTCCAATTCTAATTTCAAATCCTTACTTCCGAAAACCTGTAAAGTATCAGTAAGGTGATTTCTGCTATCTAAATGGCCGATAATAACGCCAATTCTTGCAGAATCTAATTCAGTATGAAGTAACTCTATTTCATACTTATTCTTATCAATATTTTCTACACTAATAGGTAAAAAAGCATCATAAACATACCCCATTGTATCATACCCTTTATAATAAACTAAACTATCAAAATACAGTAAATATTTTCGATGTATTTTTCCATCATTATAATATTCAACACCATAACTATTTAGTTTATCATCCACATATTGTTCCTCTGCATATATACTTCCGTCAGGATAATATCCTCGGTAAGTACCATTTCTCTTGTTATGTGAAACCTGAAATTCAGAACGCAAATTCCCAAGACTATCATACATTTTTACAACTCCATTAATCATACCATCACTATATGGCTCAATGGATTTGATTTGCCCGTTAGAATAATAGGATATTGAATTACCATTGTATCTTTCATTTTTTAAGACAGCAGTTTTTTCATTCCTTGAATTATCTTTTGAGCACCCTAGAATAAAAAGTATTACTATTATTACACGTAAATTCATAAAACAGTCAGTAAAATAAATTAGCTATTCTAAGCTTGTATAAAGGCTTATGCCTCAAAAAGAAACCTGAGTTTTAAATATAGATAAATAATTACTTTCTAAATAAAGTGACCTATCAGGAAATGTCTAATAACACTCTGCCTCCAGCACATTATCAAGTAGCGACCTCCCTACCTGGTAATTACGAGGAAGATATGACGAAGCAATCTGGGGCTGTGGAAAGCAAGCAACTCTGGACAGTGAAAGAAAGTTCGAGATGGCTTAACTACGCTTAGTTGCGTTGGCAATAACCAGTTGTTTGAGCAATTCAGTCAGCTACTGACCAACTAATACAAGTCCTCAATACCATAACTAGTAGGATGATTAATACTTATATTATTGTCTTCAAAATCTTTAAAATATCTAGCGAGAGCTTTATAATTCTCCTCAGAAGAGTTATTGAGGTCAGCAATGCTAAACTTTAAATTGCTCAACTCGTCATCTCCTGACTGTTTTACGAGTACACATCTACCCGCAATAGGATCATTTCCCATAGACGTACCGGCAAAAGTACCTTGAATAACATCAGGAGCCGTAGTCTTGCCTAATTTATAAATGTGAAAAAACATTTTACCTCCATCTCCACGAATTAGTGCTGTCATAGCTCCTTCGGCAAAAGATAACTCACCCGTATATTGTCTTTTAGGGCCATTTAGCAAAAAGGCCATTCTTTTTTCTATAACATTATGATTTATCTCCACTGGCGACTGGAGAATATAACCCTGCTGCTTATTATTCATTCTCAAATAAGAATAATATTTACCTTCCATAGCCAGCAAAGACTCATGAATGTCTGGAGATTTACTGGATACGAAATGATCAAAGTTATTGTAGCCCAAATGATTAACAAGTAATTCAATATTATGCTGTGCTAAACTTATCTCTTCACTCTCACTTTTTTCACACTTTTGCCAAACTTCATACAGGTAGCGCTCTCCTATATTCAGACCACAGTCATACCAAACGCTACTCAACCCATGATGATCTGCCAGTAAGCCATATTTAGCAGTCAAATCAATTAACAGCGTTTTAATTTGTCCAACATTATAATTATTAGCCATAATCCAAATAAACGAAAAGCAACCGTAATTAAAAGTAAAACGACCGTAAACAGACGTACAACAGCATTACACTTACCCCTTTTCATTTTCTCATCTTTGTATTGTAATGATTGATTAATCACACCGAGGCAGTTTTCGCGAAGCTGCTTCACCGGCCCTGCTGCTGAGGCTGTAGCAGGATTGAACGTGGGAATACTATCCTCACAGTTCTCAGTTTGCAGGGCCACCTCCCACAGTTTAAACGGCTGCCTTCAACGGAAATCGTCACTGAATTCAATCCTCTGACTAGGCCTAGTCTTGAGTACGTAATCACTGTGTCCTTTTCCGTCCACCGCAGCCCATTACTAACAATTGAATTAAAAAAAAATGAAAAAGTTTAGATATTTTTCCCTCACAGCCCTGCTGTTCAGTTCGTTGATATTTGCTTGTAATGAAGAAAGCGTTAATCCTTTAAGAGGAGGAGGTGATGAAGAAGAAGATGACCCTATTGTTGTACCACCTCCACCGCCGCCTTCAAGTAATAATGTGACGCCAATCGATTCCCTATTAATAGTGTAGATTTAGAAAGCCATCCATTGATATTGGGTGGCTTTTTCTTTTATTAATAAGATATTTATTATAAATTTCTGGTGATGATACGTTGGCTTTTCTTCTTGCTTTTAGTGAGCAATACACTTTTTGCACAAAGCAATAACCATAGCTTATTATTGCAATATAAGGACTCTGTGCAATCATCTCCTGTAGTTAAAAGCTACTGGTATAACCAGGTAGCTTACAACTATAACCTTCTAAGAAAATATGATAGTGCCAAAGTATATCTGTACTTAGCTATTCACTCAGAACTAATAGATATTCCTGATCAAAAGGCCTTCATTTACTCCAATTTGGGTACTGCTCATTACTCCTCTCAAATTGACAGCAGTATGTTTTATTATCAAAAAGCCAAAGAAATATACCTACAGATAAAAGATACTATTAACCTGGCCCTCATGAGTGCCAATTTGGGTAAAGTTTATAATGAATTAGGCGTATATGATAGAGCTTTAGAAAATCTACTAGAAGCAACCCTTTTTTTTGAACAGACTAATGACTTAAGAAATTTAGCATCATGTTATAATACCATAGCTTCCATATATTCAAAACAAGGTGACTATTATAAGGCATTAAATTATCACCATCTGGCCTTGAAGCTACGGAAATCATTAAATATACCTCGTCAAATATCAGCGACTTATAATAATTTAGGCATTCTATTTAAAAAAATAGGGCTATATGACAGCACCTTAGTTTATTACAAAAAATCATTGGTAATAAAGAGACATACTAATGATTATCTCGGTTTGGGAGTAGCTATGAATAATTTAGGATCACTATATCTGGAAATTGACAATTATGATTCGGCGCATCACCACCTTACTCAAGCATTGCACTGGAGAAAAGAAGCGAATGATAAAACTGGCACCTCCATTACATTGAATAATCTGGGGCGGCTATATGTGCTTAACAACATGCCAAAAATAGGCCTTAAGTATTTACTACAAGCCAATGAAGAATTAAAGAATCTTAAACTTCTAGAAGAGTTAAAAGATAATTTAGAAAACCTCTTATTAGCTTATGAAGCTATGAACCTTCAGTCAGAAGCCCTTTCAACATCTAAAAGCTTAATGGTGGTAAAAGATAGTTTACTCAATCAGGAAAAGATTGAGTCTCTGATAGAGATGCAAATCAAATATGAAACGGAAAAGAAAATTAGGGAGATAGCATTACTGGAAGAAAAGCAAAAGGTACAAGAAGCCCAACTTGAAATACGTCAAATCTGGATTTTCACTTTAGTATTAATCACCTTCCTACTATTGATAATAGGTTTACTAATTTATACAAGGTGGAATAAGGAAAAAGCAGCGAAACAGGCAGTAGAAACCTTGATGCAAGAACTTCACCATAGAGTAAAGAATAATCTTCAGCTTTTATCTAGTATATTTAGTTTACAATCAAGAGCCATTAGAGATGAAAATGCTCTTGAAGCCGTAAAAAGTGGAGAAAACAGAGTAAATGCTATGGCTATTATTCATCAAAAACTGTATAGAAAAACAGGCAGTAGGTTAGTGAATATAAATGAATATATTACTGATTTAGTGGATGAATTAGCGGCAAGCTATGGGTACAATAATGACAATGCTACTATTAAAACAAGCATAGAACCTCTCAACCTAGATGTAGACAAGGTCATTCCTCTGGGTCTAATTGTGAATGAGTTAGTGAGTAATTCATTAAAATATGCCTTCCCTGCTTCAGGTAAACCATACCTTGAAATTGTAATAAGTGAAGAAAATGCGCTACTCACTTTAAATATATCAGATAACGGTCCTGGTTTTCAATCGGAAAGTATCTCCAAAAACTCAATGGGCTTAAACATCATCAGGACCTTAGGCAGACAACTAAAAGCCAGCATCTGCTGGGAAACTAATAACAAAACATCTTTTACTTTAACCCTCAATTTACCCCCTCATGGAAAGAATAAAAATACTTATCGTTGAAGATGAACTTTTGATAGCTGAAGATTTAAAAATGAAGCTGGAAGATCATCAGTTTATAGTGCTCGACACTGTAGATTCTGGAGAGGAAGCACTACTTGTACTACAAAATGAAGAACCAGATTTAATTTTAATGGATATTCATTTAGCAGGTGATCTTGATGGTATTGAAACCGCTGATATCATTCAAAATAAATATCAAATTCCTGTAATTTACCTCTCAGACCATACTGATCAGGAAACTGTAGATAGAGCAAAAACCACCAGACCCGTTAGTTACCTCTCTAAACCTTTTAAAGAGGGGGATCTGCTGCGCACTTTAGAATTGGCCTTTTATAATGCTACCCATAAAAATTCAAATATCCAATCCAGACTAACTGATCGTATTCTCGTTCGCACTGATAATCAATCTGCAGTTATGATCAACTATAATGACATCTTATACTTAGAAGCTAACCGAGCATATAGTTATATCATTACTGAGAACAAAAAATATATCCTTTCCAACAGCTTAAAAACCGTTTTCGATCAATTTGAAAGCGATGATTTTGTCAAAGTTTCGCGCAGTTATGTCATTAATATTAATCATATAACAGGCATAAATGGCAACATGATCAATTTGGGTACTCAACACAGCGTTCAAATGAGCAGCCAATACAGAGAAATGGTAATTAACCGTATTAATGTAGTTAAATAAATGGTTCGGAAACCAAACAGGGTCACACGGAAATAAAAATTGATCAAAAAGAGCCTATAAGCTAACTACGCCTATCAAATGATAGGCTATGACAACAGATACATATGAATATGACGTCTTCATTTCTTATGCCATTGAAGACAAAATAAGTATTGTCACCGAATTGGTGCATAAACTTAAAGAATCAGGCATTCGTGTTTGGTATGCAGGACATCAACTATCTATGGGGCATGGTGTTAATGAAACTATAAAAGATGGACTGAGCAAATCCCGGCATGCGGTACTCATACTAAGCCATAATTATTTCTCCAAATCCTGGCCAAGAAGAGAATATAATGTACTCTGGGCAAAGGAAAACCAAGTGAGGAAACTGCTTCCCATTTGGCATGGTGTATCTGAAGATGAAGTTAAAGAATTTGATGCTACCCTGGCTAATAATTACGGCATACCCAGCAGCGAAGGGGTAGATCATGTAGTGAGAATAATAGTTAAGACCATTAATGACGCTAAAGGCACTTCCCCCAGTACATTTAGTATTGCTCAGAAAAACATTCAGCAAAGAAGTCTTACTATCAGCATTCCCTTAGTACTCATGATATTGGCCTCGTTTATTTATTATCACCTCAATATAGACCTGCCACCGGAGAATGTAATAGCATCGACCATTGAAAAACGGATTAAATTACAGGAAGCAAAAATCAATAATAACCACCAAACTACTATAAATACCAAAAAAGGAAAAACGGCTCAGATATCTGACATCACTCATTACTACGAATACTACATGAGTTTAAAAGCACAGTATCGTAATGAATATTACTTTACTACCGGATACCATAATTTCAATTACAAAAAATATGTAGAGCCTGCTGTAGAGCTAAATTTAGAAGCTCTGGCTCCCTATGATAAATATGGTTTCTCCGCTGCAGATATGTTTATAATTAACAATAATTTGAAACTTCCTGCCATTGACCTGGAATACAGATTTATTAATAAAACTCCAATAGAATACACCATAGTGAGCCACTATCAAAGAGATGAGCATACATATACCGTTAATGTAGACTATGATCATTACATTAGATACCTTTCGGTACACCTCTCCTATTCAAAGTATACTAATTGGATAAAGAAGAGACAGACCAGCTTGTCTGGTTTGGAGCCACATGAAACCTATGTATTTAAGAAGGAAAACGGACAATGGATTTTCTCCGGTGTAGATTAAAACGATGCATTGGGAAACTAATCATCCCCATTGGGAAAAATAAATTCTGCCCAATAGATCCAAGCCTTAGGTTTACAATAAACATTTAGGATGAATATGGATGATATTCTGATGGATTGGCTAGACTATAATCAAAAGAAAGAAAAGGACTATATGTATTTTTCATGCTCTACTCCCTGGGAAGTAAACTACCTGATTATTAAAATACAAGCGGCAGACTCCACTATTAGAAGGGAAAAAATAATCAGAGCTATTCAGGACTGCTGCAAGTCCATACCCTCCCCCAAAACCAAGAGAACTATTTGTAAAATGTGTATTAACTCAACTGAACTTGAACAATGGAATTATGGAATTTTGAAAATATAGTAACCAGATCAGAATCTAGTAACCTTATTCTGACTACGCACAGAATCAGATATCAATATAGAAAAAAAATCACTTCTCTCATGCTTGATCAAATCAGCGGAATTGAAGTGGGATACAAAAGCAAACCTTTCTACTTACTGATAGCCATTTTATGTGGTGGTGCAGGAGGAATTGCCGCCATGGGGCAATATGCAGATGCAAGTATTCCATTATTTTTTGTAGCCCTGCTAACTCTTGTTATTTACCTTAATTCAAGAAAGCATAGCATAACAGTGAGCTCTGCCAGTACTAAAATCATATTTTTCACTTCAGGCATTAATCAAGAAGGAATAAGGCATATTGTTAATCAGATAGAACATACAAGAGCCAAACTCATTAAGGCGCTATAATCCTTAACTTAAGCATCACAACTTTAAGTATTTAGTTGCAAAAACGTATTTTCCAACAAGTAATTCTGTGCAATCATAACTCAATGTCTGTTCATTTTTACTTGTTCGGAAAGTACAATAAGTGATTGGGAAATAAAATTAGTCAGTATTCAATATTTCATCCTATTTACAGAAAAAATAAGATGATGAGATTTCGAATATTACTTCTAGCTCTGGTGTTGAATTATCACCTAGGCTTCAGTCAGGATAGTGCTACATTAATTCTAGTAGCCAATAAAAATGCTGATGTATTTATAGATGGCACAAATATAGGCATGCTTTCTCCTAACAAGCCACAAAAGTTTGATGCAGTCTCAGGAGAGCATTATTTACAGATTATTTCGAAAGAGTCTCCCACTGAAGAAAAAAATGAAATCTTAAGCTTAGATGCAGGAAGTCAAAAAGTACTTAAATTCAATTTTGACATAAAGGAAACCATTCAGCCCATACCTATTGCTGAGCTGAACTTTGATATACCAGGCATATTATTAAGTGATGCTGAAAGTGGTTCTAATAACAAGCCTGTTTTCTATTACGCTTTAGATGCCGGAGACCAATTGATCATTAACCTTAAAATGAGCAATAAAAACGGCTCTAACTCCACCAAAGTCTTTTCATACCCGGACGGCAACATACTGTTTTCAAAAGATGATTTTCAGGACCTCAATCAAAAAATCAATATTGATAAAAAGGGGATATACGGAATAAGTTTCGCAACCAGTCACTCATTTAACAGAAATATGAAAATGAAAGTGACTCGTGTACCGAGCTCCAAGGAAAGTGTTCAGTTCAATACTAAAGTTGTCTCAAAAGAATACTATAATGCTGTTACTGTGCAATCACCACAAGCTTTCTATATCAACAGTGAATCAAATGCCGCTTTTAAAAATGGGAAATCAAAAGTTTTTATACCCTTTACTATACCAGAGAACGCAGTAAAGTGGTACTATACTTTCAGTGCTACAAGAGATAAAGACAAGATCAATGAGAGCTTGAAAAACTTCAATTTGCTTTCCGAAATAACTAAATACTTAAATTCTAAACCAGGTATATCTTTCGCCCTGAACATGATTAATCAACCACCCGGATCTGATTATTGTGATATTTATCTAATTGACCATGAAAATCTATCTCTTTCACAAAATGACCAAGCCTTCTCATACCTTCCCGTTGGCTCAAGGGTCAATTATAAATCAGGAACAGTAGAGGTAAAAGAATTCATTAATACTCCCATGTATCTAGCCATAAATAACCCAGACTTTAGCCATGGTATAAATGTAAGTATAGAGATAGTGGCTATTGTAAAAGAAACTCAATTAGAGATGGCCGAAAACCAATAGGCCTCATTGGGAAACCCAATTGGGCCAAAGGGAAATGTGATTATAGATTAAGACATCATTCTTATTACTTGTCATAAAAAAAAGAATGAAAAAAGTAATCGCACTTCATATAATGATCCTGCTTTCCATATTAGGCAGCTGCAGCGCAGAAACCAGTCCCATTTGCCCTGATAGCAATTGTGACAATTACACCACCCAAGAACAAGCACAAGCCGCATTTGATGCTGACCCTGAATGCTTCAAAAACCTTGATGCAGATAATGACCGTAAGGCATGCGAACATCTACGCTCAGAAGGAGGCTCTACCAGCTGCCCTGATACTGCTAACTGTGGCTGCTCAGGAAAAACCAAGAGCGAATGTGGCGGACCATGCTGTCAATGGATAGTGGGTACTGGCTGTAAGTGCAATTGAACCAATCCTATTTCAAACTATAACCTAACTTAATCAATGAAAACAACCATTAAATTATTTGCCTTGTCTATTTTTATGATTCTTGCCGAATCATTGTCTGCCCAAAGTTATTATGTAAACACTGAAACACTGAATTTAAGAAGTGATGAAAGTTTGCAATCAGACATTATTGGGGAGCTCTCTTATTGTGATAACATTACCCTGGCGGCTGATAGCCTCACAACAGGTTGGGTGAAAATTGAGTTTCGAGGTAGCACTGGCTATGTTTCCAGCGAATACATTAACGAAGGCACTTGTCATAAAAATATATATACTTATCGAGTAGGAGCCATTTGCAGAGATGGAAGCTCCAGCAGTGCTACAGGCCGTGGTGCCTGCTCTCATCATGGAGGTGTATCTCGCTGGAAAACACAGGAAAAAACAGATTATATAATCTCCAATAATCAAGAATAAAATTCATCTGTACTTCACCTTAAGATTACACTTAAGGTGAAGCTTTTTCTCTTTCATCAGTTTCTATAAGCTCGCCCCATACCCACCCTTCATAACTCTTATATTTAATCTTTTTCCAGTGACCTTGTTGGCCTAACACAAAGTCTTCAGGACCTTGATCATCAATAATAAACACCTTTTTATTATTAGGTATTGTAACCAATATCTGAGCATTAGACGCTGGACTTTCTCTTACATTGACTCCCTTTCTGGCTATTACTACGCCCTGACGCTGATTATTGGAGATAATGTCCGAAGAAATAAATAACAGAAAAGCCATCAAAATATTAGCACAGAGCAATCCTCGTTTTATATTTCTCCATCTACGTACGGGCTTCCAAACGTCCACTTCTTTTCGTTTAGCCTTTGGCACCGGATATTTGGGTGAATCTGGTGCATACGTTGAAAAGTTTAACCTCTTTGCAGACTGCTGCTTGAGGTTTTCATCATAAATGGCCCTCTTGGTAAGATCTCCTAAAGTAGTATAAGCCTCATGTACCTGTTTGAACATACTGGCATAAAAGGAGTCGTTATCATTTTTATCAGGATGAAATTTTAATGACAATTTTCGATAGGCATTTTTTATTTCTTCCTGACTAGCGGAAGTATCTAACCCCAGAATGTCATAGTAATTTTTCATTTTATCTCAGTAAGAAAAACAATTGAATAAAGGCGATTATAAAATATAACCGCACTCTTCGCTTTACTGATTTTAGATCTTCATGTGCGGCACATTCTTCACATACTGTTCTTAAGCCATAGTATGCCCTTGAAGAGGCACCACCCGATCGTCTTCCATACCAACCACCCACAGAATATCCCGTATTAACGGTTCTTCTGTAATTGGCTCCACTGTTGCCACATTGATAACAATTTGCCATACGTCTAATTATATAAAGTCTTATAAATAATGTAGAAAATGAGATAGCTCAATATTTAAGGTTATATCTTGCCCAGTATAAACTCTAAAGACTCTGCCTCTCCCTCCACTAATGGCAGCAGTTGTAACATATTCTCTTCATAAAGAAAAAGCTTACCATTTCTAACATCTAACACAGCTAAAGAATAATCTGATTCAGGAATAGTAATTCTCATCAATGCCAAAACACAAGATATCTTATCCTTAGAAGGTTTAGCAGATTTTAAGTATAACTTAACTAAATATTTTTCTCCGTTCCACTCCAAACCGACTTCCGGATTAATAGGTATATTAAGATTCCCGTGGAACCAATTTTCTCTCTCAGGGGGAAACCAAGATATCCTTTTATTACCCATGAATCTTTTATACCCAGCTTCCATCTTCTTATAATTTTCCAATTTAGAGGATGGCAACTCTCCAATTATTTCTGATATGTCGTTTTTCGGCCTTCCATGTTTGTGAAGTTCTTGAATTGCATCTCTAAAACGTTTATAATAATCCTTAATTGGATCATAAACTTCGCCAATTTGATTTTTTATTTTTTTTGCACAAGTCATTTTAGGGCTACCAGACTTCAACACAAAGTCTATAAAAGAAGTCAATGAAATATCCATAGTATTATAATTTTGATTTACCCTAAAAACCTCATTATAATCGTTGTATTCAACCTTTATTTCCCTGCACCCTGTTTCCGTTTCCGAAGCCCACAGTTTTCCAGTATTAAATTCCTAAAAAGTCATCTACTACCTGCTTCATTTCCTTCTGATCTTTGAAAGTAGAATACATATGCAGGTTCTCTGGCTTTAATCCAGACTCAGTAAGCCACTTTTTCCAGAAAAGCATTATAACTTCCCTATCTGTAGGTGAGACTGTGGTTACTCCATTAACTATGCTTCTATCATCCATTTCAAGCACCAATAATTCCACTTCACTGAGCAGCTCATTATCTAAAGGAATAAGTCCATAACCTGATTCCTCAAAAAATTGCTCCATGCTAGGATAATCAGATCGGTTAAACTCCCGCCTGAACCTGGCTATTAAACTAGAGCTAAGAAATTTAGTGCGGTTAGGATTTTGTTTATCTACCATGGTCTTATCATTGCCATATCTACCGGCTTCTATGTAGCCATCAGTAAGCAAAATGATTTTATTAAGCTTCTTTTTCACATAAATATGAGCACGATCCATTTTCTCAAAATGAGTAGTATCAATTACAGTATTGTCAAACTCCTTATCCAGATAATACCAGACATCAGCAGGCAGCAACTTACTGCCCTGGTTATATTCATAAACTGCCTGAATAGATGATTTTACTTTATCGAGATCTTTCCTATAAGTTCTACCTTCTGTTCTTTCAAACAGGTAATCAGATCGGTCCTTCTCCCGATTTTCAAACTCTGACATATCCAGATCAAACTTAAAATCAATTGCAGGGTTCTTTATCCTGTCAATACTATATTGATTAACAGAATAAAATTTAAAACAATCACTGGTATTTCGCTCCATGGAACGTTTAATCAATGGCTTTAAATCATTCAATACATTAAAAATAATGGTGGTATCAGCCACACTTTTCGGCTTCATCACCCGGTTACTCAAATCAGATAATACCACTACATTATTACCATATAGCATTATTGGCTTTTCCTTCTCTGTATCAATAGATGCTGCTGAGCACTGAATAAGAAACGGTACTATGCTTATAATAAATAGCTTTCTCATTATTTTACTGATTATTGGTTGACTTAAGATTTTGAGTTCTCCATTGCATCACCTGAGCATCGGCTTCTATGGATTTTCTTTCAGCTATGTGTACTGAAAACTGATCAAAAAGTGCATCTGTCCAGCCCCCCATAAAGATGGCTATCCTCTCCAGCATATAAACGGTAGAAAAAGTAAAGTTCTCATTTTCAATGCGTGTGATGCTTATATGAGTGACGTTCTCAAAAACAGATTTCTGATAGTTGCATTGCTCAGTAATATTATGCTGTAACCGTTCCTTCTCAGCCTCTTTGCTTTGCTTGGCCTTTTCATCCTGCAAGAGGTCTTCTTTGTAATTAGTGATAACGGCCTTTCTATCATTAATCTCACTATTTACCTGCGCCAGCTGCTCCTTTAACTCTACTATCTTGTTATTTGAGGTTTCAATTTCCTTCATGCTTTTTAGATATTGAATATCCTTATTCCTATCATCTAGGACCTTTATAAAGTGACCTAGCAGAAATTCAAAAGTGAGTAATGCTAACAGTCCGAAAACAAATACCAAATAAAAATTGCTATTCAGCACAACCATACCTATTTCCCATGGCTCAGACCGATCCCCCTTCAAAAACTCAATATTATAAATGGATTCTGCTACTTTATATGCAGTAAAACCATCTACAAAAATCATCATGAGTACTAACAAGGAATAACGTCCCCATTTATTTTCGATCTTATTGAGCACAAAGATTAGCCCCATAATAAAAACAGGAACTAACAATATAAAGGCGGCGCTCACCCAGCCTCTTTCCTGTGACTTTACTATGGCATCTCCATCAAATATTTCAGGAACTGTTATTGTGCCTCCGGTTAATCCTTCGATACGGGCATCCTCCTGAGAAAAAAATAAGAATATAAGCAGCTGAAGAATAGAATATAACACAATAGGCCACTACAAGAATGAGAAATAGTATGTTAGGAATAAAAGAGTACCAGGCAATTTTAGGCCTAAAACTATTGCGCTTCAGCTCATCTATTTTCCCATTATAAGCCGCTATTTCATCAGTAAATTTAGACTTATCTCCCTGTGATAAGTTTTCTATTTCTGTTTCCACTATTACCAGTTCACTTTTAGTAACAGTCATCTCTCTATCAATTTGCTCATTTGCCAGGCGAGTTTCTTTTTCCAGTAGCGCTATTTCATTTTGAGATTTTAGATCAAGGGTACCCTTAGACCTTTCTAACTGCTCAAACAAACTGGACTTAATAAGCTCCTTTTTCTCATTAGAGACCTTTATATCCCGCAGAAAATGAGTATAAACATTATCTAACTCCTGAGGCACATTACCTGCAAAACCAGAACAGTTAAGGCAACGCTCTTTACCCATGGCTCTAAGCTCCAAATCATCATAACTATGTACTTGTGCATAAATAAGCTTGTCTAATAAGGCCTCATAATCCTGAATGTTTTTATCTATATCATTAGTTTCAGATGCGGTTTCAGGATGATAACCTTCCACCTTATTGATGTTATCCGGATCAAAATCTTCTGAACTCTCCAAAAGCTGATTAAACTTATCTGAGTACTGAGCAACTAACTGAGGATCTTCTGTATAAATAATATTCTCTTCGTTATTATTTCTGGCATTTTTACTCCAGTTGTATGAGCCAGAAATAAGGCTGGCCTCATCTATTATGCAATATTTACTATGCATACTGCCGTAAGATGATTTAACCTTTTTCATTCTTACAACGGCACCAATATCTACCAGCTTTTTAAAGGGGAGATAATAATTACTCTGATTGTTATCTAACACTATTTTGATCACTAATTGCGGGTTTTGCTGAGCTCTTCTTTCCAGAGCATCAAACAAATCAAGATCAGTAAACCAAGAGGCCGCAACATACACACTTTTGTTGGCTGACTCTATTTTAGATGAGATAAGTTTAAAGATCTCCTCCCCTTCATGTAAAGAATGTTGTCGACTGCCTGTAGCAGTCTGAGGCTTACCGTTACTTTTCCATTTCGGGGTTAATGTTGGGAATTCCATAGGCTTTATTGATGTTTATTTTTAATCAATTAACCTACGAATGAGAAGATTACGAACTTTTGTTTCCTAACGAGGCGATTTGGTTTCCGGAGGGTATAATTTATTGAAGTAACACTAATGACATCTCCAAAAAATGGCCACTTCACTTATCTATAATAAGTTGCTTCAATTGAAACCAATACTCTTCATCCCAGTACCTTCTGGCACTGCCAGATGTTGAAGGCAGCACGAATATTTTGGACTCCCCGATAGTTTTCTCTTGCAAACCATACTTCACATGCTTAGTAACTCCTCCATAGCCAAGAACAAATGAGGCTCCTTTCTTACTATTAAAGGCCACATATTTAGGTTGATAGGCTAAAATTTTGTCAATGAAATTATCCACCTCATAACTATCATCAGAAACCTCATTGTCATTTACATATTGGGTATGCACCAAATCGGTTAAACCTATCCTGTATTGATTAATCTGAAAACAGTCCTTAGGTTCTAACTTGCGGTTAGTAAATCCTGCCTGGTATAGTATATCGTAAAATTTGTTACCGGGGCCTGCATAATAAAACCCTTTCTTAAATGAGGCTGTACCTTTAGCCGTACCGCAAAAAACAACATCTAGATTATGAGTAAGAACATCTTTAAACATAGTAGGAGATTAAAATGTAAAAGTAAGATCTATTTCAATAATGCTCTAAACTACTTCAATCCATCAAATACCCTCGCCTTCTCTTCATCAGTTAAAGGATAAATCTTGGCGCTTATATTCTTCAATTCATGAAGAATTTCCGCATCTCTATTTTCTTGAGTATTAAGAGCTGAAATGGATCGGGCAAAACAATAGGGTATGATAGTAATGCACATAGCAATTGCAGCTACACTAGCTTCCTGAGGCGCACTTTTTGCACTTTCAAGACCAGAATACAAGAACAAACCTCCTGCAGAGGCACCTACAAGTGAAATTATCCAAACTATAGTTTTCATAATAATCTCAATCTCCAGGTTGATGTTTATGAGGCTTCAAATCCGGATGTTTAGGCTTAGTTTCCGGATTTACTCTTCTCCTTCTATCGGGTGTACCATCTTCCTTTTTAGGTTTTGGCCCAGGTTTTATCATGTTTATCATCTTCTTTTAATTGTTGGTATTACTATAAATTAACTGAAGCAGGAAGTATTAATAAATTAAACTTTCCGAACAACCTGTTTCCCTTTCCCAACGTAGGCATGTTACAATAGGTCAATTCTGACCTTCTACCCTTAGACAAGCTCAGGCCGACTCGGTTGGAGCAACAGCCATTCTCGGTTTGATAATTATTAGGAAGATATGACGAAGTAATCTAGCAGCTATAAAATATAACCTTCGGATTTTTAAAACTAGCAGATCTTTAAATACCTTTGCTATTCATGTACAGACATGTCTCTTTTCTTCAACTTGATTTAGATTTTAGTAAAAGCATTCAGCAATTAATCAGTGTAAGTAAAACAGTCACTTAACAATAAACATTTTTACAAACGGTAAAGATGTTCTATGGCTTTCCTACTTTATTTGTAATATAATATAGTTGTATGAACGCTAACGTCAAAAAAATACTTATCGCCGTCATTATTCTAGCTGCCTTGGGCTTTATATTCTACCCAAGAATTTTTAATGATAATGAAAACAATGCCACTCCTGCTGCTGATAGTTCTGAGAAGAATGATAAAAAGCTGCCCGTTTCAGCATTAGTGCTCCAACAAGGGGCTCTGAGTAACACCTTAAGGTCAACGGGTTCTTTATTGGCTAATGAGTCAATAGAATTAAAATCTGAGGTCTCTGGCATTGTAGAAAGCATCCATTTCAAAGAAGGGCAAAAGGTTAAAAAAGGGCAATTGCTACTTACCATTAATGATGATGAAATTCTGGCTGAAATAGAAAAGCTGAAATTCACCAGAAAGCTTAATGAAGACATCACTGACAGGCAGCAGAAACTACTGGCTAAAGAAGCCATAAGTAAAGAAGAGTATGAAACTGCTATGACTACCTTAAATACTACTTTGGCAGACATAAAAGTAAGAGAAGCTCAACTCAATAAGCATCATATAAGAGCGCCTTTCTCTGGCATCATCGGGCTTAGAGAAATTAGTGTGGGTAGTTATCTTAATCCTGATGACCGTATTGCTAATTTGTACAACATTGATCCCATTAAAATTGATTTTTCTGTTCCTGGCAAATACATTTCTGAAGTATCTTCCGGAGACAAGATCACTTTCACTACAGATTCTTATGAAGAAACATTTAGTGGTGAAATCTACGCTATAGAACCACAGATAGACCCTCAGACCAGAAGCCTGAGAATAAGAGCTCTATGCTCTAATGATGACAACAAACTTCTACCAGGCCAATTTGCCAAAATCAATGTTACCCTTTCCACTTATGAAAGTGCATTAATGGTGCCTACAGAAGCTATTATTCCAGAGCTTAACGGTAAAAAAGTATTTGTATATAAAAACGGCTTGGCTGAATCTCGTCAGGTGCAGACAGGCATTAGAACTGCTGACAATATTCAGGTTACAGAAGGCTTATCTGCGGGAGACACCGTATTAACTTCTGGCACCCTACAGCTAAAACAAGGATTACCGGTTACAATAGAAATCAACAGCCAGCCATGAGTTTAGCCAGCATAAGTGTAGACAGACCCGTACTAGCCATAGTAATGTCCATTACTATCATTCTCTTTGGTATAGTAGGTTTCAATTTTTTAGGAGTAAGAGAATACCCCAGTGTAGACCCTCCTATTATCTCGGTTTCCACCAGCTACTCTGGTGCTAACTCAGATGTTATAGAAACACAAATTACAGAACCGTTAGAAGAATCTATCAACGGTATTGAAGGTATTAAAACGCTAAGCTCCACTTCTACAGAAGGTCGTAGTTCTATCAGAGTAGAGTTTAGTCTGGATACAGACCTGGAAGCTGCGGCTAACGATGTGAGAGACAAAGTATCGCGGGCCATTCGTAACCTGCCGGAAGATGCTGATCCGCCCATTGTATCTAAGGCCGATGCCAACTCATCCCCTATCATTGCGTTGAGGATTTTTAGCAAGAAAAGAAATCTGCTGGAAATCTCAGAAATAGCTCAGAACACATTTAAGGAGAATTTTCAGACTATTGAAGGGGTAAGTGAAGTTCGTATTTGGGGTGAAAGGAAATACTCAATGAGACTTTGGATGGATCCTGATAAACTAGCAGCCTATGACGTAACTCCTCTCGATGTTTACAATGCCGTAGAAGCTCAAAATCTGGAACTGCCATCTGGGCGTATTGAAGGTAATGCTACTGAACTCACCATCAGAACATTAGGCAGACTTAACTTGCCTGAACAATATGATGACCTGATCATAAGAAATGATGAATATGGCCTTATTAGATTCAGAGATGTTGGCCACGCGGAATTCTACCCTGAAAATGACCGTACCATACTAAAAAACAACGGTATTCCTATGGTAATGACTGCCATAGTGCCACAACCAGGAACTAACAACCTAAGTATTGCAGAATCATTTTATAAACGATTAGAGGAGATCAAGCGTAACCTGCCAGAAGATATTGAAGTAGGCGTTCGTTTTGACAATACAGAATATATTGAAGAGTCCATCAATGAGGTGCAGGAAACCATCTATATGGCCTTTATTTTAGTAGTATTGATCATTTTTATATTCCTGAGAGATTGGAGAACCACCTTTATTCCGGTAGTGACAGTGCCTATTAGTCTTATTGGTACTTTCTTCCTGATGTACCTGTTTGATTTTTCTATTAACGTACTAACCCTTCTGGGTATAGTGCTGTCCATTGGGCTGGTGGTAGATGATGCCATTGTGGTTCTAGAGAACATATACAGTAAAATAGAGCAGGGAAAGAACCCTGATGAAGCCGGTAAAGAGGGAACCAATGAGATATTCTTCGCTGTAATAGCCACTACAGTAGCGCTAACGGCTGTATTCTTCCCTATTATTTTCCTTCAAGGAATTACTGGTCGTTTATTTAGAGAGTTTGGCCTGGTGGTAGCTGGCTCGGTGGTTATTTCCAGTTTTGTAGCCCTTACGCTTACGCCTATGCTTTCCTCTAAAATGCTGAAAAAGAGAGAGAAGCATAACTGGATTTACAATAAAACAGAGCCATTTTTTGTATGGTTAAATAACAAATATGGTAATGCTTTAGAGTATTTATGAAAGCCAGATGGATAGCCTTTATCATCATTCTGGCTTCTGCAGGTGGCATTTACCTATGCATTAAGGTGCTGCCGCAGGAGTTAGCTCCTATGGAAGACAGAGGTACTTTTAGGATTATGGCTACAGGCCCGGAAGGCGCTACATTTGAATATATGGATTTCTATGTAGACCAAATGGTACAACTAGCTCAGGACGAAATGCCTGAGTCTGAGTCTATCATCTCTATCACCTCTCCTGGTTGGGGAAGCTCCGCTGTTAACAGTGCCTTTCTGATCGTAAACCTAAGCGATGCCGCTGAGAGAAAAAGGAGCCAGACAGAAATAGTAGATGCATTAAAGCCAGAAATAGCTAAAAACACCAGAGCACGAGCTTTCGTTTCGCAACCTCAAACCATTGGGGATAGCCGTGGAGGGCTGCCAGTACAATATGTGGTTCAGGCCACTACCGTAGAAAAACTAAAGAAGGTGCTTCCCGCTTTTCAGGAAAGAGCACAGCAAAGTGAAGTATTCGACTTTATTGATTTAGATCTCAAGTTTAACAAACCAGAGCTTAACGTAACTATAGATAGAGACAAAGCCAGAGATATGGGCGTTTCTGTCCGTAACATCGCTCAAACGCTTCAGCTTTCACTAAGCGGTCAGCGCTTCGGTTATTTTGTGAAAGATGGTAAGCAATATCAGATTATAGGTCAAGTAGAAAGAGATAACAGAAATGATCCTTTAGACCTTAAATCTATTTATGTGAAAAGTGATGATGGTGAACTCATACAAATGGATAACCTGGTTACACTTACAGAACAGAGTACGCCACCACAATTGTACAGGTATAACCGTTTTGCTTCAGCCACTTTCTCTGCCAGTTTAGCTCCAGGATATAGTCTGGGTGCAGGTATTCAAGAGATGGACCGCATAGCAGATGAAATATTGGATAGCTCTTACAGCACTTCTTTATCAGGTAGCTCATTAGAGTATCAGGAAAGTGCCAGCAACCTCTATTTTGCTTTCGGATTTGCCCTTATTCTGATTTACCTGGTGCTTTCTGCTCAGTTTGAGAGCTTTAGAGATCCATTAATCATTATGTTTACCGTACCGCTTGCTTTGGCAGGAGCCCTGGGCTCTTTATGGTTGTTTGATCAGTCACTCAACATCTTCAGTCAGATAGGAATTATCATGCTCATTGGTCTGGTAACTAAAAACGGTATCCTAATAGTGGAATTTGCTAATCAAAGAAAGGCACAAGAGCTAACCATGCAAGAGTCCATCATAGGCGCCGCCAAGGCTCGCTTTAGGCCTATTCTTATGACTAGTTTATCTACCATTCTTGGCATTCTCCCTATTGCACTGGCCTTAGGAGCAGGATCAGAGAGCAGAGTTTCTATGGGTATAGCAGTAATTGGAGGTATGGTCTTCGCTACCCTACTCACCTTATTTGTGATCCCCGCCATTTATACTTACATCACCAGCAAGCAGAAAAGATTAGCGCGAGTATGAAAAAGTTGTATATAGTTATTTTTATGGTACTCAGCTTACCATTTTTAACACAGGCACAGGATAATTTACTTACTCTGGAAGATGCTATAAAAATAGCGCTGGATAATAATTATTCCATCAAGATAGCGCGTAATGAATCTGAAATAGCTGAAAACAACTACACCTGGGGTAATGCCGGCTTCTTGCCTACGGTAACAGCAGATTACCAAAGGTCTTATGGTAATCAATGGTTCGAGCAGCAGCGTGCCACTGGCGACCTTAACTCTGGCGATAATGTGCAAAGTAGAAGACAAACCTACGGCGCTACCCTCAACTGGACAGTTTTTGATGGCCTTAAAATGTTTACCAGCTATGATCAGCTGGCCGAGCTTAATCAGCAGAGCAATGAAAGCTTGCAAGCCAGCATTGAAATGTTGATTTATGACATCACTTCAGCGTACTTTTCAGCGGCTCAGGAGAAAGAGCGGTTGCAGTCGTTTACCAGTAATGTTGGGCTCTCAGAAGAAAGGCTACAAATAGCTCACGATAAATATGATCTGGGAAAAGCCTCTAAACTGGAATTTTTACAGGCTCAGGTAGATTTAAATACGGATAAATCATCTCTGGTACAACAAAGAGAACTGTTGGCAGTAAGAAAATTCGAACTGCTCCGCCTTATGGCTGTTGATAATGACACTATCGATTTTGTCCTTAATTACGAACTAACAAATGATACTTCATTACAATTGCCCTTGTTACTAGACAACCTGGAAGCACAAAACACTCAGCTATTAACATTAAAAAGAAACCAGACTATAGCGCTATATAATGAAAAGCTAGCCAAAGGAGATTTACTGCCTCAGGTAGATTTTTTTGCAGGGTATACACACTCCAGTTTCGAAACGCCATCTGGTTTCGCTTTAAGCGGAAACTCTAATGATGTTAGCTATGGGGTAACCGCTTCCTGGACTTTGTTTAATGGCCTTAATGTATGGCGACAAACTCAAAATGCTAAAATTCAGCATGAAAACTCTAAGTTCGAATACCAAAATCAGTTGTTAGATTTTCAAACCACGGTAAAAACTACTTATATCAATTATCAAAATAATCTCGACCTCTTGTCACTAGAAGAAGAGAACCTGGATGTAGCCAAAGAAAATAATGATATAGCCCAAGAGCGTTATAACATAGGGCTTTCCAATGCATTGGAACTCAGAGAATCACAAATAAATTTGATTAATGCTGAAATCAGATATCAAAATGCTGCCTTTGCGGCTAAACAAGCTGAAGTACAGCTGAAATATCTCAGCGGCCTTTTAGTTGAATAGATAAATAAAGGTTTAAAACCAAAGTTAAATTCCATAACAGAAGTACACTCTATTGATGAGTGTACTCTAATTCCTTCATAAACATTACTAACTGTTTCTCCGTCTTTTTAAGATCATTATACAAACGCAATGCATTAACAGCAACGGATAATAATGCGACCATTAATCCATAGATAGCATTAGTCATTTCCGCTACAAAAAAATATAATACAAGGGCAACTAAAAGTGAACTGAGCATAAACATGGAAGAGGACACCAGCCTGATGGTTATTTGTTTAGCTCCCTCCTGCTCCTTAATGCCAATCACTTTAACCACTGAAACATGGCTTCCCCATCTGCCTTTTGTAATTGCCTTAACCGAAAAACTCCCTCTTTTCTTATCTACTTTTCCTACCCACCTTTTTTTAGAGTCTAAAATTTCATCATGAATCAGCAAATCTGGAGAAAACGGTTTCCTTCTTATTAAACTGACCTCCATCATTGCCACGGGATCATAATGCGCCTGTTCAAATGAGAGCGTTTTCTGTTTTAGGAAGATCATCTAAATCAATTATAAAGTGAAGGTGGAATGCTTTGGCTATAGATTTTAATTTTTCCGCCTTTGTCCACCAACATACTTTCTGCTATCTTCTCTGCGAACATTAATTTTTGGATTACGCTTTTTAATTTCTTCTATGTTTTGATCGGTAATAATTTCATGATCTACCAAAACATGAGTTAACTTTTTTAAATCAGCAACTTCACCAGGAATAGTTGGAATGTTATTGTTATGTAGCCAAAGATTTTGAATACTCTTCACCTGCAATACTTCTAATGGAAACTCTTTAAATCTATTATACTCTAAAGATAAAATCGTAAGCTGATTCAACTTGCTAATACTATTGGGCAATTTATCAATTTCATTACTCCCTAAATGAAGAGAGGTAAGGTAAGTAATGTCTCCTATACTATTTGGAATGCTCTCAATATTATTATAACCTACATCCAAAAACCTAAGGTTCTTTAAATTTCCTATGCTGCTGGGCATAGTTTCTATTTGAGATGCATTAGCCTTTATTGCTACTAAATTGTAGCATAAGGCAAGCTCTTCTCTTAATCGTTTCATACCACCTCCAGATACATCGATAACATTCAGTTTTTTGAGGTACCTGATTTCTTGTGGCAAATCAGTCAGTTTTAAGTTATTTCTAAGGCTTAAATAACTCAGTGAATACAATTTTCCTATTTCAGGAGGGAGTCGGCTAATATTAGAACCCTCAACTGATAAGCCTTTTAGATGATTTAATTTCCCAATTGAAGGAGGAATATACTTCAAATTTGATAAATCTAATTCTAAATATTCCAGACTAGGTAGGTGACTAAGTAGCTTAAATAATTTATCAAAATCAGTAATTTTATTTCTGGATAAATCAAGTGCTCGCAGATTTGTAAACCCTAGTATGTCATCAGGAAGTTCCGTTATATTAGCGGAGCTTAAATTTAGTAATTCGATACTTTTATCCAAACCTGCCAAATCATCGACTTTATGCCGAGGCTCATAGTATAACTCTTTTGAATAAGCGGGGATGTAAACCATGCTATATTCTAATGGTAACTGTATCTGAATTTCTTTTCTGATTTCTTCTATGTCTATAGAAAGAGGTACACCTTCATAATCTTTGATATCAAGTTTTTCTTCAGAAATGGCTTTCATCAAAACCGTATCTCTCTTAATACCATAATTTTCTAAAAAGCCTGCTTGCCAGAAGGCTGACTTTTTATTTCCTGAAAAATAAGTTGAATAGATTTTATAATAAATCAATGCTTCAAATCTATCCTTTCGAGATGGGTATAATGATGCTTCTTCATAATCAAAGGCTGCTTTTTCATAATCCCTATTCAAGAAGTAAGCATTAGCTTTCATTTGAAGGGTATAGGAGGATATTCCGTAATATTTTTCCAAGAGTTCAACATCCTTTATTGCCTCTTCAAACTCTCCTTTATTAATTAGAACCGAATGCTTCAGCAACCGTCCTAAAATAGAAGCCTTATAACGCTCTAAATATACATCTAAAACCTCCAAAACCTCTTCAGAATTCCCTACAGAGTCTATTCGATTTAAACATAGAGCCAGACTAAAATATAAAGAAGAATCATTAGGATTACGTCTTAGGCCTTCTTTCACATACTTATATGCTTGCTCCCACTCTCCCAAGCTCGAATGATTTTGATATCCTTCCATTAACTCTTTATCAGACAAAGTCCTGAGACAGGAAGACAGCACCAAAACAAGAGCAACTATTATGTGCAGCCTCATATAAATGATAATATTCTTATTGAAATTATAAAATCTAAAATTACAATAAGTATTCAATACATAACTATATATTCAGATTTCAAAACAAAGATCTAAAGTTGATCACTTTAACAACTATAACCCCAACAGGGCGTAGCATCTGCTCAAATTACTTTTTTTTAAGCACAAACTTGTATTCATGCAATACTCTCTGTGCCTTTTCGCATCAGCCATTAACTTATTTCATTCCGAGCGAATGCTCTTGCTTATGGTAGTTAGTAGGACCGCTACGCTTAACCTACGACTAGTGGCTTTTTACATAAAGAGCCGGGGTTACATTGGGCTAATTATCACACTGACACTCCTGCTACTATTTCAGTGCACTCAGCACCTTCCCGAGAATCTTATAAGCCCTTCTATGTGGATATCCTTGACCATAAGCACTAGAGGTCAATGCTATTACTATGCTTTCTTTTGGAACTACTACCAGATGATTCCCTCCATTTCCTGAAGCGAACAGATATTCGTATTTTTTACCATGATACACCCTTTCAGCCTTATACCAAAGCATTCCATAATAATCAGTCAAGAACCAATAATCTTTCAAATCAAAAGCCTTGTGAGTTAACAACCTTTTTAGATAATCTTGTTGAATTATTTGCTCTTCACCCCATCCCCCACCGTTCACTACTAACATACCCAGTTTAGCAAAATCCAAAGTGGACAGGTATAAATTTCCAGCAGCTACGGTTTGATTAGCTGCGTTGGTGTACCAATAAAATTCTTTAATACCTAAAGGATCAAAAACTTTTTCCTTGGCATAATCTCTCAGACTCATTCCTGCTTTTTCCTCTATTATTGCTCCTATGATGGCTGCATTGATATCTGCATAAACCCAGGCTACACCTGGTTCTTCAATAGTAGGAATACTTAGTATATATTGAACCCATTCATCTCTTCCTATCCATTGACCAGCACTACCAGGGGCATCTGCATTATCAGTATCTGCATTCAACCCTGAGCTCATATCCAGCAAATGGCTGATTTTGATTTTCTTATAATCCTCATGCATATCGGGATATTTCTCTTTTGGAAAAAATGAGTAAACATCCTGATCTAAGCTTTTAACCAATCCATCTTTCATGGCCACACCTAACAGCAAGGAGGTAATACTCTTACCTGCAGACCTGATATCATGAATGTGATTGCGCCAAAAGGTATTAAAATACCACTCAACCGCTATTTGATTATCTTTGATCACCACTAACCCTCTGAAATCTTTGTTTTCAAAGTTTTCAATACTCGTATAGAGATTGTCCAAAGAATCTCTATTAAATCCAGCCTCTTCCAGATCAATCTCAGGAAGATTTGGTGCAGGTTGCGCTTGTAGGAATGAACAAATGGATGAACATAAACAAGCTGCAAGAATGATTTGTCGCATGTAGGGTAGTTTTGCGGTTGGTAAGTCTATTTCTAATTATTGTAAGTCTCTGCGTGCAACTATGTGAGCCACAGAAACTATAAGCTTTCAAAATATGAAAATCTTTTGGAGCTCCATACAGCCATGAGCACTTATTTTAAATAAATAGCCAACTTGTCGTACACTCGCTCAAATTATTTCATTATCCTTATCAATGATATGCTTGAAATACTGCCTTTGCTTAATAGCTAAAGCTATCCACTGATCCAGTTCCGAGCACATGCTCTTGTTCATGGTAGGTGGTAGGATCGCTGCGCTTAAGCTATGATCAGTGGGGAAGCCTACAAAAAAGCGGTTTGTCCTCATTGCGGAAAAGGTAAACTCATTACCATCATGCGCTTTGATAACAGAGGACCTCCTAAGAACATCTGCCTACTAGAATTTAGTTAGCGACTTTTTTTATGCACAATTCTGGTGCAATGGAAATCCTATGCCTAAAATCCAATAAAACGGACTTTAAAACTGAATTTCAACTCATAGACACCTCTCAAGAGGCTTTACATGCTTAAAGCCAGCCGCTGATCCAAAGCCACAGCCCTTAATCTCAATAAGCAGGGCTTCAATATCATATATCAATAATGACTAATCCCCATAGACTGTGCCACGGTTCGTTCAACACTGTCTTCATGCTTGGCTCGATGAGCCACACGAAGACTTAGTTATTAGGGCATGTCTATTCTTCTTAATGTATCACCATCCCATGTCAGTAAGTTGGGATTAATGGATTTGTATTGTCTTGTATATTTTGACCCATCTTCAGAGTCAATAAGTGTTACAATGGAGTCATTAATATTAAACTCGTAGGTCAAGTCTTCAAATGCTAGCAATTCAGGCGGATTTTCAGTTAATGAATCAAAGCGAAACGTAATTATCTTACCATTAAGGTCATTGATGAAATCGAATTTGATGCAAAAAAATATTTCCTGATTAGTGATTCTAACTTTTTGATCTTCGAAATAGGAATGCTTTTGCCAGCCTGAATCAGAATGAATTAAATATTCTGTTTTGTGCCATCCAAGTCACTAAAATCCTCTGAAATGGATAAGGTATCAGAAATCAACTTAGGGTTGTATTGCCATGTTCCTTCAAATATGCTTTTTGGAGTCTTTGTGTCTGGAATACAGGCTGATAAAATTAAGATTAAAAGAAAATAGTAATATTTCATATCGCAATATGCCCTAACAAAATAGTATTTTATATCACTAGTGTCCGACTAAACTCTGGTCTAAGAAATTTTAGCGATTCTAAGCAAAAATAAAGTGGTTTTCTTCTAATCTGGAAAAGTGAGCCCTCTATGGACTAAATAAAGGGTATTGATTGGTTTTATATATTGTTTTTTGAAGTTCTAGGTCTGGATTGTTTAGAAAGCGGGTAAGGTGAACATAGGCCATCAAGTGAAACCTTACCAATGAGACCATATTAGAGAAGGCCCATCTTTTTTTGATCTGTTTTCGGACTACTTCCATCAATAATAGACAGATCAGGGCACTCCAAATTTGGATCTCAATAGCATTTTGGTTGTCCCCCAGAAAATATTTGAGAGGAAAGTTCTGCTTCAGCTTTTTAAATAAAAGCTCTATCTGCCATCGGTATTTATAAATGGCCGCTATTGTGGCTGCTTCCAACTCCATATTATTGGTCATAAACACTAATAATTTATTATTGAGGTCATCATAATAGGCTATTCTTCTATTTTGAAGCTCTTGCACTTGTCCATCAGTCTTGAAACTGATAACAACTTTTTCATCCTTAAGTACACAAAAGTCTTTATCTTCAGGCAGTTCTAGCTCATCTATTGATTGATATCTGGCATTTTCCTTCATTCTAGTAATGTAAAATATCCCTTGATGACTCCATTGTGCGTATTGTCTATAATCGATATACCCTTTATCCATCACCACATAGGATCCTTCTGGGAGTTGTAATTGCTTTAAAAATGTATGATCATGCTGACTTCCCTTGGTCAACCGTACTAAACATGGCATTAATTCTGCCGCATGAATCATTACATGAGCTTTAATGCCTCCCTTGCTTTTGCCATCTTTTCTAGGGCGTCCTGCTACCTTGAGAATATCTTTAAACAGACTAATAATCGTTGAATCAACAATATAAAGTTTATTGAGAACTTCCATTCTCAAGCGGCTGTCCGGCAAAAGGTGCCGATACTTTTTAAACAATTTCATGTAAATGTCTGCAAAGACTATACTACTGCGTTTTTTGTTGCTATCTGATAAAGTGGAACGTCTGGGTATAAATTGAATACCTAAATGGATCAGCTTGTTTTGGCAGGCCAAAAGCCCCGTAGTAAGCTCTCTGAGAGCACTTGCCCCACTGAAACAGCAGTATAACATGCTTACTAGGTGATGCCAAGTATTCAATTTCTTGTAATATCTGTCAGATTGGTATTTTGATATTATTTGATTTAACACCGATTTATCTATCAGCGATAATAGTTGAGAAAAGATTGGCTGTCCGTAGAAATATGTATTTTTACTCATGTGTGATTTTTTGTTGTGGTAAACCGAAAATACACATTATGGGGCACTCTTGAAATTATTCAGAGGCCCCTATCTTTTTTCTCGGACACTAGTGATTTTATATAATGTTTGCATAAAAATAATGAATGAATAAGTGACATCCTATCCGGCACATATTATATAAAATTCAGTTGGACTACGCCTCCCCCTCAGGCTATGGGCATGGCAGTGCGCTTGGTTAGCTCTGGGAAGTGATTCTGGAGTTCGATAATAGGGTATTTGGGTTCTTTGATACATGATTCGATAATATTTATAATTTACAATGTAGACTAGACACAGTTTTCCCTGCCAATACATTAGCCATTAGCTCGTAAAACAACAAGTCAAAGAACATGCACTATACCCAGGCTATACAGGGTCTAGAATGGTTTTTGGCTCCATGATACCCTTTCCACATTCAGTACATTTATTGAGATCTTTCCCCTGTAATATTTCCTAAACTGTGCTGGCAGATAATCCTCTAAACAAAGCCGTATATAATGACTTACCGAGCAGTGAATAGCATTTCTCCAGCTTCTCTTTATTCACCGAGGCCAACAAACCATAATATCGTATTTTGTAAAACCCACTTGGTAACACATGATGCATAAACCTGTTAATAAAATCATCGGCTTCTAGTTATCCTTAGTCCTACCGAAAAGTGACTAAGGATTTATTAATACAAGGAGTGTCTCTGAAACGGCAAATATGCCCTTTGCAAGTAACTATATAAGCCGATTATTGGGCTTAGCCCCCCTATTTTATTCCGAGCATATGCTCTTGTTCATTGTAGGTCGTAGGACCGCTGCGCGTAACCTACGACCAGTGGGAAGCTTAAATTACTGCCAACGACGTGGCTATGCACCGTGGCGTGTTTAAGTTCGTATTTCGTTTCGTTTATCTAAGTAGCGAATTCTTCGAATTCGCATAGTAATTTGTTTTTCACACTAGGCGAATTCAGAGAATTCGCGGGGCTTGTAAGTAACCACAAACCTATCGTGACCCACTGGCACGACATGGTGTCATAGGTGATGTTCTATGCTTTTTTAATGTTCTCGTGAAACCATTTTGATTCAGTTTCACCCATTAAATCAAGCTTCTT
Source organism: Fulvivirga maritima (assembly GCF_021389955.1). NCBI lineage: Bacteria > Pseudomonadati > Bacteroidota > Cytophagia > Cytophagales > Fulvivirgaceae > Fulvivirga > Fulvivirga maritima. The sequence goes on from NZ_CP089980.1 coordinate 5,450,866, forward strand.
GGAAGTTATAAAATCAATGAGTTTATCAACTCTTATGTCTTGGTATTTTGTCAGGAATTTGAGTATGTGAACTAACTCTGGCTGAGAACCGCCAACATAATGAATCTTCGACTTACGAGCTTTTGATAAAATGTTCTTAGCTCTCTTAATTAATAAATCAATTACGGTTTCATTTCCATATTTACATAATGCTTGTGTTGACATAGATTTAACGTCATTGTTTTTGTTCTTTTCAAAGATTTCTTTAAAAAACTCCAACTCATTAGCTCCGTTAATCGAAGCAATGGTTCCTAGAGCTGTGTTAACTGTAAATGCTTTGCTGTTTGTTCTAGCAATCTCTTTAATTGACTCTAAAGAATTTATTGAGCCATGCTTGCTTAATACCCCACATAAAGAGCTCAATTCATGAGGTTTCTTTTTGTTTTGCGTAATTAGTTCCAGGCAGATATCTTCTATCCTTGCAGAATAAGAATTGTCGAGTTTTTTGAGCAAACCGAGTGAACTAAGCTTAATTTGCCAATCTTTGTTTTTTACTAGTTCAAACAAGTGTTCCTTCTCACTTCTTATTTCAAGGTTCGAACAAACTAAATCTCCAAGAGCTACATCCTTGACCCATCTTACTTTTTCTTTCTTGACGAATTTGATGATGAAGTCAGCGATTGAATGATCTTCAATTCTGTCTGCAAGACCTACTAAAACATGAATGATATTGATTTTTTCCTTGGTTACTTTTTCTTGTTCTAGTCGTGTTGTCAGCAAAGGAATAAAATCAGGATTATCCAGTTGTTTACTTTCATTTCTTGCTTCCCAAGAAATGGTCAAATCAGAACTGTATGTAACGCCATCGGGCAGATTCAAACCTGGTCTAATGTTGTTGTTTTCAAGTCTGATAAATAGGTCGTCTAAATATTCTTCGTGAGTCATTGTTGATTGTGTAATTGCATAGAATATCCGTGTAAGGGAAACACATTCCCTTATTTTTATTATGGGGATCAATCTAAAGGATTTCTGATTAATTTCATAGAGGTGTTAGCTATATGTGTGTATACCTCTGTGGTCTTAGTGGAGTTGTGCCCAAGAAGCAACTGTATTTGACATAATCTTCCAATAAGTGAGTAACCAGTCTAATATAAACATATGCGGAACAACAAGGACTTTGATCATCAATAATTTTCATCATTCCTTCCCTGATTAGCCGACTAGATGGCACGCGCCATAAACAGCGCGCCAACGGCTCTGGACATACGCGGAACAACAGGGCACATACGCGGACGAACGGGAAGGTCGTAGGATCACTGCGCTTAACCTACGACCAGTTGGGGCCTGTTATTCATAGTAAATGGCATAAGTGGACACTTGCGCCAGGTTTAAAACCTTAGACCAGATTGAGGTTTTATTCCTTTAACTTTATTCTCAACTCCTTACCTACCCCTATATCAGTTATGGGAATAGATATTGAATAATGAAGAATAAGTTCATTAGTTAAGCTGTCAACTCTTCTAAAATGAGGTTTTTTAAGTACTCCATATTTTTTCAACTCCTCAGATAATTGAAAGTCCTGCTTAGAAGCAGTTTGTTTCACTAAAGTATCTAGCAGATTAGTAACTACAATATCAGTAACATAATTATGAGTGATAAATTGCTGAAGACTGTCACTACCCCATATGTACTTATTAGGTAACACCACTGCACTATCAAATAGACAGTAATGCTTAAGAGTAATCATTACTTCCTTTCCACTCACATTAGCAACGGTATCCGTTTCAATTGTATTAGAATAACTGGTAACGTAATCTTCTCTCATTCTTTCAAATGGATTATTATCCACAATTTCCTCCTTATTTGGTTCTATTTCTTTCATTTTTGAGGAAACAACCTCCGATTCACTTGATTTCAAAGCACTTATGTTTTTAACTCTGTTTCCTGGTTCACAGGCACAAAATGTTAAAGCAACCGCTATGACACACGTATAAAAATTATTACTGACCATTATTTTTCCTTTCATTTTCTTGATCCGATAACCCTAGATCATTTCCTGTAAATATAAAATATATATGAGCTCCTATTATATTATTTTTCGCCCAACCTGCTGCACTATATGTTGCAGGTTCAACCTCTTTTGCTTCAGTTTTTTTTTGCAATTTAGGTTTATCAGGTTTAGTATGCCACATATAAAAACCTTCTATTCTTGCGCCCCAGTAATCCTTTTCATAGATTGTAATCCCATCTTGATTTTGTCTAGGCCCTTCACTACCGCCAGAATCAATAAATTCAAGTTTTTTTATCTACATATTCTTTCGATTTAGCTAAAGCATTTGCTCGTTGTGTTGAGTCTGCTCCTAAAATATCAATATTGGATTTGCAACAAAAAACTGGACAATAAGTTAAGCGCATTTTGAATAGTTATGGTTATTAAATTGTTCAGGCGTCTTATATCCTAAGTACGAATGTTTTCTTTTTCTATTATACCATATTTCTATAAATTCGAACAGGTCATTCTTGGCCTGAAGAATACTATAGAAATTGGTATGTTTGACCAGTTCTGACTTCAGTATCTTAAAGAAGTTTTCTGCCACAGCATTATCCCAGCAATTACCTTTTCTACTCATGCTTTGTTGTATACCCTTACTTTTGAGGTGATCTGAAAAAGAATAGGTGGTATACTGCACTCCCCGGTCGGAATGAAATATTAATTGGTTTGTTATTGGCCTATTAATTAAAGCCATTCTCCAGGCTGGCCATATTGTATCATGGCACGCCATAGACCTGCTCAATGACCATCCTATAATCTTTCGATCGTACAAATCCATAATGATGGTTAAATACATCCAACCTTGACCAGTGGGGATGTATGTAATATCAGAGACCCATTTATGCCCCGGAAGGTTTGCCTGAAAATCTCTGTTTAATAGGTTTTTAGCTACTGGATAGTTGTGTCTTGATTGGGTGGTAGTTCCTCTGAACTTTCTGCAAATAATACTTCTAATGCCCTGGTTACGCATGATCCTGGCCACTCTGGGGCGAGAGATACGCCAACCCAGGTCTCGTAACTCCTCGGTGATCTTCGGGCTACCATACCTTCCTCTGCTATTGCTGTGTATAGTCCTGATATATGCGGATACCTTTTCATTCTCCAACTTTCTCATTGATGGCCTTCTGTTGCTCCAATTATAGAAACCACTTCTACTGACTTTAAGTACTTTACACATCCTCTCAACACCAAATCTGTGGTTGTATTCCTTTATGAACCGGAATATTTGTTGTCTCCCTTGGAGAAGATGCTTACTGCCTTTTTTAAAATATCCCTTTCTAGTTGGGCTTCACGCAGTTCTCGTTTTAAACGGGCTATCTCCTTTTGTTCTGAGGTTAAATTCTGATTACCATGACCTGAAAAACTACCTTCTTTGTACTCATTGTATTCACGTTTCCATCGGGTAACCAGCTCAGTCCTTAAACCAAGCTCATCAGCTACTTCTCTTGTACTTTTTCCTGACAGGCACAGGTTCACTGCCATCTGTTTAAACTCCTTGTCAAACTCTCTTCTTACTCTTTTCATATTTAGTAAATTTAACTCAAATGCGCTTAACTTACTGTCCAATCAAATGTAGCAGGTCCAATATAGAAAGGAAATTATTAGTATTCCACGCATATGGTGATTCATGATATTTAATTACCGGATCCGGACTTACCCCGCTGGCGCGCGTTTTCAAAACGCATGACCAGTTTGATATAAACATATGCGGAACAACAAGGACTTTGATCATCAATAATTTTCATCATTTCTTCCCTGATTAGCGCACTAGATGGCACGCCTTGAAAACAGCACACCAACGGCTCCGGACATACGCGGACGAACGGGAGAACCGTACGCCGGGTAGTGTGTGAGGCGCACCGAGAGCTTATCGCTCACGGCCATCTACACGATTATGCACCCTATATTAATAAGTATTTATAATTCTTTAGCTGTTTCATTTTTTTGCTGAATATTAAGGACCAATTCGGCATTCAAATTAGAAGCTAATTCCTTCGCATATTTGACTGCCTTATCCTCATTTGAAGATACAAATGAAAGCACAGCTACAGAGGGTTTTGAATAGATAAGTATTTTGAACTCCGTTACTTTTCCTGACAAAGTTGGGCTTATTCCATTTGGAGTATTACTGCTTATGTAGCTATTTGAAATTACTTTGACTTTTATAATTTCTGGGAGAGAAGTCCATTCACCAAATTTATAACCAACTACCGATTGATATTCTTTAAATCTATTTTGGGTAAAATCAATCAGAGTACCACCATAAGAAGTTATGATTAAAAGACCTATTATTATAGCACCTATTCCTACAGCCAAGACCCTTTCCATTGAACTTCCACTTTCTAAGAATGTTGGACTTACTAAAGCAAATAAACCTGCAATTATCAGGAGAGCGTTCCAAGTAGTGTAAGGCCCCCTAAAAATAGGACAGTTTAAAAGTAGAAAAATTTAATTAAATTTAAACTGTTCACTATGAAACGAAAGAAATTTTCACCCCAACAGATTGCCAGCATCTTGAAGGAATTTGATGCAGGTAAGACCGCGGCTGAGATCAGCCGTGAGCATGGTGTTAGTCAGGCAGCCTTCTACAAGTGGCGCCAGCGATTTGGAGGCATGGATGCTTCAGAGTTACGGAAGCTAAAAGAACTTGAAGAGGAAAATCGCAGGCTTAAACACATGTATGCGGAATTAGCCCTTGATCTTAAGCTTGCTAAAGAGATCATCGAAAAAAAGCTTTAAAGCCCTGCCAGAAAAAGCAGCTAGTTACGGAAATAAAAAGGGAATTTAATTACGCGATCAGCATCAGCAGGGCGTGCCGGGTTTTAAATCTTGCCAAATCCGTCTATTATTATTCATCTATTAAAAATGATGAGCCTATTATGGCTGCTTTAAAAGAAAAAGCAGAGCAGTTTCCCAGAGAAGGTTTTTGGAAAGCTTTCAGGCGACTTCGCAATTAGGGGCATCAATGGAATCATAAGAAAGTGCATAGAGTCTATAAATCCATGGGATTAAGTATGCGTAGAAAGACAAAAAAAAGACTGCCCGCAAGAGTGAAAGAGCCTTTGGAGATACCGCCTGTAATCAATCATACCTGGTCTATTGACTTTATGAGTGATGCTCTATTGAACGGCAGAAAGTTTCGATCTTTCAATGTAATGGATGATTTTAACAGGGAAGCGCTACATATAGAGATTGACTATTCTCTTAAGAGCAATAAAATAGTATGGGTTTTAAACCATTTAATTAAACGTCGAGGCAAACCTGAGCGGATCAGGATGGATAATGGCCCTGAATTTATTGCAACATTAACTAAGGAATGGAGCCAAATGCACGAAATCGACTTCATTTATATACAACCAGGTAAGCCCACTCAAAATGCCTACATAGAAAGGCTGAATGGCACCTTCAGAAGAAATGTATTGGATGTGTATCTTTTTGATGATATAAATGAAGTGCGTGAAGCTACTGAAAAGTGGATGAATGACTATAACTTTTTCAGGCCTCATGAAAGTCTGAATGACTTGAGTCCGGTGCTGTATGCACAGAGGGCGTTAACAGTGGATAACTCTATCGAGTTACCCACAATTAACACCTGATTTCAATAATAATAATTGTTAGAAATCTATACATTTACACAGTCCTAATTTTGGGGTGCTTACAGTAGGTGTGGCCCTGATGTGAAATTTCGATTTTTAAAGTTAAGACTATTCATAGGTTGTTCAGCTTATCTTGGTGCATAACGGTCTCGTATAACCGTCAGTTACGGATTAAAATTAATGATTTCGGCTAAGCACTGACGTTAGCAATTCCGAGTGGATTCGGACGTAGTCGAATCCGCCGTAATTGCGGTTATACATTGTAGGCTGTAGTGTTTTTTCAATCCCATATTTTTGGTCTATCAATTTTCATTGATCTTAAATACGACAAAAATTGTCCTGCGTGAACTGATTCGTGATATCCAATCCGCAATAAATATTTTTCAAGTATTTTCTTTTCTCCGTTCCCTGGATGAATGATTTCGGTTTCGTTTAATTCCGTATCTGAAAATTGCCGTACACTTTCTATAAATGTTTTTCTATAAGGTTCGGCAAATTCGAGTTCATCAGCGACGCTAATGAATGGTCGGTTTTCCCAAGGTGTTTTATAATTTGTCATATCTCCTTGATTAATAATAAGATTCCATCCATAATCAGCCTCCAAAACGTGTCTTATCATTTCTGATGCACTCATTGCTTTTTCATCAGGTTTCCAATTATAATATTTCTCAGGTAGTCCATTCCAAAGTTTTATACTTCTTCTCCTTATTTCTGTAAAATTTAAAATTATGATTTCAGATTGGGTCATTTCTTTGTTTTCGTGAATGTCGATTACATTACAGCCAACGACCAGCTAAAATCCGTAGGCTGTACATCTGTAAATATCGGTAAAGATTTTAACGTACAATTGCCTGAAAGTAACTCAGATAACCTATGGATTTTTAGCGTCTGTGTGTGCCCTGCATGGGCATCAGGTATCGAAGATACCAAATTATTCCAGAGGGTGAAAGTCCCTTATGCGCGGGAGTCGTGTCCCGAAGCATTAGCAAGTCGCAAGGTGGTTTGTCGTGAGGCATGCACTGAAGGAAGCGAGACTGCAAATCCCGGTTCCAACGAACAGGAACTGGATACTGAGGCTGCATGAGTCGGATGAGGTAGCACATCATACTGACGTCCAAAAGTGGTTATCCACTCAGCACCTATGCAGTAGATCCGGTGGATATTGGGAGAAGGAATATGCCCTTACCTGGGGAGGTCTTCCGCCATCGAGAATGATGGAAGAAGTCAGCAGAGGTCATAGTAGTTATTGGTAACGAGCCTTGAAAACAAGGAGGTCTCATCAGGTAATGAAGGACCAAACATTGAATCGTGTCCTAATTCGATTAGGAATACTGGGCTTTGAGCCAGTATAGCCTATTCTTAAGCAGACAGAAGGAAAAAGTAAATGATAGCAGAAATTCTACAACCCAAAAATCTCTACAAAGCACACCGAAAGGTGGTGCTTAATAAAGGAGCTGCAGGTGTGGATAACATGACTGTTAATGAACTGAAGAAATATCTTAAGGCTCACCAAACAGACATTCTCATGAGCATTCTACAGGGGAAATATGTACCTAATGCTATCAAAGGGGTAACAATACCCAAAGGAAATGGTAAAACCAGAATGCTGGGGATACCTACCGTAACAGACCGATGGCTGCAACAAGCAGTTAGCCAACAATTAGCCAAAAGGTTTGAACTTCAGTTTGAACCCTACAGCTATGGATTTAGGCCGAAGAAAAACCTGCAACAAGCCGTACTACAAGCCAGAAAATACATCAACCATGGATATCAGGATATTGTAGATATCGACTTGAAAGCATTTTTCGATGAAGTAAGCCATCATAAACTCTTACAACTTATCTACCACAAAGTTAAATGCCCTACTACCCTATGGCTGATCCGCAAATGGCTACGTGCACCGATCCTTATTAAGGGAAAGTTGTATAAGCGCAGAAATGGAGCGAAGCGGAATTCATGAACACCATATAAAATGAATACGTGTGAATAAAAGGAATGCCACAAGGTAGCCCTTTAAGTCCTCTACTGTCTAATATTATGTTGGATGTACTGGACAAATACCTGAAGAAAAGAGGACTGAAATACGTTCGATACGCCGATGACTTTAGTATTTATACCACGTCAAAAACGGAAGCTCGAAAAGCAGGTAATATAGTGTATATGTTCTTAAAATATAAGCTAGCATTACCTATAAACCGAGAAAAGAGTAGCATATGCAGGCCTCATAACTTCAAGATTTTAGGGTATGCCTTTGTGCCTACCTACAAAAAGGGAGAGAAAGGTAAGTACCAAATGGTAGTCAATAAGTCAGGGTGGGAAACCCTGAAACGTAAGCTCAAGGCTTGTTCCAAAAAGACCAAACCTTACAGCTTAGCTGAAAGATTAGTCCAAATAAAGCAAGTATTCACCGGATGGCTACAACACTACCGGTTGGCTAGTATACAAGCCAAGGTGAAGGAACTTGACGAATGGCTTCGCAACAGGCTGAGATACTGTATTTGGCACGACTGGAAAAAGCTGGAGCGGAAACGCAAAAACCTCATCCGATTAGGAGTGAAACAGGGACAAGCTTACGCTTGGAGTAGAACCAGAATGGGTGGATGGGCAGTAGCTCAAAGCCCCATATTGAGGACTACTATCACCATATCACGACTAAGAAAGAAAGGTTATGAAAGCATGCTGGATTATTACCTAAAACTTCAACCAGAGATTCAATGAACCGCCCGGTACGAGAACCGTACGCCGGGTGGTGTGTGAGGCGCACCGTGAGCTTATGGCTCACGGCCGTCTACACGATTATGTCCTTTCATCATTCTGTCCTTAGCATATCTGCTGGATTGACGTTATTACCTTTGATCAAACTTACACAGATGCCTGAAATTGTAACCAGGCCAACGATCAGTATTGACGTAGTAGAAATAAACCAACCAATATCAATTCTATATGCGAATTGATCTAGCCATACATTTCCCAACTGCCAAGCGAAAGGCGTAGCTACAGTAAACGATGCCAGCACTAGAAATAAGAATTCCTTACCAAGGAGTATTGTTATTGAACTTGTTCCAGCGCCAAGGATTTTTCTGATACCTATTTCTTTTGCTCTTTGTTCTAAAGTCAAGCTTGAGATAGAATATAGTCCAATACCAGCCAAAAGGACGGAAATCAAACAAAAAAGATTAGTCATCTTTCCAATCGTTCTTTCTTGATAAAAAAGTTGGGCGAACTGTTCGTCCATAAATTTGTAATCAAAACTAGTATTTGGATTCAAATCTGAAAATTGAGCTTGAACGGCAGCTAAGCCTTCGACTTCGTTCAATTTTACTAACACTCTTTTTGCATCATATCCGAATTGGCTATTATTAGAGATGACAAGCGGCTCAATACTCTTTTGTATTCCTGCAAAATGAAAATTCTTAACTATTCCTATTATCTCATACTTATCATCAAAAGCATATAATAATTTACCCAATGCCATTTGTGGAGATTTGAATCCAATACTATATATAAATGATTCATTTACCAGAACCTGTTCATTACCTTTAATTTTTTCGGTTGATTGGGCGAAATCAGTACCCTCCAAAAATTTAAGGTCGAGTAATGTGGCGAAGTCGTTGTCAGCTTCGAAAAAATTGAAATTCGCTTCAATTTTTTCAGCATTTTGAAAGACCCAACCCAACTGATAATTAGTATTCAGATTGCCAGGATCTGAATTTGCCGATGCAATAGAAACATTTTTGATTGAACTATTCTGCTCGAGTTGGTCTTTGAAAACGGTCATTTTGGAGTCGGCCATTGACCCTTCAGGAACATCGATCACCAATACTTTGCTGCTGTTAAAACCCAAATTTTTATTCTCTAGAAACTGTATTTGATAATACACTGTCAAAGAGAAAAACACTAATAGCGTGGTACATAAAAATTGAACCCCCAATAAACTCCTTCTGAATGTAGCACTCCCTTTAGGAGTAATTGTTCCAGTCATCATATGCAGTGTTTTATTGCCAACTAAAAAAGTGACTGGATATAAAATGGCAATTGATGTTGTGCCTAATATAATTACTGAAATGAACATCAATATTCGGGTGTTAAACAAAGAGGTTAACCCAATAGCATTATTTGTCAACTCATTTACAACGGGAACAAAGTAGGTAAATAGAACTATAGACATCATCAAAACGGCGAGTGATAAGAATAGCATTTCACTAACTATTTTTTTGAGAATCACTTTTTTACTTGCTCCGAAATGCTTTCTGATACTGATTTCTCTTATTCTTTCTGTATAATATGAGGCTGTATAATTCCCGTAATTAAAAACGACTATAAGGAAAATAATAACCCCTACAATTATCAAAATATTGATATAAACGATATTGCCTTTTGGTGTGTCTGAAAGTATAGGTTTCTCGAAATGAATACCAGATAACACTTGAGGGTACATGTGAACTTCACTTTTCAAATCGTAGTCGGACATCATAAAATTTTCCGTCTTAGCCTTCACGACCTTGTTTAGCTTAGATTGAAAATCTTTAATATCCGAATCTTCTCTTAGCAATACATATGTATAGGCCGCTGGATTTCCCCAATCTGAATTTCCATTGGAAAAGGAGAATCCTTCTGAAAAATCGAAAGAGGTCAATGCCTCATAATATAAGTCTGACTCCTTTGGTAGGTCTCTTATAACTCCTGTTACTTTGTAGGTTAGGTTATCAAGGATGAGCACTTTATTAAGAGGGAAGACATCACCAAAATACTTACGAGCCAATGATTCTGTAATGACAATTGATTGAGGGGTACTCAGAGCTTTTGATGGATTACCTTGAATGAAATGATGGTCGAAAACACTAAATATTTCTTGTTCTGTTCTAAATATATGGTTGCCTTTGTATTGCTTAATGTCTCCAGATTTGTATTTTACTCCTACATCCCCTTTGAATGGAAAAATCCTTGCCGCTTGCTCAACTTCAGGGAAATCATTTTTCAAAGTATGAGCTAAACCAATAAAGTTATCTGCAGTTCGCAAATCACTTCCTGAATTGGTTTTCACCTGCAAGATCATTCTGTAGGTTCTATCCTTGTTAGGTTGGTGTTGATCAAAACTTAATTCATGATTCAGATAGACAGCTATTAATAATATACAGGCGATTCCAGCACTTAATCCAGCCAAATTTATAGCACTATTGAACCCTCTTTTTTTTAAGCTTCGCAAGAAAATTTTAAAATCAATTTTCGACATAAGATTAGGTTTTATTGGACATAACAAAATAGTATTTTATATAATGTTTGCATAAAAATAATGAATGAATAAGTGACATCCTATCCGGCAAATATTATATAAAATTCAGTTGGACTACGCCTCCCCCTCAGGCTATGGGCATGCCAGTGCGCTTGGTTAGCTCTGGGAAGTGATTCTGGAGTTCGATAATAGGGTATTTGGGTTCTTTGAGATACATCATTCGATAATATTTATAATTTACAATGTAGACTAGACATAGTTTTCCCTGCCAATACATTAGCCATTAGCTCATAAAACAACAAGTCAAAGAACATGCACTATGCCCAGGCTATACAGGGTCCAGAATGGTTTTTGGCTCCATGATACCCTTTCTACATTCAGTACATTTATTGAGATCTTTCCCCTGTAATATTTCCCAAACTGTGCTGGCAGATAATCCCCTAAACAAAGCCGTATGTAATGACTTTCCGATCAGTGAATAGCATTTCTCCAGCTTCTCTTTATTCACCGAGGCCAACAAACCATAATATCGTATATTGTAAACCCCACTTGGTAACACATGATGCATAAACCTGTTAATAAAATCATCGGCTTCTAGTTATCCTTAGTCCTACCGAAGGGTGACTAAGGATTTATTAATGACAAGGAGTGTCTCTGAAACGGCAAATATGCCCTTTGCAAGTAATTATGTAAGCCGATTATTGGGCCTAGCCCCTGTTACCTTCTTTTACACTATGATATCTTAATCACAAATTTGTATTCATGAATACTACTTGTGCATTGTAGCCTCATACATCCACTTATTTTATTCCGAGCAAAAGCTCTTGCTCATGGTAGGTCGTAGGACCGCTGCGCTTAACCTACGACCAGAGGATTTTAGGACGTAGGATCGGTTCGCTTAACCTACGACCAGTGAGGTTATTCATGAGCATCTTTACCTAACCCGCCAGAGGCCTCGGAAATAGTCGTCACACGGCAAGAGCCGAGCGACTGTTGAGAGGCAAAATTAACCTGCTAACCGTTCAATTATATCCAATAAGAACATAATTAAGAACATGAGACCAAGACCACTCACTCCAATTATCCTGATTATGACACTTCTAAGGTGAATTTCATCTATCTTTTCTCCTTCATCAAAATTATTTTTATAATCCTCATAATGACGTAATAAACCAATTACACTAACAATAGTTATTATAACAGCTAAAAACGGAGCAATTACCCACATAAAATTACTTTTCTTCTATTGACCCTATTAATTCACCTGCTCCCTTGGAAACAGCGTGTCCAGTGACATTACTTCCTAAATCTGACAATTCTTCGCTTACCCACTGTGAAACTAATTTAGAGGATATTTTCGGTAAGGTAACAATAGTAATTGCAGAAGTTGAGACCTTCAACCCAGCCCGAACAAACTTTCAAACAATCGCTTGGCTCCAGCCGAGTGATTATTATGCTTTACGCCTTTGGCCGATATTGCACTGACCGTTCAAAACATAAGATGGAATGTGCAAAGTCTGACTTAACCTAATTGTTAGCCTTTATAATGCAAATGCATCTTTACCTAACCGGCCAGAGGCCTCAGTAATTGTCGTTACGTGGCTGAGGAGAGCGACAGTTGGAAAAGCTTCTACCAAATAAATACATCAATGTCTCCTTTCGTACCAATGACAGTATAAGCAAATAGTACATAATATGTAAAGGTCAAAACAATTGAGATCTATTTAAATCATGAATCCGTACCGATCGTCTACACTTCGACACGGCTCAGTGTGACTTTGTAGGTAGGGAGCCACACCTTCCCTATCTGGTAATTACGAGGAAGATATGACGAAGTAATCTTGAAGCTATGAAATACTTCATTTCGACTGACTGAAAAAGCAACTTCGAGATTGCTTCACTACACTTCGTTTCGATCGCTATGACCATTATAAGTACAATCATCATTTATCGTCATCCCGGCCGCAACGAAGTGAAGAGCCGGGATCTCGCTGTTCGGATAACACTATCTGATCAGTAAGATTCCTGATATCATTGCGCTATGCTCCATGATTCAGGAATGACGGCTTTTATTTGCTAATTCGCGTATCTGAAAGCCTGCTTTTCACAATTGGTCGTAGCATCCGTTACGATCCATATATTGCTTGAGCATCCGCTCCAATTCCTTTCTTTAAGCGGAAACTTCTATTCATGAAATACTGCCTGTGCATTGTAGCCTCATACATCCACTTATTTTATTCAAAGCCAATACTCTTGATTATGTTAGGTCGTAGGACCGCTGCGCTTAACCTACGACCAGAGGGATATGTAAAGGTCAAAACAATTGAGATCTATTTAAATCATGAATCAGTACCGATCGTCTACACTTCGACGCGGCTCAGTGTGACTTTGTAGGTGGGGAGCCACTCCTTCCCTATCTGGTAATTACGAGGAAGATATGAGGAAGTAATCTTGAAATTATAGAAGAAGGACTGCTCTGGTCTACAGAGGCAAGGTCGAGATTGCTTCACTACACTTCGTTTCGATCTCAATGACCATTATTAAGTACTATCATCATTTATCGTCATCCCGGCCGCAACGAAGTGAAGAGCCGGGATCTCGCTGTTCAGATAACACTATCTGATCAGTGAGATTCCTGATATCATTGCGCTATGCTCCATGATTCAGGAATGACGGCTTTTATTTGCTAATTCGCGTATCTGAAAGTCTGCTTTTCACAATTGGTCGTAGCATCCGTTACGATCCATATATTGCTTGAGCATCCGCTCAAATTCCTAAATGGCACAAGTGCACACTTGAGCCAGAGTTTTATAATCTTAGGCCAGAGTGAGATCGCTATGCTTAACCTACGACCAGTGGAAGAATTTCTCACAATCAGTTTAAGTACCATTTTACTTGTCTTCAATAAATAAATCAACTGTTATTCTTGTCATATCTACAGTTGTTCTTCCATCTCCAATTACCTCTACTGGCATAATTGCATAATCAAAGTATGGTCATAGCATTCGTAAAAACTTCCCCCACCCCTTTCACTAACATTTATGAAATCCTAATTCAGCATTGTCGGTTTAGACGCTCAATTATCTTATTCAGAGCAAATGCTCTTGTTCATAATAGATCGTGGTTCAGCTCCGCTTACCTAAGAATAGTTGAGGAAGGTTGAAAGCGATCGAATAAAATGAAGGACTTTTATAATGGATAAGACAAAAATTTACAGCTATTACATCCATTTAAGAGGTCAAGGATATTAATTTTTTTAGTGAACGCTTCACTCTGTCTGAGGCACTCTTTTCCAACATTAATTCCGCCTTTTGATGCATTCCTTTATAATTTGCATTAGGATGAGCTTCAATTAACTCAGGAAAATATATATCTATTCCTTCAGCCAACTTATCAAGGCCCTCTTTAGTAAATGCATTTTCATAATTTATGAGAGATAGATAAATGGTATAATTATTTACAAGGCTGCCTACATTCGTTTTTAGACTGTTCTTTACCTCTGCAGATGATGGATCGTCTGCGGTTTCCAATATGAGCTCATTACCTAAGTTAAAGTAACGGAGTTGGAGTCCTAATCCAAATTGATAAACTGCCAACATTTCCTCCTCATACATATAATGATCTTTCCTATCGAGTTGATCATAAATATCAGCCATATCTCTCCACTGATTGAAAAACTTCTCTCCTACTTCATTTCTGTGCTTGAGACCTAACTCTTCATCATCTAATATTACCTTGAAATTACCTTCATCAGTAAGCTTTTCAACAATAATCCTAGTATCCGGATCATCTAATGTAGGAAGCTTTTCATCTTCCTCATAGCCATAATTAAGGTCAAGTACCACCTTATTATAATCTTCTAAAGTCCAGTACCTTTTATCAAGGGGATAATCATGTTTTTCACTACAATTGGTGAGGGCAAAACAAATTGATATAAATAATAAGTACTTAATTTTTCTCATTAAAATAAATTTTAGGCTTCTTAAACTCGGCTAGCAAATCTAGTAAACTATCCACTCTTTCCTCATACCTCTTCTGCTCACTTAAAACATAACTATGAAAAGTTTCATAATCATATTCGTCTTGAAACTTTTGCTCATCAAGATCACATTCTCTTATGATTGATCTTATTTTATCAGATTCAATATCAAGAAGTTCAGACACTTTCTCCTTTGCTTTCCTTACAAATAATTCAGTTATTTTTATATGATATTTTTCATGAGTCAGCAACTCTTGGCTATTAGAATTCTTTTTATATACAAATGATCGAGACGGATGAAATAAAGATTGAATACGAACAAAGTTGTCCTGGATTTCATAATCTATTGAAGTATATACATAGGCAAACCTTTCGCTACCATATAAAGACTTTTTGAAAAATTCTAACCCTCTGAAGTTTTTAAATGTGATTTCATCATACTTGTCGAAGGTCATTGGCCCTTCATAATCCAAATAATTTGTATGACTCAAAATCCCTACTCCCGAAATCAAAATAACAGCAAATATCACATTATACTTTAAAAAACGTCTCAAACTCTTAAATGAGACTTTATGGCCTTTCCTATATTCTTTAATTAATATGACTATTAACTCAATAAGGGGAATGGAATACAGACATATTCCCAATAAAAAAATTAAACCAACATTCATAGAATCTAAAAAATCAAATAAAGCAGCACTATTTTAGTAAAACCACTTATAACCAGCCTCTAAACTACAATTCTTATTACTAGTATTAAATAAATCACTTCACCAAATCAACTATCAAAGCTATAGCAAAGAGCCAACCGGTGTATAATAAGGTATATCCCAAACTATTTAATACTGAGGCTGACAAGTCTCCTTTAGTAGCAACAGACTTTTTTACTGCCAATTTAAGGGCTCGAATAAATATCCAGTATAGGGAAGCAAATATGAGAAATAGAGATATCCAAAATATGGCTTCAAAAACAATGAGAAGGACTACCATTACTATAGACATAACAATCCAACTCAGGATGGAAAACAAGCATCCACCAATTCCTTCATCGATATCAATATCCCCTACTTCCGGAATATTTGAGTCGCTAAACCACATGCCTGGTTGAAAATTCTTAAACTTTGGGTAATCATTAACGAGTTGGGTGCCTTTATACAGTGCTATACTCAGAAAGGTAAATATGACTGCGGAAATCACACTCAGAGAAATATACAGATTAGCCGAAAGTGATCTATTATAGTTAATGCCAGAAGAATAAACCGTTAAAATGGTAAGCCCTATGATAACAAGGGTAGCTATAAAAACTGTTTTTCCTTTAAGCACTAACATGTCTTTATTCATTGATTTCCATATAAAAGCCGCACTTTTTCTAAGTCAGTGGACTCGGTGATCTCATAAAAGTAATTCAGCTGCCATTTTTGACTGCGTTCTGCTTGTTTATTCAATACCGTATCCCACACCGGATACACCCGAAAAGCTCTCTTACCCTCCTTTGACTCTGTAGAAATAATGCCTTTGTTCATTAACACTGAGCCAGGAAAAACGAACTGGCCCCGTTGTTTTCCATGAGTTACATTGACCACATAAAAGTCAATATCATCAGATTGGTTCAATGGCTCTATAATACCCTAACTATTTCGCTTCCAAAAAGTAACGAACTGTCCTGCCTTTTTGGGGGTAATTTTGGCCGCTCTACAAACTATATTATGATCATTTAACTTAAAACGGCAGGCTTCATAATCTTTACTCTCTAATTCTTCATTATAGTGGCTAATCTTATAATCAAGTTCATCATAAATTTCTGATTTAAAAAAAGAAATGGTCGGATACATCTAACGCTTACTAATAATTTTAACAATTCTATTGTACACTATCTCTGACAAATTCCAGGTGTAGCCATCAAAATTAGTAGTATTTACAAATTGAACCACCACCAAATCAAGGCCTTTATGATATTCTGCTATACTCTGATAGCCGGGTATCAAACCGGTGTGATTATACTTATATAATGAAGAGTAAATCTCCTGCTCTCCGTCCTTAAATACAGTACCATCATTTAAAGCCCTTAAGAACGTTCCTACATCCTCAGCAGTGGCCAGCATAGATCCATAATCAGTAGCCTTAATATCTTCTTCCACCCCTACATAATATCCACTCATTACCTCTTCCAGCTCAACCTGATGTATAGATTCATAAGTATTTTTCAACCCCAGTGGAGTTAAAATGGATTTCTTTATATATTGAAATTTACTAAGCCCCGTCACTTTTTCAATGAGCATGGTGAGCAACAAATAGTTGGTGTTGCAATACTCGTAATCAGTATTGGGTTCAAAATTGGCAGGCAAATCGAGTATTCTAGCTAATGTTTCCTCTTTGCTTTTAGGTGGGTTAACCCAAAAATCAGGAGTATTAGTATAGTTAGGTATTCCACTTCGGTGCTGTACCAACATGCTCAAAGTGATTTTATCGGCATACTCAATTCTATCAGCCAGGTCAGGAAAGTAGTCAGCTACAGTTTTATCTAAATCCAGAAGATCCTCATGCACCAATTTGGTGATAGACACGGCATCATATAGTTTGCCTATACTGGCCATTTTAAATAAAGCATCCGGGCGAGCGAGAATTTTTTCGGCTCGGTTATGCCAACCTGCGGCATAAAATTCAGGCTCCTTTCCTGTCTGGTCTACATAAACTATAATGCCGTCAAAACCATGATCAAGAGCCTCGTTTAATTGATCTGGAATAGTAGGAGGCAATGGTAATACCCATGCCCAAACCAGTGGCCAGGGTACAAAAAACAAAGAAATGACTGTTCCGACCGGTAAAATTATCCTTAGTAAGCGTTGTAACTGTTTTTTATTCATTAGAATTTAGAGTAGCATCGTTTCCACCTTCTAAAATCTATATAAAAAACATATAATCAAATAATTAAAACATCACATTATAGTTTCCTGGATTAAAAGGCTCTCTCCTCAAAGCATACAGTTTTTTGGGATATCTATATTAACTAATAAACAGATCCTTCCTTTCGTTCTATTGCCATTTCATTCTTATTTGTGCGATTGAAACATATTTTAGGTCTCACAATGAATACTTAGCTAATCAGATGTAATAATCACCAGCCAAACTTTCTTTCCAATTCGGGCCTCGGAAATCTTCAGATACCAATTCGGCAAGTGGTGCCAATTCAGTTAGTGCTATCCTTTTATTCCCACCTAAAAACAGTAGCTTAAGATTTTTCAATTGCTGAAGGTTAGATACACTTTCAATATCATTATCAGCCAGTCCCAATTCTTCAAGTTTACTCAAATTTTCCATTCCTGCTACAGATCGAAGCCCTACGTGCCATAGATACAGTATTCGTAGTTCTTTTAATGGTGTTATATTATGAATCCCTTCAATAGGATTTTCTGAAACTACAAGCGTTTTCAAATGTGGAGCGTCCTTCAAAAAACCAAGTTCCTGAAGTTGATTTCCGGTTAAAACCAAAGAACTTAAGTGAGGAAGCACTTTGTCTATTTGTATTTCATTAATACCATTTTTAGCAAGATTTAAGCTTCTTAGATGGGGCATAAAACTAATTTGCACCTTGCCTGCTATCTCATTATCAGACGCATCTACATTGCGTAAGCGGCTATGATTTGTCAGCTTGTTAAGTTCAGCAATACTATTTCCGCTAACATTGAGGTCTGTAAGGTAATCACAAAGTGCTATTTCACTGACATCATCAAGAGTATTAGAAGAGAGATTTAACCAGGTAATTTTATGATGACTGGTGAAAACACCTTTTATGGAGGAAATTCGATTAAAACTAAGGTCTAACGCAGGCAATTGTTTCAACTGATTTATAGCAGCGGCATCTTTTATCTGATTCCTTTCCAAAAATAAGCCTGTCAGTTTCTTCAGGGCAGCTAAAGGTGTAATATCTTCGATTTTGTTCCTACCCAAATGAAGCTTTCTTAGATTAGATAACTGCTCTATTCCTTTTAGAGACTTGATATTATTGTTTCTGGCGTTCAATTCAATGATATCCTTCAGATCATTTTTCTGTGTTTTTTCAATAGCATTACGTAAGTTTTCATCTTCTATATTTTGCAGCATAAGTAATTTCTTGTTTTAATCTTATCTAAAGTCATACAAACCAGCCGTCCATTTGTTTTTATGCCGGTGCTCAAAGAATCAAAACTTAAGGCGCACAAACAATCCGTTTCTTGCTCAGTTTGGCATAATACCTAAAACAGCATCATATATTTGCTCAATACAATCATTTCTCATATATTCAAACCATTAGAATCTCTCAATAAATATTGACTCCATAGCCAATCCTATATAGGTATTGGCCCTTTCAAAAAGACTCTTTATAAAGAGTCCCTCCTAATTATATGTCAAATTTTAATTGAGAATTATGAACAATCATAAAATAGCCATCCTCGGCGGAACCGGTAAATCAGGGAAATATCTAGTCAAAAAGCTCATCAGCGAAAATTACCATGTCAAATTATTGGTAAGAGCACATCATGATCGGTCAGAACTACCTTCAACTGCAGAGATCGTTTATGGTGATGCCCGTAATTATGCCACAGTCTTATCATGGGTTGCCGATTGCTCGGTTGTAATAAGCACCTTAGGTCAACCCAAAGGAGAAAGTCCTATATTCAGTCAAGCTACCGAAAACATCATTAAAGCCATTCAAGCTAGTGGCATCTCCAGGTATATAGTTACCACCGGTTTAAATGTGAATACGCCATACGATGACAAAAGTCCGAAAGTGAAAGCGGCTACTGAATGGATGTATGAGCATTATGGGGAAACCACCAGAGATAAGCAAAAGGAGTATGAACTATTGAGCTCCAGCAATATTGACTGGACTTTGGTGCGACTGCCTTTAATCATGCAGACTGACGAACGTTATACTACGGAAACCAGCCTAACCAATTGCGAAGGTGATAAAATAAGTGCTAATGATTTGGTTGAGTTTTTAATAACTCAAATAGATGATTCAGCATTTATCAAAAAAAGCCCTTTTATATATAATATATAAGCTGGCAGAGGCAGTCTCAAAAGTAACTTTTAAGTCTTACTGACCTATCAGTCCCCTACTTTTGAGATCGCCTCTTTTATACAAGAGCCTGATTTTTGAAATTAAATCATTCCCCTACTCTTGAGCTCCAGGTATTTATTAATAGCATTGATAGATAGGTTTTCTGGCCTGGTAAAGATGTGCTGAATACCGTAATGTCTCAGTTCACTCACTATCATTTCTCGCTCATTGGCTATTTTATGAGCTATGGTCTTATAATATACATCTTTCAGGTTCTCCTTATCCTGCTGATAGTAGTCTCTCAGCTCTTTATTTTCAAAAACAATCACCACCAAAAGATGTGATTTATTGAGTTTTCTAAGCACCGGCAAAACACGCTGTAGAGAATGTAAACTCTCAAAATTGGTAAACAAAAAGATGAGACTTCTACCCCGGATAGTCTTTTTCACAGAGCTATAGAGGTACTCATAGTTAGAGTCTAGCCTGCTTTCCTTTTCTTTATAGAGGGTTTCTAAAATCAATTTAAGCTGATTTCGGCTTCGGTCTGCCCTGATCACGCTCTCCACTTTATCAGAAAAAGTGATCAAGCCTGCCTTATCCTGCTTTTGTAAAGAGGTATTGGCAATAATAAGACTCGAATTAATAGAATAATCCAGCAAACTCAAGCCATTAAAAGGCATTTTCATATATCGGCCTTTATCAATCAGACAATACACTTGCTGTGACTTTTCATCAGTGTAATTATTGACCATAAGCTTATTACTTCTGGAAGTAGCCTTCCAGTTCATACTCTTATAATCATCACCAATGGTATATTCCTTTATTTGCTCAAACTCATAGCTATGACCTATCCGCCTGATCTTCTTAATGCCAAAGTTAATGGTTGTACTCATGGCTGATTTCAACTCATATTTCTTCATATCCATCACCGATGGATAAACGGCCACCTCTTCATTTACAGGAAAGCTCACCTTTCTCTGCACCAAGCCTAATTTTGAAGTAACGAATAAATGAATGGCACCGAAATCATACTTTCCACGCACCAAAGGCCTGACTTTATATACCAGCCTTTTCTTTTCCATTCCTTTTAAATGAAGGCTCTCACCAAAGTCTCTAATCTGCAACTGGTAAGGAAGTTCATCTATCAATAAAATATCAAAAGGTCTGGAAGACAGGTTGGCTACAGTGATTTTCACTTCATTTTCATTCCCTAAAGAAAGTAGCCGGGCGGTGCTTCTCACCACATTAAACCGTATTCCCTTATTGAAAAGCTGAATAAGATCTAGTGTAACTAACACCAAAAAGGCTACAAGCACAGTCTGTGCCAGTGGAAAGAAAAAGTAGAACGGAAACCCAAGGATAAAAAGGACAAAAATAACCCCAAGGCCTCCGAAAAATCGGAAAGGTAGATATAAGTTTTTAATTTTCAACGAGGTACTTCTGTTTTCTTGATTATTTCTTCTATCACGTCTTCAGGCTCCATTCCTTCCAGCTCTCTGTCAGGATTAAGTATAATTCTATGATTAAGCACTGGTTTAGCCACAAACTTCACATCGTCAGGAATAACAAAGTCTCTTCCGTTGATTACTGCCACTGCCTTAGCGGCTCTCATAAGTGCCAAAGAAGCCCTTGGAGAAGCTCCTAAAAACAGGTCGCCATTGTTTCTGGTATCATAGATAATGTTAGCGATATAATCGAGAATCTCATCTTTGATATGCACCTTCTCTACATAATCAGCTCCATCTTTAATATCACTGGCTGTGAGCACCGCATTTACCGTTTTCATCAGCTCTTGAGAAAAATCAGATCTGAATCTTCTCAAAATGATCTTTTCCTCTTCAAGGTTAGGGTAATCCAGCTTTATTTTAAACAAGAATCTATCGAGCTGCGCCTCAGGAAGCTTATAGGTTCCCTCCTGCTCTATAGGGTTTTGAGTAGCGATGATCATAAACGGATATTCCATAGGATAGGTTTTTCCATCTACTGTTACCTGCCTCTCTTCCATCACCTCAAATAAAGCGGCCTGTGTTTTTGCAGGAGCACGGTTAATCTCATCTATGAGCACTATATTAGAAAACACCGGCCCTGAGCTAAACCTAAATTCTGATTCCTTCATGTTGAATACCGAAGTACCCACCACATCAGAAGGCATGAGGTCAGGAGTGAATTGTATACGGCTATAATTTACAGAAAGTGATTTAGCAAAGAGCTTTGCTCCCATGGTTTTGGCTAAACCGGGTACACCTTCAAGCAATATATGTCCTTGAGTAAACAATGATACCATCATGAGGTCTATCAACTCATTTTGGCCTATCAACAGCTTTTTAATCTCCTGCCTAACAGCAGAAAGATTGTTTTTGAATTTCAATAAATTATCATCAGGCTGCTGGGGCTGATCCTGAAAAACGTTTTCTTCCATTATTTACTGTTTTTATAAAATAATTCTATCTGATTATGAAATGCCATAAGATCTTCGGCACTAATCTCAACTTTAAAATCAAGCCGATCATAGTGTTTGGCTATAGCTTCTATCTCTTGCACTGAAACCTGAGATTTAAGGCTTATTTTCTTTATGGTCTCTTCGTCTATTTTCTGTACTTGTATATAATACTTATTTCTGATGTAAGAAAGAAACAGCTGCCAGGCATGGTCTGCTATCCGCTTATGGTTTTGCTCTTCAAAATAAAGATAGCCCATGGTCTCAGCGAACTGTATAGTAGTGTTTTTATTCTCTTCCAGCACAGGTATAATCCTTTGCCTTCTCTTGGCATAGAATATAAAGTATATTATTACGGCTGCTAATAAAAGATACCAGGCCCACTGCAAAGGCGGCTGTGATAATATATATTTTAGCGGGCTTTCCTGATTATTATTTCTTCCGAAAGGAATTTTGCTATACTCATCCCAATATAAATACTTGCCCTCTGTATGCTCAAAAATCTCTTCTACATAAGTCAATAACTCTTCTCTTTTCAGATACAGGTTAGTAAACACTAGCGGCGAAGTATAGAAATATATCTTTCCTGAACCATGCTCTATCTCCAAAAAGTTAGGTTTATCTCCATTCAAATAGCCGAGAACTTTACCACCGGAACATTCTATGCTGTCCATGTACATCCAGTAATAATCAAAGAGCTCTTGATCCTGAATATATTCATAAGCAAACTGGCTCTCATTATCAGTCAGGCTCATGTTTATTTTAGAATCAGTATAGTACCTTTTAGAGCCACAGTCTTCATCTATTAGCATGTTAGCCAAATCAAATGGGAATGAAGAAGTAGAAATAAAAACTTCATTTCCTGCATTTACAAAAGCCAATAAACTGTCAACATCCTCAGAGGTATAATATGAGCCCTGGCCAACAAGCATGTAAAGTGCATCCTTATTCTCAGAGGTTATACTATCTCTGAGAGGGTTATTTAGCACTCTAAAATTATTACCATAAGTTCGTTTTAGCAGCTCATGGTAAATGTAAGTACCATAGGGCTGCTGACTCTCCACCTTATAATTTTCTGACCAGTTAAAGTGCTTTTTACGGTCATTAGTAAAATAGAAAAAAACAAAAACAACTATCAGGACTGCACCTATAATAATCAGGAAACTGTTTCTATTCATGTGCCTCCCCTTTGTTTAAATATTGAAAATAAGCTTTGAACTTATGACTCATTTTTATCAAATACTCATCGCCCACGTGCTTATCTCCATACCATACTAATTGATAAATACCTGTTAATTCTTCGAACTGGCTATGCGTGCTATGGTCCCGCATTTCCATCAGGTATTCTAAATTGGTCTTTTCCTTTTTCCAGCTGATAAGGCCATTTTGAGAAAGCTCCTTTATAATCATGAGATAATAGATACGAAGGGCGAGCTTATAATTCTTTTCACTTACCGCTTTTTTAAGCCATTTCATCAAGTCAGATTCCATTAGCTTCTCTTCCAAATCCTCGATAGTTACCGCCTCACCGTTACCCTTTTTATTTTTAGGATTGCTCAGGCCTAGCTGACTCCCCAACAGCTTGTATATGATAAAGGCTATTATAGCTACAAAGGCTATAATCATTATAAACTGAAATATTTGCCCTCCAAACGAGGGTAAACTCCAATTACTGGGAGCCGATTCTTGATATTCAGTGGCTCTTTCACGCTCCAAACCTTCATTACCTCTGCCTTTCTTAGTGCGAGTATTCTCGCTATCAGCATCAGTATAATCTATATCCTTGGTAATATCAGCCCACGTTTCACGATCGAAAGTGGCTGACTCCTGTGCATAAGTGCGAGGAGCAAAAAATATTATCGCTAGAAAAATATATAAATATTTCAAATTCATTATTTATTTGGCAAATGCCCTTATCTGTGCCAATAAATGATCAGCTGAGCTAATTTCCCTCAAAGTAAAGTATTGAAGATATACTCCTATAGCAAAAAGAGGAAATATCAGTCCTATTCCTACAATGAGCATGCAGAAATTTAAAGCCATAACAACATAATACGTCAGATCGCCTTCAAAACTAAAGTTTGATTCTACAAAATCAAGATAAAAACTCATAAAAGGAGAATCTATCAAAAACAAAAACACCACTGTAATAAAAGATAGCAGCGCTAATAGCCCTAAAATACGTCCTGCACATAAACTAAAAAACTTACGAAAAGATGACATGGCAGCCACGAAGCTTACCTCTTCGTGTAAGTAAATAATCATAGAATACAGTGCTAGCGGCACCATGATTAATAAAAATAGAAACGATAAAAACTCGTTTACGAAAAAAGATAAGTTAATCATGATAGCTCCTGTAATACTGGCTACTAATAGTCTTCTTCTATCTACTTTGTTATTGAAATACCTGCAAACATAAAACAGTATTAAAAAGGTAAGACCCGAAACAAATATTGAGTTGATGAAAAACAGCAACGGAAAATCCTGATAAGCCAGCAACTGACTTAGCTTATTAAAAACAAATGAATTTACCTGCACAAAACCCGCTTGCACCACAGATTTTAAAGTATAAGCATAGGCTGCCAAAATCACCAAAGTGATTCCCAATAATGGTAAAAAGTAGCTTTTAAATATTTTTAGGTAAACCACTACAGCATGACGAAACACCTCATTGACTTTATAAATCTCACCTTTCATGTCTGTAGGTGAATAATCATCAATCTTAGAACTGGTATCTCTTATAGGTTTAATAGTTCCATTTTTATACTTCTTATAAGGCAGCCATACAAAGTAGAAGAGCATAAAGGCTAATGAAGCCACAATCAATGCTAATTTTATAATAGCCGGAGCATCAGTATATCTAGTAAGAAATGATTCAATAATAGCCGCAGAAACAATGATAGGCACCACTCCTATCAGCAGCTTCAATCCAAGCCTGGCGGATTGCTGGAAAGCCCGTAATCTTGAATGTGTTCCCGGAAAAACAAAGCCTTTGCCTAACACTATGCCAGCACCGCCAGCAATTACAATGGAGGAGATCTCTAAGGTACCATGAAGCCAAATCGTGAGCATTGACTCGGCCACCAGTCCACGTTCTAAAAAGAAATACTGAAATGAGCCTACCATAATACCATTAAACATGAGGATTATAATGGAGCCCAATGAAAAGAATATACCTGTGATAAAGGTTCTGAAAGCCACCAACACATTATTAAAAGAAATACCAAGAAACATATCTACCTCATTGGCATTCTTATAAATGGCCATAGGGTCATCATTCTCGATATTGGTCAGTGTAGTTTCTACATATGAGTCACCCAGTATGGTTCTCACAAACTCAGCATCATTAGCTGAAGACACTACTCCTATAGCTAGAGACAGGAAAAACACTAAAAAAGCTAATAGCAACTCCCTCCGGCAGTGGTAGGTGATGCTCGGTAACTCTTCCGCCCAAAAGCGTACCAGTCTGTTTTTACCTTCTTTCTTATTCTTATATATATTATAAAACAGCTGCTGAGCCAGATTATTCAAATAAACCCTGATGGATCGGTTAGGGTAATTAGTTCTGGCATAAGACAAATCATCAGTAATTTGGATAAATAAATCACCTAATTGATCCGGGTCTCTTTTTTTCAAGCGTAGTAATTGCTCAAACTTCAACCATTTTTCCTTATTTTGCTCAATAAATTTTGTTTCCTTCATTACGAAAGGTAAAATAATACATTTGAGCTGGCAATATGCAAAAAATTGAAATTAACACCACACAAAATGTAAGCATTGAATTTGAAATTGCTTCGCTTAGGGAGAGGATTATTGGATTTGTTATAGACTTTCTAGTAATCGTAGTTAGTGACCTT
The DNA here is from genome assembly GCF_021389955.1 of Fulvivirga maritima. Classification (NCBI taxonomy): domain Bacteria; kingdom Pseudomonadati; phylum Bacteroidota; class Cytophagia; order Cytophagales; family Fulvivirgaceae; genus Fulvivirga; species Fulvivirga maritima. The sequence continues at coordinate 5,477,041 of NZ_CP089980.1, forward strand.
ATTATAATGTTTGGTGTAGCTATGCTTACCAATGGAGTTGGCATGCAGTACATTTATTATTTAGCCTTAGCTCCAGTCTTTCTATTTTACTCCATACTGATGGAGGTCTTAAACAACGGCCAGTCTTTAGGTAAAAAGGCTATGGATCTTAAGGTGGTGAAAATCAATGGTGGTGAGCCTCGCTCTAGTGACTATATACTCAGATGGGTATTTAGAATGATAGACATTTATTTTTCTCTTGGCGCACTCGCCTCAATATTTGTGAGCAGCTCTAATAAAGGTCAGCGCTTGGGTGATATGGCCGCAGAAACCACTGTAATTAAAATAAGGCCTTCTCAAAAACTTCAATTTAGTGATATCATAAGAATCAATTCCATTGATAACTATGAGCCCAAATTTCCTGATGTAAGGAGATTTTCTGAAGAGAACATGCTGCTGATTAAAAATGTAATAGACAGACATAAGAAGTTTCCTAACCCAGCTCACCGAAAGGCGCTGCAAGAAATGGCTAAAAGTGCTAAAGAAAGATTATATGTAGATCATGTGATGATGAGCGATGCGGAATTTCTCAAAACTCTGATCAATGATTATGTGGTGCTTACCAGATAAGCCTTGATTCTAATACTCAAAGACTTAACCCTTTTCAGCAAGTAAAAAAGGAAGACTGTCTCAAAAACAATAATGCGACTTAACAGTAGCTTTGAGACAGCCTCCATTTAGTAAATTAGTTTACTGAAGATCTCACCTCAGAGGTATCGAAATCTCCTTTTAAGTTCTCATTTAAATAATCTACATATTGAGAATATAGCAGTATATAGCTCATAGTATTATAAGCTACTCCGTGTGCTCCCGGAGGATAGATTCTTAAATCGGCATCTTTTCCATTGTCAATCAGTGCTTTCACTAACTGCATAGTGTTCTGAAAATGCACGTTCTCATCCATAGTAGAGTGAGCTATAAACATCTTGCCCTCTAACCCAGCCGCAGCGGCAGAAGACGCACTAGAGATATAACCGTCTTTGTTATCATTAAGTAAGTCCATATAACGCTCCGTGTAAATACTATCATATAGCCTCCAGTCAGTTACTGGTGCACCTACTAATGACACTTTGAATACACCAGGGTGATTCAACATAGTATAGCTAGACATATAACCTCCATAGCTGTGACCTCTTATGGCCATTTTGTCTCCGTCAACCCAAGGGTTGGTTGCTAAATATTTTACCGTAGCCACGAAATCGGCACTCTCCTGCTCTCCCAAATTACGGTAGACCACCTTTTCAAAAGCACTTCCATAACCACCAGAACCTCTATTATTAACACTTGCTATGATATAACCTTCCTGAGCCAGATACTGCTCCCAGGCGTTAGATGCATACTCATTATAAACAGACTGAGCTCCCGGTCCTCCATAAATATTAAGAAGCAGTGGATACTTTTTATTAGGATCAAAATCTTTGGGTTTGATAAGATAACCATCTAACTTCTGACCATCTTCCGTGGTGAAACTAAATAGTTCCTTGGGTGCATAAAAATGCTCTTTAGCATAAGCAGATACACTTTCATTTTTCTCAAAGCTCTCAATCAACTTACCTTTAGAAGACCATAGCTCTACCTGTTTGGGAGTGGATATATTGCTATAGTTATCAATGTAATACTTGCCGCTAGGAGCTACATTCAAATGATGGTGTCCTTCAGTACGAGTAAGCTTCTTTTTACTTTTACCATTAAATTTAACAGTATAAAGGTGTCTTTCTAAAGGAGAAGCCTCAGTGCTGGTATAATAAATAGTATTGCTTTTTGCATCTACAGCTTCTAGTCTTGTTACTTCCCAGTTGCCTTTTGTTACTTGATTAATGAGCTTACCACTATAGTCATAACGGTAAATATGACTCCAACCATCTCTGTCAGAAATCCAGAAGAACTCCTTTTCATCCTGTGGGAAGAAAAACAAATGATTGATGCCTGCAAAGAAATCAAACACGTCAATCCATTGCTCAGACTTCTCTTCCAGAATAACTTTTCCTTTGCCTGAGGTCACATCATTAAAATACAGTTTCAAATGATTTTGCTTTCTGTTCATTTGAACTACAGCCAGCTTGCCTGCTTCGGCAGTCCAGTATATTCTAGGTATATACCCACCTGCAAGCGGCACATCCATCCACACATTCTTCTTAGTGCTGATATCCAGCACTCCTATTTTAACATCAGGATTAGTGTCTCCTACTTTCGGGTAAGGTACATTCACATATTCTGAATGCTGACCAGCATAGTCAGTCATTTGAAATATAGGCACCTCTCTCTCATCAGATTGCCAGAAAGCGATATATTTACTATCTGGAGACCATGACCAAGCTTGAGCCAAGCCAAACTCCTCTTCATATACCCAACCAAATCGGCCATTGTAAAAATATTCTTCCGCATCAAAAGTAAGCTGTGTTTCCTTTTGGGTACTAAAATCAAACACGAAAAGGTTTCCTCCTCTTTCGAAACCTACTTTAGAGCCATCAGGAGATATCTCAGCAGTCTGCGCATCTTTAGCTACTAGTTTCAAGGATTTATCCGCTACCGAATAAAAGTAGAAATCTGAAATACCTGATCTTCTCCATACCGGACGAAAATTAGTCTGGAAAAGGATGTACTTTGAATCCTCAGACCATTGGAATGACTCATAAGAAAAGGCCTCTTCGCTTCCAGGAAATTTCACTCCTTCAGCTTTAAAGATCATTTCTTCTTTTCCTGTTTTAGGATCAAAAGATTTAATCTGGGGTTGCCCGTCGTCACTGGTATCAATAAAAGAAAAAAGGTCTCCTCCTTCTATCCAGTTTACACTTTGGGGTCCATTTCCGCCAGCAAGTCGGCCACCAGAAAATAAGGCATCTTTAAGATTGGAATACTCCTGCTGAGCCTCTGCTATAGAAGCGGCTAATAGCATGAACAACATGCATACAGAGTACTTATACTTTCTCATATAATACTGTTTTTATAATTAGATGAAAATTAAATAATTGCACAAAAAAAGTGGTTGTGCCAAGTTACCCGTATTTCTGCAAGTTTAATAGCAGAAGGATAAAATGATACAACCACTTGTTATATTCTAGAGTGATTTTAGCCTATGTCTGAAATAAGATCTGTAAGTATGATTACTCCTTCTTTTAGATATTGATCGTCTAAATCAATTTCATCTTCAGGAGTCTTCTTGCCTTCTTTATCAATTTTAGTTCCGTTCATAGATACTCGATTTGCTTTACGCTTTTCGGCCTCTTCCATTTCCTCTTTACGTTTCTCTTCATTAAGAGAAATTCTAGTACGAGCCAAGCTTTCTTTAAGCTCTTTGGTATCTTCAACAAGCTCTTTCAGATCCACGTCGGTTTTCATTCGCTTATTATAATCATTATTAAGCTTACTCACCATTTGAGATGACACCTTGTTGGTAGTGCTAAAGTTAGCACTGCTGATTTGATCCCAAGGTAGCGCACTTTTGTTAGCGCTTTCGCCAAACTCTTTAGCATCAAAAGCAGAAGGAAGGTTAACATCAGGACTCACCCCCATATGCTGGGTGCTGCTACCGGTTACTCTGTAAAACTTCTGCAACGTCAGTTTTAGTTGCCCCACTTTTTCACCATCAGGCACATTCATATACCTAGCTAAGTCAATCATGCTTTGTACAGTACCTTTACCAAAAGTCTGCTCACCTACTACCACGCCTCTGTGATAATCCTGAATGGCCGCAGCAAAAATTTCTGAGGCTGATGCACTGAATCTATTGATCATAACCGCCATTGGTCCATCATAGATTACATCAGGATCTTCATCTTCTCCTACTTCAATTTTATTAGAAGAGCTTCTCACCTGCACTACCGGACCATCTTTTATAAACAGACCTGTAAGATCAATAGCTTCTGCCAATGAACCTCCACCGTTATTTCTAAGGTCCATCATAAGTCCATCTATGCCTTTAGCTTCAAGCTCCTTAACCAGTCTTTTTACATCTCTGGTAGTACTGTTATAGTTAGGATCACCTTTTTGATAAGCCTCGAAATCCATATAGAAACTAGGCAGGGTTATAACTCCAATATTGTACTCCTTACCGTCTTTATTAAAAGGAACTACTTTGGCCTTAGCCTCCATATCTTCCAACTTAATCTTCTCTCTTACTAAAGTAATCTCTTTAGACGGGCCATTTACACCTGTTTCTGCAGGCAATAGTTCTAGTTTTACGGTAGTGCCTTTTGGTCCTTTTATAAGTTCTACTACGTCATCAATTCTCCAGCCTACTACATCTACTATCTCTCCTTCTTCTCCCTGACCTACTCCAATAATTCTATCATTCTCATGCACCAAGTTACTCTTAGCTGCAGGTCCTCCTGGTATCACTTGTATTACCTTAGTATAATCTGCTTCCGTTTGCAAGCGAGCGCCAATTCCTTCTAAAGACAAACTCATGTTTTGTTTAAATCTATCAGAAGTTCTAGGTGAGAAATAGTTAGTATGCGGGTCGAACGCTTCAGCTAAAGTATTCATGTAAAGTTCAAAAACGTCTTCACTTTTATATTGCTGAATGGCTTTATCAAAACGATCATACCTTTTGGTGATCATGTCGGTAATCTCCTCTTGCGTCTTTCCTGTTAGCTTAAGAGAAAGGGCCTGGCTTTTCACCATTTTTCTCCACAAGTTATTAAGCTCTTCAGTATTATTAGACCATCCTTCTTTTGAACGGTCAGTATCATAATATTCGTCTTTAGTATAATCAAACTCATATTTAAGCAAGTGATCTTTCACATAAGCCATTCTATTATCGAATCGCTCTTTAAAAACCTCGTAGATTTCATACGCTGGGCTAACATCTCCTGCTTTTGTAAGATCATCAAGCTGAGTTCTGTATTTTTCGAAACTATCTATATCTGATTGCAAGAAATAAGAATGATTATTATCTAATGTCTCAATATAATCATCTAACACAATCGAAGAGATCGAATCATTGAGTCTGATTTTTTTATAATGATATGTATCTAATATTTGAGTGATTAATTTGGCTTCGTCTCCGTAATAAGGCTTTGGCCGTAAAGTAGTACTGTCATTTGGGTCGTAGCTCAGGTGACTTAAAGAACCTGAACTGTAGGTTATAAAACTTAGCAAAACCAAAACTGGCGCTAATACAAATGTTATCTTCTTCATACGTCTTCTGCTTACTCTAATTATTTCTTCTACGTGTATTATAACGAAATGGGTGTTAGATGTTTTATTAAAGTGTTAAAATATTGTTTTTCATTAGCTCACTTCTTCAGCATTATATTCCCTCAAGAATTTCTGAGCCTGTATAACTGATTGGAAATTATAAGTCCTTTTATGTCCGTCAGCACTAATAATTTCTATGTTTACCAGTTCTACTTCTGCATTACTTCCTGTCTTAGTCAACATTTTCTGCAAGTCTTCTGTTCCTGAAGTAACCTTGGCAATGTTAAACTGAGTAGCTCTTACAGAACCACAATATTGACATTCATAATGCTTTATTAGTTCCCCCTCAGTCGTTTCTGTAGGGGGTATTACAATCTGCTCACGGATCACCTTCATGGTATAAAATCCGCAGTTGTTACACTGTAAAGCTACCAGATGTCCCGGATATTTCTCTATTTTTATCTCTTTAGTCTGATCATCTACCCACACATCATAATCAACTGAAAATACGTTCTCTTCAGCCTGCATACCTTCATCTAAGTGTACATCTTCCTCATCTTCAGAGAGTAACCTCATCTTATTACCTGTAGATGAGTTGATACGTGGCATATACCTCCACTTTCTAAGCTTTTTGTTCAATCTGGTTGGGTAATAGTACTTCAACACAAGCGCTATAACGTAACCAATTAACGTGCCACCAGCTATTCCCATAAACAGCCTTACGGAAAACCATATCCAATCGAAAGAGATAGAGCCTCTGCCATAAGTGTTAATAAGGCAGCCTACAGCAATTCCTAAACTAATAAAACAGAGCTGATAAGTACGTATTTCATACTTGCGCAAATAATCATATTTATCCTTAAACCCCTTTATTCCCGATACTCTTACCTTGTGATAAATATAGATGATTATGGCAATTACGGTGAAGAGAATAGTGCCTATAAACATGGCCTGATGCCATGTACTTAAAAAGGCTTCTCCAGTAGATGATTCTTGCATTACGATTTGTTCGGTTTAGTGGTTCAATCGTTAAATATAACCAAATTGTGTGTGAAATGATTGTTAATAAACAAATAAAATACCTTCAAAAAACGCTACTTGTTAGTCTTTTTTTACACTAAAGTTCACCAGCAGTTAATAACCTATATCTTACTGATTTACAACTACATATAAACTACTAAGAAAGGTTATAGTTTCAACAATATTGTGCAATATTACACAGTCAAACACGTGTAATAATTTGTATTTTTTAATTTATTGGTTATTATTGCATATATTCTTGTGCGGAATTACACAACCATGAATCTTTACCAACAAAAGAAAATTGATCAAGAGTTTATAGTTTTTACGAAAAGGCATTTTGTTAAACCCTCTAAATGTGGAAATCTGGAGCAGATACAATTTTACATCAGTGAACTTACATGTAAGATCGATGAGCTAAGAGCAAGCTTTAATTACGTGCCCGATCAGGCGCACAAGCTTTTATCTCAGTACCAAGAAGCTTTGGATCAAATATTATTATTGGATTTCAAGAATTCTTATTAAAATCAGACGCGATATGGCTTTAATGAACGGTATGCGTTTTATTCCCTCCCCTATTCCGCTTAGGTATAGCCTGGTATACACGGCTACCGCTAATGCGTCAGGAAGGATGCAATACCATAAAATTAAACCCGAAGAATATAAAGAAAGGATCAGCCGGACAGAATTTATAGAGGTATTTAACACAGCTGATATATTAGCCATGCGCCCTATACCGCAAAAATCATCTCCGGTTTTTCAATTGGAATTTTATATTTGAACGCCATCCTACTATTTCTATATAAGGAATTTTTATATATTCGCCTTTAAAATATAATTTTTAATTGAAATAGTAATATGAATTTCAAAATGGGCCTTTTGGGCATAATCACCTTAATCTCCACTCACCTTTCAGCCCAAACACTTAAAGTTGAAGGAGATTTAAGTAAAGTAAAAGGAGTTTCATCAATAGACATACAATTTGACTACTCAAATATGTCAGTGGGCAAATTTGACAAAGAAGAAGATTATCTCACCAAACGAGTAAATGAAAGAAATGAAAAGAAACCTGGTGATGGTGATCAATGGAGAGAAGCTTGGTTTGCTGATAGGGAAAATCGTTTCGAACCCAGCTTTGAGGAAGTTTTAGGTAACTCACTAAAAAAACATGACATTAAAGTAGCTAAAAACCTTAACGATGCGCCAGTAACCATTAAGGTTCATACTTATTTTACAGAGCCAGGCTTCAATGTTGGTGTATGGAAAAAACCTGCTTATATAAATGCAGATGTCATTTTTATAGATAACTCCGATGGCACAGTTTTAGGCACAATGAAGTTCACAAAAGTTAACAGTCGTAACACCAATGCGGATTATGATGCAGGCTTTAGAATAGAGCTCGCTTACATAACCTTATCCAAGCTGGTAGGAAGTCACCTAAGACGAAAAGTATTGAAATGACATAATAAAAATAGGCTGCTTTTAGACAGCCTATTTTTATTTGCTTTGAAATATATTTTACTTCTCTATTATATCCTTCAAACTAGCTGGCGAATAATTAATAGATTTAAGCGTTTTATCATCGGAAGTTCTAAACACTAAGAATTTACCATCTATTTCTTTATAGTAGCACTCTGTTTCTCGCTCCTTTGTGTAATACTCCACAGTAGCCTGAGCCTCCTCTTCCGTTTTACAAGCTTTACTCATGTTAGAGCGCTGTACTTCATCAAAAAGCTCCTTGAACTTATCTCCAAGTCCAAACTCCAGAATAGCTCCTGACAGCACGTATTGAATATCACATAAAGCGTCTGCTACCTCCACCAGATCATTATCTTTAATAGCATCTTCCAGCTCCTTCACCTCTTCTGCTAATAAAGAAACCCTTAAAGCGCACCTTTTTTCATCAGGAATAGTTGGCTCTGTAAGCACAGGGTGTTTAAATGTTTTATGGAATTCTGCTACCTGGTTAAGAGAATCTGGTTGTTTCATAATCTATCTTCAATGTTAAACTCAACCGCAATTTTAATCAATATGCGGTAGGCATGAAAGAATAAATGAATAAATGGTTTTACAGCTAGTAACGACTAAAAGATCTGTGGTGTTTTTCTATATTTGTACCTTATTGAAAAACATCATCAAACAAGACATAAGCGTTCATGATAGATTTTGTAGCTGAATTACAATGGAGAGGTATGATCCACGATATTATGCCTGGCACCGAAGAGCAGCTAAAAAAAGAAATGACTACTGGGTACATCGGTTTTGACCCTACAGCTGATTCTCTGCATATAGGCCACCTTACTCAGATAATGACTTTAGTTCACTTTCAGAAAGCAGGGCACAGACCTTTAGCTTTAGTGGGTGGCGCTACTGGCATGGTGGGTGACCCGTCAGGAAAATCTGCTGAAAGAAACTTATTATCAGAAGAAATTCTAAACCACAACCTGAGTTGTGTAAAAGGCCAACTGCAAAAGTTTTTAGACTTCGACTGTGGAGATAATTCTGCCGAAATGGTCAATAACTATGACTGGTTCAAAGAGTTCAGCTTCCTGGATTTTATTAGAGATGTAGGCAAGCACATTACCGTTAATTATATGATGGCCAAAGACTCTGTAAAGAAAAGGCTGGAAAGCGGAATGTCATTCACAGAGTTTAGCTACCAACTGGTACAAGGCTATGATTTCTATTGGTTAAACCAAAACAAAAACTGTAAGCTACAGCTTGGAGGCTCTGATCAGTGGGGTAATATTGTTACTGGTACAGAATTGATAAGAAGAAAGGCTCAGGGTGAAGCATTTGCCATGACCACTCCTCTTATTAAAAAGGCGGATGGTACTAAGTTTGGAAAAACAGAGGCCGGAGCTGTATGGTTAGATAGAAAGAAGACTTCTCCTTACAAATTTTACCAATACTGGTTAAATGCCTCTGATGAAGATGCAGCCAACTACATAAGAATTTTCACACTTCTAAGCAAAGAGGAAATTGAAAGCGTTGAAAAAGAGCATCTGGAAGCTCCTCATTTAAGAAAACTTCAGCAAGTATTGGCTAAAGACATCACTATAAGAGTGCACTCTGAAGAAGATTATGAAATGGCAGTAAAGGCCTCTCAGATCCTTTTCGGTAAGTCTACTACAGAAGATTTAGTTACTCTGGATGAAGATACATTGCTTTCTGTTTTTGAAGGAGTACCTCAAACACAAATAAGCAAAGCTACATTAGCAGAAACAGCTAATGTTACTGACTTACTCTCTGAAGTAACTGATGGCCTTGTGTTCCCTTCTAAAGGTGAAGCTCGTAAAATGATTAAAGGAGGTGGAGTAAGTATCAATAAAACTAAGATTGCAGATGCCAACCAGCCATGTGATTTTAAACTACTCCAAGATAAATACATATTGGCCCAAAAGGGTAAGAAAAATTACTACTTGATTATAGTAGAATAACAAAAAAGGCCTCAATTGAGGCCTTTTTTGTTATTATTTCTTATTCTTATGGAAGTTAGATTAGAATAATTTCCAACCTACATAAATTTGCATTACTCTGTTTTTAGTGTCGGCAGCATACACGCCATCATCAATGTCAGATACTCCCAGGTTATATCTTACACCACCTACAAGCCCAAGAGGGAGATCTACTCCTGCTCCTAGAGCTAAACTCACATCGGCAGATTTCAATCTATCCTTTACGTCTTCACCATCATCTTCTGCATTGGTTAAAATACCAAATTGAGGACCAGCATGAACGTTAAGAACTTTGAGGAATTTTAATTTTAAAAGTACAGGTATGGTTAAATAATCTAAATCAAAGTCATCAGCACCTTGAGCAGAATACAGCACTTCAGGTTGAATACTGATATTATCATTCAATCCTAAATCTAAAAAAGCTCCAAAGTGATAGCCTGTTTTATTATCGGTATCAATACTACCAACATCAACGTTTGCGAAGTTAGCTCCAGCTTTTATACCCAATCCGATACCTTGAGCATGCAAACCAACAACAGACATTAAGCAAAATAAGCCCAGTAAAGTAATTTTTTTCATGATTTTAAAAAATTTTGTTTTTCAACTTTTGATAAGTTTTTGACATTTAACGTCCACAAAATTTAAATTGTTATTACTTATAAAGCTTATTTTTCATTCTATAAAACAAAAAGGCCATTTCAAATGAAACGACCTCTTCGTAAACTTAAAAAAACAACTATCTTTATTACTCTACTGTCACATTAAACACAAAAGTAGCCTGCACCGTAGCTCCTCCTGAATAGTTATATACCAAAGCTTGTTTAATGGTATACTCATCACCAGAATTAGAATGACCGGGATACTGACCTATGGTAAATGAAAAACCAGATTCATTGAATTCAGAATACACTTTAGCATCTCCGCCCCAGCCTATTACATCGCCATCGGCATCAAACCAATTACCATAGCCGTTAGCTGTAGTCTGAGCATTTAGTGTTCCATTGCTTTCTACTCCATAAAAAGTAATATCACCACCTAAAGCAGCTGCAATATCACTTGGTTGTAATACAAAAGCATAAGCCAGATCTACAAGGTCATTACCCAAGCCTACCGTAGTAGAAGTATAATCACTGCTACTGTTAGGCACAGTAATATTATAAGTAAGCGTGATATCTTCTTCTGTTTCAGTTCCATCAAATGAAATATTTCCATATAAGTCAGTATTAGTAAACTTCACTTTATATGGCCATTGATCGTCATTAGACACATCTTCATCCCAAGGGTGGGGAGCATATGTGTTAGGAGCTCCTGTAACCACAAACCATAGATTTTCAGTATTTTCTGGTACTGTAAAAGTTACAGTGTTGGTAGTACCCTGATTCATGCTTCCGTACTGACGGGTTCCATCAGACAACAAAGCTACATAACCGTACCTCCATCCTGCTCTGGAAGGATTGGCCACCTGATTAAAACCAGATTCGTTAACCAAACCAGTGAACTCAGCAGACACTTGCGTACCTCCATCAGGTACATTTAGTGGAATTACGTTATACCCGGTAGTTCCAGGGCAACGATCATAACTTACTCGATAGCTACCATCATTAAGGGCGGTAGAATTGAAAGTTTGCTGACCGATATAGTCTTCACCTCTTTCTCGCAGAGAATCTAAATCCCAAGTAACGAATTTAGTAGCTGCATCATAGATCTCATCATTAAACTGCTCTGTAGTTATACCAGTTATCCTCATATAAGCCTGAGCCGGGTCTTCAGGATTTTGGGCTTCTCTCCATAATTTACCGATGAAGTCAATGCCATGCTTGTCAGTCCAATAATAATGGATAAAATAACTAGCATATCTATAATGCTCATGGCAAATATGTCTGTGATAATTTTCAGTATAAACCGAGAAGTTGTACGAAGTAAAAGGTTCGTCTGGGTAGCTTTGGAAAGACTGCCACTGAGCCGTCTGCTCCCAAAAAGTATTACCGCCATTACCACCGAATCCATACCTGAAACCTGCTCCTCCTCGTAAATCAGAGAACACCTGATACTGAAAGCTGTGTCCTATTTCATGACCTATAGTAGAGCCTACCGGGTGACAAGTGGCAGGGTTTATCCATAATGCACCAATGGTATCATCATAACCTGAGCCTGTAGCCATCCATTCATCTTGATAATATATGAATATCATCATTTTGTACTCATCCAGCTTAGACTCTCCTACCCCTTTTCGGGCAAACTTTAAAGTATTAATGTTTAATTCATAAAACTCTTCAGCTTTCTCTAATAGATCATCAATATCTACCCTCATGGCTGCGGGAATCGCTTGAGAATTAGGGTCATTATCTTCATACTCTGTATCCCAGAAAACAACAAAGTGCTCAGACTCTCTGCTTCTACCATAATACCATTGGCTGGAACTAGAGTTAAAATCATTATTTCTTAATTCATTAGGAATATATATTTCCAATGAATCTTGTTCTTGTAAGTCAGCCAACTGAGCGTCAGCAGACATCTTTCCTTTCTCATCTTGCGCCAGATCATCATCTGACTGACAGCCCATAGAGAAGAATGAAAAAATTGAAAAAAGCAAAACTATCATTTTTAGACTCAGCCGTTCTGGCTGATAATTTTTGTGATGTTTAAAATTCATAATTTGAGGTTTAGGTTTATAAAAATGAGTCAATCAAAAGTAAGTTACTATATTAATAAATGTCAGATTGAAGCCCTTGATATATCTTTCTATTATAAATAATAAAGATTTAAAGAGACCTCAATCTGACTTAAAAATTACTTTATAATTGCTATAACATGGATTAATTATACCCAGGGTTCTGTACTAAATTTGGATTAGAATTTCTTTGAACTTCTGGTATAGGAAATACGATACGAAATGGATCACTAGGCTTTTTCTGTAACCAGGATTTTGTAGTATATACTCCGAAGCGGATTAAATCCTGTTTTCTATGATGCTCACCTACAAATTCCCATGCTAACTCATCAAGAAATCTTCCATATTGAATATCGTCTCCTCCTTCATAATCAACAATTTGCCCTTCTATATACTCACCGTACTCATATGTACTACCTCCCTGAAGCTCTGCTCCGGTAACTGTAGCTTTTGCAGGGTTGCTTCTAAAATTTCTTTCTCTAATTTGAGTAACTATCTGAGCAGCTTCATCCGCATTACCTGTTCTAAGCAAGCATTCTGCTTTTATCATTAATGCATCCGCAAATCGGAAAAAAGGAATATCATTTCCAGGAGCAACAGTCCAACCTACAGGAATTTCATATTTCACAAACCTGTATCCTTCCCAGTAATAAGCAGAGTCTGCACTGGTAAGGTAATTAGTATATTCAAACTGATGATCACCATCCATCAGTGGTTCATCAGAAGAAGTATATTGTAGACCTCCCAACCATGAATCTTGCAAACGACTATCATCTTCATCATAGGTATCAATAAACTGCGGAATAGCACAACTCCCTCCCCAAGGCTCAGGCATATCATAAGTCTGGGCACTTAATTGATAAAGTGTTTTTTGAGGATAATGTGTATTTACACTAGAGTATTGACTATCAAACGGAATAGAGAAAATCTCCTCCTGATTATTTTCGTTCTCCACAGCAAAGTTCTCAGCATAAGTTCCTAGCAATGAAAAATTTCCGCTTTCAATAATATCATCCACCTGCTCCATGGCATCTCCCCATCTTTCTTGTCCTAAATAAATTTCTGAATTGAGGTATAATTTAGCCAAGGTCATTTTTGCTGCCCAAACAGTAAATCTGCCATAAGTTTCTATAGTATTCTCTTCTCTCAAATAAGGCATAGCTTCCAACAATTCCGTTTCTATAAATGTATACACAGCATCACCTTCTGCCTGCTCAGGCAAAAAGCCATCAGGAACATCATATTCTGTAACAATAGGCACATTTCTGAAATTGTCGTACAATAAGTAATAATAAAATGCCCGTAAAGCACGCAACTCATTTATTTCAGCATCTACATTACCTGCATCTTCTAAATTCTCTATAATGTAAATGGATTTATTACACTCATTTATACCTGCATAAACCCTCTGCCACAGATTATTTCCATGATTAATTGTAGGCCCATAAGTATGTTTGTGCATTGTTAAATATAAATCACCCCATCCTATTCCAACTCTAGCTGGCGTAACTATTAAGTCTGATGACTCCTCATATAAATCTAATATACCTTCCCATTGCCAATACACATTTCTCATCTGAATATATCCAGGGGCAATAATTGTTGGTAAATCATCTACAGTAAAGTGTGTATCATTTGCAGATACCTCATCATATATTTTTTCATCCATATCAGTACAGGATGAAAAAATTATGGTTAAGATGAGGGTAACCATCCAACCTTTTATTCTTATTAATTTCATGATTTTCATTTTAGAAGTTTACATTAACACCTAAAGTATAGGTTCTGACAGATGGGAACTTATCCCTATTATCTATACCTTGTATTAAAAGATCATTTCTAGGCACTTCAGGATCAGACCCTTTGTAATCTGTAATAATGGCTAAATTTGATCCTGATAAATAAAATCTTAGAGAATTGATAAATTTCACTTTGGACATATTCACTGAATACCCTAAGGTGGCATTTTCCACTTTTACATAGTCTGCATCTTCAATATAATAACTAACATAGGTCTGGCTTAAATACCCTAACCTTCTCTTTCCATAGACATCATCCATGGCCGATTTCAATACATTGTAATTAATGTTAGGGTTTTCATAGAACATCCTTTGCTGGTTCATAAGTTGGAATCCAAAAGCACCATTTAAAACCACACTTAAATCAAAATTTTTATACTTGAAAGCATTAGTCCACCCTGCTCTATATTTTGGAATACCATTTCCTAAGTACTGTTTATTTTCGTCTATAGAAAAGGCATTATCCTCCATTACTTGTCTTTCACCATTAGGCAATTCAATTACCCATAACCCATCTTCGTTAATATCTACAGACTTAAGCCCCCAGAAATTCCCCACGGCTTTACCTGGCTCCAACCTGTGTGAAGCCATTGAAATAGGATCTCCAATGCCATAAGTATTAACAAAGTCTCCTTCTATCTCATACAAATCATTAGACAAAGAAATTAGCTCATTTTTATTATGAGAAAAGGTGAGAGTAGTATTCCATTGAAAATCATTCGACCTAACAGGTATAGCTTCTAATAATATTTCTATCCCTTTATTTTGCATCTCGCCCACATTTGCTAATGTCTCAGAGTATACATTTGGTGGCTGGGGTACTGGGTACCTCCATAATAAGTCTTTAGTTTTCTTATTGTAGAAATCAATGCTACCACTAATTCTACCATCTAATAATCCAAAATCCACTCCTATATTAACCTCTCCTGATCGCTCCCACTTCAAATTTGGATTCGGATTGCTTATTGCCTCTAAGGCATTTATCCAAGTACCTCCATTAAAGAAATAATCCCCATAGTAAGAAAGTAATGGCTGAGACAAACCAGATTCTGATGGAATTACTCCAGTAACACCATAACCAGCTCGTAGCTTCAAAAAGCTAACTGAGCCAAGACCATCCATGAATGACTCATTACTTATGGTCCAACCTGCTGATACTGAAGGAAATGTTCCCCATTTATAATTATCACCAAATTTAGAAGAAGCCTCTCTCCTTACACTAGCTAACAAATCGAACCTGCCATCAAAACCGTATTTTACCCTTCCAAAAAATCCAACAAGGGTATTATCATTTTTATAACT
Source organism: Fulvivirga maritima (assembly GCF_021389955.1). Lineage (NCBI taxonomy): Bacteria > Pseudomonadati > Bacteroidota > Cytophagia > Cytophagales > Fulvivirgaceae > Fulvivirga > Fulvivirga maritima. Next base: position 5,492,469 of record NZ_CP089980.1, read on the forward strand.
ATCCATTCTTGCCTCTCCACGTAATAGGGCTCTTCCTGCTGTTATATTATGATAACTATATGTATCTGTAGGGAAATCAAAGTTATTAACCCATCCGCCTTCGTTTATATTATATTGATAACTATACCCTGCTAGAAAACTAATATTATGTTTTCCAAAACTTTGAGAATATTTTGAAGTTAACTCCATATAATCTGTACGGAGTTGATCATCAGCTCTGGAGGCAAAGCCAGCCCTATTTGAACTAGTAACTGAATTATAGTGTTTGCTAGTCTCATAATAGCCCCTAAAATTGTTACTTCTGTCAGTAGACAACATTAAATTAGTTTCCCAATTATCAAGTAAAAACAGGGATATATTAGAGGTAAATCTTGTCCAATTGTTAGTGAGTTCCCCTTCAGTCTCTTCTAACATTCCTACCGGATTAATGTATTGCAGACGTGAGGTTTCTATCCAATCATCATTATCATCTTTAATTTTCAGTAATGGATTACGCATTAAAGCATTCCTATATATTAAAGAATTAAAAGATTGCCCATCACCTAAGGATCCTGTTTTTTGAGTTCCTCTTAAAAAATTGACACTTATTTTTAATTTATCATCAAAAAAGAATTGACTTAAATTCAAGTTAACTCTTAACTCCTCATTATCAGACCCTTTAAATACTCCATCCTGATCCATATAATTAACACTGGCAGAATAGGTAGAAGATTCAGTACCTCCTTGAATCATCAGGTTATGATTCTGAATATAGCCTGTTCTACTTATTTCATCAAGCCAATCTGTATCCGATATTTCACCACCATAAGTTTCTGCCTCCTCTATAAAGTTATTTCGGAAATTAAACTCTTCAGCGTACTCTAAATATTCACTAGCAGTCAAGAAATCAGGTTGATTAAATTGTTTCGAAATAGCTGAATAATGAGAGTAAGTAATAGTGGCAGGAGTATCTCTTTTTCCTCCTTTTGTAGTAATTAGAATTACCCCATTAGCACCTCTAGTACCATAAATAGCTGCGGCAGAAGCATCTTTAAGCACGTCAATAGAGACAATATCTGCCGGTGCAACTGTATTAAAGCTACCTGGCACACCGTCTATTAATACCAACGGAGCCGTAGAACCCTCAAGCGTAGACACACCACGTAGCGATATATTAGCCGAGGCTGATGGATCTCCTGATCCATTAGTAATGTTAAGCCCAGCCACTTTGCCTTTAATTAACTCTGAGGCATCCCTCATAGCTCCGGTAGTAAAATCTTCAGACTTTACACTAGCAACGGCACTGGTTACTTCAGACTTCTTCTGAGTACCATACCCCACCACTACTACTTCATCTAGCTGGTTGATGTCTTCTTCCAAGCTAATATCTATGGTGCTGCGGCCGTTTACTGTTACTTCTTGTGTTTTATAGCCTATAAAGGAGAATACCAAAACTGTATTCTCATTCTTTACATTTACAGAATACTTTCCGTCGCCATCTGTAATTACACCGGTACTAGTACCTTTTACTAATACCGAAACTCCCGGCATACCCATTTGATCTGTACCAGAAACTACAGTACCAGATACCACATTTTGTGCCTGAGAAACCTGCGCAAAAAACATCATTGTTAAAATGATCAGCAAAGGCTTAATCAAAGCTTGCACCTTACCATCATGGTAAGATGAAGCCTCCGTTGCCTTCACCGGTTTAAGTAAGTTTTGTTTCATTCTTGGTTTAATTTAATCGTTAAATTTTATTCATATAGCCTTAACAAAGGTTGCATATATGAGCCATTTGCTAGCGCACAAATGTTTAATCTCTCATCACTATTGTTTCAAAAACCTTTATTTATTTGGCTTTTTCAGCTAAAACAAGAATTTATTCCGTCAAAACACATAAAAACCATTATTTGAATTGCACCAACACTTCCGCCTCAAAATAATAGGAAAGTGATAGGTAGAAGAGCCAATGAAGCTGCCATTTTGCATAGGGTTAAAAGCAAAAACACCAGACCGAAATCGGCCTGGTGCAACATTTAAGAAAAACAACTAATTAATCTTTATTCTTCTATATTGAGGGTGAAGTTAAATCTTGCCATTTGCTGCTCATAGCGCAAGAGTATGGAGACATTAAATGAATCGCCAAGGTCATTACCCGACTCAAACTGTCCTATAGTAAACAAACCGTCTTCTCCGGTGGAATACTCCACAAACAATGAACAGCCTTCCGTTCCATAATTAACTACCTCACCATTGTCAGCATACCAAAAGCCATTATTAGCAGTCTGCACATCTGTAAAATATCCTGCTTCGCTTAAGCTATACAATGTATATCCAGCCCTGAGCTCATCTTCTGTAGTACCAAAGTGACTGGCCAATTCAGCAAAGTCAAAATTAATCGCCGTGGTCTCATAACCGGTTTGAACTGGCTGATCTACCGAAAAATCATAAGTTGCTACAAAATCAGGCAAAATGGTTAAATTGAAATTGTAGCGTACATATCGCCCCTCATAGCTAAGTGCCAAATAGGCATGGTATTCATCTAAATCACTAGCAGCATCAGGAAATTGGCCAATATTAAATACTTCATTATCCTCTATATACTCTACATACAACGCACTGCCCTCTTCTCCATAGCTTATTATCTCACCTTCACCGGTATACCAAAAACCATTACTTGCAGTATAATCACCAGAATACAACCCTCCTTCAGGAGTAATACCGACTACTGTTAAGTTTCCTTCTAAGTCATCTACAGATACTCCAAGGGCAGTAGCTACCTCTTCAATATTTAATTCTATTGGTAATGCTGTATATTCATTATCGGCTGGCTGAGCTACAGAAAATTCATAAGTCGCTACAAAATCAAGAGCAGACTGATTTATAGTAACCAGGAAATAAGTATAATCAGTATCCATATCAACTTCATACTCATCAGATGAAAAACTGACAGGTAATAAGTAGGTTCCAAGGCTTAAACCTGTTGCATTCAGATCAAAATCAAAACTTATAGACTGTTCTTCTTGATTTACAGATACTGAATTGAAGCTATAGTTAGCAACTGGTAATATAGGGTATTCGGTACCTTGAGCATTATTATAAACATCTACATTTTCTTCAGAAATTTCCCAGCTCATCTCTTCAACATCAATTTCTGACATATTATAATACCCCGTAATACTCATACTTGCCAGCTCAGTAGTATCATAAGCAGCTACTCGATACTCATAGGTAGTAAAGGACACCGTTGGCACTTCTAACCCAACATGAATCAATAATTGTGTCATCTGGTCATTTACTTGCAAGTCTCCATTATCCTGAGCTATGAGTTTTATGGGCAGTACCAAATTGCTCGCTTCTTCTATGCCTAAATCCTCCATAAGAGCAGAAGATTGAAAGACAATTTCCAAATCGGTTTCTTCTTGCTCAAGATTTACGGATGCTGGTAATGAATAATACTCAGGAGAGAGCACCTGATATTCAGTTCCGTATAAGGCATTATAACTATTTAACAGGGAACTGTCTACCGCTATCTGCACTGTTAGAGCTGATTCTTCTGCGTATTTAATGACTGTATTATAGCTTTGTGCCTCTTCAGTAGTTATTAACTTTGCCGTTTGAAAACCATAGTGGTCAAAGGCCAAATCAGTTTCCTCAGGCATTTCTGAAGCTGCTTCATCCACTTCTAGCTCTTCATTACAACTCGCCATAAACAGCACCAGAAGTGCTAAAAAGTAATATTTTATATTTTTCATTTCCATTCGTTTATGGTAGTACAATTAATTTGAGGCTCTGGTATACGTATGCATCTGGGTAGTGATGATAAATGTACCGGTAGCCAGATACTGAAATGAAATCAATCCACCCAGGTCTTGATCAAGCTCCTCGATATATTCTTCAGGAATCTTAAAATCATATCTGGCAGAAACATCAGACCACAGATCTCCTTCTATTACCAAATCATTGAAATAAGGAAATTCTATGCCTTGGTAGTGCGGCATTTGATGCACGAAGGCAGTATCAGTTCTTATGAGTGGATACCATGGTGCCCAATTATCAAAAAACGGATATGAAGATGATCGACGGCCTACCTCTCCTTCAGCAGGATTAAAGGCATCTCCATTTCTATCTAAAAAACGATATATACAAACCGTACTGTCACCACCACCTATATATTCAACATCTACCGTAATGTGTGCGTCATCAGTATAATTAACACCATCATCTATCAAGGTTACTCGCTTGTAATTCATTCGATAAGCCTCTTCTACTTCAGTCAATTGTATTTCACAGGCATTTTCAATTATATATTCACCTTTCTGGTTTCCTACTTTTACATCTATATAATAGGTACCTGTAGCCAAATAGCCAGTCGCGGCACTAAACTCCAGTCTACCTCCTATTGGGTTAACCGCAAAGGGCATTACCAAACTATCCTGTACCTTTGCGGCCAGCATTTCTACTGTACTATCCTGGTATGTGATAGTACCAGTGAAAGTGACAATATTGCCTGGTGTAGTGAATGATTCTGTAACATCATTACCATCGGCATCTCGCACGCTAACCAGCTCGGCTTGCAAAGGTGAAGTAGAGCCGTTAGCCACTATGGGTGAAGAAAAAGTGGTAACACCTACAGGAGCTTCAAAAGGATTTACATTATAAAATATATGATCACTGAGATAGCCTACCTCAGGTTTTTCGCAAGCAATAACACCGAGGATAATGATTGCTATAGATAGTATTATATTTCTATTCATATTACTTCCTTTATTTTAATCTTCAGACTCTTCTGAGAACAGCCCAAAGACATGTTGATAATTTAAAGTATGCAGTATAACTCCGTTACCATTTTGAGTCCTTACCCCTGTAGTCTGACAGCGCTCTTCTTCCATCCCCTCTTTACAGTAATACAAGAAATAAACAGGAGAATCTGAGTATACATAGTATTGATCCTCTGTGGTCATAATTCTTTTAATGGTAATCTCCGTGCCACCTTCTGTAGTATATAAATCACCAGAGGTGCTGGCTGCTTCTAACGTAATAGGTTCATTAAACACATACTGAAGAAGCTCTTCAGGCTGAATTTCATCCAGCATATTATTAAGTGTAAAAACGGTATCTTCTACATTAGTTTGGTCTCTTAAAGTATCCGTTCTGGAGGTAAGATACCGCTCTATACTATAGTCAGTAGGGGCGAAAAATGTCCCTGCATTATTTATTTCATCTTGCAGTTCTAACCGGTCAATGATTTGAATTAAAGTATCAAACATTTGATATTGATTCTGCTGCAAGCACTCATAGGCCGTAAGCTCGGTCTCTGCCGTAGCAGTGCCTCCATCTGTGAGGTAATCATCATAACAAGCCAGGAATGACATGCTAAAAAGCATCAAGACCAATAGATATAGTTTATTTGTTAATTTCATTTGTCTTAGTTAAAGGTTCATGTTATTCCATTTCTGATCTCCAGTACTCTGTTTGTACCAAGAGTGGATTCACCTCCATAATAGAAGGCTGTACAGGCCAGTAATACTTACCTTCCTGAAATTCTGCTTCACTAATTTTGTCAGAATCGCTAGAACCAAACTTAAAGATGTTCTTTTCTCGGGCTAGCCGCACCAGATCATAAAATCTATGACCTTCCATAAACAGCTCCCTACCTCGCTCATCTATTATGGCTTCAAACAGTTCACTATCAGGAGCTTCTGATGGCTCAATACCTGCCAGGCCTCGTATATAATCCAGCGTTTGACGTGCTTGTGCATATTTTTGCTGAGCAGCTTGTGCCTCTGCTTGCAATAGAGCTATACCCGCCAATCTGAAAATGACGATATTATTAAAACCCAAAGCATAGGTATCTGTAGAATAATCTATGTTAGCATATTTGAGAAGCACAGGATAGTCATCATCAAACTGCCAAAAGCCTTCCGTTCTGCGCAAGTCATTCTCATCATTAAACAAGGTCTGCCTAAGCGTAAGAGTATCAAATGGCCAAAGGGTAGCATCCGTAACTGTGGTAAGATAATCATCTCTCAGTAGGTAGTTACTTATTCCTCCTGCTGAGGCTGCATTAGCTTCATTGTCTGCATTTTGGGCTATTTCAAAAATTGATTCTGAAGATTGACCACTAAATATATCCAGATAATCATTTCTATCTACATAAGAGTAATTACCACTGCTAAGCACCATTTCAGCCGCTCTTTCGCAATTTTCATAGTCTCCTTGCCATGCATAGATATTAGCCAGTAGTGTCCAGGCCGCTCCTGCATTTGCTCTCACCGCCACATCTTCAGCATTTAAGTATTCCCAGCTCAGGTGAGTCAAGGCAGCCTGACAATCTTCAATAGCTTTGGCTATTACGCGTTCTTTATCATCACGGTAATAGTCATTCAGATCCACTACATCTACAGTGTTATCATTAATGATAGGTACATCACCCCAAACCCGAGCCATGTAGAAGTATGAAAATGCACGCACAAAATAGGCCTCACCCATAAACTGATTAAAGGCCGCATCATAATCAGCAAAATTATCTTCCGGAATAGTAGGTATACGCGCTAAACAAAGATTTGCCTGACGGATGGTAGCATAGAAATACTGAAAATTTCTTAGCCTGTACATAATGGCATTGGTTTCTGTAGCGGCTACAGCCAATCCCCAGTCTACTTCCTGCACATAGTTATAGTCTACTATATCTCTATCTGAAGCAAATACATCAGTAGGTAAGTCTCCATAAGCATAATATGCTAAAGCACTGTTGAGCGTTTTCCTGAGTTGAGAATAGCAACCTGCTACACCGGAGTTTGCCTCTTCTTCATTATTCCAAAAGGTTTGGTCTGCCACATCACTTATGGGGTCTTCATCCAAAAAATCTGAACATGAACCACTCACAATAAGCAGAAAGCAGATGACCAAGCGTTGCAACTTATATAATTTTCTATCTTTTTTCATTCTATTGTATTTAGGGAGATTAAAAACTGGCAGTTAGACCAAGTGTAAATTTCATGGCCAGTGGGTAAGTGCTACCATTGCTATATCCATCTGCTCCCACAGCCTCAGGATCAGGCAGTGTACTATCTGTAATAAGCAATACATTGTCTACCATACCATACACACGAAGGCCAGATAAGCCAATCTTATTACCAAAAGTATCTGGCAACTTATAGCCTAAGGAGATATTCTTTATGCGGAAAAAGCTACCGTTTTCTATAAAGTTCTCATTGGCAATATGAAATCTGTCTAAGCGCACGTTAGTTAATGATCCGTAGTCGGCCTCTTCATCTCCGGGGCCACGGTAGTAATCTATGTCACCCACTATACCTAAAGTAGCATATGGTCCCCAAGCAGTCCAGGGAGTATCACTTCGGCTACCATTAAGCCTGTCTGAGGTATAACCATTCCACACTTCTCTACCCAAAATAAATGAGCAAAGTATGCTTAATGACCAGTTTTTGTAAGTGAAGGTATTGGTTAAACCTCCTGTAATTTCAGAGTTAGGGTCTCCTCCATATATTTTGTCATTGGCATCTATGTTATAATCACCATTTTGATCTACATAAATAGGGTCTCCAGCTCTTATAGTGTTACCATAATAAGTCATCTTATCTCCGGTAAGTGGATCGGTAGGCACGGCCTCATCAGAGGTATAAACACCATCCATTTGCCACACTCTATATTGGAAAAGTGGCTGACCAACTGTGAGTGTATATTGCATCCAAGGCTGACCTACAGTAAGATCTTTTCCTCCATTAGGCAACTCGGTAATGTAATTTTCATTAATACCCAATACCAGCGTGGTATTCCATTGTAGCGGACCTTTGGGATTAAGGTTGGTAGTATTAAGCGTAAACTCCACACCAGTATTTCTCAGCCCCACGGCATTACCACTGTAATAATTATAACCAGAGGTAACAGGTGCAGTCATATTATTAAAGAATAAATCTTCAGAATCACGCGAATACCAATCTACCTGAAGGTTAACCCTATTATTTAACAAGGATAAATCAGCTCCAATATTTACCTGCGGATAACGCTCCCAGGTTACATTTCTATCGCTGGCAATATTCTCATAGTTAGGTGAAATAGCTGTAGTACCATTATAGGTAGTAGCAGTAGCACCATTATTAAAACCAAATGAAGAGGTATAATAAGTGGCATTACTACCCAATAAATTATAGCGAGCATAATAGTATGAAGGATCATTACCCGTGACTCCATAACTAGCTCTGATCTTAAAGCTATTAATGACATTAGTCAAAGGCATGAAAAACGGCTCTTCAGACACTATCCACCCGGCAGATACTGAATAGAAATCAGCCCAGCGCTTGGCTTCATTATACCTGGAAGAAGCATCTCTTCTGTAACTAGAGGAGAACAGATATTTGCCTTTGAAATCATAATTGGCTCTACCAAAAAATCCTAAACGACCTCTTTGCTCTGAGTAAGTCTCTGAATACAGGCCTATACCTGGAGATACACTATAGATAGTATTAGCGAGCACGCCATTTCCATAGGCATAAGTTCTTTTATTTTGCTGACGAGATGCTTGTTGACCTAAAATAAATGAGAAGTTATGATCTCCTATAAGTCGTGAATACGTAAAGTAATTCTCTACCTCCCATCGGCTGGTTTCATAATCCCAATTCTGAGCTATATCATAATCGTTACCATTAATCAAGTGACTATATAAATAATCTCTGCGGTTATTTCTATAAGTCTGCGAGAAAGAACTGGTAAACATTAAGCCTTCATATAAATCAATATTCAGCTTAGCATTTGACATGATGGTAGTAGTTTTATCATCATCCAAATTTCCGATCTGTCCTCTGTATGTATCTACCTCTTCATCAGTCAGATACCATAATGAAGAAGGGAAGTTCCAGGTCGAGAATGGGAAGTTGCTTCCATCTCCATAACCGTGTTTAATATCTACAAAAGAAGGAGCAATATCTACCGTAAAATTAATACGCTTTTTAGGGTTTAAAGACAAGTATACTCTTGGCGATACCCTCGTTAAAGAATAACCGATCATTACACCTTCCTCATTATAATAACCTAACGATACTCTGTATTGGTTATCTTTAAATGAACCACTAATACTAGCATCTCCATTATAGAGCATACTATTCTGCACAAAAATATCTTGCCAGTCTCTGTTATTATTAAAAGAGCCATTCAAGCTATCAGTGAGCATCATGTTAAAGTTTTCATGATCCATAGTACCGAAGTTATTATAGATCATATCTAACTTTAAATCACGCTCATCAGAGCCTGTAATTACATTTCTCAATGTGGGTTTTACGCCTACACCAGCATAAAAATTAACATTGATTTGAGGTTTGTCGCTTATAGTGCCACGCTTGGTTTTAATAATAATAACACCATTAGCTCCTCTGGAACCATAGATAGCAGCTGCAGAAGCATCTTTCAATACATCTATAGACTCAATATCATTTGGGTTAATGGCAGTAAGCGGGTTATTACCATAGGCACTGGGCATGTCATTAACATTATAAATCATACCGTCAATAACATACAGTGGGTAACTCACCCCTCCTAGCGAAACACTATTGGAGCCCCTGATATTTACAATGGTATTGGCTCCTGGCTCACCTGATGTACTCAGCGAAGTAAGTCCGGCCACCTTTCCACTAAGTATCTGATCTACTGAACTGTAAGGCACATTCTCAATCTGCTGAGATGATACACTGGTCATGGCCGCTGTTACTTTCTTACGATCCATATTCTGATAGCCGACAGCCACCACAGTAACCTCATCTAAATTTTTAACCTGCTCTTCAAGCGCCACATTAATTACAGACTGATTACCCACTACAATTTCCTGCCTCTTAAAACCAATAATGCTAAACACCAGAACATTTTCCGGTGAGCTCACTTTGATATTAAAATTACCGGATACATCAGTGATGGTACCTTTAGAGGTTCCCTTCACCAAAACGGTAACGCCAGGTAGTTCCTCACCATCGGCAGAAGTAACTTTTCCTGAAATTGCAGTTTGAGAATATGACAGGCTGTAGAATAATACGCCTATCAATAATAAAAAGACCCTGATTAAGTGTAAAGACTTCACATATTTGTAATAGCCATTTCCACCTACACTCTCTTCAGAAGAATGTTCCCTGGGTACTTTAACCCGGGACGGGCTTCGTAGAAGTTGTTTCATATTCGGCTTGCGGTTTAATTAGTTAAATTGTCTCCGCAATATTGTATTGTTAGCCTAAATCAGTTCGCACATATGTATTTAAAGGCTGAACTATTGTTTCAAAACATTACAAAATGCCGTATATAATCATTTTTAAAGAATTTTATTTCCTTTTATTAATTTTTTCGGTATTTAATTTTATATAACTGCATATCACAATCAAATTAAAAAGCCATTTGATTTTCAACGCTTTATAGTGATCTTTTTTGAAGAATAATTGATGCCGCCTCTATGGCTGGTGCAGCATATTTATCTGGTGCAGCAATCACTTCTTGAAGCTTTTCGGTAGGCCAGCTTTCATAGGTATTTAGTAACTCTTGTTTCCGTTTGGCAGCATGTGATTGTTCCCTTCTTTTTTCCTTATCTGTTAGTTCGTTAGACCTAAGACGAGGGATAGAGACTTCAATCTGCCGATGGTTAACAGCCAAGATTTCCAGCAACTCCACAGGATGGAAGGAAAAGCTAGTAACCATAAAAATTTTTTCGCCGGTAATAATCCTCAAATAGGCATATTTATTAAATGCACTATTAGCTCTATCACAATAAACCAGCTCATATTTAGGTTTGCTCTTATGTATTTGAAATAACTTACCTGCCTTATTAATCTTTAATATTTTATCCTCTTGTGAATATTCAATTGTTTGATCATGGTCATTCTTCCAATACCGATACCTTAATAACTCTTCAGGTAAAATTATAAAGCCAAGAATGGCTAGAAGCAATAAGGTTATAGGAATGACCATTATATCCATAACAAAGAAAGGAATAAGCAGAGGAAGAAATAAAATCCAAACTTTACGCCAAAGTTTGCTCTTGCTAAACTCATTTTTAATCTGGATACTTACTTTCTCATCATAATCATCGGGCAATTCATATAACTCTAATGTCTCCTCAATAGTACCATTATAAAAATCTGCCAGAAGTTGTTCTATAAACACTCCTTCTGGTCGCATTTCCGGATCATTACTCAAGAATAATTGACCACAACGATCTCCATTGCGATAAAACAGGCTGAAGCCATGACTATCTTTTGAATATATTGAAACACACAGATGCTCTGATTCGAAGAAATAAATTGCAGGAATGGTATATGTAAAATCATCCTCTTTAGCAGCACTAACTTTTGCATACTGCTCTTCCCACGGAAAATCATGAAACAATTTCAATGCCCCCTCCAGATCGACCTCAACATCAGTCATTTCTATAAAATCAGGATCAAAATCATGGTACTGATAGCCAAAAGTGGTCTTTTTCATGAAAGTTAAGTGAGTTGAATAGTATTGTTAAAACTTTAAATATCTTATTTTATAATTAATCCAGGCGACCTCTTTTTTGCCTCATAAGCATATTTACGCAGCACTGCAAAGATGCATTCGAACAGCAAACAAAACTTAGAAAGCTTCAAACAATAAGAAACATATCTTATTCTGAAATATTAAAATTGAAAGTTACATACTCAAACTGCGTAGAGGGACCAGAACCATCTGAGCCGGTTGCTAGTTGTATTTGGACATGGTCAATTCCTACATATCCAGCCTCAGGCTGATACCGGTAGATAATTTGCATAGCAGAGTCTCTATCTATTTCGCTAATAGAAAAATGACTGGCTTGGTTTATGATTTCACCCCCTTCTTCATCTCCCGAATTTCCTGAATTGAATACATAAACTTCATTCATAGTCAGATCGACATCAATAACTCTAGTCTGCAGATCAGCATCATCATCTCCACAAGAAATAAAGATTAAAGAAAGTATTATTAAAGCAAATGGAATTTTCATAAAAGAGAATTAAGTATACTGCCCCAAAGTATACATAAAAATGACATAGCCCAAGTTTATGGAGCTATTATTAAATTATTCAATGATTTTCTAATCCGCTATCTGGCCCACATTGGCATCTGTGCTTAGGTGCACAAGAGCCATCTTTAAAGCCTGACTGGCCATAGCACTTTCCTTTAAATGTAGAGAAGCCTTTAAATGAATCTGAGCATTATAACAGTCACCATTTTCTAACTCGGCAACACCCAAAAAGGCCAGACAAAGTGCCATATCATCTACCTCATGAGCCAGACCATGAGCATCTCTAAAGTAGCTAGTCGCCTTTTCAAACTGGTTTAGTTTAAAGTAAGACCAACCTGCATTCCAAAAAAGTCTCCAATCATCAGACTTTTTGAGTACTTCATAAGGTAATACCTTGATCACCTTTTTCCACTGCTGATTGCTCATCAGTTTCTTAGTACGTTCGTAAATATTTTCTATAGCCAACTTATTATGAGAGGGTTATGTTTTAAAGCATTTTATACCTATGACAACTTTAGATATGATACTATAACAATATCCTGTAAATAAAATTTAAGAAAATGCAGGTAAAATGAAAATTATTTTCAAATGCCATTTTAAAGTATCTAAATCAAAGAATTAGCTCATATCTATTGTAGATAGATATCTAAAAATCTGCCTTAGCACTTATTAATATAAATATGATTAGATATGTAACAGGCTACCAAATATTGAGCTGACTTCGCAAAACCGGCTCCGCTCCATAGTCTATATTGAAACCTTTCATCATATTGAAACTCAGATGGTGAGTGCACCTCATTAATCTCACCATTTTTCTTATTGATTTCTGCTAAAAAATACTGTCCATCATCATTTTTGGCTAGGACTAAAAGGTCCTCATCAACCATTATTAGCTGATCGATATGATAAGGTTGTGTCCTGCCCCAACTGGTTCAGGGTAATAAAAAAACTTAGCGCATACGTTCGCTTGTGCCACTAAATTATAAATTTGACTAAAAACAAACCTCAAACCGCCATCCCGGCGGTAACGAAGTGGAGAGCCGGGACCTCACTGATCAGTACTACTGACTGAGCAGTTAGATTCCTGATATCATTCCGCTATGCTGCATGATTCAGGAATGACGCCCTACCCTATCTGGTAATTACGAGGAAGGTATGAGGAAGTAATCTCGGGACTATGGAATACAGGCTGCAATGGACTGTAGTAGTAACTTAGAGATGGCTTCGCTGGATTCGCAATAACCAGTATAATTATACGTAACACAATCATTATCGTCATCCCGGCCGTAACGGAGTGAAGAGCCGGGATCTCTCTGATCAAGTACTGCTAACTGAGCAGTGAAGTGGTTTTAATACCGTGTCGGAGAAACTAGTGATTCTTAGAAAGTTCTTAGGAGCAGACTTCACACAACTAGATAACTGAAATCAAAAATAGGCACAAGTGGACACTTGCGCCAGTTTGAGGATGAATAAGCGCAAAGCTAGATCACTGATGATGAACTGCTGACCATGTTCTCTAAAACTGAAACACTCAATGAAGCTGACCGTAATTGTGTAAAGTCTCTCATTAAATCTTTCCTCTTTCAAAAGGACATGCAGCAACAATTGGCACAATAAAAAAAAACCTACATCTCTGCAAGGCTTATCTATTTCTTATGTCATTTCACGAAAGTAACTTCCTCGCTTGTAGGTATTATAATCCTCTAAAGCTATAATCAAACGCATCAGTCATACATACACTTTCTAATTTTAAATGGCCTTCTTTTAGTATCATATTGTAGCACTGCGCTTGTTTATCAGGTTGTTTTGAATAAAGATTAAGTGTAACATAAGCTCTCCTATCATCCAAAATTGATCTTTTGATTTCTATTAGATATGATGAAGTATCTTGCAAGCTAACAAACTCTTCCAGTGATATCTTTTCAAGATCATAAAGCTCCTTATTCTCTAAAGGATAGCATGAGAACGGCTTTAATAATGGCCTATCCGTATCTGAAGTTAAATTACTCCAAGAACATATTGAGTCTAGGATATAGAATTTTTGATTATCAAAATCAGAAACAGCAAACACATCAATTAGAAATGGATCTTTCTGAAAAGGCTTATGCTCCGAGGGGTTTAGCAAAACCTCATCTATCAAGAAGTTTACTGCCTCAATTTCCAATTTATGAGTCTCGACTTTAGATTCAGGAGTACAGGCTTGAATCATAAAAAGAAACATTGCCACTGATAAAAGACGCTTAGTTACCATATACATAATTCTTAAAGCGTACTGCTTGGTTGTAAAGTTTTTCTCTTGAGGAATTACTGGATCCAAAAGGAAAGTAAAAATCGAAATTAATTAAATTTGCCCCCGTCCCTGCAGAATTAAATGTAACCCTAACAAAACTATCCATAGTCATCACTGTCATACCACTGAATTTATTTTCAGCGTCTTTGTAGGAGTAAACCCAATCAGACCCACTTTTTTCATACCTTAATTGATATCCTGCATTTACCTTAACCCCTATTTCAAACTTCCTATTCTGAGTTGTAAGTCCAAGAAATCTATCAGCAATGTTATTACTAATTGTATTAGGTAAGAAAACATCCTCAAAATAAAGGGTTTTTTTGTTTTCTTTCATCCATAATGATGCATCTCTCAACTGATTTGCAATTTCTGAAAATGATGCCGTACTAAAATCAATAGGACCATGACCCCCCCCATTCTGAGCAACACCACTTCCTAAATCACCCCACCAATCAGGAAATTCTCCATTTCTAGCGGCCTCAATGGTTATGGAAGGTGCTAGTAAAGTTTCTATGCCGTAAGCTGAATACATAAATAAGGCATTCTCAATATTGGTTGTTCCTGTATAAGAGTAACAAAATCAAGCCATTCTACTACAGAAAAGGATACAAAATGAATATCTGATGATTTCTGATTTTATAACCACCGGAACCGGTTTGAATCTAAACAATAATTGCTTAAATCGATAAAGATTTGTGGTTTAATACTGTCTCAAAGACTCAGAGACACACGTTGGCATTGGAAACTGGGTAGGCAGAGACCGCGAGCAATTGTATCCTCCTAATAGAACTATCTTTTGATCTCTATATTATCTTAAGACGGCTCAACCATCTCTAAATTGATTAAAGCCAGAATAATTGAAATATATAATAAACCTATTATTGTATTAATTAATGCTTTGTACTTTTTGGCAATTAAATCACCTCCTGTATTCGTCATTACAAACCATGGAAAAAAGACTTCTAATTCTGTTAAATGAAAATCCCAAAATGCTTCTGAATTAAACTTATCGACTTTGCTAAAATGGATTTTATCTTGAGACTTAAATTTATTTAATCTTATAAGCAACTTTCTATGGAGGATTTTCTTGAGGTATGCTAGGGTTGAGCACCACAAAATAAATAACAACGCCTTTTCTAAAAACATAAATAATTGAACTATAATACCCTAACCTCAATATAATCAGCCCCAATGCCGAATAAATCAGAGGCTATTTTTATATAATTCAGGGTGCGAATTGCTTTAATTATAGATGTAAATATAGATAAATTATACCGCTTCCAAATAGCGACAACATGCTACAAAACGGACTTGAATATTAACCTGGCTCCGCCCGCTATAACCAGTTGTTGAAAGTATAAACTAACATCATACCATCATCCCGGCCGGAGCGAAGTGGAGAGCCGGGATCTTACTGGTCAGGTAGTGCTAGCTGAACAGTAGGATATAAAGAATCAGTTTGAGTCAAGGCCAATTATAAACGAGATCTATAAGGAGGCTTAGCCCAACCCTTTTCAGGAATTTTTAAATGCTCAGGTAACTCATAATCTAAATAAATTTGACTATTATTTGGCCTTTCATATGAAAACTTCACCAAATATCTACCTCCAGGAACCTTGGCCTCGTAAGCGTAAGAAGTACTACTTTTATATTCTACTCCATTAACGACATAAGTATAGGCTACGCTTCTTCCTCCCTTGGCTGTAAGATAGAGTCTTGGAGTAATTCCAATTGTATATGCTGGGTAACTCCTAATAGACTTTCTCTTTACATAACCTTTGTACCATCCAAATAAAAGCATCAAGAATACTAGAATAATAAATCCGTATTTCCTCAAAACATTAATATATTTTCTCTGTAAAATTAGAACTTATTGATACATATGCATCAGTATAAACACCAGATCCAAAAAGAGCTTCGTAAATAAGATTTCACTTAAGAGATACCACTAATACATCCTGCGTTCGGACTAGTTACGGCTTCGCTCACGCACTCCCGTATCACCTCCCCCTTGATGCAATAATTAGCAAAAACACTCTTATTTCCAACATCAGATACTGCTAATAATTGACTGTTGAGAGACTTGGGAGGCAATTAGTCCCGATCGTCTACATTTCGACACGGCTCAATGTGACTCGACTGTGGTTTCATCTTGCTGTACTGTCGTGAGGTGAAAGAAGTTTGAAAAATAGGCCTTTCTCAAGTCCTTAGTGGCGGTTTATAACTATGAAATGCTTCAGTGAGCGGAAGACCTCACAGCAAGAAAGAGTTTTTTGTTACTTTTTTGATCGATTGTAAAAAAGTAAGAAACCTCAGCTATGAAATGCAGACAGTGGATTAACCAAGCAAACAGCTGTATGAAAAGCTTTACTTAAACCAATAAATAGATCTCTCCTGCCGTCGAGATGACCCTGATTTTTAGGAAGTAGATCATGAATCAGTACCGATCGTCTACACTTCGACGCGGCTCAATGTGACTCGATTGTGGTTTCATCTTGCTGTACTGTCGTGAGGTGAAAGAAGTTTGAAAAATAGGCCTTTCTCAAGTACTTAGTGGCAGTTCATAACCATGAAATGCTTCAGTGAGTGGAAGACCTCACAGCAAGAAAGAGTTTTTTGTTACTTTTTTGATCGATTGCAAAAAGGTAAGAAACCTCAGCTATGAAATGCAGACAGTGGATTAAGCAAGCAAACAGCTGTATGAAAAGCTTTACTTAAACCAATAAATAGATCTCTCCTGCCGTCGAGATGACCCTGATTTTTAGGAAGTAGATCATGAATCAGTACCGATCGTCTACACTTCGACGCGGCTCAATGTGACTCGATTGTGGTTTCATCTTGCTGTACTGTCGTGAGGTGAAAGAAGTTTGAAAAATAGGCCTTTCTTAAATCCTTAGCTTTATTGAAGATTTCTGCACAAAGGCTTAGTAAGTATACTTGATAATAATAAAAAAGCCCCTGAAATTTCTCTCAGGGACTTTTCCTCACTTCAATATAATTAACCAATTATTTCTTGCTGATAATAGCAGCCCAGCCGCCACCTTTGGCCATATGCAGGGTTACTTTCTTATTATCAGATAGTGTTTTTTGTTCTTTTTTATAGTCTTCAGCGTACTTTTCGGCGTTTATACCATCTTTCATCAGTTCTATAGTATAGTTTCCATCTTCCAAAAAGCTTAAGTCCAGCTCCATATCTCGGGCTGATGAATTGGTCATAGCTCCAATATACCATTTGTCGCCACTTCTGCGAGCTATTGCTATGTACTCTCCTATTTTACCTTCAAGCACTTTAGTTTCATCCCACGCAGCAGGAAATTGAGCAATAAAGCTGGTAGTTTCTTTATCTTCAAGATAAGCTGAAGGCGCATCGCACAGCATTTGTAAAGGGCTTTCATACACAGCATACATGGCTACTTGATGGCAACGAGTTCCTATGCTCATAGGTCTGTCAAAAGAGACGTGGTAGTTAAGAGGTTGGGCATTAGCCATTGCTCCGGGAGTAAAGTCCATAGGTCCGGCTACCATGCGAGTAAACGGCAAAGTGACCGTATGCTCTGGCGTAATTTGTTCGCTCCATTTATTGTTTTCATTACCTAAAACCCCTTCATAAGTCATTACGTTAGGGTATGCTCTCCTTAAACCAGCCGGCTTAAATGCACCATGAAAATCAACCATCAGCTCATTTTCAGCAGCAATTTTAGCAATGCGTTCATAGCTATTTACCATATACTGATCTGCTCGCTGCATAAAATCGACCTTAATACCTTTAACTCCCCACTGATGGTACAAGCTTAATATTCCTTCAATATTCTTATCTAAAGGATGCCATAATAACCAGAGAATAAGATTTACATTTTTACTTTTAGCATATGAAACTAACTCTGGTATGTCAATATCAGGGTTAGACTCCATCACTTCGGTAGTAGTTTTGGTCCATCCTTCATCCAGAATAACGTACTCTAAGCCGTATTCAGAAGCAAAATCGATATAATATTTATAAGTCTGTGTATTAATGCCTGACTCAAAATCAACTCCATAGATGTTGTTAGCGTTATACCAATCCCAGGCAATACGGCCGGGCTTTATCCAGTCGGTACTTTTAAGGGTATTAGGTCTTGAGAGTTGCATTACCAAATTGCTCTTCACAAAATCACGATCATCATCACTGATGACAAATACTCTCCATGGAAATGATCTGGAGCCTGTGGTTTCGGCAATATAATCGGCCTGCTTTACAAATTCCTCTGACCTATCTGATCTGCCTTTTAAAGGTCTGGTTTCAAGAACTACAGGTGCAGCCGAAGCTTCAAAACCACCTGTAGTCTTTTTCTCCAGAAACAAACAAGGGTAATCATACAGATCGGCCTCCGTTAAGAGCACTGCCGCTCCATCTTTGGCATCGAACCGTACGGGCATAGCGCAGAAATCACCAGCAGGTATAGTATCTATAGCCTGATAAATGAACTCCTGCTCAAAATGAGAATACATGCTTTTTTCCTTAGGGAAATAAGAAGTAGAGCCTTCCGGAAAATCAAGATCCAGCTGCTCATTATAAACCTGAATATTCTTCTTGCCTAATGCTGTTATAAATCGGTAAGCCACGCCATCATTATAAACTCTAAACTCAAGGCTAAACTTCTCCTTAAATTTTAAAATGAGTTCATTATAAGCGGCCGTCACTTCTTTGTCTTTACTAGAAACTACAAATGAGGTAGTCTCTTCTTTTGAATTGATGCTATTGGACTTTAGCCGAGCATCTTTTCCGAGCACTTTGCCAGAACCTAAGTCCAGTGCAATAGTGGCATTTTTTACGGTGAGCTTGTTTTTATGCTTCACCTGAAATGAAATCTGATCACCATGGGTCACCTGTAATTGCAGGTCTCCATCGGGTGATTTTACATCAAAACTTTGCTGTGCCTGAGCTGCAGACACCAGTAGTAGTAGCGTTATTATGAAAGAAAAACGAGTCATAAGTTATATTTTAGTTAGTATGCTAAAATTAGCCTAATACTATAAAAATCTACAATAAAGTACCATCAATCTTACTTATTCCAATCAGGTGTTTTTTCACCCTGAAGCTTTCTGATAAAGAAATCTCTTCGCTTTCTCTCTCCATACTCTCCACCCAAAGTATGATTCATACCTGGCAACACTACTAATTCGAATTCCTTATCTGCCTTAATCAGTGCATCAACCAATTGCATGGTAGAAGAAGGGTCCACATTATCATCCATTTCTCCCAGAATAAGCATGAGCTGAGACTGCAGCTTATCGGCATTTTCAATAGCCGAGTTTTCAATATACTCCTGCCCTGTCGGATACCCCATCCAGAGCTCATTCCACCAGATTTTATCCATACGGTTATCATAACAACCGCAAGCAGCCACTCCCGCTTTATAAAATTCAGGATATTGCAATAAACCGTTTACAGTACTCTGCCCACCTGCGGAACCTCCGTAAAGCCCTACCCTATCAATATCCATGTAAGGGTATTTTTCAGCGGCCTCTTTTATCCATTTCATTCTATCAGGGAAGCCCGAGTCCTTGAGGTTCTTATAGCACACTTCACCAAAAGCCTTAGAACGGTTTCCGGTACCCATGCCATCTAGCTGAACTACTATAAAGCCCAGCTCAGCTAACCCTGAAAACCAATATGAAGTAGTAAAGTCTTTTGGTACATAGTTAGAGCCGGGGCCTGCATATATGTACTCTATTACCGGGTATGACTTATTAGGATCGAAATTAGTAGGTCTGTAAATAATACCCCAAATATCCGTTTTTCCATCTCTGGCTGTGGTAGTAAAAACTTCTGGAGCCTTCCAGTTTTTAGCCGTTAATTCGCTTATATCAGCCTCCTCCAGTTTTTTAATCACTTTACCGCTTTCTCCATCTCTAAGAACGAGAACCGGAGCCATATCTACTCTGCTGTAACGATCTATGATGTGCTTTTTATCAGGCGAAAGCCAGGTATGATGGTTAGCATTCTCAGTTGTAAGGTCTTTAAAGTGCTTTCCATTAATATTTACTGTGCAAAGATGAATCTGATATGGATCTTCTCCCTTTTTTCAAGCCCGAAGCTTCAAACCAGATTTGTCCTGTTTCCTGATCAATATCTACCACATTACGCACAAGCCATTCACCTTTAGTGATTTGCTTCTGTTGTTCACCGCTCACTGCATCATACAAATACAAGTGAAACCAACCGTCGCGCTGTGATTTCCAAATAATTTGTTTATCATCGTTATACATCCATTTGCGCAGCTGAGGATATTCTACATAAGTATTGCTGGTTTCTTCAATAAGCACTTTGGTCTTACCTGTAGCAGCATTAACCCGCACTACCTGATACTTCTGATGACCTCTTTCATTAAAATCAAAAATAAAGCCTTTGCTATCTTCCATCCACTGGATGTGAGAAAGGTCAAATTGATTTTCAAAAGGCTGACCATCAACAGCTATTTGCTTTAAAGTTTCAATATCAAATAGTGCAGGCTGCTTAATAGGTACTGCGTCTCCGGGCTTTAGGTATTCCCTTTTGTGCAGCTTAGGTTGTAGTTGATCGTTTGGCGAAGATTCTATTAAATAGAAATACTTTTTCACGTTAGGACGAACCTGATACGTAGCTAATTTTTTAGAATCAGGAGACCAGGCAAGGTAAGAAGAATAGAGATTACCTTCAGCTCCATCAAAACTTAATACTGTTTCTTTACCAGAAGCTTTATCTTTTACTACTACATTATAGTTTTTGATAAAGGCAACCCACTTACCGTCAGGTGAAGTTACAGGATCGTTGCCCAATTCATCTCTGGCTTCTGCCCAGTAGCCCCAGTCAGGCCTTTCGGGTAGTTTTTCTTTAGATAATGATTTATTTTTTAGTCCATAGGTCCATTTAAACCCATCGAGGTGGAATGAAAATGAGGTTAAATCATCTGAAAATTTCTCATTTCTTAGGGGTAGTTTAAAAGGCTTAAAGTCTTTGCTTAAGCTATCATTAAGTTGGGCAGCCAGGTCTTCCTGATTAAGCGGCGTAGACGAGCTTTCCTGCTCCATATCATATACCACATACTCATTACCTTCCTTCCTGTTTATTTTATACCAAAATAAAGAACCATTGAGCCATTCCGGCTCTATTCTGGTACCATAAGCCAGCTTTCCATAACCTGCTACCTCATCAGCATGCTTATAATCCTCACGAGTGGGCTGCGCTTGCAACCCACCCATAAGGAAACATAACAAGAGGCAAAATAAAAATGCTCTTTTCACTTTCACGTTCATTAATCAACTATCCATTCATGAATACCGGCTGAGAATTTTTCAGGAAGCTGTATTTTAAGCTTCACAGCTGTAGCCGTAACCGGATCAAAAGAAACTGCACTCCAGTCATCTTTTACCACAGGATAGTCTGCTTTTATTGTTTTCCAATCTCCATTGCTGGTTTTGTATTGCATTTCCCATGAAGCAGGAATTCTGCACTCACCGAAAGGCTCATCATCAAACCAGTATACTTTAGATGAAGATATAGTTTTAGTACCTTCAAAATCATATTGTACCCACTCAGCTGTACCTTTTTTGGGCCACCAGTGATAGTATGGCCATTCACGGTCACCTGAGTTTTCTGGTAGCAACTGGTCGTTTAGCGCTACCAACATTTTGTTTTCTCTGGAAGCACTCACTTTACTGGTACTTGCAATAGTAGGTGAAGGCAATGGTCTTACACTGCTTTCGTTAACAGGTAACCAAACCATCATTTCACCTGCTCCACGGTTATTCCAGGTGTAATAAGGGATAAGTTCTATCTCTTGTTCCTCACTGTATTCAATACCGCCTTCAAGTTTAGCTTTGGCCGCTTTGGCTTTAGCTTTTACCACTACTACTCCACCTAATTTATCAGCTTCGTACGCACTAGTGAATTCTTGTTTCTCATCAAAAATAAGGTTAAGCACTTTACCTCCTTCAGCATCAGGCCACTCAGCAGCATATACTATTGGCCCTCTTTGGATAGCCATCTTACCTTTATCAGCAGCTACACTATCGCTAGCTTCCACTATGCGCGGAGTCATATCAAAATCAATAGTTACTACATCTCCTTTTGCCCAGCTTTTATTCACTACAGCATAGCCATTATCCATTGTGAAATCTACTTCCTCACCATTCACAGTAATGGAATATTTATCTTCATGACCATCAGCATAGTGATACAGATCTCCAGGGATAACATCATCATTAGCCCAGCCCGGAATACGCATTTTTAAAGCAAACTCTTTTTCAGTAGCAGGATCAAGTTTAATGTTAACCTGCCCTTCCCAGGGGTATTTTGTTTCTTGCTCTACTTTTACACTTTCACCGCCAAGGTCAATATCAGCCGTGTTAGCCATATATAAATTCACATAAATAGAGTTAGGGCCTTTAGCGTAAACATAACCAGGTACTGAAGGTAGTGTACGCGCTACGTTAGGAGGACAACAAGCAGTACCGAACCATGCACCTCTGTTATGCTGACCTAATGATTCCAACACATTTGGGTAGAAAAATCTATCTCCTGTAAGTGATACTCCAGAAAGGAAAGCATTATATAGCGTACGCTCCATCACATCTATATAACGAGCGTCACCATCATAAAGAAACATACGCTCGTTCCAGTTAATGTTACCTACTGAAGCACAAGTCTCACAATAAGCTGACATGTTAGGAAGCTTGTAAGCAGCGTCGAAGCCTTCATTACCTCCACCTGAACCAATACCACCGGTAATGTATATTTTCTTATGTACAAGATCATCCCAAATAGCGTTGAGTGCTGTTAAGTAATCTTTTTCATCATAAAGCGTAGCGATATCCGCCATAGCAGAATACATGTAAGTAGCTCTTACAG
This sequence comes from Fulvivirga maritima, assembly GCF_021389955.1. Taxonomy (NCBI): domain Bacteria; kingdom Pseudomonadati; phylum Bacteroidota; class Cytophagia; order Cytophagales; family Fulvivirgaceae; genus Fulvivirga; species Fulvivirga maritima. The sequence continues at coordinate 5,515,629 of NZ_CP089980.1, forward strand.
CATGACCTACAGGCTCTCTTTGGTCGATCACTTTTTTGTGCGCCTGGCTATATTCTTCACCACCGGGGCCACGTACATCTAGGAAGAACTTGGCTAAGTCTAAATATTCCTTTTTACCTGTAGCATGGTACATTTTCACCAAGCCCATTTCTACTACCTGATGGCCAGGGCCAAACTCTAGTTTTCCGGGGCCAAAATCTTTCACCAACAAATCAGCTGTTTTAGTGGCTATATCCAGAAGAGAAGAATTTCCTGTAGCAGCATAGTGAGCAGCGGCAGCCTCAAATAAGTGACCACAATCATATAGCTCATGGCTACCGTACCATCCTTTAGCAGCGGCAGTCCAACGGGTAGTATCAGCCCATGGGTGTGGGTGCTTAGGATCTATAGTACGGCTGGTATAAATATAACCATCGGGCTCCTGAGCTTTACCTATGTAATAAATTAAGGTATCAACACGAGCTTCTAACTGAGGGTCAGGATGGTTTTGTAATGAATAACTAGCCGCTTCTATAAGCTTGTAGATATCAGTATCATCAAAAGGCATTTGAGTCTGGTATTTACCTTCCATCAGTCCACCCGCAATTTTAAAATTATCAACCCTGCCAGTAGTATAGCATTGTTGAATGGCAATAGGTATAGTTACCTCACGGTTACGGTCTAGCTTCTCTGACCAAAAAGTGTCAGTGATCTTTACTGATGTAAATGGCACATTAGTAATAGGACCTTCTTCTGACTCTTGCGTTTGCTCAGCCACCTTCTTATCACAAGAAGTGAGCAGCATTACGCAGCATAAAGCGATCAGCATTATCCTGGTTACTTTCATTTTTCTTAATCTCAAATTCATGTTTATTAAATCTGTTATCTGCTTTCTCTTTCAAGTTTATCAAAAATCCGACTTTTTTAACCTCACTTATGTTCTATTGACCAACACAAATGTTTAAATAAGGTCAGAATGCGCTTACCTGCTACTTTTGTTCTGATAATCTAAAATCATCAAACTCCACATACCCTTCATTATTAGAATAAGTAGCATGCCATAGACCTACCCACAATTTCTCGCCCTCAAAATCATCTCTTTCTACCGGTGAGCCGGGCATCTCTGTCCACTCTTTGCCATCTTCACTGGTGCGTAAATGCAGCTGCTTGCCTGATTTCTGAATCTGTAGAAAACGGTGCGCTTTCCACCCCAATAAGTTACCCTGCTGATAGCGCATATGTTGAGACTGATTAGTGAGCATGTTACCCTGATTGTATAATGGGAAAAAGCTCAGGCTTACCAAACTCCAGTTTGACTTCCCTTCTGCTTTGGGTAAAGCAACCATCAGTCCGCCATCATTATAAGCTACTGACTCATGATTAGCCAGGCCAGCATAATCTTTCACTTCTACCTCTACCACAAAATCACCCTGTACTTCTTTATAAATGAAAGCGCCATTTTTAAGCTGGCCGTCCCAGCCACCACCTACAGATGCTAATTTTATGTTTCCGTCGGTTGTTTTTAGCTCTGTGGCACCATTATCTGTATTTCCGGGCAGCAAAGCGCCATCAAAGCCCAAAAAGTCATTTGACTTCACTTCTTGCTCTTGATCAAAAGTTTGTAAAAACTCATTATAAGTACTTTTGTTGGTAGCCACTGAAACTTCATCAGAGGTGGCTATTATATTACCATACTGATCCTGCACCAGGTATTTGTATGTGTAAGAATGATCAGGTTGTAAAGAATGATCAATATATTCTGCTGATCGCTGCCACTGTGAATGTTTGTTTTCACCACCAATAAACAGATATTTCACTGGCTGCCCTTCAAATGACTTTGCGACCATATGAGCTGCTACAGAATTCATAGCCTCAGGCTTTTGAGCAAATGAAGCTTTGGAACTGGTTTTATTAATTCCTTTTAAAGTTTGCTGCCACTGCGCTTGCACTTCAGCAGCAGTAAGAGATCCTTCAGTGAAAGTAAGTGATGCCATTGTAAGGCTTCCCTTCCAGTACCAATGACCGGTAGAAAGTAGACCATGGTTCATCTTATCTAATATTTTGGCTTTACCTGGTTCGCCATCTACGTAAGTAGTGATATCAGCTCCTTTTTTAGTCAGCACATATTCATGCCATTTACCTTTATCATAAGCATTAAGAACTATGTGATAATCTCCCGTGGTTTGCACTTTATTATCGGCTTTCCATGACCATAGCCCCTTTTTATTCACTACCAAAGCGAGCTTACCATCTACCACTTCTACCTGAGCCTGTTCCCCTGCCACAGTAAGCTTACCTGCTGCCTTTCCTTGATTAGGCCAGCTATCGAATTGATCATAGCCCAAACCTGCTGCAGAGAAGTAAACCGCTATTTTATCATTATCTCCTTCGGCTGTATAATGGCTTTTGATTTCATCATAGCTGAGCGCTTTATCATACATTTTTAAAGAAGCCAAAGCACCAGAGAAAGGCACTTCTTTATTAGCCGAATTCCCTACATGAATGTAACTGCCAGGCTCGACAAACAGCATTTTCTGTTCTTCACCATTTAGTACCCCATCAACGTACACCTTTTCCATGTAGCCATCGAAAGTAATAACGATGTGATGCCATTTTGATGCTTCAGGAGCTCCGCCATTGAAGCCCATATCAGCCCACTCCTGATGGCTCACCGCTCCGCCTTCAGGGTTACTGCCATACAAAACCCTGGAAGAAGTGAGCAGCCGTCCTTTCTGAGCAGCCCAATCTACCAGGCACTCGGCAGGAGCGATTTGTTCATTGTACACCCATGATTCTACCGTAAAAGGATTATCACCAGTTAGGGTAATGAGTGTTATAAAATCAGATTTCAAAGATTGATGTCCATCAAAAACTAAGGCCTTTTTACCGGCTACTAATTCCACTACCGGAGCACTGCCTTCCGCCTTAAAGGTGCCGTTTACTTCACCATTATTATCTAAAGCCTCAGTAAGGCTACCTAACTCCAGTTGATCCGCGTTTAATGAAACCACTAAACCTTTTGATTTTACAGAGGCCTTTGTCGGTTCTTTATAGGCAAGTTTACCATAGTAAGCTGCTTCTGAAGGAGCTAACATGCGATTAAACACCTTTAAGCTTACCAGTTTTTCATTGGTTTGTAAACGACCCGTTTCAAAATATGGTTTGAGTACCTTATACCATTTATTGTGTGTTGCCTGATTGATTTTTATCGATCCTTTCAAGCTTCCAAATGCATCTTTAGCAAAATGATTCCAGGTGAAATAGACATATTCCAGCTTGTCATCCTTCATAAAAGAAGCTACTAGTGTATAATCCATTTTAGGATTAGTTTTAGCAACCACAGGCACATTTCCTGTGATGCCTTTTTCTAAACTCACCCAATTATTCCCTGCTAAAACACCAGTCTCAGCACCAACTAACTGATATTCTCCTCCGTACATACCCCGGTTATTTTGCCAAACGGCACCATCAATATCTGCGGCTTGCAGGTTCACGAGCATTTGTTCCGGGTCTTGCTCATATCCTTCATAGGCTCCAAAATCCCATAAAGCCAATGGGAAACCCTGCTTACCTACACCGGTGATGGTTAACTTCAGATAGCGAGCCTTCACCTCATTATAGTCCGTCATAGGGCTACCATCCTGAATGTTATTTCTTTTGTCAGCATATACTTGCCATGTCTTGCCATCAAGCGAATACTCTATGAGGTACTGAAAAAAATGAGTGGCATATTGAAAAGCAATGCGTGTTCTTTTAATGTCTTTTTCGCTTCCCAGATCTACCTCCAGAGTTGGGGTATAATCATCAGAAGCAGGCATCCATAAGGTGCCATAATTATTATCTACAGCATAAGCCGCTTGGAAATCTTCACTGTACTGAGATGAAGCTTTTACTTTTTTCTGGTAAAGAAGGTTAGGAAACGGATTGGTGTCTTTACCCAATAACCCGATACCTTCATGAGTAGGAACAACTTTTTTAATTCTTCCTTCATCATCAAACTCCAACTTATCGGCAGCTACCTGACGGTGAAAGCCATTACTGGAATGAGGATTATCATGACGATGATAAATGATATAATACTGATCACCCTCCTTCAATATAGAGTGGTGCCCAGGACCGTGGACAGAACCATCTGCATTAGTAGACAGAATGGGATTATTATCAGCAAAAGTGAAAGGCCCTGTAGGTGATTTGCTGGTAGCATACTGCACGCGGTAGGTACCATCATGGCAAGAGCCTGAAGAGTAAGTAAAATAATAAGTATCGCCTCTTTTAAACATAAAAGGCGCTTCAAAAAAATCTGTAGCCTGCGTATTAGGAATGATGCCTTTGCTCTCGAAGGACTTCATATCAGGATTAAACTTACCCCAACCTGCACCAAAGCCATCATAAATACCCCAGGTACCCCAATATAAGTATCTGGAGCCGTCATCATCCAGAAAAGACTGTCCATCCAGGGTAATTACATTTTTAACAAAACGGTCAGGCACTATAGGTTCATCATCTGGAGTAAGCCCTTTCCATGGGCCATAAGGTGTATCTGCCGCGCCACCATGCAGCTGCACTGGCTGACTGTAATACATGTAATACTGATCATCTTTACCCAACCATACATCTGGCGCCCAGTATACTTCTGTGGTAGGCCAATTCATTTCTGCTTTGGTCCAGTTTACAAAGTCATCAGAATACCACACTTGTGAAGGGCCCAAGCCCCAACCGGTACCATCAGTAGTAGCATAAATGAAATAGCGGCCATTGAATTTTTTAACAGTAGGATCTGCAAAATAGCCGGGTAATATAGGGTTGCCTGCTCCTGGTGAATTATGTTTAAGCTGCTGCGCCTGAAGTTTTAGACTGGCACCAGCTATTAGCAGGGCAAGACATAAGATTAGTCGATTCATAGTATGATTAAAAGAAGTTAAAAGGAAAGCCCGAGAGCTCTCCCTTTAACTTTTGAAACGTTAAATAAAAAATACACTAAATACTCTCACGCTTCATTGTCCTTACGTTGAATACAGGGCCTGCTCTGTGACCTTCGTGAGGTTTAAAGGACACTTTAACCTTATCCTTACCTGAGGTAAGCTCAGTAGGAATTTCGTATTCCACGTATAAAAATTCTCCTGGTTTTTTATCTGTGATATTTTCTGTGGCGATTTTCTCACCATCAACCAGTATATCAAATGTTTTAGATCCGGTATAACCGCCCCAATATTCTGCTACGAGCGTCATAGGGGTGTCTCCTTTCACTTTCATAGTAAACTCAAAAGAACCGCCTCTTTCTGCCTGACGAGCCTTTCTATGTCTCATTTCTACCACATGTACTTTGTCTCCAGTAAAACTATGATCTCTCTCTGGCTGCATCTCTCCCATCTGGAAGAAGTCAACAGTTTTAGCTTCCATTGCTTTTTTAGCCTCTAGCTTAGCCTGGTATTCAGCCTGGTATGCTTGCCATTTCTCTTGGCTGAACATATCAAAGTATACTGAATATCTTCTATCAAAAGTTTTATTGAAAGGCTTAAGCACAAACTGACGAGGTGTACCTACTTCTACAGTTTCAAAAGTATTAGGCTCCCCTTCTACTGGTCTTAACCAGTTAGCAGGATCACGATCTGTAGACATAATTACTGGTACATATAAAGGATCATAAGCAGATGAGTCTTTTACTTCACCTAAATCTCCGGCTAATACTAACGGTCCGTACATTACAGCTACACGATCACTATCATCAGGCATGGTTTCTAATCTTAGAGAGAACGGGAATTTAACCTCAATTACATCTCCATCTTGCCATTCTTTCTTAAGTGTTACAAAGCTTTGAGCATCTTGAGATACTTCTTGCTCTTTACCATTTACAGTTAACACTACACCATCTTTAGCCCAGTATGGATATCTTATTTTAATAGCCAACTCCTGAGGCTTTTCTGTATTAATTGTAAGCTTAGTGCTTTGCTCTTCAGGATATGACGTATTTTGAGTTACTTTAAATCCATTTTCTTCCCAGTTAAGCGTAGAAGCAATAAACTGAGCTATATATAATTCGTCTTCACTATGGTAATAGATGTTTCTACCATATTTAGAATGTGTTTCCAAGGCACTTGCCACACAGCAAGTAAACCAGTAAGGGTCTTGATACTCTTTATAACCACCCATTTCTAAAGACAGGTTGTAAATCACCTTACCTGTTTGAGGATGTTGAGAAGCAAGAATATGGTTAAACAATGCTCTTTCGTAGAAGTCAGCAATTTCGGCATCAGGTTTCCACTGAAATAAATGACGAGAAAGCTTCAGCATGTTGTATACATTACAAGTTTCTGTAGTCTCGTTGCTTAAACGGTTAGTAAGGTGATCTGGCTCACCAAAATATTCATGATTACAGTGACCTCCTGTAACATAAGAATGATGATGCACCACTCTGTCCCAGAAGAACTTAGCCATTTTCTTATCCTTATCATCACCAGTTATTTCATACCTTCTGGCAGAAGCAATAAGCTTAGGAATTTGAGTGTTTGCGTGTTTTCCAGGCAACACATCTACTTCATTAGCCAGTGAATCTAGTATCACATTATCATAAAAAGTTTTAGAAAGCTCTAAGTACTTTTCATTATTAGTAATGCCATAAAGCTCTACAAAAGACTCGCTAATACCACCATATTCGCAATGTAGCATATCCTGAATCTCTTCATGGCTCAGATCGTTAACAACAGTGTAAACCCAATCTGAGAACTTTTCAGCTACTTCTATTCCTTTTTCATAACCTACTAATTCATAAGCAGCTATAAGACCAGATAATACTTTGTGCTGAGTATAATATGGAGCCCAGATGCCGTTAAGGTCAAAGCCTTGAGAACGGATTTCTCCTTTAGCTATCTGCTCAGTAAAAATTTTCTTTCCGTTAGCGAAAGCACCGATGTACCCATCAGGGTCCTGAGCCTGACACTCGGCCAGCTCGTCTACTATATGCCTTACAATATCAGCAAACCTTTCATCGCCCGTAGTTTTATACATAAGCGCACAGGCTTTTAGATAATGACCCAACGTATGCCCTGCAATGGTCTCTGCTTCCCAGCCACCGTATGGTTCTGCCTTTGGCTCCAGACCAGCCTCTATTCTAAACCTGGCTAATAAGCGATCAGGTTCAAAAGTCTCTAATAATGTCTTAATGTTTAGCTCTGTAGCATGTTTAAAAGGGCCATCCAAGAGTTCTACCGCTTCGATATCGAACTTCTTGGCCTCCTTGAGCTCTCCCGTTTGTTTTACAACGAATGAGTCAGAAGTATTACTACACGAATATGAGATTGCTACAAGCAAAATCAATAAAGCACATTTCCAATGCCGGGTGTTCATTTTTACCTCCAATATTATTTGATATTAACACTAATAAATTAACCATCAATGTACCCTGTTATTGCACATCAAATTAACATAACAGAAAAGGATGGGCATACAAAATTGTATGTTACAAAAAACGATGAATTGGTTTATTAGTAAGCCAACTAATGTTCACAAAACCAGCACATAAGTTGAATTTCACCTTAAAACATGTGCTATAGAGGCCATTCTGCACTATTGTTCACTTTTAAGGCTTTACTAAAACATAAGTTAGTTTTTCTCATAAATCATTGCTCCTCACCTCCTAACCAGCGAGTTACGGAGTAGAAATTTTATGACTTTGAGAAGGAAGAAATAATTGCTTTTGCAGAAATGACTCATGGGGATAAAACAAGAAGAGGTGCCGCAATCCCGATTACAGTCACCTCCTCTTATAAAAAGTATCAAAAGCGTTATTTATACAACAAACAGTCCCTTGTAAGTTCCCTTATGAAGGCTCTTTTTGTAAAAAATCTCTTGGGGTCTGTCCATAATACTGTTTAAACCTGCGAGTGAAATAGGTAGGACTAGAAAAACCAGTTCTATATGCAGCCTCTGAAACATTACAACCAGAATCCGCCATTAACTTCAGAGCCTCCTTCAGCCTTACAGTATTAATAAACTCCGTAGCAGAATTACCCGTTATTTTCTTCAATTTAATATGTAACATTGAGCGGCTCAGCCCTATTTCATTCATCAGAAAGCTAACATCTAAAGAAGGCTTATCAATATTCTCTTTAATAATGTCAGTAAGCTTATTTATAAATTCTTTGTCGGCATCTGAATGGGTCAGTTCAGTCACAGGCATCAGTGCGTCTACTTTAAACCTTTTGATCAGGTTTCTTCTGGTATTTAAGGCGTTGAAAATATTATATTCGAGAATATGAGCCATAAAAGGCTTTTCAATATAATAATCAGCCCCTGTTTTCATGCCTTCAAAAGTATTTTCGGGTCCTCCTTTAGCGGTAAGCAACATCACGGGTATATGAGAGGTCTCAATATTACTTTTCACCTTACTGGTAAATTCAAGACCATTCATAAGCGGCATCATTACGTCACTCACAATAAGATCTATCTGCTGATCTTCCAGCACTTTTAAACCTTCCAATCCATTACCAGCCTTAAACACCTGATAATGTTCACTTAGCGTGCCCGAAATAAACTCTATAAGCTCTAGGTTATCTTCTACTACCAATATAGCCGGCCTCTTATCTTCCTCCTGTCCTGCTTCTTCATTTTCGTCATCGATAATAGCTGGAGTAAGCACTAAAGGTTCATGCTGTAAGTCTGGAACATACTCAGAAGTACGTCTTTCATCTTCAGAATAAGATTCCATATTTACAGGAATCTGCACTTTAAACACCGTACCTATATTTGGAGTACTTTTCACTTTGATAACTCCTTTATGCAGCTCCACCAGACTTTGAACGAAAGCCAGACCAATACCAGAGCCAAAGTATTTCTTCACATCCACATCATTTTTCTCTGATTGGTAAAAGCGATCGAAAATGCGGCTTACTACGCGCTGTTCCATACCTCTGCCGGTATCCTTTACCTTAATGGTGAGCCTGTTTTCTTTTACCTCCGCACTTACCGTAATGGTTCCGTTTTGATCGGTAAACTTAAAGGCATTAGAAATCAAATTGATGAGCACCTTCTCTACCTTAGATTGGTCAAACCATATTTCCTGATTAGCATTTTTGTAATCAAAATTTAAGGTAAGCTTATTCTCCTTAGCGGTATTTTTAAAAGATTGCTCCAGGTTATCCATAAGATCACTGATGCGCGCTTTGCTCACTTTCAACGCTGCATTTCCGCTTTCTATTTTCCTGAATTCTAACAACTGGTTAAGCAATTTCAACAGCCTTCTTGCATTTAAATCAATGGCAGAGAGCCGCTTTTTTACCGTTGGACTCACTTTAGCATCAGAAAGCAATTTAGAAAGTGGCCCAATAATGAGCGTCAATGGTGTTCTGAGTTCATGAGATATATTGGTGAAAAACTCCAATTTCACCTGATTAAGCTCTACTGCATGCATACGCTCTTTCCGCTCAATCTCCACCATGGTTTTCGATTTTTGAATGCGTGCACCAACCCAATATATGATTACAAAAACAGTAAGAATAATGAACGCATAAAGCGCATATCCCCATCCGGACATCCAAAAGGGAGGTTTTACCACTATTTTAATCTCTGTAACCGGGCTGTCCCAATTAACATTATTGAGTGATGCTTTTACCTTGAAAGTATATTCTCCAGGGCTCAGGTTAGTATAAGAAGCAAAATTACGACTGCCGGCATAGTTGTAACCACTCTCGAAACCTTCCAAATAATAAGCATAATGGCCTTTTCCCTTATTGGCATAATTCCTCACGGAGAATTCTAAAGTGAATACATTCTGTTCATATTCCAGCTCTATCTTGTCAGTAAGGTTAATAGACTCATCTAAAGGTGAATTTTCAGTTCCTGGGCGAACAGATTCATTAAACAGTTCAAAATCAGTGAATGCTACCCTTCCAGGACACTCATTGAGCAAACCACTTTTCTCTTCATCAAAGTATATAAGACCCTGATTACTACCAAAATAAATAATTCCCTTACTGTCTTTGAATGCAGCTCTATAGTTAAACTGACTAAAAGGAACCCCTGAATCATTATTAAACACAGTGGACGTAGAATCTTCCAGGTTCAGCCGAATCAGCCCTTGATCAGTACTCGCCCAAAAATGGCCATCAGCCCCTTCTTGCAAACCGTAAAACCAAGTGCCAACAAAATCATTATGTTTATTGAAGCGATAGACCTTATCAGCCTCCTCAGAATAGCAATAAAGACCTGAAAAACTGTCCCCAATCCATAACCGGCCTTTAGAATCACTTTTTACGAAGTTGATGCCTTTTAAATCTATTTTCTCTAACTTCTTAACTACTTTTTTCTTCGAATTATAGCTATAAATGGCTTCTCGGGTAGAGAACCATACCAGATCCTTAGTTAAGGCTATGCTTTCGACTACCAGACCTTCAAATACATCCTCAAAGAATGGCATCAGGTTATCTGTTGAACGCTGATAGACATTTATACCATTACTGGTAGCTATAAATATTGAATCTCCTTTATTCTGAAGATCATATATATTATTGGCCATCAGCGCACTATTAGTCTTATTGATATAGTCAAAATGCCCTGTTTCGGTGTTGAGAATATTAATACCTCCGGTATAAGTGGCTATCCAAAGCTCGTGTTTACTGGCGAAATACAAATCATGAACATTACCATAGCTTAAACCATGATGTGCTCCATTGTCAATAGGATAGTTCTTTATTCTTCCCGTGCGCTTATTAAGCATGTTAAGTCCCATATCTTCCAAGCCGATCCAAATATTGCCCTGATCATCTTCGGTTAGAGAGCTAACTGCATTCCCCCTCAGGCAGAGGTCACAGATACCGGCTGGCAGCATGTTAAAAAAGCTACTCCCAGAGTTCCATAGATTGATACCACTAAAGTAGGTACCCAGCCATATGTTATCAGACCGATCTTTAAATGCGGTGTAGATAGGGTTAGAACTTAAGCCATCAGTTTCTTTGAGATCATGCTTATAGTAGGCAAAAATCTGCTTTTCAGGAGTCCATAGACAAAGACCTCCTTCGGTACCAATCCATAGGCGTCCTTGTGCATCTTCCTGCAGGCAGTGCACCATGTTATGAGGCAGATGCAATCCGTTTTCAGCATTACTAGAGAAGAACTCGAGGCTGTGGGTATCCAGATCTATGCGGCATAACCCATTTTGGTGGCAACCCACCCAAAGGTTATTATAGTTATCAAAATAAAAGGCCGCTATATCTTCCTCAAAGGGCAAGTTGTAATAAGACACGCCTGCCTTTTCGGCTATTACAATATCAGAATGATCTCCCGCTATCGCTAACTTACCTCCTTTTGATACTACTCTGGTAGCTGAGATTTTACTCATATCCAGATCAGGGAAATAATTAGATAGCTGAATAAGCTCATCTCCTTGTTCCTTTAAGTGAAATACCTGCTGCTCTTTGAGCACCCAGAAGCCGTTATCTACTGCAGGAATCACTTCATCAAAGCCTCCAAATTTATTGAAGGCTTCATAAGGGCTGAACACCTCGCTTTCCTGATTGAAATAGTAATATTGGTTATCCATTCCTTTGCATACCACCACAGAATCTGAGGTAGTAATCAAGGCACTTGTTCTGAGATTAAACTCTACTCCATCAGCAGTATAAGCGGGGAAGGTTTTAAAATTATAACCATCAAAACGGCATACATTCTCACGGTTAGCCAACCAGATGAAGCCATACTTATCCTGAACTATGTCTTTAACATAGGAAGATGGCAGCCCCTCCTGCGATGAATAATGAACAAATTTAAGATCAGGCTGCCGCCCCTGAGCCAGGCCTAACCTGCTCAGGGAAAGCATAATAACTATGCTGCAAATTATAACATGAGTCTTCAAGTTATTATTTAGGTTTAATCGTCTCTTAAATATTAAAATATCTTATTATCTAAAATCAGTGGAGAACTTCCATTTGGTTTTGAAGTTTTTGTCCAGCTTCTTCTTCATCAAAATAGATCTCAATATTTCTATAGGCATATTGCCTTCTTTCATTACAGCGTCATGATATTGCTTTTCTGTCCAGCCCTGAGCGGTTAACTCTTTTTGCAAGGCGAAAAACTGAAGACCACCAATCATATAGGCCACTTGATACAAGGGATCATATCCTCCTACAAACGAACGTCTTACCTCAGCTTCAGCGTTAGCATACTCATGCCCCACTCTGTCTACCAACATATCAATACACTCTTGTGGAGTCATTTTATTGAGATGGTAGCTTAAAGAGAAAATGATTCTTGCACAGCGGTGCATTCTCCAGAAGAGCATACCAATTTTTTCTTCTGGTGTATCAGGAAATTGCTTATTCCACAGGTTAATCTCCCAGTAAAGTGACCATCCTTCTGTCCAGAAAGGGGTCCAGAATATTCGGCGATAAGGCTTGTATCTTTGGTTCATATACTGCTGCATGTGGTGACCAGGTATAAGTTCATGATGCACAGTAGCACTAGAGAAATTAGGGTTATTGCCCCTCATACTCATCATTTTATCTTCATGAGACATGGTGTTAGTAGGATATGAAATACTTATTACTTCCCCACCTGTGAAAAATGGATTCACTTTTTGTCTTTCAGGAGTCATCATAATCATTCTCCAGGTCTCTTTAGCCATTTCAGGAACGGTGATGAGGTCATTATTTTCTACAAAAGCAGTAGCTTCCCAAGCCAGAGAATCTATTAACTTAGGTTGTTCTGCTGGTGGCACATAAGTGTTTTTCACATATTCCAAAGCCGCTTTCCAGTCTTTACCAAAGCCTAGCTCTTTTGATGCCTTCAACATTTCTGCCTCACAGTATTGAAACTGTTCTTCCGCCGCTTTGATGAGCTCCTCAGGACCGTAAGGGATCATTGAAAAGCTCAGACTTTTACGTATCGCCTTCTCTCCTATGGGCTTACCTATAATACCACTGCCATCATCTTTTATGCTGGTTGTATTATAATTCTCTTTTAAAAACTCACTGTAAGTGCCCAGGGCTATCTCTAATGTTTTATAAGGCTCTTCCATCCACCAGGTAAATTGCGGATCATAGGCATAATAAAAATGATAGGCCTCATCTAATGATCTCTTTAAAGATTCCACAGCATCAGAAGCCTTCTGAGCTACCAACCAGTTTTCAAATGGTTCCTTTTTTAATGATTCTTCCTCAGTCTTTAACTTCTCAGCAATAGAAGCAAATGAAGCGGCCAGCTTTTTATATTCAGGCACAGCTCCGTGTCTGCGAGATTTAACAAATGCATATAAAGGCTCTGCTACCTCTAACACCTGACTGATTTCATCAAACTTATCATGCTCGATATTTAGAAAATACAGCCTTTTTTCTACCAGATTTTTGAGTAATACATAATCTGCCTGACCTTGGGCTGACATGGCATCAAAATCCATATCACTGATGCTCTTGTTCCAGCTATCATAAAGCTTGGTCATGCGCTCATAATACTCTGTACTCTCATGTATATTATAGGTTCTGCTCAGTGCTCTTTCATCTGCTTCAAACTGAGCAATGGGTTCGTACATTTCACTTCCCTGCGCATAAGAAGCCGAAATAGTAATACACTGCAAAAGCACAAACACCAAGAAACAAGAATGTATATTCTTTCTCATAAAGTTTTATATAGGTTTAATGTTGTATAATAATAGTCACCTGAGGTGATTGATCTCTCATTTCTATATTAGCATAGTAACTCCCCTCTTTTCCTTTATTAATCTTCACTTCTGCCCCATTTACTAAGCATTTAAATTTCAGATTCTGATAATTCTCTATGTACAATCGGTTAGTATGATCAGTACCTGATCTGTTTTCAATTTCAAAGCTGATCTCCTTCTGGTCTTTACTTACCGTAATGGGTTGATTTTTGGCAAAACCATCCGTTTCCAGCCGAAGCTGTATTCTTTCTTGATCGGTAACTACAGCAAACTGAGCCCTCAGCCCATCTTGAGGTATGATATGAAAAGCCTTTTTCTTTCTGTCTAACTGCCCCCCATAAGCTATCCACCCGAAGAGAGGATCTTCAGTAAGAATAGTGGCTGCCATTCTAAAAGCTGCTCCATTACCAAGATCAGCCTCACCATCATAATACCACGGTCCGCGATCCATTTCCTTTCTTATCCAGCTTGGGCCTCTTTTCACTGAAGTGAATGCCCAGCCCATAGCGCCGTCATTTTCTTTACCCGGAAACCAAAAGCCATAGTTACTTGCCTCGGTACCGGTATTCATTAATGACCAGGGGCTTAAATAAGATGCATACCCAAGCTGTAGCCAGTCAGAAGGTTGTTCTGAAAAATGAATGCCATAATCAAGCACAGACCAGCCGCCCATACGCGCCATATAACTGAGTGCATGATGATCAGAACTGCCATTGAAATCTGACCCGAGTAGAAAATATTTAGCTTCTAACCATCCTCTTACTGACAGGTTAGCATAATGCTGTCGATCCATAAAATCACGTGCTGCCTTTTTATTCACTTCCGGGTGAGACATCCATTTTTCAGCAGTTTTATCATACCAAAGGCGCTCATCAGATTGCATATCATGGGTAAATCCGTATTTGGCAAAAGCATAGCTAGACTCAAAAGCGGTCCTATCAAAAGAATATTCAGAACCATAAGGATAGGGATCATCATAGATAAAGTATTTTACCTTTTTCTCATATTCATTTCTTAGCCAATCAGCATCCTTTTGCCTGCCTTCTTCTTCAAGATATGCTATCAGGTTTTCAATCACCAACTCGTTATAGCACCCTTGCTTATAGGTCTCATAATACTCTCCGAAAATCTCATAAGGGTAAGTAAAATAGGCTTTCGCTGTTTGGCAGGCTCTTTCCAGATACCCTTCAGCATCCAGGTAATGTACCTTTTCAGGATATAGCTTAGCCACCTGATACATGTGATAGTAAAGCATCACAATATGAGGATAGTCATATGATCTCCAAATCTGCATCCGATCCAGCTGGCGACTACGCGTGCCCGCTCTGGCCAGAGGATCTCTGGCTACCTTCCAATTAGGCACTCCATATATTCCATAAGGATAAGGATCATCTTTATCTGTACGTTGTAACTTATCCCACACGTAGTTCTCAAGGTAATATTCCACAGAAGCTATCTCTTCCTCATTAGGATAATAAACATTTTTGGCAGCCACATAAGGTGCCTTACATAAGCCAGGATCATCACTGGCAAGAACATAACCCCACCAGCCATCAAAGCCATCAGTATTATCCGGACCACGGAGTACGCCATGCTTCATATCATAAACGGAATATAGCCCGTTATACCATTTGGAAGAATCTCTATGCTGCTGAGAGTGAACAATAAAATCACTACGCTTTTTATATAAGGTTTCTAAAGGTTCGGTGACAAAGAATTCCAGATTCATATAATGATCACCGTTATAATGCACAGTAATTAAATTCTCACCTAGTTTTTTAAAAATGGCTTTATAGATATGATGCCCTTTTTTTGTTTCCCGCACATATTCAATAGAAGTCTGCTCAGGAAATTCAGCTTGTAGTTTATCAATTTTGTTTTTAGTTCTCAGAGAAAAAAGCACTTCCATACCCGTAGGCACTGACATACCTGGTACTAATCTAATGTCAAAAAGGCCTTCATCATAAAGAACCTGCCTCATGTCATCCCAGTTTTTAGCCCAGCGGAACTTCACGCCGTAATGAACTTCTCTACTTTCGCGCTTAGCACTATCTAAATGAATACTTGTATGAGGCTGCCTCCAAGTACCGCCTTCTATTTCTGAGGCTGATTTAAGTGAATGGATAAATACCTCATAATTGCCCTCATGGCTTTCATAATATTCGAATTTTGTCCCCTTTTTAGGTAAAACCATGAGAAATGGACCTTTGCCAGAGGGCCTGGTGAAATAAATAAAAGAACCATGCCCTGATATAAAATGGTGTTTTGTGAAGCCTCTTTCAAAAACTTCTACCTGTCCTCCTCCTGCAGGTAACTTCCACGGTAGCTTTATAGATAAATCTCCTATTTCAATAGGAAATTGCATAGCTGCCTTCACCGTCACGTCCATATCAATAGCATTGGGTTGCAGTGAAAAGTGCTGCTCCATCACTACCGGCATTCCGGGTTGGTTATCTATAATGGTGGCAGTACTGTCTGTGGCTTCAAAAGTGGTATTATATTTATTGATAGAAAGCCATTCTCCTCCAGGCACCCTATACATTAGGTTTACTCTACCCCAATCTGACCGACCTACCACATTCGCCTCATAGCTATCGTCAGGATCTATTAGTGTAGGCATGCCTCTCATAGTTACAGTACCAGAAATGGACTGATTATTCAGCTCAGCGGCGATGGGAGATTGCGCCTTGATACTGAAGTAAACAAATAGAGATAACACCCCAAATGTTGCGGATACACTAAGTTTCATAAAAGAGGTTCTATAAATATTCTGCTAATGAACATTAAATCTATAAAACATATTTCATATTAGCACTAACGAATCAAAATAAGGAAACGATCTGTCAATATAGTATCAAACAGAATATTATATGGCACACTTCAAATAATACAGTTTAAAATCGATAATAGGATATTTACTATAAAACCACACTTATAGAAGGAAACAAAGTTAAAATAATACCTATTCTGGCTAATATTCTCTCTGTTTGGCAGTTGGGTGCCATATATATTTGTGATTACACTCTTTATGCTGCATTGTGCAGTATCACCATTGTCTACACTAAACCAAATTATGAACAAAACATCCAACCAAAGATTTTCTTCAAAACTTGCATTTTTACTCAGTGTTTTAGGTATAGCCATAGGCACAGGCAACATCTGGCGCTTTCCCAGAATTGTAGCACAAAACGGAACCACAGAAGGAGCCGGAGCATTCATTTTTGCCTGGATTATATTTCTATTCATGTGGAGTATACCACTTATAATAGGCGAATATGCCATTGGTAGAAAATTCCGATTAGGCCTTGTGGGTGCATTTAAAAACGCCACAGAAGGCAAGCTTACCTGGATGGGCGCTTTCATGGCTTTTGTAGCCACTGCCATCACCTTCTTCTATTCTGTAATAGTAGGCTGGTGTATTTACTACTTTATATACATGATCATAGAACCTTTGCCACTAAACACCCAAAGTGCCATGCATATTTGGGATAGCTACCAAAATAGCGTTTGGCCTTTGGTAACACATGCTATTGCTTTAATAGTTGGTTGTTTAGCCATATGGAAAGGGGTTTCTTCTATAGAAAAGATTAATAAATTCCTTATTCCCAGCCTGTTAGTAATCATACTAGGTTGCCTGGTAAGAGCGCTTACCTTAGAGGGCGCCACTGAAGGCATTGCTTACCTGTTTACCCCTAACTGGTCACAGTTAACCTCTCCCAGAATATGGATAGAAGCCTTAACTCAAAATGCGTGGGATACCGGCGCCGGCTGGGGCATGTTTCTCACCTATGCTGCTTATATGAATAAAAGCCAGGGAATAGTTAAAAATGCCTTTTTCACAGGGCTCGGAAACAATACCATTTCGCTACTATCAGCCATGATCATTTTCGGGACAGTATTCGCCATACTGAGTAATGAAGGCGGCATGAGCAGAGGGGAAGTACTCAATATTGTAAAAACCAGTGGCCCGGCTTCTACCGGACTTACTTTTATATGGATGCCGCAGCTATTCGCTAAAATGTTTGGCGGGCCGGTTTTAGCTGTTCTATTTTTTATGGGCTTAACCTTTGCAGGCTTTTCATCATTAATCGCTCAGCTAGAACTACCCACGCGTATAGTTATAGATTGCGGCGTTACACGTCCGAAAGCGCTTTTTATAGTAGGCGCTATCAGTTATGTACTAGGAATACCCTCAGCTATTAATCTGGATATTTTAACTAACCAGGACTTTGTTTGGGGTGTTGCTCTATTGGTATCCGGCGTATTCTTTGCCATAGTGCTCATTGTTTATGGCCTTGATACTATTAGAAATGAAGAAAACCAATTTGCCAATTCTGATTGGTCTATCAATGTGATATGGAAGTATATCTTGAAATTTTTTATACCTGTAGCCGGTCTGGTACTCATTGTTTGGTTTCTGGCCGATGCCGCTCAGGTAGATCAGTGGTATAACCCCCTTGAATCTTACAGCTTAATGACCTGCATTGTTCAATGGGTTTTAATCATTACAGCATTGTTTTTACTAAATAAAAAAATAAATAAGAAAGTTGTTTAACGTATTTTACATGAAGAAAAACTTATTATTCCTCATATTTTCATTTATCAGTATATGTGCTTTCTCGCAAAGCTACACTCATCAGGACTCACTACGAGGAACCATAACGCTGGAAAGAGCCTGGTGGGATTTAAAATATTATCATTTAGACATTAAAGTAACCCCTGCTGATAGCAGCATCAATGGTAGTGTTACTGTTGCCTATAAAGTACTCAAACCCTACCAGGTTATGCAAATAGACCTGCAAGCCCCACTAAAAATAAAGAAAGTGGTAGATGAGGCAGGCAATGAGTTACCGGTAAAACATAATGGCAACGCACATTTTATCACCTTAAAGGAAACACAGAAAAAAGGTGATTTTAAAAGTGTAGTAGTTTATTATGGCGGGCGCCCTCAGATTGCCATTAGACCACCCTGGGACGGAGGTATTTCGTGGGATAAAGATGAGGAAGGTAATGATTTTATTCATACCAACTGCCAGGGCATCGGAGCCAGCATCTGGTGGCCTAATAAGGACCACATGTATGATGAGCCGGACAGCTTGCTCATGAGTGTAAATGTACCTAAGGACCTGATGGATGTTTCCAATGGCCGATTAATTAAAACAGACAAGCTAAAAGATGGTACTACCACTTACCACTGGTTTGTGAGCAACCCGCTCAATAACTACGCGGTAAGCATTAACATAGCTAATTATAAGCACTTCTCTGAAGTGTATAAGGGAGAAAAAGGAGACTTGGATATGGACTACTATGTGCTCCCGTATAATTTTAAAAAGGCTAAAAAACAGTTTAAAGATGCTCCAAGAATGATGGAAGCTTTCGAATACTGGTATGGCCCCTACCCTTTTTATGAAGACGGTTACAAACTGGTAGAGGTACCCAGCACCGGCATGGAACACCAGAGTGCAGTAACTTATGGCAACCGATATGCTAACGGATACCGTGGCAAAGATGCCAGCGGCACTGGCTATGGTTTGAAATTCGACTTCATCATTATTCATGAATCAGGTCATGAGTGGTTTGCAAACAGCATCACCTACAAAGACATGGCTGATATGTGGATACACGAAAGCTTCACCAATTATTCAGAAAGCCTTTTCATCGAATACTTCTATGGTAAAGAGGCAGCGCAGGCCTATGTGAGAGGAAACAGAAGAGGCATTTCTAATGACAAGCCCATCATAGCTGACTATGGTGTTAACGCTAAAGGAAGTGGAGATATGTATCCTAAAGGAGGAAATATGCTCAACACACTCCGCACGGTGATTAACGATGACAAAGTTTGGCGTTCTATCTTAAGAGGACTGAATGAAACCTTCTATCACCAAACAGTAGAGACAAGCCAAATAGAAAATTATATCAGCGAAAAAAGCGGAATGGAATTAAAACCATTCTTCGATCAATACCTTCGAGACACTAAAATTCCGACTTTAGAATATTATCAAAAAGACGGGCAATTCTTTTTCAGGTGGGGTAATGCTGTTACTGGATTTGATTTACCAGCCAGAGTTTTGCTAGATGGAAAAGAAGTTTGGATTAAACCAACAAAAGAATGGGGCAATATAGATATGAGCACCCCTTTTGAGCATTTAGAAATGGATCCTAACATATATGCAGGAATTCTTAAAATAACTGATTATTAAGACAATGAGGCAGTCTTAAAAGTAAATTTCTGATCAGATTGAAGTCACTCGAAATCTTTGCTATTTTGAATAGAAAGACATTTAGAGAACCAAGTGATATTCACCAGTGATAACTTTTAAGACCGCCTTATTCTATTTTTCAAAAAGTAGCCGCTTCGTATAGGTTTTTAAAACCATGATTTTTAACAAACTCAGCCAGCTTTTCCAGATCATCTCTTTTTTCAAGTTCTGTCTCCTCTTCCTTCTGACTGATCACTGCCTTTAGTCCAGCTTCTTTTATAGGGAGTATAACAAATCCACCATCTGCATCAAAGAGTAAAGGTTGCCCTCCGCTCCACCGTTCTTCCACATCACTTGCCATAATTTCAAAATCCAATGTAAGTAAAACGTCAAGTTCTACTTTTGGAAGTATAGCTGCTTCCATCATGTCATCAAATGTCATATCAGAAACAGCACTGGCATCATCCACCTTAATAATTGTACTTCCTACCATATAAAATCATCTACTTTATTAATATTCTATACTCATTTTGCACCGCCTTTTTAATTATAAGGCCCGTTAAGATCAAACTAACAAACCTTATAGCCCGGCGACATCTTTTCAATTTTTAGCGCTGAAAATTAATCAATACGATCCACCTGTACAAAGTGACCAGTGAAAATAAAATACATTCAGAATCACACTCAAATTATAGAATCACTAAAACCAATTACACATTAGGAAAGTACCATTTTACTTATAATACGAGTATCATAATCCTGGACGGAATGAAGTGAAGAGTTGGGGGCTCAGCGATCAGTACTGATGGCCGAGCAGAAAGATTCCTGATATCATTCCGCTATTGCTTCATAATTCAGGAATGACGTCTTTTTTTTACCTGGTAATTACGAGGAAGACATGACGAAGTAATCTCGGAACTATGGAATGCAAGCTGCAATAGACTGTATTAGTAACTTCGAGATTGCTTCATTCCGCTTCGCTGCATTCGCAATAACCAGTTTTCAAAGGATAAACCAACATCAAACCGTCATCCCGGCCGTAACGAAGTGGAGAGCCGGGATCTCACTGCTCGGGTAGTGCTGGCTGATCAGCAAGATTCCTGATATCATTCCGCTATTGCTTCATGATTCAGGAATGACGCCCTATCCTACCTGTTGATTACGAGGAAGTTATGATGAAGTAATCTCGGGACTATAGAATGCAGGCTGCAATGGACTGTGGTAGTAACTTCGAGATTGCTTCATTCCGCTTCGCTGCATTCGCAATAACCAGTTTTCAAAGGATAAACCAACATCAAACCGTCATCCCGGCCGTAACGAAGTGGAGAGCCGGGATCTTAATGATCAGTACCGCTGAGTGAGCAGAAAAATGGTTTTAATACCGTGTCTGAGACACTAGTGATCATTTGAAAGTTAGTAGTCACAGACTACATACAACTGGAGGGATTAAATCATTATTAGAAAAAATTTACATTATGAAAGAAATAGATTTACAAGAAGCATACGCATTCATTAAGAAAAATCATTATAGTTTTTATGAAGAAATGATCTATAATTATGAAAATTGACAATACCAACTGGTGCAAGGCTATTAGAAAACCTGGTGCATACATCCCATTGCACCTCTAAATTATAAATTTGACCGGTACTCAATTGATAAAGGTACCCCATGCAAATGAGTCGAATATACAAATTCAGAGATCAGGAAAAACAATTAACGTTATCTTCCCTTCACATAAAACACCTCCTCCACTGAAAAGGTGGAGTCATAGTCATGCGATGTATCACTTTTCCATTTGATTCTAAACTGATATACCCACTTAAATTCCTCAATACTATCTCTTGGCAACTCCGGCACTTCAATATCTAGCTCAACAAAAGCGGTATCATTATTAAGTCGTGGTTCTTCGTACACCTGTGCACCCTTATATAAAAAGGTATACTTTACATCCATATAATTCTGTATGCCATTTTTTTTAGCTAAGAGAATCAAACTGTCTTGATTGAAAAACAGCTTAGTTCTGTATGTAGTATTATTAAATATAGTATTTACATAATTTGATTTAACAGGTCTTAAATAGCTGTATGTTCTTCCTACTTGATCACTTTCAATCTCCCCAACGTCATATTGCTTTTCTTCATCCTGCTGTTCGGAATTGTTACAGCTCAGTAAAAAAATTATACCACAAAACAACAATACTCTAATCATATCATTCAAATTAACTAATTCAATTGAGTCTGTTAAACTACACCTATATCAAAAGCAATGATTATCTATTTATCAAAAATACCGTAAGCCATTACTGAATTAAATCCATGTATACCTCTATCGTGAATATTAATTCATATGTCAAACAGAGCCATTGCTACTCAACTATTAAAAGGAGTATAGCTTAATCTGCATCCTTCCAATTTTTTATAAACTCAACACAGAACCGCCAGATAGTAATACCTAAACTCAACAAAAAAACATTACTTCATAAATAGAGATACATCCACCATAATCCATTTTTATCTGGCGGTAATATATAAATCCACCGATTAATTACGAGGAAGTTATGATGAAGTAATCTCGGGACTATGGAATGCATGCTGCAATGGACTGTAGTAGTAACATCTAGATTGCTTCACTGCACTTCGTTTCGTTCGTAATTACCAGTTCATTTTGGTTAGTACGTTATTGCTGCACCGTCGTGTGATGAAATAGGGTTGAAAAACAGGCTATCCTCAAGTCCTTAGTGGCAGTTCATTACTATGGAATGCTTCAGCGAGCGGAAGACCTCACAGCAAGAAAGAGTTTTTTGTTACTTTTTTGATCGATTGTAAAAAAGTAAGGAACACAAACTATGGAATGTAAACTGTGTGTCAACAAGTTGGCTGTTCTCTGAAAAGCCTATGTTAATTCAATACATAGATCTCTCCTTTCGTCAAAATGACAATCGACTTTTTTTAAAATTATTGAGAGGAGGTCTATATAAAAACCGTCATCCCGGGCCGTAACGAAGTGAAGAGCCGGGATCTCACTGCTCAGGTAGTGCTGGCTGATCAGCAAGATTCCTGATATCATTCCGCTATGCTACATGATTCAGGAATGACGCCCTACCCTATCTAGTGATTACGAGGAAGTTATGATGAAGTAATCTCGGGACTATGGAATGCAGGCAGTGGCTTCTTAAAGCCAGCAGATCTTTGAAAAGCCTATGCTAATTCAATACATAGATCTTTCCTTTCGTCAAAATGACAATCGACTTTTTTTAAAATTATTGAGAGGAGGTCTTCAGAAAAACCGTCATTCCGGGCCGCAACGAAGTGAAGAGCCGGGATCTCACTGCTCAGGTAGTGATGGCTGATCAGCAAGATTCCTGATATCATTCCGCTATTGCTTCATGATTCAGGAATGACGCCCTATCCTATCTGGTGATTACGAGGAAGTTATGATGAAGTAATCTCGGAACTATGGAAAGCGGACTGCAATGGACTGTAGTAGTAACTTCGAGATTGCTTCATTCCGCTTCGCTGCATTCGCAATAACCAGTTCATTTTGGCCAATACGTTATCTTGCTGTACCGTCGTGAGGTGAAATAGGGTTGAAAAACAGGCTATCCTCAAGTCCTTAGTGGCAGTTCATTACTATGGAATGTTTCAGCGAGCGGAAGCCCTCGCAGCAAGAGAGAGTTTTTTGTTACTTTTTTGATCGATTGTAAAAAAGTAAGGAACCTCAGCTATGGAATGTAGGCAGTGGCTTCTTAAAGCCAGCAGATGTTTGAAAAGCCTATGCTTGATGAATATATAGATGTGTATTCAACATAAAAAAACCACCTTGTCTCCAAGGTGGCTCCTAATCAATTGCACAAGTATTTATTAAAGATTAATTATTTAGTTCCAAGGCCAGCTACCCCAAGCTTCGCAGTAGTTACCTTTATCGTTTTCGCCTAAGAAACTTCTATCTTCTCCTATGTAACTGGCATTCATAGTGTTCACTGGTTGGTAAACCAATTCACGCACGCCATTTTCATACATAGCTTGTAAGATACCGAAGTGTCCTAAATTTAATGAATGACCAAATTCATGCAAAACTACAGATTCAATATCTATAGCTCCTGGAGTAACACCTTCAGACCAGGCGAAACCATCGTTAAACCAAATTTCAGCAAATGCTTTATCTGTTTTTCCTCTGGTTGTACTGGTGGGATTACCATCTTCATCTACAAAAGTAAATGAAAAGGTTACCCCTAAGATGTTCTCAGCTCCTAACAAAAGCTCAAATATGTAAGATGGTAAATAACCTACTACAGAAATATCTACATAAGGACCATTGTCTGGTAAACCAAAACCTAGGATCTGACTTGGGTTACCCATATCTAAACTATATGGTACCTCATCTATAGCTACTGTGGTACAATATCCATCATTCTCCCATTTATCAAACATAGCAGAGTAAATAGGCTCTACATCTATACTTCCGTTAGCCACGGCATAAGGAGTAAATGAAGACCAATCGATATCATCCAAATCCCCGTCACCATTCCAGTCACGGCGAGTATCTCCAGGCACCCAGCGAGAGGGTATAGTACTTTGAAATTGACTGTCAAGAGTAGTCACTGAATCATAACGATCTACATATCTATATAGACTCACTTCTTCCACTTTTATATTTCCTTCTTTAAAAACGGTTTCGTTCATCATTATTTTGATTTCTTCTTCATCAGAAATCCCACTTTGTCTTGCGTTTTTAGGATGTGCTGACCGGTAGTCTAATAATTTTTGAGGTATAGTCAGGCTCAGTTGATCCTCACTTTTTACCATTTCCTGATCAGTATCCTTTGCTGATTCCGGCTCCTGGCACGATGCGAGTGCACATAATAATAGAGCCAATAAAATTAAGTTGTTTCTAGTTCTCATTTAAATACGGTTTAAGTCGATTAATATATTACTAAATACTTAGTGCAATATTATCTTCAATATAACCGGTTTATATTACAATTGAAAGAGAAATAATTAAAATAAAAGCTAAAATCACATAATACATTACCTTGATAGGTATATTTCAATGATATATTAGAATATCACTTTTTATTGACCCCTTTTAAGGCGTTATGATACTTTAATGGGGAGTAACCTGTCATCTGTTTAAACTTTCTATTAAAATAGGATAGGTTATTAAATCCAGACAAAAAGCAAATTTTAACAATGGTCATATCCTTGTTGAGCAGTAACCTACAGGCATGCCTTATTCTAATTTCATTGAGAAAATCGAAATACGTTTTTCGTGTTCTCTGTTTAAAAAATCTACAAAAAGCAGAAGGAACCATGTTGGCAATTTCGGCTACTTGCTCCAATGTTATCTTTTCGGCATAGTTCTCAAATGTAAATTGTATTACATCATTGAGTCTTTTACCATCATTTTCATCAATAGATTGTTTAATAATCTCCTGGTTGAGGAGCATCATATTTTCTTCATCAGCCAGCATATCAATTATGCTAAGCACCTGTATGAGTCTTTCTAAACCTTTTACCTGTAATAATCTCTCTATACCTCTACCTACCTTTTCTTTCAGATCTCCTTTTAATTTTATGCCCTGCTTAGCCGCCACAAAAAGATCCTGCACCAGCTGATAGTTTAACATAGCATTATCAGGCATCAGCTCGTCAAGAAAAACATAAATTACATCTGCCTCTATAAGATCAGTGTTTTCATAAAATGATTCATCATTCCTAAACACATGAGGCACATTAGATCCTATTATAAAAACATCTCCTTCTTCAAATTCCCCTATATGACCTCCTATTACAGCAGTGCCAAAGCTCTTCCTAATAAGAGTCAGCTGCAGCTCAGGGTGCTGGTGTAAAATATGATATATATGGCTCTCCTGATCATGTTGCACCATGATCATTTCAGCATTGTTTCTAGGTATCTTAAAGGGTAGAACTTTCATGAGAAATTGAATTTAGTTGTAATATATACCTATTTTAACTTATAAAAGCCACACCAAAGCTAATATAGTACCTTATTTAGTCAAAATACTGAAAAATTCCGGGCATAGATAAAACTACATTTGTAAAAAATTAATAACTAATCCGATAATAGATGAAAGTTACATGGACAGGGATTTATCCTGCAATAACTACCAAGTTTACCGACAACGACGAACTAGACTTACCTTTATTCGAAAAGAATCTTAAATTTCAACTAGAAGCAGGTATCGAAGGCTTGATCATAGGCGGAACTCTTGGAGAAGCCACTGCGCTTACTGATGAAGAAAAGAAAACGCTTATAAAATCTTCTCTGGAAACTGTAGGACACACCATACCTGTCCTTCTAAACATTGCGGAGCAAACTACAAAAGAAGCTATCCGTCAGGCGCAAATGGCCGAAGAGCACGGAGCACACGGGTTAATGTTACTCCCTCCTATGAGATATAAAGCTACTGATTATGAAACAGTAGAATATTTCAAAGCTGTAGCTAATGCCACTTCACTGCCTATCATGCTTTATAACAACCCTGTTGATTATAAAATATTGATCACTTTAGATATGCTAGATGAGCTCAAAGAATGCAGCAATATTCAGGCAATCAAAGAATCAACCAGAGACATCACCAACATCACTCGTATGAGAAATAAATTTGGTGATAGGTTTAAAATATTAGGTGGAGTAGATACCCTGGCTTTGGAAGCACTACTTATGGGTGCTGACGGTTTAGTAGCTGGTCTTGTTTGCGCTTTCCCTGAAGAAACAGTAGCCATTTACAAACTAGCAAAAGCTGGTCGTATAGAAGAGGCTTTAGAGATATACAGATGGTTCATGCCACTTTCTGAGTTAGATATAGATGCTCAGTTGGTACAAAATATTAAATTGGCAGAGGTATATACAGGCATAGGTTCTGAAAATGTAAGAGCTCCACGCCTTATACTAAGAGGTAAGCGTAGAGAAGAAGTGATCAAGGTAATAGAAGATAGCCTTGCTTGCAGACCTACCCTGCCTAATTACAAGAAAATAGAAATATAATTTAAAAAAATCAAATATGCACGGAAAAAACAGAATAGGATATAACCTTTTAGAGACCGAACTCGGCACTGTTAAAGCTTTTAGTCCTATCACTAAAGAATCCTTGCCTGAAAAATTCGATGTAGCCGGACAAGATGAAGTAAATGCGGCACTGGAGCAAGCCGAAAAGGCATTTGGTGCTTATAAATACGTCAGCGCAGCTAAGAAAGCTGATTTTCTTGATGCCATAGCTGATGAAATATTAGCCCTTGGAGATGCGCTTATAGAAAGAGCCTGCCTCGAGTCTGCATTACCAGAAGGACGCATAAGAGGAGAAAGAGGGAGAACCATGGGGCAGCTTAAAATGTTTGCCACACTACTTAGAGACGGCTCTTGGGTAGAAGCCAGTATAGAGCCTGCTATGCCAGACAGGGAACCTTTACCTCGTGCAGACTTGAGAAAAATGCTTAGACCTGTAGGGCCAGTAGTAGTTTTTACTGCCAGTAACTTTCCATTGGCATTCTCTACTGCAGGTGGAGATACCTCTTCGGCGCTGGCCGCAGGAAACCCTGTGATCGTAAAAGCTCACGAATCTCATTTAGGTACTAACGAGATGGTTTCTGATGCCATAGCCCGAGCTGCAGAAAAAACAGGAATGCCTGACGGTGTTTTCAGTAGCCTTACAGGAAATGGATATGAAATAGGTAAGCAATTAGTGCAACACCCTAAAGCTAAATCTGTAGCCTTTACAGGTTCATTCAAAGGGGGTAAAGCGCTATATGACCTGGCTAACGAAAGAGAAAACCCCATTCCGGTATTTGCAGAAATGGGAAGCATCAACCCTGTTTTTGTAATGCCAGATAAAGTAGCAGCTGATCCTGAAGGTTTAGCTAAAGCTACAGCGGGCTCTATTAACATGGGTGTAGGTCAGTTTTGTACTAATCCAGGCCTTATCATAGGTATTGAGTCAGATGCACTCAGCACTTACATTAGCACCCTAGCCAAAGAAACCGAAAGCATGCAAGCTACTGCTATGTTAAATAGCGGCATAGCTAAAGCTTATAAAGCTGGAGCCGAAAATGCCGGTTCTCAGAATGGAGTACAAGTATTAGCTAAAGGAGCTGAAGCAGAAGAAGGCCTGGAAGGGCAGTCTACTGTGGCCACCGTTTCGGCAGCTGACTTCTTGAAAAACCCTGAACTACAGCACGAAGTTTTCGGACCATTTTCATTAGTAGTAACCTGCGCTGATAGTGCTGAAGTAGAAAAAGTAATTGCTTCTTTATCAGGACAGCTTACCACTACCTTCTTAGCTACAGAGAAAGATGTGGCTGAGTTTGATCAAATTATTAAAGATGCCTCTGAACTATGTGGAAGACTTATCTTCAATAGCTTCCCTACTGGCGTAGAAGTGTGTCATAGTATGCAGCACGGTGGTCCGTACCCTGCGGCTACTGATTCTCGCTTTACCTCTGTAGGTACTGGAGCCATCAAAAGATTTGTAAGACCAGTTTGCTATCAGGATGCCCCTAAAAGCATTCTTCCTGAAGAGCTTCATGATGATAATCCTCTTGATATATGGAGGTTAGTCAATGGCGCTTGGACTAAGGACAAAATAGCATGATAAAATATAGGTTTTGATAATGAGTGATAGCTGGGTATAATAAGGTTGAAATTTCTTTGTCATCTGCCAAATAGCTATCACTCTTTTTTTTAATTATTGACATTAACACCCCGTTAAAATTAAATGGCAGTAAGTGAATTCATCTGCATTGATGCTCATACCTGCGGCAACCCGGTAAGGGTGGTAAAAACAGGCGGCCCTCAGCTAGAGGGCTCTACTATGAGCGAAAAAAAGACAACATTTCCTGAAGGAATATGACTGGATAAGAAAAGGACTCATGTTTGAGCCAAGAGGCCATGATATGATGTCTGGAAGCATCCTCTACCCTCCTGCTGATCCTCAAAATGACTCAGGTGTATTGTTTATTGAAACCAGTGGCTGCCTGCCTATGTGTGGCCATGGCACTATTGGTACAGTAACCATAGCTATAGAACAAGGCCTTATTATACCTAAAACTCCTGGCAGACTGCGTTTAGAAACCCCCGCCGGATTAGTTTTGGTAGAATATCAGCAGACAGGAAAGAAGGTAGACTGGGTAAGACTTACCAATGTAAAATCATATCTGGCAGCACAAAACCTCACTATAGAAGCCCCAGACCTAGGCACACTAACCTTTGATGTAGCCTATGGTGGTAATTTTTATGCTATTGTAGATGAACAGGAAAATTTTTTAGGAGTACATAATTACGCAGCTGCAGAGCTCATACGCTGGAGTTTGGTAATCAGGAAAATGATCAACGAAAAATACACTTTTGTTCATCCTGAAGACGAAACGATAAGAGGCCTATCACACATGCTCTGGACTGGTGCTCCCTTAGACGCTAAAAGTACAGCTCGTAATGCTGTGTTTTATGGAGACAAGGCCATAGACAGATCACCATGTGGCACGGGCACCTCTGCCCGTATGTCACAGTGGTACGCTAAAGGCCTTCTTCAAAAAGGAGAAGAATTTATCCATGAAAGCTACATCGGCTCACAATTTATAGGAAGAATAGAAGAAGAGACCGAAATAGACGGCAAGCCAGCAATCATCCCCAGCATACAAGGTTGGGCAAGAGTTACTGGCTTTAACACCATCCTTATAGATGATGATGATCCATACGCCTTTGGATTCCAGGTTATTTGATAAATAAGAAATGAAAAAGAAAGTTGCCATAGTCGGAGCCGGTATGATCGGGCTCTGCAGCGCTTATTACTTGCGCAAAAAAGGTCATGAAGTAATAGTTATAGATGATCACGATGGTTATGGAGGAGCTTCTGTAGGTAATGCAGGCTTCCTATGCCCTAGCCACGTAGTCCCTCTCGCCTCTCCGGGTATTATTACCCAGGGTATCAAATGGATGCTAAACGAAAAAAGTCCTTTCTACATTAAACCCAGGTTAAACAAAGAGCTGATCTCCTGGGGACTTAAATTTAAAAAGGCGGCTACAGCCGAAAAAGTAAAAACAGCGGCTCCTTTTCTACACCAGATTACTACTGCCAGTCAAAAATTAGCTGAACAGCTGCTGGAAGATGAAAAAATTGATGCTGGCTATAATAGAAATGGCCTGCTTATGCTGTGCCAGTCAGAAAAAGAGCTACACCATGAGCAAGAGGCAGCAGATATAGCCAAAGGTTTTGGCCAAAGTGCCGAGATACTTACCCCAGAAGAAGTGGCTAAGCTCAACCCGGGCCTGGACCTCAACATCTGTGGCGCGGTATATTTCCCTAACGATACTATGATTAATCCACACATCTTCCTGAAAGAATTTCAGAAAGTGCTAAAAGCTGACGGCGTGGAGTTTATGTTCAATACTAAAATAAAAGCTTTTGAGAAAGAAAATGGTGAAGTCACCGGACTAGTCACCTCTTCTTCTACTATAAAAGCTGACGATTATGTTTTAGCTGCAGGCAGTGCAACCTCTCAGTTGTTAAGGTTACTGGGAGTGAGCCTGCCTATGGTGGGTGGTAAAGGCTATAGCTTTACCGTTAATAATCCTCCTGCCACGCCTAAAGTACCAGCTATTCTGGCCGACGGAAAAGTGTCTATGTCACCAATGATGGATGGCCTGCGTTTTTCTGGCACTATGGAAATCAATGATCTGAACAGCGCCATCAATCACAAAAGAGTGCAAGGTATAATAGATACAGTTACTTCATTTTTGCCACAGTTTAAAAAGAGTAATTTTACTGATATTAAACCCTGGTCTGGCTTCAGGCCGTGCTCTCCTGATGGGCTGCCTTATGTGGGTAAATCTAAAAAGTTTAGTAACCTTACTGTGGCTGCAGGCCATGCCATGCTAGGCATCACTCTTGGGCCGGTTACTGGTGATATTGTAGCTAAAATCATCAATGAAGAGCCTAGTGACATGGATTTATCTTTACTGGCAGTAGACAGATATAACTAAATTTAAAATCAAACAAACCGAATATTAAATGATATATAGAGCCATTACTTTCATCATTACCTGCTGCTTTCTTGTGGGGCAAGCACACGCACAGGATGACACGATCACCCTGGAAAAAATATTTTCAACAGCCGAATTTCGGTCTGATTATTCAGGGCAAAAAAGGTGGATAGATGAAGGTGATGGCTATACTATGCTTCAAAGAAATGAAGCCGGCACTGGCCTGGACATAGTAAAATATAATACGGCTACGGGTGATCAAACTGTACTCATTAGTGCTGCTTCTTTAATACCTAAAGGTGCCAGTGAACCTCTGCGTATTGAAAACTACGAGTGGTCTCATGATAAATCAAAGTTGCTTATCTACACTAACTCCAAGAGAGTATGGAGGCAAAATACAAAAGGAGATTACTGGGTTAAAGATCTGGAAACCGGCGCTCTAAACCAACTAGGTAAGGACTTGCCTGCTTCTTCACTTATGTTCGCGAAATTTTCACCTGACGATAGCCAGGTAGCTTATGTTAGTAAGCACAATCTATACACAGAAACTGTGGCTAATAATGAAGTAACGCAGCTTACTTTTGATGGAACCGAGAAAATAATCAACGGTACTTTTGACTGGGCTTATGAAGAAGAATTTGGCTGTAGAGATGGATTTAGATGGAGTCCTGACAGTAAAAAAATAGCCTATTGGCAACTAGACGCCAGCCCTATCAAAGACTTTTTAATGATCAACAATACTGATTCTTTATACTCTTATACCATTCCTATTCAATACCCTAAAGTAGGCATGGATAACTCCACTTGCAAAGTGGGTGTGCTTAGCCTTTCTGATAAAAAAACCACCTGGATGAAGGTAGGTGAAGACGAAAGCAATAACTACATCCCGCGTATGTACTGGGCTGATAATTCTGACCAAATACTTATTCAGCGACTGAACAGAAAGCAAAACATTAATACCGTAATGATGTGTAACGCAGCCAGCGGAGCATCTGAGGTTATTTATACTGATAAAGATGACACTTGGGTAAACGTAGTGGACGATCTACTATTCTTCAACAAAGGAAGAGATTTCACTTGGGTGAGTGAAAAAAATGGTTGGAACAGTGTTTACAAAGTCAGTAGAGATGGCAAAAAGGAGACTTTACTTACTCCCGGCACTTTTGATGTTATCAATATTGAACTTATTGATACCAAAAATGGCTGGATTTACTACAAAGCTTCTCCTGATAATGCCACCCAGAAATACCTGTATAGAAATAAGATTTCTTCCAACAAAAAATTTGAAAGACTCACTCCTAAAAACCAGCCCGGCACACACAGCTATGACATTAGCCCCAATGGAAAATGGGCTTTTCATACTTATTCTAAAGCAGGCATGCCTCCTGTAACTAATTTAGTTTCCTTACCTGATCATAAACAGGTACGCATGATAGTAGAAAACAAGGACCTGAAAAATACGCTAGCCAAACTCAACATCTCAGAACAGCAGTTTTTCACCATTGAAAAGGAAGGCATTTCATTTGATTATTACATGATCACACCTCCTGATTTTGACGAAAGCAAAAAATACCCCGTGCTATTCAATGTTTATGGAGAGCCTGCTGGCCAAACAGTACTTGATGCCTGGGGCGGCAGAAACTTCCTTTACCATCAGATGCTAGCACAGCAAGGTTACATTGTAATGAGCATAGATAACCGAGGTACACCAGCACCAAAAGGTAGAGAGTGGAGAAAAAGCATATATGCTAAACTGGGCGTAATTTCATCTAAAGACCAAGCCGATGTTACCAAACTGCTTATTGATAAATATTCGTTTATTGATAAAGACAGAATTGGCATCTGGGGCTGGAGTGGCGGCGGATCTATGACGCTCAATGCACTTTTCCGTTATCCTGAAATTTATAAAGCCGGCATCAGCGTAGCTCCTGTTGCGGACATTCATCTTTATGACAATATTTATCAGGAAAGATATTGTGGATTGTTAACCGAAAAAGCTGAGGAATACATCCAGAGTTCACCAGTAAACTTCGCTAAAAACCTGGAAGGAAAGCTTTTATTGGTTCATGGTACAGGAGATGACAATGTTCATTATCAAAACTCAGAAGTGCTTATTAATAAACTCATTAAACAAAATAAAGTATTCTCTTTCATGTCTTACCCTAACCGATCTCATGGCATCTATGAGGGGTATAATACTTCAAGACATCTCTATGAAACCATGTTTAGTTTTATAAAAAGTAATTTGTAAAAAAAGAGGTTGTATATAAAATATCAAAACAGTTGAGATGTGATAAATTATGAATCAGTACCGATCTTCGACTCGCCTCAGTGAATCGGCTTTGTTACTTTTTGATCGATTGTAAAAAAGTAAAGAGCCTAAGCGATGGAACACAGGCACTAGATGATCCAAATGGATTGGTATTTGAAAAGTCTTACTTAAAAGAATAGATTAATGTATACCTTCAAACCAATGATTTGTCATTATTCTTGGTACGATTGAAACAAGTATTAGGTCTCAACATAACCTCAATTTAAGAAAGTCAATATAACTCAAAGCGCTTTACATTTTGTTTGCTTTGAAGCCGCAGAAACAAAAAAGCCCCGCAAGAATTAATCTTGCGGGGCTTTTGTATGTTGTATATTAGCTACAACCTCTTCTAATTTACACTAAGTGTTATTTTATCTGCACTTTTCTTTTCACATCAGTCACTGCATTCTTTATTTTAATAATATACATTCCTGACTTCATTTCTGCTCCACTTAGCAAGTCAAAACTATTAGTATTAGTTTGACCTTTATACACTTCTTTACCATAGATATCTACTACTGAAATATCTGTAGGCAAGGCATTTTTATTAGCAAATTCTACTTTTAGCACTCCACCTTCTGCTACTGGGTTAGGATATACCATCAGGTCAGCATCGGTAGCAGCTTGTGCCACTTCCATATCTGAAACCGGAGGATTAGAATGGAAGCAGTATTCTGCCCAGTCAATACCTGTTTGAGTTTCTACACTACCCGATCTGGCAGAAGAATTAACGCTATTAAATCTATACCATCTGGTATAAGGACTAGCAGCACCAGACACCCCTGACACTAATTGTAAGCGATAATCAAAATGCGCAGTTCTTGTAGATTCACCTTCATAAATATAATCAGTGTTAGTAACTACAGCTATAACCACTCCATTAATAGAAGGCTGATCAAGCTTTAAGCTTACAGGGCCGCTCTCTACTAAAGCACTGTATACTGGCTCACCACTTGTGTTTCTGTATACCAACTGGCAAGTCATATTTTCTCCTATTGGCTGGAAATTAACCGCTACAGAATCGCCTGTTACTGTTAAAGGAATCTGGTTAGCACCTGACCAACCCGGAGTAGTACGAGACTCAGGAGTAAGTAGACCTGAACCATTATTAGTAGTTTTAACATAAGGTGTAGCTACCCACACTTCAGGGTTCAACCAAGAAGGTTGCCATTCTGCGCCAATATTAGTTTGGAAGTTACCATCTATAAGATTAACAATAGCATTTCTCCACGGACCAAAATCTACCAAGGCTTGCTTGGCACGATATTCAGAAATCAGCCTTCTAATCTGAGCTTCTCCTATACCATCAGCCATACCTTCCAGCACTCGACCTTCACAGTATCTCCATATCCAGGGAATAGCACCATCACCAAGCGTAAGCCCTACAAAAGTGGGGAATGAAGTACTGTATTGATGTCCTCCTAAATAGGTTCTCCAGGTACAAATCTGCTGATTACCATCAAACATGTTTACACCTTCAGCAGAAGGTCCGCCAAAGCTACCATCTTGCAACCAGCCAGAATAACATTCTATAGGCATAAAAGGAGCTATAAAATCTGTACCATTAAGGAATCCCATTGAGCTGTAGTTCTGATTTCTTCTGGCATCGGCAGTTTGTTGTAACCACACGTTACCTCCTTCATGGAACCATGCTGACTGTTTTACACCAGGTAAATCAGCTAACAAAGCATGAATACCTTCATGAACCATAGCACTTTGTTGCGCCTCTTTATCAGGGTAAGTACAAGCAGGGTCAAAGCTATAAATAGGGTAATATGAAGCCAATACCATCGGCCAGCTCGTTCCATTATAGTAAATAGCACTTTGCCATCCGCCAAGGTCAGTATTAGAAGCATTATCAGTACAAAGCCCTGAACCATACAGGTATACTGCACTTCTGTAACCATTTTTAGCTCTCAAATCTGGTGGCCATCCCATTTCATCTCTGAAATAAGCAAAATCAGTATTCATTCTTTGTAATAAAGGAGTGATGGCTGCAGAAGTAACTAATGAATTAGCATTAGGTCCCCAGCGGAAAGTCCACCAGTCAGAAGATGATGTTCCAACTACCTGAGGGCAATCATCTAACACCTGCGTAGGTGTAGATAATGATGGAAACTCATCAGCAAAGTTATAACTGATATTAGGAGAATATTCAGGCCATTCGAAAGACTCACCGCTATTTGTGCTTACAGACACATAAAAAGAAGCGGAACTTGTAGTGCCACAACTGTTAGTATACACTGCAGTGTAAGTACCTGTAGCTCCCGAAGTAACGTTACTCACTACTGCCTGTCTGGTTGTAGAAGTATAACCCGCAGGACCAGACCAGCTCCAAGAGCCACCTGATGTTGGTTGAGGACCAAAGCGAATATCATCACCAGAAGCCACAGTAATATTAGTGCCAGAGCTCCAGCTGCCGCCATTTACCTGATAATAAGGAGTAATAGAAGTAGCAGGACATCCGCTGTTGCCTACATAACCAATAGCTCTCCACTCTAAAATACCAGTACTCTGACTAGTATTAGACATTGAAAGGCGTAGACGCGTGGTGGTTACATCATTTATGGAAAGTGTATTCCATGCATCTTTTACTCTTGGCACATTACCAAGACTCACCCATGATGATCCGTTCCAGTATTCTGCATAGGCAGTGGTTGGGGTTAATACCCCGCCCCCATCATCAAACCAATACACTTGAGTGGAAGTGAACGTTACATTTTCGGTCCAGTCATATTGTACCCACTGAATAGAGTTTGGGTTGTTCCAGTTTCCATAAGCACCTTGAGAGTTATCACTAGAACTAGACGGACTAGAGCCATCATTAATAGCTGAAAGCGTTTCCCAAGGCGATACATAGGAGGTAGAACTGGTGGCCGTAATGGCCATGTTAGTCTGAGCTTGCAAGCTCGAGCAAAATGCCAGAGCAAGACTCAATAAAAACAAGAATCTTAATTTTCTCATTTTAAAACAGTTTAAGTTGATTAAAAAATTATTGGATGGTACATAAGACCATATTTGGTAAGTACAAGTTATAAAGATCAGGTGGCAGCTTCCAGCACTTACCTTACAAGAAACAATGCTTTTTTAACCGACACCTTCTTTCTTTTATTATTTCAAAATACGCCAGTCACTGTTATACTCATATGAATTAAATGCAATACCCAAATAACCAGCAAGTTGACTGTATCTTTGATCAAATAACCTACATTTAACATTGGTTTAATTTTTTTCATATTATTTAAGACTATATTCGTATGAAGTAGATGCACAACCTAAACCTATGTTCAACCTAATCAGTGCAAAGGAAAACCTATGCATATGTGTTTCTATGCCGCGCTGATCACTAACTATTAAAATGAAAAATCTGAAATCATTCAAAACCAACCTTAACCATTTATTCGGTCTTTTTCTTATTGGTATTACCCTTTCATTGGGTGCCTGCCAAGAACAAGATCAGGTAGTACCACAAGCTGAACCAGTAGCTGTAGAAGCTGATCAGCAGGGAGACGTTCATGAAGAAAATGCACCTTTTCTACGACAACAAGAGAGTCTTGGCGGACATACTATAGAAAGGCATGTGGCAAAATCTGACTCATATTTGAGAAACCGTTTAAACACCAGTAACATTAGCGCAGCCAGTACATTCTATGAGCTCAACCAGGCAGGACAGGTAATTGTAAATGCAATTAATGCCAATAGTAACAGTATAAACAACTGGAAAAATGGCAGTAGCTCTAGAATTTCTTTTACTTACACACACCATAGAGCCATAGGCAAAATACTATATCGTGGTAGTAGCAGCCCAGTAGCTTCAAGCAGATTTTTGGTAGTATTGCAGAAAAAATCCAGTGCTCCTAATGGCTATTATGTATTAACTTCTTATCCGAATTAAATAAAAACCAAAATTACGGTTTAGAAATGCATATATCTGTATAAGAAGTAATTACAAAACATATTGAGGTGCTTACCATTCATTTTGTTGAGCACCTCAATAACACTAAACACCCCTACTCCATATACCTGAATTCGGCCTTTTTAATACATATGACCTTCGAACAAAAGTACCCTTTCACCTTTCAATTCTTTGCCAGCTACTTTCCCGAAGCCGACCTTGACGGCCTTACAGATCAGGAAGTAGTACATCAGTTCACACAGCAAAACCCACCAGAAGTAATTCAGCAAACCCTGGATGAGCTCCATCTACTCATAAATGACAACAGCTCCTGGCCAGAAGCTCTTAGCACCGCTAATCGCTACTTCCCGAACAACTCAGAAATTCAATCATGGCTAGAAATGATTAAGAATCAATTGATTGAGAGAACAAGCTAGATTTTGGAATGCAGCACTTCAATTGCCTACGAAGGACAGTTCGAGATTGCTACACTTCATTGCATTCGCAATAACCATTATAATTTTAAGTACCATAATCATTATCGTAATCCCGGACGTAACGGAGTGGAGAGCCGGGGTCTTAATGATCATGTAGTGCTAACTGAGCAGAGAGATTCCTGATATCATTCCGCTATGCTGCATGATTCAGGAATGACGCCATATCTTATCTGGTTATTACGAGGAAGGTATGACGAAGTAATCTCGTGACTATGGAATGCTGGCTACAATAGACTGTAGTAGTAACTTCGAGATTGTTTCATTCCGCTTCGCCGCATTTGCAATTACTAGTATAATTATAAGTTACTATAATCATTATCGTCATCCCGGCCGTAACGGAGTGAAGAGCCGGGATCTCGCTGATCAAGTACTGCTAAAGGAACAGTGAGGCGAGTTTCATACCGTGACGGAGACACTCGTGATTCTTTAGAAAGTTCGTAGTTGCAGACTACGAACAACTAGTTAGCTAAAACCAAAATAGGCACAAGTGGACATTTGCGCCAGTTTGGGTGCTGCACTTGCTAAAGGTCGCAATTCTTGAAATACGGTAATAGATCTAAAACTCTCAACGACGGCGTCACTAAAATCTTGTTAGGTTTCGTTTTATCTATAAAACAATACCATGACAATTCGGAAATAATCTGATATTCTTTTATATCTTCAGTTGCATAATAACCATCAGAGTCCACTTCAACTATTAGGTTATACTCTTTAAGAGTTTGCCTAACCTCTTCGTAGTTATATTCATAAAAATCAGAATAATGGAATGTGACTAAAAAAAAAACTTTCATCATTAACAATTGTATAGTGAAAGGGCATATCTTGGTTTTCAATCGGCCTGATAAAAGAACTTACAGATAATACATAGATATTGTCACACCCTTTATAGCTATACTGATGCTTAATAGTTACATAAACAGTATCTACTTTTAAGTCATTATCACTAATAATCGACTTCACATATCTAAGTGCAAGACTGTCAGCTTTATCTACAAAATATTGTTCATTAAGCTGCCCCTGAGATCTACAAGAACTTGAGACAAACATCGCTATTAAAAAGATGCTAAAAAGGACTGATTTTTTCTCCATTCCACAGGTTATATTCAAAAGTTATATGTCTCCCCAAAAACTGGTTCAAGGTAATAAGAAAATCTGGCGCAAACCCTCTTGTGCATCCAAATTATAAATTTGACTAATATTCCATTTGCTATACTTCTACCTTTTACTTCAAGAAATATGAAGGCTGCACTAGGTTCAAGCAATGTATAAGTTCTAGGCCATTTTTGAGATCGAAAAATAGAAATAGACAGCCAAAACCAAGAACACCCAGAAGCACTTGAAACATTCAAGAAACTATTGTCTTAGACTGTGATATTTTTGATAAGTATGATAAACATGATTTCAAAAGATTTTTATATGATTGATCATCCCCAGCTGGTTCAAGGTAATAAGAAAATCTGGCGCAAAACCGCTTGTGCCTCTAAATTATAAACTTGACTAAAAACCAACATCACACCGTCATCCCGGCCGCAACGAAGTGAAGAGCCGGGATCTTACTGATCAATACTACTAAGTGAACAGTGAGATTCCTGATATCATTCCGCTATGCTACATGATTCAGGAATGACGGCCTATCCTATCTGGTAATTACAAGGAAGGTATGACGAAGTAAGCTTAAAGCAATGGAATGTAGACTGCAATGAGCTGCATTTTATCATAGACATATACTTGTATATCAACCGTCACAAAACACACTATAAACAAAACCCTTAATTCGTATTATCTCAAAAATACCCACCGCACCTAATTGACTTAAAGAGATTATTTATTTAACTTATTATAGATTCCTTGTTCAACCCAAAACCCCAAGAAATCATTTGAAATACCTCATTTCAAAATCATTAATTACCTAAAACTAACATTATGATAAACTCATTTAAAAACTTTGCAAAAAGTTCAATTGCAATATTTTCTCTTTTAGTACTAACCACAAGTTGTAATGACAGTGACCAATCTGCACAATCAGATTCGGTAAAAGATTATAGCGGAGAAGAAATTTTCAATGCTATATTTTTCATGGAAGGTGAACTGGCTAACTCCATAGACGTGCTTAAGCCTGGCGTTGATCAGCTGCAAGCGGCTACTCAGGATGAGACCGTAGAAGTTGATTATCAATACTTCAAAACAGAGATCATGGGAACAATTCACGAATTGGATCCTCAGTTTTTCAGCAAATTTGCTGAGAACATGAAGTCTGAAAATCTATATGAAGTAGAGATGGGACTTAATAATGCTCGTCAGATGTTTAAAGCTGCCGGTTTAGCTTCTGAGTATGGAGACTATTTCAAAATTATGCAGGAGATAGACTCTAAAAAAGTGAATCTTAACGATTCACGTATTAAAAACCTAAACTTTAACAATGCTGAAGATGTAGAAAAGCTGGCTCAAATATTCAAAGAAGACTACGATATTGATTTTGCTAATTTTGACTCTACCGTAGGCAGAGGACAGTGTGTATTTGCCTTTGGCGCCTTAGCGGTAACAGCTGTAGTTGCTGGTAATGTGGCTGTAGTAGTAAATGCCGTATATGCTGGTAACGTGAACTGGTCAGTAAATTGGAAAATACCTATTTCTCCTGCAGATGATTTCAATGATGCCCTAGTGGCTCAGTTATCAGAAAAAAGTCTGAGCTGATTGATTTGGGTTAAGCAATGAATCATATATTGTGGTTTGGAATTATGCCTGTCGGCATTAATTCCTTTCCACTTTTTTCAAACTTAAAAAATCAATCATCATGAAACCTATTCCTAAACCTACCTCCTACCCCTTTATAAAATTCTTTTATCATTTAGCCAATGTCACTATACTATGAAGAAAAATATCTCGATTATTCTGATATGGAGCTTCTGGATATTTATGGCGTTAATGCTCACCCGAATATATAATACACCAGACTACAAGCTACCCTATCCCGTTAAAAAGCTTTCAATGTCCATGTTTCCTCAAGGTTGGGGCTTCTTCACCAGAAACCCACAAGAAGGAATTACAGAAGCCTACGCTATAGAAAATAATACACTTAAAAACATCACCATAAAAAATGCGTCTGCCCAAAATCTATTTGGTTTCTCCAGAAACGCCCGTTTTGTAAGTATAGATGTAGCTATTTTGCTTGAATACCTACCTGAAGATAAATGGACTTCCGGCAAGGGAGATTTTAAAGATCACCTACCCAAAGA
Organism: Fulvivirga maritima; assembly: GCF_021389955.1. Classification (NCBI taxonomy): domain Bacteria; kingdom Pseudomonadati; phylum Bacteroidota; class Cytophagia; order Cytophagales; family Fulvivirgaceae; genus Fulvivirga; species Fulvivirga maritima. The sequence continues at coordinate 5,556,388 of NZ_CP089980.1, forward strand.
AACTGTAAAAATTGAGGTGGATCGGTCTATCCAACATTTTCCTGATGGTGAATACCTTATTTATCGCTATGAGCCCATTTCATTTTTGTGGGCAGGCAAAAATCAGGAGCATTACAGGCCCTATAGAGTTATGCGTATAGCACTTAAATACACTAAACCTGACCCTTCATGAATACCTACGCAAAAAACGTTCATACCAATATCTACGGATTGGCCAGAGTCTCTCATGGCCTTAAGCCTACTGATCACCTTTTTGTTTTCAGACAACGGCAGAAGCTTTCCCAATGAACTATTCTCGCCGTCTCACGATACCCTCTCATGGAACTTCTTCGCTATCATGGGGCATAATAACCTTACTCTGTCAGTGGTTATTGCCTGCGTTATATTATTATGGGTTATTTCCGGATATTTACCACAGCTCAGCTGCTTGCTACACGCCTGGATAGCCATCAGCTACTTCAACGTGGCCCTGGTCATTGAAGGCGGAGATCAGATAGCTCAGATCTTAAGCATATTCATCATTCCTATTGCCATTACCGATCCAAGGCTCAATCACTGGTATGCACCAGACCAAACATTTTTCAAAAGGCCTGGCTTCTTTCTGCGCTACTTTGCTTACTCCAGCGCTCTGATTATACAATTGCAAATGAGCTTGCTGTACTTCTTTGCTTTTGTAGACAAGTTTGGTGTAGACGAGTGGAGAAATGGAACTGCATTTTATTACTGGTTTAACCACACTCCTTTCGGAGCAGATGATTGGCTCAGAAGCCTCTTTGGTTGGGTCGTAGCCGATCCGTTTTTAGGTAGAGTATTAGACTGGGGTGTATTAGCACTAGAAGCGGCTCTCTTTGCTGCCATTTTTATGGAGCAAAAGAAGAAAAGGCGAATGCTGTATGCGGCCATAATCTTTCACTTTGCCATCATTCTGGTACATGGACTAGGCTCTTTCTTCTTCGCCATGACTGCAGGACTCATTCTATACCTCCACCCGGTTGATCATGAGTTTTCCTGGTCTGCTATTGTTGATTCCATTAAAGGACTTAGAACAAAAAACCCAACATTGCTTATGACCAATAAGCTATCCCGAATACTCAGTAGGAGTAATCAGTGAGTTAAAAGAAGATACCAACAACGAAGTGAAGTGCAGGGATCTCACTGATCTGATAGTGCTAACAGAACAGTGAGATTCCTGATATCATTCCGCTATGCTGCATGATTCAGGAATGACGTCTTACCCTATCTGGTGATTATGAGGAAGGTATGACGAATTAATCTCGGGACTATGGAATGCAGGCTACAATAAACTGTAGTAGTAATTTCGAGATTGCTTCGCTGTATTTACAATGACTAATTGCTGAAAATATAAACCAACATCAAAACGTCATCCCGGCCGTAACGAAGTGGAGAGCCGGGATCTTACAGATCAAGTAGTGCTGGCTGAGCAATGAGTGGGTTTTGATACTATTTCTAAGACATTAGTGATTCTTAGAAAGTTCTTAATAGCAGACCTCACACAACTAAATAACTGAAAACAAAATTGGCACAAGTGGACACTTGCGCCAGTTTCACTTTTTTATATGCTTAGACCAGATGGGGAATGATGTCATATCCTATCTGGTGATTGCGAGGAAGGTATGACGAAGTAATCTCGGGACTATGGAATACAGGCTGCAATGGACTGTAGTAATAACTTCGAGATTGCTTCGCTGTATTTACAATGACTGATTGCTGAAAGTATAAACCAACATAAAACCGTCATCCCGGCCGTAACGAAGTGGAGAGCCGGGATCTCGCTGATCAGTACTGCTAACTGAACAGTGAAGTGGTTTTAATACCGTGTCGGAGACACTCGTGATCATTGGAAAGTTAGTAGTACAGACTACGAACAACTAGGGTACTTAACTTCCCTCTACATAATCAAACAGATAAAGTTTCTGTTCCGATAAATCAAAAAAGAACTTGTAATAATAAAAATTATAAGAATAAGTTACAGATTTTCTAACGTCATAATATCCAGCAAAAAAAATTGAATCTGAATTATGCAATGCAGAAATTAATTGTGATACATAAATGTCATTTTTAGTTTGATTAGCATCTTGTATCTCTTTAATTAGCCTCACTTTATTCTCGTCACTTAATTCATTTAAATTTATCCATTTTAATGTATTCATATCATCTGAATTTTTAGGATACCCATCTAATTTAACATTAATTATAGAATCAGGTAAACTAACAGAATATATTGTTACCTCATCCAGAACCCCTTTAAAAGATTTTTTTTGAGACAAAACACAATAGTCAGGTAAAATCTGATTTTTCAAATCATTCGAACATGAAATGCAAAGAATCATTAATATGGAACAAAAAAACCTATATATCATATCTGATTTAGGTTTAATAACAAGATAATAGGGTAAAAGAATCCTCCTTCTATTCTTCATAAGTTACCCCCTGGCTTAGGTTTGGTTATATGAATAGTACCTGTTCCATATCCCATGAAATTAAAAGGCACAGGGTTACTTGCTCCAAATCCAGTAATCTTTTTAAAAAGTCCAATATTAAAATCAAAACCATCAAAGCCTCCACCATATCGAGGACTGTTTTTAAGACTAATAGTCCCTTTATGCCTATCTAAAAGGTTAACTCTTAAGGTTCCGTATACCCTTGACATAGTATTATTCTCTCGATGGCCTCCATGGAATACTTGAATCAGTTATATGAGTATCAAAAAAAGCAAAAAAGTTTACTTGTGTAAAGGTACCCCCCTTAAAATCTGACACAGAAAAAGTACTAGCTTTAAAACCCATTTTACTTATATCAACATATAATGGCTGACCACTGCCACCACGGTACCATTCTTCAGCTTCCGATAATGTAACTATACCATCCCAATCAGGTCTCGAAGGAAGAGTTAGAAGATGAGAAACCACGCTTTTCATTGCTCCATCAGATAATGAAGTAAGGGCATCCGTAAAAAATGAACCTCCATTATTAAGGATCGAACTCTGGCTCATGCCATTTGTAAATGCACCATCATAAATAATAGCTTCACCTTGCAACCCAAACTCATCAACTCCTCTAAATATACCGTCTGAACCGTAAACTGGATTTAATCCTCCTGTAGGATCAATATTATTAATAGGATTATTCCCATTGCCGTTGTATGGGCTGGCATATTGTCTCATGGGATCAGTGCTAATCCACCTGCCCGTAACAGGATCATACATCCTTAATTCAAAACTATTCCAGCCGGTCTCTTCATCTTCTTCTGCAAAATTACCCTGGTAGCCATATCTAAATTCTTCACGGGTAATGTCTTTTCTTCCATGGTTAAACCAAAGGGATAGAAATCTGAGCCGGCTACTACGTTACCGAGGGTATGGGTTACTTTAAGGTCATCAAAATAAACATCCATATCTTGCTGGTCTTCGTTAGAAACGTAAATATAGATAAATCCTGGTTTTTCTATGGTTACATCTAACTCAGTTTTTGAAAGTATAAACCACCCCTCCTGCCGTAATGAAGTTGAGCCAGAATCTTAATCACCCGTACTACTGGCTTAGCAGTGAGATTCCTGATATCATTCCGCTATGCTACATGATTCAGGAATGACGTCATATTCTATCTGGTAATTACGAGGAAGGTATGACGAAGTAAGCTTGAAGCAATGGAATGCAGACTGCAATAGACTGTAGAAGTAACTTTGAGATTGCTTCGCTGTATTTACAATGACTAATTGCTGAAAGTATAAACCAACATTAAACCGTCATCCCGGCCGTAACGAAGTGGACAGCCGGGATCTCGCTGATCAGTACTGCTAGCAGAACAGTGAAGTGGTTTTAATAATGTGTAGGAGACACTTGTGATCATTGGAAAGTTAGTAGTCACAGACTACGGATAACTGAAAACAAAAATAGGCACAAGTGGACACTTGCGCCAGTTTGGGGAATTTGTATATATTAAAACCCGTATTTTTCGACTCAAAATTCATATGATTACATAATATTTTAGCTAAATTTTTAGATGAAAAAATTACAATTGAACCGTATAAGAAAAAAACTAAAGTATTGGCTATTACCCTAAAAATTATATTAAATTCCATTTTCCGAATAAATTTAATGACCAGCTCAAAACCTATAAAAAAATTTATATTCCACATTGTAATTAGTTCATCTATCGCTCCGTTATTTATAATATAATAATCATAAGAAATAAATAATAATTGTAAAATTGAAACAAATAATGGATAAAACCAGAATCTATATTTTTTTAAAAAAAACCATCCAAGGGTAAAAACAAAAGAAATTATTAGAGTAGGAATCCAGCCAAATGAAGAGGACGTATAAAACAAGTTTATACTTAAATTTATAGCTAAATTAATACTCGTAAGAATAATTATCACAATAAAATTATACATTATTATTTTTTCATCGTTTTGAAACCGATTTCTGTATGCCTCATCATTGAATTGACAAAATTGCTCTTATTATAATTAAAAGGGTTAGCAAAGTGCATATCCATAACTGCATCATCAGGAAAAAATAAAAATTCTCCAACTTCCCAACCAGCTTCCCAACTATGCAGAAAAAAATTGCTTTTCACAATCCCAAGAGCATGTATGTTTTCATGAGCTCCCTTATCCTGATAGTATTTGATTGAATACCCCATATTAGAAAATGTACTTTGCCTAACAAGTCCTGTTCCTGTAATGGAATAAGCATCTGACCACTGATTGCCACTTATATAATTGCTTGAATTATTTAAGGTAGAAAATTTCGTAAAATATTCATGATCACCATTCAGTAATTGAACGTCCTTTCTAACTTGAACCGGATCATAACCCATATCAGTCAAAAATGAAATATTTCCTTCTAATATCGTTAACGCTTCGATCCAGGCCCCGTAATTATCAGTTACTTTATTCCATTCTGTACCATTATTATCTACAAATGATTCTGAGGTTCTATCGTCAAACCATACATAATTACCATCACTATCACGATACCCATCAAGTGGCGCGCCTCCATCAGGGTCATACATTTTCAAAGGATTATTGCCCATCCCTATATAAGGTGAAAAACCTACTTTCTTAGGATCAGTGGCCATCCACCTACCAATAACAGCATCATACATCCTTAATTCAAAACTATTCCAGCCCGTCTCTTCATCTTCTTCTGCAAAATTACCCTGGTAGCCGTATCTAAATTCCTCGCGGGTAATATTTCTTTCTGTCATGATTAAACCAAAGGGTTAGAAATCTGACCCTGATACTACGTTACCGAGGTTATGGGTTACTTTAAGGTCATCAAAATAAACATCCATATCTTGCTGGTCTTCGTTAGAGGCGTAAATATAGATAAATCCTGGTTTTTCTATGGTTACATCTAGCTCAGTTTTTGAACGTATAAAACATCACCCCTAACGTAATGAAGTTGAGCCAGAATCTTAATCATCCGTACTACTGGCTTAGCAGTGAGATTCCTGATATCATTCCACTATGCTACATGATTCAGGAATGACGCCATATCTTATCTGGTGATTATGAGGAAGATATGACGAAGTAATCTCGTGACTATGAAATGCAGGCTAAGATGGACTGTAGTAGTAACTTAGAGATTGCTTCACTACGCTTCGCTGTATTTGCAATAACCAGTATAATTATACGTAACACAATCATTATCGTCATCCCGGCAGTAACGGAGTGAAGAACCTGGATCTCACTGATCAGTACTACTGACTGAGCAGTGAAGCGGTTTTAATATCGTGTCTGAGACACTCGTGATCATTGGAAAGTTAGTAGTCACAGACTACGAACAACTAGGGAAGAGCCGGGATCTCGCTGATCAGATAGTGCTAACAGAACAGTGAGATTCCTGATATCATTCCGCTATGCTGCATGATTCAGGAATGACGTCTTACCCTATCTGGTGATTGCGAGGAAGGTATGACGAAGTAATCTCGGGACTATGGAATACAGGCTGCAATGGACTGTAGTAATAACTTCGAGATTGCTTCGCTGTATTTACAATGACTGATTGCTGAAAGTATAAACCAACATAAAACCGTCATCCCGGCCGTAACGAAGTGGAGAGCCGGGATCTCGCTGATCAGTACTGCTAACTGAACAGTGAAGTGGTTTTAATACCGTGTCGGAGACACTCGTGATCATTGGAAAGTTAGTAGTCACAGACTACGAACAACTAGGGGACCTCACACAACTAGATAACTGAAAACAAAATTGGCACAAGTGGACACTTGCGCCAGTTTCATCTTTTTATATGCTTAGACCAGATGGGGACACTTGCGCCAGTTTTATCTTTTTATATGCTTAGACCAGAGGGGGGTATAAACCAACATCAAACCGCCATCCCGGCCGTAACGAAGTGGAGAGCCGGGATCTTAATGATCAGTACTGTCAACTGAGCAGTGAAGCGGTTTTAATAGCGTGTAGAAGACACTCGTGATCATTTAAAAGTTCATAGTCGCAGACTACGAACGACTAGGCTCAATAGTTTCGGTAAAAAAACGGATTTTTTGCTTCATAAATCTTTTTTGTCTAAGGTATGTACTAACGTAATTAGCAAAATGTAACCAAAAAAATATTATCGATAATATGAATGAATATTTATATGCAAATCCACAAATAAATGTGATTATAAAAAGAAAAAGAAAAATTTTAGGCAAGGTGTACAAAATAACAACTACAGATTTTTCCACCTTTATCTGCCCTCTAATAATATAAGCAAACCGGCTGTTTCCACTCTGTTTATTAAAAATATTATTTTTAAATAAAATATCATTTCCATCTATTATTACATTGTTATTTTTTTCTTTCACTAAAACGTTCTTTATATAATGCAAAATAGCTTCATTACGACTTAAATCTATTTCGATAGGTATTATTATTTTCATAAAATATTTATCATTTGGAAAAAACACGCCCTCCATGACCAACCCATTCAGCATAAGGATAAACTGATTTTCCCCATTTTGCACCAACTTTAAGCCCAGGAGCATCCCCCCTCCCAATGAAATCCCTTTCCAATCAACTACACCATGTTGCCCAGGATATATATCAACAACACCCTTCTCAACAGTACTCACCGAATTACTCCAAAAATATGATCCTCCATAATTTCCAACTCCTCCACCATACATGCTAAAAGTTCCAAGCCAACTATCCGCGGTAACATTCCCTAAACTTTTAACAGCTGCAAAACCATATACTCCAATACTTCCTTCCAACCCTATTTGCCCTCCTACCTTATCGTAAACCCAAAAAGAGCCTTTAACTTTCCCGGATAAAAAGTAAACCCCTTCGAATCCTCCATTTAGGCCACCTCCAAACGTGCCACTATACTCTACTCCAAATCCGATAGCATCCAAGTCAGGTATACTTACATTTAACGCTTTCGCGAATGCTTGAGGGTCAAGCTTAAAAGGGTTAGAAGTTTCATAATCAGTGTTTATTTGATAAGTAACGTCATCACCAGGTTGAATTATCCTCCCAATTTCATCGCCGTTTTTGTTTTGAAAAATTATGTCTAAAGGACTACCACCATCAGGGTCATACATTTTTAAAGGATTATTGCCCATTCCTATATAAGGTGAAAAACCTACTTTCTTAGGATCAGTAGCCATCCACCTACCAATAACAGGATCATACATCCTTAATTCAAAACTATTCCAGCCCGTCTCTTCATCTTCTTCCGCAAAATTACCCTGGTAGGCGTATCTTGCTGGCCTTCGTTAGAGGCGTAAATATAGATAAAATCATATATCATCAAATAGAGAAATTCACCTTGAATTTTTGTAACTCTTTTGATCGATTGCAAAAAAGGAAAGATAATTAGGCTATGGAACCCAGGCTGCAATAGACTCTAGAAGTAACTTTAAGATTACTTCATTGCACTTCGCTGGATTGGCAATGACCAGTTGTTGGAAGGATAAATCCACATCAAACCGTCATTCCGGCCGTAACGGAGTGGAGAGCCAGGGTATTAATGATCAGTACTGCTGGCTGAGCAGAAAGGGTATTTTAATACCGTGTCGGAGACACTCCTGATCATTTGAAAGTTCGTAGTTACAGACTACGAACAACTAGTAAAAAAAGTTTTTATTTTTTAAAAATTACATATAAAGTTTCTTCAAAGGGTGAGTATATAAATAAATACACTCCAATAGGATAAGCGCTAATGTAACTATAATAGTTACCGGACTGGCTCATTAAGTCATTTCTCTGAAATTCAGACGAACAGAAACTATTTGATAAATTACTAGAATATGCAATATCAAAATGATATGCCCCCCTCTCCTTTGGTATTGGAGTATGTTTCCAATATGAAAAATCCATATTAGTTAGTTGGTTGGTATTAAAGACTTTTTCATACTTAGGATAATTTTCTTTTAAGCTTAACTCATCTAAACCTCCTATTTCATATTCATAAAAATCGAAAGTAGCCCCATCTGTTGTTAATCCTATCAGATCTTCGTAACAAGTCAAATTTACATTAAAATTAGACTTGTTAAACAGATATCTTGTAAAACCTTTTCTAGTTATGACATCGTTATCTTTCCAAATAAAATAACGCATAGCAATGCACACTATGAGACTGTCAATTCATCTCTGTCTAAACTTTGGATATAAAGAAATAATGTTTAGACTAAAGAGCAATGAACAAACAAGAGAAAGAAGAATTAAAGGAAAAAGCACTTAAACAATTTTTAAAAGGAGAATCTCTATTTGGTAAGGATGGGGCTTTCAGCCCCATGTTGAAGGAGTTCTTAGAAGAAGCTCTGGAAGCAGAAATGGAGGATCACCTATCCAGTGAAGAAAAAGGACGCTCTCATGGCAATAAGCGCAATGGCAAAGGCCAGAAAACAGTTAAGAGTAGTTTAGGAGACGTTGAGATAAATACTCCTCAAGATCGTCATAGCAGCTTTGAGCCAAGAATAGTAGAGAAACGCCAGCGTATACTGGCAGACAATCTTGAGAAGCAAATAATAGCCATGTATGGGCTAGGTAATAGTTTGAGAGATATTCAAGAGCACATCAAGGAGATGTATGACACAAATATATCAACAGAGGTGTTAAGTGATATCACAGACCGAGTGATCCCTAAAGTAAAGGAGTGGCAAAATAGGCCATTAGAATCGGTCTATTGTATTGTTTGGCTAGATGCCATGCATTTCAAGGTGCGAGATGAAGGTAAGGTGAAGCATAAAGCCCTTTATAATATTTTAGGGATCAATAAGCAGGGCAACAAGGAGATATTGGGCATGTACCTATCAGAAAGCGAAGGAGCTAATTTTTGGCTTCAGATACTTACTGAGCTACAAAATAGAGGCTTGAAAGATATTTTGATAGCCTGCACTGATAACTTGAAAGGTTTTAGTGAAGCGATACACTCCATCTACCCACAAACAGATGTTCAACTTTGTGTAGTTCATCAGATTCGAAATAGCTTGAAATATGTAGCCAGTAAAGAACAGAAAGTGTTTATACAAGATCTTAAATTAGTTTATCAAGCAGACACAAAAGATCAGGCAGAGACTGCTTTATTAGAACTGGAAGAAAAATGGGGAAAGAAATATCCTGTGGTGATACGATCTTGGAATGATAACTGGGAACTACTTAGCACTTATTTCGATTACAGTAAACCCATAAGAAAGTTAATATACACTACAAATCCAGTGGAGGGCTTTCATAGACAAGTAAGAAAAGTTACCAAGAGTAAGGGAGCATTTACCAGTGATATGGCCTTGATGAAATTAGTTTACTTAGTTTGCAGACGTATTGAGAAAAAATGGACTTCACCTTTGCGGAATTGGGGTTTGACGGTGCAGCAATTAGCCATTAGATTTGAGGGAAGATTGGAACTGGAACTAAAAACCAGTCAAACCAAAAAATAAAAAATTCCCTCCCAGGGGCTAGCCCCTGGGAGGGAAGCAGACAGAGATGAGCTAACACTCCCCGATTGAGCTGGATTTTAAGCCGCCCAAATTGTGTTTTTTGCCCATTCGGATTTCTCAGGATTAAAGTATTCAGCTCCATCTTCTCTACTTGCAATTCTTAACCGTTCTCCAGTGGAAAGTTGATAGTCAAAACCAAATAGAAAGAAGCCTTCGTTAAACCCCTTGCAATGATGCTTGATTGTAATTGTATTTTCTGAACTCCAATCTATCCAAGTATTATCCTTGCTCTGATGATAAATAGTTATAGCATGAGTACAACCACTGTTTTCGAATCGAGAAAAATAAGTTCTGAATATTAATAGTTTGTCAGAAAGAACATTTTGGATTTCTTGACCTTCAACATAATAATCAAATTGAGAGAGTTCCTTGTGGATTTCTTTGAGATACTCCGTCAAAATTTTGTCGTCATAAATCCTCTTCTTTAATTCTTCACAAATGAAGTTTGCTGAGTCTATAATGTTTTCGTTGCTAGTGTATTGTGGATTACAATAGCCATTAATAGCAATATTGATTGCTACAGATAAATCTAGACTATTAAAGTAATGTTGGTTGGGATCAAACATTGAACTTATCAGTCCTTTAACAGGGGATTGGCTAAATGCATAATCCAAGTCAAAGTCATCTGCTATAGAAAACTTCGAACTAATGGTTTCTATAAAGTCTGGTAGAAAAAGTTCATTGAAGTATTTCCTTTTTCCATGGTTAATATGCTTGTTAATCCAGTAGGTCTTTAAAGCAAAATTTTGAAGCTGTTTAATCATAGTTTTTTGTTTGAGTTTGTGATGTCAATAAACTGCCTAAGCATTTCATAGCCATCAACAGAATCGATAATATCTATTCCATTTAGAGTTTTTAGTTTTATTATTTCATTCGAATTTTTGATTCTCTTGATCATAGGAACAATGCTTCTAAGAAGACGATTATAGTATCTTACAAGGTCGCTCTTTTTGTTTGGTAATTTATAACCATATTCTCCCTCCATACTAACGATAAGGATACCTTGATCTCTTAAGAATCCAATTCTATGTCTTAACTGTTGTTCTGAATAGTTTGGGTTTATTCTTTTTGCAATGGTCAAGAGATCGTTGGTGCTAACAACCTTATTTTTGTTAGATCTAAAAATCATTAAAAGAAATCGAATGATTTCTTTATCCTCTTCCTTCACGTCACCATTACTGGTTTCAAGAAAATTAAGGGCAACTTCGATGGCAATTTCTGTTACCGCAGCGTTTTCCTCGTCATTTTCATCAATTTCTTTTCCTAAATAGTTCTCTTTGGCGTAAGGGAAGAATTCTAAGAAAATACGACTGCTTAACTTCTCAAATATCGAGGAGCTTCTTTCATCATAATGACTAGTTGAGTAAATCTTACCTAAGCATCCAGCGATAAAGTCTGCGAATTGAATCAAAGGTTCTTCAGATTGATCATCAGCCAGCTTATAAAGTCTATCTGGATTAAATAGGTCTCTCTGAATACTATTCTTGTAAATGTGGTCTGATAAACTTGATTGAAAGTGTGCGTCACCAATTTTATCTGCATATATCTCAAATTGATTGAAGTTATTGGAGAGCTTTTGAGTAAATATTCGCTGGAAGAATTTGTAGAATACTTTCTTTTTCTTTGAGTCCCACACTGTCAATTTTTGACTTATCAACTACAAGTGTGAAAATATAGAAGTTTAATTTGAGTAATTCTTCAATTACTTGTAATCTCTTTTCAAATCCTTTTTTGTTGTTTCCAACACTACTTGATTTAATAGTTCTTCCTTGGAAATATTTTGTGCTGATTAGGTCTCTCATTTCACGTGCATGGTCAATGTTTTCTTCACTTATCCCAATTGCACAATAGACAAAATGAGAGGTGGTTCCTTGTTTTTCAATGTTCAAGGAGTTAGTGCCAAATTCATCAATAAAAAAGTACCCTTTGGTCATCGCATAAAAGTATTTTCCCATAACACCCGTATCAGGGATACAAACATATCCTTTCACTCTATTATAAAATTAAGTTAAGGATAAATATTATTTAACAAATACTATTTTTAAAAAATCGATTTGATTGTCTTCAATTTATTCCTTCAGTAAGTCTTAACTAGACGAATATTATACACTTAATATTCTTTTTAGGAAGTGAAATACGGTCAGTACTAGTTATATAAACAACCACAACCTAAGCAGCGGTAATTCTACTTACGCTAACCACCTATTGCTCCAAAACATATTCAAAACCCTCTTTTTCAGGTACTTGTAACATTTTTCGCTCACTAAGAATGACAGTTGTGTGAAAGTATTATCAAATAGCACGTATATAAAAAAGTCAAAAAGATTGAGATCCAGTTAAATCATAAATCAGTACCGATCGTCTGACACTTCGACACGGCTCAGTGTGACTCGGCTGTGGTTTCATCTTGCTGTACCGTTGTGAGGTGAAAGAGGTTTGAAAAATAGGCTACAGGTCCCGCCATGCCCTACATGGTGACACTGCTCCATATCATTAAACTTAAGACCAACATTCCCTTACCACCAACATAGGCACTAGCCGGAGTTATAAAATAATGATGGAGCTTTTTTTTCCTTTTTTAGGGCATTTTCAAAACCTTGGTTCTGAGTTTGATGATAAGGGCATTACAAATGCCCGTGAAGATATCAATCGCAATATAATTGAGATTGAGCTGATGAGCACGCGTATTGCTTCGCTAAGCGCGCTAGATGAGACCAATCTTCGAGTTTTTGAGATTTCAGTTAAATAAATTACGCTTTAATATTGGCGAGCTCATTATCGAGGCTATAACGGATAGAATCAATTGCTTCTTGCTGTTTCTCATGGCAAGAGAAGACTGCCTGTACAAAATTGAATATGCTTTTTTATTATTCTTTGTATTCAATTTATTACTAAATATAACCGCAAAAGGCGCAATTACAACATCTACTCGCAATTGGAAAGTGCTTATTTTAGTCCAACATCACATTAACCACTGGAGCCTGATTTCTGAGGGAATGAAGAAAGGGAATAAATAAAAAAAGCCACTTACAACTTGATGTTATAAGCGGCTTTTAAGTGATCCCGCAGGGACTCGAACCCCGAACCTACTGCTTAGAAGGCAGTTGCTCTATCCAGTTGAGCTACGGAACCATTATCTTAAAAAAGGGCCTTTTTAAAGCATCCAGGCTGCTTTTAGCCTTTTTGCCTGTCCCTATTGTTTAAGGTGGTGCAAATATAAAACTCAGGATTAAAAACACAAACTATCCTGCAGTAATTTTTAATTTTATTTAATCTTTTTCTATTTCAGGATCTTAATTGTGATGTCATGCGGTGCTGTTTCATCACCTCCAAAATATGGAAAAAGTAAGTAATTGACCGTCTCAGTGCAGTTTCCTCCTCTTACCATTTCTACTTCTGTCTTTCCGTTTACGGTGAAAAAATATTTTTCTCCATCTGAAAGAATTTTGAACTCATTACTTTCATTAAGCTCCACGGCAGTGATGAACTCAGAGTTTTCTCACGCCATCCACATAACAATAAGCAAACACTTGCAGCTCATCATTATACCATCGCCAGCCAAACCTGGCACTATTCTCATGGTGGTGAGCTCCGCAATCAGAAAACCCCATCAACTTATTGATATCGGCCTGATTGGCTTCAGCTTCCGTTTTATAAACCGCCGAACTATCAAACAGGGCAGTAAACACCAGTTCATCATCAGAAAAGCCTTCCGGCATAGGGTTAGAACTATGACTACCGGCCCTTATGGTATACCATTCATTGGCATTTCTTTCTAAAGGATTATCAATCTCCACTTCACAAGCAGCTAATGAAAATACGCACATTAGCCCCCAACACACTCTTTTGATCATAACTATCTCAGGTATCTAAAATTTGTTTTTTTCAAGCCGAAGCGCACTCCGAGGTTAAATGAATACAAGCGTCCTGTTTTGGTGTCAGTAAAGGCAGCGCCATCTACTGATGACATAAAACTCAAATCACCGGTGGCCTCGGCAAAAAAATGTATGAACTCCAGCTCTGATTGCAGCTGATATTCTACGCCAAGGCCAAGAGATAAACTCATACTCTTCAGCTTGCCTAAGTAAGGCTCAGCCCCTTTCCTATCTCCTTCGTCTCCTCTACCCTCTTCATCTACATATGCCCCATAAAACTTGTATCTCTGCCTGCTTACGCCTGAGATTACATAGGGAGCAATACCCAGAGGTTTTATCCCAAATGCTCTTAAAAAATATAGGTGATTTGTAATTCCAAATTCAAATAAGTCTATGGTCTTCTGGCTTTGGTTGGACGCATAATACCAGCCAGCTGCATTAATACTTATTTGATCAAAATCATTACCTAAAACTAAAGAGGCTTTTCCGCCCTCTTGGATAGCATGGTAATCATTCAATTGGTCGATATTACTATTAAAAACAAGGCTCTTAACACCAAAAGACACGCCTATTCCACTGTATTTTAAAAATGATTTGTCAGCCGGATTATATTTTTTCTCCCAATAAATATCCTGCTGGCCGTATCCCTGATAGCAAAACAATAGGTTGAAACCCATGAAAAAAATGATGCATAGAATAGGATATCGAGTGTTTTTAGCCATAATTAGTATTAATATCTGGTACAAAGATGATGATCAGTGTGCCGCTTTCTTTCAGGGTTTACCCCGATTAATAAAAATCAGAAATACAACCAGAAGAACGACTAATTAAAGCCAACAGAGAGTATTTAGATGGTAGAACGACAATAACTAGAAATTCGTTTATTCAAATTGACTTAATACCCTAATCCGTTTAAGGGATAGTCTTTATGCACTAATCGCTTATAGTCATAAAAAAAGCCCTAAGTGGCAGTACTTAGAGCTTTTCTCATGTATTAATGTTAGATCGATTTATTCGTCTTTCAGGCTATTGACAGGGTTTACTACCGCCGCTTTAAATGACTTATACCCCACGGTAACTACCGCTATAAAAAGGGTGGCTAAAAAAGCAACTATAAAGAACAATGGCCCTATTTCTACTCTGTAATTGAAATTCTCAAGCCAGGAATCCATCACATACCAAGCCACCGGCGCAGCGATTATAAAAGAAATACCTATAAGCTTGAAAAAAGACCATGAAAAGATGCCTACAATGTTAGCCACTGAAGCGCCTAACACTTTACGAACCCCTATTTCCTTCACCTTCTGGTTAACCATAAAAGAAGCTAATGCAAACAGCCCCAAGCAGCCAATCAGTATGGCTACACCTGAGAAGAAACTAAAGATTTTAGCCATCTTCTGCTCCTCTTCGTAGAAGCCTGCAATGTAATCATCCACAAAATTATAATCGTAATCAAACTCAGGATAGAGCTTTTGCCATATGGCTTTTATCTGATCATTGGTGTCACTAAAATTAGAAAGGTTCACCTTAACCGTAAGCTGCCTGTAACTATTAATTGAACTCATAAACATGACCGGAGTGACTTTATCATGCAAGTCAACAGAATTAAAATCATCCATCACCCCCACAATAGGCACATGGATACCATGCACTTTAATCATCTCTCCCAAAATCTCATCCTCTTTACCTTTGTAGCCTATGTATTCCAGCAGATTTTTAGTGATTAACACTTCATTTACGGTATCAGATGGATTTACATTTCTACCCTTTAAGAGCTTAATTTGGTAAATATCGAGATAATCATTATCACCATATTTCATTGATGTATAATACTCCTCAGCATCATCAGATACATTAAAGTTACTCACTGACACTGAAGAAGAACTTGGATTAGTGTATACTAAGCTCGCTTGCTCTATGTTCGCTAATTTCTCCACCTCAGCCTTCAATACTTTTTTCTTATCAGGATCTCTCTCCGGTATTCTGATATTTACCAGCGCATCTGTAGTAAAGCCAAGATCCACGCTATTGAGCAAGTTCATTTGGCTAATGATCACTATGGTACCCACAATAAATACCTGAGAGATGAAAAACTGGAAAACTACCAACCCTTGCCTTAAGGAAAAAGCTCCGCTGTGCTTAGTGGTAATCAGGTTTTTCAGCGCAAGCGCAGGTTTAAAATTAGAAAGCACCAAAGCAGGATAAAAACCTGCTAACAAGGTGATAAGCAGCGAACCTGCCAGCACCTGAACTATAAATAGCGGCTCTCCCCACGGGATATCTAATGCTACCTGCATAAAAGGATTTACGTACAGAATCATGAGCTCGGCAAGGCTTAGCCCAATAATTACAGCCACCAATACTACGGCCAGTGATTCGGCTAAAAACTGAAGCACTAACTGCGTTCTGGTACCTCCCAGCACCTTCCTCACCCCTACTTCGCGCGACCGGCGAACAGCTACTGCTGTAGATAGGTTAACAAAATTAATACAAGCCGTTAATAGTAGAAATATAGCGATAAACACCATAACCAGTATCTCATTTTTACTGGTAGTATAAAATCTATAGTTGCTATAATTATCATTAAAATGCAGGTCTGACATAGGCTGGAGGTCATAACGCTCGTTACCATTATCTTCACCGAAATTTTTGATTACAAATTCATCTAAACGAGCACGGTACCTATCCGGATTATCATTTTCTGACAATAAAATATAGCACTGATCATCACTATCTACACTGCCCCACCCGTGAGCTAACACTTCTTTTTTAATAGTAGCATACGAAATGAAAATTTCAAAAGGCATATCACTATGCGGAGAAGGATCGGCCATTATGCCAGTAATCTTCAATTGTGAATCTTTGTTATATACAATGGTTTTACCGAGTGCATCTCCATCAGGAAAAAACTTTTTAGCTACCGATTCTGAAAGAACCACTTTATCAGGCCCTTCCAGGGCTGATGTCATATCTCCTTGCTTCCAAGCTACCGTAAACAAATCGAAATAGCCTGGTTCTGTAAAAGCCAAACGCTCCTGCTTCAGCTCAAAGTAGGTAGGCCTATCAGAATCAGCATTTACAGTAACTAGCTTGGTGCCATACATATTTCTCACAAAGATCACTTTCTCAAATTCTGAAAAATCTTCTTTAATGGCATCGGGTAATGGCCCTGGTACTCCCGGTGTATAGTCACGCTCTCCCCCTGCTCCATCAGAAGAATTGACTAGTCGGTAGATTCTATCCTTGTTAACCTGAAAATCATCAAACGTATTAGAATACTGAGCTAACATTAAGAGCACTACACTACAGGCAATGCCCAACGACAGCCCCAGCACATTCACCACAGTGTACAGCTTATTTCGCGATAGATTCCGGAGTGCGGTTTTAATATAATTTTTGACCATTGAAGTTGTTATTTGAGTTTTACTGTTGTTGTTATTCGTTTTTCAAGATGTCTATAGGGTTGTAAGGAATTATATTTTTAAAGTTAAATAGGTCCTACTCCTCCTTCAAGCTCTTCACAGGATCTACCACTGCTGCTTTTATAGACTGGTAACTTACCGTAAGCCAAGCGATAGATATGGCACAAAAGCCGGAGATAGCATATATTTCCCAGCCAATATCGATTCTGATCACAAACTGCTCTAACCACTTACTCATCAACCACCATACTACTGGTATAGAAATAAAAAGAGAGATTATAATAAGCTTAGAAAAGTTGCTATTCAGCAAAATCACTATTTGTGCTACTGAAGCCCCCAACACTTTTCTAACTCCTATTTCCTTATTTCTCTGAGCTGCCATAAAAGAAGCCAGTCCGAACAACCCTAAACAGGCTATCAATAATGCCAGAGTAGCAAAAACACTGAATAATGAGCCTAGTTTTTGCTCGTTTTGGTACTGTTCCGCAAAGCTTTCATCTAAAAAGACATAATCAAGCGGAACTGATTCGGAAAGCACTTTCCAATTAGTCTCTAACGAAGCTATCACCTCCTGCAGCCTTTGTGGGTCATATTTTACGGCCAGCAGCCTATTGTCATTGAAGAGATTAGCTTCAGTATGAAATATGGCTAAAGGCGGAATTTGAAATTTCACAGAAATCATATTAAAGTCAGACACCACACCGATAACATGAAATTCCACAGACTCAAAGTACTCAACTTTCTGCCCAAGTACATCGTCCAAGCTCCAGCCAAAAGCCTTCATAGCACGTTCATTTATGATTATGGCTGACTTATCCGAAGGGTTAGATTTCACAAAATTTCTCCCTGCCAGCAGTTTCATATCCAGCAAAGGCACATAATCTTCATCGCCTTTTACTGTAGCTAATGATATTTTTTTCTCTGGCTGACCTTCTTTGTAGAAAAGATCCTCAAGGGCGTTTGAAGTATTCCCTCCCATAACACTGCCTAATGCTGCGGCATGAACTCCTGAAACCTTATTCATCTCTTGCTTAAAGGCATTCATTTGATCATGCAGCTTATCTACCTCTTTCACTACTAACACATGATCTTTATTCATGCCCAAATCTGTAGTCTCACAGTATTTAAGTTGCTTATAAATCACAAAAGTACTTGCGACCAAAATAATGGCTATGCTAAACTGAAATACCACCAAAACATTTCTTAAACTGGCGCTTTTAGCTCCACTGGCTACGTTTCCCTTCAAAACCCTGGCAGGCTGAAAAGAGGTGAGATAAAATGCAGGATATAAGCCCGCTAATACGCCTAAAAATAATGGCAATACCATCACTGCACCCAAAATGCGAGCATCCGACATAATACCAGTACTTAAATTAAGATCTAAGTAATCTACCATAGAAAACCTTAGCAGCTCAGCAAAGCCCAGCCCTATTAGCGTGGCTATAGAACTCAGCATAACCGATTCCAATAAAAACTGACGTATAAGGTGCGCCCTGCCTGAACCTAAAACCTTCTTCACGCCTATTTCTTTAGCTCTATTAGCGGCTCTGGCCGTGGTTAAATTCACAAAGTTGATACCTGCCAATAGCATAATGAATATCGCGACTGTGCCAAATATATAGATGTAAGTCATGTCATTAACCGGTTCCAGATTACCTCCTACTGACGCATTAAGATGAATATCTTCTACTGGTTGCAATTCAAAATCCAGTTTTCCTTTCTGGCTTTCAAAATCTACCATAGATATCCCTAATCTTTTAAATGCATCTAAGGCATATTTGTGAGCCAGTCCATGCATGCCTTCTTCTACCTTTTCTACGCCATCTTTCAACCTGACGTAAGTGTACATTTGTGTCCAAATCCAACTCCATTCAAAACGCTTCACATGAGGATTGGTGGGCATAGATAACAGTAAATCGAAGTGGATATGGGCATTAGTAGGCTGCTTTTCTGCTACACCCGTTACCTCCACAGGGGTTTTATCATCTCCTAACAATATGGTTTTACCCAAGGCAGAGTCATCTCCAAAAAATCTGCCTGCCGCTTCTTCTGAAAGCACCACGGCATTCATCTGACTCAAAGCTTTATCAGGGCTACCTTCCTGAAGTTTGAAACCAAAAAAATCGAAGAAATTAGAATCAACTGCCAATATGCTGCTTTCCCTGAAGGAATTATAAGTGCCGCCATGCTCTATATTAACAATGGCAGCATTCGGAGTATTTATTCTTACGGTGGCTTCTACTTCCGGAAACTCTGCCGCCATAGCATCAGCCACTGGCGGCGGTGTACGGCTCATCCAGCCCCCTTCCGGGTCCCAGATATTAGTTTGATTTACCCGGTATATCTCACTTCCATTTACATGAAAATTATCATAACTTAACTCATGCAATAAGTAAACACTAATAAGCAGAGATACTGCCACGCCTACGGATAACCCTAGGATATTCAGTCCAGCATAAAACTTATTCCTCAAGAAATTCCTAATCGCTATTTTGAAGTAATTTTTAATCATGCTATGTAAGTGAAGTTAATTGTAATTACTTATTACTTGCCAAAAGAAATGCCATCCCCTTTAATACGTAAATTGACCACATTTTGCCAGTAAGATGTATCAGATACATGACAACCAACTGTATTAAAATTGATACACTTTTAATCTTCTTTCAAGCTGTGAACAGGGTTGGTAAGTGCTACTTCTTGTATCCTCTGGATAGCTCGGATCGCAGACAAATTAATAAAGTTAACAGCGTTTCATATTAAGATAAAATGCTAATAGAAATGCCACATCAATTTTCTTGTTCTAAACAGTATTTACAGATAATTACTGCATCAAAAGCATGACAAATGAGTGCATTAGAAATAATACAAGTTAATATAAAAAACAAAAGGCTACTTTTTCAAGTAGCCTTTTGTTTTTTATCACCAGATTCTATTAGTATAAGTCGATACTTAAATATTCATCTTCACCTGTTATTAATTGTTCATTTCCCGATATTTTAATATAATTCTCTTCGTTCTCATACCAATAAACTGAGAAATAAACACTTTCGGGCAAATCTATATTAGCTCTACCATTTTCATCTGTAGTAACTGTTATTCCTTGCTCTAGCTTTTCAGGAAAATCATAAATCAATTCATTGACTTCATTATTCTGATAAATCAATATTTTCTGATTAGGAACAGAAGCATTTTCATCACTATTAAGTGTGTAGAATTCCATATTCACGGTAAAATCTTCGGTATCCCAAACTAGATCTTTATTTTGATCAGCAATTACTTGAACTACTCTTTTGAATTCATACTTCAGCCGCTCTTCTTCTAAATAAGTCTCAGCTGAAACCCAGTAATCTCCTTCCTTTAGCTGCTCAAAATCGATGACACCTTTTTCATCAGTAATACCTTCTTTAATGATAAGATCATTTGCCTTCGAAATAACTTTAAAATAAATTCCAGACAAAGGAGTCCCCTTTTGCGTTAATGTTAAAGTCAGATTAGCACTATCTTTAATTGTAACTTTTACTTCATTATCGTCTTTACACCCAAACATAAAAACACTTACAAATAAAAGTATATATAATTTCCTCATTGATTAATTCAGTTAACTGTTATTTCATACTCAACTTCTCTCACATCTCCAGGTGATACATTTTGTCTCCCTAGGTAATTATTACTTTCTCCATCTAAATAATAGATATAGAATCTTTCAGCAGTTGGTAACTTTAAAGAAACTTGTCCCTCTCCATTAGTAGTGGTTTGCATGCCTCTTTTCATAATATCTTCAAAGGGCATATCTAAATCAAACCCAAATGCATCCTGAACTATTAATAACTGAGCTCCATTTACCAGCTCCTCGGTATCAGCGTTAATTATTGTAATTTCTAATGTTCCTAAATGAATATCACTTTCAATATTAATTTGTTTTTCAACTGCTTCTCCGGCCAATACCTGAACTCCAAGATAAGTTCCTGGAGTGTATAATAGACCATTATGATTAACATACCAATCAATTAAATACTCACCTGATCGAAGGGTTCCCAAATCAACATTACCGGCTTCATCAGACTCTAAAACTTCCAATAAGCTTTCAGCTGATCCTGGTAAATGTAACATTAGCTGACCATCTGCAACTGGTGCACCTTCTCCATCGACTAACTTAACCAGTAAATTACCGCTGGAATTAAGAACTACATCATAGTCCTCATCGTCATTACAACCCCATACCAAAATGGCTAAGGTGAATAACATAAAAAATCTCTTCATCATATGTTTTTAAGTTATCTAGTAAAATTGATCGCAATTTTATATTTTTTTACATGAAGACAAAATAATTATTTTCATGTTTTATATAAATCTTTTAACTTACCTCTAAAAACATATGAATACTTATCAAAATACAAACAAGCTAAGAATTAGGATCTTATACTTTATCAATAATTGAATTTTCATCAATTACTTTATCAACATCACAACACTTATTAATAATTAAGTCACACCTGACTAATCATCCTTCAAAGAATCTACCGGATTAGCCATAGCAGCACGAATAGATTGAAAACCTACTGTAGCAATGGCTATTACGATATTGATAAACACCCCTGCTAATAAAAATAACGGAGTAAATGATATTCTGTAAGCAAATGAAGTCAACCACTGCTGCATGGCCCACCAGCTTATAGGGGCCGCTATGATGAAGGCTATGAATACCAGCTTAATATATCCTCTTCCAAAAAGCATAAATATGCTGCCAACCGAAGCTCCCAGCACTTTTCGCACTCCTATTTCTTTCGATTTTTGTGATACCAAAAAGGAAACCAATCCTACTAAGCCTAAACAACCGATAGAAATGGCTATAGCTGACATAATTTTGAACAGACTAAAAACCGTTTGCTCTGACTCGTAATTTTTAGCCAGTTCTTCATCTAAAAACTGATATTCAAACACATAACCTGGAAATAACTCATTCCAAACTGCCTCAATATCAGCAATTGTTTCAGGCATCTGATGTCCATTTATTTTTACTCCTAATTCAAAATAAAAAGGTTTGTACTGAAAAAGAACCAGAGGATCAATTTCAGACTGTAGGCTGGTCATGTGAAAATCCTTAACCACTCCTACAATAGGAGCGTTTATACCTTCTATACCAAACTTAATTCTTTTACCAAGAGCATCTTCAGGGTTACTAAACCCTATCTTACGCACCATGCTTTCATTAACTACCAGTTCATAGTTTTCCAATCCTTTTTGCTCATGAGTGAACCAGTTGCCTGCCAATAATTGTATATCGTAAGTATCTTTATAATCTATATCCACAGCCTTAAGCTGAGTATTCATACTCTCTTTTATTCCTTCTGCAAAAAAGTTAGACTCCAGATTATTATCAGAGGTAGGTGCCCCTAAAGCAAGTGATGCTTCTTGTACATCTTTCTGCGCAGTCACTCTCTTTTTAAATGCTTCTAGTTTGTTAATATCATTGCCTGAAAAGAATGGGATCATAAGCTTATGCTCCTTGCCAAAACCTAGCGGCTTGTTTTTAAAATAATCCATCTGGGTGGCTATTACCAGAGTAGCTATTATTAGCACTTGCGATACCATAAATTGAAAAGTCACTAACCCCTTTCTCAAGAATAGAGAAGTACTGTTAACATCAGTTATTTTAGTCTTTAAGGCTCTGGCAGGGTTATAACTTGACAAAATCAGAGCCGGATATAGGCCAGAAAGTAACATAACCACTATGATTAGCAATGTAAAGAAGATAATAAAGGTAGGATCAATAACCATAGCCATTGACAACTGCACACCCATTAAATAATTAATAAATGGCATTGAACGTTCTACCACGCCTAAAGAGAATAATGCTGACAAAAAAGTGATAATGAAGGCTTCACTCAGGTACTGAATAATTAGCTGTTTTCTATTAGCTCCAAGCACTTTTCTCATCCCCACTTCTTTAGCTCTTTTCACCGCCAAGGCAGTGGATAAATTAATAAAATTAACACAGGCTATGACCATAATAAAAATGCCAATGCAAGCCAAAACATAGATGTATGTCATATCCATGGTATATTCAAAATTACCTTCCGAATAGGCCTGATCAAAATGCACTTCAGAAAGCGGCTGCAGGAAATACCTTTTCTTCTTACCATTTTCAGAATCAGGATCATATTTTTTCTGAATAGTCAATAAATCAGCATCCACACTCTCTCTGGTTACTTGCTCAGGAAGCTTTACATAGTTATGGATACCACCAATAAATTCCCAACTAAAAATATCAAAACCTATGAACTTAGCCGAAAGAGTAGGATAAGAAGCGATCACACTGAATTGAATGTGAGAATTGGCTGGCGGATCTTGCAGTATACCTACCACTTCCACATCTTCCATATGGTTAAGCCGAAAAACCGCTCCAATGGCGTTATCACCAAAATGCTTTTTCGCTACTGACTCCGTTATTAATACCTGGTTAGGCCCCGTTAATGGCTTTACTGCACCTTTCTCTACTAACGGATAATTGAATACTTCCAGAAACATAGAATCAGCAAACATGACATCATCCTGAGTCCATTTTTCACCCTCATAAGCCACCTGATAGTCTGTAGGCTCATACACCCTGGTTACGGCCTCCAGCTGAGGCAAGTCATTACGCAGCACCTCTGCCATAGGTGAAGGCACGGCGCTTTCGTATGACGTACCTGAAGCATTAATTCCCTCTGTAACTACTCTGTAGATTCTATCATAATTAGGATTGAATTTATCAAAGCTGAGTTCATTATTTATAAAAAGAAATATCACCACACAGGTGCTTATTCCTATAGTAAGACCTAGCAGATTGATTATAGTGGATACCCTGTTCTTAATCAGGTTTCTAAAAGTTAGCTTAAGATAATTTTTTATCATTTCCTGTAGATAAATAGTTTGTGACCTTTTTACTCATCAGGAGTTATTCAATCAAAATACCATTATTTTAAATAACTGAAAATCAAATTTTTACAAAAAACACATACTGAAAGTGTATTGTAATCGTTACACTTCATTGTTTGTTTCTGATACACTTTAGTAAGTTTACCTTACCAATACTATATTATGAAGACACAAGGTAACATTTTGATAGTAGATGATGACATTGATATCCTGGAAACTGCTCGAATGTTTCTTAAACAGGAGTGTGCATCAGTAGACATAGAGTCTCAGCCAGAAAAGATCGCGGGTCACTTTGAAAGGAAAGATTATGATGTGGTGCTGCTAGACATGAATTTCAAAAAAGGGATGAATGATGGCGAAGAAGGTTTTTATTGGCTCAATGAGATTTTAAAAATGGATAATGATGCCAGTGTTATACTCATCACCGCTTATGGAGAAGTAGACCTGGCAGTGCAAGCCATGAAGCAAGGAGCTACAGATTTTGTACTTAAACCATGGAAAAACCAGAAGCTGCTCGGCACTATCAATTCCGCTTTAAAACTCCGTGAATCTCGCAAGGAAGTTGAAAGGCTTAAGGCCTCTCAAAAAAGCAGCCCTTCTAATAGTAATTCCTTTAAAAATCTCATTGGAGAATCTGATGCCTTAAAAAGGGTAAAAGACCTAATCAGAAAAGTAGCAGACACAGCGGCAGATGTGTTAATTCTCGGAGAAAACGGCACCGGAAAAGAAGTGGTAGCCCGTAATATTCATCACCTTTCTGCAAGAAAAGAGGAAGTTTTTATTCATGTAGACCTTGGTGCCATTAGCGAAACGCTTTTTGAAAGTGAGCTTTTCGGGCATGTAAAAGGAGCCTTTACTGATGCCAAGCAAGATAAACCCGGAAGGTTTGAAATAGCGCAAAAAGGAACCATTTTTTTAGATGAAATAGGCAATTTATCTCTACCGCTACAAGCCAAACTGCTTACCGTGCTTCAAAGCCGCAAAGTAAGAAGAGTGGGATCTAATAAAGATATAGACTTAGACGTACGGCTCATTTGCGCTACTAACATGCCTATCAATGAAATGGTGGCAGAACAGACCTTTAGGCAAGATTTGCTCTATAGAATAAACACTGTTGAAATTAGATTACCTTCACTCCGAGAGCGAAAAAGAAGACATACCTATACTTACAGATCATTTCTTGAAAATTTTTGCTTACAAGTATCATAAACGTAATATACAAATTGCTGAAAGCACCTTAACCAAGTTAAAAACTTACCCCTGGCCTGGCAATATCAGAGAACTACAGCATGCAGTAGAAAGAGCGGTAATTTTAAGCGAAACCGATACTATTAGCAGTGTGGAATCCTTTGTGTCTACCCCTCACCGACCTACGGCTATTCTTAATGAAGAGAAAACACTGGATGAAATGGAAAGGGACTTTATTCTGCAAACGCTGGAGCGGAACAATGGCAATGTAACCAAAACAGCCAAAGTGTTAGGCCTTACCCGAACCGCTCTCTATCGCAGAATGCACAAACATGGTATTTAAGGCATAAACTTAAGACATACCGGTGTAGGAATCTCCGACTCCACTCCTATATCAATAAGCTCTCCTGTAACATCATCAATTTCGTAAGTAATTACATTATTAGTGTTCTGATTTGCCACTAACAAAAACTTACCAGAAGGATCAATAACAAAGTTTCTTGGGCCATCACCTTTAGTAGTCTGGTGGCCTAAAAGAGCAAGTTCACCACTCTCTTGGTCTACTCTAAACATGGCCAAATTATTGAATTTACCTCGATTGGTCACGTATAAGAACCTGCCATTAGGAGTAATGTGAATATCAGCTGATCCTGCATCTGTTACAGTGGTATCTTCTACCGCAGACAAAGTTTGAAAAGGCCTTAATTCTCCATTATCTAAGATATCCAACGACGTTACTGTTCCTTTAAGCTCATTGACCACATAAGCGATTTTCTTAGAAGGATGAAAAGCTAAATGTCTGGGTCCCGAACCTGGTTGCAGCTCAGTGTCACGACCGGTAGACTCTAGAGTATCTTTGCCTTCATCTAGTCTATACGGAATGATCTTATCTATACCCAAATCTACAGCATAAACATAGCCGCTCTTAGTAGGCCATACACTGTGAGCATGAGCAGACTCTTGCCTGCTGGTAAGACCTCTACCAGTATGCTTCACATGCATCTTTTCTGATAATGCACCTTCATCATCTATAGAAAGTAAAGTAATAACACCATCAGCATAATTGGCCACCAATGCATAGTTTCCTGAAGGGTCTATGGATATAAAACAAGGAGCTCCTCCCTCTGAAGGAACATGGTTAATTTCTCTCAAGGTACTATCAGAAGTAAACTCATAGGCATACACATCTCCTTGAGGCAAGCTATCTGTTCCCATAGTTTCACTTACAGCGTAAACATACTTTCCATTACTATGAACAGTTAGATAAGATGGATTCTTAATACCTCTATTAATTGAAACCTGGCTTAACTTACCAGTACTTTTATCCATAGTATAAACATATATACCTTCTCCTTTTCCATCAACATGGTCTTCTTTCTCTGTATAGGTACCTACAAACAATAATCTTTTATCACTCTCTGGTATCATGGCAGTAGAATCTTCATTACCTGTTTCCTTTACACTTTTTGATTGCTGACACGACAGACTTACTACCCCTAACAAGGATAGTATAATAATTGATCTTAGCATTTTATAATTCATAGTTAAGAT
Organism: Fulvivirga maritima; assembly: GCF_021389955.1. NCBI lineage: Bacteria > Pseudomonadati > Bacteroidota > Cytophagia > Cytophagales > Fulvivirgaceae > Fulvivirga > Fulvivirga maritima. The sequence continues at coordinate 5,583,314 of NZ_CP089980.1, forward strand.
TGATGCTTAAATATAACCATTCCTATTAGAAATCCGCCCAATTCTAAAAGTTGAAACAATTATTATCTTTGAAAAGGTATACAAATCAGGAATTTATGTAGTTCTTTTAAAAACTGATATGAAGTTTTATAAAAAATTCAGCTTTAAGGTTATCATTAGGATCGTATTCATCCTGATAGTTATGATTGCTTTTGCCCGGATATTTGGTGATCCGAGGTTATTTTTCAATCATATCATTTTATCGATTGTACTTATTGTGCAAGTATGGGAGCTGCTGCGGTTTATTAACATGACCAATAGAGAGCTGGCCAAATTCCTTCTTTCCATCAAACACAAAGATTTTACGGTCAACTTCAATAAATCTCCTGTAAGTGAGTCTTTTAAAGAACTCAACCAGTCTTTTAACGAAATTATAACCAGTTACAAACAAGCACAAATAGCAAACGAAGGCCAATTTCACTATCTGCAAATGGTAGTGAATCATATAAATGTGGGCATCATGTCCTTAGAAAATGACATAGATATAGTGCTTATGAACCAAACGGCAGAAAACTTACTACAAGCCAAAGGCATTAAAAATTGGAATATTCTTAAAGGAAAACACGCCTCTTTTGTTTATGAAATTAACCAGCTACAGAATAGTGGCAGAAAGCTGGTGAGCATAGAAAGTGGCAGTAACCGAACGCTTTCTGTGGAGGTAAACTCTATGCAGTTACTTGGCAAAACCTATAAACTGATCACTTTTCAGGATATTAAAGATGAAATAGAGCAAACAGAGTTAGAGGCATGGCATAAGCTCATTCGTATACTTACCCATGAAATTATGAATAGTGCCACCCCTATTTCATCCCTTACGGAAACTATGCAGGGCATGCTTAGCAAAAATGGTGAGCAGATACCACTTTCGGACTTAAATGAAGAAATCATAGAAGATCTGCGCTTTTCATTGAAGACCATACAAAAGAGAAGTGATGGCATGCTGGCTTTTATAGATGATTATCGTAAACTAACCAAAATTGCCAACCCTAAGCTGGAGATGGTACAGGTAATGGAGTTATTTGCTGACATCAAACTACTCATGAAAAAGCAGCTAGATGAGCATGACATATCTCTGACTATTGACACCAGCATTTCTGATATTCTTTTAGATAGGCATTTGTTAGAACAAGTCCTTATCAACCTGATTACCAACAGCATTCATGCCTTACATGGCAGACCATCGCCTTTTATAGAGCTACGTGCAGAAAAAAGAGAGCAGCGCGCAGTAATCAGTATTAAAGACAACGGACAAGGTATCCCCAAAAAAGAAATGAGTCAGGTTTTCGTGCCCTTTTACTCCACTAAAAAACAAGGATCAGGCATAGGCCTTAGCCTCACTAAACAAATCATGTATTTACATGGCGGATATATAAAAATCGAATCTGAAGAAGGTGAAGGAACTGAGATTAAACTGGTCTTCAGAAACCAATGAAACGTATGAATCAGCATAAAAAAAGCCGGCGTATTAGGCCAGCTTTTGTATGCTATCTTCAGTTTTTAATTAATAATCACCATCTCCTCCATAATCACCGCCACCACGGTCTTCTTTAGGCCTGCTTCTTTGATTAAGTCGATAAGTAAAGTGAGTAAAAATTGTCTTGATCTCCATTGAAATTCAGATTCCTGATAGAAGTTAGAACCAAAAGTTTCTCCTCTGTATTTACGAGAGTTGAGTAAATCTCTCACATTAAGAGCAAGCGTTCCTTTGCTATCAAGTATCTCTTTACTAAGGCCAGCATCAATAGTATAAAAGGCCTTTCTCCTACCTTGGGTACTCCTCTCCGGAAGCTCTGTACCTGCCGCTCAGCTGAAAATCAAAGGCATCAAACAAGGTCATTTTTGAAGTAACTCTGGCTGACATTGTGTAGGTATCACTAGACAAGTCCTGTCCCTCATAATCTCCATCTGTAGCCTGGTGGTAAAAATTAGCATTACCATTTAACTTCCACCAATCTCCCACATCTTGAGAAACTGTAAACTCCACTCCATACGAATTCCTTTGACTCAGGTTTTGAGGCATAGAAAAGATCACAGTGTCACCGTTTACCTGATCCTGATAGCTAACTCTATCTATAACATCTGTGGTATAACGATAATACACGCTACTATATACCGAGCCTGAGCTCCATGTTTTTAAATATCCTATCTCATAAGCATCAGTATATTCAGGGTCCAGATCCGTATTCCCTGAGCGAATACTCCTTGGGTCAGTATAACTAAAGAATGGGTTAAGATTCCAAAAATTAGGTCTGTCTAACCTTCGGCTATAACTGGCCTGTATGGAGTTTTCATTAGCCAACTCATAAGTAATATGGGCGCTTGGGAAAAATCCAATGTAATCTTTATCAGCACGTTCGCCTGTAGTTACTAACTGAGTAGTGATGTCAGTAAGCTCAGAACGTACACCTACCTGATAAGAGAAGTTGTTTATTTTATTACCGTAGATAAAATAGGCTGCATAAATATTTTCATCATATTTGAAGTTATTACTGAAGTCTGATAATTGCTCAAACTGCCCTTGCTCATTCTGTTCCTCTACCTGATAGCTGTTATCTATGCTTCTGATATTGGCTCTTAAGCCCGCTTCCATCTTACCATTTTCTGAAAATGGATAAACATAATCAGTCTGAAAAAGAATGTTTCTTTCAAACTCTTCATTATACGATCTTTGGAAAAGGTTAGGATTAAAATCTTCACCTGAACTTGGTCTGGCACCTTGACGCTGCTCTGAGTCTTCTACTTCATCACTTTCTCTATATTGTAAATCAGCAGTAAGCTTATGGCCTTTATCATTAAACTCTCTGGTATAATTAAGAGCAAAATCCATATTATCCTCATCTTCCTTCTCATTATCCGTACGCAATGAATCCGCCAAAAGCACTCTATTGCGATCATAATTTCTATAGGTAAGATCCGTAGTATTGTCTTCATCTGAAAAACGGTACAGACCTGATGCTGTTAAGGTACTCTTATCATCCAGATAAAAATCTGCTCCCGCCCTTATGTTATGAGAAAAACCTTCTCTATTTCTGTCTCTGTCTGTAGTTCTATAAGTGCTATAACCATCATTAAAAAACTCCTGTCTATCATAACCAGAGCCTGGGCTGTTTCTGTAATTAGTACCATAATTAAAGAACATGTTTACCCATTTCTTTCTGTAATTAACATTAGCAGAAACTCCAAAATCAGCAGGATAACCTCCATTTACAGTAAATGAACCATTTATTCCCTGATTCTCATCCTTTTTAAGTATTATATTGATGATTCCCGCATTACCTTCTGCCTGGTATCTTGCAGATGGGTTAGTTACCACTTCTATACGCTCTATAAGATTACCTTGCAACTGTCTTAATGCGTCAGTACTGCTAATTCCTATTAATCCGGAAGGCTTACCATTAACCAGAATCTTAACATTAGAGCTACCTCTTAGGCTCACATTACCTTCAATATCTACATTTACAGAAGGCACATTATCTAATACATCTGCTGCACTAGCTCCTATGTTACTTAAATCTTGACCTACATTAAACACACGTTTGTCGAGCTCCATTACCATCTGGCTCTTTTCGCCTTTTACTACTACCTCCTCCAATGTTTCAGCATCCGGATTCAAGGTGATAGACCCTAAATTAGCTACCTTTTTGCCAGCCCCTAACTCCACAGAGTAGTATTTAGGGTTATAGGAGATGAACTCCGCTCTTACTACATATTTGCCTTTATTTTTAATAGGAATGGAAAAATTGCCCTGCCCATCAGTCACTCCACCAGTAACCAGACTGCTGTCAGAAGCTTGCAATACACTCACTGATGCATATTCAAGTGGCTTACCACTGTCGCCATCCATAAGCTTTCCCTCCACTCGAAAGCCCGATTGTGCATAGGCTGAACCTAAAGCTGTAAAAAATAAAATAATAGGTAATAAAATTCTCATACGCATATCTCATCTCAATTTATAGATGCAAATGTAAGACAGTCATCTGATCTAAATCTGAATAAATTTTGAAGAAAATCTGAAGTTTGAAATTGCTGGACTTTCCTTCTATAAAAGGTTAATATTTTGTGTAAGCGCTATGCAAGGAGAACAGTAAAATAGCATACATGTTTACTTAAATTTCACTGAAACAATATGTCGCCCCCCTTCCTGTGTATATTTCACAGAAAAATAATTGATCTCACAGATTTTACTGACAATGGCTAGACCTAATCCAATAGAATCTTTACTTTGATTATTCTTACGAAAGCGCTCAAACATATGCTCAGCAGGCATAGTAAGTGGCTCTCCCGAATTACTTATAACTAGCTCATTATTGGTAAGGTTGACTTTAATAAACCCATTAACATAGTTATGTCTGATAGCATTTTGAAAGAGGTTATTCACCAGAACAGCCGCCAAGGTAGGATCCATATACACTTTCACTCCTTCGGCAAGATCAGCGGATATCTCTATAGACTTTAACTCCATCAATTCTTTAAAATCAAAAATGAGCTGACTTATGAGCACCTGCAGGTTTACCTGCTCTTTATTCTCAAATTCCTTGTTTTCAATTTTAGTAAGTAAAGAAAGTGCTTTATTGAGTTTAGATAATCGCTGCACAGAGCTTTGCGCAGAACTTAGCAGTTCTACTTGCTCATCCGTAAGATTTTCTGATCCTAACAACAACTCTAGCTTACCATTAGCGATGGCCAATGGCGTTTGCATTTCATGAGATGCATTCTCAGAAAATTCCTTCAAGGCTTCATAATCATCTACTACTTTTTGAGTCATCTCACTCACAAATTTATTCAGGTTATCAAACTCGCGCGTGTTAGATTTTTCATAACCTATAGCCTGATGACTTTTTAAGTTAAATCCTCTGATTTTTGATAAGGCAGAATTAAATGGTTTAAAAATGTAATAAGATGCCGCACTCCCCAAAACCAGCACTACTATAGCGAGGATTATAAACACTTTAATTAACGATTCTTGAACACCCTCAGCAATATCATCTTCCTCCACAATGAGATCATAAATTGATATTTTATAGAATCTGCCATCTACTTCACGTACTACATCTAGTTTTATATGAGGCTCCATCCTTAGCAAAGCCACATGCATTACCAGAGTATCAGAATACACTATTTTGGTTTCCTGAGCTTCTCCTTCTATCGGATCTATAATTATTTTATCATGATGAAAGGGCTTGGATAAATGCCTGTGAGCAATCATTTTCTCTGCCCAGCGAAGCCTTTCTCTCAAAAACCTTTGTTGTTCCTTATCTATCTCCCTTTTGATTACCTGAAAAGTAATAGCACCACCTGCCACAAAAACCATCAGCGAAATAGAAAGGTATAAAAGTGTTATTTTTAAAAATAACCTCATGCCACTCTCGTATTGAATTTATAACCTGAACCATACATGGTCTGTATGTAATCATTGCCTCCTGCATTTGTTATTTTCTTCCTAAGATTTTTGATATGCTGATAGACAAAATCAAAAAGAATCAACTGTATCCATATAATCGCCCCACAAGTGCTCTGCAATAGACTGCTTGGTAAGTACTCTGTTTTTATTGACAAGCATATACAGTAACATCTCATACTCCTTCCGGGTAAGCTCCAGTGATTTATTGTTTACCATTACCTCCATAGTATCAGTATTTACCGCTATTTCATTAAAGACTATTTCGTGGGCTCCTGATAGGTTTTTTCGTCTAAAGATGGCCTTTATACGCGCATTAAGTTCAGAAAGGTGAAAAGGTTTAGGCAAATAATCATCTGCTCCCAGGTCAAGACCTTCTATTCTGTCATCTAAAGCATTCTTAGCTGATAAAATCAAAACCCCACTGTCTATTCCCTCTTTCTTAACATATCTTAAAATATCGAGACCATTACCATCTGGCAGCATTAGATCCAGCAAAAGCATATCATAATTATAAGCTGTGAATTTTTCAATGGCCTTTTGGTAGGTAGTGACCCACTCACACACATAGCCTTCCTTATCCATATAGGCCATAATATTTTGAGCCAGCTCTTCCTGATCTTCTACGATAAGAATCTTCATAGAGCTAAGTTATTAATAGTTTTTGAAGATAATCTGAAGCAATATCATAAAGCTTATCTATTTTATTTAAAATTAATCTAAATAGTCTTGTCTTAAAATCCGCATTGCTATAAGTTTGTCACTTATTTTAAATCAGTCTAAATTAACACTAGTATAAAATGACTAAACTTTTACTGACACTTTGTGCCATGGCGCTGGCTTCCGTGTCTGTTTTTGCTCAAACAGGAACCTTAAAAGGAACCATAAACACATCAGACAACAAAGCTGCTGCTTTTGTAAATGTCTATTTGAAAGGGACAAACAAAGGAACTTCTACTGATAAAGGTGGAAATTATACTTTGAGAAATGTAAATCCTGGTGACTACGTACTTGTAGCTTCTTACATTGGCCTTAAGAAAAAGGAAATTGAAGTTTCTGTATCACCCAATGAGATTACTCAAATTCCGGTTATAATGCTGGAAGTAGATTCTGAAGAACTTAATGAAGTAATCATTCAAGGTGACAGAACTACAAACAAGTTTGCAGAACCAGAAAGTGAATTTGTGGCTAAAATGCCTTTGGAAAACATAGAAAACCCTCAGGTTTATAACACCATTGATAGCCGCTTATTAAAAGAACAAGTGATCACTAACTTCAATGATGCACTGAAAAATGCTCCTGGTATTACTCGTCTTTGGGAATCTACCGGACGTGGTGGAGACGGAGCCGGATATTACTCAATGAGAGGATTTTCTGTACAACCCACTATGATGAATGGTCTGCCTGCACTTACTAATGGAGCCCTTGATCCTGTTAATATGGAGAAAATTGAAGTAATAAAAGGACCATCAGGAACCTTATTCGGTAGTAGTTTAATCTCTTACGGAGGTCTTATCAACGTAGTAACTAAGAGACCTTATGAAGAATTTGGTGGTGAGATCAACTATATTACTGGTAGCTATGGGTTAAACAGAATTACTGCTGACATTAATACCCCTCTAAACGAAGATAAAAGTGTGCTTTTCCGAGTAAACACTGCTTATCACTCAGAAAATAGCTTTCAAGATGCTGGCTTTAAAAAATCTTTCTACATAGCTCCTTCATTAACTTACAAGGCTAATGATAAATTAACCTTTTTGGTAAATGCTGAAATATTGAATGCCGAAGCAGCTAATGCTCCTATGATATTCTTAACCAGAACCGAACCTTTAAGAATGCATAATATGGATGACTTCAAAGCTTTGGGATATGATAATGAAAGATCATATACGGGTAATGACCTTACTATGAGAACACCAACCTTCAGCTTACAAGGACAGGCCATTTATAAAATTTCTGAAAACTGGACATCACAAACTGCAGTATCATCAAGCTCTGCTAAGTCTGATGGTTATTACTCTTACTTAGGATCTGTTCCTTCTGATGAAGATGCTATTCAAGGACTTGATGGAGAATTTTTCATCAGACAAATCAGTAGACAAAACTCTACCACTTTAGGTACAGACATACAACAGAATTTCATAGGTGACTTTGAAATTGGATCACTAAGAAACAGATTGGTAGCAGGTATTGATTTCTTAAGTAGACGAGTAACCAATAACAGTACAGGGTACGCAGCTAATGGTATCGTATATTTTGGGCCAGAATCTGTAGCTACTATCAATCAATATATATATGGCATTGCAGACCCTGATGAATATATCACGGATTTTGATAACGGAATTTTATCTCAGCCGGGTGCTGATGCTGTTTTAGCTAACTCCGCTATCAGCAATAATCAAACAGAACAACAAGTACTTAGTGCTTACGTTTCAGACGTACTTAACATCACTCCTAACTTAACTGCTATGGCCAGCTTAAGAGTAGATAGATTTATGGACAAAGATGACAGCGACAATGACCAAACTGCCCTTTCGCCTAAATTTGGATTAGTTTATCAATTAATACCTAATCAGTTATCTGTATTTGGTAACTATATGGATGGTTTCCAAAATACTACACCTAGAATTCAGGGAGACCAAACTATTGAGAATTTTGATCCTGAGCACGCTAACCAGTGGGAAGTAGGAGCAAAAGTGAATATGTTCAACGAAAGACTTTCTGCCACCATCAGTTACTATGATATTCAGGTTTCTGATATAGTAAGAACTGACCTTGACCGTTCTACTGCTGAAGCCAATTTCTATATTCAGGATGGCGAAACTTTCAGTAAGGGAATTGAAGTTAGCATTATAGCGAACCCTATTCAAGGCTTGAACATTGTAACAGGTTACAGCTATAACGAAGCAGAAACCAAAAACACTACTCCTAATACCGATGGAAGAAGATCTACTAATGCAGGACCTGAGTCTTTATTTAACTTCTGGGCTAGTTATTCATTAACTCAAGGATCTTTACAAGGTTTAGGCGCAGGCATTGGTGCTAACTATGCAAGCGAATTTGCTACTACTAACACTCTGGTTACAGGCAAATTCACTTTACCTTCATACACTGTTTTTAATGCTTCACTTTTCTACAACACTGACAAGTATAGATTAGCATTGAAATTAGATAACCTTACTGATGAAGAATATTATACTGGTTGGAGTACTATCAGTCCTCAAAGACCAAGAAGCTTAAGCGCTAGTTTTGCTTATAGGTTCTAAGTATTCAAAAATATAGTGAAAATGAAAAGAGGCCGTCTTGTTCAGACGGCCTCTTTTCATTTTATTTGGTTTCTTCTATTTTCTATTCGTACTTCAAGGTATCAGCAGGGTTAGTAAAAGCGCTCTTGATTCCATGGTAACTGACGGTGATCAAAGCCACTAACAGGCCTGACAGCATACTGAATACAAACATCTGCCAACCTAATTCTATTGAGAATTCAAATTTCTCAAGCCATTGACTCATAATATACCAAGCCACAGGAGCTGCCAATAGAAAAGATATAATAGCCAACCACACGAACTGCCTGTTCAGCAATATAAAAATATTAAACACCTCTGCTCCAAATACTTTTCTTATGCCTATTTCCTTAGTTTTATTCAAAGCATTGATACCAGAAAGGCCGAATAAGCCTAAACAAGAGATAATAATAGCAAAACCTGTAGCTAAGCCCATTATATTCATCCATTTATTAAATGCGTCATATTGCCGCGCTACATCATCATCTAAAAATGAATAACTAAAAGGTTTATCAGGTGACACTTTAGACCATTCATCTTCTATAAGCGCTATAGTTTCTGGTATGTTATCAGGCTCTATTTTTATAAGTAGGTAATTAAGAAAGGCATCTTTCTCTTTTAAGAATAACGGCTCCACATTCCGCTGAAGCGAAAGAAAATTATAATCCTTCATTACGCCAATTACTCTTGCACCCTCTGAGGCTTCGTCTTCCTCCCAGTTCAAATGTTCTGAAAGCGGATCCGTCCAGCCCATATCCTTTACTAAAGCTTCATTAACTATTACGGCATTGGAGTCCGAAGGCATGTCAGGGTCAAAATTTCTTCCTTTTAAGATCTCTATATCCAGCAAAGGGATGTAATAAGGATCTACATCATAGACATAAGACATCTTATTTTTGCCATCTTCAGTATACCCCATCATATTCCATCCTCCGCCGAAAGATGAATTACTACCTGAAACAAGCTTCACATCAGGAACACCCTGAAGCGCCACACGCATTTTTTCCACCAGGCCGTTATTTCTCAAAGCATACCCTCTGTGCGTGTTAACTACTAAAACCAGCTCATTATTATAACCCAAGTCTTTAGTAGTGATAAACTCCATTTGCTTATACATTATCAAAGAGCTAATGATCAGAAAAGATGACAAGGCAAACTGTAAGACTACTAAAGGCTTAGTAAATCCGGCTTTTAATTTAGAAATATTACTACCCTTAAGCACCAAAGACGTTTTAAAAGAAGAAAGAAATAAGGATGGGTAGCTACCCGCTAATACTCCGATAAATAGAGCTAATAGAAAAATCAGGCCTACCAACTCAAAACTATTGCCCCAGGTAATATGAATCTGCTTTGAGGTAAAATCATTAAAATAAGGCAGTAAAACAAAGACCAGGGCAAAGCCAAAAATCATAGAAATAACTGCTAATGCTATTGACTCAATGGTAAATTGACTAATCAGCTGATTTCTATGTGCACCTATAGCTTTCCTTACCCCCACTTCCTTACGTCTTACGCCCGAGGCACTTAATGAAAGAGAGACATAATTAATACAAGCTATAACTAAAATCAATAATGCAATACCCGCCAAAATATATGAATACTGAGGGTCGCTGGAGTTATCCCAGGCCAGTTTAGTATTCATGTGCATCCCCTCAATATTATTAAGATGATAAGACAGCAACTTGATATCTGCCGCTATGTTTAGTTCTTTTCTCTCTTGATCCTGATCGTCCTTTACGAATTTCTCTACGGCCTGCTCCATCTTCTTTGCCACCAAAGCAGTATCTGCGCCATGCTCCAGCTGTATAAAGGTGGGTGTACTAAAACTACGCCAACCATTCTGCATTTGCCATTCATAAGAAGGATGGTTTTCCATAGGTATGAGTATATTGAATTGCAAACTAGAATTAGACGGAGGCACATCCACCAGGCCGGAGATAGTAAAGAGCCGCTTTTCACCCCCAAAGTCAAACTCTACCGCTTTACCCACAGGATCTTCATTTCCAAAATAGCGCTCTGCCACTCGCGTGGTGATCACCATCTCATCAGGATTTTTAAATATACTTTTGATGTCTCCCGACAACAGAGGAAATGAAAACATTTTAAAAAAGGCACTATCCGTAAAACCAAAGCTTTCCTCAAAGCTTTTATTATTGAAATTGAGCACCCCTGTATAACCAGATTTAAATCGTGCTATTCGTTTCACTTCAGGCACTTCTTGCTGCAGCTGGGGGCCTAATACCAGCTGCTGATAAAGAGAATGCTCATAAGTGGGCTCTCCGCCCCAGGCATCATAAGAAGTTCTTGCCACTACAAACAGGTCCGACTTATTTTTGTGGAACTGATCAAAGCTCCTTTCGTCTTTAATAAAAAGATAAATAAGCACACAAAAGGCGATAGCTATACTTAAACCAAAGGCATTGATAAAAGAATACAACTTCCGCTTTCTTATGTTGCGCAAGGCTATTTTGAAATAATTATTAAACATAATGTTGTCGATTATTTTGAGTTTAAAATTGTTTCGAAGTAATATTCCCGGCCTAAAAAATGAAATAACATTCCAAATAAACCTTGCTCTGGCCTTGCGCTCTCCCAACTGTTCTACATCATCATCAAACTCCTCCAGCAAATCACCCAGTACACTTTCAAAAAGCAGGTAAGGACAAAACCATTCTAAAAATCGAACTGCCCATTGTGGTGGTTGAGGTAATGATTTCATACGCCAAATTTCAATTGAGGTAATAGCTCCCACAGCTGCATTCTCTGCTGCTTGAGATCGCGTAATAAACTAAGGCCGGCATTTGAAATCTTAAAAATCCGTTTCCGTCTTCCGCCGCGGGTAGCGGTAGCACCTCCCATATCAGAAGTAACAAGCCCCTTATCTTCCAACCGATATAAAGTAACATGCACAGCGCTTAAGTTCACCTTGCGGTCCAGTCGCTGTTTTATCTCCTCTACTATAGCATTACCATACGCCTCCTCCCCTAATATGCCTACCATGGTAAGTACCAATTCTTCAAATTCTCCTAAATAAGTTTTACCCATTTCTATACATTTTGTAAAACAAATATAGACATCATTTTCATTTCTATATAAATTGTAAAACAAATATTTCATAAAAAAAGTCTTTCCAATAACTCTCGTCACCAAAAAGACTTTAATTTGATAGTTTTCAAACTCAATTATACTATCATAATTGCTAATGAAGGCTGTTGAGTGGTCTTCACCACCCAACAGCATCAATTTAACAATCCAACCTTAAAAGAACCTGCCAAATAATGCCGAAACATCACTCGACAGGCAAATAGCAACCTTACGTTTGCTATAAAAGAAACTACTCATGTATTATCGTTTTTCTCTGAGTACACATAGCTGTATCTCGGAGATTGTCTACGTCTAAAAACAAATTTCACTACAGTTATTCGGTAATAATCATACAGAAGCACTAGTAACAAAAAGCCGCAGGTGATATAAAACACATTATAAGCTACTGTATTATAAATTAAACCTGCTGCCACGCCACCTGTAACATACGCCAGCATGATAGACACCTGTATTTTAGCTTTCTCTACCAGTTGTTTTTTCTTTCTAAACCTCCTTTGGGTAAACATAGAAAGCAACATTCCTAAATCAGTAGTAAGCCCAGTCAGGTGTGTAGTTTTAACCGCTGAGTTAGAAATACTCGCTGTTAATCCATTTTGAAGTCCCATAGCAAAAAGCATGAGGCCCACCAAAAATTCTGTTTCCACTAGCGTTTCGTGGTAATAAAACTGTATGTAACTTCCTGTTATGATCAGGCACACCATTTCTAAAAGTATGGGGATGCCGTGTGTTAGGTATGAATTTCGTCTCCCTAAATTGATAATGATTAGGTTAGAAATAAAGCCACCAAAGCAAAAAAGCATTATCCATACAGCCACTACTCCCGCCTGGTACCAGTTTCCTTTGCTCAGTTCCTCTGCCAGCACGGCATAGTGCCCGGTCACATTAGATGTGAAAGCAAAAAATATGATTACGGAAATTACGTTCACCATTCCAGCACAATAGGCTGTGAGAACCCCTAACTTTATATTATCTTTTAATGATCTACTACTGCTATATTTTCTTAACATCCGTTATTTATTAAACCTTTACAAAGGTCATTTTTACAATACCTCTCACTTGCAGATCAGTATTGAAGTGGATTTCCATTTTATTATCATCTAACTTCTGGATTTGGTAATGCTCTACCTCGGCATCAGTCTTCTCCAGTTTTAGTATATTTCCGTGCCCTTTTATGCGCCATTCCAGTTGTGAAAGCAAGCCTGTCTGATTGTATAGCTCCAGCTCACCAGTAGGAAGAAAGTGCCACGTCTCAGCCTCATGAAAAACCAACCCCTGAGAAATTTCATATTTCTGCTGTTCATTGATATCCCAATTCTCCTCTCCTACTTCTCTTTTCTTATCTATCTTTTCATACTCCCATGAAACCTCTTGCCAGCGCCCTAACACCTTATCTTCAGCACTCTGATCATTTGATAGCATGATGAGCACCAAGGCACAAGGCACCATGAAAATGCCTACATATATCATTAATATCTTTATGCGATCCTTACTCATTCATTATTATGATTTAGTAAAAAATAATGCATTTATCTCATGCCCCTTACCTCTGTCAGGAGCAAACATGAGGTCGTCAAAATGCACTACTGAGCACGGAATCTCACATTTTTCTATGAAAGGCATAAGGCTGAAGCAGTTTTTATCAAAAGCAGCAGAATCATTCTTATCAAAATGATAGATGGCATCTACCTTATTGGCTTCTAAATAATTATTAAATGACCTCTGATTTACCCCGGAGAAAGTATCTATAATTATGCTCTGCAACTGAGACCGAAAAGTATTCTCTATAAACTGCGCAGCATTTCTAAAATCTTCAGAAAGCATTCCTTCCAACCTCTTCTTAGAACTTTCAAAAATAAGATCTGTAAAGGAAGAGGATCGGGTCATTCCGTGAGCCAAAAGAATGTTTAATTCAGTGGGCTTATGATCTCTTAAGGCAGTAATAACCAAATTTAATGATCTTACTGACAGATCTGTGGGTATTAAGACTGTCTTCATCCTACTTAGGGTATTAATCAATTATAAACCCAAATCTATGATCCGCCTATTAAAACGGATTAAGGATGACATTAAGATGAGATTAGAATTCTAATTTATTGAGCAACATTGAGCCTGATATGGGCCGTAGTCCCTTCATTTATCGCAGATTCTATGATCAACTCTCCTTGGTGCATTTTGATAATATTCTGCGTAAGTGGCAAGCCTATGCCAAAACCTTTATGATCATTAGAGTTAGAAGCTCTGAAATATGGCTCAAAAATAAACTGAAGCTCCTCCTCCGGTATGCCAATGCCATTGTCTCTAATCACGATAGAAATTTTCCTATCGGCCACTCCTATGGCTATATAAACGGTATGATCATGAGAGTATTTACAACCATTAAGCACAATATTAGACAGTGCCAGGTGAAGCAACTCTTCATTAGCCTTGGTATTAAGCAAGGAAGGGTCTTCTGGCAGCAAACTAAAATCGAATACTATTTTGTTACTGGCATTCATCTCTTCAGCTGTTTTCTTCACGTCCATCAGCAGCTGATCTACCCGCACCACATTCTCCTTTTGCACCTTACCATTATATCCGGTTCTGGCGAGCAACAATAAGGCCTTAGTCTTTCTTTCCAGCTTACCCGCCTCGGTAAGTACCGTTTCTAAAGCTTTTACATATTCTTCTTTAGGCCGCTCTTTACTTAGCGTTACTTCTGTTCTGCCAATAATGTTAGTTAATGGCGTATTAAGCTCATGCGAGGCATTGCTTACAAAATTCTTTTGCGTTTCAAAAGAGGTCTCCAGGCGGTTGAGCATATCATTAAAAGTATTAGTAAGATCACTAATAGTATCTCCATCTTGCGTTGCTCTGGGCTCTAACCGTAAATGAAGACTCTGCAGACTGATCTCTTTTACTTTACTGATTATTTCGTGAATAGGCTGAATAATTTTCCTTGAAAACAAAAAAGGAAATAAAGAATATAATAATAAAGCCTATCACTAAAGAAGTGATAAGCAAGTTGCGCAAATATATTATATGATGAGAAATGAAGTAGTTTTCTGCAGATGCTACTACCAGATACTTTTCCTGATTAGCCGTTTCATATAATGTACCGTAGTAATACCGTTTGTCATCATAATACTGCCCTATACCCTGTTCTAAAACATTGTCAATAAAAAACTTCTTATACCTTTTATTCAATGAGTCAGTTCTCCAGGCCGCATTATTGGTTATTTTATAGAGATAAATCTCCTCTTCCTGAAGCTTTTCCAGATATTCATGTCTCAAATCTCTGATTACATCTACTTCACTGGCCTCCTCCAATTGATACTTAGCTGTAGTAATAGCTCTGATTTCCAATCGCTTATAAAAATCAGTAAAAGCATAATTAGAAATAGAATAGTAAATGAAGCCACTAAATATCAATGTATAGCTTACAAAAATGACCAGAAGGAGGTATATGATCTTGTTTTGTATCTTCATTACTCGTCTTTTAGTACATAGCCCATACCTATCACGGTATGTATTAATCGGCTTTGTCCATCGTTCTCAAGCTTTTTCCGCAGGTAGTTAACATATACGTCTACCACATTAGTACCCATATCAAAATGTACTCCCCATACTTCTTCCAAAATATCAACTCTGGAAAGCACTCTTCTGGGGTTTTTCATAAACATAAGCATCAGTCTATATTCAGTGGATGTGAGGGTAATCTCTACCCCTGCTCTGGTTACGGTTTTAGTAGTATCATCAAGCACCACGTTGGTAAATGTGTAAACATCATCTGCTGCGGCATTTTGAATGTAACTCTTACGCCTGAGAAGTGTGCGTATGCGAGCCAGTAATTCTATAAATTTAAACGGCTTAGCCAGGTAATCATCTGCGCCGGAATCCAATCCCAAAACTATATTCTCTGTACTTCCTAAAGCAGTAAGAAACAAAATAGGGACTTGCTTTATCTTACGAATGGCTCTACAAATTTCAAGTCCATTAATGCCAGGAAGCATAATATCCAGGATCAATAAATCATAATCATGCTGTTCTGCCAGCTGCAGACCCAGCGTACCATCCATGGCTATGGTTATTTCGTACCCTTCTTCACTGAGTCCTTTATTGATAAAGGAACAGACCTCAGTATCATCTTCTACAAGCAAAATTTTTGTCATTGCCAGTAAAATTATGAAAAAGTAAAAGAAAGATAATCAGGAGTAAAATAATGTTTACACAATAACAGTCAAGACCTACTCTCGTTCTGTAGAGTCATTTACAGCGTATCCTTCAGCAGGCTGCTGCACCTTAAGCCTTATCTGAGCCGTGCCAGACTCCATCATGCCTAGCCTTTTGGCTGCCGCTCTGGATAAATCTAACACTCTGTCATTAGCATAAGGACCACGATCATTCACTTTTACAGTTACCGTGCTATCATTATCCAGGTTTTTAACTTGTATAATAGTACCTAAAGGCAAATGATTATGCGCGGCAGTTAGGCTATCATTATGATATGATTCACCACTGGCTGTGGGGCTACCTTCCAGGCTAGCCGCATAATATGAAGCAGTACCTTCCTGAACGTAAGGCTTAGGACCAGAGGTTGATTTATCAGGATTACTACAAGCTATTACGATAAAAATGAGAGGTAGGAGCTTTTTCATGATTGGAAATTTTAAATTACAAAATCTAAAAAATAACTACAACCTCCTCTTATTCTCCACAGTAATTTGGGAGCCTTTGGCCAGCATAACGGACTTGGGTTGCATCTCGCTAAGCTCTTTAAATTCTTCTCCATACAAGGCTGCGAAATTCACATCTATATTATATTCTTGCACTGGGTACGCTTCCCATCTGGGGTGAGTCACCTCATATTCATAAGTGGTTTTTCCTTTCGCCTGCGTATACCCCCAATAGTGCTCTGTGATAAATTCTGTTTCTGAGTCAGCAGGGATCTGTTCGGGTTGTAAATTTGCTTTTACAGAAAAAACATTGTTCTCCTTTCTATATTTCCAGGCGTAAGTTACCTCTCTATACTCTTGATGCTCTTGCCACTGGTGGCTCATGGGCACAGTTTGGTAATGCTCTTGGTAAACAGTGTTAGCCACAAAGGTAAGTGCAGGTTTTGGCACTAACTCTTTAATAAAAACCACCCCTCTTCTCCACTCTCCTTTGTACTTGGTTTTTACATAAAACCTCAGGTTCACTTCTTCAAAATTAATATGAAAAGGCACCGGCACGCCCAAGAGCTTGGTGTTTAAAAACATGAATCCTACCAGGCTCACATAGCAGGTATTGTTCCATAAATCCAGCTCAGTGCCATGGGGCAAATGCTTTTCCAGAATTTTAGGATCTACAGCATAATTAGCCAGAGCTAACTTTCTCCATTCGGCATTTAAAAAACTCATAATTCAATTCTTATTTCCACTTCCATTTTTGCTGATCTAAATAGGCTGCATTGGCAAAATCAGAAATAAAGGTTAGCTTATTTTTAAGTTGCTCAGGATCATTTACCCGTTCTTTGGGAATTATTAGTGCCACCCCGCTTTTTACTTTAATCAAAAAATGCTTTGGCAGTTCGGTAATATGATCCACCGTTCTATAGGCAAACTTAGACTGAGTATCGTCTTCATCTTTTGAAATCAATTGATCATCATAGAGCTCCAAAGTGATGGTTTTGCCAAATTTATCAGAAAATTTATCCTTTATATATCTTCTATAATGCCGCTGATAAAGCCACTTTAGATATAGCGGATAAAGAATAAGCACGATAACACCTATGATGGCAAAATATATAGTTAACCACATATTGCCTTTTTGGTAGAAGAAAAAAGAAAAAAGAAACATGATTCCTGTCATTAAAAACCACCTCACTTTTCTGCGGTTAGCTGCCGACTTAGACTGCGAAGCCGTGTATAGCTGATGAGTAAGGTAATCATCTTCCTCTAGAGTAAACTGATATTTTTCAACTGACATTAATTACTATTTTCAATTTAAGTACTATTCGAACTATTCATTAAACGGCTAAATATACAGGTTAAGCGAAACAAATGCCTGTAAAGCTCTAATTATTAACAACTCTAAGACGAACGCCAATAACCTTAGCTGTAGCAGCTTGTTATTAGCAAAGTAATAAATGAAGTTGAAAATAAACTTATGAATAATACTAACCACACCATATACCCTAACGTGCTTGCCTCGATTGGCAATACACCCATGGTACAGCTAATGAACCTTTGCCCTGAGTTTAACTTGAATATTTATGGCAAAATGGAAGCATTCAACCCCGGCGGAAGCATTAAAGACCGCACAGCCAAGAACATTCTGATGGATGCTATTAAAAAAGGGCAGATCAACAAAGACACTACTATTGTAGAGTCAAGCTCTGGCAATATGGCCGTAGGACTAGCCCAAACCTGCCTTATGTATGGCTTAAAGCTTATAGTAGTGGTAGACCCACTAATCAATCAGCATACCTTAAAAATATTAAAGGCCTATGGCGCTAAAATAGAAAAGGTTACCACTCAAGAAAATGGAAGCTACCTCAATGCCCGCTTAAACAAAGTGGACCATCTATTAAAAACAGTAGAAAATAGCTTTTGGCCTAACCAATATGCTAACCATGCCAATCCGGAAGCTCATTATAGTACTATGAGGGAAATAACAGAGGCATTAGACAATCAAGTAGATTATTTATTTGCTGCTACCAGCACCTGTGGCACCATTATGGGCTGTGCCGAATATGTGAAACAGCACTCTCTAAACACAAAAATAGTAGCGGTAGATGCCATGGGCAGTGTTATCTTCGATCAGGCGCCAGGTAAAAGACTCATTCCTGGTCATGGAGCAGGCCGACCTTCTCAATTAATTGACAAGAGCTGTATAGATGAGGTGATGCATATTACAGATAAAGAATGCGTAGAGGGCTGTCATCAATTATTACAGAGAGAAGCAATACTGGCTGGAGGCTCATCCGGAGCTGTGGTTTCTGCCTTACAAAAGCTGGCTCCTACCCTGCCAACCAATGCTAACTGCGCACTTATTCTATGTGACAGAGGAGAAAGATACTTGGATACGATTTATTCACCAGAGTGGCTAAATCAGCATTTTCCTGAATCTAGTGAACTAACAAAACCACAAACATTATCATATCAATGGGCCTAGAACTTATTAAAGACACCCAAGAAACCACTGATAAACAATTAGACGGCACCGTCTATATTGCCATTATTGGAGGTGGTCCTAAAGGCATGTATGGTCTGGAGCGTTTAATAGCGGAGCTTAATAGTGAGCCTCCTACTTCGCCAGTAGAAATACATATGTACAACCGCACTCGTCATTTCGGTTCTGGCGATGTTTACCGCACTGACCAGCCTTCATTTTTAAAAATGAATGTACCTAACCGAGCCATAGACATTTGGCTGAGAGAAAACCCTCCCTGCCCTGTTAAGGACACTTCTACTTTTACAGAATGGGCAAACCAAAACCCGAATATCAATGAAGACCTCGCTTCTGACGACTACTCTTCAAGAACTACGGTAGGTCAATACCTGGAAGATGGATTACAAAAAATACTAGCTCGCCTACCTGATCAAGTAATTGTAAAACTTATACAAGGCAGTGTTACAGATCTTAAAAGAATTGGGGAGCAGTATCAGCTTAAAACAGAAAGCACTAACCACAGTGAATGGCAACCTCATAATTACGCACACATACTTCTGGCTACCGGGCATCCGTCCAAATCACTTACTAATGAGGAGCAAGAATGGTCAGAATTTAGCCAGGAGCATAATAACGTAGGTTACATCCCTTTTATTTATCCTGTACAGCAGGTCATGACCAATATTAAGCCTAATTCTACCGTAGGCTTAAAAAGGAATGGGATTAACTTTTGTAGATGCGGTTCTGGCACTTACTGAAGGCAGAGGTGGCAAGTTCATTATTAATGATTCAAAACTGAAATACGTATCATCGGGCAATGAGCCTGCTAAAATATATCCTTTTTCCAGAACAGGAATACCTATGATAGCGCGTGGCCCTGAGATAGATGAAAGCCACAGCTTGAAGTTTTTCATACCAGAAAACATCGAAAAAGATAAAAGGCCTGATTTTGAAAAAGATCTTTTGCCTTTAATCAAGTGGGAAATGAAATACACCTACTACCGCGTTCTTTTTCAACAACATCAATTCGATTTTGATGATACTGAAGTGAGCATCGAAGAACTCAAAAAGGCTATTCAAATATTTCATAAGTTGCATCCTGAAATCTCAGTTTTTGATGTAGACGCATATTTAAATCCCTTGGAAAATGAGGATATCTCATCTGGATCAGACTTTCATCATTTTACATTAGAATACCTAAAAAAAGGCAATTGTGAAGCTGAAAAAGGAACCAGAAAAAGTCCCTTTGCAGCAGTATCACAGGTATGGAGTCTCATTACCCCAGCCTTTATAGATATATTCAAATTTGGAGGCTTGCTACCTCATTCACATGAAACTTTCATTAAAAATTACTCGGGCCTCCTTAATAGAATTACTTATGGCCCACCAGTAGAAAATATGAAGAAAATGGTGGCTTTAGCGGAACATGGGTTGCTGAGTTTTCGTATTGGCCCTTGTAGCTACATAGTACTTAACCAGGAAAAAGTGTCTTTTGAAATACAATCTAAAATAAATAATGAAACCACTGAAGTGAATTATTTAGTAGATGCACGTATTCCTAAAGTAGCTATAGATAAGGCTAATCATGGACTTTATTATAATCTGCTTAAAAGAGGCGAAATCACACTATTTCAAAACGAATGTGAGGAAACTCAGCAGGTTTATAAACCAGGCTGTATGACCATAGAACCGTCAGGTTATATTGTAGATGCTCATAACAGGGTTAATAAAGCTATAGCGGCTACCGGAGCGCCCACAGAAGGTGTTACATATGATAATGACGCTTTATCACCTCACCGTAACAACTTTGTGAGTAAGTGGGCCAGAAATGTGAAAAATGAATTAAAAACTACTGCTCGTTAAATATGGAAACCGAAACATCACTCTATCCACCACTAACCCCAAAAATGCACACATGGATGAATGATTTCATCAGCGATCCTGATCGTGTTAAAAATGTTATTAAACAATTTGGGTCACCGGTAAATTTACATTCTACCACTCCTTTTATTGAAAATTATGAAAGCTATAAAAGGATTCTTGATAAATATGAACTTAACCACCTGATATGCTTTGCCCGAAAGGCCAATAAAAGTAAGACTTTTGTAAAAGCTGCCTCTGACCATGGCTTCGGGGTGGATACTGCCAGCTACCGAGAACTGGTCCAGTGCCTTGAAGAAGGCATGGATAAGGACAAGCTAATTCTTACTGCGGCCATTAAAAATAAAGAATTACTAGAGCTGGCAATCCAAAATCAGGTGCTCATAGTAATTGATAACCTGGATGAACTAAAGCTCACCAAAACACTAGCCGAAGAAATGGGCGTCAAGGCGCAAATTGGCCTTCGTGTAGGCGGATTTCACTATAATGGACGCAAGTTATATACGCGCTTTGGAGTGGATATAGAAGAAGCCAAAGACTTCATTCTGGATCATATTAAATCAGCAAATGAAGTGCATTTCAGAGGATTTCATTTTCACCTGAATGGTTATAGTATAGATGAACGAGCCAAAGCCATAGCAGAGACTATTTCATTGGTAGATGAGATCAGCAAGTATGAAATTTCAACCGAATTTATTGATATGGGGGGCGGTTTTCTCATTAATTACCTGGAAGACCAAGAAGAATGGAATGAGTTTGAAGAGGAATTAAAAATGGCAGTTCAGGGAGTGAGAGAGCCTATAACCTTTCAAAATAATGGTTTAGGTTATTCTATGAATGATGGTGAACTGACTGGCAAATTGGCCACTTACCCATATTACAATGAAGTTCATAAAGAAGATTTTCTAGAAGCCGTACTCACCTACCCTACAGGCAAAGGCGAAATAGCCACGCTCATCAAAGACAGAAACATTACTTTAAGAATGGAACCTGGCCGTTCGTTACTAGATCAGTCAGGAATGACCCTAGCCGAAGTAGTCTTTAGAAAATATGATAGCCAGGGTAATTTACTTATAGGTCTACATATGAATAAAACACAGCTTTTTAGCTCCAGCGCAGATTTTCTGCTTGACCCTGTTGTACTAAACTATGAAAACCATGCTGATGATGAACCTACAAGCGGTTATTTTGTAGGTGCTTACTGCCTGGAACAAGACGTGATACTGAAACAAAAATCAACCTTTCAAAAGTACCTGACATTGGTGACATAGTGTGTTTCCCTAATACGGCTGGTTATATGATGCATTTTTATGAAACCGAAGCACATCTATTCAACCTTTCTACCAATCTATTCCTCAAAGAGAATGGAGAGGTAGAGCAAGATTAGACGTTATGTTTTTTATTAAGATCTACGCCTATATAAAAGGCTAGGTCTTTGTCTTTTAGCATCTTAGTCCAAAATATAATCTGCCCGGTATGGTGTGAGAAGTGCTCTACAGCATGAACTATTATCCCTACACCACTATAATTATATGCCTGAACGTGCTTCAAGTCCGTCAAATCTTTATCTGAGCAATGAGCAATCACGTCTATGGCTTCATTTACCGTTTCATATAGCAAAGACTTTAGGGCTTCTTTATCTAATTCATCGGTTGTTTCAAATTCTGAATCTCGTTGCCTTGCATCTTCCTTTTGCCCCAGCGTGGTAATGATATATTGCCTCAAATTGCCACACAAGTGAAGTACCAAATGCCCCATGCTGTTAGATGAACTATTAGGTTTACGCCATATTTCTTCATGACTAAGTTCATCTAAACATTTGATGTCCCTGTCCAAAAATCCACTCAATCGGTGGATTGCATGCTCTTTGAGCTCATCGCCAATATTTAATGATGCCATAGTATCTAATTCTAATCATTGAAATAATTGAACTTAAGATATACATATTTTCTTAAAAAAATCAAAAATCCTCTATTTATGAAATCAAATTATCAGACACAAAAAAAGGCGATTCAAGATTTTGAATCGCCTTTTAGTATAATTTATATCATTCTTTTACCAGAACATGGCATATAAGAATGTAAGAATAATCAATATAATGAAAGCTGATATATTAAAAGCAGGCGATGTTTTAAACAAGCCTTTTTCTATTACGATACCTTTAGGATCTACCATTCCCTTACCTTCAGAATAACTAACAATAGCCATTATAACCATTGTAAGTAAAAGAGTGATTCCCATTTGGTTCATAAACGGTATTACTACAAACAGCGGTGAATCTATCCAGCCGCTTGGTCCTACTTTGAAGTATAATGCGATAGGAATAGAAGCTAATACACCGATTATAGCAGCGTTATTAGTAGTCTTTCTCCAGAATAACCCTAAAAGGAATACTGCCAAAATACCAGGGCTAACTACACCTGTATATTCTTGTATAAACTGGAAAGCCTGACCTAAGTTACCTAAAGCAGGAGCTATTAAAGCTGCAATAACCAAAGAAACAAAAGCAGTAAGTCTACCAATGTTTACAGTCTGCTTATCATTCGCGTTTTTGTTAATATATGGCTTGTAGATATCCATAGTAAATATGGTAGCAGTAGAGTTAAGCATAGAAGCTAAAGAAGATACAATAGCAGCAGCGAGTGCAGCCAATACTAATCCTTTAATACCAGAAGGCACAAGGTTTTTAATCAACCAAGGGTAAGCGTTATCATTAGCAATACCACCATCAGCAGCCAAGAATCCTGGAGATACCGACTCAGGAGTAAGGTTACCAGCGGCATCAGCGTTAAGCACATAAGCTACAATACCAGGAATAACTACGATCAAAGGAATGATCAGCTTAAGGAATCCTGCAAAAGCAATACCTTTTTGAGATTCTTTCAAGCTTTTTGCAGCTAATGTTCTCTGAATGATATACTGGTTAAAACCCCAGTAATATAAGTTAGCAACCCAAAGACCACCTACTAGTACGGCTATACCGGGTAAATCCCACCAGGCATCTTTTCCGTTAGGAGTTATGACCTCTCCTTTTTCTAAAATCATAGAAAACTTAGCTGGCACTTCATTATACATGTATTTTAAACCGGCAATAATACCGCCATCAGGCACAAGCTGATCTATGGCAATATAAGCAGTAATAAGACCACCTATTACCAGTAGCACTACTTGCAAAACGTCTGTCCAGGCTACAGCAGAAAGCCCTCCCCAAAGAGAGTAAGCAGCAGCAAATACAGCCAGACCAATAATGCTCACCATCATATAGCTACCGTCTCCAGTTCCTATAATGGTATCTAATGCTTTTGCTCCTAGTAAAGAACAGAAGAAAGGTTTACAAACACATATAAGGCCAACCAGAAGATAGCCAAAATGGTTTTTAAGTTAGTACTATACCTTTTCTCTATAAATTCAGGAATAGTATACAGTCCCTTCTCTATGAAAATAGGCAAGAAAAACTTACCTACAATGAGTAGAGTAAGGGCAGCCATCCACTCATAAGAGGCTATGGCCAAACCCACGGCAAAACCGGAACCCGTCATACCTATAAACTGCTCAGCAGAAATGTTAGCAGCAATAAGTGAAGCTCCAATGGCCCACCAAGGCAATGACTTACTCGCGAGGAAATAATCCTCCGCATTTTTTTGGTGTCCCTTTTTGTCGCGAGACACATACAAACCTATTCCGAGAATTAACGCGCAATAGGCCGTAAAAATCACGATGTCTATAGTATCAAAATTCATTGAGGCGAAATGCTTTTATTTAATTGTAAGGGTTTAATAATAATTTATAATTATCACTTATCAATGCAGGTTCTCACATTGACGTGGCTAATTTGGCCCAAATAAGCAGCACTTCAAAGTAATAAACTAACTTTCTTACTAATCTTTTACAATCGGCAAATCGTTTGAAATAGAGACTAATAGCATAAAATAGGGTCAAAAAGCGCCAATTCTGAGAAAATTTAATGCTAAATGATTTTTAGCAGAAGAATTACTGCCTAATGTTAGCTTTAATATGAAAGCCATGGAATATTTTTGTTATTAAGAAAAAAACTTGCCTATCAAGTAATCTTAATGGCCTTATAATCGTTTAAGAACAAAAGCGTGTGCCCATGGAAAAGATCATACTAACGTACTATAGAAGAAAAGAGGAATATTTAAATGTTATTACCCATTTTGTAGGCTTTCTGTTAAGTGTAGCCGCTTTAGCGCTGCTCGTCACCTACTCAGCCTTAGAAGGTACAGTATGGCATATTGTTAGTTTTTCTATTTACGGCAGTAGTATGGCTGTTTTATACCTGGCTTCTACCCTATACCACGCTGCTAAGAAGAAGAAGACCAGGAGGAAGTTAAACATCCTGGATCATGCCGCTATTTATTTACTCATAGCCGGCACCTATACCCCTTTCTGCCTTATAGCTTTAAGAGGGCCACTGGGCTGGACTTTTTTAGGAATCACCTGGGGCATTGCTTTGATAGGTATAGTTTTGAAATTTTTCTTTACAGGAAGGTTCAATAAAGTATCCACCATTAGCTATGTACTATTGGGCTGGATTGCCGTATTCGCCACCAAGCCATTAATAGAAAACATGCCTACCGCCGGACTTATATACTTATTACTAGGAGGCGTTTGCTATACTATCGGAGCCATATTTTATTCCATTCATAAAATACCTTATAACCACGCTATTTTCCACTTTTGGGTGTTGGGCGGCTCAGTAATGCACTTTATTGCTGTTTTCTTTTATCTGCTGTAGCATCAGCCAACATAGGATTATACATCATAATCGCATGATTTTCGGTTATTAGCTCATCAGTTAGGGGTTGGTTATTGTTATCAAAAACCTTTCTTCTTAAGGAGTTATGTCTGGTATACCCACCCCACATTTCCTGCTGAAAAAAGTGATAATCTTCATATACTTTATAGGTAAAAGAAAGCTTGTGCTCTGACAATAATTCTCCATGCAACCTATCTTCTGTAAGCCATAGTTTTAACTGAAATGCATGTTTTGTGTCATTTCTAAATTGAAAGTCGACATAATTATAAGATAAGGTGGCTCCGCTACCAAAGGGTAACTTCCTGTTGACATCAGGAAATACATCATAACTATGACGCCACCTTTCTGTAACAGTCAGTGGCGAATGCAAAATCATCCAATAAAGTAAATTACCTAACTGACACAAGCCACCACCATAATCATAGCCTATAGCACCATTGCTCAGCACTAACCCCTTTAAATACCCTCTGTTTTTTGATGGATTACCAACCAAATACCAAAGAGAAAATGTCTGTCCTGGCTTGATTATTACCGAGTTCAAACAACTTATGGCCAATTTAAGATTAGTAATTTTATTATGCTGATACTGCATATCCACGTCCTTTAACGGACGAAGTAACATACTGCTATGCTTCTTTACTTGATGCTCAAAATAAGCATCTGACTTTTGCTTAGCATAAACAGCATTCCCTGTAAGCCATTTCCACTTTCTTTTTAAGTAAAATACTTTTTACCAAGCTTCTTACGCAGCCTTCCTCTAGTTACAGGTTTTTCTACTCCCTTTTTACCTATCACGTTTCGAATTAATTCAAAAGGTTATAAATTGAGCCGGATTTACAAATACTAATCTTTAATTAATGAATAAAATCGGCCTTCTTCTTTGCTTTTCCTTAGTATTTAACTTACAGCTTCAAGCACAAAATAATGAAGCGACACTTGATGGAATCTATGCCACTTCTACGGCTCTTCCATTTAGCAAATATAGTGTCACAAATATTTTTGACAATAATAACTCCACCTATTGGCGCACTATCTCCGGTGCGGGCCCTGATGAAGGAATAATGATCTATTTCAGCAAACCTACCTACATTAACCGGGTTAACCCTGTTTTTTATAGCGGAGATAACTTAGATGCTGAACCCTCTTTCGAAGTTTACGGTAATGGCACTACGCTTTGGCGTGGTAAGTCGATTGAAAGAGAATTATCATCTTTATACATCAGAATCACATCCTCAAAGCATAGTAAAAACATCTCAGGATCTTATAAAGATGCCAAATACTATCGACACGCATTTGATCAGGATTTCTCTATAGCCATCTCTGAATTAGAGATCTTCGGAAAAGACGATAAGCCTCTAAAAATAATTACCCCTGAATATATCAATGGCGTCATTTCTACCAGCTCTACGCTTAACCCAGACATTGCTTACGGGCCTGATAATTTAATGGATTGCAAAAAAGAGTTTGGCTGGGCCGAAGGAAGTAAAGGAAACGGCATTGGAGACGAAATCAAATTTCATACAAACCATCCCATCACTATTAATAAGTTGAAAATCTGGAATGGGTATCAAAGGTCTCAAAAGCACTTTAAGAGCAATGCTCGACTAAAAACCTTTCAATTTGGTGTAGCAGGATCGTCTCTTGAAACGTATACACTTGCAGATATGGAAGGGGATCAGACAATTCCACTAAAACAAACCCTATCAGGAAGAGATTTTGTTCTTATTATAAATGATGCTTATGCAGGCTCCGCTTACCAAGATCTGGTCATCAGCGAAATTCACTTTCTAAGAAATGATAAAACCACGCTAATTCGCTCTAATAATAGAGAAAAGAATATAGATAAGTTAAAATCAAATGCTCCGGAAATTCTTCGAAATTATCTTGACAAAAACATATCTGTATCTCTTTCAAAAAGGAATGAGTTTGAAAATGAGTCTGAATACTACTACGAAACCAACTCACTCATTATCAGATCAAACCAGTCTTTTGTGCTATACCAAATGCAAACCTCCTCAATAGAAGGGATGGACGAAGAGGATGATTATTATGCATCAGAAGATACCAATGAAATTATTGCTGATGGAAACTGGGAACTGATTGAAACAGGAGAAGGCTTTGTGAAAATTAGGATATTTGGGAAAATCTACTCTCCAACCACTCTGACCGAGTTATATCAAGGTGAAGTAACATCGGATAATGTCAGAATTTTTCAGGATCAACTCACTCTTACAAAAGAACTTATTTCAGGCCAAAAGTTTGTAGAAGATATAGCCATTCAAAATTAATCTGATGATAATTAAACCTGCCTTTTTAGTAATAATGCTAATATCTATCCTGCCATGCTACGCTCAGGAAAACGATGACTTTATCAGAGTTAAAGACCTTAGTGCAGATTTCATCTATGACATGAGATACGCCACTGCTAATAATTTCTTGAAAGAAAAGGTATATGAATGCGCTGATTGTGTACTCCGAAAAGAAGTTGGGGAGGCACTTGTTAAAGCTAATAGTTACTTCTTAAAGAAAGGCTATAAAATCAAATTCTTTGATTGTTACCGACCGCTAGATGTGCAGAAAGCCATGTGGAAAGTTCTGCCTGATGGCAGGTATGTAGCTAACCCAAACTCAGGTTCTATACACAACCGGGGTGGTGCAGTAGATATTACCCTAACCGACCTGCAAGGCAACGAATTAGATATGGGTACTGACTTTGACTATTTTGGAGAAAAGGCTCATTTTGACTACTCAGATTTACCTGAACAAATTATAAGCAATCGAAAACTTCTTAAAACAGGCTTAGAGCTCTTTGGTTTTCAGGGAATAAGAACAGAGTGGTGGCACTACAACTATAGCAAAGCCAGGCAATATTCTTTATCTAACTTCAAAACTAACTGTGATTGATGATTTCAATCTATTCAAAGCGATCAATATTTTGGTTCTCCTCTGCTTTATTCCTGCTTTCTTTTATCATCAGATTTTATCTGTTCAATCTTACTTCCTTCGCTAATGGCTGGGATAGTTATTTCTATATCATCCAAATAAAATCATTTATTGAAGAAGGCAGTATGCACTCTTCCAGACTCTCTTTATTTTACCCTATTCTTCTGATAACTCAATACTTGGTAAATGATTATGAATTAAGCTATAAAATTGTTTCAGCTCTGGCAAGCGCAGCCTTTAGCCTTGCGTTTTTCAGACTGTCAATTACACTTAGCAAAAATTCCGCTATCGCATGGTTATTAGCTACTTATACCCTGGTAAGCACACACCTCACCTACTTTGCTGCTCAATACCCTAAAAATCTACTGGGAATAGTATCTCTTATTTTGCTTATAGACTTTTTAATAAGGAGGAAATATATTTACAGCGGTTTGGCGTTTTCATGCACCATCTTTCTGCATAAAATGACTGCCGGACTGGCTCTTGTAGTAATTATTATTTACTTCATTTTTATAAATACCACAGACAAAAAAAGAGGTATTTGGACTATTATTGGCTTGCTTATCAGCCCAATAATTTTATTTCTCCCTCAATTACTAAAAATCAACTTTATTACTGACAGAGGTTTAGTGCTTGATTTTCATACCCCTTGGCCTACTCTTTCATTTTTAAATACATTTCAAGGTTTATTAACTTATGAGTGGTACTTCAACTTAGCCATTGCCAACATATCAATTGTAGTGGTTATATTCCATTTAATTAGAAGAAAAGGTGTTTCTATAGAATGGTTATTACTTATTCCTATTGTTCTTTTACTCACTTTTCCTTTTTTACAATGGTCTGTTTTAGACATTTCATTTCGTTTTTTTATGGCCTTTGTCTTAGTGGCTCCTCTTCTTTTAAATTGTCTCTCTTTAAAAATAACTTCCAATAGGCTTTGGCTATCATGCTTATTTATTGGTCTTTTAAGTATTCCTTCATTAGCAGCTTATAGCCCTAAAAAATATGATCCTCCCTACAGCATTTACCGGTTAATTTCCAGCAAAATAAATATGGCAAACAACTCTCTGAATTTTGACTTAATAATTGCCCATAAGTCTTTAGCAGAATACATCACATTTCAAACGGGTATTGATGTATTACCATGGATTCCTGAATATAAT
Organism: Fulvivirga maritima; assembly: GCF_021389955.1. Lineage (NCBI taxonomy): Bacteria > Pseudomonadati > Bacteroidota > Cytophagia > Cytophagales > Fulvivirgaceae > Fulvivirga > Fulvivirga maritima. Next base: position 5,613,035 of record NZ_CP089980.1, read on the forward strand.
GTTAATAAAGATGGTCTTTGGAGAATAGCTACCGGGCTCAATAAAAAGAGGATAAATTACTATGCTGGAGACATAAAAAAAGATCAATTAAAGAGGTTAACCCCTAACTATTTTCTAATAAGAGAAGATGTTTGGCAAAAAGCTTTAAAGAATATACAAGAAGATGACCTCACACTCTATGAGGAACTACATAGCTGGAAAAATCCTTCAGAAATAAGACCAGATTATTTATTAAAAAAATAACCACTACTTATCATCTATAACCCTCGTTTTGGGTAGTGAGTCATGCCAGCCGATGGTTTTATGTCCTCCAAAGAAAGAGAAGACTTCGAACGGAATAAACCTGGAGATAGACCTGCCCATGATTTGAAGTAAGGTAGGCCGTGTGCCGTCTATCGCTACAACTTTGGTCTTAGTTAGGTACTTGCCAACTGTTTTACCACAACTAGCCTCCATGGCCACATAGTAGCAAAAGCAAAGTAAGTAAGCTAATAGATTAAAGTTAAATTCACTAAGAGAAATAGATCCGAAGATCCCGATCAATACGCCAAAAAGGAAGGCTAAAATGTAGCATGCCACAAAGTCTATGAGTACATTGGCTAATCTTTTACCTGCACTGGCTATATTTATTTTTACGTAATCTTCACCTCTTGTTTCATTAACAAAATCTAATATTTCTTCCATCTTTATTTACATTAATTAAAACCAAGCTCTAATTAATAATAATTATATTTAATTCCATAGACATTTTATTATTTTTTATATATTTAATAATATTATTCAGCTTAATTAATGTATGCTCACTCACTTCTGTATAAGAGTTTTTCTATCCTTCTTGCTCTTCCACCTCCTGCAAATGGTTGATTTCCTCATCAGTAAACAACCTAGATCTGATGATGAAACGTACCCCTAAAGGAATTTCTAATGAAAAACTAGAGCCTCTGCCCGGAGTTACATCTAAGGTGAGGTGAGTATGTTTCCAATACTCATATTGATCTCTTGACATATAGAAAGGACAGTCTTCCACCTCTCCCAACTTCACATCACTTCCACCAATCTTAAATTCGCCATTTTCAAAACACATGGGAGAAGATCCATCACAGCAGCCTCCACTCTGATGAAACATAAGCGCTCCATACTGAGCTTTTAGCTTTTGAATTACTTCAATGGCCTCCTCGGTTATATCTACTCTACTTACTTTATTTCCACTCATATCAGTAATAATTAAAATACCGGTAAAAAATTCACATATAAAATATGATCTATTCTTTACCGGTATAACCTTAACAAAAGATTACAGGACTCGAACAATCCCGAAAATCAACCTATCTACTAAAAGAAACCTAACCTATTCTTATCATAAGAGATAAGCATGTTCTTCGTATTTCTATAATGATCTAGCATCATTTTATGGTTTTCTCTACCGAAACCAGACTTTTTATATCCGCCAAACGGAGCATGAGCAGGATAAGCATGGTAGCAGTTTACCCAAACTCTACCGGCTTTAATGGCTCGCGGCATTTGGTATATTTCATGAGCATCTCTTGTCCACAGACCTGCCCCCAGACCGTAAAGGGTATCATTAGCGATCTCAAGGGCTTCATCTACATCTTTGAACGTGGTTACGGAAGTAACTGGCCCAAAAATCTCCTCTTGGAAAACTCGCATCTTATTATGCCCTTTGAAAATGGTAGGTTTAATATAATAACCTTTTTCTAAACCGGAGTTTAGGTTAGCAGCATCTCCTCCACATAATACTTCAGCTCCTTCTTCTTTCCTATATCCAGATAAGACAATATTTTCTGAAACTGATCATTAGAAGCCTGAGCTCCCATCATGGTATCTTCTGCCAGCGGGTGTCCCATCTTTATGGCATTAGTTCTATCCACTACCCTTTCCATGAACCTGTCATAAATAGACTCATGCACCAGCACTCTGGAAGGACAAGTACAAACCTCTCCCTGGTTGAGAGCAAACATCACTGCACCTTCTACACATTTATCAAAGAAAGCATCATCAGCTTCAGCTATACTCGGCATAAATATGTTAGGTGATTTACCTCCCAGCTCCATGGTTACAGGAATCAGGTTTTCTGAGGCATATTGCATGATTAGTCTACCTGTGGTGGTTCTCTCCGGTAAATGCCACTTTAGCAATACGAGAAGAAGTAGCCAGCGGCTTACCTGCTTCAGGACCATAACCAGTAACAATGTTTAATACACCTGGCGGCACTACCTCCTGTATCAGCTCCATGAGCACCATAATACTGGTAGGAGTCTGTTCCGCCGGCTTTACCACTGTGCAGCAGCCTGCAGCTAGTGCTGGAGCTATCTTCCATGTGGCCATTAGCAGTGGAAAATTCCATGGAATAATCTGCCCTACCACACCTAGAGGTTCTTGTAAATTGATGCTTACAGTATTGGCATCATGCTCAGACATGGTGCTTTCATCTGCTCTAATAGCACCCGCAAAATATCGGAAATGATCTACACACAAAGGCAAATCAGCGGCCAGAGTCTCTCTTAAGGCTTTACCGTTATCTACAGTTTCTACCCTGGCTAAATAATCTAAGTTTTCTTCAATAATATCAGCGATTTTAAGCAGTACCCTGCTTCGCTCAGCTGCGGCAGTAGTAGACCATTTTGGAAATGCCTTATGTGCTGCTGTAATCGCCTTTTCTATATCTTCCTTATTACCTCTTGCCGCTCTGGTAAAAGGCTGACCGTCTATAGGACTAATATTGTCAAAATATTCACCACTGCTGGGAGCTTCCCACTTACCTCCTATAAAATGATCATAGTGAGGTTTAAACTCAGGCCTTTTTACGGCTTTTTCTTCTTTAGTTAATGTTTCCATAGTAGCGTTTTTTTGTTATGTCTACTAATGTGATAAAAACAGCGACTAAAATCTTTGCAAATGATCTAAATCTATTTGCTTAGCGTATAAAAAATCGCTTTTTTACTCAGAAAACGTTTTAAATATTCAATTTGATAATAAATAAGCCTTTATAAATCGTTATCTTTATTTAAAAACATCACTATGAAGAAATACATGATCAGCTCGTCCCCCACCAGAAAAGAGCGTTCTCTTTTCACTCTGGTAGAAAATAAAAGTGCTTATACTTTTGATCGCGGTGAACTGAATTTCTTTGAAACCCATCAAAATGCAGAAAATGTAAATCTGGTTTTCGATAATTTTGTACTTACCAGCATGCTCAAAGGCAAAAAAGTAATGACCCTACCCCATCAGCCCTCCTTTGATTATTTGCCTGGTGAATCAGTAATTTTACCACCTGGTGAGCTCATGAAAATTGATTTTCCTGAAGCCGATCTAGACAACCCTACCCAGTGTCTGGCACTTTCCATTTCTGATGATTTGATAAAAAAAACAGTAGATAACCTCTGCGAATACTTTCCTAAAGCCGAAACCTGGGGCCAGTGGCAAATAGACTATTCTACCTTCCACCTTACCAATACACAAGAACTTGCAGACACTATTAACAGGATAGTAAGCATCACTAAAAAAGAAAAAAGGTAAAATTAAGGAAATGATGGTGGAGCTCACATTGCAAGAAATGCTGGTAAGGCTCATGCAAACACAGGCTCGCATGCTATTTGAGTACTCTTTTCAGAAGCTCTCTTCCGCCAATTCTTTGGCAGCGGCGGTAGAATATATAAAGCTTAACATCAGAGATAAAATAAAACTAGACAAGGTAGCAGAAAAAGCCTGCATGAGCAGAGCTAGTTTCTTCAAGAAGTTTAAAGAAACTATGGGAGAAACACCCAATCATTTTATTTTAAAAGAAAGGATAAAACTAGCCAAAGCAGCTTTAAAAAACTCCGACAAGAACATCACAGAAATATGCTATGCCAGCGGATTTGAAAACTTATCTCACTTCATTCGCACATTTAAGCAAGAAGTAGGCAGTTCCCCGAAACACTGGCAAACCTCCTATCTAGACGCCAACGCTTAAAAAAATAAAGGCCAAAGTATATACCTCGGCCTTTACTAAAATTACAACATAGGTCTAATCGTTTCTTATTACATCTGCAGGGTTCTTCACTGCGGCATTCACAGTTTGTGTACTAATAGTTAATAATGAGATTACCACTAGCAACAAGCCAGAGAAAAAGAATACTTCCCATGACATGTCAATATGATAAGCGAACTCACTCAACCATTTATCCATCACATACCATGACAATGGAATAGCCACAGCATAAGCTAACAATATCAACTTCACAAAATCAGCAGAAAGCAGGCTTACTATCTGACTAAGTGAAGCTCCCAGCACTTTCCTGATGCCTATTTCTTTCATTCTATGGCTGATAGCCAGCGCAGATAGCCCCAGCAAACCTAAACAGCCAAGAAATATTGCCAGAGAAGTAAAAAACAAGAACAGCTCACCCAACTTCTGCTCGCTGGAATATAAATCATTATATTCATCATCGAGGAAGGTAGGGCTATAAGGAGAATCGGGCAATATTTCATTCCAGCTTTCACTTATTCCTGCTAATGTTTGAGCCATATTATTTCCGCTTACCCTCACCATCATTTCATGATAGCCACCATCCAGAAACAGAATAAGTGGACCTACTTTTTCATGTAATGGTGTAAAGTGAAAGTCATCCATCACTCCTATGATCACTGTATTATCAGATTTATAATCGATCCTTTTACCTACCGCTTCTTCAGGACTCCACCCTAAGGCACTTGCCGTTTCTTTATTAATGATTACGGGCATCTCCATAGTATTTAAAGAGTCATTATTAATAGCTTTCACTCTTTTCTGATCTTGTTCGGTAAAATCTTCTCCCGGCGAGCAGTTTAATTTTTAAGGTACTCAAGTAATTATATTCTACCGGATTAGCCGCGGTCATAACACTCATACCTTCATTATTAATAAAGCTATCGCCCCAATCAATTTTAGTAGGTGTTTCATAAGCCATAGTAATACTTTCTACAGAAGAAAGCTGTTCCAAAGAAGCCTTTATAACATCATATTTTTCAACTGCATCACTATTTACAGGCAAGACTACTATATGATCTCTGGAATAGCCCAAATCCGTCTCTTGTATAAAATTAAGCTGCTTATAAATCACTAATGAGCAAATGATAAGACCTGCAGAAACCATAAACTGAAACACCATTAATCCTTTTCTTAGTCGCACCCCGGCCGTAGATGTTTTTACTGCTCCTTTTAGTGTTTTAGAAGGCAAAAATCTGGTAAGAACAATAGCTGGATACATACCCGCCATGAAAGAGATGAGCACCAATATGGCACCTATTAGAGTTATCGGCGTAATATCAAACAACAAAGCGATTGCGTAATTTTTATCTAAAGTAATATTGAAAAAAGGCATTACTGCCGAAGCCAGCGCAATAGCCAGTAGTGCTGCCACAAAAACACAAATAAAGGCCTCACTGATATACTGCATGAAAAGTTGAGTACGGCTAGCGCCCATCACCTTTCTCACACCCACCTCTGTGCCTCTTTCTACCGCTCTGGCCGTAGATAAATTGATATAATTAATGCAGGCAATTACAAGTATTAGAACTGCTACTATGCTGAAAAGATAAATGTAAGTGATATTAACATTGGGTACTATACCCGATAATTTAGAATGCAGATGAACATCCGTTAAATGTTCTAAATTAAAAGTAAGGTACTCATCATTATTAAGGCCTAATGATGTCCTTTGACTGACCATATAATCTGTAATTTTTTGCTGTAGTGGGGCAAAGTCATCTTTATCCTTCATTAGTAGGTAAGTGAAATAATTAGCCGTAGACCATAATTCGTTTTTATAAGCGGATAGTGATGAGAATGACCCTACAAAGTCATATTTAATTTGTGAATTATCAGGTGCTTCTTCCACCACTCCAGTCACTTCATAATCCTTTTTATTCACTCTGATAGATTTGCCCATAGGGTTTTCATCACCAAAATACTTATGCACCATAGCTGGAGTAAGCACTACTTTATTGGGTGAGTTAAGCGCAGTGGCCGGGTTTCCCTTTAGCAGATGAAAAGAAAACATATCAAAAAAAAGTAGAGTCAGCATGTAGAAAAGCGCTTTCTTCAAAAATCCTATCTTCATGTTTTACCGTTTTGGGGTAATAGTCAAACCGAATGGCAGACTGCACTTCAGGAAACTCTCTATAAAAGGTGGGCGCCACTATAGAACCTGTAACAGCATGATGGCTATGCTCCCCGGCATAGACATACTCCATGGTAACACGGACCAGCCTGTCCTTCTTTTCATGAAACTGATCATATTGTGACTCTTGCCATACAAATAGCATCAAAAGCATGCTACAAGCAAAGCCTGACGGCCAGCCCCACTATATTTAGAAATGTAAAACGTTTATGACGTAGAAAATAACGAACTGCTGAGATGAAGTAATTCCGAATCATAGAGTTAAGTTTAGTTACTACGGCTTTCGCAAAGTAAGTGCCACCGCTCTAAATTACTGATAATGGCTATCTCCACAGTTTTCACCCAAATAATGCCCTATCTTGAACACTAAACCCTCCGATATCGGACGGTATAACAAAAAAAATCCCGCGACCATAATGGCCCGGGATCCTATTCTCCAGCAAAAAATCAGTCATCTAACTTAAACTACTATTCTTCTTCAACCATGGGAATCTTACCGGTTAGTTGATTTGCCTATATGAAAATTTTGATCTCCATCAATATCAGCTATTCGCTCATCTATGGAGAGTACTTTAAATTCTGTTCTTCTGTTTTGTTGATGCTCAAATTCAGAGCACTCGATGCCATCACCACAGTTATTTAACAACTGCGACTCACCATATCCTGTAGCACGCATACGGTATGGAACAATGCCTTTGGTAGTTAAATAATCTACCACTGCCTGCGCCCTCAAAGCAGAAAGCTTCATGTTAAACTCAGCGGTTGCTCTGCTATCAGTATGAGAACGAAGCTCTATTCTCATATCAGGATATTTCTGCATTAATTCAGCTAACTTATCCAACTCCTGAGCTGCCTGAGCCGTAATTTCTGCTTTATTCACCTCGTAGTATATGTTTTGAACCTGTACTATATCACCTGTACACAGAATAGAAAGATCTTGATTAAATTCTTGTGATTTTGTAAAACCTACGGTACTAATAAATATTCTGTTAGTACCACATCCGCTTTTTGACGCAGTGAGCAGATACTCTGTTTCCGCTTCCAATTCAAAATTATATTTATAGTTGTCCGCTGTAGTGGTAAACTCCTTCACCAATGCTCCTTCAGTCTGATTGAGTAGTTCAATCTTTACCCCTTCAAGCGCTTCACCTGTGGCATTACTTAAAATCTTACCATTAACAGAAAAATTGAGTGGAGTCATCATCACACTAATAAATGACTCTTTGCTATTGATATTCTGCGGGGCAAAACCCTTTTTGGAGATATTAAAGAAATTAGAGCCTTCATCTACACATAACCGAACCTTACCTTTATAATCAGTAACGTGCGTTTCAATATCATTGACCGTAACTGTGGCCTGCTCTAACAGGTTATTCTTTCCTTCATTATAGACCGTTAGCTCTACAGAATGACACTGTTTTTCAAAATGATAGAGATCATCATCAGTAAGTCCTCTTTTTCGGTTAGAACTAAAATAACCATGGGTAGAACTCAGAAATACGATGCCAAAATCATCATTAGAAGAGTTGATAGGTGCTCCTATATTTTTGAAATTCGAAATTTCTTCACCTTCTTCAACAGTTACCACAAACACATCTAATCCACCAAGGCCGGGGTGGCCGTCAGAAGAGAAGTACAGATCTCCATTACCTCTCACAAACGGGAAAGACTCATCTCCAGCAGTATTTATGGCCTTCATATTTACTGGCTCTGACCAGACCCCTTCATTATAATCTACGTAATAAATATCGGTACCCCCTTTTCCTCCTGGCATATCAGAAGTAAAATAAAGTCTATTACCATTTGGGCTCATACTGGGGTGACCTATTGAATAATCCTCACTATTAAAAGGCAATTCCTTCTCACCTACAATTGAGTGCTCTTTTACTTTGGCCGTATATAATTTAAGCCTTTTAATCTTAGAATTTCCAGACTCATTGGCTGTAAAAATCAGTTTCCCCAGTTTTTCTGAATAGCAAGCCGGCCCAACGTGTAGTTTATTAAAACTATGATTCAACTTCACCAAGTCAGCTTTTGCCCTCACATTGTAACGTATACTATCATTCAAAAAAGTATCACCATAAGTAGCGATTATATCGGAGTCTACACTATTTTTGGCCGTATACATGGCATTTTTTTCGTTTTCAGGGTCAACTGTGTATTGAGCACTCTGCAGCCCTGCATATATATCATCATGCAGTGCACTGGTGTCTGGCACAAAGTACCAATCTACCAATGGGGTTTGATCATAGCCATATACCTTTCTTATTCCTACTTCTTGCTTGCGCGATGAGCAAAAGGCTAAGCCTTTATTTAACAGGAAGGGACTAAAATCTCCCTGCCATGAGTTTAATCCATGCAAATAGGTTACAGTATATATCACACTATCTTCAAAATACCCATCCACTTTTTCATATGCAGTCGAAAATTTCCTACCTCTATCATCTGTAGGCACCATTTTATAATACCTCTTAAACCAACTATCAGCCGTTTTGTAATCCTTTTCTTCAACTAAAAGCATGGCATATTTCCACACGTTACCTGGATCCGGATCTCCCTGATTTACCAATTCACTATATAAAGCGAGTGCCTTTTTATTCTGATTAGTAGCCTTATAACATTCTGCTAATTTTACTATTACTTCTTGGTCATCAGGTTTACTATCCAGAATATCCTCATATATTTTGGCGGCTTCAGCGTAGCTCTTATCAGCAAACTTTTTGTTGGCTACCTTCTTAGCTATAGACTGCGATTTACCAATGGTCACTATGCACACTAGTAAAATAATTAGCGCCGATTTTAAATAATTTTTCATAACCTTAACTGTTTTGAACCCTGTGCATTAAAAAAACCTTGGTGATACCAAATCCTTCTTAGAGTACCCAAACTCATACCTCAACATAATCTCATGCGTACTATGCCGACCTAACTCTGAAAGAGTAAGGTCATAAGCATAGCCTATTCTTAGCTGTGGTATCAGTTGAAGCTCCAGCATCCCGACTACCACTTCGCTAGATCTGTATGAAACACCCACGGCAGCCAAGTTCATTAGCCACACCGTGGTACCTATATCATAATGCAGAGGCGCTCCATTTACCGCCCTCAACAAGAATGACGGCTTTAGATCTATATCAGGACTTATATCAAACACATAGCCTCCGGTAAGAAACCAGTGATTACTCTGCTCATAAATATTCTGACTGCTTTCCGCTACTTCTACCCTGCCTTGCCCTGTAAGGTGTGGCACTGAAAAGCCTACATAAAAGCGATCTGTATTGTAAAATAGGCCTGCGCCAAAATTCACCCTAAACTCATTTTGATTATCCATAAAAGCAGGGTCATTGTAATCATAAAGCTGCAGCTGATTATAGTTAGCTTTGAACTTAACTGCTCCTGCTTGTATACCGAAGTTAAGCACGCCTTTATTCAGTCTGATTTTATAAGAATACATAGCATAAAAACCAGTATTTCTAATAATCTCCACATTGTCATTAAAGACTTGCAGACCCAGGCCTACCTTTTTATTCTTTAAGCCCACATCAGCGGTAAATAGCTGAGTATTCATTCCTCCTTCAATGTTTCGCCATTGAGACCGGTAAATAGAAGTGACACTAAGCACCTCCCTATTTCCTGCATAAGCCGGGTTAATAGTGAGCATATTAAACATGTATTGTGAATACACAGGATCTTGCTGTGCCTTAGCTTCCATTCTTACAAGAAATAGCGATCCTACTATTATGAATATATATGTGATGTTTTTATACATGATTCTTATCGGTTAATAACTACAAAACTTTTGATCACCTGTCCGTTACTAATCTTAAGCGTATAGTAATAGACGCCATTAGGAAGCGTATCACCTATTAGTGATCCTTTACTTGTTTCTCCTTTCCAATCATTATTATAAGATCCACTATGGTAGACGGTGTCTCCCCATCGGTTAAATACATCTAACTCGGCAGTAAGCCCACACCCTAATGTCAGATCAAAAGTATCCTGAATGCCATCGCCATTCGGTGAGAATCCTTCTGGAATAAACTGTTCAGGAGCTTCAATCATAATTGTAGTTGGAGCCCTTTCTGCTGGTACTCCTTCAAAGTCATCTCCTGCATAATCAAATGATGCGGTAGTAAGCGTTTCTCCTAAATACATAGCTGAGGCATTGATTTGAGTAGTATACTCACCAAAGCTACCTTCAGGTGAAAGTGCTATTATATATTCAATGGTTACTTCGCCACCACTCTCCAGATCAAATTCTCTGGTTAAAAAGGTATTAGTTTCGCCATCAAATTCAGGATTAATGTTCACGCCCTGAGAGGCTTCTATTGATACCACCTCAAAAGTTATAGGAGAAGGAAATATACTGCTTAGATCATATTCTAAAACAATATCCTCAATAGTATCTATTCCAAAATTCTTAATCCTGACTTCACCCTGAAACTCGATATTACAAGGGTTTAACCAATTATAATCACTAGCAGATGTACCAATTCCCAGTATATTATTGGGCTCTACTCTTATGGTAGTAGGATCATTTTCATCAGGTCTTCCATCACCGTTAGGGTCAGCATCAAGACCTTCCTGAGATAAGTCCGAAGTAAAACTTAATGATTGTGCACCTACTCCTGTGGCTTGCACCTGGCTATAATACACTCCTATGCCTCCGCCTTCACTTACCTTTATGCTAAAGGTCACGGTCTCCACTTCACCCACTTCCAGCTGACCATCATCTATTAACTGTGTTTCAGTAACTCCATCAAAAGCGCTGTTTACAACAAGATTAGAAGGTACTGATGGTGCTGTTGTTATTTCTACTTCTGCATTAGCTGAAAAGGCCGTGCGTAAATCTGAAGTTAATCGCACATCAGATAAGGCCTCATTACCAAAATTCTCCACCGTAACAGTAAAATCTACTATATACGAACCGTCACTTTGTAACTCTGGCGTTTCCACATGATTAGCTACACCTATTACTGGTACCAAACTCAAGAATATGGGTGTATGATTATCCTCATCCGGATCATTAGGCAAGCCATTACCATTAGGATCAGGATCTAACCCATTAACAGAAATATCAGTAAAGGTGAGTGACTCATCCTGATTATAAGCAGAAACAATGGCTATATTGTTAAAAGGCCCAATGCGGTCTCCATTATCAACCTCTAGACTTAGCATGATCATAGCAGTAGCACCTATTGCTAATGTACTTTGAGCAGGGTCAATCATATTAATATCCAGATCCCCGTCATAATCTTCATTTACCACTAAGCCATTAGTTGCCGAAAGACTAAGTATTGTATAAGGCATATCAGCCGGGAAAACGAATGACGATAGTACATCTAATACAGAGATTCTATATAGAGGCACGCTGCCCAGGTTTTCTACTACCAATACATAATTTACTTCATAATTACCATTCTCCAGAAGTGTTGGAGTGGCCGCTGACATGGCCAGCCCTACAATAGGCACCCTATCGATGGTGGTTGATGTCCCTCCATCTTCACCAGGATCACCTGGAAACCCGTTTCCATTAGGATCAGGATCTGTTCCCGGAGCTGAATCATCGCTAGTGTTACCTGTACCTCCCACACCTGTAGCGCTACCGGTAGCAGAGTTCATAAATGGCCCTACTGCGCCATTAAGCCTTACGGAAAGTGTAAGACGAATAGTTTCTACCTCTCCCACAGGCAAAGTGCTGCCCGATGCCAGTAGGTTTAAATCACTTACTCCATCAAAATTAGAATTAGAAACCAAAGAACCAGTAGTTACCATTTCCACTACTGAAAACTGGACTGGAGCAGGAAATGTATTTCTCAAATGATCCGTCACCTGTACATTTTGGAGATTCACATTTCCTAGGTTCTCTACGGTAAACAGATAACTTAATGTATAACTTCCATCTTCCTGAAAGATAGATACACCCGCACTTTTAGCTACACCAATCTGAGGTGTAAAATCTAAGTTTACAGGAGTAGGATCATTCTCTCCGGCTTCTGTAGGATCTCCATTTCCATTAGGATCAGGATTGTTTCCATTATGAGAAATATCTGAAAAGAAAGCACCTCCCTGTCCTTCTACCTCCACCGTAGCTGAGTTGGCATAGCTAGTAGCTTCTCCTTGAGAATTAGCCACTACCGTTAGCACAATAGTGCGAGACTCTCCTATATTAAGTATACTTCCTGTTGCCAACAAATTCTTATCAGAATCCCCCGTTATAATTGGGGTTACTCATGAGCATTCCGGTAGTAGCCACAGAAGACACCTCATAAGTAGCTGGTGCAGGGAAAGCAGCCGTCAGATCATCTAGCACTCTTATATTATCAAGCGTGGTGTTTCCAAAGTTTTCTAAAGTAATTGTAAAAACTACTCTAAACTGGCCGCCTGACAAAGGTTGAGGCACACTGGCGAGCTTAGCAATACCTACGGTTATGTTCGTAATTACCGGTTCATCTATCACCAGCGTAATGCTTCCGCTAGAGGTCCCCCCCTGCTCATCAGTAGTTTCAACAGTTACACTGTAAGTTCCTTCTTCAAGCAAGCCGGGATCATCTACCAGCACGGTACCATCTGATTGTAGAATAACTCCCGGAGGCAAATCTCCAGAGGTTACTACGGCACTGACTATGTCTCCATCAGGATCTGACACTTCGGCTAAAACGTCATTCTCACTATAATCGTTAGCAGGTTTTGAGGGAAAAACCGTATAAACAGATTCATTATCTGTATCCGCAATGGGTTTAAATACAATAGTGAAATTGCTAACGCTTACACCTCCATGTACATCAGTGGTAGTAACCTGAACTGGAAATGAACCCACTGTAAGCAGAGCCGAATTAGTAACTGACACCGTACCATTGGCCTCAATAGCTGTACCTGCTGGCAATACACCAGAAGTAACTACTGCATTAACAATAGCTCCATTGGCATCAGTAACAGTAGCTATCACCTCTGCATTAGCATATTGATCTATCTCTTTAGCCGGAGCTAAAGTATATACCGCCTCTATATCGGCAGCATGAATCATTATTAAAAGATTACTTAAAGTAGTTCCATTGATCACATCTTTGGTGAGAACAGTAATGTTATAAACCCCACCAACTAGCTGATCATCAGAAATAACTCTGATTGTTCCATCAGATTCCAGCACTGTTCCTGGCGGCAATGAACCCGTGATTAGATCAGCTGAGACGATAGCTCCATTAGCATCAGTAACAGTAGCTAACAAATCATCATCTTCATAATCATTGGCTGGCTTAGCGGCCATCACATCATACACCGCTTCTATATCTGCGTTATTAAAAGTTAAAGAGATGTTACTGGTAGTCTGCCCACCCCCTACATCAGTAGTTGTGACCTGAAACGAATAACTTCCTACTATCAACCCTGCTGCATTGGAAACTACCAGTGAACCATCTGCTTGCAATGTTACCCCTGCCGGCAAGCTTCCTCCACTCACGGCAGCATTTACAATAGGTCCATTAGCATCAGTAACTGTTGCTATTATTTCTGCATCCACATAGTCGTTTACCGGCTTAGGTGGATCTATATCATATATTGCTTCTACATCAGCTTCATTAAAATCTAAAGTGATTGTAGTAGTAGTAATGCCACCGCCTTCATCTTCCGTCGTCACTTCAAAGCTATATTCACCGGGCACCAGATCACCGGGATTAGTGATGGTCACTGTACCGTCAGAAGCCAAGGCAACACCAGGAGGAAGAGCACCATCTGTAACCGTAGCGGAAACAATGGCTCCGTTAGGATCAGTTACTGACGCGATTACTTCTCCGTTTGTATAGTCATTGACTGGCTTGGCTGGTTCTATAACGTACACTGCCTCCCCGTCTGAAGGATTAAACTCTAAAGTGATGCTCGTTGAGGTTTGCCCCCCGTTAACATCAGTAGTAGTTACTTCAAAAGTATAGCTGCCTACTACAAGAGCTGATGCATCTGGCACCGAGATAGTACCATCAGTAGCCAACACTACACCTGGAGGCAAGGCTCCACTACTCACCACGGCTGACACTATTGGGCCATTGGCATCTGTTACAGTAGCTAAGGCTTCACTATCAGCATAATCATTTATAGGCTTAGCAGGGTTAACCACGTAAACCGCCTCCACATCTGCTTCATTAAATTCTAGCGTAATAGTAGTAGTTGTGATCCCACCACCCTCATCTTCGGTAGTCACTTCAAAGGTATATTCACCGGGCACTAGGTCGCCGGGATTAGTGATGGTCACTGTACCGTCAGAAGCTAAAGCAACACCAGGAGGAAGGGTACCATCTGTAACCGTAGCGGAAACAATAGCTCCGTTAGGATCCGTCACTGACGCGATTACTTCTCCGTTTGTATAGTCATTGACCGGCTTGGCTGGTTCTATAACGTACACTGCCTCCCCGTCTGAAGGATTAAACTCTAAAGTGATGCTCGTTGAGGTTTGGCCCCCGTTAACATCAGTAGTAGTTACTTCAAAAGTATAGCTTCCTACTACAAGTGCTGATGCATCTGGCACCGAGATATTACCATCGGTAGCCAACACTACACCTGGAGGCAAGGCTCCATTACTCACCACGGCTGATACTATTGGGCCATTGGCATCATTTACCGTAGCTAAGGCTTCATTATCAGCATAATCATTTATAGGCTTAGCAGGGTTAACCACGTAAACCGCCTCCACATCTGCTTCATTAAATTCTAGCGTAATGGTAGTAGTTGTTATACCACCGCCTTCATCTTCGGTAGTCACTTCAAAGGTATATTCTCCGGGCACCAGGTCGCCGGGATTAGTGATGGTCACTGTACCGTCAGAAGCTAAAGCAACACCAGAAGGAAGGGCACCATCTGTAACCGTAGCGGAAACAATAGCTCCGTTAGGATCAGTTACTGACGCGATTACTTCTCCGTTTGTATAGTCATTGACTGGCTTGGCCGGTTCTATAACGTACACTGCCTCCCCGTCTGAAGGATTAAACTCTAAAGTGATGCTCGTTGAGGTTTGGCCCCCGTTAACATCAGTAGTAGTTACTTCAAAAGTATAGCTGCCTACTACAAGTGCTGATGTATCTGGCACCGAGATGGTACCATCAGTAGCCAACACTACACCTGGAGGCAAGGCTCCACTACTCACCACGGCTGACACTATTGGGCCATTGGCATCTGTTACGGTAGCTAAGGCTTCATTATCAGCATAATCATTTATAGGTTTGGCAGGGTTAACCACGTAAACCGCCTCCACATCTGCCGGATTGATAACTATGGTAAGCTCAGTAGCTGTAGTTCCTGAAAATTCATCCGTAGTAGTTACTGTGAAAGTATAACTTCCAACTACCAATTGCGTCGTGTTATTTACTGTAATAGTACCATCACTAGCTAGCGCTAAACCCGTTGGTAAACTTCCCGCTGTCACTTGGGCTGAAGCAATTTCGCCATCCGGATCAACAGCCGAAGCTATTACCTCTGCATTAGTATAATCATTAATAGGCTTAGCTGGCTGTACTGTGTATACTGCTTCTTGATCAGTATGCGCTGTGATATCATAGATTCTTAAATCATGGGCTAATAACCCTAGCGAAAGCAAGTCCCCAGAAATAATTCTGATTCGTCGAGTAGCTGGGTTAGTATTTAAGATATGAATTCTAAAACGGTTTGAGGAGGCATCCAGCACCTCCAAATTCAGATTTAGTAAAGCATTGTTATCATAAGTAATTAACACATTACCAGCCGCATCCATTAAATCTATTTGCAACCTTTCAAAAAGATCCAAAGTGATTAATGAAATAGGTGACCCATCAAACTGCATTTCTAAAGTGATAATCTCATTGTCAGGCAATGCATTAGGAAATCCATACGTTACCTGTCCAAATCCTGCAACACCCAATACACCGAAGTGAATTGAAGCGAAGCTGGAAACATTAGCATCCCACGCTCTATCTGGATTGTCCACAGAACAAAACAGACAAATTCCACCTATTCCCGTACTAATTGTAGCGTTTGGCCGAGTCTGACCATTGACAGAATTTAAGCTCAAAATAAACAACACCAAAAAAATTGTGTGTTTAAAAAAATTGTTAATCATTGAAAGTTTGGCTCTCATATTTGAGGTGATTTTAAGTAAATCTATAATCAGAGCTACACCTTTTCAATGCAAAATTGTACGTATTTAAGTTGTACGAATATCTACTTAGCTTTAAGAATAAGTACGTAGTAAAAGTCCTTTTAAATAAAATCAAAGGGGTTTCACTTCGCCCAAATAATTTTGAGCGCGCTACTCTTCAACTCATGCATTTTTAAAGAAAAATAAAAAAGAAATGACCTGTGCGGAAAAAGTAAACCGGAGGTTTACCGCATCTTACTATTGTTTTTACTTTTACGGGAATCTGTTACCATATACTTTCGCTTTTGATTCGGTATTTCCATGGTAATCCAAGAGCCCACTCCTATTTGGGATCCTATATTTAGTTTGCCATCAAGATTATCTAAGGCTTCCTTCACTATAAACAAACCAAGGCCCGAGCCTGATGACACTGCTGATGCTTTGTAGAATAAATTACAAACCAGTTTAATATGCTTATCTTCTATACCCAAACCATTATCAAATACTGTAATGACCACATTATCATTTTGCTCCATGACAGTAATTTCTATTATAGATTGAGCTTTAGTTGAATCTCTAAAGGCAACAGCATTTTTAATGAGCTGATCCAGTATAATTTCAATCTTCTCTTCATCTGAATAAAAGTAAAAGCTCTCATCTACTTCCACTTTCCAATCTATGGCTTTACTTTCAGGATCTCGAGTATATTCACTAATCATATTCCAGATGAGTCTTTGCATATCTATCCTTTCATAGTTAGACTCATAATAATTTATTCTGGTAAGATAGGCTATGTTTTTGATTACCGTATCAAGACCAAAGGCCGTCTGCTCTATAAGATTTACATATTTCTCTACGGTATCATTTTGCACCTCCCCTTTTATGAGATTTACCAGCCCCATAATAGAGGTAAGCGGAGATCGCAAATCATGAGAGGTACTGTATAAAAACTGCTCGAGCTGAAAACTGACCCTTTTTAACTGAGTGTTGGTGGTCTTAAGGTATTTTTCATATTCTGTATACTGTGTAAGATCAAGCACCACCCAGTTATAAATATACTCTCCATGCCTGTTTCTATGTATGCTGATATTGGCCAGACCACGAATAAGACCACCATTGTTTTTCCTGAGCCATACCTGCTCGGTAATCAGATTAGATTCTGAGGCATTAAGCTCATCTTTAATTCGCAAAAAGTCTCCGCTTAGTATCTCATTAACTCCTTTTTTTCGTGCGGCTAGTAATGATGGGTAGTCTAGCGTTTTAGCAAAAAGCTTGTTAAAGTATACCAGCTTACCATCTTCGGTACACATAAAAATAAGCTCAAACGTACTGCTGGCTATAAGTTTTGAAAATGCCAATGACTCCCTTACCAAGTTAGATATGGGGTAGTTATCGGAGACTTGCTCTACCTTAGCTATGAAGTATTTTAACTCATCATACTTAAAACAGCTAAGACTTAGCTTTACATACTCACTTTTAGTAAATATGCTAAAACTACGAGACCGGTTGTGCTCACAGGTGTTTAAAAAACTAAATACCTGTTCTTCCAGATCGTTTTGTCCGGGATAATTCAGAATATCATCTAAGCATCCAACTTCTCCAAAAATCTCTCTAAATAATTCATTGTACTCAAGAATTTTTTTCTCACTATTGATGATAGCCACTCCATTATTCCCCTGCAACAAATGATCAAACACCCCAGTAAGCGTGCTATTTTTAAAATCACTATTGGGTGAAAGTTCCATATAAGAAGGCTTTAATAATATCATGTATAAAGGTAGTTCCATCCTCAGCCATCTTCAATCGCAAATTGATTGTATATTAGTATACGTATAATGAATGATTTGCCTCTACGAGTAACTACTTATACCAGATCCAATTCTGTAGCTTTGTTAATGAGTTCGACCACATTTTTGACTCCTAGCTTTCGCATAATGTTGGTTCTATGCGTTTCCACCGTTCTAATGCTAATAAATAGTTTTTCTGCAATAGCATTGCTGGTTAACCCCTGTGCAATAAGGATGAGTATTTGCAGCTCTCTTTTAGTAATGTGAGGTTGCTCCAGAGGAGTTTGTTTATGGGACCGATACTGTTTTAAACGGCTGAGTACAATATCTTGTGCAAAATGACTAAAGTAGCTGTTACCCTGCAATACCAACTCTATAGTATGCCTAAGCTCCATACCACTCTCACTTTTAATCACGTAGCCTTTTACACCAGCATCAAGACACCTGCCTATATATTCCTCATCATCATGCATTGATAGTATTATTATTTTTGCCTGAGGGTCAATTTTTAAAATCTCCTTGGTAGCTTCAATACCATTGATATCAGGCATAGAAATATCCATGATTACGGCATCAGGCTTCACCTCTTTATAAAGCTTCACTACGTGCTTACCTCTTTTCACCTCTCCGGCTAATATGACGTTATTCATCTTTTTAAGTAGGGTTTTAATGCCCTCTCTAAATAAGTCATGATCATCTGCTACCAGAACTTTATATTTTTGCATATTAGTTTATTTGGGAATTTCTGAAATGATTAAAGTTCCCAACCCCTTGTTGGACTCAATAATCAGAAAGCCATTCATTATTTTAGTTCTTTCTCTCATATTAGCCATACCATGATGAAAAGATCTTGTTTTCATATCTCCTTTTTCCAGATTATCATGATCTATACCACGGCCGTTATCTTCTACAGATAGCCTTATAATTTCATCATCCTCTATTAGAGAAACAGAAATTTGAGATGCTCCTGAATGCTTCAGAGCATTATTTATAGCCTCTTGCGCTATTCTGTATAAATTAATTTTTTTATTATCTACTATTTTATTGTTTATAGAGGAGTAAAAGGAAATTTTAAGATTATAAATAGTATTGAGTTGCTTCACCAGAGCATTAAGTGCCGTAGCCAGGTCAAAGTCTCTAAGCTTAGCAGGAATAAGGTTTTCAGACATTCTGGTGGCTTCTTGAATAGTATCATCAATCAGATGCAATAGTTCATCATCAGAGTGTTGAATGCTCATATAGAGTTTCATTTTAATAAGGTTAAGCATCTGCCCAAGTCCATCATGCAACTCTTTAGCTATGCGACTTCTTTCTCCTTCCTGCCCCTCTATCATAGCCGCCATTCTTCTCACCTCCATGTCTGCCTCCAGCTTTGTTCTGGCTACTCTATCAGATATATCTTTAAAGAATATTACTATTCCTGCATAATTTTCATTAGAATCTAACATTTCTGTTAGGCTGCTTTCTACTGGTATTTTCTTGCCAGACTTTGATAATATATAAATTTCATTTTTCAGCACATCATTATCTTCATCCAATCGGCATTGTAAAGGGTTTATCATTTCATCATCATCAGCGGCGAAAGAAAAATGGAGCACATCATAAAAGAGTTTCCCCTGTACTTCATTTAGCTTATAACCAATCATGCGCTCCGCACTTGGGTTGATATATGATATTTTGAAACTTTTATCTATGGTGGCCACTCCATCATTAATGGACTTAACAGTGGAGAAATATAGCTGCTCTTGCTCTCTAAGGGTTTCTTTAGTTTGCCTCAATTCAGTAAAGTCAATAGAAACCCTACCTACCATAGCCACCTGCCCCACCGAATTTTCCACCGGAAATTTCAAGGTAAGAAAACTCCGCACCTCTCCTCTTATTACTAAATTTTGCTCAAGAACTATTTTCTGATTAGTAGTTAAGACTTTATACTCTACAGGACTGAGTTTTCTGGGCACCAAGGCTTCATTCTCTACATTGCCTTGCATAAAGTCATTAAGAAATGCCTGATTATAAAACATAAAGCGTCCCTGGGCATCTTTCACCGAAACATGAAATGGCACAGTGTCTAGTACGGTTCTTAATATAGCCTTGGCGTTGAGCATCTCGCCGATTACCATCTTCACGTTAGACACATTATTCTGAATAGACATATAGCCAATGACCTTATCAGCTTTATTTTTTAAAGGAATGATATCCACTTCAACCCAATATTCCTTACCACTTTTCGTGTAATTGATTACATCTACCTTAAAGCGTACGGCATCTTTTATATTCTTACTCATAAAAGATATGGTCTCCGTATTAGTAAGTGGACCTTGCAAAACATCACCAGGTTTACGCCCGATCACTTCATTAAGCGAATATTCTGTAGCTCGTTCAAAGGTTTTATTTACCCACATAATCAGCCCATAAGCATCCGTAAACACTATGAAATTTGTAGTGTGATCAGCTATCAGCTTTGCACGCTCCAACTCATCAGTTATATATGAGGCATCCACTAACATATTCTATTGATTATCAATCATTTAAAAACTTAGTGACTTCAAACTACTTAATAACCCCTAAGTAGATCTTATTATAAATTATAAAAATATATTAGCAAAATCCACACAATTAAAATATATATTAAATAACGTATGATTTTAAAAAGCAATTATCATATTATGTTTATATAAAATTAACTAACTTGATTTAAAACCAGTGAACGACTCTAAGCCAAATGAAATTTAGAACAGTATCCTTTTCGGGGTGGCTGGTGCTTATTTTATGCACCTTAGTATTATTAGGCTGGTGGCTACAAATCACATTTTTTGTAAGTATAAGTGATGATTTTCCCGCTACTACGCTTACCACTACTTTTATGCTTTCTTCATTAGGCATAATACTAATCAGAACGACCGGAGGAACAGCTGATAAACTTTCCTTTATCCTCAGCTACACCCTCATCATCATGTCTATATGGATTTTACTGGAATATAAGCTACAATTACCACGACTTGAGACCTTATTCACAAGCGCTACCTCGTATGAAATTGATATTAGCCAACGTCCTTCCCCAAGAACCTTAATTTCAGTATTAATAGCCGCCATAGCCCTATTATTCACTTCTTTTAAAAACAATAAATACTATACCTATGCTAACATTCTAAGCTTTACCGGTATAAGCATACCTTGGGCAGCTATTTACGGGCACCTATCTATTGTAAGTAATTTTTATACCAGCCTGCCTAGTTCAGGCATAGGTATGTCTCCCATTACGGCCATGTGCATGATTATTGTCTTTATCGGCATCTTTAATATAGATCCGAAAATTGGCTTAGCAGGCCTGTTTTTAGGACCATCATTAGGGGGTAAAATCATGCGGATTGTACTGCCAGTAGTGGTTATTTTGCCTCTACTATTTAGCTGGTATATTGGCCATAGTTTCCTTAATAGTAATCTTGATACTGAACTGAGAGTAATCCTTAGTTTGGCATTACTTAGTCTTATAACTACACTTATTGTTATTTATGCGGCTTACATCATCACCCAAAAAGATGAAGAGAAAAACCAACTAGTACGTTCTCTAACAGAATCAGAACAGCGCTACAGACAGGTAGTAAATGAAATATCAGATTACTCTATTATCAGTTTAGACCTGGCCGGAAATGTTGATCTCTGGAATAAAGGAGCTACCAGAATTACGGGGTATAGCAGCCAGGAGATTTTACATAAGCCATTTTCTAACCTATACCCCAAAAGCTATAATGGCAAACCTCACAAACTACTTGAATCAGCCCTAGCTTATGGTAAAGCGTCTGACTCTGGCTGGCGAGAAAGAAAAGACGGTTCTAACTATTGGGTTAACACGGTCATTTCTCCCCTTTACGATGCTGACCATAGCCCTACCGGGTTTGTAGAAGTCACTCAGGATCTTACACAAAGGAAAAAAACAGAAGAAAAGTTAATAGCCTCTGAAAAAAAATTCAAAAATCTACTCCATAGCACGCCAGATGCTATGGTAATAGTAAACCAAAATGGAATAATCACTTACTGCAATCAACTGGCTTCCAAAATGTTTGGATACACTCAGAAGCAATTCTTAGGCGAGCCCATAGAACTCCTCATTCCTCATAGATACCACAAAAGTCATAAGCAATACCGATCAGAATATGTGAAGGATCCTAAAACGCGAATGATGAATAATGACTTAAATTTAACGGGGATTACTAAATCGGGAGAAGAATTTCCCGTAGAAGTGTCGCTCTCTCCCATTTACTCAGAAGAAAATGAAGTACAAATAGCCGCTTCTATACGCGATATCAGCGAAAGAATTAAAAAAGAAAATGAGAGAAAAGAATACCTCAAAAATATGGAGATCTCTCAAAAACTAGGGAAAATGGGCTATTACGAGATAGATCTCAGTACTGAACAAGCCCTATTATCTGATAATTACATTAACCTCTTTGGCTTCACTAATAAGCATACATCAATAGCAGGCATGTCAGCACATGTATATTCTGAAGATTACCTGGCAGTCAATAAACAATTTCATGATTCCATACTTCTTCACGAATTTTTCCAGGCTGATTACAGGGTCAAAAATGCTATTTCAGGCAAGATCCAACACGTGAGAAACAACTGCTACTTCACTTATAACGATGATAAACCCATAAAGGCTATAGGTTTAAAGCAAGACATTACAGAACTGAAACAAAAAGAGGAAAAGATTCAAAAGCTAAACAACGACCTTATAAAAACTAATAAGGAATTAGAAGCCTTTAGCTATTCGGTATCTCATGACTTAAGAGCACCCCTCCGCGCCATAACCGGCTTTAGTAATAAACTACTGAATAAGCAAGGTCACCAACTCAATGCAGAAGGCAAGCGCTTACTAGACGTCATAGTAAAAAACACTGTACAAATGGATAGGCTTATTGATGATATATTGGCCTTTTCAAGAATATCGAGAGAAAATATCTCTTTATCTAAAATAGATGTGGTTTTACTCTTTAACAGAGCTTATGAAGAACTCAAGGCACTGGAAAGCGAAGATCGTAAAATAGATTTTATTGTAAATCCGCTACCAGAAATTGTAGGTGATGCTGTTATGCTACAACAAGTGCTCAATAATCTCATATCAAACGCTATTAAGTATAGCAGACCTAAAGAGGAAACCATCATTGAGGTGGGGCAAAATATTATCAATGGTGAAAACACATTTTGTAAAAGATAACGGAGTAGGTTTTGATATGAGGCATAAAAACAAGCTTTTCGGCGTATTCCAAAGGCTACATAGTGATAAAGATTTTGAAGGTACTGGCGTAGGCCTGGCCATCTCCCAACTGATCATTCATAAGCATGGTGGTGAAATTTGGGGCGAGAGCGAACCTGGCAAAGGAGCTACTTTTTATTTTACCATAAAAACCAAACAAACGTGATAACACAAGAATACATAGAAGTTATATATATAGAAGATAACATGGCCGATGCTGAGCTAGCCATAGATTCTTTTCAGGAGCATCGCATGGCTAATAGAATCCATTTACTGGAAGATGGCCAGGAAGCTCTCGATTTCTTATTTGGAGATCGATTCAAAGAACTTAGTGCACTGCCAAAACTTATCTTATTAGACCTTAAACTGCCTAAAGTAAGCGGCCTGGAGGTGCTTACTGAACTTAAAAAGTCACCCATTTTTAGAGAAATACCCGTGGTCATTCTTACCTCTTCTAATGAAGACAATGACATACGCAAAGCCTATCAGCTAGGAGCCAATAGCTATATTGTTAAACCAGTAAACTTTACAAAATTTACTGACACAATAAAACAGCTGGGCCTCTACTGGCTACTTTTAAATAAACCGAAAAAATGTTGATAAATGAGACTGAACGCAT
Source organism: Fulvivirga maritima (assembly GCF_021389955.1). Classification (NCBI taxonomy): domain Bacteria; kingdom Pseudomonadati; phylum Bacteroidota; class Cytophagia; order Cytophagales; family Fulvivirgaceae; genus Fulvivirga; species Fulvivirga maritima. Next base: position 5,636,955 of record NZ_CP089980.1, read on the forward strand.
TTGATAAATTCAAAAACATGAGGGTGCTCATCTTAGAAGATTCACCTGAAGACGCTGAACTTATGCTTGATGAGTTGGAAAAAACCGGTTTAACCATCGAAGCTGAAGTTACCATGACCAGAAATGATTTTACCCATAACCTGAGGCATTTTAGCCCAGATATAATATTAGCAGACTACAGCCTACCAGAAATGACGGGCTTAGAAGCGCTTAGTATTACTTCTACTGAGTACCCTGATATTCCATTCATATTTGTGACTGGTACCATTGGCGAAGAAATAGCTGCTGAAACTATTCTTAGTGGTGCATCAGGATTAGTGCTGAAATCTAACTTAAATAAACTTAACGATGTAATAAAAGACGTATTGGATGAAAAGGGCCGATGGTACAGCAAAAGGCTGGAGTGGGTAAGCAAAAGAATACACAAACGAATAGAGAAAAATATTGATGCATTAAACCGAATAGAAGAGTTTATGCATAGTCAGAATCCTCCAATTGACATTTCAATAGAACTGAATAAAACACTGACCGATCTACGTCAATTGCAAGAAGATTTCAGCAAAAATGAAGACGATTCAAACAGCCAAAATTAAAGAATGATGTCTCAGCAAAGTAAAGAAAACTCCCAACCAACTAAAGCCACTGAAAATAATCAAGGGGAAATAAAAGCAAAGAAAAAGCACTCCTAAAAAACCAGCTAAACTTAATGTAGTTTGCATTGGTGCTTCAGCTGGAGGTTTAGAAGCCATCAATGCTTTTTTTGATAAGGTGCCTGATAATCCGGGCTTAAGTTTTGTACTGGTGCAGCACCTATCTCCTGATTATAAATCTATGATGCCTGAACTATTGGCTAAACATACCAAAATAAAAATAGCCAAGGTTACTAATGATATGGCGGTAGAGAAAAACTGCATCTATACCTTACCACCAGATAACAATATATTCATTAATAATGGCAGACTGTATCTGGAGGCTCGGGGAAACCCAAAATCACTCAACCTGCCTATTAACAACTTCCTAAAATCACTTGCTGAAGATCAAAAAGAAAGAGCCATTGGGGTTATACTTTCGGGTACGGGTAGTGATGGCACCCTGGGTATAGAATCAGTCAAAGAAAACGGCGGTATGGTCATGGTACAAGATCCCAATACGGCTGCCTTTGATAACATGCCCAAAAGTGCCATAGCTACAGGCCTGGTAGATTTCATCATGCACCCGAGCCGCATGCCAGATGCTATCATTCAATACGTAAAGCATCCGTATATACAAGAGCTTAAACACTTGAGTATCGATCATGAAAATGAAAAGGGTGACATCCTCAATCAAATACTCACCCTGCTCCATCAAAAAACCAGACTTGATTTCAGACTTTATAAAAAAGCCACTGTCATTCGCCGTGTAGAACGCAGGATGAGCATAAGAAACATCCTAAGCAAAGAACTATACCTTAAATACCTCAATGACTACCCGGAAGAAATTGATTTATTGGGAAATGATATTCTGATTGGCGTTACTGGCTTCTTCAGAGATAATAAAGCCTTTGAAGAGTTAGATAAAAATGTTCTTTACCAATTAGTAAAAGATGTTAAAGATAAGGAGATCAGAATATGGGTAGTTGGCTGCTCCACCGGTCAGGAAGTATACTCCTTAGCTATGCTCATTAAAGAGCAGTTTCATAAGCAGCTCAAAACACCTGCTATAAAAATATTCGCTACTGATATTGATCAAAGAGCGATAGATAAGGCCAGTAAAGGTGTATACCCTGAAACCATTATTGAGGAAATCCCCAAGCATTTACTTCTTAAGTATTTCACTAAGGTAAATGACACTTACCATGTTAAGAAAGAGCTAAGGCAAATGGTTATTTTCGCGCGCCATGATATCTCAAAAGACCCTCCTTTCAATAATATAGACCTGGCTTGCTGTAGAAACCTACTTATTTATATTGAGCCCCCTTTACAGGAAAAAATCCTTACTTACATCCACTTTTCTCTTAATGCCAATAGCTTCCTTTTTCTTGGCAGTAGTGAAACTCCCGGCATGCTTTCTAATGCCTTTGAAGAGGTAAGCAAGAAGTATAAAATTTATAAAAACTGCATGACTACGCGCATTATAGATGTGCATAGGCTCAACCCATTTGAAAAAAGCAAAAAGCCTAATTTGGAGCCTTCTAAGAGTGCTTTACCCAGAACTTTTAATGAAAGTAAAATAGTATCTAATTTCAAAGATGCACTGCTAGAAGATATGGTACCTCCTACTGTTTTCATTAATGAAAACCTGGATGTAGTACATGTGGCGGGTGACATAGATCGTTATATAAAACTACCTAAAAAACAGCTCACTCTTAATGTATTAAAAATGGTAGATGAGCAAATCTATGTAAGCATCAGTAATGCCATTTCTAAAGTGAAATCACAAAAGAAAAAGTTTATCTCTCCACTGATAGAGTTTAATGTTAATGATGAAAAACGGTCAATTAAAATAATAGCTAAGCCCTATATTGAGCCTAATAGTAAAAATACTTATATCATCATTTGCTTTCAGGAGCTGCTTGAAAGTAATGTTGCACCTATACCTACATCAGGACAGCATCTTAAAACAGATCTTTCTAAAGAAAAAGACGCTCACATACGCAGGCTTGAAGAGGAACTAAAAGAGACCAAAGAGTACTTACAATCTACCATAGAAGAGCTAGAAACGTCCAACGAAGAACTACAGGCCACTAATGAAGAGCTCATGGCAGCTAATGAAGAGCTCCAAAGTAGTAATGAGGAACTCCAAAGTGTAAACGAAGAGCTTTATACAGTTAATAATGAGTTTGAGAATAAACTTATTGAAATGACCGAGCTCAACGATGACTTGAAAAACTTTCTACAAAGTACCCAAATCGCCACACTTTTCTTAGATAATGATTTAAATATCAAGCGATTTACTAATGCCATTACCGACTTGGTAAAGCTGAATAATAGTGATATTGGCCGATTTGTTGGCGACTTCAGTAATGATTTTGATGAGTTTAACCTGGTAGGAGCAGCTAATGACATACTTACCAATTTCACCGCTAAAGAAGAGGAAGTAATAACTAAAAGCGGTGAAGTTTACCTGATGCAAGCCCTGCCCTATGTTACTTCTAAAAAGGAAATCAAAGGTGTTGTATTCACTTTTGTAGATGTCAATGAGCTTAAGAAAATCGAAAATCAGCTTAAATACAAAGCCCAGGAGCTTGAAAGAAGTAATATAGAACTAGAACAGTTTGCCTACCTGGCATCGCATGACCTCAAGGCGCCTATTACTAACCTTGACTCACTCATTAACATTCTGGAAGAAGAAGAATGTGTAACTAAAAATGGCGTGGATGTTTTCACAAAGTTAAAAAATGCGGTGAGCCGCATGAAAAAAACCATCTCTACACTTAATGAGGTAATTGCTGTAAAGAAAAACCTTAACCTTCAAAAAGAAGAAGTAGTACTAGAAGATCTACTAAAAGAAGTAACGCAAGATATAGAAGAAGAAATTAAGGCTAATAATGCAAAAGTAAAAATTGATACCCGTGCTTGCAAAACCGTATACTTCCCATCAGTACACTTGCATAATATATGTCAAAATCTGATTACTAATGCCATAAAATATAGTAAACCAGGTGTAGCTCCCAAAATTGAGGTGACCAGTAGCTTAGAAGATAACTATTGCTGTATTACAGTGAGCGATAATGGCCGTGGAATAGACCTTAAAAACTATGGCAACAAATTATTCGGTCTGTTTCAACGCTTCCATTTAGATGTAGAAGGCAAAGGTATAGGACTGCATATCACCAAGTCAATCATAGAAAAATACGGAGGAAAAATAGATGTATCAAGTGAAGAAGGCAAAGGAACTAAATTTAAAATATATTTAAATAAAAAATAAATAAAATACCAGTTATACGTATTAATTCTAAATATAGAATTACGTATTTATGTGTATAGTAAAATATAAAAATTATTGTTTTCTTGTATAGAATTATAAATGTGGAGAACCAATAGGGAGACTATGATGGATTATAATAATATTTTGATTATTGATGACGATGATACCAGTAATTATGTAGCCAGTCAAGCTATAAAAGCACATCGAAAAGATGTTAATATTACTGCTGTGGCCAATGGTATGGAAGCTATTGACTATTTAAAAAAGAATACTAATAAAATGCCTAAGTACGTGCTGCTAGACATTAACATGCCACTAATGAACGGATTTGAATTCCTTAGCTGGTATGATAGCAGCATTTTTAAAGGCACCACTAAAATAATGATGTTTACCACCTCTATTAGAAAAAGGAAAGAGACAGAGCTGGTAAATTTCCTGACGTAATCGCTTATATAGAAAAGCCTCTTTCAAGGCACATCATTTCTGAGTATTTCAACTTTGAAAACTTTGATTGATCGTCTTCAAAACCAGCTTTTAGACTTAATTACCATTACTGATTTACCTTCCAGCCTGAACTATTCTCAGTTCTAGCCTTGGTAGTGGTGTGCCTTATTATAACCGATACTATGGATGAATTTCAATACAGAATAAAGAAATCATTAAGAAGAGATTACAAGTAAAGCAGAAGATACATTAGTCAGAAGATTTATCCCTTACAAGACATTCGTAATCTACTGTTTTCAACTAAGTATTAGCCAATAACTAAACTGATTATAAATTATTACCTTCTTAAAATCAGTATCTTCTGCCATGAAGTTGATGAAAAGAAAACTTCATTTTACCTAAACATGATGCGAAAAAGCAAAGCGCTCAGCCACCCTCTTTATCCTCTTTTGCGTCACTGATCATTACTTAAAACTAAACATTCCTTTGTTCCTATATTAAATAAAGAGAGTGAGCTGATTTGCCTTGTTTCTCAAAACCAATTTAACAACTGTTGCATTCACACAACAAGATCAAACTAAAACATATCTTTACAACTAAGATAGCCCTTTGGAAGCCAATCATTTTTGTTTCCTTGAGCATGGTGTAATGTTACGCTTTCAGAGAATCTGGCAAAAATAAGTAGTGTTAAAAAATGTTATAATTCCTGAAGAAATGTAAATAAAGGTCACTTTGGAGCGATTTATCTTCAAAAATCACAATTTTGATCTAGCAATTGCTGAGCTTCATCTAATCCTAAATCAGCGGCCTTTTTAAAATCCTGGCACGCAGCAAACCGATCATTTTGAAGCTTATAAAGCTTGCCGCGCTCCACATATACTCCCGGAGCTTCAGCATAATATTCTAAACTAGAAGTCAGGCTTCCTATAGCCTCCTGATATTTGTACAAACCAGAATACGCAAAGGCCAGGTTAGAATAATAGCTGGGATTCCTTTTATTAATTTCTATGGCTTTGTTATAACAAGCTACTGCCTGATCATAATCTTCCATATAGTAATAACATAACCCCATATTATTGATCAATTCATCATCCTCAGCATTAAGCTTTTGAGCTATCTTAAACTGTTTTAATCCTTGATCATACTCTCCTTTATAGAAAAATGAATTGGCCAGGTTTTTCTGATATTGAAAATTCTTAGGGTCATCTTGCAGTGCCTGCTCAAAATAATGCCCTGCAGAATCATAGGCATCCATCTGAAAGTAAGCAACTCCCAGTTTATTTTTTAATGCAGCATGATCTTCATATCCTAAGTTTAAGGCCATCATATAATTATTAATAGCTTCTGTGCTTTCATTTTTCTGAAGCATTAAAACAGCCCTGTCATGGTAGTAATTAGGATTTTCCGGATTATACTCTATCGCCTTATTCAAGTTAAACAATGCACTGTCACTCTGCCTTAAAGAGAACTGAGTATAGGCCCTGTTGTAATAAGCTCGAGCAAAGGTGCTGTCTAGTTCGGTGGCGTATTTAAAATCTTCATTAGCCTGATTATAATCTCCAAGTGCGTATTTACACAAGCCACGATAGTTAAGATAATCTGCCTCATCAGGATTAAGCTCTATTGCACGCTCCAGATCACCGATAGCAGGATAATATTTGCCAAGGTTATAACGACACACCCCTCGCTGATAATACAAAAAGTCATCATAAGAATTGAACTCTATGGCTTTACTATATAACTCAATAGCTCTTTCATAATTTCCAGCTTCAAACTCCTGATTTGCTAAATTAGTTGGAGATAGCTCTTCCACTCCTTCTATGATCTTACCGTCAAAATCCTCTGGTATATAAAACAACTCCATGTTAACTTCAGGATCTTTTTCCATAGTTTCTAACACCAATGTTCTGGTATCTTCTATAGCACTGTAATCTATACTATGAGTACACATGGGCACACCGCCAAACACCTTATGCTCAAGATAAACGGTTAAGCCAAAACCTTTCTCCTCTCTTATAAGATAAAAGGTATCCTTATCAAAGTAATAAACCTGCACATCCTTACCATCAGGGCTTACCAACTTAATTCTATATGCCGCCTTCCCATCCAAATCAGCATCTTTTAAAGCACCTGCCTTATATCCATTATCAAGGCAATCTAGAAAAGCATTTTGTATTAAACCCATGTTGTTACTTGCCTCTCCTAACAATACTGTATCTACTGGGTGCTTAATTATTTCCTTATCAGAAGAATCAAATGTCCAGGAATAATCAGGATTTTGAGCATTTATTAATTTCATACCCTGAAAAGTCATCTCCATATAAGAATAGCCCCCTGGCACAAAATAAGATACCATGGGTAAATCTACCTTTCCATAACTGATAGTACCGGTGTATTTAGATGAAAACCCAACCTCAATAGTACTCATAAATTCCTGCTGCTTTTCAACTATTTCAGCTAAAGAGATATCTGCATTATCTCCTATAGTGGCTACGCCATATTTCTCTTTATTAGCCTGGCACCTTCGTTCAAATGAAGCCAGCTGACTGGCACTGAGCGCCGCTGCTCTAATAATCTTAAAAGATGCTATTTCTTCCTCATCATGATATGAAGTGCCTATTATAGTATCTCCTGGCTGTATTTTAAACCTATAAGAATTAGTGCTAATGCTTAGGTACCTACCCTGCTCTATTCTATCTTCTTTTATGATCAAATACCCCTCATCCACAGATCCTGAAAACACCGTTTTGGTATTATAATAGTCTGACCACAAAAATTCACCTTTCACTTCACACCCTTTAGTTTCAGTAATGCTCATGCGCATAAGTAAAGAGGGACCGGTGTAATTACTAAACTCTCCGTACCAATCGCCTTCTAAATATTTTAATTTACATTTTTCCTTGCCTGCATAAGAAAATGAAAAATTAATGCACAGTGCTAAAAAGCTCAGAATGATGATTCGCATGTTGAAAAAAGTTACTATACCAGCTATTATTTAATCTTAGATTAATCTTAAAAGACACAGCTATGTAACCCGCTATTCTCTTCTAAATAATCTAGTTGAGAGCTAGTTAAGCAATTTTAAATTTTAATTAAAGACAAATTCATTTTTCAGCAAAAGAGATAGATGCTGGTGCAAAGGAGATTGCTAAAAAATGTCACCTCACTTTATATTATTATAAGAAGACAGAATAATAATCAAAGAATAGCGCCATAATTCTATTACATTTTCATATTCAACAAAAGTTACCACCTACAACATTTATGGATATATAGCTGATCATAATATTGAAATAACAGATCTAATTGTAAACCAATCATTTATCAAAATTTAGTACATTCAACCTAAAAAACCATGTCAATATATTCTAAAAGAGAGTATAAACTACCAATAATATTTTTGTAACTTAATTTATGTCTTTAACATATGATGTCGATGAAAATGAAAGGCAATTTTTTATTTATCTTATTCTTTGTTCTATTCTCGTCTGTGGCTTTCTCTCAACAAATTAACACTAATTGGAATTCCGATTTAGAAGAGGCACTTACGGCCTTTCGCGATTGTGAAAATCAAAGCAATGACTGCCATCAGTATATAGGCCAGTCATTAACTACCGTATACAAGGTAAATGATTTTTACAGCAAAGCGAACAGTGAGTATATGCCCGTTTCTGAAATCCATGATTTTTTAAGCAATAACAGCTCATGGAGTGAACTGGGACCTGCCTACAGCCAAGATGCCTTGCAAAAGGCACAAGACAAGGCTAATGATAAAAAAGCGGTAGTAGCGGTTTACCTTAGTAGTAATGGCTTAGGACATGTAGCTCTGATTCTTCCTGGTACTCTTCAGCCTTCTGGCTCTTGGGGATTACAGGTTCCGAATTCGGCCTCATTTTTTGCTAATGAGCCATCTCGTTCATTTATTAATAAAGGCTTATCTTATGCTTTCAGCAAGAGCATTATTAAAGATGTAAAACTATACAGTAGGAACTATTGATGAAACAATAATACCTGAAACAAGGAAGCAGGCTCTGAGAAATTCATTTTCCGGAGCCTTTTTTAATGCTCAACATTTAAGCTGCAATATCAATAGTTTAATCACAGCCCTGTTTTGTAATGAAAAACACAACAATACAGCCTTATAATTGCTAATTACTTGACTTTTTTTAAACAAAACTTAAGAATTTATTTAATAATGGATAGCATTGAATGAATAAAGGTTATATTTTTGTTTCAAAAAATTGAATACGTATGAGATTGATGCAGCTCGCACGCCAGCTGGGTAAATCACAGCAGGAGATTGTAGATTTTCTTTTATCGCAAAATATAGAAATGAAGCTTCATGGTAATTCCAAAGTACCTGATGAAGCCTTACCGCTCATCCATGAGCATTGGGCCCCAACTGCTGAAGAAAACTCCGATCAACCTAAAGAAGATTTACCTGCTGTAACTAATACCGAAACCCCAGAAGTAGAAGAGGAAATATTACCCACCACCACTCCTCAAGAAAGTGAAGCATCAGAACCTAATAACATCGAAGAACCTCTAGCAGTAACTCAAGATACACCTACCCCACCTTCTCAGGTTATTGAAGACTCGGAAACAGAAGCTGAGAAGCCCGAAGTAACGGTTATCAGAGCTAAAAAAGTAAAACTAGAAGGCATTAAAGTACTAGGTAAAATAGATCTACCAGAGCCAAAACCTAAAAAAAGAAGAAACCCCAACCGACGAAAAAGAAACTCAGGAAAGAGAAAAAACACATAGAAGACCTTATAAAAGCAATAACAGAAAAGGCAAAAGACGGAAGCAACCAGAAAGCTATGAGCAAAAACAAAAACGGCAGGAACGAGAAGAGCTAAGAAAGAAGAAGTTTAAGGAAAAAAAACTGAAGGAGAAAAAGAAAAAATACTACGAAGAAAATATAAAGAACAAGCTTTCTCAATCTTCCACAAAAAAGAAATCAACCAAAACTAGCTCTGCAGCTTCACGCAAAAAGAAAACAGTGGAAAAACACTCCAATCCTATAAAAAGATTCTGGGCCTGGCTTAATGGTGCATATGACCATTAAGAGATAATATTCCTCATGTATTGAATAAAACACCCCAGTCTTTTAACCAAAAACAAGGTTAAAAACATAATTATAGCCTGAGCCCTTCTTTCATCATTTTTGTGTTTTATAAGTTATGTTAAACTAACCAACTAACTTATGAAACCATATAAATTTATATTAAGCACTCTATTATACATCGGTATTCTTTCCTCTGCATGGGCTCAGACTAATAACCCTATACAAGAGAAGCAAAACAACAGAATGCGTTCATCTATCAACTCCAGATACAGAGGAGTAGATTATGATAACATAGATTGGCAATCTACAACCGATGGATACTATCAAGGTAGTTTTGATTACCAGGGGAAGAGAACTCACCACTCAGTTTGATAATAACGGCCAGTGGGTTCAAACTTCAGAAACTATTACTATGGAGAACATACCCTCTGCATTAAAGAGCAACCTTTCAGACTATAAAAGGTCAAGCGTTAAAAGTGTAAACAGAATAGAGACCGCTGACAATGCCACCTACTATGATGTAGATGTTACAGGAAGAGAACCTATGAGATTCGATAAAGCAGGTAATCCGATCAAAAATGATTAAAATACCTTAAAAACTATGAAAAAGCCTGGATTTACTTCAGGCTTTTTTTGTAATATCTGAATTTATTGGCCGTTAATAGGTCTAATATATTTAGATTCTCCATATTGGCAGTATGAAAAAAATAATCATAGCAATTATTCTGCTCATAGTAGCAGGTTCATTATTCTATTATCTTTATTGGTCTCCCGTTTACAGGCTAAAAGCCATGAATGTTATTCCTTCTAACGCAGCCTTTGTTATGGCTAGCGATCAGCCCGTAAACAGCTGGAATGACATTAGCAGCAGCCAGGTTTGGTCACACCTGAAGACCAACCCAGAATTTGCCCTAATTACAGATTATGCCAATTATATGGACTCATTAGTACAAGAAAACGACTGGCTTGATTATGTGGGCAATAAAGAACTACTCATTGCAGCTCTGCCTGTACAGAATACTTATGATTATGCTTACGTAATGGATCTTTCACGGGTATCACGCCTAAAAAGTGTGCAGTTTTACCTCCAACAGATATTAGATGACAGCTATAAAGTAACCTACAGAAAGTACAAAGGCACAGATGTTACTCAAATTTATGATAGCTATTATAAGCAAACTATTCACATTTGCTTTTTAGAAAACCTTTTGGTGATGAGTATGGGCTCTAACCCTATCGAGCAAATCATCAATCAATATGTAGAGCCACAGCCGGAAGATATATACCTGAGCGAAGTAACCAATGAAGTGGGTTATGGCGGTATGATCAGAGTATACATCAATTATAGAAGCTTTATGGATTATCTGGGGCAGTTTGCTTTAGAAAATGCTGGTATGGACATGCTAAAGCAATCTCTCAGGTACAGCGGTTTTAAAGGCAATGTCAAAAACAATGGTATTTCTTTTAAAGGATATACTAATGTAAATGATACCGTAAACTCATACCTAAAAGCCTTATACACCTCTGGTAATGGCTCACATGATTTTCTTAAAATAGTGCCTACTGCTTCTCCTTATTTTGTATCTCTAGGCTTTAAAGGTTTTCCTGAGTTTGTAGAAAATCTTGAAGGAGCCCTTAACAGCAATCCGGAACAAAAGGAAAGCTACACTGAAAATAAAGACCTGACTGAAAAATTTCTAAAAATCGATCTCAATGAGACTTTTGTTAACTGGGTAGATAATGAGGTGGTCATGCTACAAACAGCACCGAGCAGCAAGATAGGATTTCAGGAATACGCTATGCTCATAAAAACGAAAGATCCTGAAGAAGCCGGTAAAGGTCTTAATACCATCAGAGAACAAATTAAAAAAAGAACACCTATAAAAATAAGAAGCATAAATTATAAAGGATACTCCATAAGGTATATGGCTATGAAAGGATTCTTTAAAGTGTTTCTGGGCAAGCTGTTTGACAAGTTTGATAAACCATATTACAGTATTGTAGATGATTGGGTGATTTTTTCTAACCACCCACAAACAATCAAAAACATTATAGACGCTAAAGAAGAAGAGCATACATTGTATTACGATGATAATTTCAGAGATCACTATGACCAACTCAGCGAAAAAAGCTCTGTTTACGCTTATGTGAATATGGTAGAGATATTTAACGACCTGAAACCTCTCATGGAAATACAAGAGTGGAAAAGCATGAAGAAAAACGAAGAATACATAAAATGCTTCTCTCGTTTAAGCTTGCAACTGACTCCTGAAGATGGTAATGTCTTTAAAACTACATTCAACGCCAGCTTTACAGATCCTTCGCTACTACTGGTAGATGGCAAAACATCTCAACCTAGTCCGCAGCCCTACCAAGCTACAATCCAGCGAATCCCTGAAAAGGAATTACCCTGGGAAAGAAGGTATACCTCCGTGCTTAAAGAAATCGACAGAATAGTGATTCCTGACCTTTCCGGTGATGAATATGTGGAGAAATATGACAATGGAAAGCCCAAATACATCATCAGTATTAAAAACGGCTGGAAGCATGGGCGCTTTGAAAGCTATTTCGAAAATGGCGAAATGCAATTTAAAGGCAGATACAGAGATGACAAAAAAAGACGGCACCTGGCGCGTGTATGACCAAAATGGAGATTTAATAGAAAAGCTCAAATATGATGAAGGCCAACTGGATGAATAATCCGGTTAGCCTTTCATAAAATCGTGCATTAGGCCTGAATTAGGCCTTTTCTCCTTTTCTGCTGATAGATTCAGCTTCTATAAAAATTCTTCTTATTTCCGGGTGCTTGGTTTTAATCTGCTTTTCCAGCTCATCCACACATAATTCTATCCGTTCTGCAGAAAGGTCTTTGCTAAACTGTACATTTACTGCCAGCAACACCTCAGCAGGCCCAAAGTGCATAGTTAAAGGCTCTTCTATACTCACTACTCCCGCATTTTGCTCAAAAATGTTTCTCACACTTTCTATTGTCATGGCACTAGCCGCCTCTCCTACCAGAAGCCCCTTACTTTCTGACACTAAAAATATTGCTACTAGTGATAATATCACACCAATGATAATGGAAGCAATACCATCAAACATAGGATTTTGGTAAGTATGCCCTAAATACACACCTAGAAATGCCACTACAATACCTAATAACGCTGCTGAATCTTCCATTATAATAACAAATATGGAAGGATCTTTACTGTTTCTAAGCCTGGTGAAAAAGTTGAATTTAGACTTCTTTTTCAGGAAATTCTTCATTGCTATTACCCAGGAGGTACCTTCAAACAGAAAAGCCATACCTAATACGGCATAGTTCCAGGTAGGATCTGATTGCTCTGTAGGCTGCCCCAAATGGTGAATACCCTCATATAAAGACATACCACCACCTATCGCAAATAATAAGATAGCTACTATAAGAGACCAAAAGTATAATTCCTTACCATAGCCAAAGGGGTGTTGTTTATCTGCGGGCTTTTTACTATTGCTTAGTCCTAGCAATATTAAAAGTTGATTTCCTGTATCTACTACAGAGTGGATACCTTCAGAAATCATAGCTGAGCTGCCAGTGAAACCAGCCGCTATAAATTTTGTAATTGCAATTAATAAATTGGCAACCAATGCACCATAAATCGGTAACTTTGAGGATTCAGTGTTCATTTACTGTATTTGAGGTAACTTTTTAATCTTACATTATTAATTGTTAACCTCATTTAAAAGATTTTGTTATAAAAAAGAGCAAAACTAATAAAAAAATGGACTGCATTTCTAAGAAAAGATGTTATGATACCCCGGAGCAGGCTGAAGATGCATTACTAGGATCTCATGTTAGATTTAACCATTCTAAAAATAGTGGCCCTGTTAATTTTTATAAGTGTGAACACTGTGACTGCTACCACCTCACCTCTCAAGGAGAAACTCATAGTTCTCTAAAATCTAAAAACAATAAGAGTAAAATAAAGCTCGCTCAGGAAGCCAGTTATTGGGAAGAAAAATTCAGAAGATAAAAGTTAACTCGAGTTAACTAAGTATATAAAAAGGCCCAATACATTAAAATAAGCTGCAATGGAAGCCTTATGATCAGAATCCATCGAGGCAAGTGTTTAAACTTCTCCGATTGCAGCATATATATATGCACAGGCATAAAAGCCAATAACATCAGAATAATTAGCCAGGCAGATATCGCTCTTGTTTCATCCAATAAGAGTCCTGCTCCAAACGCTATTTCTGCCACTCCACTTAAATATACCAGCAAGAGTTTTTTAGGGAAATAAGGTGGAATAATATTTCTATACATCTTTGGTTTTACAAAGTGAAATATGCCCGCACCTATATACACCACCGCCATTACATACATCCCTATCTGCATATCATTATTTTTTTCATCTATTACATTATTAAAACAACCGTATCTTGATTAAAACGATCGTTTCTACTTATGGTTCAGGAGTTTAATAACATTTCATAAGCATCTCTCGTTTTATTAATAAAGCAATTCAAAATTAAACCATTTTAATATGAATACTTTAGCATTTAAAAACGGAGATCAGATGCCGGCATTAGGTTTAGGTACGTGGAAGTCTGAACCAGGCAAAGTAAAAATGGCGGTTTATGAAGCAATAAAGACAGGTTATAGACATATAGACTGCGCTCCTATTTATGGTAACGAGCCTGAAGTAGGAGCAGGAATAAAGCAAGCTATTGAAGAAGGTATTATTTCTAGAAATGAATTATGGGTCACTTCAAAATTATGGAATGATAGTCATAGAAAAGAAGACGTAATTCCTGCTCTGGAAAGCAGCCTGTCTGATTTAAAACTACAGTATGTAGACTTATACCTTATCCACTGGCCGGTAGCTCTGAAAAAAGGCACCGAATACCCTACCTCATCAGATGATTTTTTTTAAGCCTGCAAACAGTTCCCTTAACAGAGACCTGGGAAGGCATGCAAGAAGCCCAAAGAGCGGGATTAGCCACACACATTGGAGTATCTAATTTTAATATTAGCAAAATAAAAAACATAATAAACGATTGTAAAATAGCTCCTGAGCTCAATCAGGTAGAAATGCACCCTTTTCTGCCTCAGCAAGAACTATTTGACTTCTGCATGACTCACCGCATCAATGTAACGGCTTACTCCCCCTTAGGATCTGGTGACAGACCTGACAGAATGAAGAAAGATAATGAGCCTATACTTATGGAGCATAGCATAATAAAAACTATTGCAGAAAATCACCGCTGTACTCCAGCTCAAATATTATTAGCCTGGGCATTAACCAGAGGCACTGGGGTTATTCCAAAATCGACCAATAAAGAACGTATAAAGCAAAATTATGACGCTTCGTTAATTAAACTCTCTCAGGCAGATATGGCAGAAATAGACCAATTAGACTATGAATTTCGATTTGTAAATGGAGAAGCCTGGGAAATGGAAGGAAACAACTATGTAGCGGAAAAATTCTGGGACTAATTTATATTTCTGTTGTTTGTTAATTTAAAACAGATAGATAGGTATATTTACACTACTAATATTGGCTATCTTATCCACTTTCGCATATATTAGCAAACTTATGACAGATAGTACATCACCGAGCCTGGAAAATTGTGAAAAAGAGCCAATTCACATCATAGGAAAGATACAAGATGTAGGCTTTTTCCTTACGGTGAAGAAGGCAGGGTTTAAAATAATACAAGCTAGTAAAAATGTAGATCAGCTTCTCAATATAAGTCACTTAGACCTTATTGGAAAATCTGTTGCTGACACTAAAATAGATGGTCTGCTTGAGGTAATGTCTACCTTACACCTTTCTATTGATAATATTCAGCCACACCCTAATACGCTTATATTACCAAACCAGAAGCGGTATAATCTACTCATTCACTCCTGGAAAGATAACTATATTATGGAGTTTGAGCCTCAAACCATGGAGAATACTGATTATAATATGCAGTATTTTCTGGGAGCGGCTATGAGTAAAATACATAATAGTGCTGATGTTAACAGTCTGTTATGCCAGACTGCGCAGGAAATTAAAAAAACAACTGGCTACGACAGAGTGATGATTTATAAATTTCACCCTGACTGGCATGGTGAGGTGGTAGCAGAATCTAAGGAAAAACATATGGAGGCTTATTATGGCTTGCACTATCCTGCTTCTGACATCCCAGCTCAGGCCAGAAAGCTATTTACAGCCAATCCTGTAAGGTTTATTCATGATGTAAACTCTGAGCCGGTAGAACTCTACCCTGCTATAGCTGAAGATGAAACTGATTATACTGACCTTTCTTTCTCTTCATTACGGAGCTCCTCTCCCATGCATATACAGTACCTTAAAAATATGGGGGTTGGTGCTTCTTTAACTATTAGTTTACTTATAAATGATAAGCTTTGGGGAATGATAGCTTGTCACCACACCTCCCCCAAGTTTGTAGATTTCAAGCTCAGGCAAACCTGTCAGTTTATGGGACAGCTATTTTCATCTGCCCTTCAGTTGCACCTGATGGATAAAGAGAATGAGGAGCTAGAAAAGAGTAGAAAAATCGGTTCATTACTGGCTGGATGGACGCTAAAAGAATACAGCATAGTAGAAGGTCTTACCGCTCATAAAAACAAACTAAATGAGCTCATAGACTGCTCTGGCGCAGCCGTATGTGCAGAGAATAAAATATGCAAATTGGGCAAAACTCCTTCAGAGGAGGAGATCCAAGACTTGGTAGAGTGGCTAAATGAAAATGAAGTAGAAGACATTTTTATAACTGATGAACTTTCAGCAAAATACCCAAAGGCATCAGCATATAAAGAATCTGCTTCGGGGCTTATCGCTGCCCGGTTATCTTCAGGGTTCGGTGAATATTTGCTATGGTTCAAGGGTGAAGCCTTACAAACCATTTATTGGGGTGGAAATCCGGATAAAGCCATTACCATGCAAGGTGAAGGCTCCGCGGCTACTGTTTCTCCCAGACAGTCTTTCGAGAAGTGGGCTCAGATTATGAAACACAAATCAGAGCCTTGGACTAACGCTAATATAAGCGCGGTAGTAAAACTGAGAGAAGATGTACTGCAAGTAATTATTAAAAAGGCCAATGAAATAAGAAAGCTGCATGACCAGCTGGAAGAGGCCTATAAAGAACTTGACGCTTTCAGTTACACCGTATCTCATGACCTTAGAACACCGCTCACTGCGGTAAAAGTATATTCAGAGATTCTGCTTGAAGAAAAAGCCGAACTTTTTGATGATACTGCCAAAGATATGGTAGGAAAAATATTAAAAAATGCCGACCGCATGACGGACCTGATAAAAGCGGTATTAAATTATTCTAAAATTGGTAAAATAGAGACTTCCTTTACAACCGTAAAAGTAGATGAACTATTGCCCCAGGTAATGGATGATTTAAAAACTTCTTATAAGGATCAGATTATTGAATTTAAATTAGGTTCATTACCTGATATATATGGAGATGAAATTATGGTAGGTCAGGTTTTTAGTAATTTACTCTCCAATGCTGTAAAATACTCTAAAAAGAAAAACAAGTCTATTGTAGAAATTTCCGGAGAAGATAAGGCAGAAGAAGTAATTTATGTTATTACGGATAATGGAATAGGTATAGATATGCAACATATCGGAAAGGTATTCCAAATTTTCTAAGACTTACTGATGAGGAAGGCTACGAAGGGAATGGAGTGGGAATGACAATAGTAAAGAGAATTATGGATAAACACCAAGGTAAAATATGGATAGAAAGTTTACCTAATGAAGGATCTACTTTCTATATTTCATTTCCAAAAAAATCAGTTTGATAAACAGTTAGAATATAGAATGAATAAAGAGGAGGAGATACTAAGCATTGCTGTATGCGATGATGATCAAGACACCTGCGATCTCATCAAACTAATAGGTGAACAACAAGGATATAATGTTTACCCATGCTTAACCCCTGGTGAGTTTAAAAACAAGTCTGAGAAGCACGATATACATGTTATATTTATGGATATCAACTGGGGTGTGGCTGATGGTGTAAAAATGGCTAGCGAGCTCAAAGCTGACTATAAAGTATATGCCTTATCTGGCGCGCATAACATCAGCCAGATCGCTGAAGAACAAGAGCTGGATGGTTTTATAGAAAAGCCATTTTCATTAAAAGATCTTAGAGAATTACTTAACAATTTGGCCGAAGATTTATGATTGCCGAACTTCTGAAAAAGGGAACTGCCGAGCTACATACGCTGTCAGAACAGAAAAACTATGTAAGGGAAATATATAATGGCACGCTTACTTTAGAGCAGTATGAGACCATGCTCGTTAGAAACTACTGGCTTAATTTAAATGTAGAACAGGCAGCACAGAACATCAGTGAACTAGAGAGTCTCGCTCCTCTTGACCTGGCTAACAGAAAGAAAGCTCACCTGATAGTAAAAGACCTTAGTAATATGGACAGCCCTTCTATAGATCTGCCTGATGAGCCCTTCCCTGAGCTTAATACCGCAGAAACCATTGGGGCTTTATATGTTACAGAAGGATCAACCCTTGGAGGTAATATTATTTTAAAGAACCTTATGAAAAACAAGGCCTTTGAAGGTAAAAATATTTTCAATTTTCTCTCTTACTACGGAGAAAATACCAGCTCTAACTGGAAAACATTTATAGTGACACTTAGTAATTATTATTCTCAAAATAAGGATAAGGAAGCTGACATTCTTAGTGGAGCAAAAAAAACATTTGAGTACTTTGTTATGCTTTCTAATCAGCTTAATTAAGAATAGAAGATATATGTTCCTTTAATTTTTTAACTGAAAATGGTTTCCTTATTACACCATTAGCCTTGACCTTCTTCGCTATTTTCTCTATTTCATCGTTAGCTGAAAATAGTATGATAGGTATCTCCTGAGTACCATCTTCTTTTTTGAGCAGGTTTACCGCCTGTTCACCACCAATATCCGGTATCCAAAGATCCATTAATATAATGTCTGGCCTAATTTCTCTTACCAGCTCTACAATGTTCATAACATGCGGAGATGTTTTTACAACATAGTCCTTATTTAAAATAAAAGTACATAGTTCCAGTATATCTTTATCATCATCACAGATCAAAACTGTTTTCTTCATCTACTTAACGCTTAATTATTATACAATCGGTAGTTCCACAAAAAATTCACTACCTTCCCCTTCTTTACTTTTTACTCCAATGGTACCGTCATGAGCCTCTATTATCTGTTTAGAGATATAGAGCCCAATACCCAAACCAGAAGCAAAATCACTTTTTTCCTGAACCCGGTAAAACCTTTCAAAAATCTTAGATTGATATTGTGAAGGTATACCGTTTCCAAAATCTTTTACTTTAAATCGTATTTTATCACCTTCTACAGAAGTGCTAATCAACACTTTATTTGCATTAGCTGAGTATTTAATAGCATTGCTAATCAGGTTGACCATAACTTGTTCCAGCTTTTCGGCGTTGCCGTTTACTTTTTTCCCGGTTTTATCCCCTTCAAATAGTATATCATGCTGATTAGAAAGTGGCGTTGATATTTCAATGGCTTCTTCTACAACAGAATCGAAGTCTACCTCACTTTGTTCAAATTGAAGCTTACCTGTTTGTATTCTAGTCACATCCAGCAGGTCTCCTACCAAAGAACTGAGTTTCTTCATGCCTCCCAGCGCTTTATCCGTATAGATTCTCACCGTGCCAAGGTCTATATCATCATCTGCAATAAGCTCTTTTAAAAGCTCCATATACGCCTTAGCAGTAGTAAGTGGAGTTTTTAATTCATGACTAGCTATACCCATGAATTCATCTTTCTTAGCTTCAATAGTTTTTTGCTCATGAATATCTGTGGCGGTACATATCCATACCCTTAAGCTACCATCTCCTTTTAGTAATGGTGTTATTCTTACCAAATGCCAATGGTAGTTCTGCTTACTGTCATATAAGCGATATTGAATAGTATAGGCCGTCTTTTTATCTACAGCCTCTTGCCAGGCAGCTTTAACCTTGTCTAAGTCTTCTGAGTGAATACATTTATCTAAATCTGCATTGCTGTAGTTATCGTCTTTAAGATTTAAATAGGTTTTCAATGTATTGTTCATGTAAACAATATGTCCTTTATCATCTAAAGTCCATATTTTTTGAGGCATAGACTCTGCCAGCGTCTTGAAGAACTTGGCGCTATCTTCTGCCACTTTTCTGTGTTTTACAGGTTCGGTCACATCTACTCCATAAACTACTATATCAGGAGTGGAACTATCCTCAGAAGCAAGTGGTGCAAAGGAAAAATTAAAGTATTTCGATTTTTTACTATTCTTTTTGTTAGTAGGATTAAGGGTATACTCCACCTCCTTCATATGAAATGCTTTACCAGTCTGCTGAACTTCTCGTATAGAACCCAAAAAGCCTAATTTCATAAACTCCTCATTAGCAATACTCATAGAACGGCCTTCCAGCTTCCTGTTAGGAAATAAGCTCTGGTAGCTAGGATTCACATATTCAAAAATAAGATCATCACCCGTAAGCACAGCTATTAAATCTGGAGAGGCCATGGCTATCTGCTCCATCATCTGCTTTTGGCGAGTAAGTTTTTGAGAAGCTACTCTCAAATCTACATAAGCATTCTCCAGTTCTTCATTAGTAGCTTGCAGCTCTTCATTAGAGGTCTCTAACTCTTCATTAGAAGCCTGTAATTCTTCATTAGAAGACTGTAGCTCTTCATTTAAGGCTTGCAGCTCTTCATTGGTTGTCTCAAGCTCCTCCACTAAAGTATTCATGTGTTGCTTGTTACTGATGAGCTCATACTCTAGCTCCTGCACATGCTGAGCATTCATATGGGCATCTTCCAACTCCTCGCTAGTAGATGAGAAGAATGGCTCCACTATATCAAAAGACTCGAATATAACCATAAAATAAGGATGCCCTGGCTTAGAATAAATCAAAGGCTTTACAATGAGTCTGGCCAGGTGCTTTTGATCGCCGATAGTGTACCTGCGCACCTCTCCCCTGGCTATTTTCATAGACTTAACGGCTTCTGTAACCAGAGAGCGCGTAACTATCTGTAAATCTTCAGTAATAAGCCGTAGCAGGTTCATATTAGCCAGTCCCGGCCTAATTTTAAGGAACTCATTTGTATCCCCTGATATCTCTATGATATCCATATTCTCATCTATGATAACATATGGACTCTCAAAAGTATTATAAACGGTCTCTTTCACCATTTCATGGATAGAAAGAGATTCATTCTTCAGGTTTCTGGTAGCTGATATTTTTTTATCTACACTAAGGGGCTTAGTGCTAGGTAGCTTAAGCGGCTTTAAAGAAGTACGCTCCTTACGTGAGAAGATTCGATACTTAGCATTAACTGTACTGAAAATATTTTTATAGTTACCTACCGTCTCAGACTTGCCTAAAAACAACAGCCCGCCAGGCAAAAGTGCGTATTGAAATATCGGAAATATATGGTTTTGAAGCCTCTGGTTAAAGTAAATAAAAAGGTTTCGGCAACTCACCAAGTCAAGTCTTAAAAATGGTGGGTTACTGGTAAGATCATGCTTGGTATAGAGAATAGTCTGTTTTATATCTCGCATGAGTTCATAATTCTCACCAGACTTCTCAAAATACTTATTTAAAAGCTTTTCAGGTAAGTTTTCTAATTTTTCTTTCTTATAAACACCGGCTCTAGCATCTCTAAGTGCGTTAGCATTAATATCGGTAGCAAAAATCTGTAATTTAATATCATAACGATTAGTTTCAACGAGAATCTCATTGATCATAATAGCAAGACTTACACTCTCCTCGCCGGTGGCGCAGCCAGGAACCCATACCCTAAATCGCTCTCGCTTATCTTTAGATTTAATGCGTTTTTCTATCTCACTTTTCAGCACTTTAAATGCCTCTTCATCTCTAAAAAATGAAGTTACACCTATGAGCAGGTACTTAAAAAACTCTTCTAACTCCCCTTCATTATCTCTAATGTAGTTAAGGTATTTCTCTACGCTGACAAATCCTTTATCATGAAGTCTTTTTTCCAGTCTTCTTACAATAGTAGATTCTTTATAATTGCTAAAATCTGTACCCATTTTAGCTTCTAGCAAATGTAGTATGGTACTTATATCATCGCTAGCCTCAAAGTCATCTTCCTGCTCTTCTTCTTTCTGATAAGTTTTAGTAAAAGGTTTATTCTTAATGAGATTAAGTAAATTCCCTCCTATTTCTGAAGGAGGCAGCACTACGTCTATCATGCCGGTAGTCATAGCTGCCTGGGGCATACCTGAGTATTTGGAGCTTTCTAAATCCTGACTGATTGTAAGTCCGCCGGCCTTTTTTAGAGCCACTACTCCTTGGCTTCCGTCTTGCCCTGTACCTGATAAAATAATACCTATAGCCTTTTTGCCATATGACTGAGCCATGGAAGTAAATAATTTATCAATACTTGGCCTTGGTCCATGAGCCGAAACATTAGTAATCTCCAGATGAGTATCCTTAATGATGGCATCACAGTTAGGAGGCGTTACATAAATATGATTGGGCTCCAACTGTACCCCGTCCTCTATGGCCGTAGTATTAAGTATAGTTTTTCTGCTTATAATTTCAGTTAACATACTTTTATACTCTGGGCTCAGGTGCTGAGCCACAATAATGGCCACGTTATCCAACCGCTCTGGTAATGACTCTACAAGTTCTTGCAAGGGAGCTAACCCTCCTGCAGAGGCGCCTATCGCCACCAGGTACTCTACAGTATTTTTCTTATCCAATGATTTTCTCAGTTATAAAGACCCAAACAAAAAAGTTACTTTACAGTTAATAACTTCACTTCATAAATTGTTTAACAAACAAATATGAATATTGTCTTATACTAAAAAAAATTTATGGCATCTATTTGGATAAATGCAGATAGAAAGATTGTAGATGCAGACGAATCTTGGGATGTTTTGGCTAATAAAAACAAAGCAGACGAGCTATCTGGTAATTCTATAAAGGGTAAATACATCACCAGTTTTATTAAGGGAGATCAGATAAGAATGTTTTTAGATGCTATGATAACACGCGTCAACGTTACAGAAAAGCCCTATGTTTTACATTATCGATGTGATGGCCCGCACAAGGCTCAGTTTATGCGTATGATGGTCTCTAAAGAAAATGATGATCTTTTCCACATAGAGCATGACCTGATTAAATCTGAAAAAATACGGCCGAAGTTGCTTTTAAAAGAAGATGCTAACGCTGAACAGAAAAGATGCGCAGTTTGTGGCAGAGTAAATTTTAAAGATGGCTGGTATGATGCCCTTATTAACAGAAAGATATTCGGCACTGTACATGAGTTGAAAACCAAATCCAGCATATGCCCTGACTGCGAAGATAAAATTCCTACCGAGAATTAAATTTCATAGAATAAATTCCCGTCTACGTATAATATAATCCCCAATAAAAATAAAAAAAGTGTATTAAAAGCCTTCTAACCACTGGCATGATATTTCTCTTTGTAGGTATAAATTAATTTATCACCTAAATCAAAAATATTATGTTACGATGGATTGTAATTTTTCTTATAGTGGCTTTAGTGGCTGCGGTACTAGGTTTTGGCGGTATAGCTGCAGGTGCTGCTGCTATAGCTAAGATCATATTTTACATATTTCTAGTACTGCTGGTTATATCATTAATCATGCATTTTGCCAGAAAAGTTTAAAAAAACAGTAAATTAAAGGAAGGCTGTGGACTGTAACTGCTTTCCTATAACCTGCTACTGATATGACTGAAGAGAATAAAAATTTGAAAAAGCTGATACAAGTAAATGTAGAAGCTAATGAAGGCTATAGAACTGCTGCCAGCCATGCAAATGATGGACTACTCAGCACCTTTTTAAATAACAAGGCATTGAAAAGAAAGCAATTTGCTGAGGCTTTAATGAAAGAAAGCAAAATAGAGGACGTAAAAAGTGGCCTATCCTCCGACTTGCATAAGGTATGGATGGATATTAAAAGTGCTCCAAAAAAATTTAATGGTAATATTATTTTGGACGAATGTGAAAAGGGAGAAAAACATGCATTAAATGAATATGAAAAAGTACTGTCAGGAAAAGACTTTCCTCAGGAACTAGCTGATATTCTTAATACACAAAAACGTGAAATAGAGGGCGACTTAAATGAAATTCGTTCATATAAAAAAGAACAACAGAAAGTAGACGATGAAAAAAACAGAGCTACACCTGTTTCTTAATTTTTTTATTAACACCTTAAATTTAATATTCTATGGCAAACACGATGGGACCTGAAGAGATGTTAATAAATCAGATTGATTTGTTAACGGCAGAAGAAGAAAAGCTGGAAAAGCTTTACCAGACTAATTCCAACAAGAACAAGGTGAAGATGCACCTGGATGAGGTAAGGAATAAAAAAAAACCGGCTTTACAAGCTATGTTCTATCATGGGAGTATCTTATTTTAAAACAGTAAATACTACCTTTGACAAAAGTATTGAAACAGGAAGCTATGGAAGTTCGTTAATCAACTAAACTGTGGGTAAATTCATACCCTTTCTACAGTTTGTTGACTAAGTATTTCCACAGGTTTAAAGTATAAATCTGTTCTATACCAGCAAAAAAGAAGTTTATCAATTTGGCACAGAGTTTATATTACTATTAATAATCTTTCGTTACAAAAAGATTAACACTAATAGACCAACAACCACACGAATAAAAGCCCGGCTAATCCCGGGCTTTTGTTTTATCTGAACATGACACTTAGTGCCTTGTTCTTAGTAATATAAACTAACCCTATTGAATAAATGAGCGAGAAAGAACAAGCAGGCCTGCTAGATATGCTGAAAGGTCTGGACCTACAGAAACTTAAAGAGATTAGTAAACATATAGACCTTAAGGAAATATTTACCTCCATTTCTAAAATGGATCAGGTAGAAATGTATAACCTTATGCGTGCCCTTAAAGCCGGCAATAAAGAACACAAAATACCAGAAGTTAACTCTGACTTTTATGAGCTGAACAGTCTGCTTACTGAAGAGGAAAAAGAGATACGCTTAAAGGTGCGTAAGTTTATGGAAGAGGAAGTAGAACCTATAGCCAATGAATATTGGAAAAAGGGCGAATTTCCTCATGAGTTAATTCCTAAAATGGCTGCCCTCAACATCTGTGGTCTTACCTTTGATGGTGTAGGCAACAGCAATCAGTCATACTTATTAGAAGGTCTTATATCCATGGAAATGGCTCGTATTGACACTTCTATAAGCACCTTTTTTGGCGTACAAGCTGGCTTGGCTATGGGGTCTATTTACTTTTGCGGCTCTCAGGAGCAAAAAGACTACTGGCTACCTAAAATGCAACGCATGGAAACCATAGGTGCCTTCGGCCTTACCGAACCCTTAGTTGGCTCTGCCGTAGCTGGTGGGCTCACCACCACTGCCAAGCGAGAAGGTGACACCTGGGTGCTTAACGGACAAAAGAAATGGATAGGTAATGCCACTTTCTCAGACATCACTATTATTTGGGCTCAAGATGTAGATGATAAGCAAGTTAAAGGCTTTATAGTAGAGAAAGACACTCCAGGATTTCACCCTGAAAAAATTGAAGACAAAATGGCTCTGCGTACCGTTCAGAATGCAGTGATTACCCTTAAAAACTGTAAGGTTTCTGAAGCCAATCGTCTGCAAGAGGCTAATTCATTTAAAGATACCGCCAAGGTACTGAAAATGACACGTGCTGGAGTAGCCTGGCAAGCAGTGGGCTGTGCCATTGGTGCGTATGAAAATGCCTTGAAATATGCCACTAACCGTAAACAGTTTGGCAAACCTATAGCCTCTTTTCAGCTGGTGCAAGACCTGCTAGTGAAAATGCTCAGCAACCTTACCAGCATGCAAACTTTAGTTTTCCGACTATCTCAGCTGCAAGATGCCGGCACTATGACTGATGAGCAAGCCTCTTTGGCCAAAGTAACGTGTACCCTACACACCAGGGAGATTGTAAGTCAGGCAAGGGAGATAATGGGTGGAAACGGTATTCTACTGGAATATAACGTGGCTCGTTTTGTAGCAGATGCCGAGGCAGTATATTCTTATGAAGGCACTAAACAAATCAATTCTCTTATAGTGGGAAGAGCTATCACCGGGTTGAGCGCCTTTGTTTAAACTATAGGTATATATGCGTATTTTTTAATAAAAACAGGTTTTTTAACCTCATTTTGCGTAAATTCAAGTATATAGTTATTTATGCAAACGATTGAAAGAAACGTAATATATACAAGCTGTATCGGCTAGCTCTATATTTTATCTTTTTTATTAAAGACCAAAAACAGACTATGGAGTTAAATTATGATAAACTAGCCATGGTGGACAAAGGATGCATTAAAGAACTCGATAAAGACTTAAACTTTGGCAGTAATGCTAAAGCAGGTAAGCTGCTAGCGTTGGTTTTACACACGCTAAGGAACAGTTTCACCTATCATGAGTCTGCTCAGTTCATAACGCAGTTATCTAACCCTTTAAAAGTCATTTATATTCAAAACTGGAAAATATGTCCGCCAGGTAAACCAATAAAAAAAATAGACCATATAACCGAAATAGCCATGTGTAGCAATCGCTACCCTGGCTTATGGCAAGACAAGATCACAGCGAGTGCAGCCATAGTGGCTACGCTAAAAGTACTTAATAAGCATATTGATTTTACTTCTACCGACTTTTTAGAAGACAGTTTAAAACAAGAAATATTAGAGCTATGCACCATTGAACAATAACTTAAACCGCTACTACCATGAATAATTCAAGACTAGCCTATTGTATCAAAAGATGTGGATCTGCCTGGAAAGTAACAGAAAACCACAGCAGAGAGAGTATTTACCGTGATGAAGATTTCAACACTGTGCTTAATACCACCATCGGGATTGCTAAAACCAACCTACCTTCTGAGGTATGGATTTTCTCTGAACATGACGAATTGGTGGAGAAAAGAATTTACCCTAACTTCTCTGATATTTATGTTTAAAAAATGCATGAATATAAGAAAAGGTATTTACTAAGAACCTTTCCATTATTCAAAACAGAAAGGTTCTTATGCTTACTTTTTGCTCCAGAGCATCCAACCGGAAGCCAATGGTAGTGCCTTTATTGACACCCTCACTGTCTATAAAAATATCACCCCAGTGCCTTTGTATAATCTCTTTGCTAATATATAATCCAAGGCCGATTCCTCCAGTGTGGTTAGCTTCATCTACCTGATAGAAACGATCGAATATCTTGTGCATTTTATTCTTATCTATCCCTATTCCCTGGTCCTGAACTTCTACCCATACACTTTGATCATCAGTATTTAGTGCCACTATAATTTCTTTATCAATAGGAGAAAACTTAACAGCGTTAGATAAGAAATTCAATATTACCTGTTCCAATCGAGGTTCATCTCCCGTAACAAACTTGTCCGTTTTCCCTTTTACTACTATGGTATGATCAGTAGTAGGCATAAAATTATCTACCGTGTTTCTTATTAACTGATCAAAATTGAGCTTATGAAAATCAATTCTGACCTTATCTGCCTCCAGCCTACTTACATCTAATAAATCAGAAATCAGCTGATTGAGTTTACCTAGAGATCTGGATGCTTTACTTATATAGTTCTTTACATCACCCTCAACTTTATCTTCTTCAAAACGCTCTTCTATCAGCTGCACATAAGCATTTACCGAAGTCAGCGGCGTTTTTAATTCATGGCTGGCTACATTGAGAAATTCATCCTTTTTCCTTTCTAATACTTTCTGATCATTGATGTCTACCGCAGCACCTATGAAGCCCAGGAAGTTACCATTGGCATCAAAACGAGGTACTCCTTTATCTAATACCCACCTATAATTATCTTCCACAGCATTATAAAGGCAATACTCTACATTAAATCCTTTTTTATTTTTTAAGCGCTGTTCTTAGTGTTGAAGTATATTCTCCTCTATTTTCTTCTTGTATAAACTTGTGCCACCTCAGCCCCTTAAGGTCTTTATCTTCAGCTCCTGTAAACGACCTCCACTCTTGATTAAAGTAATTGAATTTTTCATCCAAATCATAAATCCAAATCAAAGCCGGGGTAAGGTCAGCAATTATTTTAAAACGTTCACTAAACTCCTGCACCTGGTCACTTAAGTTCTTAATCCTAGTTATATCCTGAGAGAGGTACATGATTCTTTCTACCTTACCCCCTTTCTTTAAAGGGATAGCGGTAAGAATATATTCTAAATCATTATACTTAAAGGTAGTTTGCCTCTGTATACCTTTAGAAAAAGTTTCCCTAAAAACTTCCCACAGTCGCGCTTTCGTTTCTTCGTCAGGGTTATAAAACATATGCTTTTTACCCACATAATCTTCACGCTTAAGGTTAGCGAGGCTTAGCCCCTGCCCTCCTACAAACTCTAAGACCAGATCCTTATTCAGCACTCCTATGGTGCCATTAGGCAGGTTATCAGTTACCGCCTGATATAATATCTGATTATGCTCCAGCTCTTCCTTAGTATTTATGAGTTCCTTTTCCTTATCTAAAAGGTTGTCATTAGAAACCCTAAGTTCACTGTTAGCGGCGCTGAGCTCCTCGTTAGCAGACTGCAGCTCTTCGTTAGAAGTTTCAAGCTCCTCATTAGAGGACTTCAGCTCTTCATTGGCTGATTGCAATTCTTCATTTAATGACTGTAACTCTTCATAAGAAGATTCAAGTTCTTCGGTAAGCGTTTGCAAGTGCTCCCTGGCTGAGGCCAGCTCATGCTCTAACTCTTCTATTTTATTTCTACTATAATCCTCTGTAGAAAGGTCACTATCCAGATATTTATAAATACCTTGAGGGTTAATTTTCTCGAAAATAACCATGTAATACCCGGGCACATTCTTTCCTGCTAATGGCAGTATCTTTATCCTTACATAGTGAATCTGTTCAAAAAGGTGAAATTTAATGATGCTACTGGCCTCCGTTACTTTAGACTTCTTCACTTTAGTAAGTAGTGCATTGAGCTCCAGGGCCATCTCCTGATTTACCATCTTAAGCAAATTAGCACTCATGGAGCCTTCGCTCACTTCCAGATAAAGCCTTACACTGCCTCTAATCTGCTTTATCTCAGCATGTTCATTTATTATTACTAAAGGATTTTCATAATATTCAAACAAAGTCTCTTTGGCCACATCCATTAATGACAGGTGGTTAGAAGGCTTATCTTTTGGTCTGGTTTTACCCCTGAGATCTCCTTTAAACTTGCTAAACATTAAAGGGTATAACGGATTACCTACGGCCCTTCTGAATATTTTATGCTTTACTTCCTGGTTATCAAAAAGCTCCTGCATTACACTCACACTTTCTGACTTACCCAGAAAAAGTAAGCCATCATTTTTTAGTGAATAGTGAAATATTTTTAGCGTCTCTCTCTGGAGCTCATTGTTAAAGTAGATTAAAAGGTTTCTACAAACTATGCAGTTTAGCTTTACAAAAGGCGGATCAATGGTAATGTCATGCTTAGAAAACAATACCATCTGCTTCAATATTTTCTTTACTTCATAGCCTTTTTCCGTTTTCACGAAATACTTTTCTATGATTTCAGCCGGCATATTCTCCAGGCTGCTTTCACTATACATTCCTCTTCTGGCTTTGGCTAGTGCCTTCTCATCCAGATCAGAAGCAAAAATCTGTACCTTTCTTTTTTGTATAGCATCTCCTAAAATCTCATGAAGTAAAATAGCTATAGTATAGGGCTCTTCTCCTGTAGCACACCCTACTGACCATATTCTAAAAGCCTCATTAATAGGCGCTTTCAATAATTGGTTTTTGAGCTGGGTATTTAAAGCTTCAAAACATTCTTCGTCTCTAAAAAAGTCAGTTACACCAATTAATACTGTTTGAAAAAGCTCTTCTAGTTCATCTGGTGTTTCTTTCAGGTAATCATAATATTTAGCCAGATTATCTATCTCTAAGCTCTCCACTCGTTTATCCAGCCTTCTCATTATGGTGGTAGACTTATACTTGGTAAAGTCAGTCCCCGTTCTATCTTCCAGAAGAGCAAATATTTTTTCAAGCCTATCACTATAATCAACGTGCTCAGCTGCCAGCTTTTGATTAGCTATAGAAAGGGCAATCTCATCATACATATCAGCAGGAGCAACTATGCTATCATATTCATTGGTACTAATTACTGCTTTTGGCATATCAGGCTGCTGAGCAGTTCGTGGGTGCTGCACTATCACCGTGCCGCTGGCATCTCGTATAGCCTTTGCCCCTTTAGTTCCATCATCACCAAAGCCAGAAAGAACTATTCCAATAGACCTATCTCCATATTCATTAGCCAGGGAAAAAAAGCATTTATCAATAGAGGGAGCTGCTCTTCTTGGTCGTAATAATTTATCGAGATGGATTTTACCCTTTTCAAAGAAAACATCACAATTATGAGGAGTAACATACACCCGCCCTGGTTTAGGCACAGTTCCATTTTTTACTTTTTCTACCTTCCAGGTGCTCTTTTTACTCAGCACACCTGTAAGCTCACTGGGATAATCAGGGTTTACATGCTGAATAACCAAAACAGAAAACTCACACGTACCCTCCTCTTCCGGTAAATGTTCTAAAAACTTAGACAGAGCATCTATACCCCCGGCTGAGGCTCCTACTCCGACTATAAATAACTCCTGATTGTTGGCTTTAGTCATAAATTGTTAAATGCAATTTTGGGCAATACTATAACACAAACTTTACCCTGTAGTTTTATTGTATAAAAAATAGATTTGATTTTCTACACACTTTTTCAATATTAGCCATTCCGAGAGACTTCATGCTTCCCTAACTAACATTATTTCTAAAACTATAATTGATAGCATCATTATTGAATAAGCATATGATTAGAAAAGAGATGAAAGAAAATGAAAAAGAGAGTATTAATTTGCGATAACGACCCAGATATAGTAGAACTTGTTAGTTTAATCCTTAAAAGGAAGGGTTATGATGTTTTTTCTTCTGACAACTGTAATAAAGTAAACCAAAAAATAGAGAAATATCACCCTGATCTGATCATAATGGATTTATGGATTCCTGATTTAGGTGGAGAGAAAGCCACAGAATTGTTGAAAAATTCCACCGACTATAAACATATCCCGGTGGTTATACTTTCTGCAAATAATGAAATTGCCAACATAGCCAAGCGCAGTGGTGCGGAAGATTATTTAGCAAAGCCTTTTCATATAGAAACACTGGTAAAAAAGGTTAATCAATATATAGCCGCTTAGTCGTCTTCCTTCTTATCCTTGTCCTTTTTAGAGAAGAGGTTAAGCAGCCAGCTATCATTGACGGTCTTCATGACTTCATCAAGATCTTCTGTTCCTTTTTTAACATTTATTATAGTTTGCTCCAGATCCTTAGCTACAGTACTATCATTGAGTAATTTGTCAATTGCCCCTTTGCTATTATTAAGCTTAAGCATAAACTCTTTGAGCTCACGGCTAGCTACAGCTATGCTTTCTCCGGCCACATAGACGGAATCAAGCGTATAGTCTATTTGATTTCCCCAAGTACTATCAGAAAGTGCTCTGGCTATTAAACCATTTCCATGATTTACCTGGTAGGCAGCTCTTTCTACCTCACGTGTAATGCCTGCGGCGTGTTTAGAACTTTCCTCTAAAGAAGCTACCATTGAGGTAACTCTTTGAGCCATGGAGGTATCTGAAACCACTTTACCTAACAGACCTTCTGCATTTTTTATTTGATTACTAATAGTGAGCAGGTTAGCCGTTAAATCCTGTGCATTATCAGAGGTTTGCTTAAATGAAGCCACCACATCATCAAGGCTTACTGGTTCTTTACTTTTCAATTCATCATCCTGAGCTATGCTTTTTGACTGTGCTCCACCAGCCGATATACTTACTATTTTATTGCCCATAAGCCCATCAGACACTATGGAAGCAAAGGCATCTTCTTTAATAAACTGAGCTGATTCTTTATTAATGAGTAACACGGCACGAACCGTAGAGTCAGTAGCAATTTCTATATCTTTAACCGTACCCACTTTTATGCCCGAAAAACGCACATTATTTCCTGGTTGCAAACCACTTACATTTTTAAAGGTAGTGGTTATACGCACTTTATCTCCAAAGAGCTGCTGCTGGCTCCCTAAAAAATAAACCATCCCAATAAAAAACGCTATGCCTATTACTATAAATACGCCTAGCCTAATATCCCTTTTTACGTTCTTTTCCATTTTTTCGGGTTCAAATCATTCAAAAAAGTTCTTTAACCATGGGTCATCATCATTGCTCAACTCATCATAAGATCCTTCAAAGGCAAAAATGCCATCTTTAACTACTTTCATTCTGTTAGCTGTAATTTGAGCACACTTCATATCGTGTGTTATTATAACTGATGACATATTATATTTGTCTTGCATCTCTAATATGAGATTACTAATTTCTTTTGCCGTAGCAGGGTCTAAACCTGTAGTGGGTTCATCATAAAGCATGATTTCTGGTTGCAGAATCAAGGTTCTGGCCAGAGCTATTCGTTTATTCATTCCCCCAGACAGCTCAGAAGGCATCTGTTTTCTGGTATCTTCCAAACCTACATTCTCCAGTGCCTCTTCTATTCTATTTTCTATTTCATCCTTATCTGGCTTGTTAGGCAATCTTTCTAATGGAAATCGCATGTTTTCCTCTACAGTCATAGAATCATATAAAGCCCCGCCCTGAAAAAGAAAGCCTACTCTTCTACGATATTCATTGAGTTCATCTTCTTTATGCAAGGCCCGTATGTCAGTTCCTAACACCTGAATATCACCTTCATCCGGTTCTATAAGCTTTACTATACATTTAATAAGTACCGATTTGCCTACACCGCTTTGGCCTAATACCACCAGGTTTTCACCTTTATTAAGATCAAAGTCTATTCCTTTTAAGATAGCATTACCATCAAATGCTTTTTTTAAACCTGATACCGATATTGCTTTTTCTTCCATATCAAATAAACAATTGGGTAAGTTGCACGGCCATCAGATCTATAACAAAAACAAACATAGAAGATACTACTACCGCCCTGTTAGCGGCATTTCCTACTCCAGTGGTACCTTTTGAGGCATTTACTCCTTCATAGCACCCTATAATACCAATAGCAAAACCAAAGAAAAACGTTTTTAGCACTGCAGGTATGATATCGCTAAAAACTAAGGCCTCTAAAGACTGATGATAAAACAACTGCACGCTTACATCACCTTCCAGGTTAACTCCCACGTATGAACCTATCAATGAGACAGCATCAGCATAAAACACCAGTACGGGTAACATGAGTGAGGTAGCTACTACTCTGGACACCACTAAATAATTAAAGGCATTTGCTCCAGACACTGTCATAGCATCTATCTGCTCTGTAACTTTCATAGAGCCCAGCTCTGCACCAATTCCGGAGCCCACTTTACCTGCACACACCAAGGCGGTAAGTACAGGACCTATCTCTCTGATGATAGAAATGGAGACCATAGCCGGCAGCCAGCTCTCTGCACCAAATTGCTCCAGCGTAGGTTTAGTTTGGAGAGTCATTACCATGCCTATTATAAAGCCTGTGGTAGTAACCAAAAATAGAGATTGATAGCCTAGCTTGTAGGCTTGATTAATAGTTTCTCTAATTTCTAGAGGACCCCTAAAAATTTGCCGGAAAAAAAGCGCTGTATAGCGCCCTATTCCGGCAATATTAATGAGGAATTTCTGTAAAGAATCAGGTAATGATCCTGTTATTTTCATTTTTTATAATTACTCGGCATTAATTACACCACAACCGATTCTTGCTCCGGCAGCACCTGAAGGCTGAGAAGTAAAATCATCTGCTCCGGCATGGATAATTACCGCTTTACCTACCACATTAGAGTTTACTTCACCACCAATGCTCCAATCTTTGGCCACAATAGATAAAGATCCTTTGCCATCTTCTCCTACTGTCATGTTGCCTATATCACCTTTATGGAAAGTTTCTGAACCTCTTTTACCATGATCTACGCCTGTAGGATTCCAGTGACCACCAGCAGACTTACCATCAGGAGCACTACAATCTCCTTTTTCATGAATATGCACTGCATGCTCTCCCGGAGTAGCATTTTCTACATTTATTTCAAATTGAATACCTTCTGGAGTTTCAGTAAAGGTGGCTGTTCCGGTAATTTCACTATCAGATTTAGCTTCGATCATAGCTGTGGCCACTTTCATCTCCACTTGCTCTGTAACCGTTTCAGTCATGCCTGTATCTTCGGTCTCTTCCATAGTGTCAATATTACCACTATCTTTATCTTTAGTACCCGGGCTACAAGCTACTACAGAAACGGCAATACCTGTAGCTAAAAAAAAGCTTCTTAATTTTCTCATAATAATTCTCTTTTAGTTGGTTAATTTTTACTCATTACCCATCAGCTCCCTTCATTATCACTATTTATTTTTATGCTCATGAGTAACATCTAAGAAATGCGCTCACCCCCGTTTTTGTTATTACACAGTCCCTTTTTTTTGCTTTATCAGGGTCAGTAAAATTCAGTTAGTAACTAAAGCATTTTCTATTCTCAATAAAAACAGACTACTTTGCGTTTTCTCCTAAAGACATTTGAAAAGACTCATTTACATATCAGTTATTATTTTCATGCTGCTTATAGCATGCAACAGCGCCAAGTACACTACGGTGAAGCATGTGAAGCCAGTAAATAGGCATCGTTTTTTTAATAGAAAAGGTGACAAAGGCAAAAAGAGAGTAAAATATGTTAAAGTGAAGATCTTAAAAAAATCACCTACCGTAAAACCTAAAAAGTCTAAACCTCCCAAAAAGAAAAAAGAGAAAAACACAGAAGAATTAGCACCATCAGATTCTACACAACTTGAGTCTATACCCAATGAACCAGACAGCACAGGACTACATTAATGAGGGAGTAATGCTCTCTAAACAAAATGACTTTGCTACGGCCATAGAAAAATACAGCCATGCCCTAAGCATTAATCCTGGACAGGCCGAAGCTTTATACAACCGAGCCAAATGCTATGTAAAACTACAGCAGGTAGAAAAGGCTCTGCAAGACTTTGATACCCTCATAGAGCATCATAACTCAGTAGCCTTCTATTATAGTGAACGAGCTGTAGTAAGGCACTTGAACAAACAAAATGATAAGGCCATGGAAGATCTGGACAAAGCCGTGGAGCTAGAACCAGATAAACCTTTCCGATACTCCAGTCGTGCTTTTATAAAAGAAAAAATGGGAGATCTACAGGGTGCATTGGCAGATTATGAAAAAACCATTAGCCTAGATCCTGAAGACGCCATTGCTTTTAATAATAAAGGATTAGTAGAAGAGCAACTCGGCTACATGGAACAGTCCAAACAGAGCTTCCATCAGGCTGATTCACTAGAACCTAAAAAAGCCTCTCAAAAGCAAGTATCTATACCTGAACCGCGCAAAGAGCCGGTTAAAAAGGTAAATATTGAGCAAAAGCAAAAAACCACTTCTATTGAAGTAGAAAAAGGTGAAGAGCCTAAACTGACTATAAAAGGATACTTCCAACAGATAAAAAGATTAATCTCTGACTCTGAAGAAAGAAAGCAGTTTAAAAACTTTATAAAGGATACTTTATCAGGCAATAAAGACTAATTCAATCCTCTTAGGACTGTATCAATATTCTTCCTGAAAAAGATCTTCAAAGGTTTTATTTGAGCCATATGTGAGCGTACTATTGAGCCATAAAGAATCGACACAAACAGATTAGCAAGCTCAGTAGTATCACTAATGGTAGTTATTTCCTTATGAAAGATAGCTTCAAGCACAAACTTTTCCATCATCTGAGGTATTGACAAAATCTCTATGCTGCTGAGACTTTCCTCATTAGGGTAAAGCAATGCCCGCTCCACAGGCCTTAAAGGATAAGGTGATGGCGGCCGGTTTAGCCCCATAAAATAGCTGATCAGGCTCAGGATTAATCCCGGATTCTTGTCTATTGTTTCTGCCATTTTATCAAAAACATAATAAACAGCCTCCAGTCCTTCTCTGGGTGAATGGTATAACTCTATGGCTCTGTCAAGACACCATATTCTTAAGTAATATAGTAACACATCGTCTTTCTGTGGAAAATACTTAAAAAATGTTACCTTAGATACTCCTGCTTTTTCACAGATATCATCGACATACAGTTCAGCGAATGAGCCTTTACCGACTAGCTGTTTAGAAGCAATTAAAATATCTAATTTTATTTTGGCGGATTTACGCTCTCTTAGACCTACTTCCATAAAAATTTAATTGCTGAACAATATAAGTGTTATTCTTTACAAATAGCACCTAATTTTATAATTTTCACTATTAAAGGCCTATATTAAGAAAATTTATACCTCAAAATCATATGCATTCTAGAATTTACTGCCTGCTTCTAGTTATTATAGCCTTTAGCTGTAATCCCCCAGAAGCCTCCGAGTCATTACATGTTCAGGGCACGGTAGCAGACAGTGCCATGGTAGTATCGGCGCATCCATTAGCCACTGAAGTTGGCCTTAAAATATTACATGAGGGAGGAAATGCAGTAGATGCGGCTATTGCCGTACAATTTGCGCTGGCAGTAGTGTACCCTGCAGCAGGAAATATTGGTGGTGGTGGCTTTATGATTTATCGTGACAAAGAAGGTAACACCGATGCCCTTGACTTTAGAGAAGCAGCCCCCCTGGCAGCTCGTAGAGACATGTATTTGGATAAAAATGGAAATGTAATAGAAAACCTAAGTACACTGGGACACTTGGCTGCCGGCATACCAGGAACAGTAGATGGCATGGTAGAAGCTCATAAGAAGTATGGCTCCAAACCCTGGGAGCAACTGGTGCAGCCGGCCATTGACTTGGCAGCTAAGGGTTTTACGCTCACCCAACATGAAGCAGAAGGCCTGAACGAAAATTACTCTAACTTCCTGGCCAATAACACCACTACCTATCAAGACTGGATTTCTGATCAATGGAAAGAAGGTGACTCCATAAAATGGCCTGATTTGGCAAAAACTCTTACCTTGATAAGAGACAACCAACGGGAAGGATTCTATGGAGGAGAAACCGCTCAGTTACTGTTAGCAGAAATGCACAGAGGTAATGGCATTATGACTTTTGAAGACCTTGAGAACTATCATGCCAGCTGGAGAACGCCAGTAACCGGAAATTATAAAGGATATAAAGTGATTTCAATGCCTCCACCCTCTAGCGGCGGTATAGCACTCATGCAGCTTTTGTACATGACAGAAGATTACCCATTAAAAAAATGGGGGATTTCACAGCCCCAAGTCCATTCACTATATGGCTGAAGCCGAAAAAAGAGTGTATGCTGACAGAGCTACTCACCTGGGAGACCCGGATTTTCATCTGGTACCACAAAAGGAGTTACTTAATAAGAACTATCTAAAAAACAGAATGAAGTCAGTCAATAGTGACAAGGCTACACCAAGCGATTCTATTAAAGCGGGTATGTTTAGCCCTTACGAAAGTGAAGAGACCACTCACTATTCAATAGTAGATGCTCAGGGCAATGCCGTTTCTATCACTACCACACTCAATGGCAGCTATGGTTCAAAAGTAAGAGTGGCTGGTGCAGGTTTCTTTTTAAACAATGAAATGGATGACTTTAGCATCAAGCCTGGCACCCCTAATATGTACGGACTTGTTGGTGGAGAAGCTAACGCCATCGCTCCTTTCAAGCGCATGCTTAGCTCTATGACTCCCACTATTCTAGAGAAAGACAACCAGCTGTTTATGGTAGTAGGCACTCCGGGAGGCAGCACTATTATCACCTCTGTTTTTCAGACTATTATTAACGTTACAGAATACGACATGAGCATGCAGGGAGCCGTAAATGCTGGCCGTTTCCATGACCAATGGCGCCCTGATAAGTTATTTATGGAAAGGAATGCTATTGATAAACGCACTGTTGACCAACTTAAAACCATGGGCTACGGTATTGATGAAAGAGGAACTATAGGTCGGGTAGACGCCATTTTAGTATTACCCAATGGCCAGCTTGAAGGAGCAGCTGATCCCCGTGGAGATGATGAAGCCATGGGATATTAAAAGCCATTACACTTTCTATTGTTGATACTCCTCTAATTAACTAATAATTGTAATTTAGGGCTTAATTTTATAAAGCATAGATCAAATAATAGATAGCCCCGTTTCAGAGTTTCAAAAAGGTAAAATCTACAAAGACGCCGGTTTAACACTTTGTACTTTCTTGGGAGGACCGATAGTTGCTGGCTACTTACTAGCTGAAAATTTCAAAAAATTAGGCAAAAGTCATTTAGTCAGTCAAACCTGGACTTATACAATATTCTTTACTCTGGCATTATTACTCATTTTAATATTTATTCCGGAAGACATTAATATTCCTAATATAATATTCCCTGTAATAGAAGTAGCCATAGTACGCTACCTGTTTACTTCACTCCAAAAACAAGACGCAGAGGCTTATATAGAGTCTGGTGGTGAATATTATGGATGGGGTAGAGTAATACTCATATCTTTAATAGGTTTGGTAATAACAGTGGCAGCTATTTTAGTATTATCCATTTTCTTTCTTTAGGGTAAAGTAAAGGTAGCATATAATTCTACAGGATAATTTATGAGATGAAAAAAGGCTGGTCATTTGCGAGTGACCAGCTTTTTTGTTTAATATCTCAATCTAGTTTTTCATAATGGTGAACTCCACTCTCCTATTCAGTTTCCGGGTCATAGGATCATCATTATCGGCAATAGGCTTACTTCCTCCATATCCCTTACCTGAAATCCTTTTGGAAGCAATACCATGATCTACCAAATAGTCCTTTACGGCCTCCACCCTAGCCTTAGATAGTTTCACGTTATATTTAGGAATACCTCTATTATCAGTATGTCCTTCCAATCTAATTTTCATATCAGGGTTTTGTTTCATCAAATCTACCACCAAATCCAGCTCTTGATATGAGCTCTCTAGAATGGTGGGTTTAGACTGTTCAAAAAGGACATTCTTAAGATGTACTTTGGTTCCAACAGAAATCGGCTGAAGGTTATAATTGATTTCCACTAGCTTCATTTCTCCCGTGTTCACTTCCAGATTTTCTCTCTGGCTAATGTACCCAGGAGCATCTACCCTCACTTCGTATTTTCCTGAAGCGGGAATACTCAAAGAATAATACCCATTTTCAGCAGCAGTAGTTACCTCCTTTTTAAATTCAGTCTCTGTGCCAGATACGGTTACAATGGCATTAATAGATTGTCTGCTATCCTTGTTCAGCACCTTACCATACATAGTTACCTGATTAGCTCTAGACTCAGGCACATCAGTTACTTCCTTAATCTGCACCACTGGTTCTTCTGGCGCTTCAGGCTCAGCCATCATAATGGAGTCTATTGGCTTTTCAGTATAAAAACGAATATCACTATATCCATCACTATTAATAGTAGATGCATAAAGGGCAAAATCATCATATATTCTATAGCCGGTTTCTCTTCCCTTCGTATTTAAAACCTGTAAGCCTTTGGGCTCAGACCAGTTTTGCCAGGTGTTATCGAGCCTTTCAGAAACAAAAATATCACTACTTCCTTTTCCTCCATGACCGTTAGAAGCAAAATAAAGGGTTTTGTTATCATCAGAAATGTAAGGCGTAAACTCCTGAAATTCCGTATTAATGGTACTTCCCAGGTTTTTAGGATCACCCCAGCTACCATCTGGCTTACGAAGACATACATAAATATCTTCGGCTCCACGGGTACCGTATGATTCTAAGGACATTACTAATACTTGCTCATCTTTAGAAAGGTACCCTCCCGGATTATCAGAAAGGTTTTTAAAATAAGGAATATTAACATCCTGAGGAGCAGACCATCCCTTTCTTGTTTTCTTAGCGGTAGAAATACCCTGAGTTCTCACTATGCCGTTTTCTTCCTTATAATGGTTATGCAAAACGATAGTTTCTCCTCCATCTTCAAAGCCTATTACACCGTTCCAATTACGACTGTTTAATTCTTTAACATTCTGAGGTTCAGACCACTGATGATCATCAGTAAGCGTACTAACCCATATATCTCCCTCATCTCTTATTCCGCCTACATTAGCAGGATGATTTCTACGTGTAAAGTATAGCTTTTGTCCATCGGGAGAAAGTACAGGGTTAATCTCATCATACTGAGAATTAACCGCAGCCAATATATTTTTATCCTGGCTTTGCCCCATTCCTGATGTAGATATAACTAACATCAAAAACAGAACACAAAAGTTTTTAATCATATTTTATAGCACTTATTTTAAAAATGAAAAGGATCTTGCTGTCCTAGGAGAACTTAAGCACAAAAAGAGGCTTATTCATAGAATATGACAAGGTTCTGGTAAGGCTTTTATGCAACATACTTCCTACAAAACCCCTTGATTTTCTAAAAACCATAAGCAAATCGCTGTTCTCTTCCTCCATATATTCTTCAATTCCTAATCCTATCTCATCTTTAAACTCTTTATTAACAAAGTTTATTTTCTCGTATTGGATGAAACTCCTTAGATCACTGACGAACTCCTTATATTCTCTATCATTGTTCTTCACATTGATATGTAACACGCTTATGCGGGCATCAAACATTGTAGCAAATGAGATCACTTCCTGAATGGCCTTTCTGTCCTCACTCATAAAATCTGAGGCATACACTATTTTTCTAAAGCCTTCAAAAGAAGCATCCTTAGGAATACATAAGGTGGGTATTTTAGCCTTTTCAATTACTTCTTCGGTATTACTACCCCAAAATATATCGTTTGACTTACTAATACCCGTGGTACCCATAACACACAGATCATAACCATTTCTAAATTGCTCCAGCAGGTTATCTATCAAATCACCGAGCACCAATTGGTAGTCACAGTTTACGCCATCTTGCTTATAATCTTCATTGATGCGCGATACTATACCTTCCAATTTAACATCAGCCATATTTAAGCGCTCTTTGAAAGTCTTGCCAATGGATTTTTCACCTAGCAGTTTATTGAAGTCCGATTCAGTAAACACATGAATAAGCGTAATATTAGAGTGGAATTTTCTGGCTACTTCCACAGCATATTCCAGTGCGTTCAGAGATGTTTCTGAGAAATCAATGGGGCAGATTATTTTGTTCATTACGACAAATATAGTACATCAATTATTTAATCAAAATTGTAATTATTATCTCCTGAGCTAACCCAGGAGTTATTTTTGATAGAAAACCTCCAAGGTAAAAGAGCATCCTCTTTGGCATATCTTACACCAATCCTGGCACTTCTCTCTATCAACTTATCGCTTACTACTATCCCCTTTTCTAACCATACTGTATCTTCTGTAAGGTCATGTTGGTTATGCTCCAGGCCTATGCCTAAAGCTTGTGTTAGCTTACCTGGTCCAGAAGTAAGTTTCTCATTATTAGAGGATAGCCCTCTGCGCAACATCATGGTATCTATTCCTTCTACTGGTTCTATAGCCCTTACCAGCACCGCCTCTGCCACTCCGCTATGGTTTGTAACCACATTAAACAGCTTGTGAATACCATAACATAAATATACATAGCTGGTGCCACCTTCCATAAATAAAGTCTCTGTTCTTGCTGTTTTTCTTTTATTAAAAGCATGGCAAGCTTTCTCTACTTCTGAGTAGGCTTCGGTTTCTACAATTATTCCTGCAGAATATTTATCGTCAATGCGGGTACACAATTTTTTTCCTATTAAACTTTTTGCTACCTCAGTGACCTCATCATTAGTAAAAAAGGATTTCTTAAGTTTCATATCTAAAGATTAACAAAAAAAAACGTTTTTCGTTAGTCAAAATAATCAACTAAATAACGGACATCCTCTACTTGAATAAGAGTATGTTTGCAGTCAAAATTTAACAACATTACAACAATGAAAAACTTATTACTATCAGCCTTTGTGTTTTTAAGCGCTATATCTGCTTACGCACAGATCAACATCCCACAACCAAGCCCTACTGCTACGCTTAAACAAAACGTAGGCCTTACCGAAGTAGAGATTATATACTCAAGACCAGGCGTGAAAGATCGTGAAATATTTGGCGACCTTATCCCTTACGGTGAAGTTTGGAGAACAGG
Source organism: Fulvivirga maritima (assembly GCF_021389955.1). Classification (NCBI taxonomy): domain Bacteria; kingdom Pseudomonadati; phylum Bacteroidota; class Cytophagia; order Cytophagales; family Fulvivirgaceae; genus Fulvivirga; species Fulvivirga maritima. The sequence goes on from NZ_CP089980.1 coordinate 5,678,443, forward strand.
CGCTAATGCTTCTACCAAAATCACTTTTAAAGAAGAAGTAACACTTGGTGGAGAAGCCATTCCTGCAGGAACTTACGCTTTATACACTATACCCGGAGCTAAAGAGTGGACTGTAATTATTCACAAAAACACTTCTTTATGGGGAGCAGGAAACTACAATGAGGATGAAGATTTAGCCAGATTTACTGTACCTGCTACTGCTACTAAAGATTTCACTGAAACGTTTACTATTGACTTTAGTGATTTCACCTCCACTACTGCTAACATTAATATAAAATGGGAGAAAACTTTAGTGGCTATTCCATTAGAAGTAGAAGTAGATAGTAAAGTAATGGCACAGATTAAAGAGCAAATTCTTGATGCTCAAGGTGAAGTGAACCCTCAGCTTTATTCAGGTGCTGCCACTTATTATTATGAAAGTGGTAAAGATCTAAAGCAAGCGCTTACTTGGATTGATGAAGCTATAAAAGCTAACCCTAAAGCATTTTGGTTAGTACACAGCAAAGCTAAAATTTTAGCTAAACAAGGAAAGAAAAAAGAAGCAATAGCTACCGCGAAAGAGTCTATGAAAATGGCTAAAGAAAGCCCTCAAGGTGACTTCGGTTATGTGAAGAATAACGAAAACCTAATTGCCGAAATTAACAAAAGCAAATAAGGATTGATAGATATAAAGAAGGCCGCTTTAATGATTTAAAGCGGCCTTCTTCTTTTTATAGATAACTTATTCTAGACCTTCAGTAATTGCTCTACCACTTCCTGTGTTTTTTCTTTGTTTAAATAGCCAGAAAACAAATGATGTACTCCTTCCTCATTTTGAAAGAGTAAAGTAGGAAAACCAGAAGCCAATGGAGCCGCCTTTTCAAATTCAGCAGTAGTAGCTTCTATATTTTTTTCTGATAACCATTCTTGATTAAACTTCTCTACATCTATGCCTTCTGCCTGAAGTAATGGATGATATACTTCAGCTGCATCTAATCGTTTACCTTCTGCAAACATAATTTTCTGAACGGCCTTTGTGAAAGCAAAGGTTTTATCCGGGTAATTGTTCTTCACCCACACAATAGCTGCTGCCGGTTCCAAACTGCTAAAAGTATAAGAAGCATCACCTGTAAGGCTATAAAACTTATCAGAAACATATACTCCTGTAGTTGACTCCATTCTTGGTGAATGTGTTTTAATAAAATTTTCAAGCTGAGGTCCACCTGTTGGTGCATTTCTTCCTAACCACATGCCGCCTACCAATAACTCAAAATCCACTTGCTCACCATACTGCTGCTGTACTGCAGTGATATTATCACTATTACCGTAGCACCAGCCACAGTGCGGATCCATGATATAAATAATCTTCTTCATCTTAAATTCATCTAAACTAATGTAGTTGAACGCCTTCTAGCAAAATGAGTTGCAAAAAGCCGCTAAATTAGTGATCAGTAAAGCATTTCAACAGTCATTATAATAGCTTACCAGCCAGGAAAACAGCGGCAATAGAAAAATATATAATAAGGCCTGTCACATCCACAAAGGTAGCTACAAATGGCGCCGATGCTGTAGCAGGATCCAGTCCTACCTTCCTCAATATAAATGGAATAATGGCACCGGCCACGGTACCCCATAACACTATAAAAACGAGTGAAGCAGAAACAGCCCCGGCTACGGCAAACCAAAACTCACCGTAATCATACAACCCTGTTTTTTGCCAAAATAAAATTCTAATAAAACCAGTTGCCCCTAATATGGCACCGAGCAGTAACCCTGACAATAATTCCTTTTTAATTACGTACCACCAGTCGGCTAACTTCACCTCGCGAAGTGCCATAGCTCTAATGATTAAAGAAGCGGCCTGAGAGCCTGAGTTACCTCCACTGGAGATAATGAGCGGCACGAACAGTGCCAGCATTACGGCTTTCTCTATTTCATCTTCATAATAACTCATGGCCGAAGCTGTAAGAATTTCTCCCACAAATAATATGATCAGCCACACGGCCCTTTTCTTAACCAATTCTACCCATGGCGTCTGCGTATATGACATTTCAAGTCCCTCTACACCTCCAAATTTTTGAATATCTTCAGTATCGCGTTCTTTTATTTTATCGAGTATATCATCAAAGGTAACAATGCCCACCAATGTATTTTTATCGGTAACAATGGGTAAAGCAGAGCGGTCATACTTATCAAAAATATGAAATGCATCCTCTACATGAGTGTTGGCACGGATAGCTATAAACTCCTTATCCATGAGCTCTGAAATAGGCTTATTTTTATCTGACAGTAGTAACTCGCCTATTCTCAAATCATCGACAAGGCTATTTTCTTCATCAACTACATAAATGAAATTAAGAGTCTCCGCTTTTCTACCAAACCTCTTAATATGATCCAGCACCTTTTCTACTGTCCAGTTGGGGCGCGCTTGTATGTAATTTGGAGTCATTAACCGGGCAATGCTCTCCTTTTCATAGCCTATTAAGTTCAGAGCAACATCCTTTTCAGAATCGCTGAGCAGGTTGACCAGGCGCTTGATCAGCTCATCAGGAAAATTTTCAAAAAGGCCGGTTCTATCATCAGGATTCATTGAGTTTATTAACTCTTCCAGCTCACTTTCTCCCAGGCTTCTGATAATTTCTTCTTTAAGCTGATCATCGAAGTAACTGAATACCTCGGCCTTTTTTGAAGTAAGGAGTAAGAAAGAAATATCCCTTTCCTTCTTATCTAATGTACTGAGGTGCTCTGCTATATCAGCAGGGTGCTTGCCTTGCATGTTTATCATATTTGCGCTGATTTCACCTTTTACCTTATTATAAAACACGCCAAATCCATGTCAAATGATAATCATTCATGGTGACGGGTTATAAAATGCGCAATAGTAGCAAATCACTCCATCAATGCCATGATGAGTGATTTTTATTTTTGAGAGGATGCTTTTAAGAAAGAATCAATTATCTATCCGAGCATTTGCACACTCATTATTTAGCAAATAATTGATCTATATTCTGAAAAGCTTTAAACTCTAATGAATTACCTGAAGGATCTTTGAAAAACATGGTAGCCTGCTCTCCCGGCTCGCCTTTAAAGCGGATATAAGGTTCAATTATAAACTCAATATTTGCCTCTTTTAGTCTATCAGCCAGCTGGTGCCAATCATCCATAGTGAGCACCACACCAAAGTGGGGCACGGGCACCGAATGACCATCGACCGGATTGTGGTTATCTTCAGTATGCACATCTGCAATATGCAACACCAGCTGATGTCCGTAAAAGTCAAGATCTACCCAGCGATCAGAGGATCGACCTTCTTTACAATTCAAAACAGTATTATAGAATTTTCTGGTTTCATCTAGCTCCTTTACAGGAATAGCCAAATGAAAGGGTTGAATCTTGTCCATTAGTAATGCTTTTCTATTAATTGATATTAAACCCGGATTATTCATTAGAATAATCAAAAGGAGGACTAGTAGACGATATGTTCAAGAATATTCCCTCCATCCAGGGTCTTCTTTTGGAGGGTAATGAGATTTTTAAAACCTTTTTATTAGCATGGTTTGCTGTCCAGGCTCCTAATGCAAAGCAATAGGATCTGAGGGTTGATAGGGTTGCTTTTCGATGATGGTTCAACGCAAAATGCCTGAATAAACTCATCAAATTGTAAGCCACCATGATAAAGCGAAAGGAGGCTTCTGTTGCCCAAAAATCTTGTAAACAAAAATTTTCAAGCCCAAAATCTTGTTTCAATTCCTTAATTCTGTTCTCACAATCGGCGCGGGTGTTGTACATGTTCCAAATCTGATCCAGAGGTAAATCCATATTGGTCACATAGCAACTATATCGATAGCCAGGCTGATCTTCAAAAAGTTCCTTGCCTCCTGCATGTGGCCTGATGTCAACTTGCTTTTTTACAATAATGTATCGTCTTGGCTTACCGTTTTCATGACTGAAAACCATCTCGTTCAGCTCTATTCCCTTTGCCAGTTTGACCCAATCTTTAAGCCCCCAAACTTCGCTTTTTACATTGGGGTACATGCGTACAGCCATAATGTAATTGAGGAGTTCTTCATCTAGATATGACATGATTTCTTCGTTGTAAAAACCACTATCGGCCCTTACCAGACCTACTTTTTGTCCTGCCAAGGCGTGCTTAAAGGTTTCTTCCATGAACTCCCTGCAACTACTACTGGCCGCTGTGTTGCCTGGCCTGAGCCATGCATTGGCCACCATTCTGGTTTGACTCACAAAGGCCATCAAGGGGTGATGTGAATTTCTCCCTCTTTTGTTGGGGTTATAACCTTTACTACTCCCTTGTTGATCTCCATATCGAGTGATCACAGTACTATCAAAATCAATGGTGAGTGCTCCTAAACGGAGCTGGTCAAAGAACCATTGTTGAAGCTCTGGAAATACTTCGTTGTTTAGGGATTGAGAGAATTTTCCAAAAAAACGACTGTAGGTACTTTGGCTAGGCATACCATCCCATCCAAAAATTGACTGTAAAACAGTATCATATCTCAACCAGTCACAATGGATGTATCTACTAGCCCCTGTCCAGATACTCAGCCAAAAACTCTCTACGATTTGCTTGGGGTCATACCCTCGGTTAGAACCAGGAGATGGAAGTGCCAGTTCGGCTAATTTTTCTCGTATCCCTACCTGATCGATAAATCGTTTCATTAAACTCATCCCTCCAAAGGGTGTCACTGGCTTGGAGGAATATTCAATGGGTAAAGACCCTATATTTTGAGTAACCATTCTGGTGATTTTTATACCTCATCAAAATCGATCTTTTTACACAATTATCGAAGGATTTTCTAAACTTTTAGTTTTCTAATGCATAATCAGGGTTAAACTGCAGTATACGTATTTCCTTACAAGAAAAAAACCGAGGCAGTTTCCTGCCCCGGTTCTTCATCAAATAATTAACAACCACTATTTTTTTACTTTACTATTAACCTACCAGTAGTCATTAATATACCATATTGATCATGCAATTGGTATATGTAAATGCCAGAGGTTAATTGAAGTGGCTTTAAATCCACTTTAAACTCATCAATACCTTTTATTTCGGCGGTTTTTATTCCTAAACTATTATAAAGGGTCAAATCATATGGATAAGTCATGTCTCCTACAAAACCAACCACACCTTCTGATAGTGATAATGGGTTAGGGAAAACATCTATTATACGCTGAGCCGGGTTATGATAAACCGTGTGCACTATGTTAGTGGCAATAGCTCCATCATAATCAAAATATATATTGGCTTGATTAAAAATTGAATCTCCATGAATAAGGTTGTCTAATGGTTTTATTTTGAACTTGATAAACCCATGACTCGCGGCCTCATCAGAAGTACTATCAGGCAAGTTAATATTATCGAACCTCCATTTTAATGTCCTTCCATCTACTCTTAGCTCACTTACGTTATGACTTACAGCTAACATTTCAAAAGTACTTAGATCTAAATGCGAGCTAATTTCATCTGACACCCTAACGAACGTAGCCGGATAATTACCTACATTTTGAAACCGGATCAGATAAGTCAATTCCCTATCCAACCTATTAATTCTGGTATCTGAAACCCAAATATCATTAGGATCTATAGAGCCCATCACTTCATTAGTATCGGAGGTTGTATTAGACAATAAATCACAATCACCGTTAGATGCTTCTATATTGAACTGAGTAGTAAGCATTTCTCCTACAATAGAAGAAAGGTTAGTTCTGGTAATTACTTCCAGCGTACCTTCATCAAAAGCCTCTACGTTACCAATGCTCCAGGTATAGGATTGCCCATTTGCAGTACTCCAGGCTAAGTCACCGCTCACTACCTCTACATTTTCTGGAAAGTCCACTGTAACTTCAACATTTTCCGCTAGAGAGGTGCCTCTGTTTTCATAGGTTATAATAAACGTATTTTCAAACCCACGATGCAGAACTGTGGTTCCTGCGTGAATAACTAAATCAGGCATAGTACAAACAGATGTTAATCCGAAGTTATTATCACATTGACTCTGACCAGCTTCTGCAATATTGATGTTATAGCCACTACTATTACAAGCAGACCAGCCATCACCTAAATTTTGAGTTATTTGGTATGATCCGGCTGCCAGGAAAGTCTGATAATCCCCATTAGCATTAGTAGTTAGCTGATAGGTTTTTTCAGATGATGCTATAGTTATTTTTTGATTTGGAATACCTTTCTCATCAACATCCTGCATACAGTTGCCATTAGTATCATGGTAAACTGTACCACATACTGTACTTCCTGCCTCCTCTACTATTTCATGGCAAGTTCCAGAAGGCACACCTACCAGATGCTGAATTATACCTGAGGGCCATTCCACTATTACTTCCTCGGCCTGGATGGCATCTCCCAAACCAAAATAGGCCTTCATAGAATTTTGAGATCCTACTCCTCCTCCGGTCTGAGAAGTAATTTCTATTACCTGCCATATGGTCTGTCCATATATATTGGCCTTTACCCTAATTTTTGCTCCTATGCCTGTACTATTAGAAGCTGTTCCTTTTAAAGTAAAACATATCGATTGATTACACCTACCTCGGCTGTTGATATAAAGCTGGTTAGGCTCCCCTGAATGGTTGGCTACGAAAATATCCTGATCACCATCATTATCGAAATCCGCAGTGGCAGTACCAAATGCTTTTTGAGTAAGGCTAGTAAGGTCATTTTCTACCTTTTGAAAAGAGCCGTCTCCGTTATTAATATATAGGTAGTTACCTTCTCCCGCATCATTTGTGATATATAAATCCAGGTCACCGTCATTATCTAGGTCCGTCCAGGTGCTACCGTGAGTGTTTCCTCTATCAGTTACTATAGCTCCAGAAGTTACTTTCTCAAAAGTACCATCTCCCTGATTGTTATATAAGGTATTATATTTTGTGCCTGCATTAGCTACAAACAGATCCATATCGCCGTCGTTATCATAATCTCCCCAACTAGAACCTACTGAACCCAATGCTTCTGAAACTATTATTCCCTCTTCAATTTGGGTGAAATTACCATTTCCTTCATTTTTGAAAAGGAAGTTTCTTTGATCCCGATTAGGAATAAATACATCCAGGTCTCCATCATTATCATAGTCAGACCAAGTTGCTCCTAATGAACTTGACACTGCCTGAACTATGCTGGAGTTATTTATTTTAGTAAAAGTACCATTGCCATTATTATGGTATAGTCTGTTAAAATTAGTTTGAATAATATCTAATACGAACAAATCAAGCAGGCCATCATTATCATAATCTATCCAACTAGCACTATGGTCATATCCTTCATCTGTAGCAATTTCTCCTGAGGTTACTCTACTAAAACTTCCATTGCCCTGGTTATTATACAGTAAGCCCGGACTACCAGCATTAGTAGCTATAAATAGATCAAGATCACCATCATTATCATAATCTCCCCATGTAGAGGCAGTAGCTGAGACCATGTCATCAGCAATGACATTCTCTATTTTGGTAAAGGTACCATCACCATTATTATGATACAGATTACTGGCTTTACCCTGATCATATTCAGGTACAAACAGGTCTTCTAAACCATCGTTATCATAATCTCCCCAGCTGGCACTCCAACTGTTAGTGGTACCTGTAGACAAGCCAGAATCAGTATCTCTCTCAAACTTAATACTTGGATCCACCGCTAAGTTAATTTGAGGTAAATCAGCACCACATGCGGCTTGTCCATTTACACTTACTTGTACATACTCTCCTGCTTTAAAGTTATTATTGAGTGACAGGTTAAATTTTAGTCTCATCGTATTATTATTGAGATCAAGAACACCTGGCAAACCATTCTGACCAATTTGAGCGTCAATTTCAGCAATACTATAAGAATAAATATTAGACTCAAGAGATGGATCTGCCACTGCTCTGTATGCTTCATTAAGATTATACTGGAGCTCACTGGTAGCTGCAGCATAAGTGATGCTACCCGAGGCTGGTCCTGAAAAATTAACACGCAGACTATCTACAATAGCTAGTTGCACACTTTTCACTTCTACTTCCACATCTAAATCATTAGAACATTCATCACCTACAAAAGCATCTTGTATTCTCACCTGAAACTGCGCTGGTTTTGGCTCCACCGATAACCTGGTTTGTACATAAGGACAGGTAAAGCTTGCAAAATCGGCCGGATAACTAGAACATTCATATCCTGCATAAACATCAAAACCTTCCAAATTACAGGCCGAATAGGTAGCAGTTATGTAGTAAGTTTTAGTACTTCCTACCTCTATAGCTCCTAATTGATAAATATCACCCACTAACGGCCTATTGATATTATTATCTGCATCAGTAACAGCCACCACCTGAATATCTCCTGAGGTTGATTTCATATGCATCCAGGCATTATTGGCTGAAGAACTGTTCGAAATATTTTCCACATTAACAGTCCAGGTTACTGTTTTACCTAAACCATCTTCTTTAGGATTTAAAGGGGTCAAGCGTAAAGATGCAGGAGCATATTGCACTTTATCATACTGGTTTTCCACCCAAACAGAGGTGCTTCCGCCTTCTAACCTGCTGGCACGATCAAATGTATATGCCCAGGGCATTTCTTTGTAAACTCCAGCCTGAACGTCACACGTGGGGGCTATTTCAATTGCCAATCTACCTCTAAAACCATCATCACTTAGATTGAAAGTTCCTCCCTGGTCTTCATAATACTGCGATAGATTAAAATACAGCTCACTTCCTGTAGAATCATCCGGCTCTATTCCGGTAATTCGTTGAGTTATACTTGTATTTGTAGCCTTTGTAATCCACTGCGTCAGGTTAATATTAAGCACTTTATAACCATCCGGAATAGTCACTTTCGCCTCCTTGATTTTGGCCCAATTTCTATATTCATAAGGAAATAAATTACCTCCTTGATAATTAGAACAACAATCTCCTACGCTTAAGTAGTAAAACTGGTTGATATATTTACTGCAGCTAGTAATTGAAGTATAACTACCTTTACTTACAGTAAAATAATACCCCATGAAGGTAATGTTTTCATCATAAAAGCCACACTGAAACTTATCTGAAGTACTATTAGGGTTAGCTACTTCACTCACGTAAAACTCATTATTCACCGTTACTTCTTGAATCATACCTCCCAGATTGGTTTCCAGTGTATAAAAAACTGTTAGTTCTACAGAATCAGCATCTTCCCACTGAAAATTATTCAGGTCATTATTTCCATTGGCAACCAGTGTTGGAATACTAAAATCCATATCAAAAACACCTACATCAGCGGAAGAATACTTCTGAATATCTACTCCTGAAGCATAATAATAAGTATTAGCGCTTGCATCATATATTTTAACGCTTCCAGAAATTGGTGTAAGGTGAGCGCCTAATGGTATAGTAGATTTCGCATAGCCATAAGTCCAATTAGGGTGCTGTGCCGAAGTTTTTATAGTACCATAAAAAACAGACTTTATAGTGTCATTGGTCATTACCCTGTTAGCCTTCACCTTGGTCATATCCAGATTTCCTGAGGCATCAGGCATTCCATCGGCATCATTGTCTGGCAGGCCAAAGCTTGATCTTTGGATTGTAAAATTATGAAAAGCCATACCCTCGGCACATCCTGTAGGGCAAATCAGAGTGGTACTCACGGTTTGATCACAAGCCATAGCCACTTTACAAATGCTGCCACAATCAGCATCAGCAATAAAATATACTGACATAGAAATGCTCTTACTACCATTTGTAACTCCAGAAATGCTACAATCAGCCTTGAGCTTCAGGTTAATTTCTGTTTTATTGAGTTCAAAACCAGAAGGCAAAGGGTACTGAGCTAATAGCGTTCCATTATCAGGATCATAAGTAACTGTAGTAGGATTCCACTTCAGCGGACTGCTATCCCATGACAGGTCGCCTTCTAAATCTTCATAAACAAGGCCATTGGGTAATTGAAAATGCACTTCGTAAAACGCGTTCTCTGCAGTAGGATAGGTATTTTTATGACCTGACACTAAAAAAGTAAAAGTCTTCTTTTGTCCATCAGAAATATGAGCAGGTGTTTCAGTGAAAAAACTCATAGATGCTTCTACCGGATCTTGCCCTTTAATGGTATTGGTATAAGCTTCATCACAATTATCAGTATACCTAACAGTACTCTTCCAGCCTCCTAGCTGAGCTTTAAAGCATGAATTAATACAACAATGCTCGGTATTCCATAAAACATAAATACTTTCTCCCTGGGGTATATCTGGTAGGCTTAATGTTACTTTACCTACCGCTCCGGCACCAAGGCAACTATAATTATCCGCAGAACTGGTGAGTTCTGTAGCTATAGGTGCCAATGATACCAAACTACCTGACTCCCCCACCTTATATTGAATGCTACTCACATCGATTTTAGTGAAAATATCCGGATCATAACCGCTACCGCTTGAATTATAAATGTCCACTTCCACATTATTAGCTGCTCCTGAGCTGGTATTTGCCACTTTTAAAACTTGGGCACTAGGCTCAGAACTATAGCAAGTGCTGAAACCTGCAGTGGCCGTCTGTTTTAAAACAGGAGAACTATAATCTAAATATACATTCCCATAAGTAAATGTTTGCTGGCAACTCACTCCTTCTATCATCCAATAGGCAGAGATATTAGATGTATAAGTCTTGTCTTCACATGCTTCTCCATAGATAGTTTGTACTATACTTATACTTTCATTACTATCAAAAAATCCATCGCCATTACCAATAGACGAAAAATCTACCGAAGAAAGTGTGATAAGTGAATCTCCCATTAAAGCCCCTAAATCTACGTCCGTTATTTCCATTCCTACCGGGTGCAGGTCTTTAATATAGATATTATCAGTGCTTCCATAGCCTGCATTCACTATGGTTATAGTTCTTTGAAATGACTCGCCATTAGGCAAAGTCTTATTTTTAGGCGTGATACTCGTTATGGCAAGAGAGGGGTATAATATATTATATGCTTCAGAAGTATGTGTAGCCTCTGGTAATGTGGAATTAACCGTTACTAAATTTCTAAAGATATTACCGGCCAGCTGATGATCTATAGCGGTACAGGTACCCTTATACTCTACTGTTAATGAATAAGATTGTCCATTTGGTAGATTAGCAGCCGAAAACTCAGGATTTTGAAGGTCAGAAATATCACTTTCCGAAATTTGGAATCCGTTATGATCTATTAGACTTCCTTCGAGATACTCTATCCCTTCAGGAAGCGATACTTGAATACCGACATTTTGAAGAATTTCCCCAGAGAGATTTTCAATATTAATTTGATAAGAACTGCGCTCAGGGCCGATATTTACCTCTTCCTGAGGAGATGACGTAATGTTGATTTGACCAAAACTGTTTGTTGCAGCTACTAATAATAAAGTTGATAAAGCATAAGTATAGATTCTCCACATACCTCTTACGTTTTTTGTTCTGTGGATGAATAATACAAAAAGATGCCATCGACCTAATCAACTGAATAACAGGAAATTACAAATAAAGCAATGACTTTAAATTTAACACTAGCAGGAAAAAATTACAGATAATGGAAATATTCTATTTCACACTTCTATAATCTTATAACAAGAGTACCATATGGAGAATTTATAAACGTAATTAAACCTTATTTAGATTTATTGAAGTTTAGGGTAGAATGGATCAGATGAGAAAGTACTACCACAAGAACACAACCTATAACATTATACCATAAATAACTGATAGAAAGTGTTTTAAATAAAAAAATTACAGTTATTTGAGAAATGATTGCGGCATAAAAAACAGCATTACCTTTAATATATTTTATAAAAAAGGCGATTAAAAACATGCCTAAGATTACACCATAAAAAATGGAGCCTAAAATATTCACCGCTTCTATCAGGTTCTCTACCAAACTGGCAAATAATGCAAAACCGACAGCTAAAATCCCCCAAAAGGCGGTTAACAGTTTAGATGCTATCAGATAATGCTTGTCTGAAGCCTCCTTTTTAAATACTCGCTTATAAAAATCTATGGATGCCGTAGAACCAAGTGCATTTAACTCGCCAGAGGAAGATGACATGGCAGCTGAAAAAATCACGGCCAACAATAACCCCACCACTCCTTCAGGCAGATAATTAGTTATAAAAGTGAGAAAGACATAATCAGAATCCTTTGTTTCTATACTTTCATCATATTCTTTTAAAAGGCCTTTTACCTCTTGTCTGATTTTCTGTTCTGATGCCTTATGTTGTTTTACCTGATCGGTATAAGTAGCTATTTGTTGTTCATCATTTTCATTCAAGGCATCTACCAGATTAACGATATTTGTCTTTTTCTCTTCGAAATTAGCTGAATACTGATCTTCCAGAGCCTGAATATCAGCCCTGTATTCACTAGCTCTCAACTGCTCCATTTCTACTGACTTAAAGAACACTGGCGGCTCCTCAAACTGATAAAAAACGAATACCATTACCCCTACCAGCAAAATAAAGAACTGCATAGGCACTTTAAAAAGTGCATTAAAAATGAGACCTAATCTACTTTCAGCAACAGATTTAGCCCCTACGTACCTTTGCACCTGAGATTGGTCAGCTCCAAAATAGGATAAGGCAAGAAAGAACCCGCCGGTGAGCCCTGTCCATATCGTATACCTTTTTTCTGGGTCAAAAGAAAAATCAACTACATCCAGCTTGTCCATTTTACCTGCTACATGCAGGGCATTAATAAAAGAGACATTCTCAGGCAGATAACTAATTATAATAAAAAAGGCCCTAAACATGCCGAGCATGATCACTGCCATCTGATATTTTTGGGTGATGCTCACCGCTTTAGTGCCGCCACTCACCGTATACAGCACCACCAAAATCCCCGTAAAGAGAATGGTATAGGTAAGGTCCCAATGCAGCATGGTAGAAAGAATAATAGCCGGAGCATAAATGGTAATACCCGCGGCCAGGCCTCTTTGTATTAAAAAAAGGAAGGCTCCTAATAGTCTGGTTTTAAGATCGAAACGCTGCTCCAAAAACTCGTATGCAGTGTAAACATTGAGCTTATAATAAATAGGAACAAATATGGCTGCTACAATAATGATGGCTATTGGCAAACCAAAGTAATTTTGAACGAAGGCCATTCCAGATTCATACGCCTGCCCTGGCGTAGACAAAAAGGTAATGGCACTGGCCTGAGTAGCCATTACAGAAAGACCAATGGTGCCCCATTTTAAGGAATTATCTCCTTTTAGGTATTGGCTTATATTTTTACTCCCCCTACTCTTCCAAAGCCCATAAACTACTATCAAGAAGAGTGTACCCAACAGTACCGTCCAATCTAAAACACTCATGAGAAATACCTGGTAAATAAATGAAAAATCAGAATAAGAAATGCCAGACTACCTACTACTAGCAGATACCAGGCTTTCCACGATTTAAATAATGGTATTTTCTCAGGACTCTTCGGTTGATTAGTATCCATAAATGATTAGTTAGACTTATTCACCTTAGTATCAGCAGGCTTATCAGCTCCTAGTGACACTAAATTAACAAACAGCCTATACGCACCTGGCACACCTGCTGGCAACTCTCTAAACCAAGAGTAACCTGTATATATATAATGTCCTTTGCCATATGGCGCTATTAATAATCCGCCATTTTTAGGGCTTTTCTTTTCTTCTTTGTCATTACTAGATAAAATGGCTTCATAATGACTGTCCCAACTATGAGGGAAGTAAAGTCCTCTCTCCTGTACCCATCCTTCAAAGTCTTTACTGGTAATTTTATTAGGGTAGTTCATCACCTGATGATCAGGCTTTAATATTCTCACTTCGGCATCTTCTTCAGTAACTCTGTCTCTAGAAAGCTCCAAAGGATATGGTGCAAAATGATCTGCATGTAAATGATAGCTGTTATTATACTGAACAATTAAAGTTCCTCCATTTTTGGCATAATCAAGCAGATCATCCATATAGAAAGAAATTCTTTCATTAGTATTTAGAGCTCTTACACCTAAAATCACGGCATCCATTTTTTGAAGGTTATCAGGTTTGATATCACTTTCGCTCATCTCCCAAACTTCATAGCCTATTTCTCTAAGTGCAGCAGGTATGGCATCTCCAGCACCTTGAATGTAGCCTACCATTTGGCCACTCTTCTTAATATCTAATTTCACCACTTTAGATGCTGCTTTATTCATTAGCATCTGAGCAGGAATGTGATCATAATCTATGTTAGTAAGGCTATTACTATACTCATGTCCATCAAGCTCTACTACTGCCTGCACGTCTCCTGTACTTTGTTCTGACGGAGGTAAAAGCTCAAAGCTATAATGAGATTCGCCCCACTTCTTATCAATAGCCAAATCATAGCTGGCAGGATTTACTTTCCAGCCAGAGGGTACTTTTAACTTTAACTTCCCTTTTAGGTTATCTTCAACAGCTTTTACATCAACCGTTACTGTTTTTGATTCATCACCAGAAAATATGTAAACGCCTTCATTAAGGTTAACAAATACCGGTGGAGTGACAGCAAAAGGTCTATAAAGTTCTCCTCCTACAGGATCATTCCATTTATATACCACAGGCACTGAATAAGAAATTTGCTCTCCCTCAATGCTCAGTGACACTTTTACTTGCAAAGCTGGATCATTTTCGGGCTTTCCTCTCATGGTCTGGTCTTCCACCTTATACATGCCTAAAGTCCCCTCTTCTCTTAACCAATATGGCTGTGAAAATGCAGCGTTCTCTGGGATGGTATAAGTGTGAGAAAAAGCAAAGTCTTTATTCTCAATGAGCTTTGCATTTACTGTAGTGTCATTTTTCTGTGCGTATTGAATTTCTTCAAGAGTAATATTTATCGGAGATCGGTTGATTACTTCTAATGAAAGCTTCACCTCTTTACTTGGTGTTACCGCATAATCATCAGCCACTGCTTCAATAAATAAACCTGTAACCGCTTTGATTAAATAATCTACTTCAGATAGCTTCAGCTGCTTCCAATAAGGATCACTCAATTTGCTAATGGCTTGCCTGGCTTCTATTAGCTCAGGTAATATTGCTGAAGGCTCAGCAGGGTTGTACTTCTCTATTGCTTGAGATACTATTTTACCTATTTTCTCTCCGCCCTTTACTCTTTTCCATGAAGTATCAATTCCTTCGAATATGTCTTCTTCGGCTTCATCTCCCATTACATACTCTAAAAATTCCTTAGACTCCCCTCTACTTCCGCTAGAACCAAAGCCCTGACTTTTGTGCTGACTTCTGCTTATAGCTGCTATTTCAGTATAAGATTTACCCAATAAAGGGCTATATGTTCCAACATCAATGGTAAGTACTCCATCTTCTTCACCCGTCATGTTGGGGTTCCACCATCTACCGGTGTTAGTATAAAGTCTTTTGGTTTGCCAGGTATCTACATATTTAAGCTGTGCTGGGTATTGTGATTTATTAGCCGCTGCTTTAAAGGCCTTTTCTGCCATAATAGCTGAAGTGGTATGATGACCATGGCCTGCTCTTTCATCAGGTGGGAATCTGGTGATGACTACATCAGGTCTGAATTTTCTGAAAATCCAAACGGCATCAGACAGTACCTGATCTTCATCCCATATCTCTAATGTCTCTGTAGCTGTTTTTGAGTAACCGAAATCATTAGCTCTGGAGAAAAACTGCTTGCCACCATCTACCCTTCTGGCTGCCAGGAGCTCCTGCGTTCTTATTATACCAAGACCTTCTCTTATTTCTGGTCCTATTAAGTTTTGTCCGCCATCACCACGAGTAAGAGCCAGGTAACCTATATTGGCAAGTGTCTCATTAGATAGATAAGCTATGAGCCTGGTGTTCTCATCATCTGGGTGAGCAGCCATATACAGCACATTACCAAGAAAGTTTAGTTTCTTTAGCTTAAGCAGTACTTCGGCAGCATCAGGCTTATCAGGCTTCTGTGCAAAGGCGGCGGTGATAAATAATAAAGTAAGGGATAATAGTATTGATCTCTTCATAGTTATCAAAAAAAGCTTTATTGATGGCTTACGAGTGCAAAGATTAAAGGTTTAGGAAAGATATCAAGTAATTAGATAGAACTTACAGGAATGGAGCGCATAAAAAAAGCCCGGCAAAAGCCGGGCTTATTAGGTTTAGTTTAAGTTGATTACTGGTTAGATACCGCTAACCTTCTATAAAATACCTGATCGCCAACTTGAATACGATACAGATATAGTCCTTCGCGAAGGCCTTTTCTATCATGCATAACATCATGATCTCCGGCCATTTGCTTTTCGTTTACTATAGTACGAATCATTCTACCATCAGTAGTAAGTATTTGTACGTTTACATCACTAGACTCTGTAAGTGAATAACGAAGTGTAGAGGTTGCATTCATAGGATTAGGATAACTGGTCAAGCCAATTTCATGTCCACTGAAAGCTCCTTCAACACCAGTAACTCTGCCTACTTTAGTAAGGAATGAAGTAGAAGCTACTCCTCCTTTACCATCTAATGCATCTACTGTGATTTGTGATTCACCTGAGTTATGCTTCACTAATATGAGCATATCTTCAGCTATAACTACGGTTACTACGTCTTCATTACTAGAAAGCGCACTGTAAGAAAGGATGTCTCCATCAGGATCTTCAAACATTTCTGACAGGTTGAACACCACTGATTCTAGTTCTGTACTCATATCCTGATCTTCTGTTTGTTTCACCACTACAGGGTTAGCATTTGCTCTTCTTACCCTCACTTCAAACGAAGAACCTACCATAGCCTCATCTTCATCAGAAGCAATAACGCTTACATAGGTAGTACCTCTTTTTAATGGAGTAATGAATAACAATTTACCTTCCACTTCTACATCTACTATTTCAGCATTAATAGCTGTAACAGTATAAGTAAGAGGTTCCATATCAGGATCTGTAATGTAAGCCGAAAGGTCTATTACATCAGTTCCACCACCTACATTGTATCTTTGTACAGGAATTTGATCCACTATCATAGGTGGTCTGTTTACATCAATTACTTCTACAACAAATGAAACGGTAGCTGTTTCCAGAGAATTATCCATAGCTGCTACAGTAAAGGTATAATAACCACTTTGTTCAAAGTCAGGAGCAAATTTCACTACGGCAGAATCTTCTGCTGCGGTAAAGGTAGCATTGAGATACATCTCTTCCAGTGTATATACTAACACCTCTCCATCGTAGTCTTCTGCCTTGAGCGTAACAGATATTTCACCTGATTCATATACTGAAATAGTATCAGCAGGGTATTCTGTAAACTCAGGTAATTGATTAACATGTACCTGTACCGGAATTTGAACCATAGGATTAAATGGATCATTACTAGATATCATAACGCTAGCATAATGATCTCCAGGTCCTGCTTCAGCAGCACTCATGGTTACCTCTATCTGCTCTTCCTCTGCAGGAGCAAGCTCACCAGCCTCAGGAGCAAGTGTAATCCAAGGAGAAACTGACATTAAAGCTCTAACTTTAAAGGCAGCCCCAGGTATATCTACCTCAGCAGGGTTATAGCTAACTCCACCATTGTTACTATACATATACAAGCCTTCTACACCTGCTACACCTTCATTTATTCCTTGAGAGAAGACCATACTAACAGGATAATGGAATACTACCCAGAATACTTCACCTTCATCAAATGATTGAGGAGCATCCAATGTAATCAGAGCAAATTCACCATCAGTAGTACCACCAGTGATCTCTTGAGAAGCGACAAGCTCCCCAAAAACGGGGCTGTCACCACCAGCATATACTTCCATCACTACAGGATCTGTGCTACCTTCAGTTCTAAAGAAGTTCCTCACATGAGTAAGGGTAAATCCTGAAGATGGCGCTTCGAACTTGGTAGCTGAAGCAAAAGGTATTGTTGTATCAGGAATACCTACAAAATCATCAGCAGTAGATCCAGGATCATAAGCTATTGAATCTGAAAAGTTAATTCCATCATCTGACATTTTCTTCACTGATATTACAGGCTCAGCATTTGCCATACCCATAGGGGCCTCAGAAGCAGTGATGTGCGCATATTCAGGTACTTCAGCAAAGCTACTGGCGCTAGCACCAAGGCTATATTGTACCGTAGCATCATAGGTAAGCAAGCTACCTCCACTATTGGCAACAGTAACAAACTCAGAAGCTACTTCATCACTTTTTAACTCTACATATATAGAATCTCCCGGTACATAAGCTGTAAATACTGGCGGAGCTACTCCTTCTCCCAATAAGGTTACTGTGTATGTACTATCAGATTCACTATCACTGTAGAATACCAGACTAGCACTATACTCAATTAATGAATCAGGCATAAAGGTTACGCTTAGCGTTAATTCATCATCTGGATCTAATGTAAATGGAGAACCATCTTCCAACATAAAGCCGGAACCATCAATAAATAATGAATCTACTGTTAGCACTTTAGAACCAGGATTAGAAACAGTCACATCCAATGTTTTACTGAAAACAGAATCTTCATGAACATAAACCTCTTCAAAATCCAGTGTATCAGGAAGAGCCACTATTTCTGGCATACCTTGTACTGTAAGTGTTACAGGAATGTAAACTTCTGGAGTTTCAGGATCATTACTACTAATGATTACATCATCTTCATAAACACCATCATTAAGATCAGAAGCATCTAAAGTAACGGCTACTGTCACCATTTCTCCTGGTGCTACTTTGCCCATTACTGGTGGCTCAAATAACATAACAAGCTCATCTTCTAAATATTCAGTATTAAAAGCTACCTGAGCTCCATCAGTACCTGTAGCGTTTTCAATACCTATAGTTGATTGATCCAGGAAATTAGCACTTTCTACATCAGCATATTGCAGCTTGATATCGCCATTTTCATAAACGATCATCTGGAAAGTAACTGTTCCTTCTGAAGTTGAACCATAGCGAGCTACATCAGTAAACTGAACGATAAACATATCATCAAAAGACTCATATACCACTGTTCCTGAAATAGCTCCAGGCTCAAGGTCATCCCAAAAACCAGCTATAAGGTTATTTGTAGTATTTGCTGTTGGTATCTGAGAGTTAGTAATAGTACTGCCAAGTTCAGAAAAACTCAAGAGTCCATTAGCTGACACCCATACAGAATCATAGCTATTTCCATAGAAAGAAAAGTCAAATCCAATAGGCACTTTAACCTCTCCATCAGCAAATGACTCTGAACCAATTTCTGCTGTAATATCTGTTCCTGAAGTTGAGATGTCAGTCCACTCATAACCAGGACCACCATTTTTATTATCAGACCAGGTATAACCGAAACTTTCATCAGATCCCGCGCTACTTCTTACAGGGTGTCCTACTCGTGTATCTTCATCTCCTTTGCCCAAATAAAGATCTCCAAAATCAATAACAGGTGCATTAGCGGCTAGCTGTACTACTTCAGTTTTAAACCAATAAGTACCTGCCAGAGAATAAATCAAATCATAACCCCCAGTATTTTCTATAGTGATGGTATCATAAGCCATTTCACCTGCCTCTACTGTGGCGGCTATAGAGTCTGGCGACACCACTATTTCCGGTGGAATAACTCCTACCCCGGATAACTGTACCGTCCACATACCATTACCTTCAGAATCATCACTACTGATCATTACCTCATCAGTAAATAATCCTTCAGATTCTGGAGCGAATGTAACCGGCACGCTAATACCTCTACCTGGCTCTATTGATACCGGTGCATCAAATTCCACCTCAAAGGCAGAGCTACTGTTAGTTACACTAGATACTTCCAGCACTTTAGAACCTACATTGGTAACAGATATTGAAGCTTGCTGAGTATTTCCAATAAATAAACTATCAAACTCGATTGAATCGGGCTCTACATCAATTACAGGATAACCAATTACAGTAAGTTCAAAAGGCACTTCCACCTCTGGGTTGAAGGGATCATTACTAGCCACTAATAAGCTGTTAGAATAAACTCCATCATAAAGATCAGCTGCATTTAATGTTACTTCTACGCTAACAGAAGAGTTTACAGGCACTACCCCTCCTAATGGATCTGCATCAGTAATAAACTGAGGCTGAGGAGGCATGATAGATACTGCCAGGCTGTCTTTCACATAAGCATTGTTAAATACAACTTGCAAGCCATCAGTAGCATCAGCATTTTCAATTCCTACAGTGGCACTTTCACTATCATCTAGCGTACTCATGCTTTTATAGAAGAAATTAATGCTTCCATTACTGTAAAGTACCACCTGGAAGGTAGCTGTACCAGTAGAAGCATAGTTTCCTACTTCCTCATACTGCACAATTAGTCTACCTGGTTTTACTTCATAATACATATAACCTCTTTCAGAAAAAGGACGTAAATCATCCCAGAAAGGAGCTATAAAATCATCTGGATCATCTGCACCAGGAATCTGATCATTAGTATAATCTGATCCGTCAGTTCCAAAGGTCAGATAACCGTTAGAGCTTATTAGTACACTTGTCTTTTCTTCACCATAGAATTCAAAAGGAAATGGTAATTCTATTTCAGTATATCCATCATCACTACTCTCATTGATTTCAGTACCTGTAGAAGCAATATCATCCCAGGCGAACAGCGGACCACCTGCCTCATCGCTATCGATCCATCGGTAACCAAAGTCAAGGTCTTCACCAGCACCTAATAATACCGGATGACCTTTTCTGGTATCCAACTGATCTTTACTGGTAAGTTCTATTGTTTCTATTTTGGAAGTATTGTTTTTCTCAATACTTGGGTCTGCCAACAATCTTTCTACTGCCAACTCAGGGAAGCTGAAAGTAAGTGGGTAGTTGCCATAGTTAGTTATCTCAATAGTTTGAGTAGTACTATCTCCTGCATCTAAGGTCGCAGTCACTACCTCCTCTGGAGTAACACCAATAATTGGAGGTGATGTACCCACTCCTACCAATGGTATCTCTAAAGAGCTTAATGAAGGATCATTACTGGTAATATTTAAAGTTCCATTGATATTACCGGCATAGGCAGGGCTAAATGTAACCAACAAAGTACCTTCCTCTCCAGGAGCCAATGATAAAGATGATGGCTCTACATCAAAAGCAAAACCTTCAACAGAAATATCAGTAAGCTCCAGGTCTCCAAGACCATTATTAACTATACTTATTGGTAGTTCTTCAGTGTTACCCACGAATACGCTTCCAAACTCAAGGAACTGTACATCTGTAACTAAATCAGGAACCTGACCAAATACTGTAACACTCGCAGGGATACTGGCATTAGCATTAGCAGGATCATTATTTTCAGCAATAATACTTACTCCATACTCACCATTACCTACTGTAGAAGCATCAAAAGTGATTTCTACATCTTCTGATTCTCCAGGAGCAATAGTACCTGTAACAGGATCAAAAGTAATCCAGTTAACACCAAAGCCTGAAGCACTAAGCGCTCTTACCTTTAAGGTATAAGGAAGATCACTAAAGCTTGATCCACCATCTGCACTATAGAAGAATGTATTCGATCTTGGAGTTACATCAGTATCAAATCCTTGAGGATAAGAAACTCCTGAAGGGAATTTAGCTACCACCCAGAATACCTCTCCTTCATAGAAAGTCTGAGGCACTTCCAATGGAATAGTAAAATATTCACCTTCTTCACTAGCAAGGTTTACTTCCTGAGAAAGGAGTAATTCCATCGATCCTAAATTTTCTCCTGAGTAAATTTCCAGAATGGTAGTAGGATCAGCCAATGTTTCTGTTCTGAAGAAGTTCTTAACGTGGGTAAGTGTGAAAACTGATTGTTCCACATCAAAACGCACAGCACTGCTAAAGGCAGCACCACTGGTAAGTCCTACAAAATCTTCAGCAACATTATCAGGCTCATCATAAGCTATAGAATCAATAGCATCTATAGCATCAGCATAAGGCTGATATTCAGATGTTCTGGATACACCAGCGGCTTTAGGACTTACTCCTTCAGAGCTGTTACCCACACCATACTGTTGCATATTAATTCTATTCAGCCCATCTCCAGGATAAAGCTTAGAGGTAAAAGACTGGCTTTGACTTACGATAGCCGCTGACATGGCATATTCTAAATTAGCACCATCACCTTCATTACTCAAAGTGATGCTAGCTGTAGCTACAGGATTACGCATCACATCAATATCAATATCTAAAGAGTCTGGTACTATAGAAATAACAGGAGCATTTTCGGTAGTGCCAGTTGCTATATTTGATAGCTCTGACAGGTTTCCGAAAAAGTCTGCTGACTTAATAGCAAAATAGAAAGTAGAGCTGGCATTTAAACCTTCCACTTCAAACTCTTCTGAAGTACCTGCAGCACCTGGAGTAGGCTCATCTCCTACTTGTGTAGCACTGCTAAAGTTCTCTTCAGTAATTGGCTCTGTTGAATATCTTATATCATAAAGACTGGCCGAACCATTACCAGGATCAGAAGGAGCTGTCCAGGTAAGTGTGATTGAATTTTGATAAACATCAGTAACCGCCAAATCATCAATAGCCTCTGGCGAAGTACCATCATCTTCCTGAAGTGCACTGAAAGCATTTAAGCGCCCAGTACCAAACCCTGGTGGTAGATTAGGTAGTTCATCAGTAGTTTCTACTAATCGGCTCCAGACTTGCTCCGGTGTAATATTACCTGCAAACTTAGATACGATCAGAGCAGCCACACCACTCACATGAGGGCAAGCCATAGAAGTACCTGTAGCTGACCCGTATTGATTATTAGGAAATGAACTATAAACATTCACTGCAGGAGCTGCCATTTCTACCCAGTCTCCTCGGTTAGAACCTACATATTGATTATCATTATGGTCTGTACCGGCTACAGCTAATACAGGCTCATAATAACCAGGATACCACTCTCCGTCTACGCCATCATTACCAGCTGCGAAAATCACGATTCCTCCCTGCATAGGGCCATAAGGATCACCATTTTCATCATAACCAGCTTCTGCTATGAAGTAATCTATAGCATCAAGTACAGATTGTTCAAAATCACCAGGATTAATATATCCCCAGCTGTTTTGTGCTATTACAGCTCCGTTATCAGCAGCATATATAAAGGCTTCATCAAAGCCCCCATTGGTAGTAACACCAAAAGTGGTACAACTCATTAGCCTAACACCATCATCGGCACCAGTACCACCAGCTATACCGGCAACACCAATACCATTATTAGTTTCTGCCGCTATGGTTCCGCCTACGTGAGTACCATGTGAATCACCAGGGATCTCACCTGTACCATCAGCGAAGTTATATCCATAAACATCATCAACATAACCGTTATTATCATCATCAATACCATTGCCGGGAATCTCATCTGGGTTGTTCCACATATTTCCGGCTAAATCTTGATGATCAACGTCTACACCACCATCAATTACAGCCACTATTACATCACTACTACCCGTTTCAAGACCCCAAGCCTGATATAAGCTAATATCTGCCCCTGGGGTACCTCCGGTTTGTCCGGTGTTGTTATAGTGCCACTGTAAACTTAGTTGTGGATCATCAGCCAACGTATCTAAGACATTCACCTTAGAGGGCTTCATTGACTCTTCTTCATAACTACGTTTCTTTTCTAAATAAACCTCAGCCACCTGCACTTCTGAAAGCTGTGCATAGGCACTTCTAAGAGATTCAATAGATTTACTAGTAGTGGAAGACTTAGGATATGATATTTCATACCATAGATGTAAATCATATTTACGGTGCTTTGCTTCATACTTACCTGCATGAGCAAAAACTCTCTTCATGGATACAATCTTACTTTTTTCGTTCAAAGCATCCATTGAAGGGAACCCAGTTACTATATATCCTTTACTCGATTTATTTAAACTGGACTTTTCGATCCTGGCCGCTGCTTGCTCGGTCAGTTTCAAACGTAGGGTACTACTTTTAGGGTCAGATTGCGCCGCAAGCAGAAAAGGAAGCAGCATAAACCCTACTAAAAACAGCCATTGCCTATACAGCATGACTCTATCTATATAGATGTTTTTCATTTAGTTGGTTTTAGATTGGTTAATACACCTGCATAGCGGTATCAGGCCACAAAAAGAAGCGGCGAATAGAGTTGGTATGTAGGGTAATAACCAGTTTGTTAGAAATTAGGTTGAAAACTCACCCGGTCTGATAATGAACTAATCTAAATGGTTTGAAAATGTGATAGGGAAGGATTCCCAAAGATGTGAAAAAATGATCAGTCTATTTCAGCTTCCGAGCTTGATACGACTTCCAAGCTAAGTAAAACCGAAAATGACAATTAGGTGGCGAAGGTTGAAATAGGGAAATTTTATTTCCATAAATCCAATATAATAGATCAATTATTCTATACCTAATTATTTTTAGCAAAATTTATTCTGGAATTTAAACTATTCTCATAATAATTTAAATTTCAGATCATAAAAAAAGCCCTCTCGCTATCGAGAGGGCTTTCATTAGTAATTTTACAGCAAATTAATTGCAATATTTTTTCAAAACTTGATCTGCATTAGAAGCACCTAGCGATTTGGCCATTTTAAAATCTGAACAAGCCTGACTACGTCTTTTTTTATAGATATTAAGCAGTCCTCTGGAAAGGTAAGCATCAGCATATTGTTTATTAACACTAATAGCATCATTATACGCTGTCAAGGCCTGATCTAACTCCCCTAGCTTTTGGAAAGCCTTCCCTTTTAAGGTATAAGCTGCCTCATTACTCTCATCATACTTTAATGTTTTATCTACATAGAAAACTGTGTTTTCATAATCATGCTGTCTATAATAAAAATCACTGGCTAAGCTTAAATAAGCATTAGCATTTAGAGGATCTTCGCTAAGCACTTTTTTAAAGTCTTCTACTGCCTTTTCACTTTGTCCCAGCTCTTCATAGGCTCTGCCTCTGTTATATAATGACTTTACATGAGCTGGCTCTAATTTCAGGTATTCGGTGTAAGCCTCCACCGCTTTGGCGTAGTCTCCCTTTTTAAAATATTTATCTCCTAACTCCGATCTTTCGTCTTTACAGCTAAAAATAAAAAGAGTTAATAGTACTACTATAAATGTTTTCTGCATAGTTAAAAAGTTATAAAAATAGGTATTGAAAGTACGCTTATTTACATGTAATAGGGCAAAGGTAAGAATAAAATCATCAAATTGATTTCAAAAATCCTGATAGTGCCATCCAATATTCGTCAGAATCGGCGTATTCGCTCCACAACGCTTTGGCTCCATGATTACCCGCTGTTTCTGGCAGGTAATACTGCTTTTCTTCAGAAGGAATAGACACATACATGCCCCACCAATTGTTCTTTTCACTGCGGGCAGAAGTTACAAATACCGGCTGTGTTACACGGGAGGCTCCTGATGTAATATAATCACGGCCTACCCCCTGAGATGAAAAGTACTCGCCAGGTGAGAAAGCTATGACAGCATCTACTTTATCAGACATCTCCCCTGCCAGCTTTAAGGCAAGTGATGATGAATAAGAGCTGCCCCATACAATTAGCTTACCTTTAGTAAGGCGCGAGCTACCATATTTAACAGCCGCCTGCATATCCTGATAGGCGTCTACATAACGAGTATTTTTGGAAGCTTTAAGGGCATTGATATTAGTTTCATTCTGCACATCATTAACAGCTCCCCCTGAGCGCAGGTCTACAGCCAGACAGCTATACCCCAAAGCATTGAGCTTGGGAGCTATCTCCAGATACTCCCCTCGGCTCCAACCTGCCTGATGAAACAAAATGATAAGCGGTGAGGTGCTTTTTCTCACAAAGTAAAAATCAGCTGACATTTCCACCCCATCTGAAGATTTGAAATGTAACAGCTCTTTTTTCACTCCTACCGATTGATTGTAGTTAAAGACCAACTGTGACCACAAGATCAACGATAGTGTTAAAGAATACATGAAGTAAGTTTCGGTTTGATATAATTTTCAGTTTTGGTTAATCCAATTTATTAAGGTCGTTTCTTAAGTTTTTATAATCGCTAAGTTCTAATCCGGTACTACCAATAAACATCTTGGCTTCTATCTTCAAAGGAATTTTGTTTTTATCGTCAGAAATCCACACTAGTATGGAATCTTCTCCATCAAATAGTTTATTATCTGGCATAATAGGAACTAGCTTAATAGCTTTAAACTTGCCTGCCTTAGT
The DNA here is from genome assembly GCF_021389955.1 of Fulvivirga maritima. Classification (NCBI taxonomy): domain Bacteria; kingdom Pseudomonadati; phylum Bacteroidota; class Cytophagia; order Cytophagales; family Fulvivirgaceae; genus Fulvivirga; species Fulvivirga maritima. Next base: position 5,704,500 of record NZ_CP089980.1, read on the forward strand.
CTTAATTTTATCTGTTCCTTTATATACTACATCCAGCTCATAGAAGGTATCTTCAAAAAATCCGCTTAAGGTAAACTCATCCCCTTTCTTCATTTTTGAGAAGTCCATTGTTCTCAGGTACAGGTACCCAGCCAGCATGTCTCTAATATCTTCAGGGGCGTAATAGTAATTAGGCTCTTTGTACTCACCTGTCTTTTTGTCTTTCACCTTGGCCTCTATTTGGTTAGAGCGGTGATCAAACCTAATTACTTCATTTTTGCGGTAATTGCCCTCTTTAATGTTTCGGTAGGAAATATGGGGCACTAATGCAGCAGAATCTACATATGCTCCCCAGTGGTCATCTACTTTGGCTACCCAGTCTACCATACCAGTGGTTTTACCATAAACATCTATTTTATAGCAATCCCTATGATTTACCCGGTAGAAGTTGTCTTGTATAACCATTTCTGCTTCACCAACAGAGAAAATCCCAAAATTAATTTTATAAGTAAGTTGCTCTCCCTTATAAAAACTGTCATTAGGAACGTCGGTATAAACACCTTCATCTCCTATAGTAAAAGCAGAAAAGGTCACAAATATTATAACGAGTTGTAATAAGTTCTTCATGGCATATAATTATTCGTTTATACAATACAAACGAACAAAGTAAGTGCCAGACTCTATACGACTACATTATTTTCTCTTAATGCATCATTTAAAGAAGTCTTTTTATCGGTACTTTCTTTTCTTTTACCGATGATTAAGGCGCAAGGTACCTGAAATTCTCCTGCTGGAAATTTCTTAGTATAAGACCCTGGTATTACCACTGATCTTGCCGGTACATGGCCCTTCATCTCTACTGGCTCACTACCTGTTACGTCTATAATTTTAGAACTGCCTGTAAGCACTACATTAGCACCCAGCACAGCCTCTTTACCTACATGCACTCCTTCTACTACAATACATCTTGAACCTACAAAGGCATTATCTTCTATAATAACCGGAGCGGCCTGCACTGGCTCCAATACTCCACCAATACCTACACCACCAGATAAGTGAACATTTTTACCTATCTGTGCACAGCTACCTACTGTAGCCCAGGTATCAACCATAGTACCTTCATCTACATAAGCACCAATGTTTACGTAAGAAGGCATCATTACTACTCCTTTGCTTAAGAATGAACCGTAACGAGCAACAGCATGAGGTACTACTCTAACGCCCAACTTCTCATAATTATTTTTAAGCTTTATCTTATCATGAAACTCAAAAGGTCCAACCTCAATGGTCTGCATTTTCATGAGTGGAAAATATAAGATCACAGCCTTCTTAATCCAGTCGTTAACTATCCACTCGGAGCCATTGAACTCTGCCACTCTTTTTGGTTCCGGCATCCAACTCACCAACAATAGTTTTAACAGCTATTTGAACATCTTTTTCCTTTAACAACGACCGATCCTCCCAGGCGTTTTCTACAATTTCTTTTAAATCCATTAACAATTATTAATTAATCTATTATCATTACCTCTGATGAAAAAACACAAACTTGTCATCGGCTCTGTACTCAAACCTGTGGATGACACCAGAATGTATGAAAAGTTTGGCCTTTCATTAGACCAAACAACTAAATATGATATTAATATCATAGGGTTTTACACAAAAAAACTTCCAAAAGGATCAAATATCAATTTTCATCCTATTTTTCGCTTCCACAGACTCAGCCCCAGCAGGCTGCTTGCGCCTTCTAAATTCCTTAAAAAACTCATTGAACTAAAGCCTGAAATTGTCATAGTTAATTCTCATGAATTACTGACTGTTACCTCTCTTTACAAAATTTTATTTGGCGCAAAAATCATCTATGATGTAAGAGAAAACTACTTCAGAAATTTACTTTTTACAGCTACTTTTCCTCTGCCTTTCAGACCCTTTTTAGCAGGCTATGTCAGAGCAAAAGAATACCTCTCCACCCTTCTTTTTGACCACTACATTTTAGCCGAAAAACAGTACGCTGAAGAGTTCAGTTTTAGTCAAAAAAAACACACCATAATTGAGAACAAATACCTGCCTCATCCACACTTTGAAAGTCCCAAAATCAGAGAGAAAAAATCATTAAAAAACAGTGAAAAAATAAGGCTGATTTTTTCAGGAACTATCGCTGAAAGCACCGGTGTTTTTGAAGCCATTTCATTAGCTAAAAAGCTTCATCTTTTAGACCCCAAAATCCGATTAAAAATTGTTGGTTTTTGCTCACTTCCCGAGACGCTAAAACGAGTAAAAATGGAAGTAGAAAATCACCATTTCATCTCTCTAAAAGGAGGAGATAAACTCGTCTCTCATCAGACTATTTTGAGTCATATTCAAGAGGCCGATTTTGGCATAATCTGCTACCCACATAACAAGAGTACCATCAACTCTATGCCTACCAAATTGTATGAATATTTAGGCAGCCACTTACCTATCATTTTACAAAATCATGACAGATGGGTGCAGCTCTGCCAGCAGTATAATGCCGGGATTACCATTGACTTTGATGAGGTAAATCCGGAAGAGCTACTCTCAAAAATGAAGCAGACAGAAAATTTCTATTCTACCACTCCGGGAGAAGAAATACTATGGCATTCTGAGGAAAATAAACTTACAAATCTTATTGACCTAACTATCAATAACAATCTATAATTCAGATATTTAATCAACTTTATTTAACTCGATAATTTAATATCGATTTTCATCCTAAAATCCCTCTTTACTGCCATTACCGCCCCCATCTCTCAAGGAAATCACTAAAAATTAGCGTTAAATTCATTTTTAGACTAATCTAAAAATATTCAAAATCAGGGAATTTGAGCGATAAAAATAGATTTATGAAAATATTTAATTTGAACTTAAAATATTTTTTAGATTCACCTAAATCAGTATATTTGCTATGAAATATGGAATTAGTACTAAGTTTTACAGAAGAAAATTACCTCAAGGAGATATACCATTTATTCAAGGAAAGCGGCACCCCTGTCTCCACTAATGCTATAGCAGAAGTGATGAATACCAAGGCGGCTTCGGTCACTGACATGATTAAAAAACTATCCGCTAAAGAAGTGGTGAGTTACCAAAGATATCGCGGAGTGAAGATCTCCGAAAAGGGACAAAAGGCCGCACTGCAGGTGATCAGAAAACACCGACTTTGGGAAGCTTTTTTGGTAGACAAATTGAAGTTCAATTGGGACGAAGTTCATGACGTGGCGGAGCAGCTGGAGCACATCAAATCTCCCCTACTCATAAAGCGTCTGGATGAGTTTCTGGGCTACCCAAAATACGACCCTCACGGGGACCCGATTCCTGATGAAAATGGAGAGTTTAAAGCCAAGCCTCAGATGCCACTTTCTGCAGTGAAAAATGGAGCCGAAGGCATAGTAGTTTCTGTGAAAGATGCGAGTGCTTCTTTCCTACAATATGTAGACAAAATGGGCATCTACATCGGGGCCAAAATGAGGGTGGTAGAGAAGATAGAATTTGATGGTTCTTTAGAAATTTTAATTGACAACAAAAGGACAGTTTTTATCTCCAAAGAGGTGTCCGAAAATATTTGGATTACGGAATAAATTATGATCTCAGACAAGCACGATTTAATGAAGTCTTTAGGGGATGCAAATGCCTCTATCAACGCCTCCAATAAAAAGGGATTTTGGAAAAAACTTTTTGCCTTTTTAGGCCCGGCCTATCTGGTAAGTGTAGGCTACATGGACCCCGGCAACTGGGCCACTGACCTAGCCGGAGGAAGTGAGTTTGGCTACACTCTTATTTGGGTATTATTGATGTCTAACCTGATGGCCATTTTGCTTCAAAGTTTGAGCGCCCGGCTAGGCTTGGTTCGTAAGATGGACCTGGCTCAGGCATCGCGAGCGACCTACCCTCCTTTCGTAAATTTCTGCCTTTACATCTTAGCAGAAATAGCCATTGCTGCCACCGACTTGGCAGAGGTACTAGGTATGGCCATAGGGCTCCAACTTCTCTTTGGTCTACCCCTACTTTGGGGGGTAAGTCTTACCGTGGCAGACACCTTTCTCTTTCTGATATTGCAGACCTATGGCATGCGTAAAATGGAAGCCTTTATCATTTCTCTGGTAGCCATCATTGGCGGGGCCTTCCTCATAGAAATGGTATTCGCCAAGCCAGACATGGGTGAGCTAGCACAAGGCTTCATTCCTACCATTCCTAATCACAGTGCGCTTTACATTGCTATCGGTATTATTGGTGCTACCGTAATGCCTCACAACCTCTACTTGCACTCCTCTCTTGTGCAGACCAGAAAGATCAACCCTTCACCGAAAGGGATATGGGCCGCCATCCGATTTAACATTATAGACTCCGCTGTAGCTTTGAACCTGGCCTTCTTTGTAAATGCAGCCATATTAGTGCTGGCCGCAGCCACTTTTCATAAAAATGGCATGTACGATATTGCGGAGATACAAGATGCCCATAAGCTGCTAACTCCTATGCTCGGCTCTAAGTGGGCAGCCATCTTATTTGCTGTAGCACTTATAGCTGCAGGACAAAGCTCCACCATAACCGGAACACTGGCAGGACAGATAGTTATGGAAGGCTACTTACACTTAAGAATACAACCATGGCTGAGACGGCTTTTAACACGCCTTATAGCCATTGTTCCTGCTTTCCTGGTCATCTATATCTATGGAGAAAAAGAAACCGGAAAAATGCTTATTTTTAGCCAAGTGTTACTTAGCTTGCAGCTGGGCTTTGCCGTGATCCCTCTGATACACTTTGTATCGGATAAAAAGAAGATGGGGGAGTTTGCCATTAAACTATGGGTAAAAATTGCCGCATGGATCATAGCAGCCGTGGTGGTGGTGCTCAATGTAAAACTGGTAGTAGATGAAATGAAAAACTGGATGATAGAGTCTGAAGGTAATTCTTACATCTTATGGCTTACGGTGGTACCTCTGGCACTGGCCATCATGTCATTATTACTTTACATTACCTTTAAACCACTAATGACTTCTAAAATAACCCCTAAAACAAAAACACCGCACGGAGCATATCTTCCTATCGATTTCCATGAAGAACGAGAATATAAAAGGATAGCCATAGCGGTAGACTTTTCTGACATAGATAATAAAACTATCAACAGCGCCTTATCTCAAGGTGGACACAAAGCAGAGTACAGCTTAATCCACATTGTAGAGTCAGCCGGAGCATTTGTGATGGGCAGCGAAATACATGACCTGGAATCTACCCAAGATGCCCTGTATCTTAACAAATACGTGCAGCAGATGACTGAGAAAGGCTATAAAGTAAAACCTCAACTAGGCTTCGGTAACCCGAAACGAACTATTCCCAAACTAGTAAAACATTTTAATGCCGACCTTTTAGTGATGGGCTCTCATGGCCATGGCTGGTTTATGGATATATTATTCGGAACCACAGTGAGCGGCGTAAGGCATAAGTTAAAAATACCGCTGTTTATTGTAAAAGAAGAAGAATTAGAAAATGTATAAAAGAAATGGGGCGCCTCAGCAATGAAAGCGCCCCATTTTTATTTTATTTCTGTTTTATTAAAATCATTCCCGAGTTACTATACTCACATCGGCCCTACGGTTTTCTTCAGGATCAGCCCCAGCCTCTGACTTTACCGCACCAAACCCCTGAGCTATGATTCGCTCTTCCGGAATACCATTGGCCACAAAATAATCCAGTACTATCAATGCCCTTTTTTTGCGAAAGCTTAAGATTATACCTAGGATTACCATCAGCACTGGCAAAGCCTGAGATATTGATATCTAAAAGCTCGTATTTATTAAGCAAATTAATAATACTATCCAACTCCTCCCTATGCTCCTCATGAATGGCACTTTGGGCTGTATTGAAATAAATACGATGAGCATGATCCATCAATTTCATTTCATGATCCTCAAAATCAGCTTCTTCCGAAAGCACCTGACCATTCGCTGCTGCTGTTGCTACACCCCCACCTCCTTCATGCACACGATTTATTGTTTCCGCATTTTGAGCTATCAATTCATAGCCAGTTGGCCTGTCTTTATTAGAGCCGTGATACTTCACCCTAAAAATATCAGTATAACCTAAACCCCCTTCTCTTACTGACGAATAATACCCTACTCTACCATCTTCTGAAGCTCTGAAATAAATCTCATCATCGGGTGTGTTTACCGGGAACCCCAGGTTTTCCGGCTCAGACCATTCTCCTGACAAACTATCATAAACAGATTTGAAAATATCATAACCTCCATATCCCTTATGACCTGAGCTACTGAAATACAAGGTTTTACCATCATAAGCCAGAAATGGACTTTCCTCATCATAAGGTGTATTGATAGTAGTACCCAGACTTTTTGATTTATACCAATTGCCTTTATCATCTTTTATGCACATATAAATATCAATACCTCCCTCACCACCAGGCCTGTCACTGGTATAAAAAATCACATCTGATGACGATGTTTCCGTAATAGAGCTTTCGGAATAGATAGAAGAATTCACCTTGTTAGTTAGGTATTCTGATTCGGTCCACTCACCATTTTCATAATCACTATAATAGATATCTCCCGCATTAATGTCCTTGTAAAGATATAGTCGATTACCATCGGCCGATAGAGAAATATTAGCATCATGATACTCTGTATTGATAGGCGCTCCGATATTCTCAGCCTCCGTCCACTTGCCTCCTACTTTTCTTGATATAAATATATCTTCATAATAAAAGTTATCCTTATCTACATCAGGGCTGGTGTTATCTTCCTGCCTACGAGAGGTAAAAATCATAACGGTCTGATCCTTATTAAGCACAGGAGCATAGTCTGGCCACACTGAATTTATACCTGGCTCCAGCACCTCCACAGAATATCGCGCTGGCTGGCTGATGATTTCCTTACCATTTTTACACTCTTCAATCCTTCTTTTTACATCTTCTGGCAAAACGCGGTCACGACCACGGTAATGGAGATCATGCAACACTTTATGCTGATACCTTTCATAACATTCAATGGCCATATCAAAATCTAACCCATGATGATACGCCCGACCTATCTGATACCACAAATCATATCGATAAGAAGGTCTCTGCTGCTCTACCCTAAGAAAATATTTAAGTGACAAATCTTTATCTATAGTCTCCAGGTACAGCTGACCGGCCATCCAATTAGCCTTTACATTATAAGGGTCAAGCTCAGCTGCTTTTATGTACAGCTCCTTAGCCACCTCTATAGCCTCTTTTTGCTGACTGTAAATTTGATCTGCCTGCTGTAGGTATTCAGCCGCCATTGACACGGAGTCTTGTTGGGCTTTTACAGGAAATGAAAACAAAAGACAACAGGCTAAAAAATAATACGAATATTTCACCAAATGATCAGGTTCGTTTAAAAAATAACTTTTCACAAACCTGAAATATAACGGCTTCCTTAGAGGATATCAAAATTAAATCTGCCAACCAACATAAATCCACTATAGGTAACCATATCAAGAAACTACCTCTGCTTTCGTTTTTCAGTTATATATAATAAGTACATTTGCAGTTCACTAAACAGAGAAGATTTGAGTCAGCATATAGGATCCACCGAAGATACCATTGTAGCCCTTTCTACCGCTCCAGGCGTAGGCGCCATAGCCGTTATCAGATTATCTGGCGATGATGCCATTAAGATCTGCAACAGTGTATTTAAAGGCAAAGACCTGGAACAGCAACCTACCCACACCTTACATTTCGGCACCATACGCGATAGAGAAAAGGTGATAGATGAAGTGGTAGTTTCTCTGTTTGTTGGCCCCAAATCATTCACTAAAGAAAATGTGGTGGAGATCAGCTGCCACGGCTCCCCTTTTATAGTAAAGCAAATTATAAAAGTGTTGCTTGCTGCAGGCTCCAGACTGGCATTACCGGGTGAGTTTACCAAACGCGCTTTCCTTAATGGTCAGTTTGATTTGGCTCAGGCCGAAGCGGTGGCAGATCTTATCAATTCAGATTCGGCTGCTTCTCATGAAGCAGCTCTTAACCAAATGCGTGGAGGTTTCTCTGAGCAGATTCGTCAGCTAAGGGAAGAGTTGATCCACTTTGCCTCTATGATAGAGCTGGAGTTAGACTTTGGTGAGGAAGATGTAGAGTTTGCCGATAGAGATGATTTAAAACAGCTGATCAACAACCTACTCAAAGTGATTAATGCGCTGATCGAAAGCTTTGATTTGGGTAATGTGATTAAAAATGGAGTACCTACCGTGATAGCAGGCAAGCCTAATGCAGGTAAATCAACATTGCTCAATGCTTTGTTAAATGAAGAAAGAGCAATAGTATCTGACATAGCCGGAACTACCCGTGATGTTATTGAAGATGAAATCAATCTGGGCGGTATCACTTTTAGGTTTATTGACACGGCCGGAATTAGAGAGACAGAAGACACCATAGAAAAAATTGGAGTTGAGCGCACACAAGCTCAAATGAAAAAGGCCTCTCTTATTATATATATGATTGACCTGGCCAATGACAATGTTGTAGACTTCAACCGCGACATCAACAAGCTGGAGAATATGGGTATTCCGTTTATAGTGGTGGGCAACAAAATTGACAAGGCTCAGCCAGAACTAAAATCAGCTGTGGAAGGTGTAAAGGGATCCATACTTATAGCCGCCAACACAAAAGAGAACCTGGACGCTTTGAAAGATAGAATTTTGGAAGAGGTTAATCTTGATAACTTCAAGTCTGGCAACACCATAGTAACTAACATTCGTCACTATGACAATCTACTTAAAACCAAGAATGCCCTACAAGATGTCCTCAACGGCCTCGGCAACAACATCACTGGCGACTTTTTAGCCATGGACATCAGGCAGTCATTACATTATTTAGGAGAGATCACTGGTGAGATTACTACAGATGATTTGTTGGCGAATATCTTTAGTAAGTTTTGTATTGGGAAATAGGATATCCTTCTTCATTAACTCTTTCAATTGCCTTTAATATGTGCTCCTTTGTGATACCCTCGAATACATTTATAATTTAATCACCCTACCATACCCTCCACAAACACCTCGACAAACTGCTTCATCTTTGAAATGATGCGTTCTCCAATTGATCTGGCTTGCAATACACTAGGACGATTATCAAGGCATTTGAATACCTCATCTCTCAATGGCTCCTGGTGGCTAAAAATGTAGGCATCAATCAATGATTTGAATTGCTCCTGGTCAAGGTTTTCTTCCTCACAGAGTTTTTGAAGTGCCAAGACCTTTTGTTCTTCCCAATACTTTTCAAATTCATCAGAAATCATATCTGCGTGAGGAATTTTAGGCAGGTGCTCTTCTATAAACTTCTCGATAAGTTCTCGCTTACTTCTTAGCTCAACTTCATTGTTAAGCATATCCATAATCTGCTTTTTCTGCTTGGCAGCTTCATTGGCCTTAGCTGTTTTAAGTTTGACTAGCAGCTTTATAATGTAACTAACATTAATCTCATCTCTGTGAATCAGCTCCAACTCAAAGTCTACGTCATTGAGGATAGATTCTTTTAGCTTGGCCGTATCACTTTTTACTTTATCATAAAGGTCAAGGTATTTGCTTTTGTAATCTTCAAAAGCCTGCTCAGTCATGGGTAGATCATCCCAACTAAAATCCGTAAATGATGTAAGCACATTCTTAACCCTCATCAAGGCTCTGAAAGACTGAACAAAGGTCATTTCATCATCTTCTGTTAGCAGATCATCAACAATTCCTACTGTAGGAGCTACTTTGAGTAAGTCGGCAAAGGCATTGCTGAATTTTCTAACGATTTCTTCGTACGGAGGAAGTATGATTTCTTCAATAGCCTCCTTGTTAGAGAATAAAGTAATGGCTTCATCAGTGGCTTTCTTAAGATTTCTGAAGGCCATAATATTCCCTTGAGACTTGGTTTCATTGATGATGCGATTAGTTCTGGAATAAGCTTGTATAAGCCCATGATACCGAAGGTTCTTGTCCACATATAGAGTATTGACCATTTTAGCATCAAATCCTGTTAAAAACATGTTTACTACGAGTAGAATATCTAACCTATCTCTATCTTGAAAATCTTCCTTCTCTCTATTTTTTAGCCGTTTACTAATGTCCTTGTAATAGTTTTCAAATTGCTTACTGTCTTTTGTGGTAAACTTAGTGTCATACATAGCATTGTAGTCTTTGATGAACTCATCGAGTTTATCACGGGTTGAACTGCTTATGTATTTGAGTTTAGGTTCAGCCGCAATTGACATGTCTCCCGGAAGCATGCCTGCTGCATCAGGATCATCTTCATTAACACCATAGGTAAATATTGTGGCTACTCGTAAATCATGTTTCCCTTCCTTTATCTTCTTCTTAAAGAGCTCATAGTAAGTAATCAGATTCGGAATACTACTTACGGCAAAAATTGATGAGAAAGCTTTATTATGTGTTTTGGTAGTGTGATAGTCTATAATATATTCAACGATCTTTTCTAATCGCTTAGGTGAGTCTATTACCTCGGTTTTGTCAATATCCTCCACCTCTATATCCAGTAGCGTATTACTTTTTTGCTTGTACTTCCCGATATACTCAACACTGAACTTCAATACATTCTGATCTCGAATGGCATCGGTGATTACATATTTATGCAAACACTCCCCAAATAAGTCTTTGGTGGTACGCTTACCTAGGTCGTTTTTAGCTGCATTATCAGCAAAGATGGGTGTGCCGGTAAAACCAAATAACTGACTGCCTTTAAAGTAATTAACAATACGTTTATGTGTGTCTCCAAACTGACTGCGGTGACATTCATCAAAAATGAATACTACTCTTTTGTCCTTAAGTTTATCCAGCTTCTTTTCGTACCGTTTTTTGGAAATAGCATTATTTAACTTTTGAATCGTAGTAAGCACCAACTTGGTATCATCTGTAAATTGCTTGACCAGCGAGGAGGTATTATCAGTTACATCTACACTTCCCTTTTTAAAGCTATTAAACTCGTTCATGGTCTGGTAATCGAGGTCTTTACGATCGACCACAAATACTACTTTATGCACTTCCGGCAAGTCCATGATGATTTGGCTGGCTTTGAAGGAAGTTAATGTTTTACCTGAGCCGGTAGTATGCCAGATATAGCCACTATCCTTAGTAGTTTGCACATGATCAATGATAGCCTCTACAGCATAATACTGGTAGGGACGAAGCACCATCATCACTTTATTGGTTTCGCTCATCACTACATAATGAGCGATCATTTTACTCAGGTGTTCTTTGTTGAGGAATGAGTTGGTAAACTCAGATAGCATAGTGGTTCGTTTGTTATTCTCCTCCGCCCAGAAGAATGATTGTTTAAAAGACTGGAGTCGGTTATTAGCCAGGTATTTGGTATTAACTCCATTACTTATCACAAACAGCTGCACATATTGAAACAGCCCATGATTACTCCAAAATGACTGCCTTTGATAGCGATTAATCTGATTGAAGGCCTCTTTCATTTCGATGCCTCTACGCTTAAGCTCTACCTGAACGAGTGGCAGGCCATTGACAAGGAGCGTTACATCATAACGGTTTTTGTAAGTACCCGCTTGTGAAACCTGGTTAGTGACCTGGAATAGATTATTGTCTCTGTGCTCACTATCAAAAAATTGAATATAGGAAATGCTCCCATCTTCCCGTGTAAGTGCAAACCGATCTCTAAGTGTCTTAGACTTCTCAAATACATTACCCTTTGCCAAATAATTGAGCACCTGATCAAACTCCTTGTCACTTAACTGAACCTTATTAAAAAGTTCTAACTGCGATTTTAAATTGGCAAGTAAGTCATGGCCATCTCGAAGTAGAATACGCTCATATCCCAAGCTTTCAAGTTGCTTAATAAAGTTATTTTCTAATATGGCTTCGGGTTGGGTATTCATTGCCATAGCGGTTCATTAATCCAGTCCATTAATGTACCATCAGGATTGGAAGGTATTCCCAAGTATTTGATTGGAACATTAGGGTATTTAGTAAATAAAGCCTGTAATTTTTGTCTTAGACTATTTGATGGGTTTGCTCTTAGCAGTAGGTATTTTAAAACGCAAATAAAATAGAATACACGTTTATTATTTTGAAAACGCGGTCCAATCCATGGCCCAACAGGCTTCTTTAGTCGATCAGGTTCAATAGCTAAATCTCTATTCCATAACCTGGCATGATGTGCACAAATATTCCTAACATAAGTAATGGCGTGTAGCCATGATGCGAATACTTTGTGATGAACATCAAAGAAGTCTGCTATTCTTTTTTTATCGCTATTATTTCGCAATCCACGAAATAAATGTGACAGGTCACCCATTGTGAGCAGCTCAAAATTCATCCATGCAGGTGGATTAGATGGAGAGCTATATTCTCTCATGTAATGTTTTATAAACACTTCTGGATTTCTTACTGTTTTAGCACGTGATATGATAGCTTGAAAGTCGTTATAAGGATCAATGAGCTTTCCAATCCTATTATAAAACGGTGTGATAAAATGTCTTTGATCATCCTGCCAATGTGAATCGTTATAATGTATAGCCATTTTATATATAAACTGGGTTCTAATAGCTACTTCTACTCGTTCTATGCAGTCAAAAACTAATAATCTTAATTCCCTATTAAAAGAATATGTATTGATAATGTCTTTGAATGTAATTCCTTGATTAAACTGATTTTTAATTGACTGACAGGGTAAAAAGTAGGCGCTGAGCCTGTAATAACTTATTTCCTGCAAATAACAGATGGCTTCTTCTTCATCAGCAACGGTTAAACCTCTGGTTTTTAATAATTCAAGCTGATCTTGAAAGGATAGGGGGGCTTTATGGTAAATTCGTTTTGCCATGGCCCTAAAATGAAAAGACCCCCCAAGTGTGCTTCAGTGAGAGGCAAGGGAGGTATATTAAATTTAATATTTTATTTCTTCTAAAAGACACACCCTGTGACGCTGTTCTGATGGGTAGCGTGGCGTGTACTGTTAGTGCAAATATAACATGATTTGAAACAAAATGTTTCATAAATGTTATTTTTTGTTTCAAATGCGAAACAAAACATTTCATAATTATACAATATGTTGATGTATTACTCATACAAACATCTGCTGCAATAGCCCTTTTTTAAAGGTTTGGTCTTTCTCTAACTCTTGATTGGCAATATATATTTTGTCACTTAGCGATTTTAAGAACTGCCCGATTTTAACCTGCTCCCTTAAACTAGGTGTTTTAAATTTTATATCATTGAAGAATTCCACCACACTGAGATTAAGCAGTCCATGGTTTCTAGCTCCTTCTTGTGCTATTTTATGTAGCTCATGGTTAATACTCCCATGTTCAAGGAACGCCATAAAATAATCTGAATCATTATTCTCATTTAATTTGAAACATATATACAAGGTTGAAACAACACCTTTTTCGTATTTATCTAACCTCTTAATTGCCCCAAGTGGATAACCTTTGGAATAACTTTTATTATATGCAAACTCACCTTTATGTAGCAAATAATATCCTGTTACATCTTTCGCTGAAACTGACTTATTGAAATAATCCTCTTGGTTTACAAGGCCTTGCTGTGCTGAAATAGTTAATACATTAAGGTTATTCTCTTTATTTTTCCTTTTAACCCTTTCAAATACACTACCCAACCTCTTCTCCTCCCACTCAGGAAACTCCTCATCATTATCATCCTTAAACCGAATCTCCTGAGCAAAGAGCTTTTGCATAAGTCCTTTTTTGTATTGCTCCAACAGCTCCTTTTTACGGGTAAGCTGCTCGATCTTTTTATCAACAGCACTTAGGAAATCAGCTATTTTTTTCTGCTCGGGGAGGGAGGGAAGGTTTAATGGTATGCTCTTGAGATCACCAGTTGTAAAACCCTTAATTGAGGTGCCTTGTGAGTACCTGTGAAGCAAATTATTATTAGCTAAAAAATAATAAGCAATAAACTGACTAATATCTTTTTTGGGAGTCAAATTGGCAAAATCTTGACTAGTGCACAACTCCTTCTTATTTACAGCTAATTTTCCAACACCAACCCTCGAAACAAACAAAACACTATTAGCAGGAATAATTTTTGTTGCGCTTTCTTTAATTGCCTTATGGTTTAGAAACCTGTTAATATCTAAATTTAAGATATCAGATTCCTTAACATCAGAACTTGAAATCCAAGGCACGTCCCCATTCCAATAATCATTATGTTTTGTTGATGGTGTTCCTCCACCCCTAAAGCTTCCAATTACACCTAACTTGGTATTATTCCATATATCTTCAAACTCCTTAAACCTCAATTTAGGAACCATTTTCACCTCTTTTTTCTCAAACACCTCTTCCATAGTCAGAATTAGGATTTTTGGGATTTATGAATGACAGGATTATTGTTTAAACGTAGGCTTGGGTTCTGTTTGTTTTTTGGGTGCCTGAGCCGTTTTATTTCCAGGCTCTGTGCTCCGCAATTGAGTAGTAAGCCCAAGTCTACTTTGTAGGCTACAAGGTAATTCAATCCCTGTGCCAGGTGTACATCTTCAAGCATGGTAAGTGCTTTTAATTCTACCATTACTTTTTCCTCCACTAGAAAATCAACTCTACGAGAGCCAATAGGTTGCTCATCATAAAACAAAGGCATTTCTAATTCCCGTTGAAACGATATACATTGTTTTTCCATTTCAATCGCCAGCGCTCTTTGATAGATCACTTCTTGCAATCCATTGCCCAATGTACCGAGCACCGTCATTGCACAGCCAATGATCCGATAAGTTAAGTCATCCTTTATTTCTTCCTTCATCTTATTCTTAATCCAAAAATCATTACATCATTAAAATCCAAATGCTGACATTTAAAATGGAGTATCAATCCCTAGTTCCTTACAATAGCTCTTGATGGTGTCATCGGTAGCCTGCATATCCTTTTCAAGGGCTTGCAACTCTTTCGCCACTGCTTCAATATCCACAGGTTCTTCTTCTTCAAAAGTGTCTACATAGCGAGGAATGTTGAGGTTGTAGTCATTCTCAGCTATCTCCTCCATACTTGCCACATGGCTATATTTTTCCTCTTCCTTTCGTTCTCTGTAAGTGGTTATAACCTTATCTATATCTTCCTCACGCAGGTAATTCTGTGTTTTAATCTTCTCAAAGTGTTGGCTGGCATCAATGAATAGTACGTTGTCTGAGTGTTCTCTTTTCTTTTTCAATACCAATACACAAGTAGGTATGCTCGTGCCATAGAAAATGTTGGCAGGCAAACCTATCACCGCATCCAGGTAATTACGGTCTTTAATAAGATACTCTCTAATATGTCCTTCCGCTGCTCCTCTAAACAATACACCATGGGGTAATACACACGCCATTATACCATCATCAGATAGTTGGTGAACCATGTGTTGTACGAAGGCAAAGTCAGCCTTACTACTGGGTGCAGTTTTGCCGTAAGCAGCAAACCGGTCGTCATTAATCACCGCATTGGGGTTCCACTTGGCAGAGAAAGGGGGATTGGCCACAATGGCTTCAAAGCGTTCGTCAATGTGTTGCGGTTGCTCTAAAGTATTTTCATTTTTAATATCAAATCTGCGGTAATGCACATCATGCATAATCATGTTCATGCGGCATAAGTTGAAGGTAGTAGGGTTCATTTCCTGTCCATAAAACTTACCCACTTCTTTTACCTCCTTCGCCACACGCAACAATAAAGACCCTGAACCACAAGTTGGGTCATAAACACTCTTCAATTTGTCTTCACCTGTTGTAACAATGCTTGCTAACAGCTTACTTACCTGTTGCGGGGTATAAAATTCACCTGCTTTCTTACCTGCACCACTGGCAAACTTGCCAATCAGGTATTCATAGGCATCTCCCAATACATCAGCCGTCACATCATCAATTCTAAAATCAATCTCCTCCAAATGAGACATGACCTTTACAATCAATTCGTTTTTAGCGTTCTCTGTCTTCCCAAGTTTTGAGGAGGTAAGGTCAAGGTCTTCGAAGAGGTTGACAAACTCTTCCTCACTGTCGGTACCCATCGTGCTTTGCTCTATGTGGTTAAGCACCTTATTTAAGTCATCCAAAATGAATTTACTCTTACCCTCAGCATTTCCACGCTTAGCGAGTCTGCTGAACAGCTCTGAAGGCAATAAGAAGTACCCTAAAGCATCTAAAGCCTCCGCTTTAATGGCTTCCAAGTATTGTTGCCCTTTTTCTGACTCCTCATCGATCTCATCATACGTCATACCATCGGGCTTTAAGATGGTGTTGGCATAGATGTCCATTTTCTTGCTGAGGTATTTATAAAAGATAAACCCTAGTATATAATCTCTAAAGTCATCCGCATCCATCTTCCCTCTAAGGGTATCGGCAATATTCCAGAGTTGTTGTTCAAGCTTTCGTTTTTCTTCCGTCATCTCTTAAATCCCAATCGAATCAAATTAAAACCCCTAACTTATATAATTTTTGCCTTAGTTATTTTCAATTTAAAATATTAATCAAATAATATGTGACGAAGCAATAAGAAATAATAACATGGCTGAAATCATGATTACCTGAAAAGGGCTTTATGAAAAGGTTTAGAATAAACCCTTGTCGGTGCTTGCAAAGCAGTTTAATATATCTGATAATAGCCTCCGCAAAAAGTGTATTAAACACAATATCCCATTACCCGAGAATGGTCATTGGCAAAGAGTTAGGTATGGGAAAAAGACCAATAAAATACCTCTACAAAGTGTAGAGAAGAAAGAGAAGATTATTCTGTCTTTACTCCCTATTGTCTCCGAGGAAAATATCATAGCGTTTTTCAAATCTATTTTTATGATGAATGATGAAGAAAAAAATTCCTTCAAACTTAAGATTTTGAGAGCTGGAGAGGTGCTGGAAGTGATGATCTGGACAATCAGGAAATCAATAATACCATTAAAGAGTATGTTAAATTAAATCCAGGCAATCATCACTTATCGGCTAGAGAATTCTTGTCCAGAATGGGATTGATATATGGAGGTAGTCTTGTCTTACCAATGCTGCAATTGTTTTATTTGGAAGACTGCCTGTGAGGTTCGTTCCACAGAGTAAGATCAGAGCTACGATTTATAGTTCTACTAAAGGAGGGAAAACCATTCTTTTTGATCGGGTTTATGATGGTAATATTTTCAGAAACATCCAGATGATTTGGGATTTCTTTGATACCCAGCTAGCCAGATCTAGTAACATCAATAGTTTACAAAGAACAACTAAAGACATTCCAATTTTGGCTCTAAGAGAGGGATTGCTAAATGCATTAATACATAGAGATTATTCTAAAATATCAAGTACCGTTAATATATCTGTTTACCCAGAGAAGCTAGTAATTACTAATACTGGAAAGTTACCAGAAGAGATTTAAAGAAAGATCATGATTCTATACTTAGAAATCCAGATATGGCGAATATCCTATATGTAAGAAGATATATAGAGATGATTGGAACAGGTACTTTAAGAATGATAGAAGATTGTAAAGATCATGATTATCCAATACCTGAATGGAAAATAAAAGGAAATAGTTTAGAACTATCACTTAATAGCATAGGTCATAGAATAAAATATGATGGTGTAAGTGATGGTGTAAATAGACTTATAGCTGATGGTGTAAGTGATGGTGTAATTGATGGCATAAGTGATGGTGTTAAAAAAGAGATAATAGAGATAGCAAAGTATTTATCTGATGCTGAAGGTATTAATACTGATGATGTAGTTGATCATATAGGTAAATCCAAACCAACAATAGAACGGTATCTAAAGATAGCTAGAGATGTAATGATAGTTGAATTTAAAGGTGCTCCTAAAACTGGTGGTTATTATTTGACTAAAAGAATGAAGAAGTATCTGAACTAAAGGTATTACCTAATGTAGATTTACCTACACCATTTGGCCCACCCAAAACATGAATTTTATTACTCAATAATAGTTTTAGTATCTGCTGATGTATTATAGATCAGGTCTGTATCCGATACTGAAGAGGTTAGATAAAAACCTTGATAAATAGCTTTTACATTAAAATGTGATATAGAACGATTTTTAGCGATAGCAGCAACTGCCTTCTCTCCCACCTGCTGTATACATGCTTCCGAAAAACCTTTAGTTGATTTTCTCTTAGCATTAATTTCCGCTATTTTATCCTTATCTATCATTATTTCACCGTTAACGTACTTAAGAAACTAAAAGTTTTGCTAAGATACAAGCCTATCCACTAATTGATTCTACTGCAAATATTGATGGTAACCAATGAAAACTGAAGGCCAATAAATAATCACACCACCCATAATGCTAAATAAATCAAAATGTCTCTAGCTTTATACTACTCTCACAATTTTCCATCACCAAACACATGTGATAATATTTTTTTCCTTATTTATGCATAAAACCAAGCTTACAAGCATGATTATCAGTATTATAGTTACAATATTCCTTGTTTTTTATGGCGGCATATTTATGATGTCTCCTATGATGATTGCCTCTCACGGCTTTTCTGATTCACTTTCTTCTATCATTACAGCACTATTTTTCCTGGGCTATCCTGTAATTATATTCTTGCTGATGACCATTTTCAATATCCCTTTTTATGGCATGGCTCCCTCCAAATGGCTCATCGGGTTTTCGGTACCTTTTATCCTGGCAGTAATGTTCTACCGAATTCCTCAAATGATTATTAATATTAATAAAGGTATTCCTAACTCCGGTTATCATATTGGTAAAGACGCCGTTTATCTTAATGGCAAAAAAATAAAAAGTGCTGATCCCGCTTCTTTTGATCCTATGGAAGACGTCACCTACTATTCTAAAGATGCTAAGCACGTATTCTACTATGGCAAAGTAATTCCTAGTTCAGATCCGGCTACTTTCACTCCAGTACCTACTGAAAATGAAAAAGGATATGGTGGTTACTGGAAGGATAAAAATAATGTATATATAGATGGCAAAATTCTAAAAGGAGCTGATCCTGCCAGCATGGCATGCCTCAGATCATTATACGCTAAAGATGCTAAGCACATATACTACAGTGGTCGCCTGGTAGAAGGTGCCGATCCGCAAACCTTCCATTTCGTAAGTGATGGCATTGCTATAGATGAGCAATTTATTTATGTGTATGGCCGAAAATCTAATATTCAAACAGACACTAAAAATTTCGAAGTAGTCGGTGATGAAAGTTCACCATCATTTTGCCGTGATAAAAACAATGTATATCTGATCATCTTTCATAATGGAGATCCACTACTCGAAGTTGAAGGCGCTGATCCTACAACATTTGAAAAAATGGAAAGAGGCTATTATAAAGACAGCCATCAAGTGTATTATCATGACAGCAGCACCAGATCAGTAAAAGTGCTTGAAGAAGCCGATCCCGCCAACTTCAGTACTGGCTATGATCACATTACTAGGACAGAAGCCAGAGATAAAAATCATGCTTATATGAGCGGGAAACTAGTTTCTCCAAAAGAATAACACATGAATCAGACCCGACCATCAATTCTTTGATGTAATGACCTGACAGAAATGAGGACCTTCCCGACTTGGTAACTACGAGAAAATCATGACGAAGTAATCTCCAAAATCGCGGAAAGCTGGCTACACTGGACAGTAGAAGTAAGGTCGAGATTACTCCACTACACTTCGTTACATTCGCAATGACCATTATAAGCACTATCACCATTACCGTCATCCCTGCCGAAATGAAGTGAAGAGCAAGTAGCCTAAGCTATGGAACCCAAAGACCATATAACCATAGTTGACCGGTACTTCATGTAAAAAAACAGCAATTTAAGCATGAATGTTGGCTAATATTTATATCCAAAAGGCTGAATAAATTAATCTACCTGTAGTTTTACACTACCCTACCAGTCTTGCTATTTTCTATCACCAAACATATAAGATGGTATTTTTTGCTTATTTATGCATAAAACCAGCTTACAAGCATGATTATCAGTATTATAGTCACATTATTACTTATTTTCTATAGCGGCATCTTTGTGATGTCTCCTATGATGATTGCCTCTCACGGCTTTTCTGATTCCCTTTCTTCTATTCTTATAGCACTAGCTTTCCTGGGTTATCCTATAATTATATTCTTGCTGATGACCATTTTCAATATTCCCTTTTATGGCATGGATGCCAGCAACTGGCTCATCGGGTTTTCAATACCTTTTATCCTAGCTGTAATGTTTTACCGAATTCCTAAAATGCTTATCAATATTATAAGGGGTATCCCTAACTCCGGTTATTATATAGGTAAAGAGGCTGTTTACCTTGAAGGTGAAAAAATAAAAAATGCTGATCCTGCTTCGTTTGATCCTATGAATGACTTTAACTACTACTCTAAAGATACTAATCACGTATTCTTCAATAGCAAAGTAATTCCTAATTCGGACCCTGCCACTTTTACTCCTGTACCTTCTGAAGAAGAGGGTTATGGTGATTACTGGAAGGATAAAAACCATGTGTATTTAAGTGGCAGCATTCTGAAAGGAGCTGACCCTAACAGCATGGTATGTCTTAGATCATCATATGCTAAAGACGCTAAGCACATGTACTACAGATTTTGGATAGTAGAAGATGCCGATCCGAAAAACTTCCATTTCATAAGTGATTGCATTGCCATAGATGAGCATAATATATATGTGTATGGCCAAAAATCTAACATTCAAACAGACACTAAAAATTTCGAAGTAGTCGGTGATTACAATTCACCTTCATTCTGCCGCGACAATAACTGTATTTATCTGATCATCTTTCATAATGGCGACCCTCTACTCAAAGTTGAAGGCGCTGATCCTACAACATTTGAAAAAATAGAAGGAGGCTATTATAAGACATCCATCAAGTGTACTATCATGACAGCATCACCAGATCAGTAAAGGTGCTAGAAGAAGCCGATCCCTCCACCTTCACTACTAGCTATGACCACATTGCCCGAACAGACGCCAGAGATAAAAATCATGCTTATATGAGCGGAAAGCTAGTTCCTCCAAAAGATTAATGACAAATCCACCCCTCAAGCTTTATTAAATATTTATAAAATACAATTACAATCACGTGGCGATTTTACTTATAATTGCCTTATTATCAACCACAACACTCAACTAAGAACCAATAATGTTTAGTATAGAAGTAATTTCCAACGATTTAAGATGGATAGCAGCCATTTATGAGCAACCTTCTGAAGGAGATAAATATTTAGAAGAGCTGATAAGTTTCGGGCACAAACCAAAAGTAGTTGAAATTACAAACATCAGCACTTTTCCTGTTTATGCCATAGAACGTATGGGAGAAGAATCACCTGCCAATTATTTTGAATACCTATCGGAATCTGAGTACCTGCAACTGATAGAATATCAACAAAAAAACAGATCTATAAATGATAATTACGAGGCCTATTTCACTGTTTTCTTCTTCCAGGATGCTCATTTTCAGCATCCTTATGAAAACAGCTTAATGGGAGCGCTGGATCATGTCCATGTCAGTAATTATTACCTGGATGGTGAATCTGCCAATTTGAGCCTCAATGATACTTATATAGACAGATTAGTAAATAACTATGACATTGAAGCCCTTTTCAACCTTTTTGAAAAACTAAAGAATAGCTCTGATGAAGAAGCCAAAACTAATTTAGCAGATGGTTTAGTAAGTCTTTACGCTCAAATGGATTATGATCACGCCTGCGGAAAACTTACCACTGAAGGCATCAATTCTCTATTGCCTATCTTAGAGAGGGCTGAACTACTGTATGATAAACCTATAGATGACTGCTTCAGCCGGGCTTATCTTATAATGCTAGAAGAGTCCGTTAAAAACAATGCGCCTGAAGAGGAAATTAAGAAGTTCATGGAAAAGGCCATTGAAGTGAATGAATCTATAATGCACACCTCTCCGGAAGAGCAACAAGATGCTTACAAACAGCTGGCCATGGTCTTTGAAACCATCTTAGAACATAAGCCCTCCGCTAATTACTTAGAGCAGGCCTATCTCAATATTCGCAAGTCTATAGCTACAGCTCCCACTAATGGAGATTGGGAACTTTATTTAAAATCACTAGTGTCCGACTAAACTCTGGTCTAAGAAATTTTAGCGATTCTAAGCAAAAATAAAGTGGTTTTCTTCTAATCTGGAAAAGTGAGCCCTCTATGGACTAAATAAAGGGTATTGATTGGTTTTATATATTGTTTTTTGAAGTTCTAGGTCTGGATTGTTTAGAAAGCGGGTAAGGTGAACATAGGCCATCAAGTGAAACCTTACCAATGAGACCATATTAGAGAAGGCCCATCTTTTTTTGATCTGTTTTCGGACTACTTCCATCAATAATAGACAGATCAGGGCACTCCAAATTTGGATCTCAATAGCATTTTGGTTGTCCCCCAGAAAATATTTGAGAGGAAAGTTCTGCTTCAGCTTTTTAAATAAAAGCTCTATCTGCCATCGGTATTTATAAATGGCCGCTATTGTGGCTGCTTCCAACTCCATATTATTGGTCATAAACACTAATAATTTATTATTGAGGTCATCATAATAGGCTATTCTTCTATTTTGAAGCTCTTGCACTTGTCCATCAGTCTTGAAACTGATAACAACTTTTTCATCCTTAAGTACACAAAAGTCTTTATCTTCAGGCAGTTCTAGCTCATCTATTGATTGATATCTGGCATTTTCCTTCATTCTAGTAATGTAAAATATCCCTTGATGACTCCATTGTGCGTATTGTCTATAATCGATATACCCTTTATCCATCACCACATAGGATCCTTCTGGGAGTTGTAATTGCTTTAAAAATGTATGATCATGCTGACTTCCCTTGGTCAACCGTACTAAACATGGCATTAATTCTGCCGCATGAATCATTACATGAGCTTTAATGCCTCCCTTGCTTTTGCCATCTTTTCTAGGGCGTCCTGCTACCTTGAGAATATCTTTAAACAGACTAATAATCGTTGAATCAACAATATAAAGTTTATTGAGAACTTCCATTCTCAAGCGGCTGTCCGGCAAAAGGTGCCGATACTTTTTAAACAATTTCATGTAAATGTCTGCAAAGACTATACTACTGCGTTTTTTGTTGCTATCTGATAAAGTGGAACGTCTGGGTATAAATTGAATACCTAAATGGATCAGCTTGTTTTGGCAGGCCAAAAGCCCCGTAGTAAGCTCTCTGAGAGCACTTGCCCCACTGAAACAGCAGTATAACATGCTTACTAGGTGATGCCAAGTATTCAATTTCTTGTAATATCTGTCAGATTGGTATTTTGATATTATTTGATTTAACACCGATTTATCTATCAGCGATAATAGTTGAGAAAAGATTGGCTGTCCGTAGAAATATGTATTTTTACTCATGTGTGATTTTTTGTTGTGGTAAACCGAAAATACACATTATGGGGCACTCTTGAAATTATTCAGAGGCCCCTATCTTTTTCTCGGACACTAGTGATTTAAAATTAATATTCATTCCCATAGCAGCTTCAGACGCGCAAGTTCAAAATGAGATAAACAGTTTGCAATTACTTGAAAAGGCTACCTTTGAAAATTTTGCTGAAGATCAATTCAGAAAAAACAGCAATGTAAGCATGAATATCTGCAAATCTTTAGATCAGCTAAAAGAACATATAGCTTGGAAAAAACTACCTGAGCAATTATTCCCAGAAGACCTATACCTCCCCTGGCTAAACCAAGTGCTTAACTGGGAAATTAAATCAATTACAAAGATAGAAGCACATGAAAACGCTCATTATTTACACAATGAGGGCGTTCGCTTGGAGCGAATAGATCTACTGGAAAAGGCAGAAGAAATTTATCAAAGGCTAATTGATGCCACAGAATCTCCCGCCTTTGAAATTTATTATCTGGCTTCTAATACAGAGGCCATTTCTGATATTTATTTGAAACAAGGAGAATTAGAAAAGGCTTACTTATTTAGAAACAAAACCACTGAAATCTATCAGTCTAATCTCGATTCGATAATAAATAACTACTCTACTCACTCCCATTATACTGAATACCTATTTAGAAATTATTTCTTTGATGGTCCTATTATTAAATCCAGTGCAAATGATTTAGAAAAGCATGCTACTATGTGTGAAGACGAAGGCAAAGGACATTACAGCAAGCCTACCATGCTAAGAATAACTTTAGCCTTACATGAAAACAAAGAAGATAAAGCTATATTTCTAATGGCTCGGCTACTTATTTTACTGGAACAGTTATTTGATGAAACTCAAAATTGCCTTAACCACACTGATGAGTCTCTTTTCCCAAAATTCCACAGTTTTTTAAGAGAAACGTTAGCCTTTTTTAAGGAAACCGAAAACGGCTACTATTACGATCCAAAATTAAGATGGGACGATGTGAAGGACCTGTCACCAAAAACTATCATTGACACCTGGGAAGAACGAAAGGCTGAATTGAGAGAAAAATTCAAATCATAATCCATTGAAACCTGCTCCTAACCTATTGATTTCCTGAACAAAAGACACTTCTATTGAGAACAGATCAGTTTTTATAGTGTTTATTATTCATAGTTAACATTGTAAAACATTGACCTCACTAAAGGTGAGGAAATAATTTATATAGGATAATGAGTAAAAAATGGACACATGCCGATATTCCTGATCAAACAGGAAAGGTGATAATAATTACAGGAGCTACCAGCGGATTAGGTAAGGAGGCCAGCAAAGTATTGGCAGAAAAAGGTGCTACCGTAATTATGGCTGTAAGAAATACGGAAAAAGGAGAAAAAGTAATACAAGAGATCACAAAAGAACACCCAAAAGCTAAGCTAGAAGTTAAAAAGCTCGATTTAGGCAGCTTAAAATCCATTGAAAGCTTTGCTAAAGAATTTCTACAGCAATATGATCAATTAAATATATTGATCAATAATGCAGGAGTTATGATGTGCCCTTACGCAAAAACGGAAGATGGATTTGAAATTCAAATGGGCACTAATCACTTAGGACACTTTGCTCTTACCCGCAAATTGATGGCTGCGTTAATACAAACCAAAGATTCAAGGGTGGTGGCCACCTCTAGCATTGGGCACCGCATGGGAGATATTGATTTTGATGACATCAATTGGGAAAAAAGGAAATATGACACCAACAAAGCGTATGGTGACAGCAAATTAGCCAACTTATACTTTACCTATGAAGGCGCCAGGAAATTTAGCAGCAACCCTAATGCTCCTAAAATGGTAGCCGCTCACCCAGGAGTAACCGCCACTGACCTAGACAGACATAGCAAGCTTTTACAGTTTTTCAACAAGTTTATGGCACAAGGTGTAGAAAAGGGAACTTTACCCACTCTCAGGGCAGCTACTGACCCTACGGCAAAATCTGGCGACTACTTCGGCCCTGGCGGGTTGTTTGAAGCCAGAGGATATCCAAAAAAAGTGGACTCTAATGCGCTTTCTAAAGATATAGAAAAAGCACAAAAGCTATGGAAAGTATCAGAGCAAATGACTGGAGTGAGTTTTTAAACTCAACTCCTTTCATAAATAATGAGGCCGCGTAAATTACTTTACACGACCTCATTACTAATAAATCAATTACTAATTCTTCGCAATCTTACTTCTAATCATTTGGAATTAGCGATAAATGAATATTGGGATCAATATTTATAGGCCTATTCTATAAAGAGTAGCATTTTCCTCATCAGTTACAGCGTATAGCGCTCCATCTACCCCTTCAAGCACATCTCTAAATCGATGTCCTTCATCTTCCAGCAAGCGCTCCTCACCTACCACAGCATTATCTTCTATCACAAGCCTAACCACATGCTGACCACTAAGGCCTGCCAAAAACAGGTTATTAGTCCATTCTGATATTAAACTTCCGGTATAGAAAGTAACGCCACTGGGAGATACCACAGGATCCCAATAATACTCTGGCTGCTCCATTCCTTCTTGCTGTGTTATACCTTCACCGATAGGGCCACCAGAATACTCTATACCATATGAAATGGTAGGCCAGCCATAATCGTCACCTGCACTGATCAGGTTCACCTCATCACCCCCTCTTGGGCCCATTTCAACCTCCCACAAATCACCAGTTGTAGGGTGAATAGCCAGACCTTGTGGATTTCTATGACCGTAAGAATAAATCTCTGGCAGTATTCCTTGCTGCCCCACAAAAGGGTTATCAGCTACAGGATCTCCATCAGTTGTGATGCGAAGTACTTTACCTAAAGCAGCATCCAGCTCCTGAGCCTCTGGTCTGGAAGCCAAATCAGAACGCTCACCTGTACTTACAAATAAATTTCCATCACCATCCCACGCTAAGCGACCTCCATAGTGCAAAGTACTATTGAAGAACGGAATAGCCGTATAAATGACCTCAGCATTCTCAATGGTCTCTTCATCATCTGCAAGTCTTCCTTTACCCACTGCGGTGGCGGTTCCTCCTTGCCCATTTAGCGAAAAGGTCCAATACACCAGACGGTTGGTTGTAAAATCAGGATCTATAGCTACATCTAGCAAACCACCCTGACCTGAACTGTTAACAGATGGCAACCCTGTAATAGCATTACTCACCTGGCCTGAAGTAGAAATAATACGCATGGTACCTCCTTTTTCAGTTAACAGAATTCTACCATCAGGTAAATTGGTCATCCCCCAAGGGTTCGAAAGACCGGTAGCAAATTCTGTCACCTGATACTCGGTTTCTGTAGCCACACCATTAATTCTGGTTTGCCCCTCAAAAGCCGGTTCATAATCGGTATTAGGTGGCAATGTCTCTACTGGAGCTAGCAAACTATCTGTAGGAGTACCGGGATTTTCTGTTGGCGGGGTAGCCTCATCATCTGAACTACATGCAAAACTGAGACAGCCTAGCATTAACATTCCCACCAATGAAACAATTGATTGATTTTTCATAATTATTAGATTTAGGTTTTAGATTCTAACTATGGTTATTAACAAAAGTTCAAAATATAGCTCATGACTAAACCCTGCACCTACTGCAAAATTTACTCCTACAGACTTGAATGCAACCAGACAACTAAACTTTAATACTATAAATAATATAGTTGCAAACCTAAGTATAGTATTATAGCTTTGCAATAACGGTCAAATTGTATAGTAAGAGATGTATTGTATAGACAACAAGCAATATCCATGTGGTACCAGTCTGACTATGAAGTACATAGGCGGAAAATGGAAAGCGGTAATTTTGATTCAATTAATTAAAAAAAAGCGATATAGCGAGTTAAGAAAGCTACTCCCCATGGTTACGGAGCGCACTATTAGCCTACAACTAAAAGAATTGGAAGCTGATGGTTTGGTAGAAAGAAAAGTATACACCAACAAACCTCCTCTTAAGGTGGAATATTCATTAACTGATTTTGGAAAAACTCTCATACCATTATTAGAAGGTATGGCCAAATGGGGAATGGAAACCGCTGAAAAAAATGAAAGAGTTACAGTGGTTAAAGATGATAAGTAAAATATAAGCCTACCAAAAAGATTATAAAAGCAAAAGGCTACTTCACTCCACCTTTTGCTTTTTCTATATTAAAGGAGTAGAAGACTCACACTTCCAGGTTTATTGAGCCACATCCACTGTTAATTCTATTTCATCAGACAAAGCTTTTACTTTATTTAAATCATCAGTAACCTTGCCTATTCTAATAAGACCAGTATGTGAAGCCGACTGCTCCTCGCCTGAATATAATATAGTAAAATAAGCTCCCGCCAAGCAGATATCTCCATTTACCCATCCATTATGTTTATCACTCTCGTCATAAGCTAATGGCTCCTGAATCACTCCGCAGTAATCAAATTCATAACGATGTAAGGTTACGGTATATGGCAATTTATTAAGAAGATCTTTTGCAGTAGTAGAATCATTAAATACTGCATTAATTTTAGTATCTCCCACTTTTAATATGATTGATGTTTCTGACATATTATTTTAAAATGTATTTGTAAAATATAAACAACTGAATTCCCCTTTTGACGACAGCAACTTTAGGCTCTCAGTCAATGAGGCAAAAATCAAAAAAGGGCGCGAGCGCCCTTCTTTGTTCTTCATACACGCTAAACAGGTATGATTGATATAATCTTCATCTTCAGAAAAATCTCTTATTTAAGATTTTCAGTGAAGAACGTTTCTAATTTATCAAAAGGAATATAATCTTTATCTCCGCCATCATATAAGTCAGTATGAACAGCTCCAGGGATAATCATCAGCTCCTTTGGCTCTTCCGCTGCTTTGTAAGCATCTTCACTGAAGTAACGAGAGTGAGCCTCTGAACCAGCTATGATCAACATGGGTCTGGGAGAGATTTCTTTAATGTAAGTCAAAATAGGCATGTTCATTAAAGAAATAGGAGTTGTCACTGTCCAAGAACCGTTAGAGTTAATAGAACGCGGGTGAAAACCTCTGTCTGTTTTATAATAATCGAAGTACCCTTGAACGAATTCAGGCTCATTTCCTTCAATTTTATCAGGCAGACCATTAGGAGCTAAAGCTGGTGTTCCATTTTCAGCATCTTTCCAACGTTGCTCACTTAATTGCTCTAATATTTGTGTACGTTGCTCAGGAGTAGTTGCATCAAAATATCCTTTTGCATTTACCCGTGACATATCATACATACTAGTGGTAGCTACTGCTTTCACTCTTTTATCTACAGCCACAGCATTTAAAGCAAATCCACCGAAACCACATATACCAATGATTCCGATTTTCTCTCTATCTACATTATCTTGTATTCCAAGAAAATCAACTGCTGCACTAAAATCTTCTGTATTAATATCAGGAGAAGCTACAAAACGAGGCTCACCCCCACTTTCACCTGTATAAGAAGGATCAAAAGCTAATACAGCAAATCCGCGCTCAGCCATAGTATTAGCATAAAAACCAGAAGCCTGCTCTTTTACCGCTCCGAAAGGTCCACTGATAGCCAAAGCTGCCAGCTTACCAGCTTCCTCATTTTTAGGTAAATAGAAATCTCCTGTTAGCGTAATGCCATAACGATTTTTAAAAGTTACTTTTTTGCGAGTAACCTTGTCACTCAATTCAAAGGTGTATTGTTCTTTTTCACTCATCTTTTCCTTATTTTCACTTGTTTCTGTCTTTTCCTTGCTTTCAGATACACTACTGTTATCTTCTTGCTTTTGCGTGCAGGCCTGTCCTAAAAACAATAGAACAGATGCTGCTAAAATGGTTACTTTTTTCATTGTTGTTGTTTTCCACTAAGCGGCATTGCTCTTTTCCTTTTGCCATTCTCATCATGAGCAATTACCACTGTCAGCAGATATGTTTTAATTAAATCTTAATGCAAAAGTACCATCAAACCTTAGAAGCAGGCTAAAGATTATCATACCAAAAAGTATATTATTCAAACCTAAACACACCCCATCGTATTCAATCAATAAGGCAATGATTTAACCATTATATACCAATCAACATCTATAAATAAACAGAAAAGACGATAGAAACATCAATTTCAACCAGATTGGAAAGTATATTTATTGAAACTGATTATTATAAATATGAAAAGCCTTTGCTAATGAGCTTCTCTCTTTCTTAAATACATGGTAAACGCGGCGGCCGTAGCAAACAGGCCTATTATCCAACACATAGTCCAGGGCTCCCCTTCACCATCACTAAAAACTGCCAGCAGCACAGTAGATAAAATGCCACTTCCGTATTGTAATGAACCTAAGAGCGCAGAAGCCGCGCCAGCTATCTCAGGCACTTTATCTAAAGCTGCAGCTGTACAACAAGCCGCCACTACCCCATTCATAGAAAAGAAGAAAAACACAGGCACCATCACCCCATAAATACCTCCAATGTCAAGCTTCACTAATGTGGCCAGAGTAATCCCGGCGACCATAGCTATAGTGGTTGACTCCTTTAGAAGGCTATCCAGACTGTACCTTCTCACCAAAAGCCTGTTAATAAAACTCAAGGTAGCTATGCCCACCACATTCACAGCGAATAGCCATCCATAATTTTCAGGGTCTACATTAAAATGCTTGATGTAGACCAAAGGAGAACCAGCCACAAAAGCATAAACACCCACATAAAAGAAGGTAACACAAAGCGTATAGGTCATAAACCGCCTGTTGCGGATAAGGAAATTATATTTTTTAAAAGCGTCCCAAAGAGATGCATTCTCCCTCCTCTCTTCAGGCAGTGTTTCTGGCAGCTTAAACAAAGAAAAAAGCATGATCACCCCTATTACTGCCAATAACCAAAATATGCTATGCCAGGTACTGAACTTAAGAATTTGACCTCCTAACAATGGCCCTATTATAGGCGCCAAAGCCATGAGAATCATCAAGGTAGATAACATTTCTGCCGCTTTAGAGCGCTCCAAGGTATCCCTCACCATTGCTCGTGATAGCATAGGCCCAACACAAGCTCCAAAGGCCTGAAATACACGAAAGACCACTATTTGAACGATAGTTTCTGAAAAAGCACAGCCAATAGAACCCAAAATAAAAATGACCAGCCCTATGGTTAAAGGCAGCTTTCTTCCATAACGATCGCTAATAGGTCCCCAGATAATTTGAGCGATTGCAAAACCAATAAGAAAGCCGGTAACAGTAAGCTCTACATCTCCCTGCAAGTCTTCCTGCATTACAGGCATAGCTGGCAAATATATATCGGTAGATAAAGAGGTAAAAGCCATCAGTGCGGCCAAAATACTCCACACTAGATTACCCAGATTGGCATTATTTTCTTTATTGATTACTGTCATACACACTGAAATATTAACCTAAATATTGTTACCTAGAGCCTCAACAACTCCACTTTAGCAAAGTTCTACCAATTAATAGACTACAAATAATGAGATACAAACGAAAAACTAAGAAAAACAAACATCGCTTCTTTTAAAAGCAATGAATACATCTAATTATTCACCCTTTCATAAAAAGGTCACCTTATCTTGAAGAAATTTGTTTGAGCAGTAAAAAAAATAGCGACCCGAAGGCCGCTATCAATTCTTTCTTATTTCCAGCTTCCTTTAACCAAGCTGAAAGGACTTAGCCAAGAAAGGCTGACTGTAGGTGCGCTTGCCATTCGCTTTATATAAAGCATTAGCCAAAGCACCAATTACCGGAGGGAATGGTGGTTCTCCCAACCCGGTAGGATCAATATCGCTCTTCACAAAATGTACTTCAACATCTTTTGGTGCTTCAGAGTGACGAATAAGACGGTAAGTATCAAAGTTTTTCTGATCAGGTTTACCATCTTTAAAAGTCATGGCACTATACATAGCATGACCAATACCATCTATTGTACCCCCTTCTACCAGGTTAGTAGCTGCTATAGGGTTCACTACAATACCGCAGTCTACCGCACAATACACCTTCTTAATCACAGGCTCATTATTCTTCATCTCCAGGTCTACCACGTTAGCCACATAACTGTTATGACAGAAATAAGCAGA
Organism: Fulvivirga maritima; assembly: GCF_021389955.1. Lineage (NCBI taxonomy): Bacteria > Pseudomonadati > Bacteroidota > Cytophagia > Cytophagales > Fulvivirgaceae > Fulvivirga > Fulvivirga maritima. Next base: position 5,735,857 of record NZ_CP089980.1, read on the forward strand.
TACTCCTCTGTGAACTCCTTTCTCTTCTGTTCCCCACTTAGACTTTTCGCGCACTAAGCGAAGCACTCCGGCATAGCGCTCGGCATCATAATCATTATCTTTACCTACAGGACTATTCTTAGCCTTCTCCATAAGCTCTAATCGGAAATCGATAGGATCTTTTCCTGCTGCTTCGGCCACCTCATCAATAAAGGCTTGCTCTACACCAGCAATGAAATTAGAACGAGGCGCCCTAAATGCTCCTACTGATATGTTAGATTCCAGCACCCAGGATTCTGCCAAATAATTATCTACTGCTCCGGCAGGAAAACGATTAGCAAACAAAGGACTCTCTGGTATACCTCCGGCTTTCACATGGAAGGCTATCAGGTTATTGTTTTCATCTAATGCCGCTTTATAATCCGCTCTATAGGCAGGACGATAAGTACCAAAAGTCATATCGTCTTCACGAGTATATACCAGCTTCACCGGTGCATTCATTTTCTGCGAAATTACTCCAGCTTCTATCAAAAAGTGACCGTATAATCTGCGACCAAAACCACCTCCCATACGAGTCATTTGAATATCAATTTTCTCTAAAGGCAATCCTAAACGCGCAGAAGCACTTTTCTCCATAAATTCAGGTGTCTGGATAGGCCCTATAAACTCAGCCTTATCAGCAGTAACATGGGCGAAGAAGTTCATAGGCTCCATGGTATTGTGAGATAAGAAAGGCGCCGTATAGGTTCTTTCTATCACTTTAGCGGCATTTTTAAATACCTTTTCAGGGTCACCGTCTTTACGAGCAACATTTACTACACTGTCAGGTATGTTGTCTAACTTGGCCAGGTGATCGGCAGTGCTTTCTGCTTCACTCTCTTTTTCCCACTCTACTTTTAGCTTCTTCTTAGCGCTCAGCACTTCCCAGGTAGAATTACCTACCACCACTACAAACTCAGAAAATGCTGACACATCAGACCACTGCCGCTGATAGTCATCCTGATATGATTTTATTGAAAACACATCTTTAATACCAGGCATAGCTTTAGCCTCAGTAGCATCAAAAGACTTGAGTTTCATTCCAAAGGCTGGCGGGTGCTCCATCATAGCATAGAGCATTCCTTCTTTCTGAATATCTATTCCATACAAAGGCTTACCTGTTACTATCTTCTTGCCGTCTACATTTCCTTTAGGCGTACCTACAATCGTAAAATCTCCGAGATTTTTAAGTTCTACCTCTTCCGGCACCGTCATAGAAGCAGCTTCAGCAGCCACTTCTCCGTAGCCCAGCTTCTTACCTTTATGTTCCAGCACACTTTTACTGGTTGTGACTTCCTCTTTAGGAACATTCCACTTTTTAGCAGCGGCCTGTCTTAATACATCTCTGGCTGTAGCTCCTGCCATGCGCAAGCTGTTCCATCCCTGGCGGATAGACTGACTACCTCCGGCTAATTGCCTGGTGAAAAGATCAGTATTTAAAGGAGCTTGCTCCACTATTACCGTTTCCCAGTCTACATCAAGCTCCTCAGCCACGATCATAGGCATAGAAGTCTTCACATTCTGACCTATCTCCGGATTGGGCGACATGATAGTAACCACTCCATTATTACCTATTTTCAAATATCCGTTAAGCTCAAACCACTCATCAGGCATCTCTAATACTTTTTTCTCATCCTTTCCTGACTTACATGAGGCCAACCAGCTAAAGCTGATCATCAAACCGCCACCTGCAAGCGCAGAAGTCTTTAAAAAGGATCTTCTTCCTACTTTTGTCTTTAAAATGGCCATAAATTAAGCGTTTTGGTTTTGTGAAGCTGATTTGATTGCTCTTTTAATACGAGTATAGGTACCGCATCGGCATATATTACCACTCATAGCAGTCTCTATTTCTTCATCTGTAGGATTAGGATTCTGCTTCAGTAGTGCAGTGGCAGACATAATTTGCCCTGCCTGACAGTAGCCGCACTGTGGCACATCCTGCTCAAGCCATGCTTTCTGTACAGGATGATCTCCTTCTTCACTAAGACCTTCAATAGTAGTCACTTCTCCTTCACCAATTAATTGTACCGGCATCTGACATGAGCGTACGGCATTACCATCTACATGAACTGTACACGCTCCACACTGAGCTATACCGCAACCAAATTTGGTTCCTACAAGCCCCAGATGATCACGAAGCACCCAAAGTAATGGGGTAAAAGGATCGACATCCACCTCGCGGCTTTTGCCATTGATTTTTAATTTAAATACTGCCATGATTCTTTTTTAGTCTAGTCTCTCATTGTTTCTCAAAATCAATTTCGATGTGTGCACACCGAAACACAACCAGCAGGACATAATGCAATTAACACACCTTTGCCAATGTTGCAACACTGGTTAAAGCGCGATAAAGATGATACTATGAACCTACTGCAATGAAATATTGAAATTTCATCTATTTACTCTAGTTACAAGAATATAAAAAAAATTGCCAAATTACTTACAGATATCAAACAATCAATTAATAAAATCAAACCAAAAAGCACGTCATGTATTAATTCTAATATCATATGGTGCTTTTTCGTGAAAACCAGTTACGCAAATCAAAACTTGATTACAATTCTCTATTTCCTCAACTTAGCAGCCTATCAATATTATAATATGAAAGAAATTCGATTTCGTTGCTGGATCAATATTGACGAAGAAAAGTATTTTGGTCCCGGACCATTAAAGCTTCTACAACTCATAGATGAATTAGGTTCCCTTTCTAAAGCCGCCAAAACTATGGGCATGTCCTATAAAAAGGCCTGGGACATCATAAACACGCTAAACAGTAAATCCAGTGAGCCCATAGTAGTATTACAAAAAGGAGGAGCCAAAGGTGGCGGTGCCGAGATCACTGAAAAAGGTAAAAAAATAATGAAAAGCTATACTGAGCTTAATAATAAAATAGAAGAACTTATCTCTCATGAAAATCAAATACTGGATCTTCTATAAACAGTAAATAAACATTTCTTCGCGCCAAGCGTTATATATTCAAAAATATATCGTATTCTTGTAACGTGATTCTTTAAGATTGAATTTCATCTATTTACTCTCTACTCTAAATAATTCAATATTAAAGACACTCATATGAAAGCAGCCTGGCTATGTATTATTATAGCAGCATTTAGTTATTCGTGCCAATCACAACCCTCACCCACTTTCACCCTTACCAATGGAGATAATACCATAGAAGTAAGTCTGGAAGATTTAGAATCACTTCCGCAAGTAGATAAGCAACTTACCGGGCACGACAAAAAAGCACACGCATACCACGGCGTTCTTCTTAAAGATGTTTTAGAGCTAATAGATGTAAATTTTGAAAAGAGTAACATCAAAGGAAACCTCACTAAATACATACTGGTAGATGCCCTTGATGGCTACAAAGTGATTTATAGCGTTACCGAGGTAGATCCTCAATTTAAAGACGAAGCCGTTTTTATAGCCTATCAGGCAGATAACAAAAGCCTTCCTGAGCATGTTGGTCCATTTCAAATGATAGTACCCGGTGAAAAAAAACATGCCCGTTGGATAAGAGAGATTAAATCTATCAATGTAAAAGATATTCCTTTAGCGAATAACTAATGACTTGTTAACAGGACAATTTATATGAAAAGGCCGCTGTACATGATAAAGACATTAATAAAATCAAACTGAAGTATAATGAGAGAACTTGAATCTATCATATCAGCTTTTGAAAAAGCACAGGCCAACGACCTTCAGTGTACGCTGGCTACGGTGGTCCATGTGGAAGGTTCATCTTACCGCAAAGCAGGGGCTCGCATGTTGGTAGACGAGAATGGACTCATGACCGGAGCTATTAGTGGCGGCTGCCTGGAAGGTGACGCTCTCAAAAAAGCACTACATGCGCTTCACCAAAACAAAAACAAGTTAATCTCTTATGACACCAGCGATGAAGATGATGCTGTTATAGGCGCTCAGCTCGGCTGTAATGGCATTATTCAAGTACTCTTCGAGCCTATTAACCCAGAAGAAGAAAATAACCCAATATCTCTTTTAAAAGAAGTGATAAGCTCTAAAGAGCAAAAAGTAATTGTAAGCCTTTTTAACCTAAACAAACATAAAGAACAAAAAGGCACTCAACTGGTATTTGATTCACAACTAAACACATCAACTACACTTAATGACTCCACGCTTTTTGAACAAATAAAAAGTGATGCAGCGAAAGTATTAGAGCATGAATTTCCTCATTTTGGAGAATACCATAAAGATGATGAAGTTCAGCATGCATTTTTAGAACATTACACCTCTCCTCCTACTCTGGTGCTAGTTGGAGCAGGTAATGACGCACAAGTGCTTTCAAATATGGCTGACATATTGGGCTGGGATATAGTAGTAACCGACGGGCGCCCCACTCATGCTAATCCTGAACGCTTTATTAGTTCCTGTCAGGTAATAGTGACTAAACCAGAGCAGTTTCTCGATAGCATAACCATAGATAACCGCACCGCCTTTGTTTTGATTAGCCATAATTATAATTATGATTTAGCAGTACTCAAACTACTCCTAAACTACCCTGAAATACCCTACATAGGTATTTTAGGACCTAAAAAGAAGTTTAATCGCATGTTAGATGATCTACAGCTATTAGGAATAGAGCTTACTGAGGAACAAGTGGAAAAAATATATGCACCTATAGGCCTACATCTGGGCGCTGAAACACCAGCCGAAATAGCCCTATCTGTGCTCTCAGAAATTCAGGCAGTGATAACCCACAGCAATGGGCAGCCGTTGAGAGAAAAACAAGGAACTATTCATGATAAGAAACACCATCAGTTTAAAGTAACAAACCTATGAGCCATAGCGTTACCATCAAATATTTTGGAGCCATAGCCGAGCAAACCGGAGTAGGCAATGAAACCCTGGAACTCACGGATGATTTGAAAAATGCCAGCCAGATTAAGGCTTACTGCATAAATAAATACAATCTCAATGATGAAGATAGCATTCAAGTGGCCATTAATCAGCAATTGAATGACCAAGGCGATGTTAAAGAAGGCGATGAAATAGCATTACTACCTCCTTTTGCCGGAGGATAAACTATGAATGAAACCGCATCACGATATAGCCGACAGATCAAGCTGCCAGAAATAGGACAGTTAGGACAGCAAAAGCTTAATAATGCCAAAGTACTGATAGTAGGCATGGGTGGCTTGGGTTGCCCGGCAGCACAATACCTTACTGCTGCAGGAGTAGGCACATTAGGCTTATTAGATCATGATAAAGTGGATATCACCAATCTTCACCGTCAAATTTTATACACTGAAGATAACATAGGTCAGCCCAAAGCTGAAGCGGCACAGCAGTACCTTGAAAAATTAAATTCAGACACCTGCTTTCACACTTACATAGAAAATCTGAATACTGAAAATGCCATAAGTATCATTGAAAAATATGATATCATTATTGATGGCACTGATAATTTTCAGACCAAATATTTAATTAATGATGCTTGCCTACTAACCAAAAAACCATGGATTTATGCCTCCATTTATAAGTACGAAGGTCAGCTATCCGTGTTTAATTATAAAAATGGCCCTACCTACCGCTGCTTGTTTCCAAAAGCCCCTAAAAGCGATGTGAGTTGTGAAGAAACAGGCGTAATAGGAGTACTTCCTGGCATTTTAGGCACTTATCAGGCTACTGAAGCCATAAAGCTAATTCTAGAATTGGGCGATCCTTTGAGCGGTAAGCTTAAGATTATTCATACGCTAACCATGCAAGAGCAGGTCATTAGCTTTCAAAGAAACGAAGCATCGGTCAAAAATATAATCAATAAGCCACTTACCCTGGAAGCCGTTCAGTGCCAGGTAAATGACAATGAAAAAATGTATCTGGATGTGAGGGAGCCCCATGAGCAACCTCAGCCAGAGAATAAAAATATTATAAAGATTCCGCTCAGCCAGCTTGGCGACAGACACCGAGAAATCCCTAATCAAAAGCCTGTTTATGTATACTGCCAATCAGGCATCAGAAGCAAAAAAGCCATTGAATTCTTAAATGAAACTTTTGACTTCACCAACCTGATTAATGTAGAAGGAGGCATTCAAAAAATATTAAAATGAGTAATAAGAAACCAAAAAAGGTCTTTGTAGATGGGCCTATCAGTCCAGATAAAATAGCTACCTCTATAGCTAACCACCAGAGCAAAACTAATATTGGCGCTCACAGTATTTTCCTGGGCCAAGTTAGAGCCGATGAAATAGAAGGAAAAACGGTAACAGCCATAGAGTATTCGGCATATGAAGAAATGGCCGAAAAAGCCTTTCATGAGATCAGAGAGTCAGCTTTTGAGAAATTTGACCTTACCTGTTCTCATATCTATCATAGTTTAGGCACGGTAAAAGCCGGAGAAATATGCCTTTTTGTTTTCACCTCATCGGCGCACCGAAAAGCAGCTATAGAAGCGTGCAACTATTTGGTAGAAGAAATAAAAGCCAATGTTCCTGTGTTTGGCAAAGAGCTGTTTGAAGACGAAACACACCAGTGGAAGGTGAACCATTAGTAAATAGCCTTCATTCAATATTCATGAACTTTAAATACCAATATGGTAGATATAACACATAAAAATAATACCCTCAGAGTAGCCACGGCACAAGCTATTGTTAAAACCAGTAGCGAGAACACTATTGCTATGATCAAAAACAATGAGATCCCGAAAGGAAATGTTTTTGAGATGGCTAAAGCAGCAGGCTTGCTGGGAGTAAAGAAAACACCTGATCTTTTACCGGACTGCCATCCCCTACCCATAGAATACACAGGAATAGATTATGAAATTGATGGATTAAACATCATCATTTCTATGACTGTAAAAACCATTTACAAAACCGGTGTAGAGGTAGAAGCCATGCATGGCGCCAGCATAGTTGCGCTTACCATGTATGACATGCTCAAGCCTGTAGATAAAGGTGTAGAAATCAGCACCATTAAGCTATTACAGAAAACAGGGGGTAAATCCTCTTTTAAAGCACCAAAAGAGACCCTTTCAGCAAAAGTAGTAGTTTGCTCTGACACTATTTCTAAAGGAGAGAAAGAAGACAAGGCAGGAAAAATCATCATTTCTAAGCTGGAAGCCCTGGGTTTAAGCACTGATTATGTGATCATTCCTGATGAAGCAAAAGATATTGCCGAGTTGGTGAATACTCAAACGGCCGATCTGCTGATTTTTACAGGCGGCACCGGAGCTGGCCCAAGAGACGTAACTCCGGATACCATCAGACCATTGCTTGATACCACTTTACAAGGCGTAGAAGAGCAAATAAGAAGCTACGGACAGCAGCGCACACCCTTTGCTATGCTTTCAAGATCAGTAGCAGGTATTAAAAATGGCAAAGTGATTCTGGCATTTCCAGGATCATCTAACGCAGCCAAAGAATGTATGGATGCTGTTTTTCCCCATTTACTACATGTATTTGAAGTATTAAAAGGATCTAGACACGACTAATATGAGCTCACAGATAGTAGACCGATTCGGAAGACCACACTCCTACCTGCGCATATCGCTGACTGACCGATGCAACCTGCGTTGCTTCTACTGCATGCCAGAAGATGGCATTCAGCTGATGGACAAGCCCAGCATTATGACTTTGGAGGAAATCATCAGCATATCCTCTACTTTCAGAGAACTAGGCGTAGACACCATTCGCCTGACCGGAGGTGAGCCACTGATACGCAAAAACTTTGACTTTTTAGTGAGAGAGCTGGCCAAGCTGGGTGTTACCTTAAAAATCACCACCAATGGCATTTTGCTCGACCGTTATTATGACCTTTTTCAGGAAGTGGGTCTGAAAAAAATCAACTTCAGCCTGGATACGCTAGACAAAGCCAAGTCAGTTTTCATTACCAAGCGCGATTACTATGAGCGCATTATGAATAACCTGAAAACCGGTCTGGAAAAAGGTTTTGAAATAAAGCTCAATGTAGTATTAATTAAGGATGTCAATGATCATGAAATCAATGATTTTATTGAATTGACCAAACACCAAAATCTGGCTATCAAATTCATTGAGTTTATGCCCTTTAAAGGCAATAAATGGGATTGGAGCAAGGGAGTAAGTAAGGAAACCATCTTAAAAACCATTAGCAATAAATTTGGTGAAGTAGAAGCACTCGACAACCCAAAACACAGTACTTCTGTAAATTATAAGGTAAAAGGCCATGCAGGATCTTTCGGTATTGTAAGCACTATAACACATCCTTTTTGCTCTGAATGCAACCGCATTAGACTCACTGCTGATGGTAAAATGAAAAACTGCCTTTTTGCCACATCAGAAACAGATCTACTCACCCCTTTCAGAAATGGTGATGAGCTCACACCTCTCATCTTAAACAGCATACAAGAAAAGAAATTCTCTAGAGACGGCATGGATGTAAAAATGGACTCAGAGCATTATGAAAAAAATCGATCAATGATCTCAATAGGCGGATAATGATATCAATAGAAGAAGCACTACAGCACGTACAATCACAGAAAATAAACACCACATCAGAAGAAAAGGACCTTTCCTCAGCTCTGGGCTATCACCTGGCAGAAACCATTACCGCTCCTTTTGACATGCCTGACTTTGATAATTCATCAATGGATGGCTACGCGGTATGTGGTATATATGAAAGCTATACTATAATAGGAGAAGTAGCCGCTGGCAACACTGCCACCAATAAGCTAGAAGACGGCAAAGCCATGCGTATTTTTACCGGAGGCAAAGTTCCTGATAACACTACAGCAGTGGTAATGCAAGAAAAGACCTCAGTAGAAAAGAAGACCTCAGTAGAAAAGGATGTACTAACGATCAACGGAGAAATAACGGCTGGCCAGAACATACGAGCCAAAGGTGGAGAACTTCATCTAGGGCAGGAAGTATTCACCACAGGACACTACATCAACGCTGCCTCTTTAGGTATGCTGGCTTCTTTAGGCAAAACATCAATAAAAGTATTCAAAAAGCCTATTGTAAGACTAATCACTACTGGCAACGAGCTCATTACACCCGGCATGGAACGTAAAACAGGGCAGATTTTTGAATCTAACAGCCATGCCATCAGCGGTGCTTTGCTACAACAAGGATATAAATGCACTGAAAAACAACAAATTGAAGATGATTTTGAGCTGATAAAATCAGGAATAGCCAGCTATCTAAAACAAACCGATGTACTTTTACTTTCGGGCGGCATCTCAGTAGGTGATTATGATTATGTAAAAGCTGCTTTGGAGGAAAATGGCGTTGAAGAGATCTATTACAAAGTCTTTCAAAAACCAGGAAAGCCGCTCTATTTCGGAAGGAAAGACGATACGTTTGTGTTCGCACTCCCCGGAAACCCAGCCTCTTCCCTCTCCTGCTTTTACATCCATGTATTACCCCTGCTGCAGCGCCTGAGCGGAGGCAAACGCAACGGATTACCCCAGGTAAACCTACCATTAGCACATGACTACGAACTCAAAGGAGACAGACCGGCCTTCCTCAAAGCACATGTTTACAATAACGAAGTCACCATTCTGGATGGTCAAATGTCATCCATGATTCGTTCTATGGCCGTCGGCAACGCACTGGCCTTCATTCCTAAACCTCAAAAACTTGATAGTGGAGACACAGTACAATGTCTGCTAATCTCCTGACATTAACATTTTTTCAATGACTATAGACTATTTGCCTTTCATTTTCTTTTTTATTGCTCTTTTTTATAGCTCCGTAGGCTTCGGTGGCGGATCTAGCTATTTAGCCATTTTAAGTTTATTTCTTACTGAGTTTTATGAGATACGATCTACCGCCTTACTGCTCAATATCTGCGTAGTTTCTATCGGCACTTTTCTGTTTATCAAAAACAAAGTATTCAATATAAAGCTCTTCTGGCCCTTTTTGGTAGCCAGCATACCCTTGGCCTATTTCGGCGCTCAGGTAAGACTATCCCAATCTACCTTCTTCCTTATACTGGGAGCCTCACTTATCCTTTCAGGATTATTCTTAATACTGAGGTTCATTCAGGCCAAGATAGAATCTAAAGAATTCGGAATAGCTAAAAAACTAGGCCTGGGAGGCGCCATAGGACTATTATCTGGCGTTTCAGGTATTGGAGGCGGCATATTTCTATCTCCAGTTCTTAACCTACTCAACTGGGCAAACCCCCGCACAGTGGCTGCATTAGCCTCATTATTCATCTTTGTCAATTCGGTGGCGGGTCTTATTGGCCTTGGCGTAGCTGGCACTTTTCAACTGCATGAAGGGCTCACACTAAAACTGATCATAGCCGTAGTATTGGGCGGAAGCATAGGCTCATACCTTACCAATAAGAAATTTAATATGCGAATATTAGGTGTGCTCACCGCCATTTTAGTGATCTATGTTGGGTTAAGACTGGTATTACTCAATGGCTTTGGTATAAAAATATAAATCATTACAACTGCCATTTAATTTGTCGGAATTTTATTATTTTCATTAAAAAATGAATCATTAAAGTGATAATTCCGGCGAATTATGAACCCAAAAATTGATAATTACCTTGCTGTAGGCTGCGGCAGATGCGCCATGGTAGGTACTCCTAAATGTAAAGTCCATTCCTGGAAAGATGAATTAGTTGCGCTTAGGACCATAGTGCTGAGCTGCGGACTCAAAGAAGAATTAAAATGGAGTATGCCATGCTACACTCATAATGGTAAGAATGTAGCCATGGTGGCTGCATTTAAAAATCACTGCGTTATAAGCTTTTTCAAAGGAGCTCTTCTTCAGGATACTGCCGGAATCCTTCAAAAAGGCGGAGAAAATTCACAGTCTAACCGCCTGATAAAATTCACAGAATTACAACAGGTTATAGACCTTGAAGAAACCATTAAGTCATACATCTACGCAGCGATAGAGATAGAAAAGAAAGGCCTAAAAATCAGTGATGAGCAAAAAACAGAAACGCCCATACCTGATGAATTTAAGAAGCATCTTAGAGAAAATGCACTTCTTAAAAATGCCTTTGAAGCCCTTACTCCCGGCCGACAAAGAGGCTATTTACTTCACTTCTCTTCCGCCAAGCAATCAAAAACCAGAGATTCCAGAATACAAAAGTGCATTCCAACTATTATGGCTGGTCGTGGACTACATGACTAGTAAATCAATAAAAAAGCGATTAAACAATTCGTGACTCAGAATATAAGTCGTAGGCAGCTATTAAAGATTCTCTATTAGCAGTATTCTGATATTTTTCGTATTTGAAAATCTCCTCACGATCAGCAACGTACACCGCCAGATAGTCGGCTTCAAAATCATCCCAAACTATAAGCAGATAGTTATAACTGATCTTACTGGCTCTCCCCTCTTCCAGCCATTTTGTAAAAAGATCTTCATCCAGTCCTTTAGGATACTCCGAGCTATCAAACATATAATGCGTATAAAATCTTAAATATTATTTAGGCAAAGATAGACTTTTGACTCTACGCAGCATAAACTGACAGCAGTATTTAGAATAAAAATAGATCTTAAAATGCCATAAAAAAATAGAGGTTGCCAAATCTCTCCAGCAACCTCTACTATATCAAGCAAACAATTATTTTGAATACTCTTCGTCTGAAACCTTCTCCATCCAGGTCACCATTTCACCATTCAGTTCTTCCTGAATAGCAATATGGCTCATAGCCTTTTCTGCAGAAGCTCCATGCCAATGTTTTTCTCCGGGAGCAAACCATACCACATCACCAGGACGAATCTCCTCTATTGGTCCTCCTTCTCTCTGTATCCAACCTAAGCCTGACTGCACTATAAGCGTTTGTCCGGCAGGGTGCGTATGCCACGCTGTTCTTGCCCCAGGCTCAAAAGTCACCAGAGCTCCAGCTCCTTTAGTCACCCCTTCTTTAGGCTGATATAAAGGATCGATTCTTACTGTACCGCTAAACCAGTCAGCAGGCCCCTTCATTGAAGGTATGGCTCCATTTGTTGTAATTTCCATAATTCTTAAATTATCTAAACAAAAAGCGGATGCATCAAAAAGCTACCTAAATAGCTACTTTTAATACACCCTCTTTTTCAATTTCAATTAAAATGTAGCTGCATCGATCACGTATCTGTAGCGAGCTTCTTTGTTCACTACTTTTTCCCACGCATCGTTGATTTGCTCAGCTTTGATCACCTCTATTTGAGGACGAACGCCATTATCAGCACAATAATGCACTACCTCTTGAGTCTCAGGAATACCTCCTATTAAAGAAGCATTGAAGTTAACTCTTGCAAAGGCAAGCATTAAGTTATTGATAGTGATTTCTGATCCATTAGGCATACCTACAAAAGTGAAAGTTCCACCCGGTTTAACACAGGCAACATAAGGAGTTACGTTAAACTGGTAAGGAATAGTACAGATCATGTAATCTAAAGTTTTGCTATGCGCTTGCATGCTTTTAAACTCGTCGTCTACCACAATTACCTCTTTCACTCCCCATGATTTTATATCTTCTACTTTATCAGCAGAAGTAGTGAAAGCATATACTTCAGCTCCTTTAGATACAGCTAATTTCACTGCTAAGTGACCTAAACCACCAATACCAGCTACACCTACTTTATCTCCTACTCTAAATTGAGCTTTCATTAAAGGAGAATAAGTAGTGATACCTGCACATAATAAAGGGGCAGCTTCTTCAAAGCTAATGTGCTCAGGAATATGTACTGCAAAATGATCTCTTACTACTATTTTATCAGAATACCCACCTTGAGTAATGCCTGTAGGCTCTGCTTCTGTAGGGTATCCATAAGTAAATACTGTTTTTCCGTTATCACAGAATTGCTCTTCACCATGATTACAGCTCTCACACTCCATACAGCTATCTACCATACAACCCACACCAGCACGATCACCAACTTTAAATTTAGTTACGTTTTTACCTACTGCTGCTACTACACCTACTATCTCATGCCCAGGTACCTGAGGGTAAATTTGTTTTCCCCAGTGTCCTTTTTCCTGGTGAATATCTGAATGACAAATACTTGCAAATTTTACATCTATTAAGATGTCATCATCACCAACCGGTCTACGCTCAAAAGAATAAGGGCTCAACTTTCCTGACTCATCCTTAGCCGCATAGCCCTTTGTTTTTATGTTTTTACTCATATTTATGTTAGAATTAGAATTATTTTCTTTTGAAAAAACTGGCAATGAACTAGCCATTGACAAACCGGCACCTACCACCATAGACTGTTGAATAAAAGTCCTTCTGGAGTTGTTTTCTTGGTTCTTTTCTGATTTCATATGATTTGGTTTAATCGCTTTAATACTACTTTCCTTATAATTACTATATAATAATCACCGGATCACTTCTCTTGAATAAGTAAAATGAATTAGCTCGGATCTATCTCCTTGATCACTTTAGCCGGAACACCTGCCACTACCACATTAGCCGGCACATCTTTAGAAACCACAGCTCCTGCTGCCACCACAGAATTCTCACCTACAGTAACACCAGGCAAAATAGTAACGCCTGCGCCGATCCACACATTTCTTTTAATAACCACACGTGCGGGCATCATCATTTTTCTTTTTGAAAGCTCCACTCCATGATTCTCTGAAGTGAGGTTAACGCGCGGACCTATCATCACATCATCTTCAATAGTGATGCATCCAAGGTCTAAAAAGCTGCATTCATGGTTAATGAATACATTCTTACCCAAACTGATATGTCTGCCGAAATTAGTATGAAATGGAGTGAAGAGTGTAGTGCTTTCATCTACTGGCTGCCCTATAATTTCACTCAGGTATTGGCGAGCTTCGTCTGTATCTTCTGATAAATTGAGCTTATTAGATATTTTAGTGGTTTGGTTGACCACCTCCCTGATTATTGAATATTCAGGATCATCCATAGGTATAGTCTCCCCTGCTAAGAGCCTGTCGAAAATAGTTTTGCCTTCTCCTTTTGTATCTTCCATTATCTTCTTTTTGAAACTCAATACAAATATAAAAGCATTCAAAGCCGCCTAATAAAGATTATCAAATCAAAAAATACAATTTTCAAACCTCTACAGTGCCCTGTAAACAAAAACAGCTGATATGAATAATTTCACACCAGCTGTAAACGTGTTTTATAGTCAGATAGACTTAATATTTATGATATTCAAACTTCCAAAGAGCGAATAGCCTTCGGAGTACTGCCAGTCTGTTTCTTAAAGAAGTTATTAAAATAAGTTGGATACTCAAAGCCTAAAGCAAAGGCAATTTCTGATATATTCCAGGTAGTATGCTGTAAAAGCGCTTTAGCCTCCTGAATGATCCTATCTGTAACGTGAGCGGTAGTGGTTCTACCAGTCACCTTTTTTACCGCTCTGTTTAAATAATTAACATGCACATTCAATGAATTAGCATAGTCCTGAGCGGTTCTTAACTCTAGCGGGTGATCAGCCGTTTCTACAGGAAACTGCCTTTCTAACAACTCCAAAAACACTGAAGTTAACCTTGAAGAAGCATTTTTATGCTGTTCATAATTTTCTGAAGGCTCCATTTTTAAAGCCTCATGCAAAATGAGATGAATGTAATTTCTTATCAAATCATCTTTAAATGAATAGTCGGTCTGTTGTTCCTCTATCATCTTACGGAAGATGCTGTTTAAAAACTCCCTTTGCTCTTGTGTTATTTTTAGGATAGGTGTCCCCCCTATCTTAAACAAAGGCGATTGTAACATACTTTCAGATCGCTCTGATGTTTTTATAAAATCTTCTGAAAAAAGACAGGTATACCCTACATAACTCGTTGATAATGTTTCCCATGAATAAGGAATATGCGGATTACCAAAAAACAAAATAGTATCGTCAGCCTCATAGCTACGGTCAGCATAATGGATCACACTTTTGCCTGTAGTAAGACAAATTTTATAAAAATCCTTTCTGCTATAAATGCGTGTAGCCTGCCCATCCTGCTCTATCTGAAACACATTAAAGCCCTTTAACTTTAACCCGTTATTAAACTCTGATAACGATCTTTCTTTAGTCATAACCCAAAATTAAGCTATTCAAACTTAATTGAACAACGATACAATAAAATTAATTACTTGAAACAAGACAAACTGTCATTAAATACTCCTAGAATCCTACAGAAAAAGACAAAATGACATTTTTTATTTAAATTTTCTAATTGGAATATAGTTTGTAACAGTGAGGATGTAATAAATGTTAAACTTAAACCTTTAAGAAAATGACACTTTTAAGAACAACACATCCGGCTTTCAACAATATATTAAACGATTTATTTTTACCAGAATTAGAACCTAAAAGAAGAAGCGCCTCCAACACGAGACATTCTCTTCCCAAAGTCAATATAAAAGAAACTAAAGATGGATTTGCCGTTGAGATGGCCGCACCTGGATTGAAGAAAGAAGATTTCAAAATTCAACTAGACCATAACCAGCTTACTATTTCGGCGAAAGCCAAAGAAAACTCTAAAGACACCCACAAATACACCACTCAAGAGTTTTCATATCTAGCATTTAGCAGATCATTCACTTTGCCTAAATCAGCAGATGGAGAGAAAATAAAAGCCAGCTATGAAAATGGCATATTAATGGTACAGATCCCTAAAAAAGAGCTAGCTAAGGCGCCAAAAGCCATTACAATTGCTTAACAACTGATTTAAAATTTAAGTAAGTAACTGATTTATCAACTTTAAAAAAAGGAGGACATCATGAACTTGTTTAAATGGACTAAAAACCTAAAACCAGTATTCCCAAATGCTATTGAGAAGTTTTTTGGTAAAAAGATAGATGACCAATCAGCATCTAATGAAGCAATAGGCACTATTCCTTCGGTAAATATAAATGATAAAGATAAGGCCTTTGAAGTTTCTGTAGCCGTACCCGGCTTAGATAAAAAGGACATCAAGCTAGAAGTGCAAAACAACTGCCTTGTAATATCTTCAGAGAAACAATATGAAAAAGAAGAGAGCGAGGGTCAATGGATGAGAAAAGAGTATGGCTACGCCTCTTTCCAAAGAATGTTTATGCTACCCGATAATGCTGACCCGGAAAAGATTGATGCTTCACTGAAAAGCGGCATTTTAAAAATAAAAGTAGGCAAAAATAAACAGCTTGAAGCGAAAAGAAGAACGATAGCTGTGGGTTAAAAACCGAATGAACAAAGGCCAACAAAATAGACCTGTAAAATATGCAAACACAAGAACCTGATGGGTTTTTAAGGAAACCAGAGGGGACATAGACGCAGCACACTCCCCTCTTTAAAAGAATTGAATCATGGAATATAAGGATTACTATAAAATACTTGGAGTAAGCAAATCTGCCACTAAAGAGGACATCAGAAAAGCTTACAGAAAGCTAGCCCTAAAATACCACCCTGACAAAAATCCGGGTGACAAGGCAGCTGAGGAGAAATTCAAGGAAATTAGTGAAGCCAATGAAGTATTGGGTGATCCTGAAAAGAGAAAGCTATACGACCAACTAGGCTCTAACTGGAAGCAATATCAGCAGGCCGGCTATGATCCTAATACCGCAGGCAGAGGTTATTCACAGCAAAGACCAGGCGGTGGCCAGTACAGCTATCATTTCGAAGGAGATCCTTCTGATATCTTTGGCAGCAGCGGCTTCTCAGACTTCTTCGAATCATTTTTTGGAGGCGGCACTCAGGGCTTTGGTGGCTCAGGAGGCTTCAATGGATTCAACACCAATAATGGCAGACCTGGCAGTGATTTGAGTGGAGAGATTCCTATCACACTACAGGAAGCATACACAGGAACAGAGCGTATTGTGGATCTGGGAGATCAAAAAATAAAAGTAAAAATTAAGCCCGGGGCCTATGATGGCCTCAAACTAAGAGTCAAAGGCAAAGGAGAAAAAGGAAGAGGCGGCCAGGCCGGAAATTTATATTTGACCATTAAGGTACAGCCTGGCACCGTATATGAGCGCAAAGGTGATGACCTATACATGGAAGCGCCTGTAGACTTGTTCACCGCCCTACTGGGAGGCAAGCAAGAGATATACACCCTTTCCGGGAAAGTGAATATTAACATTCCTGAAGGCACTCAGAATGGCAAGCAACTACGACTTAAAGGAAAAGGTATGCCATTGTACGGAAAACATGGTCATGGAGACCTTTATGTCAAATTACAGGTAAAACTACCTGAAAGGTTAAACGACAAACAAAAAGCTCTGTTAAAAGAGTTAAAAGATAGTTTTAATAAAGCCTATGCCTAAAAATGCATAGAGAAAAACAACATAAATTATGAAAGGTAATTTCAAAAATATAATCAATAGTCAGCAACCTGTACTGGTAGATTTCTATGCGGACTGGTGTGGCCCCTGCCAAATGCAAGGCCCCATACTGAAAGAGGTGGCTACTGAAGTACAGCATCAGGCCAGGATCATAAAGATTGATGTAGATAAAAATCAGGCTATTGCTCAGCAGTATCAGGTACAGGGAGTACCTACTCTGATTATATTTAAAAATGGCCAGCCTGTATGGCGCCAATCTGGCGTGGCCAACAAGCAACAGCTAATAGATCTTTTAAAGCACAACGCATAGAATAACAAAAGGCCATTAATAGTAAAAACAAGGCATTAAAAAAGCCCGCTGTCCACGGGCTTCTTTAATGCTAAAAGGAACTATATCAATGTATTCATTTACTTAATTTCCAGCGTAGTAGTAGCCTTCTTTAGACCTTTACCACTTACCGTCAGCTTAGCTGCACCAGCCTTTTCACCTGACTGCACTAAAATTACTAACTTTCCATTAAAAGCTTTCATAGTAGGCTTATGAAATACCTCTAAAGAAGTGGCATCTCCATTACAAACCGCTCTGAAATCACCCTCTCCTGACACCTTGAAATTCAAACGATTATCAGCAGTAGGACAAGGATTTCCTTTTTCATCTACAATAGTAGCTGTAACAAAGCTGATGTCATTACCACTGGCATCCAGCATTGTTCTATCTGCTTTTAGCTCAATATGATGAGGTGCACCTGCTGTGTGTACTTCTTTTTCAGCCACCGCTTTGCCATTATCATCATAAGCCACCACTTTTAATGTACCTGGCTCATATTTCACATCCATCCATCTGAGGCGGTAACGATCTTGTTTTGTAGAGTCATTCTTAGTGACTTTACCCTGACTTTTGCCATTAACAAAAAGCTCAGCGGTATTATAATTGGTGTATACAAACACAGGAGTCACTTCTCCTTCACGGCCTTTCCAGTTCCAGTGAGGCAAGATATGTAATGTCTCCTCTTCAGTATTCCATCTACTTCTATATAGATAATATCTGTCTTTAGGTATACCTGCTAAATCAACCATACCGAAATAAGAACTTCTTGATGGCCAGAACTCATCATAAGGAGTAGGCTCTCCTAAATAATCAAACCCAGTCCATACAAACTCGCCTATTACCCAAGGTTTATCATCTTGCAATACAAAATCATCTTCTGGCAAGTTAGACCAGCTACAATATTCTAAATCATAAGAAGAACTTTGAAGGTCTTTATACTGCTTCATCACCCCTTTTTCTACAGGGAATTTATAAACCCCACGAGAACTTACCGTTGAAGCTGTTTCTGACCCCAGAATAAAGCCTTGAGGAAATTTATCATAGGCCTCTTCATATAAATGTACTCTGTAGTTCAATCCTGGTATATCTAACAAGGCACCAAAGCCTGATTCCATTACCGCTTTCACCTGATCCATACCTACTGTAACAGGTCTGGTAGGATCTTCTCTATGGAATAACTCCTGTAACCATTTGGCTCTCTTCACCCCTTCATTACCCCACTGATCAGGCACTTCATTTCCAGCACTCCACATAACAATAGAAGGATGATTTCTGGTAGCCTGAACCAGGTTCACCACATCTTTCTCTGCCCATTCATCAAAGTACAGGTTATATCCGTTTTCTACTTTTGGCTTTTTCCACTCATCAAAACTCTCTGCTACAAATAAAAAACCCATTTCATCACAAAGCTCAAGTTGCTCCATAGAAGGCATGTTATGCGCCGAACGAATAGCATTACAGCCTAAGTCTTTTAAAATAGCCAATTGCCTTCTTAAAGCTGACTTGTTTATTGCTGCTCCTAATGGACCCAAATCATGATGCAAACAAACGCCTCTGAATTTTGTAGGAGTTCCATTAAGCACAAAGCCTCTATCTCTGGTGTATTCTATACTTCTAATACCAAATTTTACGGTTTGAACATCTTTAAGCTCATCGCCTTCATATAATTTCAGCTTAGCCTGATACAAATAAGGGTCTTCAGGACTCCACATGTGAGGCTTAGAAACAGATATATTTTGCACAAACTCATCATCAAACTGAGTAGTTTCTTCGTTAGATGCCACTACTTTATTATCAGCATCCAGAATTTCTGTTTCGATACGCAAGTCACTACCTTCTACTTTGGATTTTATATTTACACGAGCCACTTCTTTTTCTACCAAAGGAGTAGTGATATAATGCCCCCAATGTTTGAAACTAGTGCTACTTTTTTCTATCAGCTGCACTTTTCTATACAAGCCAGCCCCAGGGTACCACCTAGATGAGAAAGGATGATTTTCTAAACGAACAGCCAGCACGTTTTCACCTTCTTTTTTCACCTTATCAGTGATGTCGAAATAAAAATAGCTGTAACCATAAGCTCTGGTTCCTACTAATTCACCATTAAGATACACCTTAGCATTGCTCATGGCTCCATCAAAAGTAAGCAACAGCTGCTTACCTGATTCTACTGAGTATTCAAAAGTATTTCTATACCAGCCTATTCCTGTAAAAGGCAAAGCCCCGGTTCTCCCGGTTTTCTCAGTAGCTTCATCTTCCATGTTCTGCTCAATCTTCACTACCTGCTTATCTACTTCCTTATCAAAAGGACCGTAAATAGCCCAGTCATGCGGCACAGTTACAGATTCCCACTTAGAATCATTGAAATCACTCTGATAAGCCTTCTCATCTTCACCTCGGTGAAATTTCCACCCACTAGCCAGGTCAGTTATGACCCTTTCCTGTGAATAGAGGCTATGAATAGCACTCACCTGAAATAAGAGCGCGAAAAAAATTAGAAATCGTTTATTCATAGATAATTTTATAAAATTGTGTATAAACTACAGTAAAAGTACTATAACCACTGAAGGTATGCAATTTTCAAGACTGTGAGCTATCATTAAATAATTGATCCCATTTAAACAGTAAAGCATCTCTGTGGTTTCAATAGACTGAAAAGGGTAAGTTCTCCTTCAAATACAATAGATTTACCTTTAACTTCTACACTAGTTTTGTAGCAAGAAACAAGAAGCTGAAGCATGGGAATAAACAACAAAAAAATTTATCTGGATTACAACGCCACCACTCCTGTAGACCCGCAGGTACTCAGTGCCATGCTCCCCTATTTCACAGAAAACTTCGGCAATGCTTCCAGCGCCTCACACGCTTATGGGTGGGATGCAGAAGAGGCTGTTGAGATAGCTAGAGAACAGGTTTCCGCTCTGATCGGAGCCAAGACAAAAGAAATTATATTCACTTCAGGCGCTACAGAAGCCATTAATATACTGCTGCACGGTATATCATTAAAAAAATGCCATATTATAACTTGCCAAACCGAGCACAATGCGGTTTTGCGTACTTGCAATGCTATGGAAGAGACCGACACTACGATCAGTCGGCTTAGCGTAAACGCAGAAGGTGCTATCAATCTGGCGGAGCTGGAAGCAGCTATTCGACCCGATACTGAGCTGATTTGCATCATGGTAGTGAATAATGAAACTGGCGTTATTCATCCTATAAAAGAGATTAGTGAAATAGCTAAAAAGCATGATTTACCTCTAATGGTTGACGCCACGCAAGCTTTAGGCAAAGTAGCCTTTAATGCAGACGAATCTGGAGTTGACTTTGCTGCTTTTTCATCGCACAAAATATACGGCCCCAAAGGCGTGGGTGGGCTTTATATCAGAAAAAGCATGACCAAGAAATTACATCCTTTTCTTACTGGCGGAGCACAGGAAAGAGGCTTACGCCCAGGCACCCTCAATGTACCCGGAATAGTAGGCATGGGCAAGGCTTGTGAATTAGCTTTGCAAGACCTGAATGATGATTATTCAAAAATGACCTTGCTGCAAGAAAGGTTAGAAAAAGGCCTTTTTTCAATTCCTGGCTGTCAGATAAATGGCAGCCAAACCAAAAGATCTCCCTACGTAACCAATGCTGCATTTGAAGGCATATTAGGAGAAAAGTTAATCCGTAAATTAAAGCACATAGCCATATCACAAGGTTCTGCTTGCACCTCTAATACGGTAGAGCCCTCTCATGTGCTCTCTGCCATGCAACTGCCGGAAGCTTTAGCCCTGTCAGCCGTAAGAATTAGTATGGGTAAGCCTACCTCTACTGAAGACATTGATATAGCTATTCAAGATATTACAGAGGCCGTTAAAGCACTAAGGAAATAAGCCTATGAAGACAAAACTAGCTTCAGAACATAAAATCGGGGTAATAATACTGGCAGCTGGTTCTTCCAGCAGACTAGGACAACCCAAACAACTACTGCCCTACCATAATGCTCCGTTACTTCAGCACACTATTAATGAAGCTGATGCTATTCCATTTCAAAGCTTTACACTCGTTTTGGGCGCTAATGCCTCTGATATTAAAAAGGCCATTGATCCTAATAACTTTCAAGTGGTAATCAATAATGATTGGAAAGAAGGAATGGGCAGCAGCCTGAGCCTCGCCATAAAGGAAACCATAAAGAACCACGACCTACAGCATATCATGATTCTGCTCTCTGATCAGCCATTGGTTAATACAGAACACTTTGAGGAGCTGATCCATACGCATATCAATGGCGACAAGTCAATAACCGCCAGTTTTTATAATAACATAGCCGGAGTACCTGCCATTTTCAGCAAAGAACATTTTGAAGATTTACAAAGACTGGAAGGAGACAAAGGAGCTCGAAAAATAATAAAAAACAGCCCTCACCAGCTGGTAGAATTTAAGTATGGCAACATTGACATTGATACCCCTGAAGACTGGGAAAACCTGAATTCATATAAAAAAAAAAAATAAAACCCATCCCCGAGAAATAAATCTGGAGATGGGTACTGTTCAAATTAATGAACACCTGAAACAAGTTTCTTTATTATAATTTTTGTTTAGTAGGTCTAAACAGTATCTCATTAATATCTACATCTTCTGGCTGGCTAATAGCGAATACCACAGCTCTTGCAAAAGAATCAGCAGAAATAGCTGTATCTGCATAAAAGTCTTTGATACTTCCAGAAACAGCCTCATCAGTCACACTATCTGGCAAGCCGGTATCAACAGCCCCTGGAGATATTATACTGGTTCGAATGTTATAAGGTTTCACTTCTTGACGTAAAGCTTCTGAAATAACTCTTACAGAATGCTTGGTGGCCGAATAAACTGCTCCACCAGGACTAATGGTATGTCCCGCCACAGAAGATACGTTTATTATCTGACCAGACTTCTGTTCTTTCATATGAGGCAGCGCCGCAGCAATGCCGTATAACACTCCCTTTATATTTATATCAATACAGCTATCCCAATCATCTATCTTAAGATTTTCAAGAGGAGAAAGAGGCATAATTCCTGCATTATTGAGCAATACATCAATTTTACCAAATTCTTCTACTGCTGCATCTACCAGCTTTTTCACTTGATCTTTGTCTTTTACATCAGTAGTAACGGCTATAGCTTTTCCGCCTTTATCCTTAATGGATTTTGCCAGCGCTTCAATTTTATCTGTACTTCTTGCTCCCAGAGCTACTAAAGCCCCTTTATCAGACAAATACTCAGCACTTATTTTTCCAAAACCACTGCTAGCACCCGTTATCACCACTACTTTTCCTTCTATATTTTCCATGTTTAGTAGGATTTTGATTGTTCAATTGATTAAATCAACAGACTTGAAAATTTATAATTCATTCTTTACATCTGTCTATATATACTACAAGGAGCCCCTATATATTGTTTAAACATTAATGCTATTTTTCCGCTGATTACCCTAATTTTGTCATACAAACCATTGTAACTCCTTAGTTATGAGTAAGTCGACCCTATATATTAAAAACATGGTGTGCCCCCGCTGTATAAGCGCGGTGGAAAACACACTGAGTCAGCTAAATCTTCAAGCAGAGAAGGTGCAGCTGGGGCAGGTAGATTTAGCTGAAGAATTAAATGAAACCACCAAAGAAGCGTTAAAAATCAAACTGAATGAAGTAGGTTTTGAACTGTTAGAATCAGCTAAATCGAGCCTTATTTCGCAGATCAAAAGTTTGATTATAGAACAGATTCATCATAAAGAAGAGCCTTTAAATGAAAACTTCTCTTCATTCATTGCGGAGCACCTCAATCACGAATATTCTTATTTGAGCAAGTTGTTTTCTTCAGTAGAAGGAGTGACTATTGAAAAATATATTGCCAGGCAGAAAATTGAAAAAGTAAAAGAATTACTCTTTTACAATGAGCTTTCTTTATCAGAAATAGCTTTAAAAATGAACTACAGCAGTGTAGCCTACCTCTCTACTCAATTCAAAAAAGAGACTGGAATGACTCCTACTCAATTTAAACAAATGCATAAGCCAGGGCATAGTAGTTTGGATAAAGTTTGACTATTAGCCCTAACTCAAAGCTTATTTCCATTCAGAAAATCCTTTAAGGACTCTCGATAACTATTCCCTACTGGTATTTCCCTATCATTTATAAGTACGCACTTTCCATTGTACTGACTTATTTTTGGCAAAGGCACTATGTATGATTTATGAATTCTCTTAAACTGATATGGATTCAAAATTGATTCGATTGACTTTAGCGTTTTTAAAACCAAGCAATAATTATTTCCGGTGACTATTTTAGCATAGTCTTTCAAACCCTGGATATAATCAATATCATCAACAAAAATCTTCACATACTCATCTCCCTCCTTTACAAAAAATGAAGGTCGTCTATCTTCCTTCTGTGACTTTAAATTTTCAAACCTTGCTATAGCTTTTGCAAAACGCTCAAAAGCGATTGGCTTCATTAGATAATCAATCACCTCCAAATCAAAACTCTCAACCGCATACTCACTGTAAGAAGTAGTCATGATAAACATGGTTTCACTATTAGAAAGCCGCACTAGTTCAATGCCAGAAATGCCAGGCATAGCAATATCGGTAAAAACAATATACACCTCATTCCCGTGCTTCAAATAGTTAAAAGCCTCCACTGAGTCAGTAAATGTGTGTACTACTTCAATATTAGAAAACCGCTCCAAATGATGCAAAATCACATCAATTGCCAAAGGTTCATCATCAATTACTATCGCCTTATATACAATCATTTAGTTAAGAATAATTTTTAGCTGAGCTTTAAATAAACCGTCCTGCTCCTTTACTTGCAGACATGCCTTTTTAGAGTAGAGAAGTTGCAATCGCTCGTTCAGGTTTTCAAGCCCTTTACCTCGTCTATTATTGGTCTGGAAATGCTTTTTTTCTATCATACTATTAGCTACCGAAAACATGAGCACATCATTCTCAAATTCCACTTTTATATGAACAAAGGCATCTTTAGAGTTAATATAAAAACCGTGCTTAAAGGCATTTTCAACCAAAGGAATTAATAGAAAAGGCTCAATAAACACCCCGGAACCATCCATATTTAGAGGTTCAAATTGAATGTTAGCCTCTCTGCCAAACCTTAACTTCTCTACAGCCAGATACTGCTCTATAAACTCCAATTCTCTGCTCAAAGGCACCTTTTTCAACTGAATTTCATCAGTCAGATAACGCATCATTCCTGATAATTTCAATATATATTCTGACACCTGCGGATTACTTTTTAATGATAAGCTATAAAGCGAATTCAAAGCATTAAACAAGAAATGAGGGTGCAATTGATTTCTCAATAACTGTTCTTTAGCCGCATTCAGCTCCGTTTCTAACTTTCTATAATGATTGAGCGCATCTAACCTATTTATAAAATACAGCAACAGGTAAAACAATAATGCTTTACCTAAAAAGCTGGTGAAATACCCAAATGTGACATTGAAAGAAACCAAATCATGAATTCTGAAATCTTTAAGCCCAGCCAATAACCCCAGAATTATAACAAACAGCACCATTAACCCCAGCTTAGCCCAAACCCCGTTCAACTTGAACACATAATAAAACAATGCATAAGCAATGGCAGCACACAGGAAGTTCTCAACAGGATCACTGGTCAGAAAAAACAACCCATCTTCCGGCAAAGTGTGTATTCCTCTATTTAAAAGTTGAAAAAGTATTACAGCTATAAAAGCAACATGAAAAAGGATCTTCATTGTTTTTATAGTACTGCCAGATAGTTGTTTCATATCATACTGAATGCTGTTTGATTTTGTAAATATAGGTAATTAGGATTCACCAAAATCGGCTAGCAAAGTGCGGTCATCTATAATAAAACAGGGTTTGTCGATATCATTTTTGAGAGGCGTACAAGCGCCATAAGTTAGCTTCAAAATCAAACACAGTAACATGAAAACTTTTCTCACTATTAGCATCTTTTGCCTGACTTTAGCTTACGGCTTTAGCCAAACCCTGGACCTTAAAAAGGCCTCACCTTTCACGGCTGTTACATGGACCGATGACGACCAACCAAAAGTACAAGTCGATAATGAGTGGTACATTTTGAAAAAGCTAGATGGCCATACTGCCGAGAAAATAATCACTTTTTGCAAAAAAGAGTATGGAACAAAGTGGAAAAAACGATTTTCTGAAGACCTGATCGAAGTGCTACAAGCTATGGGTACACCTCCTCAAAAGCATGTAGACCTGGTATTATTAAAAGACCACCAGCTCATTACAAAAACTGGCACTTACAGCTTTGAAAACAGACAAAAACTATATGATTTCAACCAGCAAATAACCAAGAAGGTAAAATACATCTCAACATCAGAAGCTTTAGCGGATATAGAGCAATTTGAAACAATCATAGAAGAACAATCATCATATATACATTTATCTGGGTTTGATTATGAGGCTAGCCTGAGCTCTTTAAAACTGGAGATACAGCAATCTACAGACAGCCTTGACATTAATTATTTAACTCATGAATTAGCTATGATTATGGCTAAAATCGGCGATCGCCATTCCAGCGTGAAGAATGAGTGGGTTACGCAAGAAGGTCATCCCTCCTACTCACTAGAATTACCTTTTACTATAGCTCCTTTAAACGGAAAAGTGGCCGCTTTAACCTCCTCCAACCATGAACATCATTACGCCTTCCTTCATCCTAAATACCCTTATATTAAAAGCATTAATAATGTACCGATTCATAATTTGATCGATTCTCTTGCTTACAAATCCAGAACGGCACCCAAAGAAGCCAAATTAAGCAGAGGCGTTTCTTCACTACAGCAGCTGGGAAAGTTATATTTTAATAACAATCTGGATATTCCTGAAAACATCAACATCACCTTTACCAATGGAAAAATTGATTCAGCAGCAAACATTTCTTTAACTAAGGAAAGATCGGGTTATAGATCAAAAATTGATCAACAAATGTATTATAACTCATTAGAAGTAGATAAAGGCAACTTCCAAAACTTAGCCAGGATATTGCCAGGAAACATAGGCTATTTTTCATTTCCCAGAATGTATTCTTTTGATGAAGAAAAAGGCCTTGAGGCTTTCCTGGATTCTACTTTCATCAATTTTAAATCCTCAAAAGCACTTGTAATAGATTTAAGGTTTAACCCAGGAGGCAGTAGAGATTTGATACAAAAATTTGCATCCCACATTATTCCTAAAGCCCAATCGCCGTGGGTGGCTAATATCGCCTATTTAAGAACTAACCAAAGGCAAGCCGATTACCCTTCTATGCATGCCCGATTTTTATACCCTTACATTTCCAAGCCATTTAACTCAGCTGATCGAAAGGCCATAGATCATTTTCTCAAAGATTTCGATCCTGAACGTGAGTTTGATACCTCAAAATTTAGCACCGCTCACTTTATGATATTACATGCCGGCGACAAGCCATACCCTAAAAACATTTACATTTTGGTGAACGAACACAGTTTTAGTGCGGCTTCTGTTTTCACCAGCGTATTTAAAGGCTTGCCCAATGTGAATATAGTAGGCGTAACCACTGATGGCTCTAGCGGAAATTCAAGAAAAATGTATCTTAAAAACTCAAATATTAGAGTAAAAATATCAACTATGCTCTCTTTTCAGAGAAATGGAACAACTTTAGATGGCCATGGCACCGCGCCAGATATTTATATCTCTGAAGATGAAACACAGGTTTTAACCGGCATAGACACTCAACTTCAAAAACTGCTTGAGATAATAAACCACCAATGATTATCTAAAACCACCATAATCAATAATACTTAGTCTTTACTCAAGTCTAATCAAGATCAATAAGCCAAAATTTTGAAACACTTCCACAAAATACTGTAACACATTTATACCTGGCATGTATGATCTTTGTAAAAGAGATTAAAAGAAAAAGGTCATGGATACAATGACAATAGATCAAAAAATAAAAAAAGAGACTTTTCCTGTAGAAGGCATGAGTTGCGCCTCTTGTGCCTCTAGCGTAGAGTCTATTCTAACACATACCCATGGAGTAAAAAAGGCTAATGTAAACCTGGCCTCTAACTCTGTGCTGGTAGAATACGAAGCAGAAACCCCAACTACCGAGCTACAAAAAGCACTGCAGAGCGTGGGTTTTGACCTGATTATAGACGCAGAAGATCCTGAAGAAGCCCAGCAGGAAGTACAACAAAAGCATTATCATGAGGTGAAGTTCAGGCTGATCTGGTCAGCCATATTTACTCTTCCTGTGTTTGTAATAGGCATGTTTTTTATGGATTGGGCGCCGGGTAAATATGTATCATTAGCACTTACCCTACCGGTGATATTTTACTTCGGTAGAAATTTCTACATCAATGCCTGGAAGCAAGCCAAGCACAAACAAGCTAATATGGATACACTGGTAGCCTTAAGTACCGGTATTGCTTTCATTTTCAGCGTTTTCAACACCTTTTTTCCTCAGTTTTGGCTTAACCATGGTATAGAACCCCATGTGTACTATGAGGCATCAGTGGTGATCATCACCTTCATATCATTAGGTAAGCTATTGGAAGAGAGGGCAAAATCTAACACATCATCGGCCATTAAAAAACTCATGGGCTTACAACCCAAAGTGGTTACCGTGATTTTGAATGGGGAAGAAAAGCAAATTCCTCTCTCTGAGGTACAACAAGGATATACCATAATAGTAAAACCAGGAGATAAAATACCGGTAGATGGTGAGGTATTAAATGGCAACTCTTATGTAGATGAAAGCATGATTACTGGTGAACCTATACCCGCTGCTAAAAACAAAGGACAAAAAGTATTTGCAGGTACAGTAAACCAACAGGGAAGCTTTCAGTTTACCGCAGAAAAGGTAGGCAAAGAAACGCTGCTTTCGCAAATCATAAAAATGGTACAGGAGGCACAAGGCAGCAAAGCACCAGTACAAAGGTTAACCGATAAAATCGCTAGCATTTTCGTACCTACAATTATTGCTATTTCCATTATCACCTTCGCCACCTGGATGTTACTAGGCCAGCAAGACGCTTTCACTCATGCCTTGCTTACTTCCATTGCTGTGCTGGTAATCGCTTGTCCCTGTGCCCTGGGGCTGGCCACTCCTACCGCTATAATGGTAGGCGTAGGTAAAGGCGCTCAAAACAACATACTCATTAAAGATGCCGAAAGCCTGGAATTGGGACACAAGGTAAATGCTATTGTTGTAGATAAAACAGGCACTATTACAGAAGGTAAGCCTACCGTATCTGACATGCTCTGGACAGATAAATCTAAAAAAGCCATATTATTAGCTATCGAATCTCAGTCTGAACACCCATTAGCACAGGCCGTGGTAAACAAGCTAAGAAACGAAACCTCCGCGGCAACTATCAATGGATTTAAAAGCATAACTGGTAAAGGTGCTGAAGCGAAAGATGAAAATGGCCTTACTTATTATGTAGGCAACGAAAGACTACTTCAGGAGCACAACATAGCCATATCAGAAGACCTGAATGGACCCACTAGCAACTGGCAACAGGAAGCTAAAACGGTCATATATTTTGCTGATCAAGAAAAAGTGCTGGCAGCCTTAGCCATTACTGACCAGCTCAAGCCGAACTCTGCCAGCGCCATTGAGGAACTCAAAGGCATGGGGGTGGCTGTATATATGCTCACTGGCGATAATAATGATACCGCTAAGCAAGTAGCAAAACAGGTAGGCGTAACGGACTTTAAAGGCGAAGTACTGCCTTCGGATAAGGCCGCATTTGTAAAAGAACTACAAGCTCAAGGCAATACAGTGGCTATGGTAGGCGATGGCATTAATGACTCCCATGCACTGGCTCAGACCGATGTAAGTATAGCCATGGGACATGGTTCTGATATAGCTATGGATGTAGCTAAAATAACGCTGATCACCTCTGATTTGGCTTATATTCCTAAAGCATTAAGGCTTTCTCATAAAACGGTGAAAGGCATAAAACAAAACCTTTTCTGGGCCTTTATCTATAACCTGATAGGCATACCTATCGCGGCTGGCTTGCTCTACCCTATCAATGGCTTTTTATTAGATCCTATGATAGCAGGTGCAGCTATGGCTTTCAGCTCAGTATCAGTAGTATTAAACAGTTTGAGATTAAATAACATTAAATTATAAAGAATACGATATGGAAACTTTAAAATTCAAAACCAATATAAATTGCGGTGGATGCTTAAAAAGAGTGACTCCCAGCCTTAATGACACCAGTGGCATCAAACATTGGGAGGTAGATCTTGACAATCCTGATAAGATCCTCACCGTAGATGCCGATGGAGCATCAGCTGAAGATGTAACTAATGCCGTTAAAAAAGTAGGCTTTGAAATAGAGCCCGCTTAAGAGATAAATTGATATAAACGAAAATGGGAGATTTGTCATTACTGACGCATCTCCCATTAACTATTTAATACTAAAACATATTCCAACTTCTAGAAAAAAGGCCGCCCCAAAAAAACTACAACCTTAAACAGCATCAAGTATTTACTATTCATCCAAGGCAGCCTTTCTATGCATCCTGAAAATCAGAATTAATTATAAACCCCGCTTTAGTCAAAAAAGAAAGCAAAGGCAATAGATTCAAAATCAATTTCCCCTATGAGCAACTTCGCTTCGTTTTTTAGCAGAATCATCTTCTGCCTGCCCATATTTCCAATAGGAATAAGATTGCCATTCACTCCTCTGAAGACTATCTTCCGTCCTCAGGATTTCTTGAATTTCTTTAACTACATTATATTCAGCCGCAGCGAAAATAAACCTACTACCCTCTTGTGGTATTTCCAGTTCATTGAAATAAGGAACTAATGTAGTGTGCTCACCAGGAGCCTCATTATAAGTCCACACCACTTCAATATTATCTGGCTTTTTAAGGTCTAATTTATCTGCTTCACTATGTACTTCTATTACTGCTGTTCCCTGAGCATCGGCTGGCAGTGACTCCAGCATGACACTAATAACAGGCAGTGCAGTATGATCACCGGTAATACAATACCAGTCGGCCAACGGAAACAGCTTTTTATTTTTCTGCTTCATTAACACCCCCAGCTCATCGCCTGGTTGTGCTTCTATAGCCCATTTAGAAGCAGGACCGCTATCTCCATGTGCTACAAAATCAACAGCCATCTCCCCTTTTTCTAAGTCTAAACTTCTTAGCGTATAGGTTCTGATGAGCCCTTTTGGCCTATCCCCTTTACCTCCGAGTTCAGGGAGTGTTACCTTTCCATCTTTAGGTAAAATAATCTTGTTATTATCACCTACCTGAGCTAACTCATATTTTTGAATATCATCTCCGCCGAGAATAATCCTTATATAATGAGGAGTTAGGTATGTTTTCTCTTTAACAGTAAGAATTCCCTTCATCACTGCTGCTTGTCCTTTTCCACTGTTATCTTTTGTCATAAAATTTATTTTTGTTTAAATGAAGAGGGTACCAAAAGCACAAAACCAACTTTTAAATAACCAGTGATTAAGGCACCCTCTCTATATGAAACATTAACTACAGCCTAAGCTATTACCACAGTTTAGGCACTTATAACAAGTACCAGATCGCACCGTGATATGTCCACAATCATTACATATCGGTGCATCTCCCATCATATTGGCCAGCGCATGCTGCGACTGATCAAACACCTCATCTACGTGCGCCTCTTTTACGGGCTGTGATACTTTTACCGCACTCACCTCGCGCTCTTCTATACCGCCAGATGGTTCGGGTTTGCCATGTTCTTTACTATGGCCATTTTTATTGGGTACGTGTACCAGGTCTGTTCGGTTTAAATATTCATAACCTAACAGACGGAATAAATAATCCAGCAATGAAGTAGCAGACTTAATATTAGGGTGTTGCACTCTGCCCGCCGGTTCAAATCTGGTGAAGGTAAAGCGATCTACATACTCCTGCAAAGGCACTCCATACTGCAAGCCTAAAGACACAGCTATGGCAAAGCAGTTTAATATAGAGCGGAAAGATGCCCCTTCTTTATACATATCTATAAATAATTCTCCTAAAGAGCCATCGTCATATTCTCCTGTACGGATGTACACCGTATGGCCATCTATCTTAGCCTTTTGAGTAAAACCATTCCTTCTGTCTGGCAATTTCCTTCGCTCTACCATATGGGTAAGCTTTTGCCTGAAAGAAGCATTGTTAGAATCAGAAAGAATAGTTCTGGCGGCTTCCAACACTGCTTCTGCATTTTGAGCAATGTGTTTTACTTCTTTTTCTTCTGGTGCTTCTTGTACTACTTCTTCTTTTTCTTCTTCCTCATCATCACTCTTAGCTGATAATGGTTGAGAAAGCTTACTACCATCTCGGTAAAGTGCACAAGCTTTTAAGCCCAGCTCCCAAGACATTTTGTAGCATTCTGCTATTTCTTCTGCCGTGGTCTCGTGTGGCATATTCACTGTTTTAGAGATCGCCCCTGAAATAAAAGGCTGAGTAGCCGCCATCATACGGATATGACCTTCTACAGCGATATACCTCTTGCCTTTGTCTCCACACCGATTAGCACAGTCAAACACAGGATAATGCTCCTGTTTAAGGAATGGAGCCCCTTCAATAGTCATGGTACCACACACATAATCATTAGCTTCTGCTATCTGCTGCTTAGTGAGTCCCAGAGATTTGAGCAGATTGAATGTAGGCTGTTGATATTCTGAAGCATCAAAACCCAAACGTTCTAAGCAATCTTCTCCCAAACTATATACACTGAACATAGAAGAAACATCAAAGGCAGTAGACAACCCTTTTTCCAACTTTTCTATTTCCTGGTCTGTGAAACCAAAGCCTTCCAATGCCGCTAAATTAATATGTGGTGCCTTTGCCAGGCTGGTATGACCTTTAGCATATTGAGTAATAGCTTCTATTTCATTAGGAGCATAACCCAAAGTTTTAAGCGCTTTAGGAATTGACTGGTTTATAATTTTAAAATAACCTCCACCAGCTAACTTTTTATATTTCACCAAGGCAAAATCCGGCTCTACTCCGGTAGTATCACAATCCATAAGCAAACCAATGGTACCTGTAGGTGCTATTACTGAAGTCTGAGCATTTCTATAACCATATTTCTCTCCCAGGGTCAGCGCCTCATCCCAAGCTATTTGTGCACTTTTTAATAATTCAGGTGGGCAAAGCGCCTCATCTAATGCGGGTGGTTTTATACTTAGCTCTTCATAATTGTCAGGCGTATTATAAGCGGCATACCTATGGTTTCTTATTACCCTAAGCATGCTCTCCTTATTCATTTCATACTTAGGGAAAGCACCTAACACAGCGGCCATTTCTGCTGATGCTTTATAAGCAATACCTGTCATTACTGCCGTAATAGAAGCGGCAATAGCTCTACCTTGCTCACTATCATAAGGAATACCCTGTACCATTAGCATAGCTCCCAGGTTAGCATATCCCAGACCTAAAGTGCGGTAATCATAAGATCGCTGTGCTACCGCTTTTGAAGGAAACTGCGCCATTAACACCGATATCTCCAAAACCATAGTCCACAAACGGCAAGCATGCTCAAATCTGTCTACCTCAAACTCGCCTTCACTTTCATTGAAGAATTTAAACAGATTAAGTGAAGCCAGGTTACAGGCAGTGTTATCTAAAAACATGTATTCAGAGCATGGATTAGAGCCTCTGATAGGACCTTCTGCCGGAGAAGTATGCCACTCATTGATGGTAGTATCATACTGCACACCAGGGTCTGCACTGCACCAGGCAGCATCTGCTATCTGATCCCAAAGGTCTTTAGCCGCAATACTTTTCATAGTACTGCCATCAGTTCTGGCTTTTAGGTGCCATAAGCTATCATTTTCTAATGCCTTGAAAAATGAGTTAGGTATACGCACCGAGTTATTTGAATTTTGACCAGAAACCGTCTGGTACGCTTCCCCATTATAATCAGATGAATAGCCGGCTTTTATAAGTGCGGCCACTTTTTTCTCCTCTTCCTTTTTCCACTGAATAAAATCTTCTATTTCAGGGTGATCCAAATCTAAGCTCACCATCTTGGCTGCTCTCCTTGTTGTACCCCCTGACTTTATGGCTCCAGCGGCACGATCCCCTATTTTAAGGAATGACATTAAACCTGAAGAGGTTCCTCCACCTGCCAAAGGCTCATCTTTACCCCTGATATTAGAAAAGTTAGTACCTACCCCTGATCCGTATTTGAAGATTCGGGCTTCCTGAACCCATAAGTCCATAATACCATTTGGGTTCACCAAATCATCTTCTACATTTAAGATAAAACAGGCATGAGGCTGAGGCCTTTCATAAGCTGAAGTTGACTCTTTCAACTCCTCAGTATCCGGGTCTACATAGTAGTGTCCCTGAGCCTTTCCTTTTAGTCCATAAGACTCGTACAATCCTGTGTTAAACCACTGTGGTGAATTAGGCGCAGCATATTGTGCCAGCAGCATAAAGACTAGTTCATCATAAAAAGTATCGGCATCTTTTTTTGCTCCAAAATAGCCATACTTCTGTCCCCACACACGCCAACAATTAGCCAGGCGATGTACTACCTGCTTTACTGAATTTTCAGCTCCGGTAGACCCATCCTCCTGAGGCACTCCTGCCTTACGCAAATACTTTTGAGCCAAAATATCTGTAGCTATCTGAGACCAACCCTTTGGAACCTCAATATTTTTCATTTCTGCCACCACTTCACCAGAAGGATTTCTGATAGTTGATGATCGAAATTCGTACTCAAACATGTCATAAGGGCTCTTTTTAGCATTAGTAAAGACCCTTGAAACCCCCAGACCTTTGCGTTTATATTTTTGTTGTTTCATTATAATTAATATCTGATTTTGAGTGATAGAAGGACTACAAACTTCATTAACTTTGTAAGAGAATTACTAGTAAAAATTCTTCAAAAACTGGTAAGAAAAAAGCATGGACAAGCACAAGCAATATACTCCTTTGAAAGTTCATAATATGTCTGTGAAAGAGTGGGAAGAGACTGACCATTCTCACAATTATTATGAAATAATTTTCATTGAAAAAGGTAAGGGTGTACATGTGTTAAACGATGTTGAAATTCTATATAAAGCGGGCTCCGTTTTTGTACTTAACCCCATAGATCATCATCATTTTCACGTGCACGAATTTACCCATTTTATTAGCGTACGCTTCACGCCTGCTTTTATTACTAATTGTGCGGGTATACCGCAGGAATTATGTAATGATTTAATCAGCAAAATGGAAAGTGAGGAAATAAGAAATGCCCGCATTCAGTTTTATAATGAAGACCAAAAATCTATCTATAGCATATTTCAAACCGTGCTCAGCTGCCAGAGCAATCAGAGTGTGGTGTACTTTCAAATCCTGTCTATTGTACAACTGATATTAAAGAGCCTACAAGTAAAAAGAAAGCCCGTTCAAGCCAAAAAAAAGGACCTCCTCTCGCATAGAGTTAATGCTATCTTACATCCACAATCATATTACAGAGCCACAGATGCTCCACCTTGATAATATGGCAGGACATTTCAGTATAAGTGAAAACTATATCAGTAATTATTTTAAGCGGAATATGGGCATTACTGTGAAAAGATATATAGATCACTACAGAATGGGACTCATACAAAACCAACTGACTTACAGTAATTTAACTATTAAAAAAATCGCTTATGATTTTGGTTTTTCTGATGAAAGTCATCTCAATAAGATCTTTAAAAAATATTGGAATATGAGTGCCAAAGCCTTCAGAGAAATCAAGAAAAAAGATTTGCAGACTCAATAATTGAAGCCACTTTCCACTCTGGAAAATGACAACAAAAAAGCAGTGCTGAAATCTCAACACTGCTTTTCATTTAATCTCGCTAACCTGACTAAACAGGTTATATGCTCGCTACTGCTTCTTCTATATTTTTATCACCGTTATTGAATTCTATTACTTTTCCGATGGTGTTATCTTGTCTCAGTGAAGTTAAAATAACTTCAGCCACATCTTCTCGCTGTACACTCTCAGCAGACATAGGATCTTCAAGTGTTATTTTTCCTGTTCCTGCATCATCTTTTAGCATACCTGGCCTTATAATAGTATAATCCAGACCGATAGTCTTCAAAGTTCGATCAGCAAAATGCTTCGCTACATAATAAGGTTTAATTCCACTTTTATCCCAGAAAGAGCGATCATCTGCCCCTAAGGCACTAACAATAACAAACCGCTTTACTTCATTAGCTTTTGCTGCTTCCATAGTTTTTACAGCACCATCTAAGTCTACCGTCAGAGTTTTATCCTGACCAGTACTTCCGCCAGAACCTGCTGTAAATACTACAGCATCTAATCCCTTAACTGCACTTTCTATATCATCAAGCTCTCCTTCCAAGCTTACCAGCTTGGTTTCTACACCTAAATCTTTGAAATAACTCTTCTGTTCTTCCTTTCTAATCATAGCTACAGGTGAGAAATCTTCCGCTTCTTTCATCTTGTTGGTCAAGATCTTACCTATCTTTCCGTTAGCTCCTATTATCAGTACTTTTTTCATTACAATCTATATTTTATATCTAATTGATGTCTGTATAAAGAACAAGTCAGCTCTCGGTATGTTCCTGAAAATTTAACATTTACCAGTCCCCATAATACAAAAAGGCTAAAACTTCTTAAGTTTTAGCCTTTGACATATTTTGAATGAAACAGCTTAGCTTAATATTGGAGCCGCTTTAGCAATCAGCCCTTCGCTTTTCATTTCTGCCCAAAAATCAGTAGGGATTTTCACCTTCATAGATTCCACATTTTCCTTAGGCTGATTGGCTTTTCTAGCACCAGGTATAACGCTGGAAACCTGCTCAGGCGCTGCGCAAAATTGCAATGCAGCAGTACGTAGATCGATGCCATGAGCTTTAGCTATTTTCTCCATCTTAGCTCGCTTTTCATTAAAACCAGCCGGTATTTTTGGTCCATAGTTATACCTGTCTGCACCTGCTAAAAAGCCATTATTAAGCGGTGAGCCTACTACTATGGAGTTTCCACTTTTCTCAATAGCGGGAAACAATTTCTCTAACGACTCCTCATGATCCATTAAAGTATACTGACAAGCAGCCAGATGCACATCAGGATCGCTCACCTCTAAAGCTTTTAAAATTGGAGGCAATGTATTCACTCCCATTCCCCAACCTTTAATAATGCCTTCTTCACGCATCTTTACAAGCTCAGGCATAGCGCCTTTAGCCGCCTGATCAAAGTACTCCAGCCAGTTATCTTTCATATCTCCATTATCCGGAGAAAGATCATGAATAAAAACAATATCTATAGATGATATGCCCAACCTTTGCAAGCTATCTTCAACAGATCTGCGAGTGGCTGAAGCCGAATAATCATACTTATAATCAAAAGAATCTGGCTGCGCCCATTGTGTTTTGGCTGGCTTAGGAGCGGCAGTAAGAATCCTTCCTATTTTAGTAGAGATCACATATTCTTCTCTTGGCTTTCTATGTAATAAGTGCCCAAACCTTCTTTCACTAAGTCCCAACCCATACCAGGGAGAAGTATCATAATAGCGCATACCAGCATTCCAGGCATTCTCAAGAGTAATTCTCGCCTCCTCATCAGTTACCAACAAGCCACTGGTTCCGCCTAAAGGTGCACCACCTTGCCCAAAACGAAATGGAGGACGATACTTTCCACCTGCCGTTCTATCTGATGGATTGGACATTAGCCCCAAACCCTCTAAATTCATTTGACCATTTGCCATTAAATATGGAGAAACAGCCATTGCAGCAGCACCTGCAGTAGCCCTATTCACAAACTTTCTTCTCGTAATCATATATACTATTTAGGTAAAATATTGTCTATCTACCCCATTAACGCTCATAACGAACTTTTGTCTCTGTAAAAAGACATGATTATCAGGTACATTAATTGGAATTTGTGATTTGTGTCTTGATTTTATATCACGCAATATGAAAAGGTCAAAACAATTGAAATCTAGTTAAATCATAACTCCGTACTGATAACCTAGACTATGACTCGGCTCAGAGTCGCTCGGCAGTAGTTTCATCTTGCTGTAACGTTGTGAGGTATAATAATATAGAAAATAGACTTTTCTCTCCCTTTAGTGGCTGTTCATGACTATGAAATATTTCCGTGAGCGGAAGACCTCACATAAATATATTTTTCAAATACTTGTTTCTGACATCACGATAGATGTAAAAATCACCATCGATACTGGCTATTTCATTGAAACCTGTGCTTTCTGCAGTAACTACTAAAGAAGCATCTGCCAAGTCCATAGGCACATCGTTAAACTTTTCAGTCAGTTCTATAATTCTGATCAGGTGCTCAGTCTCCAAAGAATAGATCTTTAATCCACCTCTCTGTATCCACAGAAGAAAGGCCTGCTGCACCTTTGTACTGAAATCCAGCATATGAGAGACTTCAGTAATCACTGGCCAAGTGGTCCATAGCTGTCCTTTGAATTCCTGAATGAAGTGAAGTGCTTTAAAATGATATTTATCGCTCTTATCAAAAAGCCCAATTAATGGGCCGGCATCAATGAGTGTGCTTCTCATTTAACTTTTGTTTTAAGGCCTTTTTATAACCTGAGGAAGCATTTGCATTACCACTTCCTTCTATGCCAAATAGATCTGAGCCAAGCTCATAAGGCGTTTGATTCATCTCTTCTTTTTTGAAATACTGAGCCAAAGCTTCTTTCACAATAGAAGATTTAGAGAGATTTTTTTGCTGACTATATTGATTCAGCTTCTCTTCTAGTTCCTTATTTACTCTGACATTGATCATAACCATTTCATATTTGTAATACAAATGTATTACTTTTATTCATGACTTCAAAATATTTCTATAAAATAACGATATAGTTATTTACAAAAAAGAAAAGCCTGACAACTCCGTAGAATTATCAGGCTTTTCTTTGACTATAATAAGATTATTATCTTATAAAGATAAATCTTATATCAAATTCTATACTCTAGCCAGACATATTGCCAAAGTTTGCAGTTTCAAAAACCCTCCATTATCAGTAATATAGATATTCATCAATCCATTAAACCCTGATTATGCATTAGAAAACTAAAAGTTTAGAAAATCCTTCGATAATTGTGTAAAAAGATCGATTTTGATGAGGTATAAAAATCACCAGAATGGTTACTCAAAATATAGGGTCTTTACCCATTGAATATTCCTCCAAGCCAGTGACACCCTTTGGAGGGATGAGTTTAATGAAACGATTTATCGATCAGGTAGGGATACGAGAAAAATTAGCCGAACTGGCACTTCCATCTCCTGGTTCTAACCGAGGGTATGACCCCAAGCAAATCGTAGAGAGTTTTTGGCTGAGTATCTGGACAGGGGCTAGTAGATACATCCATTGTGACTGGTTGAGATATGATACTGTTTTACAGTCAATTTTTGGATGGGATGGTATGCCTAGCCAAAGTACCTACAGTCGTTTTTTTGGAAAATTCTCTCAATCCCTAAACAACGAAGTATTTCCAGAGCTTCAACAATGGTTCTTTGACCAGCTCCGTTTAGGAGCACTCACCATTGATTTTGATAGTACTGTGATCACTCGATATGGAGATCAACAAGGGAGTAGTAAAGGTTATAACCCCAACAAAAGAGGGAGAAATTCACATCACCCCTTGATGGCCTTTGTGAGTCAAACCAGAATGGTGGCCAATGCATGGCTCAGGCCAGGCAACACAGCGGCCAGTAGTAGTTGCAGGGAGTTCATGGAAGAAACCTTTAAGCACGCCTTGGCAGGACAAAAAGTAGGTCTGGTAAGGGCCGATAGTGGTTTTTACAACGAAGAAATCATGTCATATCTAGATGAAGAACTCCTCAATTACATTATGGCTGTACGCATGTACCCCAATGTAAAAAGCGAAGTTTGGGGGCTTAAAGATTGGGTCAAACTGGCAAAGGGAATAGAGCTGAACGAGATGGTTTTCAGTCATGAAAACGGTAAGCCAAGACGATACATTATTGTAAAAAAGCAAGTTGACATCAGGCCACATGCAGGAGGCAAGGAACTTTTTGAAGATCAGCCTGGCTATCGATATAGTTGCTATGTGACCAATATGGATTTACCTCTGGATCAGATTTGGAACATGTACAACACCCGCGCCGATTGTGAGAACAGAATTAAGGAATTGAAACAAGATTTTGGGCTTGAAAATTTTTGTTTACAAGATTTTTGGGCAACAGAAGCCTCCTTTCGCTTTATCATGGTGGCTTACAATTTGATGAGTTTATTCAGGCATTTTGCGTTGAACCATCATCGAAAAGCAACCCTATCAACCCTCAGATCCTATTGCTTTGCATTAGGAGCCTGGACAGCAAACCATGCTAATAAAAAGGTTTTAAAAATCTCATTACCCTCCAAAAGAAGACCCTGGATGGAGGGAATATTCTTGAACATATCGTCTACTAGTCCTCCTTTTGATTATTCTAATGAATAATCCGGGTTAAAGCTATATTTGGTCACTCTTAATTATATGAAATAAATACATCAATAAACCTCATAATAATTGCTTTTAACTACCAATGACAGTACAAGCATATAGCACGTAATCTGAAAAGCTCAAAACAATTGAGAGCTATTTAAATCATAAATCCGTACCGATCGTCTACATTTCGACACGGCTCAATGTGACTCGGGTGCGGTTTCACCTTGCTGTACCGTCGCGAGATCAAATAATATTGAAAAATAGGTTTTTCTCAAGTCCTTAATGGCATTTCATGACTATGAAATGTTTTAGTGAGCGGAAGACCTCATTGCAAGAAAGAGTTTTTTGTTACTTTTTTGCCATCGATCAAAAAAGTAAGGAACCTCAGCTATGGAAGATAAAAACTAGATAATCCAAGTTGACTGGTATTTAAAAAATTTACCTTAAAGCAATAGGTTGATGTATGCTTCGATCTAATTCTATGTCATTCCCTTTTGTAAGTTTGGGTTCCAAATTTCAGGTCTCAGTATGACAGTACAACCAGAGGAGTGTATAACAATATAAGTGGCAAGTTGCGGAAATTAAGAAATAGTCAATGCTTTTATTGACTGGACCATACTGGGCTAGCCTTTCATGGAGACTGTCCATTATAAAACAATAAACCTTACATTCAACGCACCTCCTAGACCATGAAAGCACATTCGCTGCATTCAAGATCCTTATCTTCCAATTATTTCAGTAGATTTGCGCTCCAAAATTTGAAAACATGTCTGAAACACAAAATTGTCCTGAATGCAGCTCACCGTTTGGTTACTCTACCGGTGTATTAATGATGTGCCCCGAATGTGGCCACGAGTGGAACCCTGAAGAAGCTGCCGCTGAGGCTGCCGGTCCGGTAGTTAAAGATGCCAATGGAAACCTACTTCAAGATGGTGATGATGTAGTTATTGCTAAAGATTTACCTGTAAAAGGCGCCCCAAAACCTATTAAAGCAGGAACCAAAGTGAAAAACATACGATTGGTTGAGGGAGATCATAATATTGACTGCAAAGTGGATGGCTTCGGAGCAATGGCTCTTAAATCTGAATTTGTAAAGAAAGCTTAAGCTTTACTCTTTAAAATAAATTTGAAAAACTGTTTCTTAAATATCCTTTGAAACAAATTAAAGTACTCGAAATTCTCATTATACTGTATAAAAAGGCATTTCGAGTACTTCACTTCTATTTCGTATAAAAAGTAATTACTTTCCAGACAAAATCTTTTTTATTTCAGGAGCTACCTTAGTTCCTAGTAGTTCTATAGCTCTCATCATTTTACTATGAGGCATAGTACCAACGCTGAGGTGAACAAGAAAACGAGTAATACCCAGTAATTCACGCTCCATAAGTATTTTATCTATCACTTGCTGCGGGTCTCCCACTAACAATGATCCTCTTGCAGACCTGGAACCTTCATATTGCTGTCTGGTAATTGGCGGCCAGCCTCTTTCACTTCCTATCTGGTTCATCATCACAGCATAAGGCCCAAAGAAATCGTCGGCTGCTTGCTCACTATCATCAGCCAAAAAACCATGAGAATGCACCGCTATCTGCAATTTATCCATATCATGCCCAGCCTCTTGATAGGTGTTTCGATATAATTCGGCCAGAGGCGCAAAATGTTCGGGCATACCTCCTATAATGGCTATCGCTAGGGGAAGTCCCATTTTAGCTGCTCTAATGACGGACTGTGGAGTACCTCCCACTGCTACCCAAATGGGTAACTTTTCCTGATAAGGTCTTGGGTACACCCCTCGGTTATGAATTGGAGCCCTGTGCTTACCAGACCAGGTTATCATTTCATTTTCATTAAGCTGATTTAATAACTCTAGTTTTTCGGAGAAAAGTGAATCATATTCATGCAAATTATTACCAAAAAGAGGAAACGACTCAGTAAAAGACCCTCTGCCTGCCATGATCTCAGCTCTGCCTTTACTCAATAAATCTACATGAGCAAACTGCTGAAATACTCGCACAGGATCATCTGAGCTAATCACAGAAACGGCGCTGGATAGTTTAATCTGCTTGGTTTTAACAGCTGCTGCCGCTAAAACTGTGGCTGGTGATGATACAATAAAATCAGGCCTGTGATGTTCTCCTATAGCGTAAACATCGAGCCCTACCTGATCGGCCAGCTCTATTTCTTCCATTAAGTTAGAGAGCCTTATCTCTGGGCTCAGCATTTTACCACTTTCTGGATCCCTTGTATTTTCTGCAAACGTACTTATACCTATTTCCATCTCCTTTGAAAAATTTTTACACTTTTTAATTAATGTGAAAAACCACATAATTTCTTACATACTTAATTCAATCCAAGAATAATTCAAGTATATCCTAAACCTAACTCAAACTTGTTATCCAAAAATACTTTTTAATTTTGATTTTGTCCTTTATTTATATAGCATTGTAGCCTACAACCGCCTCAGGGGCAATAGGATGACGAATTCAGAAAAGGAAAGCAAAAGGGT
Organism: Fulvivirga maritima; assembly: GCF_021389955.1. Classification (NCBI taxonomy): domain Bacteria; kingdom Pseudomonadati; phylum Bacteroidota; class Cytophagia; order Cytophagales; family Fulvivirgaceae; genus Fulvivirga; species Fulvivirga maritima. Next base: position 5,778,315 of record NZ_CP089980.1, read on the forward strand.
TGAAGCTCTCGAAAAGTTAAATATTCTGGATACCATTACAGAAACTGACTATGATAATATTACATACCTTGCTTCCGTAATCTGTCAGGCTCCTATAGCACTCATCTCTTTTGTAGACAGAGAAAGGCAGTGGTTCAAATCAGCTCATGGCCTGACAGTTAAAGAAACTCCTCGTAAATATTCGTTTTGCTCACATGCCATAGATTGTACTGAAGAAGTAGTTATTATTGAAGATTCGCGTAATGATGATCGCTTTAAAAACAACCCTCTCTCCGCCTACTACCCTGATACCGTATTTTATGCTGGCGTACCTCTCATTTCTCATGACGGTTATGGTTTAGGCACGGTATGCATTATAGATAACAAAACCCGATTACTCACTGAAGAGCAGAAAACGGCACTCAAAATGCTCTCCCGAAATGTAATGAACCTACTTGAACTAAGGCAAAAAAATCTGGAATTAGAAGCGGTTAAAATTCATCTTGAAAATAGAAATGAAGATCTGGAGAGCTTTGCCATGGTGGTTACTCATGATATTAAGTCTCCGCTCACTAACATATTGCTGAGCCATGACTTGCTGCTTAACTCTGATAAAGCAAGTTTACCAGCAGAAACCAGAGAACTCATTAAGTTCAGTAATAATGCGGCTAAAAAGCTAAAACTGTTAGTAGAAGGCATCTTGAGCTACTATAAAAATGAAAATGATGCCTCTTCTTACAAATCTATTCTACTCTCAGATTATTTTGATAGTTTAAAATCATCTATCCAGCCAGAGGAAGGAATGAATATTAAATTAGATATCAAGCATCCTGAAAAATGCATCTACTTTAATCGTACCAAGCTGGATCAGATATTTTTGAACCTGGTCAACAATAGTATCAGGTATAATGACAAAGAGGAAATTAGAATAGAAATAGGGCATTATGAAGATTCTCAATTCTATCATTTCTATGTAAAAGATAACGGCCCCGGTATACCTGAAAAAGATTATGACTCTATTTTTAACCTTTTTAAAACGGCCTCTCATAAAGATCGTTTTGGAGTGAAAGGCTCAGGAATAGGCCTGCCTACAGTGAAAAAAATCATTGAAAGCACAGGCGGTTCTATTGATGTTGAATCTCATCTGGGAGAAGGCACTACTTTTTCTTTCTCTATCAAAAAATTGCCATTTAACTAAACCTGATATCAAATAGCTACTTTTCTTCTTGTAGATATTTTAACCCTGTAAAGCAACCAATAAAGTAAATAGTACCATGAGACTCTTCCTCAAAGTTATCATATCTCCATTGTAAACTTTCAGGAGCTTTTTGTTCTAACATGGTCTTAAAATCCAATTGTAACTCTTTCGCATCTTCTTTTTGCCTGGCTACATCATGATGAGCATTTCTACCTGCTCTTGCCAGATACAGGTTCACATTTTTTCCTTTTAGCTGCTCTATCAATGGTTCTGCTTCTTTCATAAGCTTCTGATCATCCCACCAAAAACTAGGATCAATAGCCAGGTAATCAGTAAATACATCAGGATGATGCAGCAAGGTGTACACTGTTAAAAGCCCTCCAAAAGAATGGCCTATTAATACTCTTCTGTCAGTGACACGGTAAGTACTTTCTACTGTAGGAATGAGCTCTTTTTCCATAAAAGCAATAAAACTCTCACCTCTACCACTATTTTCCAATGTTGCCGCTCCCCTCCTGCTAATGGCACTGGTTGGCGTTAAATCTCGGGTTCTGTCTGTGTTAGGTATAGCCACTACTATGGGAGCCTCACTGGGTTTACCTCGACCTCCTCTGCCTAAAAAAGAGCTGATACTAGTGGCCGTTAAAAAGTTTTGCTCGCCATCTAAGAGGTATATTACATCATATTTTTTGTCAATATGCTCATTGTAACCCTCAGGTAAATGCACATAAATTGGCCTGTTTTCTTTTAAAACCTGAGAATATAACTCATAGCCCTGGCCTATGCTCCACTGAGCATTTGTGTCTTTCAATTGCCCAAAAGAAGGATTCAGCATTACCATCAATAACATTCCTAAACTCGCAAGCCTTATATTCTTAATAGCAGTCAATTCTTATTTGATTTTTGTTTTGATAATAACTTAAAGGCTTATTGTTTTCGCCCATACTAATTTGCTCCAACCGATTGGTCACCTCTCTTTGCATAGCTATAGAACCACAGATCATGATCACCCCTTTATTTTTTAGCACCCGAGCTATGAGCTCGGTATCCTGCTCTATGAGATCCTGCACATATACCCGATCTCCCTCCCTAGAATAAGCAGGCAAAAACCTGGTCAACGAATTATTATCAAGGCATTTTTGAATATTCTCAGCATATAGCTGATAAGATTGGGGTGTTCTTGCTCCCCAATACAGGTGAGCTTCTACCTTATTCTTATTCTGAGCCAGCATACCTAAAAAAGGCGCTATACCAGTTCCTGTGCCTATCATTATAACCGGCTTTCTTTTAGAAGGAAAATGGAAATTTTTGTTCTTCACCAAGCTACCTTGCAAAGTGTCTCCGGGTGAAAGTTGATTAAGATAATTAGAGCAAACGCCTAAGTCATGTCTTTTTACGCTGAGCAAAATCTGGCCTTCTTCCATAATGGCCATAGAATACAATCTCTCATGCTCATCGGGGGGGTAAATGCCTATAAGATCTCCTGATTTTACTTTTCCAGAACTCCTTTCCAGCTCAATAAGAAAAGTATCATCAATGCTGTCTTCAGCATTGGTTTTGCTCAATACCATGAATGATCTTACCTTTTTCGGCTTCAGCTCTACCGGATTTTTAGCAGGCAGCTCTATGGCTAATGAGGTTTTATTTCCTAACAACCTGGCCCACTGTCTGTATGCCTCCCAAGACCGGTTATTAATTGTATGGATAGCCATCAGCTCACTAGCGTATTCATTTTGACTCAGCATGTCATTTACATCAATGGCATATTGACAGTAATCTTCATAAGCAAGCGATCCAAAGCCCACCACAGCATAGCTAAATTCTTGCTCAGGTGGCTGCTCTTTAAACTTCTGCATAAACTTGGTAGCATTAGCCGGAGCCTCTCCCTTGCCATAAGTAGAAGTGATTATGATTAGTTTCTCCATGCGTGGAAAGCTTTCATAACGGTTCATCTCTGTGATGTAGCTAGACTCACCATTTTCTAAAAGCTGCTGATGGAGTTGCATAGCAAAAGGAATGGTAGAACCTGTTTCTGATCCTATGAGGATAATATATTTACAATCGTCTTTCTTAAGATTGTTCTTTATTTTGGCAGCCTTACGTTTAAAAGTAAGTGCAAAGCCTGAGTATATAAAAAAGAGTATACTGCAAGAAGATAGCCCTAGCACTATCGCCCACCACACGTTACCACGACCTGTGTGTAACAGCAGACTCAGCTCCGAAAGCACAGTAACCATAGGGTAAACGTGCTCTCCTAATACCTCACCTGTAAACTGATTTACCAGCACTTCCTTATCTTTTAGCTGCAGCGTATAATAATCTTCTACGCCTGGTGAAAACGGGAACTGAAGACTTCTCACTTCTGATAGGGATGTATTTTTGAATATTGGAAACTCATTGGCTTCTGATGCGGGCTCTTCACTTAAATTTTCATAATCAATATCATAGGTAGGTCTGGACACTTCTGGCAGTAGAGAAAATTTCTCCATAGATAGATAAGTGCCCGTAATAGTGATAATGATAATGGGAATTAGCGCCAGCCTGCCCAGGTAGGTATGATAGTATTGAAAGAAGTTCTCTTTTATAATTCTGGAAAAGAGTTTTTTGATGCCTTGCTGCCTTTTCAGCACTAAAATAAAACCGGTAATGGCTATTAAAAACAACAAGAAAGAGGTCAGCCCTATAATAAACCGGCCTGTACTTTTTAGAAACAGAGACCTGTGAAGCGAAGTAGTGAACTCAAAAAAAGGAGATTTCTCCAAAAGATCGCCTATTTTTTCGCCTGTAAAAGGATCAATATAAAAATCGCCCATTTCACCTTCATTATCTATTACAGAAGCTGATACAAAGCCATTATGATCTACTTTAAGCTCTAGCACCTCTAGGTAGGCGGCCTTTAAAGTAGTGACTGTTTCGCCCAGGCTTAAGTCATCAGAGTTCGCTATTTTGTAGCCGCTAGCTTGCTCTGAGATAGGCTCAAATGATAGAATAATGCCCGTTATGGAGGCTAAAGCGATAAAAACAAAAGAAGATATAGCCAAAATAAGATGGCTATATCTCCATACAGAAATTATCATATTGATCTGTGAAAGGAATTTATATTGAATTTTAAGATTAACCTGGAATCATCCTGATATAACGGATATATCCCTTGCCCTCAAATTTGCCTTTTACATTTTCAGAAGTTAAAAGTATTTCGGCATCTTGCTCATAATATTTTTGTTCTTCTACTGATGTTTCGAAACGTATTTTATAACCAGCATCCAGCTTATCGTTATCAATATTCAGTACAAATATTCTTCTTTCTCCTCCGGCTATGCTTGCTCCACTTGTACCATCTATTTCTTTATTCTTTTCAAAAAAAGGCCACCAAGAGGTAAGGTCAGGGTACCAACGCTCATCTTTCCCCATTACATGCAGCGTTTCTTCATATTCGCCGTTAGGATTAATTAAAGACACCGCTACATAAGCGGCTTCACCTTCATAATTTACCAGCTGAACCATGCACTTATAAGAGTCTTTAGTAGCTACTGATGACCAACTAACTAATGCTACTGTGACCAATAGTAAAACCAATATCTTTCCTGTATTTCTCATTCTGTTTATTTTAAAAATTCAATATCTGCCTTATTCTCAGCTAAAATCTCATTTTCTGAAGCTAAATCATGAACAGTCTCCTCAAAGTCCGTTACTACCCTTTTATCTGCGCCATTTTCCACGAGATACTTTAAAATACTAGTATCAGTAGCTTTCATGGCTGCTATTTGTAAAGGTGTAGTGCCTTCATCATTAGCCTTATTAATATCCACGCCCATAGCTTCTACTTTTTGGATTAATGAAAGATTGTTCTTTTCTACAGCCAAGTGATATAAAGTGTTACCCTTAGCCTGCTCCGCTTTAGGGTTAAATCCTTTCTTTTTAAGGATTTCATACTTCTCAGCAATAGGATCTCCTTTTTGCATAAATCCGCCTCTGGTTCTAAAAGAGCTGATTAAGTAATAGCCTACATTGTTACCCGCAACATCTTTCACTTTTACTTTAGCACCCTTATCTATTAAATATTTTACAACCTCAGGTGAGTTACCTGCTACAGCTTTAGTTAGAGCAGTTTCACCAGCCTTATTAGCTGAATTAATGTCTTTTGATTTCTCCACTAATAACTTCACTATTGCTAAATCATTACCTGCAGCGGCATTCATTAGCGGAGTATTTCCTTGAGCACCTTTAGCATTTACATCTACCCCTTTACTTATGAAATAGTTTATCACTTCGGGATCTTTAGATCTTGCCGCAGTTAGATGCAATGGCGTAACTCCCTCTTTAGTAGCAACATTTGGCTGAACGCCTTTTTCTTCCAGGTATTTAAAAACAGATAGGTCATTAGTTCCTCTTCTGGTACCCTGGCTAGCGGCAATCATTGCATTGGCTCCTTCGTTATTTTTTCCTTTATAATCGACTCCCTTTTCTATAAGCAGATCCATCATTTTGGTGTTTCCTGTTTTAGCTGTGTAAAAGAAAACACCACTTCCTTCTTTATCTTTTGCATACAGATCTAACCCTTTAGAAGTGAAATAATCTACCATGGTAAAATCAGAAAGGTGAGGTACCAGTAGCAGTAAAGCCGTAGCTCCATTATGGTTAGTTTCTGTAACCTTAGAACCATTTGCCAGCAACTGATCATAGATCTCAGGATTAGTTTGCCCGGTGGTGGCAGCAAAAGCCAACACGGTATAACCATGATCATCCTGCATATCAGTTTTCACACCTTTTTCTATCAGGTATTTTACTACTTCAAGGTTACCGCCCATAGCCGCCCAGTGCAGGTAATTTCTACCATCATGAGTAGCTTCGTTAATATTGTCAGTTTTGGTTAATAAAAACTTAATGGTCTCTGTTGGTACTCTGTTAAGTATAGCGAACATGATACCGTTAAACTTAGCTCCATTAAACGCAGCAGGGTCATTGCCTTCAGCTATTTTCTGCTTCACCTCTTCTACAGAAGGTTTGGAAGCCCAATAACTACGATCAAGAAAAACGTTCTTATCCTGAGCACCAGCTATAAAGGGAAGCATTACAAGGGCTATGAAAAATGTATAAAAATTGATTTTCATGGTTATGTTTTTTCTATCAAATACAATAGCAAATAAGGTTTACACCTACTAAAGATGACTTTTGCGTCTCCTTTAGTGAAGATGTAAACCTCACTTAATATATAATTATCTTCTTAAGGTACCTACTGATCTTACACCAGTAGCTTGTACTGTAATACCAGCTGTAGCTGAAGCCGTGGCCGGATCAATTACATAAACTACAGGATACTCGGAATCTACTGTTACAGGGAAGTACATTTTACCATCATGCGCCATAGGTAAACCAGTAGCATCGATCTGATCATAAGCAGGGAAATCACCACCTACCCAGTTAAAGGTTTGGTCTTCCATTTTTACAATTCCGTATTGAGAAGCCGCTCCTCTTGAGGTAGGCACCACATCATTATAGATTTCTAACAGGAAGTAATCTTCAGTAATGTGCCATACTCTTCTGAATTTATAGCCATCAGTAAGTGCTTCAATATTGAAGTAATAATCAGCATCAAAATCATCCGCTCCATTATTAATTCTTAACGCTCCGGCAGGCTGAGTAGTACCTTCTTCATATGAACCAGAGAACACATAAACATTATCATCATCATCTTTGGCTATTTGAGAATAGTATTGAGATCTGAATCTGCCTGAAGAATAGCTCAATCTATCATCATGATATGTTTTAACAATATTCAGATCTTCATCCAAAACAGCCACCCAACATTCATTAGGATACACTACTTCACCAGTGCTACTACCACCAGTAGCATCAGGATCTCTAGGTGAAGATACCACTGCACCTGAAAGGAAAGTTCCGTTACCACGATCTACAATACCTGAGAAAGTAGCTTGTTGACCTTCATGAAAAACATCATAAGTAGGTATACTCTTAGTCTCCATACTCATAGTATTTACATCTATGAAGTTAAACACAGATCCGTCTTGTCTTGGGTTACCGTCATCATCTAATAAAGTGTTTCCTTCATCATCTACTAAAGTCTGACCTCCTACTGAAGTGATGGCATAGTTTTCGAAAAAGCCATATGAAGTAAAGCGAGAAGAAATCTGAAACTGCCCAATGTTTTCCAGCTCACCATTGTCGTTATATCTATACCCAAGACCGATACCAGGATCTCCTTGTGCGTAAACAAGCCCTACAGCTACTGATGGGGCATCATTGAAAATCCAGTTATAACCTGTCATAGCCAGCTCAGTACCGTTACCCACAATAGAAACCTCACCAGATTCAAGGTCATCTGCAGTTACAATATATTCTGAATCTTCACTTGACGCTGAAATGAAAAAAGTATAATCCTGATCACTGTCTACGGGATCAACAGAATCTGAATCATCATCACTACATCCAAATGATGAGATTAATAGAGCCCCCATTAATCCATATGAAAATAGCTTTTTATAAAAGTTAGTCATTATGATTTATAGTTTATTAATTAATTGATTTCGTTATTTATGATCTACTCTTAGAGAAGAAGTACCTGAGTTTTACAGAGAAGCTTCTGCCCGGCTTTTGCAGGCTATAGTTATCATACAGAATAGTATCTGTGAAATTGTTGGCTTCTAAGGTGATATTATACTTACCGCGCTTCATGGAGTAGTTTACACTCAGATCATGCGAAAGCTGCTCCGGGATTTCGATTTTTTCACTACCTAAACTTGGCCAGTCTCTGAAGAAGGCATGAACATAATTTAGGAAGTAGGTTACGGTAAGCTTATCTCCTTTACCAAAAAGGTTATTTTTCATATAGCTCACATCTCCGTTTCCGAATAGGTAAGGTACATTTCTCATGCGGTCATTATAGTGCAGAGAAGGACGTCCGTTCTGATCATCTTCTACCTTATCTCTCATATTCTGGTAAGTGAAAGTACCGCCTACGGCAAATGATCTCTTATAGAAATATCTTGCTTCCAGATCGACGCCTACATTCTGCACCTTACCGTGGTTTACATATGATGCCAAACCGTCACTCTGACTTACATCTCTTCTGATGTAATCTTCTGTATCTCTATAAATAAAGCCTGCATCTATGTATAGCGCATTCTTTTGAGCCACTCCCCATGAAGGGGTATAAGTGACATTAAAATTAACATTACGGCTGTTTTCTGCCTCCAGATCAGTGGTACCGGTCTCCAATACTTCATCGCCAAAAAGCTCGGTAGAGGTAGGTAGACGAACAGATCTTTCAAAAGACATTTTTAGCAGCAAATCACTCTTTAAACGGTAATTAGTAACTAGGCCAAAACCATTTACAGAATACCTTCTGGTTTGCTGCTCGTAGTATGGGGTGGTACCTACAGTTGTAGTATCCATAGGCCCGGTGGTTACTACATGATAATTTTTCCCAAAGAGCGAGGCATTCCATTTGTCAGTAAGTTGATAATCGTAGGAAATGCCCAGCACATTTTTAGTGTTAGACCTTTTCATAAAATCAGCATCAGAACTATTCTGGTCATTGGCCACTGGGTCAGAGTTTTTCCTTTCGAAAGTACTCCACAGGTTGTTAACTACTATCTGTTGCTTCTCTCCTATTTTATATTTTAGATTGGCCGTAAACATGCCAGTATTGTTTCTGAACTCACCCATAGAATAGTCACCCTCACCTCTCGATCCTTTAGGCCTGTAATCTCCTGCCCAGTTATACTGGCGAGCCATTGTATCTATATTGGTCTGCTTTACTCTACTATAATTAGCTGACACCGAAAGGGATAAATTCTTTATAAAGAGATCACTCTTATAATATTCCAGAGAAGGAATTACCGAATGCGACTCAGTGGCTCTGCCTCCGTATGCTATCTGCATAATATTGGCATTTTGTATGTCCGCTTCTTCCTGAGCAAGGGTGGCGCCGATTAAAAATCTATCGGTCCAGGGCTTCTTCACAAAACCAACTTTAGCAATCACTGTCTCATTATGGTAGGTATCATGAAACCTTTCAAACCACTGCTCTTCATTAGAATACCTACTAGAATATGAGCCATAAGCATTTTCGGTAAACTCCAGCAATTGGGTTTTTACATCATAATTATTATCTGAGTAGTTCTGAAAAGCATTTACATTAAAAGTAAAGCCAGATTTAGAGGTAGAACCAAAGTTTATATTAGTCTTATGAGTATTGAAAGAACCATAAGAATAAGAAGCATCTAAATAGGTATTAGCTGTTTTTTTAGTAATAATGTTAATAGCACCACCCAGAGCATCAGCACCAAGTTCTATAGGCACTACACCCTTATACACTTCAATTCTCTCTGCCAGGTTTACGGGTATGTTATTAATCTGAAAAGCCGAACCATAAGACTGCATAGGCAAGCCATCCATGAATATTTTTACGTGCCTGCCGGTAAAGCCATTAAGCATTACAGACGTTCTGGAACCTTGCCCTCCAGATCTTCTGATTCTCACCCCAGAAGATCTCTCTAAGGCCTGCGAAAGGTCTTTAGAACTGTTTTCCAGCTTTTTGGTATCTATGGCCACTACGTTATAGGGAGATTCCTTCACCTCCTGAATAATAGATTTACCGGTGATTTCCACCTCATCTAAAACCTGATCTTTCTCCGTAAGGGTAAAGTCATAAACTAATGTAGTTCCTGCCTCCACTTCTACCTGAGCAATCTCTCTTTCAAAACCTAAAACAGTACATGCCAAGAGGTACTTACCTGCCGGCACTTTCAGCTCATAATTACCTTTAGCATCGCTTATAGCATTAAAATTAGTCTTGTCTATAAATAGGTAAGCATCAGGAATTATCTCTCCTTCTGAAGATTTAACCACTCCACTAATAGTAGCTTTCTCCTGACCGAAAGAAGGAAAAATGCTTAATAAGGCAAGAAGAGTACTGAGTAAAACTGTTTTCACTAGATTAAAAATTTATTATATTAGCAGTGTGTTTATTTAGACTAATTTCAAATAACATTGCAAATGTATTATCTTGATAGATCAAAATAGATTCGGAATCAGAAATAAAACTTTCGAAAAAAGTATATAATGCGAGTAAAATCTTACCTAAAGAATGAGCAGTTGAACCTTTTTGATGTGGATCTGGATTCGCTAAAGACCAGAGGTAAATTATACACTCAGGATTTACACTTTAAAGAAAAAGGGCTAACCATTAACAGTCAGCTTGCCTACAGTGATCAGCTATGTCTTATAAACACCAGCTTTTATGATCACAAAGACATAGAAGATGTTTTCAGCATAGAAGGGGAATATATAAGAATAGCCTGTATTACTAGAGGCAGCAACCCTCAGATTACTGACCTGTCAGCCACCAGCACGGTAGACTCCTACCCAGGCTTTCTTTCGCTGGTATATGGTAAAAATTCGCGCTTAAGCATTTCTATGCCCAAAAGTAGCCAGACGCATTATATAACTATGCTTATCTCTACCCAATACCTTGAGGACCGGTTTGCTAATGAAAACTGGCCTAAAAGAAGTGGATTTTTTAAAGCGATAACCAGTCGGAACAAATCAGAAGGAGAAGTTAATTTCAAAGTGATATTTCCGCTGCATCAAATTCTGTTAGACATGGTAAGCAAGTCCTGGAAAATAGAAGAGCGGCTCGATTTTCTGGAATTAAAAATCAGGGAATTTTTACTTACACTATATTGCTATGAGCAGGAAAATCAGGTAGCCTATAGTGATTTAAATCCGGAGGTACTGGAAAAAATTAAAAAGGCCCACTACTATCTTGAAACTAATTTTAGAAAAACACCTACCATTAAAGAGATCTCAAGACATGTGCTTTTAAATGAGTTGCAACTCAAACAAAACTTCAAAAATGTATATGGCACTACCATTAGGAGTTTTATTATAGATCTAAAAATGAAAGAAGCTCTTCACCTACTTAAAAACCACAAAACCAACGAAATAGCTTCTATACTAGGCTATAAAAGCCTATCTCATTTCATTACTTCATTTAAAAAATATTACGGCTCCTCCCCCAAGCAAATTTCAAAGCGGCAATTGAATATGTGAAGAATATGCTGGTGGTGAAGTAATCGTTGTAATGAGTGGAAATATAGAACAACATTACCATTCTGGATCTTTGTTCATATAGTTGGCAAGATTTTTAACTAGGTCGCGGCATTTAGACTCAATGTCATCATGAATTTTTTGATATATTTGGCCTTTTCTTTTGGAGCCATCTTTCTTAAAAATCGTTTGTTCAACGCCATATCCACTGGACATAACCATTTGGTCAATGGTGATTTTTACTGCTCCATCTTTGACCCTTACAGTCAAGGTATTATAATAATCGGCGTTTTTTCCAAGCCCATTAAAATAGGCTTGAATAAATCTTGCTTTGATTAATGAAGGCTTATTTTCACCTACAATTACCTTTTCGGCATTATTGAAGGTTTCTATCGTCCATTCTTTCACTTTATTAAATAGTTCTTCTGATGACATCCCATCAACTTTAATAACCTCTTCATAAGTTAGTAGGTTTGTATCCGAACTCAATCCAAAGGATTGTGAATTAGCTTGAATAGTTAATAATAAAAACACTGTAGTTATTACTGCCTTCATCTCATATTATTTACAATAAGTAGCAAAAAGTCACAAAATGGAATCTAACTTAATTCTTGTAAACATCATAGTATGAGGCTAAGGAAAATCGTGCAACTCTCACTTTTTTTATCATTCAAATATTACCTCAATAAGCTGGCAACACATGATTATTAATTAGTCCTTCATGAAAACTTTGACTATTAAAATCAATACTGGATAATAATTATTGTTCATAAATTATGAATGCCTTCTTACCTTCTCAGTTTTTACAATCAGATATTCTTCATTGGACTTAGTAAAACCCTCAAAATTGCTTAATTAGGCTTGATCTATTTCGAATTTTTGAATTTTGTTAAATTCATTATCCTTTTCAGAGTGAGCATTTCTTAAATCATATTCACACTGTAGATTCATCCAAAACTCTTCGGTGGTACCAAAAAATTTAGACAGCCGAATGGCAGTGTCAGCCGTGACAGACCTTTTCCCCTTAATTATTTGACTGATCCGAGTTTGTTGGATTCCAAGCTCTTTTGACAATTTATAACTTGACAAATTCATCGGATCTAAGAATTCATATTTTAAAATTTCGCCAGGATGTATATTATTTTTCAGCATTAGTGATAATCTATTATTTGAACATCGTAAGCATTCGTATTTGACCATTGAAAGATTATTCTCCATTGATCATTAATGCTAATAGCCCAATACTCTTTCATGTTTCCTTTCAACTTATGTAAGCGATTTGATGGTGGTATTTTCAAGTCTTGAATATCACCTGCCGCATTGATCATAAACATTTTTCTCAATGCATTATTGGCAACTTCATCACTCCATTTTTTTGTCCAGACTCCGTTCCAAACCTTTTCGGTATGCTTACATCCGAAACTTTCAATCATATAGACTAATATACTATTTTAATCCGATACTATTGATATACGATACCAATTAATTTCAAATCTTTATTATAAGCTGTCAAAGGATATAGAAGAACTTAAAAAAGACTGTTTTGTACGTTTTATTGAAGGATAAAACTTAAGTGTTACCTAAACAGACAAGTTGACGCCATGCTCAAATGCGGACCAAGTGAGGGTTCATAATTCGCTTTTGTTACTAGAAAATGCCACACTCCTAAGCGTATCCTATTCCTGATTTGATGAAAAGGATTATCCTTTCAATCTTCTGGTACCTCAACAAGTGTTCAAATGCTATCTCAACCGTTTTTTTGTTTTATCAATTCGTATGACAAATTTCCGATTTCATATTCTGGAAATTCTCCTGTAACCTCAAACAGGCGAAGAGTATCATTTGCTATTTGGTAATGATATATTTTTTCATGATCACTGTCTGAATTAACAGTCATAAAAATGGCATCAAAATATAATCCTTCACCGAAGTCGTAAAGCACTGAATAATGGTTTAAGTATTCAAACCCAATAGCGTTACCGTTACTTGCTAAATGGTACTCATTCCCTAAACTATCTATGTAAGACCCTTCGAACAAAATTTCCCTTAATACAGTATTATCATCTTCAACCTTTCTGTATGTTTCAAGATGGCTACTTTCAAATTGAAATTCAATAATATTTGACTGAATCACTACTACGTCCATTGGCGTCTGTATGGCACTATATTCTTCTATTTGTCCATTTGAAGTAAAGCAATGTAGATTATCATACCATTTTATTGGCACTTCAAGACCTCCTTCATGTTGCGTGAAACCATAAATAACGGCCTCTCCCTGTATAACCTCTTGTTTATCTAATCCAAACCCGAATAAAATACCGTTAAATTCTCTGTTTTTGTAAACTGAGCTAGAGTCCTCAACTTTCTTCAAATAAGTGTCATTAATCCAAATCCCTGAATATAGTGAAGCTATAGAGTCTGTCAAGTTGAAATTTAAAGTATCATCTTTTTGGATAGAGCTACTATCAAGTTGGCCATCTTTAGCTTCATTATTCGTCTCTACCCCATTATTAGTACAGGAAACATTAAGCAATATAAATAACATTAGAAGTAAATAAATATGCTGCATATTATTTGCTAAGATCAATAGATTAAGAGGTTCAAAAACACTCTCCTTATCATTTTATGGCGGCCAATTTAATCATTTTATCTGGTTCTATACAGGAAAACCTCAAACAGACAAGTTACCGCTATGCTCAAAGGCGGCCGAAGTAAAATATCCACTCCTTACTGATTTATCATTGATTTCCCCTCATCTGACATACTTTTTAAAGTAATTTAAAGTGTTCCTGGCTTTTAGAATTTTAACTCCAAGGAATATTGATGATACGATTAAAACACCTAACCCTGATCGTATATCAACAATTGTAATCAATAAACTTCCTACCCATATGATGATTATAGGTATCATCATGAGTTTGAAATGCTCAAGCTCAATCACTAGTAAAGAGTTCGATTTACTGTATCTGACATAGACTGAGACATTCCTCCAATATGTAAACCTTGGACTAGTCAACTCAAAATTTCCTTGATAATATCTACCCAGATAGTGAATGTTAGGGTTATTGATCTTTCTCGAGCGAAGTTGTTCTCTCATCCAACTGGGCCAATTTTCATATTTCGCATCAAACTCTGCGAATTTTAAAGTATCCTTAGTTTCATATGAATCTTTAAGTCTCCGTTTTATAATCTCAACCCCAAGGTTTGAAGATATTTCATTAATAGCAGAAATTTTCATAGTCAAAATGCCAGCTAAACTCCGTATAAGTGATAATATATGCTTTGTAGGTCAGACTTCAATACTACCCATTTTACCACAAACCTCATAGTAAATTACTTGAGGTGTTATTCTAAAACCTTAAAAGAATTTAAACTATCAAAGCCCCCCAATAGTAAACCCAAAAGCATTATCCCTCCTCCCCAAAGTACACAGCCCAGAAACCATTGAATAGAAGAAACCCAATGCCCCTAAAAGACAAAAGGCCGACCTTGAATTCAGGCCGACCTTTTCTTCTAACTAACTAACAGCAATTAATCATCAAGATCTAATTTCTTCCTTATACTGGAAGCAAGTGCTTCTAAGTGAATCCTGGTTAGGTCATCTATCTTAGCGCTCTTCTTAGTTTTATCAATTAATTTCAGTTCCTTTTTAAGTTCATCTACTATAATGCCTTTCATATCAGACATGTAGTGATGGTATGAGTACATTCCCATAATAAGACTTGAATTTTCTTCTGTAGTAACTTGCTGAATGAGCCTTTCTACATACATTTTTTGCAAGTTTCTTCTATAGAAATCTACACTTTCTTTATTATAGAGTTCTCTGAAAATGCCTTTATTCAAATCATTGAGTAGTTCTGTAAAACTGTAGGCTTTATCTTCTGATTCAATTGAGGCATTCATTAATGTAGTAATTCTAAACCTCTTGATGAGTGACTCGATAACTCCCTGCTGCATAGTACTAATCTCGATACCAAAAGAATTAGGGAGTTTATTATAAATATCTTCCTCATTGAGCCAAATAGGCGTTTCAAACACATTTTCATTAAGGAAAGCTACTGCTCTTTTCTGCTTGTCATACTTCACATGAGTATACTCAGGGCCTTCATTCATGCCTATACGTACATCATGATATACTCCGCCCACATTTTTAAGCACGTGGCCTACATACCTGTAATACTGAGCAAATACAGCACTGTATACCTCTGTAGCCGCTTCAAAACCTTTATAATCCACAGTATTCCATTCAAGAATTTGTGGCGTAATTCTCTTAAGGTTTTTCATTCCATACTCACTGGCCAGCATGGCATCATCACCAAGGTCTTCATTCTGACTTCTTGGATCCATAGGCTCCATTTCATTACCAAACCACAGTCTGTCATTTTGAGCCAAGGTATCCGTTACCATTTTCACTAAGGCCTTTTGCTCTTCCTGCTCATTTTTAAATTCAGGTCTCCACTTATACCCCCAGTATAGTGCCCATTTATCATAGTCATTAATACGAGGAAAAATACCAGCAGTTCCTATGTTGTCTTCGGGCTGTGCTACATAGTTAAATCGAGCATAATCCATGATAGATGTGGTATGTCCGTGCTCTTCTACCCATTCCTTATCTCTGAGCTTTTCTACCGGTGTTCTGGAGCTGGCACCAAAATTATGCAGCAAACCTAACGTGTGTCCCACTTCGTGCGATGACACAAAACGTATCAATTCGCCCATAAGCTCGTCATCAAACTCCAATTTTCTGGCTTCAGGATCAATAGCGCCACACTGCACCATGTACCAGTCATGCAGCACCTTAGTAACATTATGATACCAGAAAATATGGCTCTCTATAATCTCTCCGCTTCTGGGGTCAGAAATACTCGGTCCCATGGCGTTGGCAATTTCTGAGGGTCTGTAGATAATGGCAGAATACTTGGCATTATCAAGACTCCAGGCACTGTCCTCTTCAAATGTAGGAGCTTCTCTGGCGTAGATTGCATTTTTAAAGCCTACAGATTCAAAGGCCTTTTGCCAATCATTAACCCCTTGCATAAGGTATGGCACCCACTTTTTAGGAGTAGCAGGATCAATATAAAATACAATTGGTTTCTTAGGCTCTACCAGTTCACCACGAAGATACTTTTCCTCATCTCCGGCTTTGGGCTCCAGCCTCCACCTTTTAATCATTTTCCTGATTTCAACCCCTTGCGGGTCTACGCCAAAATCTCTATAACCTACCGCAAAATATCCTACTCGCTCATCTACCAAACGCGGACGCATAGGCTCCTCAGGCAATAGTACAAATGAAGAGTTTAGCTCTACGGTATACTCCGTAGAGGTAGGATTCATACCTGCTGAGTAGGTCTTAAGCGCTCTTATTTCCAGATTACTGCTATATGACCTCACATATTTTATATAACTTCGGTCATTTTGCTGAGCTCCCATACCAGCACGGTCTTTCAGCTTCTGATTTTCAAAGTACAGCACATTATTATCGCTATTAAAAAACTCAGTTACATCTAGCACAAATGAAGAAGAGTCTTTACCATAAGCAGCAATAGGAAATGCTTTGGCTATGGCCTGAACATTATTCTTCATTACACTTTGGTACATGGCATTAGTAGAATCAGAATTATACTCACTGAAAGATATTCTTCTCATGAATATATTATCCTTAGGTCCTTTTTCGAACCTATAAACAGATTCTCCTATTTCATCTCCTACCAGGCCAAAAGAGCCATTTCTCATATCTGCAGAGGCCTCAGCTATTCGGTTTACCACCAAGATATCACGACCAAATATACTGTCAGATAAATGAAAGAAGTATTTAAAATTTTCTTTATCAGAATAAGTGTTTATAAAGCCGGGGCTGAGTTGCATCTCCGGCTTTATTACATCTTCAAACTTCTTAATCTTTACAGGTTTTGCAGAGTTAACAGAATCTTTCTTAGCAGTTTCTTCTTTGCCCTCTTTCTCCTTCTTCTTATCCTGAGCCTGCGCTGATAAGCCAAGCCCTAACATCACTAATAATACAAAAGTGTATTTCGATTTTAACATGTAGTTCGTTTAAAAGATTTATCTGGGGTTGCTTTCTATTTCAGGGTTTTGCCTTCTATAAATTGGCGCAATCTGAAATACATATTCATTGCTATTAGGCTCAAGCACATAATTTTCACCTAAAAATTCACGCTCAATGGTAGTAGCAAACTGAGGCTCCTGATTCAAGCGCTTAAGGTCAAACCACCTGATGCCAGTACAGAAAAGCTCTCTTCTTCTTTCATCTAACACCTTTCTGATTACACTACCTTCTATTGTAAAAGGCTCATAATCTTCTGGAGCAAAACGAGCTACTCTTAGCTCATTTAGTGCATCAATAGCCTCCTGATCATTATCATTACGAGCAAGACATTCGGCTTTAATAAGCATCATTTCCGGTACTGATGGGCCTACATAAATTCCCTGATAAACAAGACTAGGCTTCCAATAACCGCGACCTTCAAATTCCCAATAAAAGTTACTGGCAGGTGCAGTAAATAACTCATACCTCAGATCTCCTTCTTCAAATAAATCTAAAAGCTCATCGTTAACAGGAACCGCACTAAGAGAGGCATAAAATGATTTTGATAACATGATTTCAGGGTCACTATACTTAACAGGGTAAGTAGTAGGAGCCGCTTCATATTCCGCCAGGTTATTTAGCGTATTTTGCAACGCTAAAGCTTCATTAGCATATGCTAAGGCACTATCATAGTCACCCATTTGTAAATATACCCGAGCCTTGAGTGCTAATGCTCCTGCTCTACCTGGCAAAAATGAGTTCTCCTGAAAATCAGGTAACACTACTAATGCCTCTTCCAGGTCTTTTATAATTTGGTCGTATACTTCCTGAACAGAAGCTCTTTCTAATGAGGCAAACAGATCTGGCTTGGTTAACATAGGCACGCCTAAATCTGAAGCAGCTGTACTAACATTATACTGCTTACCATACATATTTACAAGAGAGAAATAAGCAAACGCTCTGTGTACTTTAGCTTGTGCCAATAAATCTTGCTTTTCTTCATTAGTACCACCTTCACTGGCCATTACCCCATCCGTTACGGAGTTGATAGTATATAATTGCTGGTACAACATTTGCCAATCATTATCTTGTTGGCCTTCAGGGTATATATTATCAGCCCATCTATAAATAGCCCCAACTACTTCCGTAACACTATTTTGAATAGACTCTCCTTCCAATTCAATATCGTCAGAAGCAACAAGCGGAGCTTGACAAGCTGTCTCCAATCTGGTGGTATAGTTCAATAAATATTGGTAATCTTCCGTATATTTCAATTCCCTCTGAGTAGGGTCTTCTACCTCTACGTAATCTCGACAGCCACTTAAGATAAGTGTGGCTACAAACGCCAGACTATATATTATTCTTTTCATGTGCATATTTTTTATTTTAACCAGCTCTTAAAGTTCATATTCACTTTATACACTTCTCTTTGATAGAATTCAGGATACTAAAATGAATACTCATCTCTCGCTAAGAGCCTTAAAATGAAATATTTAAACCTAATGAGTAGTTAGCCGCAGGTGCTAATTGTGAATATGATCCCTGGAAAATATATTGAGGATCAATACCTTCATCATTTTTCACCCAAATAGGCCCCAGGTTATTAGCTGATGCAGTAATAGTAGCAGATCTGATATATTTAATCTTAGCTATCGCGGCAGAAGGGAGTATGTATGAAAGTGAAATTTGAGCTAAACGAATATTATCTGCATCAATTACGTTAATATCTGCTTGTTTGTATCTATTAATACTGTTCGTATTACTAGACAATATACCAGGCACATCTGTAAATGCTTCATCGCCTTCCTCTCTCCATCGTTCTGTTAATTTCTTACTGGTACCTAAGTAACCTGTAAAATAACCTGAAGTAGGATAGTATGAGGTATTTATATCTCTTTTCAGTGCCTTATGCCCCATATCATAAGTAATTCTCACCAAAAGGCTTAAGTTTTTATACCTGAAAGTGTTAGTAAAACCTCCAAAATGTGTAGGCGTAGTACGACCTGCATATTCTAAATCATCACCAGTTAAATCGTAATCAGTTGAAGGCACTACATTTCCCTCTGCATCATACACTAAAGACTGACCGGTTTCATCTAGTCCAGCCCAATTATAAACCATCAGATTATCCACAGGACGACCTGTTGAAATAAAACTCTCATCTAAATTTACATTCTCTTCAAAGCGGTTATCAGTAACTTCATTATTATTATATGAAATATTAAAATTCGTTAACCATGAAAAATCTTTTGTTTTGACAGGGTATGCGTTAATTGCCAACTCATATCCATTACTTTCCATATTTGCTGTATTATAAGCAAGGTTTGTCCATCCGTAGGTACCATTAAAAGGTACATTGGCAAATATACCATCAGACCACTTTTTATAAATATCGAAACTCAAGCTAATTCGAGAATCAAACGCACCTATTTCAAAACCTCCATTTAATGTTTTGGTAGTTTCCCAACCTATTTCTTGGTTACCAGGATATCCAATATATCCATAAGCAAGTCCGCTGTAATAATCTGTTCCTCCTACTGTATATGTCGTTCTGGCAACTCCGTTGTAATTACCTGGAGTTGAACCTCCTGTACCATAAGATGCTCTTACATTTAGCTGGCTTAGCCAATTAACATTGATCAAGAAATCTTCCGCTTTAGCATTCCAGCGTAAACCTGTAGACCATAAAGGAATAGCCCTATCTCTTCTATCTACCCCTATCATATTAGTATCATCGAATCGAATACTTCCAGAAACAAAATACTTCTGCAAATAGCTATAACTGGCATTACCATAATATGACAAATACCTGTTTATGGTTCTATATATAGATCGATCAAAATCAGACAATGTAGCAGTTCCTCCATAGATAGTAGTATAAGGTGTAGTGGGATTAACTACTACAGTGGTAGAAGATTCTTTATCATACCCATACCTTATCATATTATAACCACGACCTTTAGCCTGTCTTATTTCAGTACCGGCTATGGCAGTCAGTTGGTGAATATTTTTCCAGGTTTTGTCAATATCTAATTGTGCTCTCATGGTATAATCAGAGCTAAATGTATTACCTGCTTCATACCTACCTCCCACAGGCACACCGTATACCATTTGACCAGTAGCAGCATTTATAGTAGTACCTTCATTAATGAGGGTTCTCATTTCATAACTATCTACATCAGCATATTCTACTACTTCTGTCGCATTTCTTTGTAACATACCAGAAACAGATAACTTAGCACAAGATGTGATATCACCACTTAGCATGGCATTAATTCTGGTTCTGTTTTTATTAAAGGTCGAAGAAGAGTTACTAAGCTCGTCAATTGAATTATAGCCCCAAGGTAAGTACCCTTGAGATTCGAAATCTTCTATTACATCAGAAGTAAAAAGAATATCTCTATCTATGGCATTTCCATTTTCATCTACCAATAAGTCATAAGGTCGCAAACCATAACCTCCTTGAGATATAGCAGAAATGGCTGCGCTGTTAACTTTTTCAGTAGAATACGTATGGTTTATACCTGTTTGTAACGATACCTTATCATTAAAAAATGAAGTATTGTAATTAGCCGTTACAGCATATTGCTCAGACCAGTTACTTTTAAAAGATGGTCTGTTAGAAGAATAATTTCCTGACACATAATATGTACTGTTATCAGAACCTCCACTTATTGATAGGTTATATTGCTGGGTAATACTTGGCTGTAATAAATACTCTTCTATCTGATCATTATTATTAACTTGAGATAATTCATTTAAGCGAGCATCTAGTTCCGCTTCAGTTATTTCACCTCTTTGGGCCTGAAACATATAGTTAGTAGCCTGACTGCCATTTTGATACCTCCATGCTGAGTAAGGATCAGGAAAAAAGCTGTTATCAAAAAGCTCGGTTTCAAAATCAATATATTCACTACTGTTCATTCTATCAAGATCATCTAGATCTGAAGGTTTTGCATAAGTAGCAGTGGCACTAAAGTTAAATACCGGTTCTGAGTTTTTCTTTCCTTTTTTGGTAGTAATAACAATTACGCCATTAGCCGCTCTTGATCCCCAGATAGAAGCTGCAGATGCGTCTTTTAAAAATGAAATACTTTCAATGTCATTGATATTAAAAGTACTTAGCACTGAATTATTTGAAGTCGCCCCAATATTGTTAAAATCTGTTCCCGGTGTTCCACTTAAAGTTTGATCAATTGCCGGAAATCCATCAATTACGATTAGAGGAGAAGAATTTTCGTAGAAAGTATTTGGGCCTCTTATAGAGATTTCATTGTTAGCCACATCAAACCTTACGCCAGGCACTTTACCTTGCAACCTCTCCATAATATCTATAGAAGGGCTCTCTTGGATATCTAATGTATTTATTAACTCAATAGCTCCTGTTGCTTCATTAGGGTCTATTTTTTTGATACCCTGTAGAAACTATTTGCACTTCACTCAGGGTAGTAAGACTTTCCTCTAGTACCACATCTATCTGAGAACTGGCTCCTACTGAGATTTCCTTTCTCTTATAGCCTAGAAAAGAATAAATAAGGGTATTCTCAGGCTTTACATTTAATGCATACCTACCATCAGTATCTGTAATAGTACCTCTGGCCTGGCCTTGAATGATTACTGATACACCTGCAAGTGTTTCGCCCGTTTCATCGCTCACTACACCAGTAACTCTATGCGCCACACTTTCACCGGCAGCTGACGAGTTAATGTTATCATCTGAAGTTTTAGGGCTAACTATTATTGTATTATCCTCCGCAGAGTACTCGTAGGAAAAATTATTTCCCAAGCTCAACTTCAATAAATCTGCAGTTTTAATATTACCTTCTGAAATATTTACAGCTGGTTGACCGTTAAAAAGATCAGATCTGTAAACAAAAGTATAATTAGTCTGTTTCTTGATTAGATCGAACACTTCGGTAGTAGAATACTGCCTGGTTTCGGGTATTGAAATGTTTGCATCCTGAGCTGAAACTTTAATCGCCAAACTAAAGACACAGACGCAAACTAATAAAAATACGGAGCCCACCTTAGGAGGCACCACTCTTTTTGCCAAGGCAAAAAGGGTACTGGTAAATTTAATTTTCATAAATTTGAATAATTAAGATTAGTTATATGTGATAATTAATCAAAGGGGGAAAGTTCTGTATGGTAAGAGATCTGAACTTATTCCCCTTTTTGCTTTATTTCTATTTTATTGTCTTCTATTTCATAACTTATATTGCTGGTTTTACCGAGTAAGTTTAAAATCTTATTCAGACCTAACTCCCTGCTAAACACCCCATTAAATTTTATATTCTTTACTTCTTCATCTGCAAAAACTATTTGCACATCATACCACCTGTTGAGGTTTTCTGCTATACTTGCCAGATTACTTTCGTTAAAGCTGAAGAAGCCATCTTTCCATGATATATAATCATGTACCACCACCTCTTTCTTACTCAACCCTTTGCTTTCATAATTAAAAGTCACCTGATCTTTGGGTTTCATGCTTATTTCCTGATCGGCTACTTCCAGCTGCACGCTTCCTTCTACCAAAGTAGTAGTAGTATTTCTATCTTGTTTGTAAGCTCTAATATTAAACTCAGTTCCTAATACCTCTACTTTCTGAGCTCCTGTAGCTACTATAAAATGATCTCCATGGTTATGTGCACTTGGCGAAACATCAAAATAAGCTTCTCCATATACCAGCTCTACCTGCCTGGGCTGACCAGCTATAAACTTGGTAGGATATTTTATACGAGTATCGGCATTTAGCCATACTTTGGTACTGTCTGATAGCTCCATATAAAACTCTCCTCCTCTTGGTATAGTCAGATAGTGGTATTCTAGTTTCTCCTGTTGCCCTTCATATTTTATAAATTCGCCATTACTAGTTACTCCTTGTGCGTTATAAGATTGACCACTTTGTAAATCTACTTCCGTACCATCAGCCAAGGTAAGGATAGCCTTATCACTGCCCGCCTCTATCACTTGCTCCGCCACCAGATTTTCGGTATCATCTTTATTATTCATAAAAAAGGCAATGCTTGCTAATGCCAAAAGCACCAGACTGGCTGCTACACCGTATCTCCAGTTATATCTCGGCTTAACAGGCGTAGAAATTTCACGCTTCAGCCTTAACCACGCTTTGTCTTTATTGATTTGAAGTGTCGGCT
Organism: Fulvivirga maritima; assembly: GCF_021389955.1. NCBI lineage: Bacteria > Pseudomonadati > Bacteroidota > Cytophagia > Cytophagales > Fulvivirgaceae > Fulvivirga > Fulvivirga maritima. The sequence goes on from NZ_CP089980.1 coordinate 5,801,761, forward strand.
TATTATAACCAGAACTCACCTTTCGGAAATATTCCCGGTGAGACTCCGATTCATCATACCACTGATCAAATATTATTTGCTCCTCAGCTGACAATCGCCCCTCTATTTTTCTAATTATTAGTTTAAAATCCATCAATCAGATGTAATGTGTAGTAGTCGTTTGTGGGTATGACAACTAAAGAGTAAAAATGGGTGACAAGAAATTTTATTTTTTTCAAAAAAGAAAAGAAATAAATTGCCTTAAGTGCTGAAACTCAGAAGAAGAAAGAAGAAAAAACCATCTTACTGATCTTTTCTTTGGCTCGTTTAAGTTGTGTTTTTACTGTATTCACAGAAACACCGCTATGCTCAGCTATTTGCTGGTATTTGTAATTATGCTTAATTCTTAAAAGGAATATTTCACGCATTTTTTCAGGAAAACTGTTAATCACAGCCGTAATCAAACTGTGAACGTCTTCTTCATTTTCCTCAAAAACCGGAAATACTGATGAATCTTCAAAAATGGTATTAAGATCTATGGCATGATCATAATCTACAACAGAAAGCTTCTTAAGGCGGTTGATGCATCTGTTCCTAACCATACTATACATATAACTACGCATATTAGTATGCACTTGTAAGTTAGAGGCATTTTCCCAGATATAAATAAAGGCTTCTTGCACCAGATCTTCACTTTCCGCCTGGTCATAGAGATGTTTGTAGGCATACGATACCAGCTCTTCATAAAAGAAGTTAAAAAAGCTATGGAAAGCACTCTCATCTCCCGCTGCTATCTCCGCTAAAAATAGATTCTCCTTCAATTAATTTACAGCCAATATCAACTGTTAAAATTAATGAAATAATTTAATAACACATGAACGCTATCTCATGAAAACCTTCATAAAACACCCTTAATCAAGTGTTTATAATTTAATTTTTCCACTAATTAAAATTAACTAACCACTATTTAGAGATAATAACATTAAAAGTATCGCATAAAAAATAATATAACGGACTGCCATTTCAGTCAGTATTTTATGCAAAATACGGGAAATACTTACATTATATTTAAGTGAAAAGGGCTACCTCAAAAGGAGTTAATAGATTGGTAAATGTCTCATTGAAGCTCTCGAAATGTTTCCCTATAAAGAAGATTTCGAGAGGCTTCAATCTGACTAAAGGTTACTTAGAAACAGCCCCTTATATTGATTATAGAATTTCTATAGCTTCACTTTATTCACTGAGAAGGTCATTTTATCAACTTCTCCGTTCACTTCGTTCAACTTACTATTAGTATAAAAAAGGTATCCATCATAAATACTAAAAGTGTCAGCCCATCTTACGTTATCTCCTTCATACAGCGTTTTCATTTCTTTTTCGGGTGTTACGTAGTTGATTTTATGATGCTCCAAATCAGCCAGATAAAGATTTCCATCAGTTCCCAGAATCATGCCATCTGGCGCAGAAGTATCCATCACTTCCACTACCGCTGCTTCTACTTCCTCTTCAGAACCATTTATCAGTACATCAGTAGGCACTTGATATAAACTGTAACCTGAAAGCGCATGATAATACAACAATCCTTTGGCTTCATCTAAAGCAATACCATCAGAGCTTACCGCTCTTTCCCACTGTTTGCCATCTATAGTGAGATGATCTACCTCTGCAGATGTAGACTCATGATTATCTAGCACTCGCTTACTTTCACCAGTAGCCATATTATAAAGAATAAGGCCTGCGTGACCTGAGTCAGTCATATAAATCATTTGATTTTTCTCATCAATTCTTAAATCATTGGTATATGAATCAGAATGATATGCCTCCTCAGAAAGCAGAAATATATCGGCTAACTGATTGGTGCTTAAATCAAACACAAAAATTCTGGGAGTACTTAAAACCCCATTAAACTGTACATTTCGGGTGTCTAATACATACAGTTTATCGCCTTTAGCCACTACAGACTGTACCGCTATAAAAACTGAATCTGATTGCTCTCCTCCTATTTCCCACTGGTTCCATTCTTCATTAGGATATGGTGCAGAACTGCCATCATCAGACACCTCTCTCACGGCATATTTAACATTTTTTCTCCATCTGGGGAAGTTTACAAATATTCTACCGTGGTCAGTAACCGTAACACCTGTAACTTGCTGACCTTTAAATTCTGCCACTTGTACAAATGATTCTTCCTGCTTAACGCTATCTTGGCTAATTACATCCTCGGCCTGCTCTTCAGAGGCTTCTTTCTTTTCAGGAGAGCAGCCACCAAAAAAAGTGGCCAAGCCTAATGCCAGCCCCAAACCGTAATTTAAATAGGTTGATTTCTTATTATCCATATGCTTTCTTTGAGTTGGTAAAATGGTTTAACAAACACAAGATTACGGTTTTCAAAGCGCACGCAAAATTCAGAGGCAATTAATTATTCCATAACAAGTTCATCTATCTGTATTCCAAACAAATACTTTTATGAGGCAGTAAAATCATGAAATTTGAACCTAAATTTAACGTAGAAGAATATTTATTTTGATATCATGAAACTTTTATCGTAATATTGCGATATACAATTACGGTATGGGGATTACAAAAGCAGATTTATTTTCAGAAGTACAAAACGAGATGGCCGCTGTAGCCAAAGCCTTTTCTCACCCAGCCAGGGTAGCTATTATTGAGCATTTAATAAAAGCTAATGCCTGTATCAATAGCGATCTGGTACAAGAACTGGGCTTAGCACAAGCAACCATTAGCCAGCATTTGAGGGAATTAAAAGACATAGGCATTATTCAAGGTACCATAGAGGGCTCCAGAATGAACTATTGCATTAATCCTGATCGCTGGAAGCAGATACAAGCACAATTCAACACCTTATTCGATCAATTTAAGGGTTCGTGCTGTTAAAAAAATTTGAAAACACTAATCGTAATATTGCAATAACATTTTATTATGAAAACTGAAGAACAACTCAAAAGCGAAGTGAGAGAAAAGTACTCTCAGATAGCAGAGCAAAACATTGCTGTAAACGCCGCTTCTTGCTGTGGAGCTACTCCATCATCTAAAGAAGTATATAACATTATGAATGATGATTACTCAGAAACTGATGGTTATATTGCCGATGCTGACCTGGGACTTGGCTGCGGGCTACCTACCCAATTTGCCCAGATTCAAAAAGGAGACACTGTGATTGATCTCGGCTCAGGAGCAGGAAACGACTGCTTTGTAGCCAGACATGAAACCGGAGCAGAAGGTAAAGTAATAGGTATAGACTTTACACCTGCTATGATTAAAAAAGCCAGAATTAATGCCGACAAGCTGGGCTATAACAATGTTGAATTTAGAGAAGGCGACATTGATGACATGCCGGTTAATGATGACATAGCTGATGTAATAGTGAGCAACTGCGTACTTAACCTGGTTCCTAACAAAACAAAAGTCATTAAAGAAATATTCAGAGCTTTAAAACCTGGTGGCCACTTCAGCATTTCTGACATAGTGCTTGTAGGTGAACTCCCTCCTGCCCTTCAAAACGATGCTGAAATGTATGCTGGCTGTGTTTCCGGAGCCATTCAGAAAGAAATGTATTTGAAACATATTGAAGATGCCGGTTTCACAAACATCACTATACAAAAAGAAAAAGCCATTTCTATTCCTACTGATATTTTAGCCAAATATTTAAATGAAGCAGAAATAGCAGAATTTAACCATGGCGGTACAGGCATATACAGTATTACTGTATTTGCACAGAAACCAGGGAATAAAAAAATCAACAAAATAAAAGTAAGCCTGGCCGAACTACAGCAAAATAGCTGCACTCCGGGTTCTGGCTGCTGTTAATTAATAAAGATGAATAAAGATTTAATATATCCTGATCTAAGAGCAACTGTGGACAGCGCCTTGCGCCTGCCCATAGCTGCTCCAAGATTAGAAGTGCTCCATGAGCTCATCAATTACATTCAAAATAAGATGAATGCTAAGAAAGATGTACAGCTCAATTTCATATGTACACATAACTCCAGAAGAAGCCAATTCTCTCAAATTTGGGCACAAACTGCAGCTTTTTATTACAACCTTCCCATCACCTGTTTTTCGGGTGGTATTGAAGTAACGGCATTTAACCCAAGAGCCGTTTCAGCCATGAGCAATGCAGGCTTCAACATCACTTCAAGTGCGGGAGATAACCCTATATATCAGGTCAGTTTTGCTAATGAGAAAAAGCCAATTAGAGCCTACTCTAAGCTATATGATACTCCCGAAGAAGGAAAAAGTAATTTCGCAGCCATTTTAACCTGCTCGCATGCAGAGGATAATTGCCCTTTTATTCCTGACGCAGACCAGAGAATACCGCTTAAATATACTGACCCTAAAGCCTATGATGACACCCCGGAAGAAGAAAAAAAATATATAGAAACCAGTATAAAAATTGCATCTGAGATTTTTTTCGTATTTTCACAAATTAAGCAGTAAGATGATCGACCTACACCAGATAGAACAGGCGGAGTTTTACCAAATATTTATCTTCTGCCTGGTAATTGAGAGCGTTAAAGAACATGAAGCAATATCTGGTATTTTTTACGATGCTATTTGGCATCACTTTTCTTTACGGACAGAATGTAAACGTAGATAGTCTTAAGCAAACTTTATCTACAGAACTTCCTGATAGCACTAGATTTTCCAATTTAAATAAACTGGCATGGAGTGGCTATCTTTTTACTTTACCGGATAGTTCATGCCACTACGCCCAAATTCATTTACAGCTAGCAAAAGACAAAGGCAACAGGCAAGAAATGGCCAAAGCGCTAAACACTCTGGGTAGCGCCTATTATATGATGGGAGATTACGCTAAAGCCTCTCTAGTATTCTATAAAAGCCTGAAAATAAAAGAAGACATTAATGATGTAAAAGGCATAGCTTCCACACTTAACAACCTGGGCATGATTAATGATGCCCAGCATGATTTTGAAAGTGCCGCTAACCATTACAAATCCGCGATTGAGCTCCTTAACAGTCTACCTGATTTACAAAACAATTATGAGCTTAAAAAAGTACTGGTAGCCACGTATCATAACCTGGCCGCTATGTACAGCAATATTAACAATAACGATCTTGCTTTTTACTATTTTAATCAGACGCTTCAACTTACTGATGAGCTAAACCTACCCAGAGAAAGGGCTTATTCTTTTAGTAATTTAGGGCAGATCTATCTAGCACAGAACCAAACCGACAAAGCTTTAGAGTACTATAAAAAAGGATTTAAAATAGTTACTCAGCTCGATGACCATTTAGGCATTATACATGGCTTAAACGACTTTGCTAACGCTTACTATAAGCTTAAAAACTATACTAAGGCCATTTCCTATGGAAAAAAAGCCCTTGCTGAAGCTAAAAAATCCAACTCCTTAATAGAAATCGCTGACGCTTCTGATATACTTTATAAATGTTATAAAAAACAAAAAAGACATTCAGAGGCCTTATCAATGCTAGAGCTCCATGCTACCACTAAAGATTCTCTGGAAAGCTCAGAAAACAAGGAAACTATACTTCATCAACGCTATAAATATCAGTATGAAAAGCGAGCCGCAGCTGATAGCGCTGCTTTTGCTGCACGAGAAGAGCTACAGGAATTACGAATTTTCAGACAAAAGGAAGAATTGGAGTCAGCCAAGATCCAAAAATTTTTACTTATAAGCTTATTAGTCCTTCTCATTGTACTTATTGCGGTGAGTTACCGGTCTTACATACGAATCAGAAACAGGAATAACATTATAGCTGAGCAAAAGAAGGAATCTGACTGTCAAAGAGATAAAATATCTTGCCAAAACCAACTGCTTGCAGAGAAGAACAAAGAAATAACAAAATTCAATACCAACCTGGAGTTACTCGTTCAGCAAAGAACACAGGAATTAGAAGCCTCTCTTAAGCAAATATCTCAGTACCAGCACAGTCTGGCACATAACATCAGAGCTCCTTATACCACCCTGGTAGGCCTGTTGAAGCTTTTTAATGATGAAAGAACTACACCAAAACAGAAAGAGGAAATCATAGAACACCTTGAAAAAACTACAGAGAGCGTATCTCTTGTATTAAAAGACATCTCTCTGGAGTTAAGTGAGTTTGATAAGAAGATTGGTGACAACTAATACCTTTAAAAGGTATACCCTAACCTGATTTGCGCCTCTGTAAATGCACCCGCAACAAATGAAAAACCATCATTAGCAGGCTCTGGTTCTTCAAAATCTTCATAATTACTTTTAAGCTTTACAGAAAGATCTTTTCGGAACCTAACACCATAACCAACCTCAGCTCCCAGGTACAATTTTTTTGCTACATAAAAATCAAAACCAGCAATAGCATTCAGCCCTACTCGAAAAAAGCCTCCCTCATTTATCACTTCATTGTAGTATACTGATTGTCCCTCTTGGAACTCGCCCTTCTCCTTGGTTCTTCTATACATCAAATCTGCCTCTCCCCCAAAATAAGGAGATAATTTGTTAGTTCCTTTCAAGTGTTTTTCAAATCCTGGTTTCAGGGTAATGTCTAAATAAGAATTTCTACTGGCTAATTCCTTTAGCCCCAAGTCGTCATCCTCTTGCTGCATAATGTCTTCACTAGTTACAAAAGCTAGATTAGCTGTTAATCTAAAAGCTTTCCTTTCAGATTTAAACCACCTCATTTTTATCCCATTTATACTTATAGGATCATCTCCGAATGGAGCAAATTGAAGTTCTAGCGTTTTTTCTCCTGCAACAGGTCTGAATTGAATAGTATCTCTTCCTTCTTCCGTGCTGGTATCTTGCGCCCAAACACTAACTGATAGAAGCATTAAAAAAATCGGTATTATTTTTTTCATTTTGAATTAATCTATTAAGGTTTACTAAAAGTTATAAATGTTTTTTTTATCAAGGTTTTACCGCTGTAGCCTTAATTCTGAAAATTGGCTGTGACTTACAATTCCCATTCTCATCACAGCTTAGCTCATCAGTTATAGTTAGGTATTGAACTTCATCTCTCACGCCTAGTTTCCAATAGATGCTTACACTATCTATAAGTACCCCTGGCGGACACAACTCAATATACCCTGTAGTATCATCCAGAGAAAATGAGTATGGTCGTATTGAACGTTTACCATTATATCGCCTAACGCCTAGCTGAATACCCTTATCTAAAAATTCTCCCGGTCTTCCTATCTGATTATCTCCAAAAACTGTGTAAATCAAATGGTTGACATGTTTTACTTTCTGTCCAGTTTCATTATTAGTTTGAAGGTCATCATCTTCTCCACACGCAGAGAACAGCACTATCAATAGAAGCAGAATTAAAGCCTTATACCTTTTCATTTTTTTAATTTTATTTGATTTTAAAAATAATGCTTACAACATATAAGTATTGAAATATAATATAAATAAGCTTAAATGTAATATCTCATCACAATCAACAACCATGCCTTAAAGAAGATTAAGGCATTTAACTTCAAAAAAACATATAGACTTCAATACTAAACACTGATAATCAATCAATTAAAAAAAGAAAAATGCTTTCACTTCAAGGAAGTGAAATGGACTTATTTAAGCATTTTAATTAGGAATTAGAATGGAGAAGAAAATGTAAATACAAAAAAAAAACTCCAGCAAAGACATCTGAAACAATTGACATCTCTCTGGAGTTAAGTGAGTTTGATAAGAAGATTGATATTTAAATCAAAAAAAGGCTATTGGTTAAACTTTCTTAGCCACTGCCTTTTCCAACCTGTATTCCTTCATTTATTACGAATAATACCTTTCTCAGCACATTGCTGCACTTCTTCTTTGGTATATTCCCAAATAAAGTCAGAGCCATTTTCTATAACCCCGATCTTTTGAAAAATCCTTGATAGCTCTACATCATACTCTGCCCAGGTACCGCCTTGGTTAGATAGGTTTTGCAAAACTGGCTCAAATCGATCTAAAGTCTTGGCAAACTTTGCTTCCTTAGTTTCTGCTGCTTCAAACTCCTTCCAAATAGCTATAAACTCTTCCGCCTGATCTGAAGGCAATAAGCCAAAAATCCTATTAGCAGCTACAAGCTCTTCATCAGTATTCACATGATCTTTATTGGTGTCATACAAAAAGGTATCACCTGCATCTATCTCTACAATATCATGAATGAGTACCATCTTTATTACTTTCAACAAATCCACCTCTTCATTGGCATGCTCTAGTAATACCATGGCCATCATAGCCAGATGCCAGCTGTGCTCAGCATCATTTTCATGACGATCACTATTAAATAACCTGGTCTTTCTGGTAATATATTTTAGATGATCAATCTGTTTTATAAATTCTATCTGCTTTAATAATCTTTCCATATTCATAAATTTCAATTGATTAAATGTGCTACAAAGAGACATTAATTTATTTTTACTAAAAAGGACATTTGTCCCAAGGCTTAAAAATGATTAGAGAAAACAAAAATATTCTAAAATACATATCTCAAAACCTGAGTGAAGTATTTATTACGAATGAATTTAGTAAGGGAGAGATTATACTTTCACAGAATAAAAATGTGAATCACATATCTATTATTCAATCGGGCTTAGTGAAGTGTTATCGCTCAGAAGCCAATGGAAAAGACTTTATTCAGGAATTTTTCGGGTCTGGGGAAATATTTGGAGAAATAGAGTTCTTCACACATACTGTGAGCTTTTGTTCTATAGAGGCGCTTCAAGAACTTCAAATATATCAGCTTACACATAAGGAGTTTGCCAATTTACTTAACAATGATCCTCAATTCAATCAACTGATCATGGGCTCTTTAGCTCAAAAAATAAGCTACAAAGCACAAAGACATGCTTTTCAGGGTGCGCATGCTACAGAAAACAGTTTGATAAAAATAATGAATGAAACCCCTGACCTATTTAATATCATCTCTAAGCAAGATATGGCGAATTACCTGGGCATTACTTTACGAAGTCTTAATAGAATTTTGCTTCAATTATCAGGTAAAGAAGGGGTTATAAATGAGAAAGGATAGATTTTCACAAAAAAAGGTTGCATAAAGAAGACGCCCTCTCTATGCAACCGAACATTTTATTCTTGCATTATATTAATTGCCTTGGCATTAATAAATTCTTTTATTCCAAAGCCTCCATGTTCACGGCCGTAGCCCGAGTCTTTCACTCCGCCAAAAGGCATATTAGGTTGTGCTAGTCCAAAACCATTAATAAACACCATTCCGGTATCAAAATGATACTTGGCTAATTCAACGGCCTTTTTCACATCTTTAGAGAAGATGCCTCCTCCTAAACCAAATCTGCTGTCATTAGCTATTCGCATAGCATCTTCATCATCTTTAGCTCTTATAAGTGATGCTACAGGGCCGAAAAGCTCATCATCATAAGCTGGTTGACCTGGCTGCACATTATCTAACACAGTGGCAGGATAATAAAACCCATCATCATCAGGAATCTGACCCCCACAAAGTACATCAGCTCCATTTTCTACACTTTTCTGTACCTGCTCATGTAACTCATCTCTCAGATCTTTTCTTGCCATTGGACCTATTTTAGTATCCTCTTGAGTAGGGTCACCTACTTTTAATGACTGCATCTTCTCTACAAAGGCCTTTTTAAAATCTTCATAGAGCTTATCTACTACTATAAATCTCTTGGCAGCTACACACACTTCACCATTGTTATAAGTTCTACCCATAACACACATTTTCACTGCATTTTCCAGATCAGCATCTTCCAGCACCAGGTAAGCATCATTAGAACCGAGCTCCATCACTGTTTTCTTAAGCTGTGCTGCTGCCTGCTCAGCCACAATTTTACCAGCCTTAGGGCTTCCGGTTAACGTAACACCGCGCACCAGCTTATTCTTTATAATGTTATTAGACTGGTCATGATCAATAACCAAAACGGTAAAGAGATCCTCAGGCAAACCTGCTGCTTCGAATATCTCTGAAAGCAACAATGCTGATCCTGTTACAGATTCCGCATGCTTCAGCAATACTCCGTTACCCGCCATAAGGTTAGCAATAGCATACCTCACCACCTGATAGGCAGGGAAATTCCACGGCTGAATACCATAAATGACACCGATCGGAGAGTAAGTAATTACACCTCTACCTCCGTTGGGCAGTTCTCTTTCTTCGTCTTTCAGCTGATCAGGGCCATTTTCTGAAGTCCACTTACAAATACCTGCACATAGGTCTACTTCTTGTTCTCCGTGCTTTGTAAGCTTACCCATCTCCTGAGTCATTAGCTCGGCTAACTCCTGCTTGCGCTTAGTAAGCTCTTCGCCAATTGCTGCTATTATTTTTGCCCTTTCTTCGGCGGGTTTTAATTTCCATAATAAAAATGCCTCATGACATCTTTTCACGGCTTCTTCAGCCTCTCTGTCAGACATTTTCGGATAGTTATTTAACTCTTTTCCTGTGGCAGGGTTGATCGTCTTCAATACCTCCTGCTCTATAGTTAGTTCTGCCATAATTTTCTAAAATTTAATTATACATAGCTATCATTAAGAACAGACACAACCCGAAAAAGTTAAGAAGAATGCCAATCGATGAGTTATACCTAACTGGCCAAAGGAAGTTTTTCAGCTACACCTCCAGGTATAAAAAAGGTGTTGACTGATCCCATTTTATGCTTAAAAAACCTACCATGCGAATACATAAAATAATCATAGCCCAGCTCTGTCATAAACTGCACCACAGCATCATCTGGTGACTCCACTAGTAGGACAGGCTTATTGGTTTCTAGCGTTTTTCTGGCTCCTCTTAGCACCTCTATTTCATGGCCTTGAACATCAATTTTTATAAAATAAGGATTGAGTTTAAAATCGTCTAACTGTTTCAGCTCCACCTTACATTCCCGCACTGACAAATGCTTGGGATTATAGTGCCACATTCTGGTCTCCAACCAATCACTGGCATTTTCAAAGTGCAAACTGGCTAAGCCATCGTACATGAAATTTTTATAGTAGGGAACATACAAGGTGAAGTCTCCATTTTTACTAGAAAGCCCATAATTATAGGCCATAAAATGCCGCTTTTTATCATTTGGCACTCCTAAAAGCAACTTCTCGTAAATAAACTTATTAGGCTCGAAAGCCACTATTTTAGCAGAAGGACTACAGGTAAATATAGAATTTACCGCTTCACCCCTATTTGCTCCTATATCTACAAATGTTTTTCCTGGTTCATTAAAGAACAACCTTATGGCTTCAAAATCGTGATCGTGTACCTTATTCATTACTCTGTTAAGGAAAAGGCGGGTCTTAAATTTCAAATCTTGTAAAAAAGGAAATTCAGACTGAATTCTGCGGAGGTAATATGTTTTGTCCATGAGAGAAGAAAATTTTTAATTAAAGACATAATTAAAGACACAGTTAATACATAATTAAAGTAATATTTATTTTAATTATATGCCCTATTTTTAATTTTTTTCTAACTAAATACATTAGCTCATGTTAACAATTTGTTAATAGATTATTAAATTTATATATAGTCTTAATGTTGGTTAAACTTTAATTGATAATGTATGAAAGTAACGCTACGTCCTGATAAAGTATTACGCACCCTCATAACTTGCGTAATAGTGCTGTTGATATTAAGTATTGCAGGTAACATCATAAAATACACTACAGAATATCCTGATTTGGAGGAACATGTAATTAGATTAATTGATTTTGACACAGAACAAAATATACCTAGTTACTTTTCTTCTTTATTATTACTAAGTGTTTCCATCCTGCTGATGTACATTGCCAGATCCAAAAGAACAGGCAACTTTTATAAACAATGGCTAGGCTTAAGCCTCATCTTTGCCTTTTTAGCTATCGATGAAGCTGTTTCAATACATGAAATCCTTATTGGGCCTATGCGCTATTTCTTTAATCTTGATGGCATTTTTTATTATGCGTGGGTTATACCATATGGAATTATCTTCCTAATGATAGGCATCTATTACATAAAATTTCTTTTCTCTCTTCCTAAAACATATACCAAGAGATTTATCATTTCAGCAGCTATTTTCATTTTCGGAGCGTTGGTTATGGAAATGATAGGCAGCAGTTACGTATCTCACAACGGTGGTAAAGATTTGATATATGGCCTTCTTTGCACGGTAGAAGAAACCTTTGAAATGGTGGGGATGTCTTATTTCATATACACCCTTCTAGCCTATATGCCTGTTGGCCTTTCGCAAAGCTCTCTTAAACTAGTGGTTAATAAAAGACACAGACATCAGCACATTCTCACTGATAACTAAACCTTTTTAAAGCCAACCGGCAAGTATTTTACTATTTGAGCTGAGGCTAAGATAAATATAACTGGCAAAACGGGCATTAAAAATCGGCCATCCCAATCTACTGTCGTCATGCTTACTATTGTGGTGTGAGTAGCTATGTACACGATGCAAAAAAGCCTTAATTCTACAGGCCATTTCCTGTTGATTAATGTTTTTATGGTTAAAAAGTAGATTGGAATTAGTAATAAAAGATTATATAAATTATGCCATCTAGACCAATAAGGCCTAATATGAAACAAAAAGTAAAATGCTTTTACCACGCTTATTTTTAGCCAGTAAGTAAAATTAGTAGCAATAAAATAAGTTAAACGCACTAATGGAGGATAATGCTCCGGTAGTATATTTAAATGCTCCGGAACATCTAATACTAAGTATTTAAATGAAGGCTGATACGGAACTGTAGTTACAGCAAAAATGATCTCGCCAGACTGGTAATCTCTCGTAAACGTAAAAGTGGCCAACATAACATTGACCAAAAGCAATAAAAGTACTAGTAAAACAGAAAGCAAAACAGCTCTTTTCCACCGGCTTTGTAGCTGTAACAGTATCTCTCTTAGCAATACAAAGCTTATTCCTACAAACAAAGCCAAGCCGGTAGGTTTAGTAATGAAGGTAAACAAGAAGAGAAAACTCATGAGCACCAGCATTTTCCAACCTCTTTTACCTCGCCACCATATAACACCTGCCCAGAGAGAAAAACATGTCAGACTAACGTATAATGACTCACACAGCAAGTAAGAACTCCAGCTTACTACTTCTATTTGAGCCAAAAATAAAACACCTGTAAAAAGCCCCGCTACCGGATTATTAAATAATAAACAAGCAGCTTTATATAGCGCTATCAATGCAAAATAGCACAACAGGTATTGCAATAGTACTATGAGGAGATGGTTGGTATGAGCTGTAAAAAGATTAATTACATAAATGAAAATTACATAACCGAAATACCAGATATTGTGAGCTTCAATATAAAAGCCACTTTTAAGGCTTTCTGCGTATTCAATGTAACGATGAGAGTCATTTACATACTTGACTCCATTTTGACTAAAAAGGGCGATAAAAACTAGCAGAAACCCCAGGGAAAGGAGCAAAATGTGAAACCGTTCGCTTAATAAGACTGGCCTGCCTATCTTCATAACGCATGAAGATACTATTTCTCTGTTAAAATGGAGAAGAGTAGAAATAAAAAAGGACTGTCTAAAAAGTAGTTATTAAAACATTGAAGGTCTACCAATGACAGTTGTGTGAAAGTATAGTCAATTAGTACCTATACGAAAAGTTCAAAGCAGTTGATATCTATTTAAATCATGTATCCGTACCGATCGTCTACACTTCGACGCGGCTCAGTGTGACTCGATGGTAGAGATCGTCACCTTCCCTATCTGGTGATTACTAGGAAGATATGACGAAGTAGTCTCGATACTATGGAAGACGGACAGCTCTGGTCTGCATAGGCTATTTCGAGATTGCTTCATTACGCTTCGCTACATTCGCAATGACCAGTTTTATTGTAAGTACGTTATCTTGCTGTACCGTCGTGAGGTGAAATAGGATTGAAAAACAGGTTTTTCTTAAGTCTTTAGTGGCAGTTCATGACTATGAAATGTTTCAGTGAGCGGAAGACCTCACAGCAAGAAAGAGTTTTTTGTTACTTTTTTGATCGATTGCAAAAAAGCAAGGAACCTCAGCTATGGAACCTAAAAACTAGATAATCCAAGTTGGCTGCTATTTGAAAAGTATAGATTAATGCACCCTTTTAATCCAATGATATGTCATTCTTCTTGGTGCGTTGAAACAAATGTTAGGTCTCGAAATGACTTCCTATTTAAAATAATAAGTATTTCGAGAGCCTACATCTGACTTGTTACTTCTGAGACAGCCCCTTAAATTTATATTATTTAGCTGATGGAGGAGTAGTAGGTCTCACTTCTATTTTACTAGGAAGTGTTCTAGGATTCATTTTCACTAAATCGCTTACCATCTCACCAATATCTTCTATCTGAATTTTCCAGCTATCTTCTTCACTCGGTGTGTGATCATTAAAATGTGTAGCTACAGAGCCCGGCATAATGGTAGAAACTTTTATACCATATTTCCTTAAATCTAGCATAATGGCCTGACTAAAGCCTGTAAGACCAAATTTACTAGCATTATAAGCAGACCCTCCAGCAAAAAAGTTAGTTCCTGCCAAACTAGATATGGTAATAATATAGCCTTTGCTCTCTTTTAATGCTTCTAATGAGGCTTTTACACTATAAAATACACCGGTTAAGTTAGTATCAATAGTTTGCTGCCACTGGTCTGCAGTAAGCTCTTCTATAGACGCAAAATGCCCCAAACCAGCATTGGCCACTAACACATCTATCTTACCCCACTTTTCTATTGTTTTTTGAACCGCTTGCTGCTGTGAGTCAAAACTACGTACATCTGCCTCAAGTGCTAACACATCATCAGATCCTAGTTGTGCTGCTGCTTCATCTGCAGCCTGCTGAGAACGACTGGTAATCGCTACCTTCACTCCTTCTTTCAAAAGTGAGGCCGCTACCCCATATCCTATTCCTTTACTACCTCCTGTTATAAATGCTACTTTTCCTTTTAAATCGGTCATTTGAAATTTAATTAAAGTTTAAACTTGCATCATTATAACGCATGCGAAGCCATCAGGTTTTATAGATTTTAGATTTCAATAATCATATCTACCAATTGACCTTTTTCGTACTTCTCAGTCTTTAATAAAGTACCTCCCTCATCGTAAAACTTCTGTTCTCCATGCTTTTTATCATCCACAAAGGTGACTTCACTTTCAACCATTCCATTCTCGAAATACCAAACCCAATCCCCTGTTTTCTTATTATTCTTAAAAACACCTTTAGAGTTGGGTACCTGAGAAGTAAAGTAGGTGGTAATTTCTCCTTCTAAAACTCCCATATCATAGTTTTGCTCCATTAGGAAAAGGGCATCTGCAGTATATATTTCCCACTTACCATCTTTTAGCCCTTTGGTTATATGTCCGCTGCTTAAGGCTCCTTCATCAGTAGGAAAATACCTTAAGTCACCTTCTCCATCTTTAACTATTTGCTCTCCCTTATCATTAAAAAGCTGATTTATCTTAGAAAGGTCAGGTCTTACAAATTCAAGTTCTTGCATTTTTGTTCCGTCCTGATAGAACACCTCCCATAGGCCTACTTTGTAACCATTTTTGACCAATCCTTTCTGATTGACATTTCCATCATCATAATATTGAATAAACTGTCCGTTACCGTCTTTCACTAACTGCTGCCCTTTAGGATCCCAATAATTAATAAATTCCATTGAATCTCCATGGTACACTACTTCTTGCATTATTTCTCCATTAGCATAATAATAAGTCGCCTTCCCATCAAGCATTCCCTCCTTGTTATAATTTTCCTGAGACAATAGGTTTCCATTATCATAATAGGCTTTCCAGGCACCATAAGGTTTGTCCCTTTTCATTTGGCCTGACTTAAGAAGTGCTCCGGCTTCAGAATATACCGCCCAATCATTTTCCATCCGACCATTTTTATACTGGCCTGAATCAGACACATTGCCATTATAATGATACTTGATATAAGAACCATGTAAAAGGCCTTTTTCATAATTACAAATGAGAATCAGGTTACTCAACTCATCGTAAAAAAGCCAATTACCAGACTGAACACCATCCTGATATTCTCCGCTATGTGATACGTTTCCATTTTCATAATAATAGCTCCAATTACCATTTAACTTACCACCTAGCATTTCTCCACTAGATAACTTAGCACCATCATCATAATAAAATGTCTGCGTGCCGTGTGCCTCTCGCATATTCATAATAAAGACACCAGCAGTAATTACCACAAAAAGACTGATAGCTAAAGGTGCTCTTAATTTTTGATTTGATGGATAAGGTACATACTCCGGATCTTCTGACATATTGATGCGTTCTTCTCCTGATACATTCCTGAAGGAAAATTTATAACCTTCTATCAGTGCTATTCCATAAAACAGAAAATCTATTGGACTAATGTTATCTACTACTACCCCTGCAAACTGTGCGATGCTAAACATTTTAAATACATCGAAATAGCTTAGCATTTGGTCATTAGCATAAAAGCCAATCTGAGAAAAAAGATTACCCAAAACACAACCTAACAATGCAAATATGGCTCCTATAACACCATATAGCTTATCTACACCTGCACCGAAATACCTAACCGCCAGGCCTACTATTAACCCAACTCCTATAGCCATATAGCCTATCTGAAATTGCGTGGCCACTGTTATTACCGCCCAAAGCAATGCACTCAATAGACAGGCTGCAAAACCACCCACCAGAGCAAAAGTCAAATCCTGATGCTCTCTCAGTCTTTCAATCAAATCATCATTTAAGTCTGCTATAATTTCTGTGCTCTTTATGTTTTCATTGAGCTCGCTTTCTCTAAGCGCCAATGCCCTGGCCTCATGCTCATCCTTTCTGAAATCTGCACAATTTTGATCAAAATCTGCCACATCATTGGTGAGCTTGCACACTAATCCTCTTCCAGAATCCATCATTCGGTTCTGGCAAATCTTACAATATTGAAGTTGTTCTGAGCGTGTCATAATAGTATAATTAAAGCCAATAAATAATTATGGCAAGATACTAAACATAGCTAAGAAAAATTATTTATATCAAAAAAGTTATAATAACAATAATAATAAGTAATATAGAGCATATTTATAACAGCATTATTCTAAATCAAGAAACCATAAAAGTTTCTCCAAAAAAGAGCTAAAATATTTTAATTATTCCGCTATTCTGCTGCATTTAAAAAAAGCGCATAACTCCCTGTCTTTATTTCACTTACGCCAACCTGATGTATTTTTGTAAGGTAGTAAAATGCCCTAAGATGTGTATTTGTAGTAGCTCTTCTTTTCTTTTTTACTGTAATTAATGACAACTTTAAAGTGTTCAACCAAAACCTTTATTTATATGTCACAATATTACTATCTATCAATTCTAAGGACTGGTATATCAATCATAGGCAATTTTTCACAGCCTTAAAATACCAGCGTACCCAACACAACATATAATTCTCTCACACTATTGACCTTGCTGTTGCTACCCAGTTTTTATTGGGGAAAGTAACACTTGTTCCATTTTTCAATTAAACCTAGTTAAATCATGCAAGTAAAGCATTACAAATTAGCAGACTGCCCCAAACTATTGGTAGTCATCCTATTTATTTTATGTTCAGCCCAGGCGTGGGCGCAAACACTACCCTATCATGTAGTCAATAACTCCCCTTACCCCGATAGTGAAGTATACATCGGGATAGTAGGTATTACTGACGGACACGTGTGGGTAAATCCGGTTACAGGACAGGTTAACCCTATGAGTCCTGCTGATAATACCGTACCCGGCCCTGTTTACGGAGGCAACCAGGGACCAGGCAATAATGGTCTTTACGCTAACTGCTTCAGAAAGCTTAGTGACATTAGCAATAACACCATTAATATTCCCAAAATAGCGGGCTGTAGAATTATGATTGCTTTTGAAAGCCAATTATACCTCTACTTCTTCGGGCATTCAGGTGCTCCTAGCGGTTATTCTGCTCCTAATTTGGAGAATCCTACTGATCCTAATCAAGGTATTAAATACGAGTTAATAGAGCTCACTTATAATGACTTTGGTCTATGGTGTAATACTACAAGAGTAGACAGCTATCAGTACCCTATGGGTTTAGAAGTATGGGGAAACAACTTCTATAAAAAAGTAGGTGAACAAAAAACACATGCACAGATCCTTTCAGACTGGCAAAGCAGTGCTCCCACAGAGTTTCAGGGCTTAATTGATAGCTCAGAAGGAATCATCCAATTCCCTACTAAAAACAGTTCTTTCCCTAGCAACTTCTTTCAGGGATATATAGATGCTATCTGGAGCAAATACTCTGGTCAGCAGTTAGTTTTTAACTCCGGACAAGCCGGTGTATGGAGAGGTAGTGTTCAGGGAAATCAGTTCGTATTTACCAGAGACAGCGATGGACAGGTAGCCACTATACCAGGTAAACCTAACACAGTGGAAGCTATGGAAGGTAGTGGTGTACTAGCTTCTGGCGGACAGTGGGATTTAGTAGTTCAAGCTCAGTTTGTAGCTGCCATCACACGTCATGCTATTGACCTTAATGTGCCTTCAGGCGTACTTCAGGATTTTGGAAATACTGCCAACTATTATCAAACATGGCCATATAACTGGTATGCTAAGTTCTTTCACAGAGAAGATATAAGCTTTGAAGGACAGACTTATGCCTTTGCTTATGATGATGTTTTTGATCAATCAGCCACAGTACACACACCTAATCCTACCAATATAACTATTACCCTTGGCGGTTTTGAAAGTGATGGTGGCGGAGGTGGTTCCGAATTTTCTCAGCAAATAGAAGCTGAAGATTATGGATCTATGCAGGGAGTACAACTTGAAAACTGCTCTGAAGGAGGACAAAATGTGGGCTACATAGAAGCAACCGATTGGATGGCCTATAACAGCATCAGCATTCCTGAATCTGGTACTTATCTCGTTGAATATCGCGTAGCCAGCGAAAGTGGCGGCGGACAATTATCTCTGGATGTTAATGCAGGAGCCAATGTATTGGGAACACTTTCTATCCCTTCTACAGGAGGGTGGCAAAACTGGACTACTGTTTCTCACACAGTATATATTAATGCGGGTACTTATAACTTTGGTATTTATGCTCAAGCAGGTGGCTGGAATATTAACTGGTGGAAAATCACTAAGCAGTCTTCTGCTTCAGCAGCAAGAGCTGCCACAGCTAAAAGTACGGCAGATGACATTTCCATTGAAGAAAATGTACTATACCCAAATCCTGCTGAAAGTAGTATTCAACTGAGACTTACCCAAGATTATCAAAATGCGACTTATAGCATAATTGATAAAACTGGTAAAGTAATCATTAACAACAAACCTTATCTGGGTGAAGAGATCAACATCTCTGACCTGCCTTCAGATCTTTACCTGATTAAGGTACAGCAAGGTGACAGACAAATCATCAAAAAATTCATTAAGAAATAACTCCATACTGAAGAGGCTGTCTCAATAGAAGTTACTCCATCAACGGATGTCATGTTGAGGTACTCGAAATATCTTTCTATTCCTAATAACAAAGATTTAGAGTGCCTCAATCTGGCTTACAATTACTGCTGAGCAGCCTCTTCTACTTAAGTCTAAAGTTGGCTAAATCGATTTAATAACTTTAAAATTTATGTTATGAAACGTATACCAATACTAGCTTTATTATTAATGGGCCTTGTGTCTCTTGGCCTAAATACCACTTCACAAGCACAAGGCTGGCAACTTGTTTGGCAAGATGAATTCACTAATGGCATCAGTAATGACTGGGTGTTTGAAACCGGCAGCGGCGGCTGGGGGAATAATGAAATGCAATATTACCGATCGCAAAATGCCTCTGTTCAAGATGGTCAATTAGTGATAACTGCCCGCAAGGAAAGTTATGGTGACGCTGACTATACATCTGCCAGAATGATTACAAAAGGCCGTCAAAGTTTTAAATACGGAAAAATAGAAGCCAGAATAGCTTTACCTTCTGTGCTAGGTCTCTGGCCTGCCTTCTGGATGCTAGGCAGTAATTTTGATCAGGTAAGTTGGCCTTACTGTGGTGAAATTGATATCATGGAACAAGTAAACACTGAGTCTAGTGTACATGGAACCATCCACTGGTCTGACGCCAATAACAACTATGCTTCTTACGGAGGATACACTAACACCAATGTAACTGCTTATCATGTATATTCCATTGAATGGGATGAAAACGCCATCAAATGGTTTGTTGATGGAAGCCAATATCATGAAGTGAACATAGCTAATGGAGTAAATGGCACTCAGGAATTTCATAATGAGTTTTTCCTTTTACTTAACATGGCTGTGGGTGGAAACTGGCCTCAATGGGAAGTAAACGATGCGGCTCTTCCTGCCAATATGTATGTAGATTATGTTAGAGTATATCGAAAATCCGATAGCAATAATTTCTCATTGTTTACTGAAGCAGAAAACTACTCTTCTATGAGCGGTGTGCAAACTGAAAGTACTACCGATGCAGGAGGTGGACTTAACGTAGGGTACATAGAAACAGGAGACTGGATGGCCTATAACAGCATTAACATCCCTTCTTCTGGATATTATCAGGTAGAGTACCGTGTGGCTAGTGAAAATGGAGGCTCTTTATCTCTTGACCTCAATGCCGGATCTACGGTTTTAGGCAATGTAAGCATACCTGCTACTGGTGGATGGCAAAACTGGACCAGCGTGTTCCAAACCGTATACATTAATGCCGGAACCTATAACTTTGGCATCTACGCTCAAAATGGCGGATGGAATATCAACTGGTTTAGAATAACCGGACAAAGCAATGCTTCCGCCAGAGCCGACCAAAGCATAGCAGAACAAAACATAGAAATAGAAGCATTCCAAATCTACCCTAACCCTGCTCAAGACAGGCTTTACTTAAAAAACGCTGGCGAATTAGCTAATCTCAAAGTTTATAACAGTCAGGGACAAGTAATGCTACAAGAAGCTGTTCCTCATAACGAAGTAGATATTTCTGCCTTGAAACCAGGTTTATACACTATTCAAATAAACTCCTCAGATAAATTAATAACTAAAAAGTTTATCAAACAATAATTTCAACCCTAAACCAAGTTTAAAATGAAACACGTAAAAACGGCTCTTCTGCTTATTTTAAGTGGATTCTTATCAATCTGTAATGCACAGAAAAAACTGCCTTTGGGCAGTCTTTCCAGTTTTCAAAATCAATTAAAATCCAAAATTGATAATAGCAATTCCAGCAGCCAAAGGCTATCTGGCTCTGAACTGGAAATTTCTCTACCTAATCATTCTTCTGTAGCGTTAGAAGTAAGTTATCAGAATGCTTTTGACAATGAACTAACTCTGGTTGGTAGAGTGAAAAACCATAAAAACAGTAGCTTCATCATCCAGATTAATGATAAAGAGCTTAAAGGTAACATCGTGCTGAAGGATCAGTCAACCGCCTTTAAGTATTACTCTAATGGAGCTAAAGAAACTTTTATAGAATCTGCAGATATAGACAAGGTGATCTGTGTGGAATATGCACCGCCTAAAGGGCCTGTCAGAGAAGAAGCATCATCACCAGCTGAAAATGTGGTAATAGCGGCCGTGAATGATCTTCAAAGTTTACCGGGAGCAGAAGCTTGCATCCTTTTGGATTTTGATGGCTATTCGCTCCCTTCTGGCACAGGATGGATGGACGGCAACAGCTGGAATGCACCTGCCTCTGGTATGAGCGATGCTCAGATACAAGAAACATGGGAAGTAGTAAGTGAAGATTTCAGGCCATTTAACATTAA
Source organism: Fulvivirga maritima (assembly GCF_021389955.1). Classification (NCBI taxonomy): domain Bacteria; kingdom Pseudomonadati; phylum Bacteroidota; class Cytophagia; order Cytophagales; family Fulvivirgaceae; genus Fulvivirga; species Fulvivirga maritima. Next base: position 5,823,422 of record NZ_CP089980.1, read on the forward strand.
TGTTACCACAAGCCAAGCTGTATATAATTCATATGCTGAAAACAGAAGACAAAGATGCGTTTTTACACCAGACGACTCACCAGCATCTGGCAGTGGCGGTGTAGCCTACGTGGGAGCTTTCGGATACCGAGAGTGGCCATGCTGGGTGTTTATCATGTCTGGTAAAAATGGTGGAGAGGCGGCTTCTCATGAAGTAGGTCATACTTTAGGCTTAGGCCATGACGGTCGTACAAACCCTAACGAAGGCTATTATCGTGGACATAACGGATGGGCTCCAATTATGGGTGTTGGTTATTATCAACCTTTAACGCAATGGAGCAAAGGCGAATATAATAATGCCAATAACACCGAAGATGATTTAGCAGTAATGACAGGCTATATCAGCTATAGAGGAGATGACCATGGCAATAATTTCAGTTCTTCTACCTTTATTAACAGCAATGCAAGTGGCTCCATTACCACTCAAACTGGTGTTATTGAGAGAAATAATGATGTAGACATGTTCGCCTTTAACTGTGGTACCGGCAATATCTCATTAGATATTAATACCGTAAGCAGATATGGTAATTTAAACATATTAGTCAACCTCTATGAAGGTGCCAGCGGTAATCTTATTGGCATTTTTAATGGCAATGGCCTTAATACTCACCTAGATGCCTACCTGGATGCAGGCACTTATTATATCGGAGTAGAAGGAACAGGATCTGGCAATCCAGCAACGGATGGTTATTCTGACTATGCCTCTTTAGGTAGCTTTACCATTACAGGCAACATCACTTCCAATCCTGGTGTAGTTACCGTTTATCAGGATTGTAATTATGGCGGCTATGCTGTATCGCTTTCAGAAGGAAGCTATAATCTTAGTGCCCTACAAGGCCTGGGAGTAAGTAATGATGATATTTCTTCTATAAGAATACAAAACGGATATCAGGCTACGCTTTATTGGGATAATAATTTTGGCGGATCTTCTTTAGTAAAAACAGGAGATGACAACTGCCTGGTAGATGAGGGCTGGAATGATGAGGTTACATCTATAGTGATTAGTACTACTACTTCTACTAATAACTTTCTTGAAGCAGAGAATTATAATGACATGAGTGGAGTGCAGATAGAGTCTTGCTCTGAAGGAGGACAAAATGTAGGATACATAGAAACTGGCGACTGGATGGCCTATTTCTCTGTTCCTTTTTCTACTTCAGGCAACTATTTAATAGAATACAGAGTGGCTAGTGAGAGTGGCGGCGGTGTTATTTCTACAGATCTTGATGCTGGCTCTACCGTACTAGGCACTGTTAATGTACCCTCTACCGGTGGCTGGCAAAACTGGCAAACTGTTTCTCATTCTGTTTATGTGAATGCAGGCACTTATGATTTCGGTCTCTATGCACAAAGCGGCGGGTGGAATATTAACTGGATAACAATTACTCCACAATCATCAGCCTCTGCCAGAGCAGACATGAGTGTAAGAAGGGATACTGATGAACAATTATCCTCAACTGAACTCGTACTCTTCCCTAACCCTGCTAATAATTTCATTAACATTAATAATGCACAGCAGTACAAAGGAGGAACCTATACGTTGATGGACAAAACAGGTAAGGAGATCCTCTCCAAGGAATATTCTGGAGATGATATTGAGATTTCCAGCCTTCCTGCTGATCTATACTTTATAAGGTTACAGAAAGACCAGAACCAAACTATACAGAAATTCATTAAACAATAGCAATACAAAAAGGCCGCTCAGAAACTGAGACGGCCTTTTACTTTACACTATAAATAAATAACCTATTTTTTAATCTGGATAAAGGATTTGAACGGCATCTTCGTCTCCATTAGTAAACCCGTTCCAAGGTAATACATAAGAATTCATTACTGAATTAGGATCACTAGAAGGTGTTCCATTAATGAAATACCCCTGAGTTTGATCTGTATGATAAAGACCAAAAATATGACCCATTTCATGAACTATGGTGAATTTTTTATATCCACTACTTAGAGAGTTATATCTTGTATTAATCTCCATGTTATATCCTGGACGGCCATTAGAAGTAGGTAAATACGCTCTAGCCACCCAATTTTGACTAGAATAACCTGTAGTAATAGTGGTATGAGCATTGCTACTACTAGAGGTTATAGACATATACAAAGAAGTTCCATTAACAGAATTCCACGCGTCAACGGCCTCATAAATAGCAGTTACCCAAGAAGAGGGTACTGAAGAAGAGATATAAAATCTCATATTAGAAACGTTGCTACTGCTAACAAGATAGTATCCGCGATAATGTTCTGTAGAAGGATCAGTTTCTAAGGCTGTGCCATTAGCAACATACTTCTCTACTTCTGATTTATCAATCAAAATATCTCCTCCTATAACGTAGGTGTCATTTTCAAGCTCTATATCTTTCTCATTAAAACCCGATTTAACAAGAAAACTAACAAGCTCATCCGTGGGTTCTTCAGCTTTTGGAGACACCTTTTCGGTTTCCTCCTGACATGAAGAAAAGAATAGTACAAAGGCCATACAAATAGACAAGACAGTCATAGATGACTGCATTTTTTGGTGCGTTTGCATCGTTGTGTTGGTTTAGGTTAAAAATAATCGCACCTCTAAGGTAGATGGAAGATTAGTAAGTGCTCAAATAAGAAATTTAGACACCATCACACTTGTAACAATTGATCTCATATTTTTTAAAAAATCCAGAATCAAACAAGGATCAACCTATAGATACAGCTACAATCAATATAATTAATTTTTTAATATTTTAATATGTAACAATTCACCGTCTCCATCCGCAATATAAAAACCGCTTGAAGAATGAACTCCAAACGGTTTTCCGTATACCTGAATATTTACTCTACTACTAATCTTTCAGTAGTTATTTTATCTCCTATTTTTATTTTAACCAGATAAATACCCCTTTCCAGCTTATCTATATTATACTGAGTATAATAATTACCTTTAGATTGCCCACCAGTATGTAGCCTCATCACCTCTTCACTATCGGTTATATTATGAATAGATATTTGAACATCAGTATTATCAGTCCCAATGTCATATTTCAAGAATATTTGGCCTTTGGAAGGGTTAGGATAAATCATTCCCTTATCCTCCTCCGAAACAGGTCTAACTGATTCCTTTCCTTCCTTATTCACAATAGTAAAGCGTTCACCTCCTTCTATATTACCCTTTTCTGAGTTGTATTGAACCACATCTAGAAACGTCTCCTCTCCTTCTCTTAAATCTACTTTAAACTGAAAATCCATGCTAAAAGTCTCCTCCCCGTTCAATTCCAGGCCTTGAATAACTGCATTTTGAGCAATATAAAAACTGTTTTTCTCTAACACTTTTACATTCTTCAATTCTGCCTGCATTATTCTCCTGGTTAGTTCTGGCTCTGTTTGGAGTACAATAGCCCCTCCTCTTTTGAAAAATGGAGTTTCAATTTTTTCATCAAAGCCTTGATCTAAAAAGCGCAGGTCTATCTTACTGAAGCCTTTCCTTACTCCACGAATATATACGCTCATAAAATCAGCATCATTATCATAAACGGATACATTCTTCCATACAATATTGTTGTTGTTCCTTACATTAAACCCTACGCTCACATTATTAACCTCATTAAACATAGGATCAGAAGGTGACACAATTCGAGATAACAGGCAGAAATGATGCACATCATTAGTAAAATCAGCCGGATTAGGCGGGTACCACAAAATTTCAGCTATATATGTACCTCCGGGTGCTATAGGAGGAATTGAAACCGTATTAACCATATCACCATTCAAAACACCCAAAAGGTTGTAGTTTATCCAGTGTGTTGGCCATACAAGCCCTGTAGAAGCTTTTGAAAAGTATACCGAAATATTGGCACACTCACTGGTGACACTACTACGATTTCTTACCCTCACATAAATAGCGTTAGGAGAATAAAGCTTAAATTCTGGATTTTCATGAGTAAGACCGCCATCGGCATTCTTTCTCACCCACATATCAGTACTTAAGTACATAGGGCCTGAATCAGGATTAGGCTCTATGCCTGTATCTGAGTTTCTGTCTTTGGAGTACAAATCAAAGTTAGCCCCTCCGGGAATTAACTGCTGTGCCATCAACACTGCTGCCTCAGCATCAACTAAGCCATACCCCATTTCATTATGCCAGATACCATTTGGTCTTCCTAAAACATTACCATAGGCATACGAACCTACCTTTTGAGCCGTTAGCTCCAGAATATCCTCCACTTGATCATGAGTCAAACAAGGGTTAACTGATAAAATAAGCCCTGCAATACCAGCCACCATAGGACATGCCGATGATGTACCTCCAAAGGTTGTAGTATAGTTACCTGTGGCATATCCACTACCTCCTTGTTGATCTGTAGTTACGATACTAGCCCCCGGTGCCATCACATCGAGCTGAGCTCCAAAGTTACTGCCTTGAGTAGAATTCCAGGATAAGCAAGATGAGCCACCAATAGGATCAATACGCTTACCACAGTCACCAATGGCACCAACAGTAACAATATCAGGATTACTATTAGCAGGATAAGAAACTGCCCCATTATTATTACCTGAAGCAAAAACAATAACGGTACCCAAACCGCCTCTACCATTGGTTAAAGCATTAGTAATAGCATTGTCAATTACGGCATATGCTACGCCTGAACTCCATGAATTACTAATAACATCAGCTCCATTTTGCCAGGCCCAGTTAATACCATCGGCACGGGCCATTCTTGAATTTGGAGATCCCAGTAAAGAGTTACTAATAGACATTAAGCCTACGTTAGGAGCTACACCTGATATGCCTTCATTATTATCCTGCATTGCACCAACTATTCCTGCGCAAGCAGTACCATGTGCACCTAAAACCAATGCAGGCGAGGTACCAGACTCTGTGTCAAAACCTGTACCTACTGTATTGTGCTGTAAATCCGGGTGGTTCATTTCAAAACCATGATCTAATACAGCCACTATCACTTCGCCCGAACCTTTAGTGATGTCCCAGGCCTCAAAGGCTTTCACATCTACTCCGGCAATACCTCCATACTGACTAGTATTGTCTAGCCCCCACTGATCTGGAAGTAAAGGGTCATTAGCTGAATTAATCTCAGCATCTATCAGAAAATCTGGCTCTGCATGCTCAAATTGGCCAGTTTCATATATTTTATTAGCTATTTCTAAAGCATTAAACCTGGAGTCTGCAGTACACTTTAGAATATACCACTCTGGCATAAATCTATTCTGACCAACGATCAATGCCCCAAGATCAGCAGCTTTCTTTTCAAGCAATGCTACATCAGATTCATTCTTAACCTTCACATACAAATACTGTGAAAGACCTATTTTCTTCTCTTGTTTATTCGAAAAATAAGGAGCTGCATTAAGCACTAAATCACTAGCTTCCAACTCCTTGAGGTATTCTAAGTATTGCTTACCTGAGAACTTACCATTGAGTTTTACTTCTGACCAATAATTAGTATTACCAACGGCTTGCTTTCGTACATTTTTAAAAATCTGGATTGAATTATCCATTGCATGCTTCTCTACTTTAGCAGAAGCAGATAAGAACTTTACCTTATTAGCATCGGCCAAATCATCTGAAGTAACCAGATACACATAATCAGTATTTAAACTTAATGGCTGCTTTTCACCATTGTAATAATAGTAATAGTCTTGAGCCAGTAATGAGACTGAAGAAAGCAGCACAAAAATTAGGACAAGTACATTTTGGATATGGGTGGGCCTTACGGCGATACGTATATAATTCCTGGGTTTCATGATAGAACATTTATATTTTTCCTACTCTATTATAGCTTTTCAGAATACGCTATATGAATCGATTCATAAGTGTAAAATTAGAAGCTTACTAAGCCGACATTCATAGGAAAAGACCCCATTATAAAAGTGAATAACCCCTTTGATTTATATTAATAAAATGAATATCTTCTATAGAGGTCGATTGAAAAGGACATAAAAAAAGGGCAGCTGAGGAGAATACAGCGTGCCCTTTTTCGTGATCGCAGAATATAGGTGTGCTAAATTAAATTGTGCCAACTATTAATTTCTTTTAAAAACTGCCAGCAGGAAAAATCCTGCTTAGCAGTTTTCTGAACCTGAACGTGAAAAGTTTTACTTCTACAACTAATCATGACACTAAGATAGAGTGCTGAAGCTGCTTATAACAGAGGAAATAGACCCTTTAAGGAGGGGAAATATCCCCTTGTTTTTTGAAGAAGTGGCCTGAAAGCAAAAGAAGAGCTATTTTAAAGCGGTATAATGGCAATGCAGAGGAAGTATTGTTCAAATAAAATTACCAGAATGGCGAAAAATTCATACAAGACAGATACAAAAAATCCCCTTCGAACCTAGTTCTGAAGGGGATTTCTGTTGTCTATAGTTGGCTTTAATTGATACTAAGGTAATACCTCCCCTTAAAAACCGAAAGCCAATATCTGTTTGTGCTATTTTTTAGGGTTGAATGACAGATAAAGCCGATGAGTTGTTTTAATAATTGTAGATAATGTTATTTTATAAGGTAGCTGAATAATGAAAGCGAGAACACAACAGCTAAAATAGGTATGGAATTCTGCCTGCAAAATGTATGGCCTTAAGAAAGTTGATAAACAAAAAATCCCCTTCGAACCTGGTTCTGAAGGGGACTTTTGTTGTCTATAGTTGGCTTTAATTGATACTAAGGTATATGCTTTAACCTTAATAATATACTCATGCTCTGCATAAAGCTATTTTGAAAGATTAAATGCGGATTTTACCGATAAATGAATTATGGATCCAGAGGTTGCAAAGGGTTTTGTTGAAATGACAACTCACTTGGCAAATACTCTATAGAAGTTGGTGTTATTCTATCAAGTAATTTAGCTGGCTGATACCCCAACTCTTGCTCACATCTATCATAAAATCGCTGTGATTCTACATAATCACTATGATCAAAGTTGGTAGTAACTATACTTGGTTTATTTGTATTAGTTTGATAGGCAAATAACAATCTTGACGCATTCCTCAGGTTAGTGGTGGTGTGCCTGGCATGCGGATCTATTATGATATGTCTTTCATCTATTCCATATTTTGCTATCAATTCCTTTTTCATCTCTATTGCTTCACAATAAGGAGTACGAAAAGGGTGCACGTGTCCACCAGAAACAATTATCAAAGGAGCCAAACCCTCTAAAAACTGCTTAGCAGCAATCCTTAAATTGAGCTTGCCTAAAGGAGTGAGTCTCACTCCATACACTTCAGAACCAGCTCCTAAAACTAAAACAGAAGCATATTTATAATTCTCCCATTTTATGGTAGGGATATACTCAATCGCGGCTCTATTCTCCTTCTCTTCCATGGGTTCATAGCGTGCAGCCTCATCTCTGTGATTCAAATAAAGCAGAGACAAACTGAAATCTAATGGCATTTCAAAGAACAGATTCTCTTTATGGGCTGAATTCAGCACCTCCCTACTCCACATTCGGATAGTAGCTTGATATGACTTACCATCAATATCATATGCAGCTGAATCAATACTAGGATAAATAGCTCCTGTACCATTTCCATAAACATCCATTACATGATTCATACCTTCTACACAAAGGCTAAAAACAGCTGCTAAAAACGCTTCATCACTGAGTGAATCGAGATTAATATATGCTTTTGACGCCCTCAGCTCTGTTACCAAATCTTTCATTTCTGAAGATTTCTGCCATTCTTTGATCAGAGCGTCTGATATTACCTTTTGTTCTGTATCCGTCCATTTAAATGCATTTACAATAAATTCTCTATTTTCAGAGCAACACTCCAATGCTTGTGTTACATTGGCTATCTTTTGCTTGTTCAATTTTTGCAGGGCAGTATTGTTCTTCAACTGATCTGATACAGGCTGCATTTGCTGAATAAGAGTAAGTAAATAATAATTCTTATCCTGAAGCTCAGAACCCGAGCTATAGACTTTACTGTATTCTGTCTGTGCAAATGCAATTTTACAAATGATTAATAAAAGCAGCACAGAGAGATATTTACATGTCTTCATTATCTTCATTTTTAGAAATAAAAAAGCAGCCAGGCAAATATTTGCCTGACTGCCAACCAAAAAAACAAGTATTAATTGAACCCGTTGCGTTGAGTCACTTTATCACTACCTACCACGTCAATGTACGCCTGGGGAATAGGAAAATATTCGTTTACACCTTCCGTAAAATGAGCATTGGTCAGGTGAGATCTTTTAGTCTTTTCAACTTCAAGATAATCATTCATCACCTCGGCCGCATGGCCCCATCTTACCAGGTCAAAGAAGCGGTGACCTTCCATGGCCAGCTCCAACCTTCTTTCGGTATGCACTGCTTGTAGAGCCGTGGCATAATCACTCCAAGAGTCATTGTAAAGCTCTATTCTGTAATTATCAGCATCTTCAGATCCATCAAGTGTCATTACATGCCCACTGTTTTTGGCTCTTTCCCTAATCTGGTTCACAATAGTTCTGGCTGATTCATAATCAACATTTTCAACAAATGCCTCTGCTCTCCATAAAAGCAAATCAGCATACCTGATGATATAATAATTTAGCGCATTCACATAGGGCCAGCTGGCCACATAATAGGATGAATTAGCTGAAACAATACGCTTTTTAGGCGAATAAGGGCCATAAGTAGCCAAGTCCCTAGCCCATGATGACTCATAGAGCACATTCAAGTCTAAATAAGGAATATTAGGCCTCCCCACGGTATGATCTAACCTGGGATCTTTGAAATCATTGGCTTCCAGGTCAATATTATCATTTACAGGCAGCCCGTCTGCGCCCGTTTTAAAGGCATTGATGAGATTTTGAGAAGGCCTGTGAAAGCCATATTGCTCATAGTAAGGCCCTCCGGGAGAAGTAAGCCTATCTCCTATACTTCCATTATAATTATCAGGAGCATCATCATTCACCGAATGCTGCACTGCAAATATTATCTCGCTGCTATTATCATTTTCAGGCAAAAACACATCTCTAAAATCACTTAGCAATTGGTATTTACCACTATTAATCACTTCCGTAGTGGCTTCTATTACCTGACCCCATTTTTGCTCATAAGCATAGCATTTAGATAAGTATGCCATGGCCGTAATCTTATTAGGTCTACCTACTTCTGCCTGAGTTTCTGGAAGCATTTCATAAGCCTTTTCAAACTCACCTTCTATATTTTCCCAAAGTTCATCAGAAGTAAAGGTGGTGTTAGATAAATAGTAATCATCAACTAAAACCAAACTATCAGCCACATAAGGGATTTGATTATAAATGCGCTTCAGCTCAAAGAAATAATGGCCTCTTAAGAAATATAGCTCACCTAATCTCACCTCTTTAAGGTCAGCATCAAACTCTTCTGACTTATGAAGCAAGTCAATAGAAATGTTAGCTCTCTTTATACCTTCATACAGCGCCGCCCACTTTCGTTGTAAATCACTTATGGTAGGGTTGATATTAAATATTTCCATAAGATGAATCTGACTCTGATCTCCGGTTCCACCACCGCCTTTGTAAGCATCATCAGACATTACATCTCCAAAACTCCAATTAGAAGCCGGTGAATTATAGGCACTACTAGATTGATCATACTGTCCATTCAGCATACTGTAGGCTGCTACAATAGTTCGCTCTACATTTTCCGGATCAGTCATCTTATCTGGAGCTATTTCTCCATACGGATCTTCTTCCAGATAATCATCACCGCAAGAAAAAGCCATTGCGGCAAACAGAAACAATATATATTTTATTTGAGATCTCATGTTAATTCAATTTATTAATTATCAGAATCTTATAATTAGAAACTCATATTTACACCGAGTGTAAAAGTTCTTGAAGGAGGATATAAACCACGATCAATGCCTATATCAAGGTTTCTATTACTGTTAGAGTAACTCTGCAGACCTATTTCAGGGGTCATACCATCATAACCTGTTATGGTAAACACATTATTAACCTGACCGTAAAGTCTTAATTCCATGCCTTTCTGAGAAGGGAATGTATACCCCAGCTGCACATTATATAGCTTGAAATAGGTACCATCTTCAACATAAAAAGAAGAAACTCTAATGTTATTATTAGGATCATCTAATGAAACCCTTGGGATTTCTGAGCCCGGATTTTCTGGTGTCCAGGCACCTAACACCTCGTTATTTTTATTATACGCTGACTGATTAAAGAAATGTGTTTTGTATTTGGTAAGGTTATAAATATCATTACCAAAAGAGCCGTTAAAAAGTAAAGCAAGGTCAAATCCTTTATAGTAAAAATTCATATTCAACCCTAAAATCATATCTGGGTGAGGGGAACCTATAAACGTTCTATCATTAGCATTTAACTCACCATCTCCAGTTACATCCTTAAAAATCAAATCTCCAGGCTTAGCATCAGGCTGCAATCCGTAAGCTGCAATCTCTTCCTCTGACTTAAAGATTCCTATAGCCTCATACCCATAAAAGGAGCCTATGGGCTTACCAACCTGGGTTCTGGAAATATCCTGATCAAAGTTTACACTGTGTAGCGAAGAGGTAGGGATACCTAAATAAGCGACATCGTTTAATTCTGTCATCTCATTTTTATAGGCAGTGATATTAAGTCCCAAATTATAATCCAGCGCACTTACTTTTCCTTTATAACCTAAAGTGAGTTCTATTCCACTATTTTTCATTTGGCCACCATTAACCCAAGTACCATCATTGGTTCCCCCATAGGTAATCGGTATAGGTTTATAGATCAAAATATCGTCTGTAGTCTTCCTGAAATATTCTGCTGTCAACTCTAGTCTATCACCCAGTAAGCCTACATCTAAGCCTATACTTGACTGCGTAGTTACTTCCCATTTCAGATCAGCATTAGGCACCCGGCTAGGCACAATACCCGTGTAAGCCGCCTCTTGTGCTCCATCTATTGAATAATTAGCATAATATGGATTCAGGGTGTAGCTATCCAGGGTAGAATATACCGGAACCTGCTGATTACCTGCCTGCCCCCAGCTTCCTCTCAACTTCAGAAAACTTACCGGTTGCACATTAAAAAATGACTCTTCGCTAATAACCCAGCCTGCTGAAAAAGCAGGAAATGTACCCCAGTTATTATTACTCAATCTAGAAGTGCCGTCTCGTCTCATAGTAGCTGAGAAAAGGTATCTGTCTTTTAATGAGTAATTTACCTTACCAAAAAATGACAGCAGCGCCCAATCACTAGCTGAGCCTGTGTTCAGCTGATTTTCTGTTCCTGAAGATAGGTATCTGAAAGTCTCATCTTCATAGAAAAAGTTTTGACGAGAACCTGAAAAAGACTCTTCATAAAATTCTACAGACTCCTCGCCCAACAATAAATCGAACTTATGGTCTCCTATGGTCTTATTATAAGTTAATGTATTTGACCAGGTAAGCTGATAGTTAAATGAGTTACTGGTACTTAAGCTATTAACATTATTAGTAGCCAGAATTTCATCGAACTGAGGTGAGAAATTACGGTTATTATAATTATGATAATCAATACCTAAGTTACTTTTCACAGCAAAATCTCCCAAGTTCAGGCCTACATATACATTGCCTAATAACCTGATATTTCTCCTAACATTATCTTTACTCCTCTCCAAATCACCAAGAGGATTTGATATATCATTTATTGGATTACCAGCATACTTACCATTAACATCTTTAATAGGCACTATAGAAGGAAACTGCATGGCATTATACACTATGCTACCCAGAGAAGAGTTAGTACCTACGCTGGTAGTTCTGGAGTAAGTAGCTCCAAAATTCTGTCCTATTTCTAATAGGTCCTTAATTTTATAGCTAGAGTTAAACCTGGTGGTAAATCGGTCAAAACCAGTGTGTTTAATAATACCTTCCTGATTAAAATAGCCAATAGAAAATGCCTGTCGTGCCTTATCATTTCCTTTAGATACTGAGAGGTTATAAGACTGCACTACTGCAGGATCAAAAATGGCATCTACCCAGTCTACATCTCCACTAGGTATAGTCTCAGCATCATCAAGGTAATCAGGAATAACAGCTCCATTAGGATCATTTCCATAGATATCATGAGAAGGAACAGTACCGTCATTTTCAGCTGCCTGCCAGAGCATATCTCCATACTCCTGAGCAGAAAGCATTCTAGGTAGATTAAAAGCTTTCTGCACACCGGCATAAGCATTGAATGTGATTTTAGCTTCATCGCTAGAGCCTGTTTTGGTGGTAATAATTACTACACCATTAGCTGCTCTGGAGCCATAAATAGAGGCCGCTGCCGCATCTTTAAGCACCTGAATAGTAGCTATATCGCTCGGATTAATCGTATTCAGACCATTAGAAACGGGAACACCATCAATAATATAAAGAGGATCATTATTATTAACGGTACCATAACCACGAACCCTTACTGTAACATTTCCTCCTGGGGCATTATCTGTAAGCACCTGTACGCCGGCCATACGTCCATCCAGCATTTTCTCGACACTAGAGGGAGGCAGGCTTTTGATCTGATCAGGGTTCACCGTAGCCACTGCTCCGGTAAGATCTCTTTTGGTTTGCACATCATACCCCAAAACCACTAACTCGTCTAACTGAGTAACATCAGGCTGCAGAGCTACTTCAATATTAGTTTGGCTAGCCAGCGCAACCTCTTTACTAAGATATCCTACATAAGAAATAACCAAAATGGTAGCCTCTTCAGGCACATCCAGAGTAAAAACACCATTCATATCAGTAATAGCTCCAATTGAAGTATTGGCCACCACTACTGAGGCTCCTGGCAATGGCTCTCTTGATTCGCCATCACGAACTACCCCGGTAATAGTAAAGTCAGCTTGTTCCTCTACTGCTGCTACCTCAGCATCATGATCAGCAGGCTCATAAACATAAATATTATTGTTGATTCGTTTGAAATTAAGATGTGTTTGCAGGGCAATACTTTCTAACACCTCTTTCAAATTACCATTACTTACCACCAGAGTAAGTAAATCTGTTTTCTCTTTTACCTTAGAGTTATAGGCAAATTCAAAATCAGTTTCATTCTCAATAGTATTGAAAATTTCTGTCAATCGAACATTCTGAACTGTTATAGAAACAGGTACATTCTCCAGACTTTGACTCACCGTAGTGTTAGCAAAGACCAATTGCATTGCCAGCACTTCTACTAAAAAAACATATAATAAACGCTTAGACACACTAAGTAGCTTTTGTATGTAATATTTCATATTTTTGATTTGATTTTCTTTTTAAAATCTATTTAGCCTAAGATTTTAGGCTGGATATTCGCCTGGAGTTGTTGCCGCAATTCCAGGTTTTATCATTTCACTTATTACGCACCTGTGAGGTGACTATCTTACTAGTTATCATCTCTTTACATCATATCTCATTGCATTTTATGATTAAACATCAGGTTTATAATCAGTCCTCACAACCCATTCCTTCTACGGTTATTTTATTTCCATCATGAATTTTAAAATTGAAATGCACCAAAAGCTGAAGACCTTTTAATACAGTTTCTAATGATTCATTTTTATACCGGGCTCTCACCAGACACTTACTACTCAGGTCATTAGTCATGGCTATATGTACATTGTATTTTTTTTCAAGCACTTCTAGCACCTCACTAAAAGGTATCATGTCAAAGTATAACTCGTTGGTTTTCCAGGCCAGGTAATTATCAATATCCACTTCTTTTACTTCCATCAATTCATCTTCCAAGCGAAAATTGGCTTGTTGATTTGGCCTAAGGATAGCTTCCTGGGGCACATCAATATCAGTTGAGGCCACTTTAACTTTGCCTGTAGCCACCGTAACTTGCGTGTTCTGATTATCAAATGCCTTTATATTAAATGAAGTACCTAAAACTGTGGTAAGCACCCCTTGAGACTCCACTACAAATGGCCAGGCCGCATTCTTACTCACCTCAAAAAAGGCCTCCCCTTTCAGCTTAATCTGCCTTTTGGCTTTATCAAAGAATTCAGGATAGGTAATGGAACTGCCTGCATTCAGTGTTACCACAGAGCCATCCTTTAACCTCACTACTGATCGCTGTCCGTTCGGAGTGGCCTTGGTTATCCATTTTATATTATCGGCTGATGCTTCAGGCTTCTTATTGAGTTGATGAAAAAAGAAAGCGCTAATCAAAGACATCAAAATCAAAACAGAGGCTGCCACTCGTGAGACTTTATTAAAGTTCTTCCACCACACTTGCTTTCCATTAGGGGGAATTTATTTTTCTCTTTAAGCGCCTCAGCATATTTTGCGCCTCCTGATCACTCAGCTCATGTAAGGGCTGACTTTCCCATTCAGCTTTTAACAAGGCCTCCCACTCACTGTCAGAGCCATGCTTCTGGATCAAGAAGTACAACTCAGATAGCTCTTCTTGAGAACAGCCCGTATGCTTAAGCTTGTCTTTTAGATAATTCTTTCTTTCTAGGGTATTCACTCCTGCTTTTTTACACCTATTACTGATAAGTGTAGCGTTGGGGTGAACCTAAATTTTAATATAATTCTGAGTTAATTTTTGAATAACAATAAGGTAATAATAAGCATGGCATTGCTCTCTGGACTCAAGTGCTCTCGCAATGATTTTAGTGCTAGCCTGAGATGGGTTTTTACAGAATTAACAGAAATTCCCAGACTATCGGCTATTTCTGGATTAGACAGCTGGTCATACCGACTCAGCTCGTATACCTCCTTCTGCTTAGGAGGAAGCTGATTCACCACCTCCTGCTCTATCTTTTTTATCTCCTCATAACTAATTTGCTCAATAGCGCCAGCATAAGTAGAAGCCAGCCCCACCTCTTGCACAGTGATAGCTCCATGCCGGGCATAAGCAGTCATATGATCATTTACAAGGTTACGGGCAATGGCGTAGATATAGCCATTTAATGACTTAGAAGGCTCTAGCTTATCTTTGTTTTCCCACAGCCTTACCATAGTTTCTTGCACTACTTCTTTACTGGTATCCGCACATGCCAACAGGCGATAACTAAAATTGTATATTTTATCCTTATACAGATAAAACACCTCCTCAAAAATTCTAATATCACCTTTCTTAAGACCGGAAGCTAGCTTATCATCAGACATATAACATGGAAGAATTTGAATCAAAGGAGCGACAATTATGCAGTAAAACAGGCTTAACGGGAGTTAAATAATTGTTAAACTTCTATCCTACTACTCTGAAAACCAACCACAAACCTATGTTGACTTTTATAAACAAAAAATCCCCTTCGAACCTAGTTCTGAAGGGGACTTTTGTTGTCTATAGTTGGCTTTAATTGATACTAAGGTAATGCCTCCATTCAAATACCGAAAGCCAATATCTGTTTGTGCTATTTTTTAGGGTTGAATCACTGATTTTGGCGATGAGTTGTTTTGACATTTCAGCAATTAAGATATTTAGATCACAAAACTCCGTTCACTCAGACTGAGACAGACAGGATAACTATCTATTGAATTTAAAAGGCCGTTTTGAGTAATTCTGCCTGCTGAAGAAGTCAAACTTCTTGAAAGTGTTATAAACAAAAAATCCCCTTCGAACCTAGTTCTGAAGGGGACTTCTGTTGTCTATAGTTGGCTTTAATTGATACTAAGGTAATGCCTCCCTTCAAATACCGAAAGCCAATATCTGTTTGTGCTATTTTTTAAGGTTGAATGACTGATTATGGCGATGAGTTGTTTTGACATTTCAACAATTAAGATATTTAGAATGCAAAACTCCGTTCACTCAGACTGAGACAGACAGGATAATTATCTATTGAATTTAAAAGCCCGCTTTGAGTAATTCTGCCTGCTGAAGAAGAAGCCAAACTTTTTGAAAGTGTTATAAACAAAAAATCCCCTTCGAACCTAGTTCTGAAGGGGACTTTTGTTGTCTATAGTTGGCTTTAATTGATACTAAGGTAATGCCTCCCTTCAAATACCGAAAGCCAATATCTGTTTGTGCTATTTTTTAAGGTTGAATGACTGATTATGGCGATGAATTGTTTTCACAATTTAGCAATTGATACATTTAGATTGCAAAACTGCGTTCATCCAGACTGAGACAGACAGGATAACTATCTATTGAATTTAAAAGGTCGCTTTGAGTAATTCTGCCTACTGAAGAAGAAGCCAAACTTTTTGAAAGTGTTATAAACAAAAAATCCCCTTCGAACCTAGTTCTGAAGGGGACTTTTGTTGTCTATAGTTGGCTTTAATTGATACTAAGGTAATACCTCTCTTCAAATACCGAAAGCCAATATCTGTTTGTGTTATTTTTCAGGGTTAAATGACTGATTTTGACGATGAGTTGTTTTGACATCATATACTTTTGACCCAACATGGAGTAAACCTGTAACTTAAATTATGATGTAGAAAGGGACGTGATGTAGAAAGGGAAGATTTAATTAACTTTTTCATAATAAGCTCAGGAACCACACCTCATCAAAATGAATATAATCAAATTATTTATTTAAATATTTTAATTGCAAGCCTTAAAATACACTATATTGCCGTTTATAATTTCAATCTTACTCAGAGGATTAAACATATTATAAATATCTGAATCTACCTATGGCAAATAATACAGTAAAGCTACACCGTGTTTTCACTGCTCCAGTGGAAAAGGTTTTCAAAGCCTTCTCAGATCCTGATGCTATAGCATTTTGGTTTCCGCCTAATGGATTTTTATGCAAAGTCCATAGCATCGATTTCAAAATTGGAGGCACCTACGAAATGTCTTTTAAAAACTTCACAACCAACAGCTCTCACACCTTTGGTGGAACATACATCGATATCCAAACCAATAAGCTCATCAAAAATACCGATCAATTTGATGACCCTAATATGCCAGGAAAGATGATAACCACGGTAGAATTAGCTGAAATTTCTTGCGGCACAGAGCTTTTCATCACCCAAGAAGGCATTCCTGATTCAATACCTACTGAATTATGCTATCTCGGCTGGCAAGAATCATTGTATAAATTAAAAACTTTAGTAGAACCTAACATACCAGACTCTTAAATAATCAAAATATGGCAAAAATTAACCCTTATCTTATGTTTAACGGCAATGCTGAAGAAGCATTTAATTTTTACAAATCAGTATTTGGCGGTGAGTTTAGCTCAGTAGTTCGCTTCAGCGACTTACCTGGCAATCCAAACCAAAACCTTAACGAGAAAGATGCCCATAAAATCATGCATATAGCTTTACCTATTGGCGAAAACTATTTATTAATGGCCAGTGATGGACTTGACATCAATGGTAAACTCAATGAATACGAAAACAGAAGCAAGATATGTATCAACACGGAAAGCAAGGACGAAGCAGATCAATTATTTAACGGATTATCAGCTAACGGCCAAGTAGAAGTACCCATCTCAGATAGCCCCTGGAGCTCCTATTTTGGTATGTTCAGAGATAAATTTGGTATAGAATGGATGATCGACTGCACCTTGCAGCCACAACACTAATTGCTATCAAAACACCAAATCCCCAGAAACAAAAAATCCCCTTCGAACCTAGTTCTGAAGGGGACTTCTGTTGTCTATAGTTGGCTTTAATTGATACGAAGGTAATGCCTCTCTTCAAATACCGAAAGTCAATGTCTTTTTGTGCTATTTTTTAAGGTTGAATGACTGATTTTAGCGATAAGTTGTTTTGATATTTCAGCAATTGAGACATTTAGACTGTAAAACTGCGTTCACTCAAACTGAGACAGACAGGATAATTATCTATTTAATTTAAAAGGCTGTTTTGGTGGGTTTTCCCTGAAGATTGAAAAGTCAACTTCATGAAAGTGTTATAAACAAAAAATCCCCTTCGAACCTGGTTCTGAAGGGGACTTTTGTTGTCTATAGTTGGCTTTAATTGATACTAAGGTAATACCTCTCTTCAAATACCGAAAGTCAATATCTGTTTGTGCTATTTTTTAGGGTTGAATGACTGATTTTAACGATGGGTTGTTTTGACATTTCAGCAATTGAGACATTGAGGTTACACAACTGCGTTCAATCAGACTGAGACAGATAAGGAAACTATCTATTGAATTTAAAAGGCCGTTTTTTTTGGTTACTCTTGAAGATTAAGAAGCCAAACTTCTTGAAATTGTTATAAACAAAAAATCCCCTTCGAACCTGGTTCTGAAGGGGACTTTTGTTGTCTATAGTTGGCTTTAATTGATACTAAGGTAACACCTCCATTCAAATACCGAAAGCCATTATCTGTTTGTGCTATTTTTTAGAGTTGAATGACTTATTTTGGCGATGAGTTGTTTTGTCAATTTCTAAAATGAGTGATTTAAAGGAAAATCGTATTTATATCATTTCAATTTATTGGGAGCCACTCCCTCAAAAGTAATTTTTACAGGTTTAATATGCCCTTGCTCATCAAACTCGACTTTATCTATGCAAGTAACTCTATGGTTATGATGAGTTTCTGTAAGTGGTCTTCTATGATAAACGATGTACCATTCATCCTTGCCCGGCACTTTAATCATAGAATGATGCCCTGCGCCAGTAGCTACTTTCTGGTCTTGCTGTAACACTACCCCTATTCTTTCAAACGGACCAAAAGGAGAATCTGCGATAGCATAGGCCACCTTATAATTAGGACCTCCCCAGCCTCCTTCTGACCACATAAAATAATATTTACCTTCCCTCATAAACATAAAAGGCCCCTCTACGTACCCTTCTGGCGTAATTTCTTTGAAAGTGGTACCGTCATCATATTCAGTAAAACCGGTAAAGTCATCTTTTAGCTTTACTATGTTACAGTGTTTCCAACCTCCATAAATCATATAATACTGCCCGTCTATATCTTGAAACACAAACTGATCAATAGGTTGGGCGCCGTTGTAAAATTTATCTAAAAGCGGCTTTCCTAAATAGTCTTTAAAAGGTCCTTCCGGAGTATCTGCTACGGCTACGCCAATGCCTCCCTCCTGCTCATTATCCTGAATGTCATTAGCCGCGAAAAACAGGAAGTATTTATCATCCTTTTTAATAATAGCCGGAGCCCACATGGCAATATGAGCCCATTTTACCGCTGCTGTATCAATTACATGGGAATGCTTTTTCCACTTCACCAGATCTTTGGAAGAGAAAGCATCCATAAATACCTGCTTCTCATAAGCATCTGAATAGGTAGGGTAAATCCAGTATTCTTTGTCAAAAACTACTCCTTCAGGGTCCGCATACCAGCCTTCAAACAAGGGATTTCCTGAAGTCTTATGCTTTTGCGCCATTGAGGAGCCTGCCATCAATGACAATGCAAATATTAAGGCCTTTTTCATCATTTTTAATTTCGGTATTGATCAATAAAAAGCCCGAAGTATAATTAAATTCTTCGGGCTATATCATTTAAACAATTAGCATTACTGCCTATTTCTTATTCGGTTTGTTGCTCATATAAAAAGTAAGCGTACCGCCATTTTCAATATCTTCATGAGTGATAAAGGTCTGATCTATCACTTCGCCATTAAGCTCTACTTTTTTAACAAACACATTCTTTGGACTCTGCTTTTTGGCTTCAATTTTAAAAGTTTTTCCATTTTCCAAATGAATAGTAGCTGTATTCACTGCGGGACTCCCCAACATGTATTGGTTAGATCCGGGTGCTACAGGGTAAAAACCTAAAGAACTGAACAAGTACCAGGCACTCATCTGACCAAAGTCATCATTACCACCCAAGCCGTTTGCTCCTGTTTTGTACATTTCTTTAAGGATCATTCTTATCTTATCCTGTGCTTTCCAGGGCTGGGCAGTCCAGTCATAAAGGTACACTACATGATGTGATGGCTCGTTTCCATGCACATAATTACCTATAATGCCATCTCTGGAAATATCTTCTGTATGTTCAAAATACTTATCTGGTAATTCCATTGAGAATAATGAATCTAAATGCGGGATAAATTGCTGATCCCCTCCCATCATGTCAATCATAGCTTTGGGATCATGTGGAACATAAAGGCTGTAATTCCATGAGTTTCCTTCTATAAAACCTTGTCCGTGAGTATTTAATGGATCAAAATCCTTTTTCCATTCACCATTGGCCAGCTTAGGTCTCATAAAGCCTGAATTAACATCATACACATTTTTATAGCTTTCTGACCGCTTCATAAACTCCTTATAAACATCTTCCTTGCCTAGTTTTTTTGCCATTTGAGCTATGCACCAGTCATCATACGCATACTCTAAGGTTTTAGATACAGAAGCACCGCTTTTATCTTCAGGCACATAACCTCTATCTATGTATTCACCTATGCCATCAAAATAACGGGTGTTGGCCGTGTTTATACAAGCTTCAAGAGCATGTTCTACATCAAAATCAGCATTCTCTTTAATTACTGCATCAGCAATTACAGGCACACTATGATATCCGATCATACACCAGTTTTCATTAGCATAGTGAGACCAGATGGGCAGCATTTTATGCACACTCTGATCATAATGGGCCAGCATGGATTGAATCATATTCTGATTTCTGGTTGGCTGCAAAACGTTAAACAATGGATGTAGGGCTCTGTATGTATCCCAAAGTGAAAAGCTGGTGTAATTAGTGAAATCGTCAGCTTTATGCACGTTTTGATCCAGCCCTTTATACTGGCCATTTACATCCTGATAAACAGTGGGGCCTAAAAAGGCATGATACATAGCTGTATAAAAGTTAGTCATGTCCGCTTTGGTGCCGGCATCAGCAGTAACTTTGCCCAGTTCTTTATTCCAGGCGGCTTGTGTCTGTGCTTTTACCGCATCAAAATCCCAGCCTAGCACCTCTGCATTCATATTTTCTATGGCATTAGCAGTGCTTACCGGAGACAAAGCAAACTTTATCTTGATCTTCTCCCCTGGCTTAGTATCGAAATCAAAATGAGCTCTTATTTTTTCATTAGCAGCTTCGGGAAAGTTGTTTTGCTGATCAAACCTACCCCAGAAGCCATGATATGGATGCTTTTCGTACATTTTAAACCCGTACGACTTGATAGGCTTGCTAAATGACATAGCAAAATACTCAGTGCGTGTTCTGGCCCAGCCATTGGTTGATTTATAGCCGGTGATTAAAGTATCATTTTCATAGCGGATAAAGGCCCAGGTAGTTTTTTCATCATAGTTATAAATGCCATACATCATATCCAGAATGATATGAGCCTCCTCTGATTCAGAAAAAGTATACTGATGCATACCCACGCGTGTGGTAGCGGTGAGCTCAGCTGTAATGTTATGATCATCGAGCTTCACTTTATAATAACCCGCTTCAGCAGTTTCATTATCATGACTAAAAGCAGACCTATATCCCGTTTCTGGGTTTTCAGCTGTGCCTGGGTTCAGCTGTAGATCACCTGTGGTAGGCATTATAAGAAAGTCACCCAAATCAGAATGACCTGTACCGCTGAAATGAGTATGACTAAAGCCCACAATGGTTTTGTCTTCATACTGATAACCAGCGCAGTATTTATAAACATCTCCCGTGTATTTGCCATCTACGGCATAAGGAATGGTATCAGTATCAGGGCTAAGCTGTACCATACCAAATGGAGCTGTGGCCCCAGGGTAGGTATGGCCCATTCGTGCCGTACCAATCATCGGGTCCACATATTGTACCCAGTTTTCATTCTCTTCCTGAGCATGAACCACTATTGTAGAGATGCTCAAACAAAGCCCTATTAACCAGCTTTTTTTCATCATATATCTTGTACTCTTTTATTTTAATCAGCGTAATTATAAAAATACGAAGCAGAAGCAATCAACCTAAGATTACTTCACACTTCGTAATTACCAAAACGCAAAAAGGAATTATTTTTCGGTGGATAATGAATAAGGGAAATCCTCTTCTTTCACCCCTCTGCTCTTCTCTGGTTGATCTCCCATAGTAAAGTCTAAAGTGGCCCCTTTCATTATCTCATTATGATCAAGATAGTTTTTAGTACTTACCTGACCGTTTATTTTAAGCTCTTGCACATATCTGTTTTCATCGCTGTTTTGTGGTGCATTAATCACCAGTTCTTTACCATTTTCCAGGCTCAAAGTCACCTTTTTAAACAGCGGTGCTCCCAGAACATACTCATTTACCGCTGGGCAAACAGGATAGAATCCCATGGCAGAAAACACATACCAGGCAGATGTTTGTCCATTATCCTCATCACCACAGTAACCATCTGGTGTAGGCATATACATTCTGTTCATTGTTTCTCTGGCCCAGTACTGCGCTTTCCAGGGTGCTCCTGCATAGTTATACAGGTAAATCATATGTTGTATGGGTTGGTTTCCATGTGCGTATTGCCCCATATTGGCAATTTGCATTTCCCTGATTTCATGGATAACGCCACCATAATAACTGTCATCAAAAACAGGAGGCAGATCAAAAACAGAATCTAGTTTAGCTACAAAATTCTGCTTACCGCCCATCAGGTCAATAAGGCCTTGGGGATCATGAAAAACTGACCAGCTATAATGCCAGCTGTTACCTTCAGTAAAAGCATCTCCCCATTTAAATGGATTAAAAGGCGATTGGAAAGAACCATCCTTATTTTTCCCTCTCATGAGACCTGATGAAGCATCAAAAAGGTTTTTATAATTCATCGCTCTCTTCTTATAGAGCTTTATTTCCTTTTTAGATTTACCTAGTGCCTTAGCAAGCTGATAAATAGCGAAATCATCATAAGCATATTCTAATGTACGGGCAGCACTTTCATTAATACCAATATCATAAGGCACATAGCCCAGATCTTTATATTGCTCCGCTCCTGCTCTACCTACTGCTGTGATAGGGCCTGCATTATTAGCCCCATGAATCAGTGCCTCATATAATGTTTCTACATCATAGCCTCTTAAGCCTTTGATATACGCATCAGACACCACTGAGGCGGAGTTATTACCTACCATAATGTTAGCATAACCCGGACTAGACCATTCTGGAAGCCAGCCGCCTTCTTTAAAGTCATTAGCTAAGCCCGCTTGCATTTCTTTATTTATAGAAGGGTATGCCAGATTTAAGAATGGATAAAGTGCTCTGAAAGTATCCCAAAAGCCCGTTCCGGCAAACATGTAGCCTGGTAAAATTTCACCCGTATAAGGACTCCAATGTACTATTTCCTCCTTTTCATTGATCTCATATAATTTATTAGGGAAAAACAGCGTTCTATATAAGCAAGAGTAAAATGTTCTCACCTGATCTATGGTTCCGCCTTCTGCTTTAATTCTCCCTAATTTATCATTCCATAAATCTCTTGCCTTCTTCTTAGTAGTTTCAAAGTCATCATTCGCCAGCTCTCTACTTAAATTCAGTTCCGCTTGCTCCAAGCTTATAAATGAAGAAGCCACTTGCACGTTAATTTTCTCTTCCTTTGAGGTTTTGAACCCTACCAAAGCACCCGCATGATCCGCTTCCATTTCTGCTTTTCCTTCAGCCAGCTTATCTCCTTCCCAGGTATTCACATCATAAAAAGCCTTATGAAACTTAATAACGAAGTAATTTTTAAAATTAGTCAGCTTACCGCGAGCGTACTTAGTAGTGTAACCCACAATTTTATTCTCCTCAGGAATCACCTTCACATAAGAACCCTTATCAAAAGGATCAATTACTATGTAAGCACTGTCAGATTCAGGAAAAGTGATTTGAAACTGAGCAGCCCTTTCAGTAGGTGTGAGCTCTACGGTCACATCATAATCGGCCAGATATACGCTGTAATAATACGGCTTGGCTACTTCTGCTTTATGAGAAAACCAGCTCGCTCTTTCATCCTGATTAAACTTCTTACCAATTACCGGCATGATAGAAAATTGCCCGTAGTCATTCATCCAGGGTGATGGCTGGTGCGTTTGTTTAAAACCTCTGATCTTATGGCTATTATAAGTATAAGCCCATCCGTGGCCCATTGGTCCGGTTTGCGGAGTCCAGAAGTTCATCCCCCAGGGCACTGCCACCGCCGGATAGGTATTTCCATTAGAAAGGCCAGGATCTGAGTCTGTGCCCATGAGCGGATTAACATAGTCAACCGGGTTAGTAACCTGATCCACTATTTGTGCATACCCTGAAAGGCTATACAGAAAAACAGAACAAATGATGTAAACAATCTTCATTTTATAATAATTATTCAAATGATTAGCGAGTTGAAAGGAACTATTAATGTTAAAAATAACGTAGTAAATCGATTTACCTAAATAGATTATTTGTACTTACTGTATACCTTTATCTGAGGTAAAATTAAAGGACTACCGGTAAAGGGCTTCCAAAAGAATTCCCAATCTTATTTCCCCTCAAGGCTTGTTAGCCAGGGATCTGTAAATGTCTTGTTTTTCCTCTCATCACTAGCCTCAATTTGCAGCGTGCCCCCTTTCATGATTTCTTCATGGGTGAGCCAATTTCTTTTGAGCGGCTTGCCGTTGAGGGTTAAAGATTTGATATAGATATTTTCTTCACCGAAATTCTTCACTTCAATCGTAAATGATCTTCTGGCATTTTTATTTAAGACCACTTTTTCGAACAATGGCACATGCACATAAAAGATAGGCCAACCTACGCAAGCCGGGGTAATGCCTGCTCCTGCCAATACGAACCAGCCCGACAGCGCTCCCGCATCGTCATCCATAGTGGGGAGAAAGGCCTTGGGTTTATTGGTATATATTTCACCCACAAAAGGATCAATACCTTTGCTATTGTTATTGAAGTAAAACTGATTAACGGTATCTACCGCTATCTTATGAATAAGCTCCTGGCTCTTCCAGGGCTGTGAGGTACCATGATACATCCAGGGCACTTGTATATCAGGCTCATTAGCATGGTTATAATAATCGCCTTCAAAAAACTCATCGAGCTGAGCCAGGTAGGCATCTTCTCCTCCACAAAGTGCCATCAGCCCCTGCACATCATAAGGCACCAGCCAGCGATATTGCCAAACCGTACCCTGATACATTTTTCGGGCTCCCATACGGTCAATATCATTTTTGGTGAGGTCTTCAAAATCCTTTTTCCAATAGTCTTTATACTTTAAGGCTTTGGCTTCATATTTTTTAGCCTGCTCTTCATTTTTAAGTATCTCAAAGATTTCCGACAGCGCCCAATCATCGTAAGCGCCTTCTAAGGCTTTATCTGGTGTAGAATAATCAAAACGGTTATTTTCGCTGATGAGTGAATCGGCAATAGCATCAAAATCAATTTTATAGCCTTTTCTGTAAGCATCTAAAAGCACTACCACGGCATGTTCGGTGCGCACGGTTTGGGAAGGTTCATGGTCTGTAGAAAAGTCCTTTTTTCCATGCTTATACATTTCCTGAACAGACCACATCATGTCTCCATACTGATCAGCATAAGCCAGTGAAAGCAGGGGCAGCTGGGTTTTATAATTATCCCAAATGGCCCAACCGTTATAAAAAGTATTTTTTGATTTTTGCAATGAACCGTCAATAGCCGTATAGCTATGATCTGACTCGGATATTACAAAAGGAGATTGTAAAGCCCTGTATAACAGAGAGTAAAAAAGATCTTCTCTTTCTTTACTTCCCCTTACTTCTATCTGACCAAGTTGTTCATTCCAGGCTTCAGTAGTAGCAGCCTTCAGCTGATCAAATGTTTTGGTGTTAATGCTCTTTTGTGCATGCTCTACATCTACAGAAGAAAAGGCGATTCTCATTTCCAGTTCCTTTACCTCTGGATCCAACTTTGCCAGCAACTGGTGGTTAGCCACTTTTTGGAACTCTACTGCTTTATTAAAATATATGGAGTAATAAATCTTATAAAAACCTCTGCTGCATGTGGTTCCCGACACTATATAGCCATGAAGTGTGTTTCCTACTATTTTGTGCTGTTCCTCTTTAAATCTGCCTACAAACGCATGTCCAAGATCTATAAATACACCATTATTACTATTGGTGAAAGTATAATGGTGTAGCCCTTGCTTTTCATTTACTGTGAACTCTGCCTGTATTCCATTTTTGAACCTTACACCATAATACCCTGCACTCCCGTCCTGACTTTTCTTTATAAGCTTCTCTTTATAATTTCCACTAGTAAACGGCTTCACCAGAATATTACCTCCATCTCCCCGGCAGCCAACACCTTCCATTCGGTTATGGGTAAAGCCAAGATATTCTTTAGCATAATATTCATAACCAGGGTGCGTAGCCGGGTAAGTCTGTGGCCCAATGCTGAGCATGCTAAACGGGTAGCTGGCTGCAGGTGACATCTGCCCATGATCTCCGGAAGTACCTAAAAAAACATTTACCTGATCAGACTGAGCAAAAGTGACTTGATAGATAAAACTAAATATGATTAAGGATAAGGCTTTTATAGATTGATTAACCGAAGGCATATGGACTTAAAATTTAAATGAGGCAGCAAAATTTCTTTTACTGCCCTTTAATAAATAGTAAATGAGGTTAAGTTTTTGTTATGAAAGCAACTCAGGGCTCTCTTCAAAAGTCTTATATAAAAACTCTCCAAAAAGGGTATTAGCCCAGGCAAACCATGACCTTGTGAAGTTTTTAGGGTCATTTTTGTGGAAAGTTTCATGCATAAAACCGGTGTCTCCATGCGTTTCCTGCAAGGTTTTAATGCACCATTTTATCTCCTCCTTATCCGTACTGGTAAGGCCTTTCATAATAATGCTCATAGGCCAGATCATATCTCTATCAACATGCGGACCTCCTATTCCTTCTGCTGCTGTGCCTTTAAAAAAGAAAGGATTATCTTCTGACCAAGCATACTTTCTGGTGTTTTGATAGATGGGATCATTAATATCTACCGCATCCAGGTAAGGCAAAGAGAGCAAGCTCGGGATATTGGCGTCATCCATAAGATTATAGCTACCAAAGCCATCTACTTCAAAAGCATAGATTTTACCATATTTAGGATGATCAATAATAGCATATTTTTTAAGGGCCGCCTCTACCTCATCTGCTAAGGCATTAAGCTCTGAAGCTGTAGTGTTATCATTAAACAGGGCTGTAAACATTTCTGCCGCCTGCCTTAAGCTCACTACTGCAAAAAAGTTAGAAGGAACCAGATAAGCATATACCGTAGCATCATCACTAGGTCTGAACATAGAGCAAATAAGCCCCACAGGCTTAACAGGGTAACCATAACCTTTCATAGGCAATGTATCAGTGCCCTTATGCGTGGTTCGCTGAAATGAATAAGGCCCCAGGTCCTCTTTTCTTTGCTGCTCCTTAAAGGTTTTTAAAATCAATTTAACAGCCTTTTTCCAGTTTTCATCAAACGGACTGGCATCTCCTGATGACTTCCAATAATTATATGCTAAGCGGATAGGATAACATAGTGAATCTATTTCATACTTTCTTTCATGCACGCCCGGTTGCATGTCTGTATGATCACTAAACCACTCTCCTTTTTTGTTAGGATCATCATAAAAAGCATTAGCATAAGGATCTTTGAGAATATAACTGGTCTGCCTGTTAATAACCCCTGCTATAAGATGCTGAAGGTCTTTATCCTGATCTATAAACTTCATATAAGGCCATACCTGAGCCACACTGTCACGCAGCCACATAGCATCTATATCGCCCGTGATCACATAAGTATCTGGTCGGCCATTTTTGGTTGAATAAGTAACGGTGGTATCTAATGTATTAGGAAAGCAATTGTTAAAAAGCCAGGCCAGCTCATCATTATTCACTCCCTTTTTGAATTTTTTTATGGCCTTTTCAATGGCCTTACTTTTAAAGTTTCGCTTGTCTTCGGCTACACGCACTACCGGAAAATCAGCCGCTGCGTATAACGAGAATGGATTAACAAGGGCTGCCGCAGCACCTACAGCTGCCGAACTTTGTATAAAATTTCTTCTATTCATGAGATATATGGTAAGTATTAGTAGTCACTCTAATTTATTAAAAATAATAAAACCTGATAAGAGCCTAATTATTTCAATATTAAAGAAATATTGAAATTAAGCTAAATCGATTTATCTAAAAAACAGAATATTTATTTTATTACCAAAAATTGGAGAAGTTATCGTTAACAAAGGAATGACTTCTTTCCTCCTCTGGTGATTATGACGAAGGCCTTAGTTTATGGTAAGACCTAAAACGACTGACAGCAGAAGTAAGTTAGAGATTGCTTTATTACGCTTCGTTTCGTTCGCAATTACCAGTTGGGTGAGAGGTATGTGTTATTACCCTTATTCTGACTCATTCTGGCTTAAGTGTCCGCTTGTGTCCTATTCAATGAAACAAAGATCCAGTAAACCTTTACTTCCATAATAATCTATAGCACTACTATATTTCCAATCATGAGGTTCATTTACAAATCCAGCTACAACCGGATTCATATGCAGATAGTCTAATCTTTAATCCATCATTTTATTATTGCTCAATTCAATTGGTTGATTATGCTGTTGCCAAAGCTGCCACAAGTTGTTATTTCCATTCTTCTCACCAGCTCGTTTCATCATCCATAAAATCCATTCTTTTCGACTTTCTGTTGGATGCTTTTCTATTTCTGATCTCAGTTTTCTGGAGGTGTAACTTTTGAAATCCCTTAGAATATCTTCCATAGGTTGATCGCTAGTTCCAATAATTAAATGTACATGGCTAGTCATTATACACCATGCAAATATTTTCAACCCCTTTGCAGTCTGGCAAAACCGAAGACTTTCTAACAAAACCTCATTGTATTCAGGCCTTACAAAAAGATCTATCCAATAAACAGTAGCAAAACTTACGAAGTATAACCTTTCCTGATCTCTGAATTTGTATTTCCTGCTCATTTAGCATAAGATAGCAGTATATTCAATTGAGTACAAGTTCAATTTGTAATTTGGCGGCACAAGCGGACGCTTGCGTCAGGTTTTTATAGTCTTGGATTCGTTTAGAACAACGTTCATCGACTAATTTTCCTTTTGGCAATAATAAGGAGCATAATTATTTAACCTACTTTCTCTCCTAACTTACTTGCTTTCGTAAACCATACAAAATCTACTATTGCAAGAAACATTATAGCTGGTGACAACACCATAAAATCATAAGGACCTAAATGAAGAAAATTTAATATCCCCTCAACAAAAGTTGCTAAAACCCAAAACAATTTAAGATAGTCAGACCTTTTTCTGAAAGGTTTATTAATAAAGCTACATATGTATATAACCACAAATCCAAGATAGCTACATGCAGCCAGAGAAGTGGCATATGGTAGATGCAAAACTCTTACCAATGCCCCTAATAATAATATTCCTATAGAGACCTTTACATAACGAAAATATTTGGATTTAATAAGTGTTCCGTTCATTAACAGAATCAAAAATCCTATAGTTTCAAATACCATTAAGTCTAAAAATGTCAGTTTTTGCCAGTGAATATTATTTTGCATCACGGCAATTAGCTGACCACACAGTGACAAGAGTAGCCCTACGCCTATTACTGTTATAAATGGTTTGTTATGCAACATATTTGATTGTTTTATCAAACAGTAGGTATTAGGCACAATTCTAATAGAATAAAATTAATAAGTATACTATTTCGCTATTTATCTGCTTTCAAGACCCGACGTGACCGTAGTTACTCATTCTGGCGCAAGCGTCCGCTTGTGACCTAATCTTTAAAGGATGACCAAACCGAATACTTTCTAACAAAACCTCATTGTATTCAGGTCTTAAAAATGATCTATCCAATAAACAGTAGCAAAAGTTACGAAGTATAACCCCAGATCTCTAGATTTGTATTTCCTGCTCATTTAGCATAAGATAGCAGTATATTCAATTGAGTACAAGTTGATTGTGCAATTTGGCGGCACAAGCGGACGCTTGCGCCAGGTTTTTGTAAACCTAGATGGGATTCTGTTTGTAAAGGACTTTCTGGTTGTCTGGATAGCCATTATTTATATCTAGCACGCGTATGTTTCTTACTACGCGTGCTAGATATAAAAAGTAATTGATCTTTTACTTCACTTGTAATTTGGAGGTATAACTACCTTTAACGGAGGTTATTTTCACTAAATAAAGACCTGAATTGAGGTTGAGGTTAAGGCTCAATGCTTTTTCTCCTTCCAGTTGGCGTTCGAACACTATTCTGCCTTTCATATCAATAATGCTCAGTTGCTCTCCAGAATCAGGGATCTGTATGTTTAACAAGGTACCTGCGGTGAGCGGATTAGGGTATACCTTTAATTGTAACTGCTCTATGTTATCTGCGGCGCTGCGAGCAGCTATTAAGAAAGCCGAATTACTACAGCTTGCTGGCTGAGGATTCACTCCTTCCACTTCCATTTTATCAATGTTAGCCAAGCCAGCGGCAGTAGTGGCTTCCAGTCTTACTCTATGGGTACCAGCAGACAGGCTTATGGTTACGTAAGAACTAGAGTTTTCTGACCACGAAGTCCAGGCTTCTGTGCTGTTAAATGCTGCCGAAGCTACCGTATTACCGTCAACCATAATATTACCTGCCCGGGCCTCTGTGCTGCCATTAGCATATCGCCAGCGTAAGGTGTAGCTGCCACTATAAGGTATAGCAATAGACCACTCTATTCCTGCTCCAGAGGCATTAGTAGTATTTGCAAAGCCATCTCCTTGGAAGCCAGCATTATTATTATCTATGCTGCCCTCCACCAAACAAAAGCCTGTCTGATTTTCCTGAATGGCTATCTCGGTAATAACGGACTCTATGGTTATAGTAAATATCTGTGTGCTTTGTGCACCACAAGAGTTAGCGTAGGTAGCCACATAATTACCCATTTGAGCGGGTTGTATATTAGTAAGCTCCATTTCTCTACCGCCAGCATTAAAACCGTTTGGTCCACTCCAGCTCCAGCTGCCACCTTGTGTAGGTTGAGGGCCAAATTTCACGGTAGCACCAGCGCTAATAACAGCAGAATTACCTGCTGACCATGAGCCTCCATTGATCTGGATATAAGGTGTTATGGCTGTAGGTGTACATCCGCCACCACCGCCATCAGGGTCAGTATAATTAGGGGTGCCATTAGCATTTTGAGCTGTTATGATAGAAGCTATCAGGCCATTAATATATACTTCTACATTAGTATAAACTGAGCTGAGGGTATAGGCTGATCCATCAGAAGCATTGTTACTATTTAGCCCTCTGCTGTTTTCCCAGCTATCAGGCATACCGTCACCATCAGAGTCTGTAGGAGCTGAAGATGAATTATAAGCAGGCCATCCTCCTACATCAGACTGGGTATCTATAAGTCCGTTCGAACTGCCATTAGAGCCGTTATAGGT
Source organism: Fulvivirga maritima (assembly GCF_021389955.1). Classification (NCBI taxonomy): domain Bacteria; kingdom Pseudomonadati; phylum Bacteroidota; class Cytophagia; order Cytophagales; family Fulvivirgaceae; genus Fulvivirga; species Fulvivirga maritima. Next base: position 5,854,572 of record NZ_CP089980.1, read on the forward strand.
GTAAGTACCATTGGTGGTTTCATTTACTATTCTGGCATCTATGGCATCTCGGTCATTACTGGCACCAGCGTAAGCCAGCACGGCAGTATAAGCTCCTGAGGCAGAGTGCGTGGTTATTTCACCAAAACTATAGGCAGAATTAGACCTCAACTCCGACTTGCTTTTTGAAGATGGGTTAGGATCGATTCCCTGCCAGTTGTCATTAGAAACGGTAGAGCTGCCGTTCATATAGTTACCATTCACATAAAACATGCCCCAAACACCAGCATCATTCTGATTAGATCCATCATCAGGGTTAGGAGAAAATATTCTGTCCCTTACCCCTGATCTGGTAGCAGGTCCAGGTTTATAGTAATTATTCACGATGTTATAACTTCCGCCTTCGGCACCATAACCACTATTTCCACCCCAGTTATAAAACACATTATTTCTCATATCTGCCTTTTCCACTTCAGGTGTACCACTAAAACGGCTTCCGCTAAAGCGAGGATTTCTACTATCATGATGGGCCAGCAGGTTATGATGGAAGGAAGCATTTTCTCCACCCCAAATACCGCCATAGCCATGAGTGCCTTTACCATGTACTGACACACGAAGGCTTTCTGAAATAATGCACCACTGCATGGTAAAATCTTTGTTATGGTAGAAAGAAGCACATTCATCTGTACTCCAGCTCATGGAACAGTGATCTATAATCACCCGCTCATTATACCTTCCGCCCAGCGCATCTCCCTCATTTTCAGCATCATCGCCCATTCTAAATCTTAAAAAGCGAATAATTACATTATCTGCTCCCACAGATACGGAATAGTTTTTCAAACAAATGCCATCTCCCGGAGCTGTTTGGCCAGCTATGGTAATATCTCCATTATTAATGCTTAGGTTAGATTGTAACGATATAATGCCTGATACTTTAAACATTACAATACGAGGGCCACTTGCCTGCACGGCAGCACGTAAACTACCCGGGCCGCTGTCATTTAGGTTAGTTACATAAATCACCTGACCACCACGGCCGCCGGTGGTATATCTACCGAAACCCTCTGCGCCAGGAAAGGCCGGCGCATCGGTTTCAGGAGCTGTCACCTGATTTACGGTTATAGTGCCGGATTTACTGGCATTGGGCGAACCACCCACTGTATTGATAGTATATTGAAAAGTGCCACTTTGAGTAGGCGCACCGCTGAAATAGACGGCCTGCGCACTGTTATCTATGGTAGCATTGATACCTTGCGGAAGTCCTGTTACAGTTACTGTAGTAGCATTTTCCCAGTTATAATAGAAGCTACTTATGGCTTCATTCACATCTACTACCTGACTGGAAGAACCTGCTCCGTGCTTTATTAGCTCTGCTCCTGCTGCATTCGCTTCTGTAAAAGAGATGTAGTTAAGGTTAAACAGATAACCACTTCCTCCTTCAAAAACCAAAAAAAGGTCATGAATACCCGATACCGAACTAACGGAAGAAGTAAAGTTACTATACGTCTGCCACCCGCCAGAACTGGTGATGGTGCAATTGCCTATTTCTGTACCTGTAGGTGAATCTATGTGAATAGAAATATTACCGGTAGCAGTGGTAGCAGCACGAGCCAGGAAGCTTTGCGCTCCATTTTTAAAATCTACATTAGAAAAAGAGATCCAATCGCCATTCTCAATATAGCCTACATTTAGTCCGCCTTCACCAGATTCTTCAGTATATACGCCCGATTGATCGGTGAAACCTTCTGCTTCTACGGTGGTATAAGGATCTATTAAAACTTCATTGAGCGGATCCCAATTATCATTACCTGCCAATACTGCTGCCCGCTCATATAATGGAGCTTCAGAACTGTTTAGCGCTCTGACACCCGCCCAATTCGCTCTATTACTCATATTGGCTCCACCTCCGGTATTCTGATACTCATACAGCTCCAAATCTGAAGATGTAGCGGCATAATCCATATTCCAGGTAGTGGGCCAGCCAGCAGGATTAATACTAGATGTCATGTTGCAATAAATCCAGGTCACCTTGGGGTAATTATGCCAGGGACGCCCTAAGGCGATAGAAGCCCCATCATCGCCAGAGCGCGGGCTGTTACTGGCATAGGTTACATCACAATCATAAAATACAAAACCATAGTCCTGACTCTGCTGGGTAGATGGAGCGGTGATCCAGCCGCCACCCCAGCTGCGTATTTCGCATTGATAAAAGAAGTCAATACCACCTCCATAAATATAGTCTGTACGACCTACTATGAGGCAATTTTGAAAATATCCGCGCTTCCCATTATTCCAGAAGTAAATAGTGTCCTGATAGCCTTTGATATCACAATTAAGAAATATCACCTTGTCTGACTGGATGGTTAGTGCCTGCGCCTGCCCTACCGGTCCGGCAGTGTTTTGCACCGTAAGGTTCTCTCCCTTGAAACCATCTCCCTGGATAGTCAGGGTAGCGGAGGTTCTAATGACATCAGCAGGCCACTGAGCCGCATCAGATTCCGGGCACTTGCCGGCTGAGCAATCGTAGATATGATAACTGATAATGGTACCTGTTCGGCTCTCACCTATCATGGTAACATTTTTCTTTGATGATCTCACAATCAGTTTCTCATCATCATAGGTTCCGTTTTTAATGTAAATGACCGTGCGGGTGGCACTGTTATCAGGCACTGCTTCTATGGCTGCCTGAATAGAGGTGTAATCTCCGGAGCCATCTAACGCCACAGTAATGTCAGCATTAGACGCCTGAGCAAAAGCCTTCCCACCAACGCACATAGCAAGGAAGGCTATTAGAAATAGCTTTTTTTTCATTATTCATGAGGTTTAGGTTATGAATCTCAAGCGATCTCTTCAGTAGACAGTAGCATTTTTTAAAAGACCACCTGAGTGTTATTAAGTGTATAAGGTACAAATAATTTACAATAGGTAGAAACCTTAAATAATAAAGTTATCACAAAAAAATACCACTGAATCTCCCTAAACCATCATATGAATTTGATTAATCTTCAAGAATAACCACTTCAGTCCTTCGGTTCTTCCTCCTACCTTCTTCATTATCAGAGCCATCAGGATTTTCATTAGGAGCCATTGGTTTGGTTTCTCCATACCCTACAGCCACTATCCGATCAGAGGAAATTCCTTTTTCTATAAGATAATCTCTAATGTTGTTTGCTCTATCCTGAGACAGTTTTAGGTTTAATTCATCATCCCCCTTACTATCAGTATGGCCACTGATTTCTATTTTCACCTTAGGGTTGTTGATTAGAAAACGTTCCAGCACGTCTAAATCTTTAAGCGCTTCCGACTGTATTTCGGCATCACCAAAGGCGAAGTAAATATTTTCCAACACTAAAACAGATCCTTTTTTAATCTCTGCTTTCTTAACCACCTGATCAGAAAGTACTAAAGGCTGTTCTGGCTGCGTAGGATCTATGTGCTCTATTTTCTCCTTTTCTTCTGCTTTGCGCATCACTATCATTAGTGTATCAGGCAGGTCATCGGTACGTAAACTTTTGAAGCTCTTATCATAACCCGTTTTTGACGCAGCTACCTCTATGCTGTAATCCTTCTTATACCTGATTTTAAAGTCGCCTTCTTTACCGGTGAGCAAGCTGGTTTCGATACTATCATAATTATCATAACTATGTAAGGCCAGAGCAATATTAACCTCAGGAAGCTTCACTGAATCTTCATTAACGACTATGGCAGGCAACTCCATTACTTGTTGTTTCTCAATAAAATAGATATCATCACAGCAGTTTTTTCCAAATACAGATTTATCCGCTTCTCTGTTAGATACCAAAGTGCCGTTAGCATTACTAACTCGCCATGAAAAGTAAGTTTCGTCAAAACCAGTGTTTATAGAAGCCCCTAAATTTTCAGGTCTGCGCCAGCTTTTCAGAGCTCCTTCGGCATAAAACACGTCATAACCACCCATACCATAATGGTAGTCTGAGCTAAAATACAGTTGCCCTGATTCCTTATCATAGAAAGGAGTCACTTCATTGCCGGAGGTATTGATGCCACTGCCACAGTTCACCGGCTCGGCCCACTCTCCGGTACGACTGATAGCTGAATACCAGATATCAAGTCCACCGCGGCCTCCGGGCCTATCTGATACAAAATAAAGTACTTCTGAAGTCATTCGCCTTCTGGTATATTCACCAAAAGAGGGCTGAGTACTGGTATAAGCAGACTTATTTATTCCTCCTTTTATTTTCACTGGCTTACTCCATTGGCCATGCTTTTTGGTAGACACATAGATGGCACACCTTACTTCATGAGCATCATTTTCCTGACAAATGCTAAATGCAAAAGACTTACCATCCATAGAAAGACTGCCATTAGCAGTATGAAAGAACTCATGGTTAAAATCATAGGCCGGTTCCGGTGCCTGCCAGCTGCCATTACTCTTTTTAGCGATATACAACTGATTAACCGGGGCAAAGTCTTCATCATCCTGCACCATTACTAAGGTATCAGAAGGTAAAGAAGTATATAATAAAGATGATTGGTCTAGCCATACGAGGCCGAAATCAGAATAAGGACTATTTACCGGCTCTGGCAGAATTTCTATTTTAAAATCTCCAACATAAGCCTCCTTTTGCATTTCCTGAGCCTCTGAACATGCTCTTATTTTGGCATTTGCTATTCTTTTCAGCTCTCTATAATTAGGCTCTGTAGGCCTTAATCGAAGGAAATCCAGGTACTGCTTTTTGGCTTCTTCATATTGCTGCACGGCCATAAGACTATTCCCATAATGTAAATATGCCAGGTAGTACGTGTTTTTCAGTTCTTTATCATTGTTTATCAGCTTCATTAAACTACCATAGGCAGTAGCAGCCTCCGAGTGATTTCTGGAGGCATATAAGGCTTCAGCCAAGTGATACCAGCTTTGCATATCCTTTCGATTAGCCTGAAGGTATTTTTCATACAAAGGAATAGCATCATAATAGTTACCTTCCTCAAAATTGCTTTCGGCCATTTTTAACATCTCACCTCCACTTTGTGCATAAGCGGAGAGTGAAACGCATAAAGTAATAAGAGATAAAACTAGTAACTTCTTCATACTAAAAAATCCTACAGGGTACAGCATAGCTTCCTTTATCACTTTTCTTTCTGCCTCTATAAATAAATGATATTTCAAAAACACCAGGATTAGAAAAATCCACTTCTTCTACCTCGGCAATCTCTTTGAGTCCTGAGATAGAAAAATCATAACTCACATGGAGCTCCACTCCCTGATATGTGCCTCCTGCATATAATACCAAGTACTCTGTCCACTGTGCAAAGACTCCTAAATCAACTCTAAAGCGCTTCTGTGGCACCAGGGTATATTCGGCCACCACGCCACTGCTCACTTCGGTTTCATTTTGTTGTAAGCTCACCAACCAACGAGGAACCAGAGCCACTTTATCGTTTACTGTGTATTTCACTTTTCCTGAAATGAGCTTTCTGTTCATATGGGCATAAGAGAGAGAATCGCTAAAAAAGCTCTCCTGTGGCTGCACTATATTGAGCCATGAAGCATAAATTGATGTTTGCCACTTTTTATTGATAAGAAAGCTATAGGCCAGACCAGCACCAGCATCATAATTAGCCATGTTATCACTAGAAAACGGTTCTCCGTTAGGTGCATCAAGGTCAGGTACAAAACCTACATACTGACTTTCAAAAGTTAGTTTATCAATATCAAAGGAAGAAATGGCATACTTAAGGTTGATGCCCAAAGACAGACGGTGCCTACCTTGAAAATCCAGTGGGTGATGATACGCCGCTGACAGTCCCAGCTCCTGACTCTGCATAAGCCCCTGCCCCAGATGATCATCCAGCACATAAAAACCTACGCCCCAGCTATCGCCCGGTAAAAAGCCATGCGTAAACTTCATGTCTCCTGCCACGCCAATGGTCTCAAACTCCGCATTGATACTATTCCACTGCTTTCTATAAATACCCGCCACACGGTAAGACTCCTGAAAATTACCAGTAGCCGCTGGCTGCATAGAAAGTGGAAAATTAAAGAACTGGGTAAACTTCACCTCTTGAATCTGAGCTTGACAAACAGAAATAAACAGGCAAAAGATGACTACCAGTAAGCCAACTAATCTCATCTTAAAAGCGTTATATTCTTCTTAAAATTAAAATATGTATCATAAGCCCCGGAAGCTTGCACATGAGCTATGTAAACTCCTGCAGGCTGTGCTCTATCATTATAAGTACCATCCCAAACCGCATTAACATCTCCTGCTGCGTCAAATACCAATTGCCCGTGGCGGTTATACACTTTAAAGGTTTGTAAAGTCTTGATGCCTTGTTGAATTAACCGGAGACCGTCATTTTTACCATCATCATTAGGCGAAAAGGCGGTAGGTATATCTAAGTAGACATTAAGATCCAGCGGAACTACTATGGTATCCTGACATTCATAAGTGTTAGTAACAATATGCGTAAGAGGATACTGTTCTATGGCATCATAAGTATGAAGGGGATCACGCTCTTCTGATGAATTGCCATCGCCAAAATCCCAATAATAAGAAACGATATCACCTTCAGAGTCATCATAAAACTGGAAGGGAATAAAGGCCTCTACAAAACCTCCCTGCACCTCTACCCCTGCAATGGGGGATGGTTTAATGTAAATCCGCTGAGTGAGTGTATCATAACAACCTAATGATGATGAGGACACCAGACTTACCGGATAAGTACCTGAATTTTTAAAAATATGACTTGGATTTTCTTCATTACTGGTAGTACCATCAGGGAAAATCCATTGGTAGCTTTCTATCTCGCCATCACCAGGGGTGGTAGCGTTAGTAAAAGGAACGGGGCTGCGTTCGCAACCTTCATCAAACTTAAAATCTATATTAGGAGGAAATAATATGTTGACGGTTTTAGTTATACTCTTTTCACACTCCGAAAAGCTATTGATAACATATAAAGTAACATCATAAGTACCGCCTTTCTCATAGGCATGAGTGATCATTGGGAAAGGCACTTGTCCTTCCAGTATATTGCCATCACCAAAATCCCACCTGTAATCGGTAATATTTTCAAATCGATCTATAAAATCATCTTCAAATAACACAGGGACTTTTGCACATACATCAGTCTCATAGGTAAAGTCTGGTTCTGACAGTTCATCTGCAAAACCGCTCATTATATCTGAATCTGTACAGCCATTGGTATCCGTGGCTCTTAGGGTTACTGAAAACTGAGCTCTATCTTCAAATTCATAAACAAGCTCATTATCTGTACTGAACTCATGTACTCCTGTTTTTTGGTTATAAACATCCCATTCTACTGATTGAATAGGCTTAGTAGATCCGTATTTAAAAGTAATGATATCTCCTTTACAGAACCGGTCTTGGGAAGCTTCAATATTCACCACTGGTGTTTCATGCACAAGCATTGGTTTAGAGAATTTAGCTTCACAATCATCTGTAGCATTACTATTTTCATTATAGTGGACAGTTAGACCTACGTTATAATTTCCAGGTGCAGTATAGGTATAGTCAAGCACCCTAAGAGTAGTATCATACCTTACTCCATCACTAAAGTCATATTCATATAAGTTCACATGAGGACCATTAGGGGCTGTTACCGTTATACTACTTCCAAAGCAAACCTCTCCTGAAGCTGGTGTGAGGTTTAAAACATTATTAATAGAAGTATTGTATACACTTTTTATGGTAGTTGACTCGCAACCATCATCGTCTCTCACCGTTAACCTCACCTGATAGTCTTGTTCAGCAGAAAAATCATGTTGTGGAGAGGCTATTGAAGAGGTATTATCGGCTCCTGATGGAGGATCGGCAAAATCCCAGCTATAATCCGTTATGGTATTTACAAAATCAATGGTTTGATCTTGAAACTGGATAATATCTCCCGACACACAATAAGGATCATACAAGAAGTTAGCTCTTAGCGGATAGACGATATTAAGACCATCTGAAGCAGTACAACCTAATGCATCTGTAACCGTAAGAAAGTAAGCTCCTGCGCTATTAATAAACCTATTAGGAGTAGTAGGCCCATCATTCCATTGATATGAAAGAGTTCCCGTCCCGGGATCTAATATTACCGACTCCAGCAATGAATCAGGAGAACTGCACTTCAAATAATAATTACTCTGGATAACATTAACAAAAGGACTTGGGTCAATGTGATAGGTTACCGTTTTAACATTTTCACATCCGCTGGAGCTTATTCCTGTTACCGTTAAAGGATAGTCTCCCTTTTGATCAAATGTATGAGAAGCTACATAAAACAATGTATCTGTATTGACCTTGGTAATGACTGTGTCGCCAAAATCATAAATAAGGGTATCTAAAAAGCTACAAGTATCACTAACCGGATTAACTTGTAAATAAAGAGATTCATAAGTACAGTGCCCACTGAGATTCATGGTAAACTGTGGAGGATCACAAATGATTATCTCCTTCATAATACTGTTAGTACAAGCTGCGGAACTATTATCAGTAACCGTAAGTGTAACCTCATAGGTATCTGCGGAAGTAAAGGTATGCTCCGGATTCTGAGCATTAGACGTACCTCCATCTCCGAAATCCCATGACCAGGCCACAATCCTTTTATTAGGATCTCTATGAATGGAACTATCTGTAAATTGAACTGGAATTCCTGTGCAACGAGGTATCGCACCAAAATTGACCAAAATTTCGTTTTCAAAACTAATACTATCAGTATATGAACAACCGATCTCATCAGTAACAGTGAGCCAATAGTCACCAATCTGCGCATCTAATGTTTCTGCATCTGATCCATCACTCCATTCATACTCATAATCTCCCCCACCACCTGTAATAACAGGATCAAGTAAAACAATATCATCACAAGCCAGCAAATCATCATTACCTAAATCAAATCTAGGAAGTGGATTAACGGTAATGGTAAAAGTTTTAGTAGTAATACCCGGTATAGGGCAGTAGTTATCGCTGGCCTGAACCACAAACTGGTACTCACCGGCATCCGTTATTTTAGTATCCCATAAAATTCTACCAACGGGATTAGGCGTATTATTATCAACCACCATAAATGCCTGGCGTTCACCGCTCAGCAATGTCACTATAATTCCTGCAGGCATGTCTTCATCAGAAATATCAAAGCTAAGATCTATGCTTTCTCCCGCACAGACGCTATAAGAATCGGCGTTGACTTCTTTAAAATCAGAGATTTCTGGCAGTACATTGTCACAATCAAGACTGGTAACCTGAATACCTCGCTTTACCCAACCTATTAACTCTCCATTTCTGTATTCTTCTACCTTAAAATCAGTAATTCCCACCTGATAGGCTGCTGAAGGTAAAATATTAAAGGTAAGGTCGCCACTGTTAGCATCTAAGGCAGGATCTCCTTGAAAAATCATAAAGTCAGTAGCACTATAATCATGTGAAGTAGCGTATACTACTTCAGTATTGTAATTTACTTTTGGAGTAGATAGAGAATACCTGAGCTCATCTCCATCAGGATCTACCGCACCATTATTAAATGTATATTCCTGATCACTGCAAGCGCTGATAACGGCCGAGCCAGAAAAAGTAACTGAATTATTACAGGCTGCGGCCTCAGTATTGATAGAAGCTTCTATAAAAAAGTCCTGGTATTCAGGCACTGTCAGGTTAGTGATCATCTCACTACGTGCCGCTCTTTGCCAGAAAAACCGCCAGTCTGTGCTGGGATCGTAAGCACTAAGGTTGACTTCTCCTCGGTAAACCACCTTTTGAACACCTATTGCAGTACCTCCATTACAAGTGGTAACAGCTGAGCTACAAGCCAATTGCACCTCTTCTTCTGAAGCCTTATAGACATTAAATGAAAGTGGATTAGAAGGCTCTATTCCTAAATCTGTAGCGTAATAATTAATCGGATAATAACGCTCCAGTATAGCTTGAGAGCCACAATCACTGTAAATGGTAAGCAAAATCTCATAACGTCCACTACCTATACATCGATAAGTTAATTCACCCCCTATAATATGAGAAGCCTTGGTAATATTACAGCATAGAGTTAGCCCAATTACTACTAGTAATTGAAATAGGTGTTTTAGGTTCACTAATGAAAAAATTTAGGCAACCGAAGCTGATCAGTAATTGATCATATCGATCCTTAAAAAATAAAACCAACAAATAATATTATTATATTGCAATAATATATTAAGCAACAAATATAGAAATAATATTATTCAGAACCAGATTTATTTTATCATAATCCTCTTCACCACTGATTTACCTCCTACCTCTAATACCAATAAGTAGATGCCGGGTTTGTTTTCCTCTAACACTATTTCATAGTTGGCTTCTGCTTGTTCTGGGTATCTAGCATCTAGCAATACCTGATTGCCACTGATATCTACCAGGGTCAGGTGTGGTGATAAAGCCTCTCTTAGCTCCAGGTGTACTCTGAACTGTCCGTCATTAGGGTTCGGTGATACGGTGAAGGCTTTGATCAGGTCTTCTGCTTCTTCTGTTACCCGGCCATTACTGTTTTGTGCTGATCTTGGACTTATGGTGAGTGACTGGCTATAAAAGTCTTTACAATTGGCCAGACCTACTTCCATATTCACACCATAGCTGCCCGGGTTGTTAAACACAATCTCTGCATAGTCTGAGTTGCTCACCAGTACTTCGGCTCCTTCTGGAAATTCCCAGGTCAGGTGATCAGGGATAGGCCAGCTGATATCTATCATCACTACCGTATCGCCTACATAGGCCTCTGAGATCATGAGAAAATCTGCTCTTAAAAGGTCATCTGATATAGTCAGCTCAAAGTCATCTTCTGCGATGCATCCTTTTGCATTAGCTATGGTTAAATGGTAGGTGCCGGGTTCTGTCAGGCTTACTGTAGGATCTGTGCTCACAACTCCTGCTGCTGATTCCCAGGTATAGGCTTCACCGGTGGTTGGAGCTGTAACCACGTACTCTCCACCAGAACAGATCACTTCATCGGGTACTTCTACTTCATAGGCTGGAGCATCAGGCAAAGTAATAGTCAGCTGCTCTTCACAGCCCTCACTATCCTGAATGGTGATATCATAATCTCCTGAGCTCAGGTCAGTGTGAGTCGTAGTGGTAGTACCATCTTCCCATACATAGCTATAGCCTCCGTTTCCGCCTTGACCGGTAATAGTAATCGCGCCATCGGTATCTCCCAGACAAGTAGGTAAGGTAACTGATGAGGTTTCTACGCTTAAAGGTTCTACTCCTTCTAAAAGCACTGATGTGGTATAAGTACAGCCCTCGCTATCTACAATCGTTAATTCATAATTCCCTTGTTGCACATCTGTCAGGCGATTGCCTGTAGTGCCATTACCCCAAGTATAGTAATAGCCGCCATTGCCGCCTCTGCCTGTCAGCTCTATCATACCATCTGTACTCTCATAACAAGTAGGAGTAGTCTCAGCTGTCACCTCATAGCTTACCGCTTCAGGGTGGGGTACATCTATTTCTTCTACCACCATACAGCCATTGCCATCGGTGATACTCACTACATTAATGCCCGGTTGAAGCTGGCTTGGAGATGCTCCTTCTTCGCCATTATCCCAAACAATGGTATAGGGTGATACGCCTTCCAGCTCTAAAGAGGCGGCGCCATCATTACTATCATAACAGCTCGTAGATACCAGATTGGAGGCTGTGATCACCGCTCCATCTTCACTGCTTACATTAGCATTATAGTTTACAGTACAGCCATTATCATCGGTAACTGTTACCGTATATATTCCGCCTGGTATATTAGGCATAGTGGCATTAGTTCCTATTACAGTACCTGTGCTATTTTTCCATTCATATTGATAAGGAATGGTTCCACCGCTTACACTGACAGTAGCTGAGCCATTGCTCTCAGCGCAGCTGGCTTCGGCAATATTGCTTATGCTTCCTTCCAGCAAAGTGGGTTCTGTAAGCGTGGTAGTTAAGGTGGCATCGCAGCCATTACCATCACGCATCATAATCTGGTAACTGCCTGCCGCTAGGTTATCAAAGGTGGTCTCTGTCTGCCAGTTACTGCCATCCATAGAGTATTCATAATCTCCTACTCCACCAGTAGTATTTACCGTGATGCTTCCTGTTGAAGTATCTTTACACAAGGCATCTTGCTGAGTAGATACACTGAATACTATTTCGGTGGGTTCGGTAATTACAATATTATTCTCCTCAATCTCACAGCCATTGGTATCCGTTATCACTACACTGTAAGTGCCAGCAGTTAGGTCTGTAAGGTCTTCGCTGTCTGCTCCGGTAGACCAGGCATAATTATAAGGTGCAGTGCCGCCTGAGATATCAAGGTCTATAGCTCCATCTACCTCTCCATAGCAGCTGATATCAGTAATAGTGGTGCTGGATAGTAGTGGGTAGGGTTCGGTTAGGATATAGATCTTTTCTTCACTACAGCCTGCACCATCAGTAACTGTTAGTGTATAGGTACCTGCAGTCAGGTTATCTATATTTTGATTGGTAGAACCTGTGGACCAGCTATAACTCAAGTTGCCATCTCCACCAGTAGCAGCAGCATGGATAAAACCATATGCTTCACCATTACAACTGATACTATAGCCATGGTAGGCTGACTGTGTGTCTGTTATATTAATAGTTGGTGGAGAAGAGATGACCACAGGATCAGTTTGTTCCTCTACACAGCCATTGGCATCCTGGATTTTGATAACGTAGCTCCCTGCTCCTAAATCTGTAAATGTGGTTTGAGTGGACCAATTAATACCATTATCTATACTATAACGCAAAGTGCCATAGCCCCCGCTGCCACTTACCGTGATCTCGCCATCTTCTGAGCCACTACAGCTGATATCACGTCCACCATAATCACTGGTTACTTCCCCGCTCACTTCCAATGCTGTGGGAGCAGTAAGCGTCACTTCTTGCATGGATGACTCACAATGGTTAGCATCTCTTACTTTTACCTGATAAGTGCCAGCCGCAAGGTTTTGAATAATATTACTTTCCTGATAGCTAACACCATTATCTACCGAGTATTCCAGCTCGCCGGTGCCGCCTGCTGCCGTTATGGTAATGCTACCATTAGCTCCATCTGAGCAACTGACTTCATACCCATTATATTCGGATAGCACCACTTCTGATATTACCACTGCCGTGGGAGCCGCCAACACCAAGGTGTTAGGCTCGGTAAGACATCCATTGCTATCCTCTATACTGACGGTATAGGTATCTGCTGCCAGGCCTGTGAAGCTATTTGCTGACTGACCTGCTCCTCCATCTAAAATATAGCTCAGCGTGCCAGTGCCTCCACGACCTGTTACCGTAATAACACCATCTTCTGTATCTACACAACTGATCTCTGAGCTTACCTCGGCTGACGTGATTTCTACGGCCGTGGGTTCGCTAAGAGTGAGGGTACTGGAGTCAGTATCTTCTTCTGTACAATCATCCTTTACGTGAAATGTATAATTGCCGTGCTCTAAATTATCAAAGGTATATTCTCTCTCACTACTACTTCCGACCAAGGTAAATTCTTCATCATTTTCCTCTTTTATATGATACCTGAATGGGGGTTTACCATTTGATATTTGAACCGTAATAGATCCATCATCATCTGGGCCGAGTACTTCACTATTACAAGACACCTCTGATGTGATAGTGGCTGAAGTGATGGTTAGAGCCGGAGGTTCGGGGATATTGAAAGACCTTGTACTACCACATGTGCTACTCGAATTTTCTATCGAAATAATATAATTCCTTCCTGATTCAAAAAATGTCGGGTCAGATATTACATAAGAAAGACTATCTGATAAAGTTCTGTTAATTTTTTTTGTTCCCTCTGGGTTCGAAATAGTAGCCTTTAGTTCCTCTCCATTGTAAGTTCTACCGTCTCTATAAGCTAAGTTTGACAAAACTATAATTCCATCTTTAGAACAAGTATAACTAGGTGGTTCTGTATCAATAGTTAGATTACTAGGTACAGCAGGATTGAAGTAAAAAGGTCCTCTGACATTTGTTTCTGAGCGCATAGAAGAGACATCACATTCACCAATAGCGTATATATAAACACTTTGTCCATGCGTAAGTCCAGGAAAATCAGATTTCTTAAAAAACTGGTTTGATGTAGTACTCGATTTAAGATAATTCCAATTAATAGCATCTTTACTCCAATACCAGTAATACATTGACCTATTATCTCCTGCTACAACATTTATAGAAGTATCATCACATAGTGAAGCTCCATTAGGAACACCAGTAATTGATAAATTATCACTTATCCATTTAAAAGCAAGTTGAGCCCTACCCCCATCTCCACTAGAAAAACTGAAATCAGAACTCCTCGTTTCCGAACACTCAGAATCTGAGACATCAAAATAATCCCAAGTTTTAGAGTTACCATAGTACTGCACATAAACTCTTCCATCTATCGGTCGACTATCAACTTCTTGAATATATGCACCTGAATTAATATCAAAAGACTGTGACACTCCGTCATAAGTTACCCTACATGTCCCAGAATAACCTCGAACAGATGGAAACCAAATACGAACTTTATATTGGCCAATTGCCTCATTTACAAACAATAAGCCAGTGACTATACAACTTAAAAAAATAATGCGCTTCAATACCTTATATTTTTACTGGAAATCTCAGAACTTAATCCATTTTTATTTACAGCCTGTATACCATACTCATAGCTATTATTCATCCTAACCCCACTATCTGTAAATTCTGTCTGGTCTCCCGAAATGACTTTGTAAAGCTGTAGCTTATCATCATTCTCTCGTCGGTATATTTTTATGTGATCTGCACTACCAAAGTTTTCCCAAGTCAGTATTATATTCTTTTCTGCTCTATTAGCAGTAGCCTTTAGGTTCTTAACTGTACCTATGACTGTATTCTGAATAAAACTACCTGTAACCGGTACGGCTGGTTTAGATTCTAAGCCTGAAGAATCCACTGCTACCATGGTGTAACTATAGGTTTTATTCGCTATCAAATTTTCATCTACTAAAGTGCTATCTGCATTTCTTTCCAACTCCCTTACTAATTGCCAACCTCTGTTAGTAGCCGATTTTCGGTAGAGATAGTATTTGGCCACGTCTTCACTAGAACTTTTAATATAATTAAGCCTTATTCCTAAAGAATCTGACACCACCTTACTAAATACAGGGGGTACTGGGGGTATAACGTCAGGTCGTTTCAGCTTAATAATATCAGACATTTCTGATTCATTATAGCGAAAGTCAACTGCTGTTACACGATAATAAATATTAGGAGTTAGGGTCTTAATATTGATACTATCACTCCACTGATTAGTGGTTACAGCTTCCTTAGTAACCTGAACAAATTCAGAATTCTTGAAATTTGACCTGTAAACTCTATATCCTAGAAAATCTTCTTCCTGGTTTGATCCCCAACTTAAGGTTACCGCTCCTACAGAATCAACCTTACCGATGATATTGCGAGGTATCGCAGGAGGTATACTGTCTTCTAACTGTACCAAAACAGGGAAAGACGCTTTTACACTTCGGCCTCTATAGGCTATTATTCTATAATAGTTGGTAGCTAATGGCTTTTTGTCTTTGTAGGTACGCTCTTGAGATCCATGTTTGCTAATCACCTGATAGGGTCCAGATTCCTTTCTACTCCTTTCTATTCTAAAACCTTCAATGTTATTACCTGAAAACTCCCACTCCAGATCTACTGTTTCATTATCTGTAGACCAGTCAATAAAATTAGGCGCTACATAGATAGGAGTCACACCACTTCCCGAAACAGAATCTGAAGCCGGACCTTTTTCTCCAAAGGCAGTAATACCTCTTACACGGTAGTAAAAGGTTTTATCATTTTCACTAAGTGAATCTAATTTATAAGTGCGCCTGGACTGTGCTTCTTCCCCTTCAAAAGTGTTTAATATGGGCTGCTTAGTAACAGGCTGATAATTTTCACCATCTTCTGACTTTTCTAAAATAAAGCTATTGTATATGCCGTCAAAGTTCTTGCGTTCCCAGCTTACCATAACCGCCTTATCACCAAATATGGCCTGTAGATCATAAATCTTAGGCAGCGGTTCATAATCTTCTAAACCTGCGTATACAAAGCCAAAATCAATCTCTTCAATCTCTGTAGGAACGGCACTTTTTACCCGATATAAGTACTTCTCATTTTTATGAGCTGTATGGTCAATAAAAGCGAGCCCTGAAAGCTCTGCTGCTTCAAAAGATTGATCTGCGGCATATAAAGCAAAAGAAAACCTTTGTTCAAACTCCCTGGCTTTATTTACCACCTGAAGAATATCAGAAGAATAGTTTTCTGATAACTCAAACGTTTCACCATAGATGGCCTGAGCAGCTACAGCGGCATAATCATTTTGATCGATGAAACTTTCCCAATCATTTGCAGGACGAGGTTTTAAAGGCACAGAAGTAAGCACCTTCTTTTCTGGTACAGAGAGTAAGCTTCCATCTCTACTCACTGTGATACGCTCTACTATGTAGCCATACTTATTAAGCCTGCTCCAGGCAACAGCACTGGTAGGTCCCCATCTTAAACTAATCTCTTGCTCTCCTACCCTTGCCAGCACTTTAATGGCCGGTTTAGAATCTTGTTCTTGAGCAAAAGAAGCCAGAGAAAGAAACATATATATTATTAAAATTCCGAATATTTTCATTCCATAGGATTAGTTATAGTAATCACTTTTTCACTTACTACTTCATTTTTACCTGGCAGTACATACTTCACTTTTATTTGATATGGCCCACTAAGTATAACTGGGAATGGTGCTTGTAACAAACTCATAACATGAGAACTAACAGCTCCTGTACCCTTATCAGCATAAAAATTAGCAGCCTGATTTTGTAAATCATGAAAATCATTTGAATAATAATGAGAAAGGTTATAAATAAAAGCAGCAGACAATGAAGGATTAATATACGCCCCAGAACTAATATCCATCTCACTAAGCTTCAAATTTGTTTGTGGTGCTTGTTTTACAAAAACTGCTTTGACAGGAGGTACTCCTATAGTTCTCTCTAATGAATCCCTCCATAACACTCTAAATCTACCCTCTAATGGATATTCTTTATAAACCAATGGATAGATATATTCATTATAATATCTATTATTACCCAATATGGCCTCTATTTGAATCATGGGCTGAGTCCCTTTAGTGCCATTAAGCTCAGCATTATCAAATAATTCAGATAAACCTATTGACCTCCCCCAACTCATGCACACCATTTCTAATGGGCCACCTCCACTGATTTCTCATATCAGCAGCATCTATCTTACTACTCAAGGTACTATAAGTACTTGTTTTGAAATGGCTTGAGAATACAGATTTTTCCTGCAGCTCGCTAATGGTACCTTCTGCCTTCTTAGTGGTTACTTTTAAATCATTCTCAAAGCCTTCATTAGAAACACTTATCGAATCTGAATAAACGTTCCTATCTACCGCTCCTGAAGCCTTAGCTGGCAAATTTACTAATTCATAACTGTAAATAGCATTAGCAGAAAGGTCTCCAGGTATTGAAAAGCTAATCTCTCGGTTAGATGGTGAATATGAATAATCAAACAAAGACTGCTTACCTCCTTTACTGGTTAATCTACCTTTTTGTTTCCAATCATCTTTATCAATTTGGAAAAGATAAGGCTGCCCTTTCTTTAGACTTATATACCCCTTATGAGTTTCATCTTTATAATAGTTTAACTGGTCAAGAACCGGATAACTATAGGCCACATTGTCCAGAGGAATATAATCAGGAGCTTCTCCTGTTATAAACTTGGTTTTACTCACTTCAGTATACTTCTTACCTCCTATAAATACGGGCACCCATCCCTTTTTGCTCTGTTCTTCGAAACTTACTTCCACAATCATCTGAAGCTCCCTCTTAGGTGGTAAAATATCAAATGAATTGAATGCTATAACATCGCCTCCAGCATTCCACTCTAAATCTCCTATAATTTCATATCCTCCCGATAAAACCGTAAATTTATCCAGTATAATTCTAAATTTCTTCTTTTCATCATCGACATCCACCATCTCAAACGTCTTATTTATAGGCATATTGAAAACTGCCTGGGGAGTACTAAACACATTTACATCTCTCTCTCCACTTACCGGGGTTACTTGAGAAATTACTTTTATACCTTCAAGTACACTTCCTCCTATCATTTCACACTCTTCACCAATTGTGGCTTCAAACTTACAGTTCCCCTTCACTAAACCGCCAAGAACTCTGTATCGCCCACCTACTATACCACGCATCCAAAACGGATTAGGTAATTTGGCCTGTAATACTACAGCAGCACCTATACTTAAAATTTCAACGCTTTTCTTCTTGCCAAAAACCTTTACCCTAATACCTATTTCTCCATCAAAATAAGCATACGCCTGGCCATTAGCGTACCACCCATTCATTCCTAATGGATCTTTTCTCCCCTTACACCTTACATTATCACCATAATTCTTAAGCATAATGTCAAAGCCTAAGCCCGCCTGAAAACGAGCATAAAACATTAAAAAGGTTAAATCTCCTGTATCTACACTGAGTGAGGCCCCAAAGCCTAAACCTTTACCCAGACCGAGGGCATTTTCATCAGCCATATAATCTAAGTCCATACCTCCCAAAATATCAGATACAATTTCTGGCGGTGGCGGACTTCCCGGGATTTTTGTTCCTACCATGAAATAAGAAGTTAGCTGAGCCCTAATAGGACCAACTCCTGCACTGATTCCAATTCTGTCTTCAGGCGTACCCAGATAAAAATACCAATCACTAGGATCATAATGCAATACAGCCCATCCTGCTCTGCCTCCGGCTCCTACTCCTTTTATAATTCCTCCAACCACGTTCACATACATTTCCATATTGGCATGCAATGAGTTGTTTTCAAAATCAAGAACTATTTTTGTATGAGCCGAAACGCTTCCTCTTTTCCCCGCGGCCTCTCCTATTCCACCATGAATCTCGGTTATGGTTTGATCATCATCGGGTATTAATTCACCCACTTTTGTACCATCATATCTTTTGGAGACTTCTACCAACTTAGCAGTCTTACTTTCAATTTTCTCTAGTAAGTCGCCACCAATAGGGGGCGTAACCAAAAATGCATTACCGGTAAAAGTGATACTTTTTACACCTCCTCCTGCAAAAAAGGCAATTTCAAAAGTAGCATCTCCGTTTAATAGTGACTCACTACCCACAGTAGCAAAGCCGATTGTAGCTTTAAGCCCCAATCCAGTCTTTTCATCTGGCACATAAACTGTACCTGAAGCAGTTTTCCCAAAATCACTTCCTATACCCTCATTATCCATTTTCATATGATAATAGGCTCCGCCTCCAAAACCGTTTAGCCCGAAAGGAGGCACTACTGGTATAGGTGTAGGAAAAGAAGCCATGGCATCTGCATACCAGAATCTCATGCCATTAACTTTACCAAAAATGGCCGTAGCCTGCACATTGATTCCAGGTTGAAAAGTGGCATCTATAACACCATTAAATCCATTTCCATATACCTGATCTTCTCTAAAAAATTGTAATCGACCATAGAATTTGAAAGCCCCTTGGTCTATATCTACAGTGATGTCATTTACCTGGAGCTTCTTATATTTCCATCTATGTCCTTCTCCCTCATCACTTAGATCTCCTAGAAGGGTTAACCCAGCCTCTCCTCCAAAAGAAGAAGTAAGATTAACAATCAGGTCAAAGTCTACTCCTAATTCGGTATCTGAAATATTGCGCATACCGATGTTGTCTATGCTAACAGGAAAGTTAGCCATAGCTTGCTGGGCCGCCTCAGAACCAAAAGAAAAACTTCCTACGGTTAAAAATGGCTTTTTACTTTGTAGATGAAGATCTTCAAAAGTAATATTAGCTAATTGAGCTGATTGAGACCCCATAGGGGCATTAATATCCATCTTACCATGTAAGTTGGCCTCTGGCAGAAATTTACCATTTTCAACACTCACCTTTAGGTACGAAGAAGGGTAAATCTCTACCTTACTAGTTTTAAAAATATCAAACTCCAGACTATCTGCTGCGGTAACATTAAATACGTAACTTCCGCCAGTATTAATTATGGCCGAGTATTCAAATATTTTATCTTCACTATTGATAGGAATGCGAATTCCACCAGTAAGTCCACCCTCTTTTAACTGGTTAGCTTCAATATCTATAAAAATGGTTTCTAAAGAGTAAGACCAACCATTCATTGATCCTTTTTTAAGAGGTATGATATCAGTAGCAGATATTTTACCTGAAAACCCTTGCTGATCAATAATTATATTATCCGCTCTAAATGATCTTCTTACATTGGCTGAGTCTCTTACTCTAAACTCCTGAGGTAATGAAATAATCATTTCCCTCATATAAAACCCTCTCCATAAATCCGGGTGCTCAGCGATCATGTCTGTATGGTAGTCCTTAGGGAAAGTTACCGCAGGCGCATTACGTAAGTCAGAATAATCAAAAACAGCAGCACTAGCTTTAAAACCAACTCCTTTTAAACCATTAACCTGAAAAGGAGGAAGAGTAACTTCAGCTATCAAATCATTCCAATTGCTTAGAGTAGTGCTAAAAGTAGCTATAACACGATCTTTTTCATTCACACTACCATCTGGCTTCTCAGGTACTATGAAATCTCTGGAGAAAGTAACTTCCGCTCCTATTCCCATCATTTTGAAACCATTGCAATCAAATTCTACAAAGGTAGTTCCATTACCTTTTAACTTAACCACAGACTTTTCACCAAAAAGGTCAAAGGGTTGATCTCCTATAAGCTCTAAACGTGCATCTCCGGTTATACCTCCATTTTTACTAAGCTTTATTTGATCGCCTCTAAAAGTTAATTTTTTACCACTGGTAGGTTCTTCAAACACCATATATGCTACCAGATAAGCCCCTTGGGGCGTCATAACTATACTATCTAATGATATTGTATAAGAAAGACCTCCTATATTCTTTTTAATACCTACTGGCATATCTACCAGTGATTTTTCATCTAGAACGTCAACAAACCTGTTATTCTTAGTGATCATTTCATCTAGTTCTAGGGCTCTCATCTCATAAGCAGAAAGCGTATCAGATAAAACAGGAGCAAAATCCTCTGCTCTTAGTATATCAGACTTGGTTTCTTCTACTTCCTCCCACTCCAGCTCTTCAAACACTCTGGTATTAGCCGCTTCTATCTTCACCTCTTTAGGTTGATCTTTAGGCTCAGTGTTTTTAACCTCCTTATCAGGATCTGTGGTTCCTGCAGAGGTTACAAAATAGGAGAGTAAAAAAAGATAAGTTATAAGGCTCTTTCTCATTAGTTATTAATCAATCTTTACAAATCTTTTCTGAGATTTTTTTAGTAACGCCACTTGTAGTAAAAGCTTCGATCTCTAATAAATATTTACCTGATTCCTCAAAGTTTTTACTCCATGTTCTTTTGTCGTTACCCTTCAAAGTGCTCACCAGTTTGTCATTAGCGTATATTCGAAACCCTTCTACATCAAGTATATCTTCATAATCCCAGGCAAGACTTAGTTCATGGTCTTTAGCTTCTACCGATTTTACTTGTATGTTTGGTAATATTCTGGAAGGAACTATTACTTCTATTGTTTCACTCTGAGCACTTCTCTTCACCGAAGGAAAGTTCACTATGCTCATCAAGGCAAACTCATATTTAGCAGCATAGGAATCATAAAAAACATAATCGTATTGAGTATCATAAATTACTCCTGCCTTCTGATATAGATAAAGGCTCTTACCATTAGGAAACTTCACCAATAGGTTATATCCAAGGTTTTCATATTGAGATTGTGCTTTGTCCCATGTCAAGTGGATAGCTCTTTCACCACTTTCTTCATCCTTTATTACCTCAGCCTTTAAGCCTGTTGGCACCGGTAAATCCTGAGCATGCGTAAGGGTGGCGGTTATTATTAATGAAAAAATTAAATAAATTACTCTCATTGTATTTTGAATTTTCTAGCCTGTGACTCTTTGCTTGTTACTCCGGTAGTAGATACCGCCTGAATGTAATATGAATATGATCCTGGGTCTAACGCTCCTGATTTCCAGGTCCTAGTATCTGATGACAATTCGGCAATTAACTGCTCGTTTTGATATAATCTAAACCCTTGAAGATCAACAATATCATCATATTTCCAGTTGAGTGTTACTACGTTTTCATCCTTGGCAATGGGCCAGATATTAATAAATGGTAGTGATTCTGAAGGCACCAAAACGGTCACCTTATCACTCAGTTCACTCTCCTTATTTTGCTCATTCATAGCACTTATAGCAAATGTATATCTAGCCGCTTTACTTGAACTAATAGCGTAATTATAGGTAGTAGCTGTAATGGTAGGAAAACTAGCTTCCTTCCAAACTTTCTCCTCATTAGCACTGCTAGAATGTATATAATATTGAAGCGACCCTGAAGCTGCACTTGGTGATTCCCAGGTTAAGACTACCTCTCTTCCTTCTTTTTTAAATTGAGCCTGTAGATTTTGAGGAACCGTAGGGTTTACCTTTTTTTGATTATAAAAAGTAACCCTTTTACTCCATAACTCACGATCATCCTGTGTAAGAGCTATTAGTCTAAAATCATAATAATTATTGTCTGGTGCTGCAATTTGCTGGTAAGCAAAACTTCTGCTTCCTACTTCCAAAAGTGGTGAAACATTCTCAGCAGGACCTTTATCTTTTATCAGCTGTACATAAAAACCTTTGATATAAGGCTGCTGATCTTCAGGAAATGACCATTTAAAATTAAGGCTTCCTGTTCCTTTATCTGGCCTATCCAGTTTAGGGGCAGGCACCGTGGCCGGAACCTCTGGAGAACTTTCATACTCCACTTCTGAGTACTCTCCATAAGTATTAAAAATAGTACTGGCTCTTGCCGCATATATATAAGATTTTTCGAGATCTACCCCCTTATCTTCATAGAAAAGCGTGCCTTCCTTGTCCTTAAGGCTAACCCAAATAGGAGTATCATTCAACTTCACATATTCATCAGCTCCTTTTTCTTTTCTATAGATGTAAAAACCATTTAAAACCTTAAACCCTTTATATTTTTCTGTATCAATCTTCCATATTAAACCTATACTCCCCGCGCTTTTGTTGGTTTTACTTACCTTACCGCTAAGTATTACATCATATTTTGGAGGATTTTTTTGTGGAGTAAAAGTGCCCATTGGCTGATTTTTCTCATTTCTATTATATATTCCAAAAACTCCATATGTATAGATGTAACCCTTCTCAACATGATCTACATATGCAAAGCCGGCCATAAGCGCCACGTCGTAATTAGAGCTGAGAGCTATGGACATCGCAGAAACACCATTTTCTGTAGCCATGTAATTGGTTAAGTTTTCATAAGAAGTTTCCTTCAATTTCTTACCAGCTATCATCTCCTGCCTCTTAGCTGTTAGTGCTGCTGCCTCAGAAGAATTGAGTCCAATATTATTCAAGGCCTTAGTGCCCATAGTGCTGGGTTTTATAGGTTCATTACCCAGCTTTTCCCAGTTAGATGTTGAAGTTAATTTTCTTTTAATAACCACGCCTTCTAAACCTTCTGGCCACCCTTTGGATGGCAACCAAAAAAGCCTCACTTCATCACTTTTGGTCTCTCCTAGCAAGTTCATATCCTGAGCATATGAACTTTGAATAAAACATAAAAACAAACAAAAAATCAGAATTAAGTTTTTCATATCTAAAAGCTTTTTTCTATTGAAATTGTACCTTCCTCAGATAGCCCAACTGCCTCGATAACGACATGAGCATCTCCTCTTATTTTACCTACCCCGTTAGTGTAGCTCATTCTTCCCTGACAAACTACTGACACTCTTCCCGTTACTTCAGGGATGATAGGAGCATCTATTATCAAATTCGCATTTCCATATAATGTGACAGCTACTTCACCTTGTAGCCCGTTAGCATCCAGACTCGCATTAACATTAGAGCTAAAGCCCAACTCCATTCCTCCGTTAATCGTGACTCCAACCACCTCATAATTAAAGGTTTTCATGTAAGAATAACTAGCCGTTCCTTGCAATGAACCTGAGATATTACTGCTCTCTCTGGTGAAGGAAGTGTTACCTATAAAATTAACTTCTCTAAAGAACTGCGCATTAACATTTCCTTCTACATGCCAGCCGTTACTAGAATAGTTAAACCCTAAATTGGCAGGAGTGACAGTAGAGAAAACATACCCTGTGGATGGAGGCACGTTTACATCTATAGATAAATCTCCATCTAAGGTATTATCTGGTAAATAGTAGTTGACATCAAAACCTGACCTGATAACAGGATTATTTCTTGGAGCTTGTATATCTCCGCTAAGGCTTAGTTGTAAATTATCTCCTCCAAACTGAACCACGGTAGTACCTTCTGCGGCAAACATGTTTGATACATCAGAAATACCCAGAGTTAGACCTAAAAGGTAGTTATTTGGCCTTGGTTCTCCCCTGAAGCTCCCTGATACATAGTTAAGATAATAGTTATACCCTACCTGACCTCCCACTTTGGTTAGTTGAAGACCTGTAGGCCCTAATGGCACTCCTGTTCTTGCTCCTACTGCCATACTTAAATAAGCATAGTTGAATGAAGGTGTTACCCCAAAATCCACAGCCCCACTCAGCTGTATCATTCTTATGTCTGCATTAAAATCACCTTTGAAGCCTTCCTCTCTAAATTGAGCACTGAAGTCTACATCAACCATTGGCTTTTTAATTTCTCCTTCAATACTTCCAACAGAGATATTTCCTTCACTATCAATTGAGAAGTTATCTACCTGAACTTTTCCTACATCATTTAATTCTACTTTAGCAGATACAGACATTACACTGCCATTATAAGTAGAGCTTAACAACTCAAAACCGAACTTCTTATATCTTACATCACCTGTAGCATTCCACTCGGTAATTCTTCCGTTATCTATTTTGAACCTTTCTACTGACAATGAAGCATCAAAACTTTCATGTTTTGCCTTCATTGTACCACTGATAGTTTCTAATGTTAATGATTGATCAAAATCAGCTTCTAAAGCAAGGTCATTGAGCAGCATTCCAAAAGCCTTAATTTCAGAATCACTGGTAACACTTGTATTAAAGTTTCCATCTACACCGTAATTAAAGTTGACGTAAAAATGGCCATCAATGCCACTTATTTCATTCACTTTAAACTTACCTTCTCCTGATAAAAGCTCAAAAGTATCCCAGCTTTCATTCAGATCTGCAGAAATACCAAACTCTAGTTTTTCTACTTGCATATCAAAATTTCCAGTACTGAAATTGGCACCTTCTAACGCAGTTAAGGTTCCTGTTAGTTTTCCTTGAGCATCTATTTGGGCATCATTTAATGCCGCTAATTCTGTATCACCTTTCTGAGCAATTATGTTAAGATTTTTCACCTGACTAACATCAAAAACTCCCTCAAAATCATCTCCTCCATCATATTTAAAGGTAATTTCTCCAGATACACCTTTCTTAACTTTTATCAGAGGAGTAAGTGTTTTGTCTTCCGTAAGCGAAACACCCAATTTCACAAAGCTATTACCTGAAATACTAGCGTTATCTGCATCTTCAGCTGTACCAGATAAATAGCTTTCTTCAGTAGATATATTGATCTGCGCACTCTTAATTGCTACATTAATCCCATATAATTCACCCAATGGTACATTTTTATCACTAACAGAGACACTAACATTTCTATATCTATCCTTAGTCTTATGCTTTTCGAAAGCGACCTTTACATTGGCCAAGGCTTTCTCCTTGATTTTATTTCC
This sequence comes from Fulvivirga maritima, assembly GCF_021389955.1. Classification (NCBI taxonomy): domain Bacteria; kingdom Pseudomonadati; phylum Bacteroidota; class Cytophagia; order Cytophagales; family Fulvivirgaceae; genus Fulvivirga; species Fulvivirga maritima. The sequence continues at coordinate 5,880,293 of NZ_CP089980.1, forward strand.
TTGTTTCATTTTTAATGAAACTGAAGCCTCCGCGCTGTAAGGCCTATAGTTACCACTATTTTCTAATTCTTCTACCTCTGAAGTCAGGGCTACTGTAACATCACCAAAAGTGAGCGTACCGGAAACATTTACATTATAATCTCCAGGTGTTATTACACCTTCTCTATTCACAGTGAAGCCACTGATAGTTGCTGCTATATTAAGGCCTTGCTGCTCTAACTCTACACTACCATCGATCTCTATTAGTCCCGTCTCAGAAGAATAAGTTGTTTTGCTAATGGAAATGCTCAAATTATTATAAATAATATTTCCACTTCCTATAAAGCTCTTCAACTCGCCTTCTTCAATAAGAAAATCATTAATAGCTATTTCTGTATCAAATTCACTATGCTTTACTTTAACCGAACCAGAAACCTTATTAAGTTCAAAGCTCTCAGAGAAATCTGCTGTAAGGTTTAATTCTGAAAAAGTAAAACCATAACCTCCCAAATTACTAGCTGCGATGGTAGTTACGTAGCTGTCATTTTGAATTGCTAAACCAAGCTGAACTGTTCCGTCCAGTCCTTTTATATCACTTACAGTAAATAAGCCATGTCCTGTTTTAACGTTTAGTGCCTCAAAAGAAGAATACTCAATATCCATCTCAAGCTCATCTACTTTCATGCTAAAGCCACTGATATTCACTTCTTCATTTTGAAGTGCGCTTAAGGTGCCTGATAATTTCCCATCTTTATCAAGTACTCCATTTTCAAGTGAAGCCAATACCTTATCAGATTTTTTGAAATCCAGGTTTATTCCTGTTACACCTTCCATATCAAAAAGACCATCAAAGCTATTATCACCGGCGTATGTGAATTTGAAATCACCACTTAATCCACTGTGTATTATAAAAGTCTCTTGTATAACTATGTCTTCATTCAGGTATGCTTTGATCCCTAATTCACCAGCAAGTTTATTTTCTTCATCAATAGTTAAATGGGCATTTTTTAATATTCCTCCTATCTTACCGACATTACCCAAGTCAATACCTTGCTCACTGGTCCAGGTTATATCAACATTTTTAAACTCACCAGTTGCGCTGTTTTGTTGAAATTTCAACGAAGCAGCCCCTAATTCAGCTTCCTTTTGATCCTTTTCACCTTCCATTTTAAGGAAAACTGTAGCTGAAGCCTCATAGCTATTCCAGCCCTCATCTGCTGAGCCCACATTATTAGCATTAGCTTCTAAAGCTACTCTTACTGGTCCGAAAATAAGGTCTCCTGCACCTTGAACCTCATAACTGCCCATAGTTATATTTCCCTCATAATCTATGGTAAAATCACTAATCTCAGCAGCTATTTTAAGACCGTTACTTTCTACTAAGGCTGCGGCAGATAAGGATAAGCTCCTGGCCTCTGCATTATACTCTGTGCTTAGTACGTTTACAGTAATTCCGTCATAATTTACTTGCCCCAATCCTTTAAATTTGGCTAGAACACCATCTTTTATTTCAAACTCCTGAATATCTAATGCTGCGCTAAATTGATTATGCTTAGCCTTAAACGCCCCTGAAATGCTATTGATATTAAATGCTTCATCAATTTCAACACTAAAATCGAGGTCCGAGAAGGTCATACCATATCCGGTTAGTGATGAAGAATTGACTGAAGAGGTATATTGCCCTCCATTCATTTCTAGCCCTAACTGAATATCTCCTTGCAGACCTGCTACATTACTCAAGGTAAATAAACCTGAACCAGATGTCATTTCAAGCTCTCCTGTTACTGAGTAGGTTACATCTGCTGTAAGTGAATTGACTAAAACTGAGGCACCTTGTATCGGATAACTAATTTGATTTTCTGCAGCGGCTATTTGGCCAGAAAAAGAACCATCTGCTGCCAGTTGTCCGTTACTAAGGGAAGCTAGCTCCTGATCTCCTTTTAATAAATCGATGTTAATATCCTGAACCCCTTGAAAATCAAAACTTCCAGAAAAATCAGTTGAATTACTAAATGCAAAAGCAAAACTTCCTGTTACTCCCTGGTTAATGCGGATATAATCCTGAATAACCTGATCTTCATTTAAAGCTGCACTAAGGGCGACTTCACCTCCTAAGTTTCCATCTGCATCAATAGTAAGCTCTGCTCCTGTTAGAGCTGCATCTATAAACCCTATTTTTCCGAGTGATAAACCTGAGGTGTTACTATATGTTACTGTAACTTCCTTAAACTCTTCCCCATCGCATTTTTTCTTAAAACTTAAAGAAGCATTCTCTATAGTTACTTCTGCCGAAAGTTCATCCTGCCCCAGAAGAGTGAGAATAAAGGAGACATCTACATCATTATAAACACAATACCCTTCTTCATCGGTTTCACTAGAGGACAACTCATCATTTAGTCTAAAACTAATAGGTCCTAATTGGAAATCAGCACCTGCTATGGCACTATTTCCAGCTCCTGAAGATGCTCCTCCTCCATTAGATGAATTAAATTCGGTAGTTCCGGAAGGCCCTACAATAGTCTGATTTCCATTGCTATCTGTATACACCACATCTTCTCCGGCGGCTACTGTTGTGGTGTCGCCTGTGGTAGTTACTACAATAACATTACCTGTAGAATCCTGATAAATCTCTGCTATCTCTCCATCTATGGATAGTGAATCATAGGTGTTTTCGCTACCTTCTGTATTTCCATCACCATCTTCTCCTTCAGAGATTGCATCCTCTCCCGCAGCACCTTCTTCTGGTGTAGGGCTAGTATACATCATCGAACTAGCCGGATCCCAATAGGTATAAACATTCCCTTTGATCACTCGGTGATCAGTATTCACCTCAATATTTTCAAAAGTGACCCTAACTTTTACATAATTTAAAAAAGGTATTTCGGCCTTTCCTCCACCCCTAAACTTCCCATCTACGCCAGAGACACTGTCTAATTTAATATCAAAATCTCCTGCATATATATAGTCCCCAGGATTCAACTGATCTATTAACTCCGTATTTTCAAGATTATAATCTCCTTCATCACCTCCACATACAAACTCACCTTCAATAGGTTCATTAGTAGTTACTTCTGCCAAAAGTGAATATTCACCTGAAAAACTACCGCAAGAAGGCGCTACCTGATATTCATAAGTAGTGCCTGGTTCCAAGGAATTAAGCTCAATATCATTTAAATAAATGTTTTCCTCCAACCATTGATCATCCGAATCTGCAACCCTGTACCTTACATTAAAAGCGGTATGATTAGGCAATGGCTCCCATGCAATTGAGGCTCTGGAGGTAGATAGAGATTCAGCATCTATAACATTTAATGTTTTGCACTCATCCCCATACACAAAAGTAAATACTTCGCTATAGCCATTATTTTTGAATAGATCTAGTTCGTCTATACCTACCAGGCTCTTGGCTTGCACCCTGAATGCATAACGACGGCCTAGCTCCAACGGAGTTTCTGCCGGCCCGTAAATAATAGTAGTGGCCTGCGTTGTAGCCTGAAAAATAGGCGGAGAAGTAAGAATAGCATCATTCGGATTACGATTATCCGGCCAAATCTCTACCATGGTTACTTCATACTCGGTAACAAATGCCGAGTTAGGAGATCCTGTGTGTCTTGGTGTCCATTGTAAAGTTACATATTGAGGATCTTGCGGACGGATTTTCTCTCCGTTAAATGGCACATTGATAATGGGAGGATCATTCATAATCAACCAAGCGGTAGCACATCCGCTATTAGAAATACGAACCCCACGGTTATATTCTAATACCTCAAAGCAAAACTGATAAAGCCCTTCGGGCAGCGCTCCTCCTCTTTCAAACTCCTGACGGGTAATCCCCTGAAAATTGAGATTTTCTGGTTTGAAATAGTCCACCAAATCAGCAGAAGTGAGTCTTTCCGGAATACCTCCCTGAAGTATTAATGGTGGCGGTAAATAGCCCGGTTTGGTTTCTATTAGTATGCCCTGTCCTTCAATTCTAAGTCTTAACCTGGTTTGCAACTCTGGCCTGGCAATATCTCCCAGCATTACATTGAGCGATAACCTCTCCGATCCCGGAGCTACATAATCTGCCAGATAAACAGAATAAGGAGGAATTATGGTTGTATTTACCTGTACGGGATAAGTCTGAGAAAAACCTACCCTGCAGCAGATTAATAACAATATCGATATGACTATTTTCTTTATCAACTTATTACTAGTTACCCGATTTTGATGTACTAAAATTATAGCTATAACCTAATGTGGCGGTAAACTCCGTGAAATCAGAAGCATTCCCCTCGGTATGAGATTTTCTATTTACCATGACCACGCTCAAGTTTAGACTATGCTTCTTTTTTATAGAATAGCTACCTGATCCTCTCACATTCGTCACCCTGTTTACAATGCTTCCGTTAGTGTATGATTGATTGAGTGAACTTGAAAGCCCCAACCTCAATTGCTTATCTAACAATGACTTTCTCACCCCCAGGGTAGGTCCCATAGTAGTGGTACTAATGCTCATAGATTCATTCTGATTGTAGTTAAATGAAGCACTAACTGTCAGGTTTTGCGGCACTAGGCTTAAACTATAAGCAGCATTGGCCATATAAAACTGATTGCCACTGTTTTGATCCACTCCTCCCTGCTGATCAGAGGCATCCTGAAAAGTGAGGTTAAGGTTCAAATTCTGCCGCTTGGTTCTTTCGTTTTGTAAGATGTAGTTAGCATTTAGGCTAGCATTTTGCGAAATCTGAGTATAGTCTAAGGTATCCAGGTTGTCATAAGGAGTAAGCTCATTGATATCTACAAATGGAGACCTGATATTAGTATAGGTTTGAAAATTAGAGTAGCTCACCGCTAAATTGAGCTTTTCACTTGCTGCATAGCCTACATTTAAAGCTCCTACCACCCTGCGCATGGTACTCACCTTAGAGTCATCCAGGTTATCATGTTGTATACCTACATTAGCACCAATATTTACCTTGCCTTTAAAAATGGAAGTGTTTCCATTTACAGTAATATTTTCGAGGTCATTATTGAAATAGTAAGCCCCCAATGTCTTATATCCCGGATCAATTTTTTCATACCCCACGCCAAAGGCATAGCCATTACCCTGATAGGTAATATTGGTATTAAAAGCCGTATAATAAGTAGATGATTGACGCGGTGTGAATAATCCGCCTGTAAAGCCAAACAACCTGTTTCTTTCTAATGACACCTCATCTGCCCTACTATCACGGGTTAAACCGCTTACAGCATATTCCGCTTTCAAAATCAACTTTTCAAAAAGCTGTTTACTACCTATAAGACTCATCACCAGGTTTTCTTCTGGTAATATGCCTTCATTTTCAGGCACGTAGCTGATAGAGTTAACATCATCTTTAGCCCCGAATAAAATGACATGTAATTGATCATTGCCATCTGCATAGCCCGCTTTGAGGCCATAGCCCATTCTTTTGAAAGAAGGTGGTGGTGTAGAAGAGTTTAACGAATCAGGTTCCACGGCATCCAGCAGTCTACCGTACATAGCACTTACTTGAAATTTTCCTGGATTAGCTTCTATACCTGCACCAAGAAATAGATGACCGGCTAAGGTATATGAAGAAAAATTCATGCTTGCATAACCAAAATGACCTGTTATCCATTTATAGGTAGGATGCAAACCATATTGATTAAAAGGCTGCTGAAAAGAAGTTTGCTGATTTGAATAGGTAAAAGTAAAAGGTACACTCCAACCATAAAGGTTAAAATTAACATTACCCGAGGCATATAAAGAATAAGGATCTCTCCGAGACTCAATGCCATTAACAGAATACCCAATTTGGTTTACAGAAACTCCCCCGGTTATAGTAAGAGGATTCTCCTTTCCTACTGATTCCAAATTTTGAGCATACAGACCTCCGCTAAAAAATAATGAGGCCGTAAAAAATAGTTTAAAAAATACTGCCTTGTTCAAATCGCTTCTAATTGAAGCTCGAATATAATATAATTAAATTTTGCCTTGCCAGCCAAAATGTCATACCGAGGCACATATAAGAATAAAATGATTAATATATTACATTTTCATACAATACATTACTTCAATATATACCATTTATTAGAATGATAATCAGCAAAACGATACAAATAAGCAATTATTGTGTTCTTAAAGTAATTTTTTATTACACAGGTAACTAAAACATTCAAAAGCAATAAACAATTATACTTTTTGATATTTTTTAGGGAAAATATTTGACTATACTTCAACTAAGATCTTCAAAAAATACAATTAAAATCTCTTTTAAACTTAGATAAATACAGTTCTTCATTTCCTCCACTAATGAAGACAAAACCCTTCAAGAATACAATCTTAGCAGAACCTAGCCAAAACAAAGCTGATCACCAATATACTGATTTTCAAATAATTAAGAATTATTGACGTGATAAATTTACAAAAAAACCAAGTCAGACGTAATTAAAGCGTAGTGGCAAATTTATATTTTGACTCATCTTTTATTAAGATTACAATAGCCACTAGCGCATATTTAAACTATTGTTCAACCTAATATATTTTTACATGAAGTTTCTTTATTTCATAAAAAGGATAACAGTATTCTTTTTAATTGTAACCTGCTGCCATACTGCCCTTCAGGCGCAATACCTACACACACAGGGCAATCAGATTGTAGACGGTAACAACAATGCCGTTTTAACCCGGATTATTCATTAGAATAATCAAAAGGAGGACTAGTAGACGATATGTTCAAGAATATTCCCTCCATCCAGGGTCTTCTTTTGGAGGGTAATGAGATTTTTAAAACCTTTTTATTAGCATGGTTTGCTGTCCAGGCTCCTAATGCAAAGCAATAGGATCTGAGGGTTGATAGGGTTGCTTTTCGATGATGGTTCAACGCAAAATGCCTGAATAAACTCATCAAATTGTAAGCCACCATGATAAAGCGAAAGGAGGCTTCTGTTGCCCAAAAATCTTGTAAACAAAAATTTTCAAGCCCAAAATCTTGTTTCAATTCCTTAATTCTGTTCTCACAATCGGCGCGGGTGTTGTACATGTTCCAAATCTGATCCAGAGGTAAATCCATATTGGTCACATAGCAACTATATCGATAGCCAGGCTGATCTTCAAAAAGTTCCTTGCCTCCTGCATGTGGCCTGATGTCAACTTGCTTTTTTACAATAATGTATCGTCTTGGCTTACCGTTTTCATGACTGAAAACCATCTCGTTCAGCTCTATTCCCTTTGCCAGTTTGACCCAATCTTTAAGCCCCCAAACTTCGCTTTTTACATTGGGGTACATGCGTACAGCCATAATGTAATTGAGGAGTTCTTCATCTAGATATGACATGATTTCTTCGTTGTAAAAACCACTATCGGCCCTTACCAGACCTACTTTTTGTCCTGCCAAGGCGTGCTTAAAGGTTTCTTCCATGAACTCCCTGCAACTACTACTGGCCGCTGTGTTGCCTGGCCTGAGCCATGCATTGGCCACCATTCTGGTTTGACTCACAAAGGCCATCAAGGGGTGATGTGAATTTCTCCCTCTTTTGTTGGGGTTATAACCTTTACTACTCCCTTGTTGATCTCCATATCGAGTGATCACAGTACTATCAAAATCAATGGTGAGTGCTCCTAAACGGAGCTGGTCAAAGAACCATTGTTGAAGCTCTGGAAATACTTCGTTGTTTAGGGATTGAGAGAATTTTCCAAAAAAACGACTGTAGGTACTTTGGCTAGGCATACCATCCCATCCAAAAATTGACTGTAAAACAGTATCATATCTCAACCAGTCACAATGGATGTATCTACTAGCCCCTGTCCAGATACTCAGCCAAAAACTCTCTACGATTTGCTTGGGGTCATACCCTCGGTTAGAACCAGGAGATGGAAGTGCCAGTTCGGCTAATTTTTCTCGTATCCCTACCTGATCGATAAATCGTTTCATTAAACTCATCCCTCCAAAGGGTGTCACTGGCTTGGAGGAATATTCAATGGGTAAAGACCCTATATTTTGAGTAACCATTCTGGTGATTTTTATACCTCATCAAAATCGATCTTTTTACACAATTATCGAAGGATTTTCTAAACTTTTAGTTTTCTAATGCATAATCAGGGTTTAATGAAAGGTATCAACCTTGGCAACTGGCTATTATGGGAAGGCTATCTCATGATGGGTGATTTTGAGTATCGTACCCATACTCAATTTTTTGATGGAGTTAAATCTGCCTTTGGTGGAGATTTAAACCAAGCCATTGAATTTGAACATCAATGGCGATTAAATTATGTTAACGAGCAGACTATTATTGATCTGAAAAACATGGGCTTTAATTCTGTTAGAATTCCTTTTCATTTCAACTTGTTTTGGGACTGGAACAGCTACAGTGCATCAGATCGAGGTTTTCAGTACATTGACAGGGTCGTGGATTTCTGTCGAGCACATGGCATGTATGTGTTGTTAGATATGCATGCTGCTCCAGGCTATCAAAATCCAGGAGACCATAGTGATAATAACGATTCAAACTCAAGCCAACCACGAGAATCGGTTCATTTTTGGGATGGAGATAACATTAATATTGCCTCTCAAGTATGGCGACATATAGCGAATCACTACAAAAATGAGCCTGTAGTTTGGGGCTATGATCTTCTTAATGAACCTGTTCCTCAACCAGGCAGGGAATATGAGCTTATGCCCTCATTAATTACTATGCGCAATGCCATTAGAGAGGTAGACAGTAATCATATTATAGTGGCAGAAGGAAGCTGGTGGGGGTCAGACATGTCCAAGCTAGACTGGCAAGATGGCTATACACAAAGCCAAACGGGTGTGTATGCTAAGTGGGACGATAATTTAGTCTATCAAACCCATCATTATGCTAATGATGCCTCTGATCTCAACGGACGGCTAGCCACTACAAATCGATTAAATGTTCCGCTGATATTAGGTGAGTACGGTGAAAATAATAACTCTGTTATCAGGGAAATGACTGATTGGTGCATTAATAATAATGTAGGCTACTTCCCTTGGTCTTTTAAGAAAATGTATCATGATCGCTGTTTATGGACTATTCACCCCTATAGCAACTATAATCAGGTGAGAGATTATATAAAGTATGGCGGAACACCTCCTGCCAATGCCTATAATAATATGATCAGCTTCTGCCAAAATAATATAGGTAATGGAACTCCGGGCTTCACTTTTCATCAGGGGTTTTATGATGCGGTGAAATTCACGGGTGGCCCTATTAATAATGAAGCACCAATTGGCCAAACCATTTGGCTGAGAGGAAGTAACGGCCAATATGTATCATCAGAAAATGGAGAGGCCGGCATAATGTGTAACCGGGCTTCTGTTGGTGACTGGGAGCAATTCACAGTAGTAAGTACCAGCGACGGTAAAATTGGTTTACAAGGCTCTAATGGCCAATTTGTATCTTCTGAAAACGGCGAATCACCTATGATGTGCAACAGGGAATCAATAAGTGGCTGGGAAGCCTTTGAGTGGATTGACATGGGAAATGGCACTGTAGCCTTTCGTGGTTTTAACGGAAATTACGTTTCCTCTGAAAATGGTGAATCTGCCATGTATTGCAATAGAGAAACCATTGGAGATTGGGAAGTATTTGCCTGGGGAATTGCAGGTAGCTCAGCACGAATGGCCAGTACCGTTAACAAAGAGCAAATAACCTCTCAAACCTTAATTTACCCTAATCCCGTAATAAACAAGGTATTCAATTTAGATATCAGATCTCTTAATATGGAATCACCTGAAAAGCATCTATTCATTATTGACAATGCAGGAAAAATGATATTTACAGAATATTTTTCAACTGAAACCACTGAAGTACACCTGCCTGCATCAGTAAAAAAAGGAATATATTATCTGGTGATAAAATCAGGAAAAGCACAGAACACCACTAAATTGATTATAGAATAACCAAAAAGAGGTTGTATCAAAAGTTAAATATTAACATTCTGATACAACCTCTTACCTTTTAAGGTATGAAATAATTATTTCTTCGCCTCTAGTGCTTCCATGTTTTGCTTGGCCAGTATAAAGTCTGGTGCAATCTTCAAAGCAGCTTCAAACTCCTTTTTAGCGGCAGATATATTACCTTGAGCCTGCGCTATTAATCCTTTCAAATTATGAATAGCCACCTTTATAGGGTATTCCTTTTGCTTTTGATTAGCATCTTCGTAAACCACGGTTAGAGAATCGGCTTGAGCCTCTCCTAACAATATATCGGCGTTGGTAGTACTTTCTTTATATCTTTTCAAATCAAATTGAAGGAAAGCAATTTTATATAAAGTTTCAAAATCATCGGACTCTAAATACAAAGACTCATAAGTATCTAAAGCCTTATCTTTCACTCCTAAATTTTCATAGCTAACGGCTAATATCTCCATAGCCCCAGTATGCTTAGGTCTCATTTGCAGAATATCCTGAGAGCTTATAGCAGCAGATGCATATTGACCTGTTTGCAAATACAAAGCTGATAGTGAATATAGTATTGAATCGTTTTGAGGATTTTCTACATATAAGTTGTAAAGTGCATTTTTAGCCATAGAGTAATCATTGTACCTCATAGCCATACCGTACACTCTAGCATAGTGACCAGAAAAAACCTGACCAGCTGAAGGTGCTTTCCTTTCTGCCGGTTGCTGATCATCTTGCGCAAACGTGGTAAGCGTTACAAATAAGGAAAAAGCAAGTATAATAGTTCTTCTCAGAGCTTTCATTTTTGTTCGGTTTTGTAGTTAAGACCAACAAATGTAATGAAATTATTCAGTTGAAAGCCCTTTCTTAGCCGCAATATCAAGCATATAGCTCCATGCTTCGTCTTTATTGTTAGCAATTTGTCCTTCAAGTATGGCTTCTTTTATCTCTTCCTTTATCTCCCCTATCACTCTTCCTGGCTTAATTTTGAATAAGGTCATTATTTCCTCACCACTGATAGGAGGTTGAAAGTTTCTGATTCTATCTTTCTCTTCCACCTCCAGCATTTTTTCTTCCACTTTCTTAAAGTTAGCCAGGTACCGCTTCACCTTGCTATCATTTTTAGAGGTCACATCAGCCCGGCACAGGGTCATTAAATCTTCAATATCATCTCCTGCTTCAAAAAGTAGCCTGCGAACTGCTGTGTCTGTAATATCATCTTTAACCAGCGCAATAGGCCTTAAATGAAGCTTTACTAACTTTTGCACGTACTGCATCTTATCATTCAAAGGCAATTTTAGCTGTCTGAAAATCTTAGGCACCATGCGAGCTCCTTTATCTTCATGACCATGGAAGGTCCAGCCCACTTTTTTATGAAACCGCTTAGTAGCAGGCTTAGCTATATCATGCAGAATAGCTGCCCACCGTAGCCACAAATCATCAGATTGCTGAGCAGTATTATCCAGTACCTGAAGCGTATGGTAGAAGTTGTCTTTATGTGACTTCCCATCTATTACATCTACCCCATGAAGATCCATCATCTGAGGAAAGATATGTTGTAAAAGGCCAGCGTGAAATAAGAGTTTAAACCCGTATGATGGAACCTTAGACAGGATGATTTTATTGAGTTCATCACTAATCCGCTCCTTAGAAACTATATTTATCCTTTCAGCATTTCTTACTATACCATCAAAAGTATCAGGAGCAATGTCAAAGGTTAATTGTGAGGCAAACCGAATGGCTCGCAGCATACGCAAAGGATCATCTGAAAAAGTGATATCAGGATCCAAAGGTGTTTTGATCATCTTTCTTTTCAGGTCTTTCTGCCCTCCAAAAGGATCAAGCATTTTACCATAAATTGGAGATGACAAGCCTATAGCCAGCGCATTAATTGTAAAATCTCTTCGGTTCTGATCATCTTCCAAAGAACCATCTTCCACGATAGGCTTACGACTGTCTCTTCTGTAAGATTCTTTTCTTGCTCCTACAAACTCATATTCCCAGTCTCCTGCCTTTACCTGAGCTGTGCCAAAATTTTTAAATACCGAAAGATGTGAATTATCTAACTTTTCAGCTACTTTCTTAGCTAACTCAATGCCGCTACCCACACACACGAAATCTATGTCTTTAGAAGGGCGTTTGAGCAATAAATCTCGCACATACCCTCCTATTACATAAGCTTCTACTCCTAGTTCATCTGCGGCTTGCTTTACTATTTGAAAAACAGGCTTTTTCTCCAGCTGATCTGTATAATCCATATCACATGAGTCATATTATTGAAACATGACTTTTTATTCCTTATTTGGTTAAGCGACAAAGTTAGTATTTAAATTAAAAAGTCGCCTCTGTGATATTACAATCTGTTTTTAAATCTCTAATTCCAGAAACCTTCTTTGCTATTAAATGAAGGACAAGGTATCAGCTTCATAGCTTTCTTTTTCTTTCTCTTATCATTAGAAAACTCATAAACCAGTGATATCTCGTGAGATCCGCCTGTAGTGGTTTCTAAGCGTGAAACGGTAAAGTCATAGCTATAACCGATCTGAAGATTCTTAAGCATAAAGCTCATCACTAATACTAATGCATCTTTCTGAACCATTTGCAAGGTCTCTCCTTCATTATCTACATCATCTTGAATCGGAATACCTCTATACCATACTCCAACGGCTATAGGGTCTATATGGTACTGCAAGCCAACATCTAATTGCTGAAACTGCGATCCTTGAAATTTATAGACGAAAGAAGGAGTAATATATGATACTCTGGCCAATTTTCTCGGGCCGGAATATAAAGGAAGCTTCATACCTCCATGTATATTCACTTTCATAGGCAACCTACTCTCATTACCCAGAACAGACATATTCGGCTCATTCATATGGTATGAAGACACACCTAACCACAAGCTACGGTTATAAAGTACCATACCGGCTGAAAAGTCAAAATAGTTTTGATTTCCTAATCTATTCACTTCAGGATCTATTGATTGACCATCATATTCAAGACCATCTCTAAGCAGAAGCTTAGAGCGATCTAGTCCGTTACTTCCATAGGCAAAGTAAAGTCCTGGTGAAAACACCCAGTTTTCACTAAGCCTCACTTTATAGGAATATAAAAGCCCCACGTAAGATGTTCTCCAACCTGCAGACCCCATTTTATCAGTAGAGGCCATAATTCCAAAACCACTCCTCAGCTCATCTACAAAAACATCATAAGAAGCCGAATAAGTGGCAAACGCTTGTGGCAAGTTAGGCCACTGCAACCTGTGGTTAAAAGTGACCCTGTGCTCCTGCGTAATACCCGTAAACCCCGGGTTTAAGTATAACGGTGCCGAATAATACTGTGAAAACTGAGGATCCTGAGCTCTCACCGGACCTGCAGCACTCACTAACACAACTAAAGCTATTATTAAAAATCGATACATAAGCTAGCTCTTAAAAATTTACCTGATTAGTGTTACGTCTCCTATTCTTGTAGTGCGTTCGCCATTTGATAAGCGCAACGTCAATTTAAATACATATACTCCTGCTGGCATCAACTGATCATTTACATCATAGCCGTCCCAGCCTACAGTTTGGTCTTGACTCTCAAATATGAGGTTACCCCACCTGTCAAAAATGAGCATTTCGAACTCTTCTACACCTCTAGTGATAGGTAAGAAGATATCATTATCCACCTCACTAATGATTCTACCATCTCCTGACGGCCCTGAAGTATTAGGAGTAAAGGCATTAGGCACTCTGGTATATCCACCATCAGTAGCGGTAATTGACCTGGTTATTTGATCTTCACAGATAGTTCCATTTCCATAATCAGCATAAGCAGTTAAAGTGATATCAAACTCTCCTTCATACTGATAATTATGCTGAGGCTCAAACTCTTGAGAGATGCTACCATCACCAAAATCCCAATAATATTGATTAGCTCCTTCTGTGTAGTTAAAGGTAATTACCGGCTGATCTGGCACAAACACTTCATCCGGTCTGTAATCAAAGTTAGCATTTGGAGCTGCGAATATTTCCAGTAAACCTGATTTTACTATTGTTTCTGATTCATTATTATAGGTATTGGTTGCAATAAGCCTTACGTTATATACACCCGCCTCACTTATTTTCAAAGTAAAGTCAGCAGATGGATCGACTTGACCCGGCGTAACTTCATCAGACCTGCTATACACTTCATGATTATCATCATCGAAAATTGACCATTCAAAGTGGTTCGCTCCTCCTGTAGTATTGTTAGTAATTATTAATTCAGATCCCGTACAAGTCATAGTAGTAGATATGTCGAAATCTGGCACCACTGGCTCTATACCTATTGGAATAACCTTAAGTGCTTCATCAAAACAAATACCAGAAGAAGCTTCATTTTCTACTCTCAACCTTACTGTTTTATTAGCAGGCTGATAATAAGTAACTTCTTCTATAGCTGTTGGATCCGCATCATCCCTTGTTTCGCCGTTACCAAAGTTCCAGCTATAAGAAAATTCGCTTGCATCTATTGGATCTAATGCCCAGAAATCAACTCCAATAGATCCTGCCATGAATATACCATCTACATCATAATCAAAGTCTGCAACTACTTCTTTATAAACCTGAACACTAAAACTTGAAGTAGTACTACATCCGGTGTTAGTATTTTCTCCAGTATAGTCTACGGTATATGTTTTAGGATTTGGTCCTGTTGAATTAATCACACTCCAGTTTGAAGGAACTACATCTGTTGAGGTAAGCAATTCAGAACCAGTGTCTGGATCTATTAGCTTCCAGGTTTGAGCCGTTGCCCCCCTTGATGAGTTAGTGAACTCTATTACTTCTCCACTACAAACAATAGGATTACGAGGTAATACCGTAGCAATTACACCAGGATCTACTACTACCGCTTGTTGTGTGTAATTAGAACACTGAGGACCTTCAGCCGTCAATGTAACATTATAAGTAAAGCTGGAACTGGTAGATCCGTTTTGGAATAGATGAGTTACCGTTCTACCCGCTTCATCAGTAGTAGCCGCAATCACTTCATCAGGAGTACCATCCTGCCAATCAAATGTGTAAGTCACCCCACTCAACTGATCAAACTCAAAAGTATAAGTAGCAGGACCACACTGTGGTGAAGACTCTAGAATTGTAAAATCAGCATTTATTTCTACCACATCTATAGTTGCTACTGCATTAGGAGAACTCGTACAACCATTTCTGTCAGTAACAGTAAGTAAGGTCCAATCACCTTCATGTAATAAAGGATCTGCCTCGTTAATATAAACTGTAGCAGTATTAGTAGCTAACTGAGTATGACTAGTTCCTTCAGGGTCTTGGTACACAAATGTATAAGGAGCCTCAAACAAATTTTGATTTACTCCATTAAAGAAATTAAAATTCACTAAAAATGGCGAGCCTTCACAAATAGAAGTTATATCAGGATTACCTGGACCATCCGAGAAAGCAATGTCTCCACCTGGAATTGTATTCACGACCACTTCTATAGGGACACCACCATTAGAATAAACAGGGCCACAACCATTAGGTGTACTCACTTGTCTTAAGAAGTAATAAGTACCTGGATCAGAAATCACCCCATGTTGATAGGTAGCACTAGTAGCCCCTGAAATGTTAGAATATGTAACCCCGTCATCAGAGTATTGCCATTGATATAAATATCCATTTCCACCTGTGGTACCTCCATATGGAGCTGACATTTCCGTAAATATAGCTGGTGATTCTCCGGCACAAATACCTCCTGGCTGAGCATATACAAAACCTCCTGTTAATTCAAATGGAGCTGGCAATATTGCTGGAGCTAAGGTTACACCTCGACAATCTGAGGTATTCTGATTATAAACTGCTATATAATATTGTCCAGCTGGTAACCCCTCAAAATGTCCATCTTGATTATAAACTCCTAAGCTGATTTGATTTTCATCTAATAATTCAAAAGTTGGTGTACCTACTACATTGGCAGAACTAGCTTGAATTTCACCATCGGAAGCACCTAAACAGCTTACTCCATAAACACCATCATAATAAGTTACTGTAGCTGCTACTTCCGGTTGAGGGTTAATTTGGAAAGTTATCGTTCCAACATTATAACAACCCGTAACATCATTTTCTACCCTAGCATATAGTTGTATCCCATCAATTGCGGTATACGAGGTCTCATCTGGCACTGCTGAGTTCATGAATACATCTCTATACCATGAGATTGTAAACCCAGAGCCAGCACTTACTTGATCATTATATTCAGTAAGATCTACAGTTTTCAATTGATTAACCGGTACATCAGAACATTCATCTATCGTAAATGAATTAGCTATTGGCCTACCTTCAATATTCACCTCAATCCTTGTTCTAGGGCCAACGCAGCCATGTAGCTTAGGATATAGATCAAAATAAATTGTAGTAGGCACGTTGGTATTATTAATCAAATCACCATATATCCTGCTAGGGTAAGGAAGATCTGTTTGATCGGTATATGCAGAACCAGAAATAGCACTAGGCCCATTGGAGTTGCTCACTACCAAGTCAAAAGTCATGCTTGCTCTATTCGCCGGACTTATTTCATTGAATACTTCAAAATCTATAAACTCTCCCGTACATATGGGGTCTCCGGGTAATGGATGAACCATATTATAAGAAAGCTGTGGTGTAGGCTCTACCTGCACGCGAGCTTCAACAGGATCTCCTGCTGTACATCCATTCACTCTAGGTGTAAACGTATAGGTAACAGTAATGTAAGAAGAACTACTGTTGGTTAACCTTCCATCAAGTTCATAATCATTATTTGGATTTATCCCTAAATTGGTTCGTCCAACACCATTATTCCATGCGGAACCTCCTGTTACTGAAGGATCAGAGCTTATTACTGTATAATCAAAAGATAAATCCCCTAAAGTTCTTGTAAGCGTAGGAGTACTTAAAGTAAGCGATATTTCATCACTAGTACATATTATAGGTGTAGCATTTAGCACAGGGTTTAACACAGGATCTGGTTGTACATCTATGCTAATCTGGTCTGTTGCTATGTCACACCCTGCCAAAGTGGCTGTAATATCATAAGTAACAGTAACTACTTCATTGCTATTATTAATCAAAGAGCCTCCTATTGAGTATGGGAAGCCTCTACCGCCAGCATTAGTCCAGGCAGAACCACTCATTGCTGCATCATTAGTACTGCTTACCGTATAAGAAAGCGTAAAATTACCCGGAATATTAGGTGTAGTAGGTGAACTAATGCCAATATTCACATTTCCTCCACTACAAACCCAGGAACTACCGTTATTCACTACTACTACTTGTGGTGTAGGATCTACCACTACGGTAGTTGTTTGAGCATTTCCTGAAGTACACCCATCTAACTTAGGAGTAATCGTATAAGTAACCGTAACCACTTCGTTACTATTATTATGCAGTTCACCTCCTATAACCGTTCCAAAAGGAAGGTCAGTACCAGAGAAGGTATAACCTGCTCCTGAAATAGCCCCTGCCGGTGAAGAGGATGTTGCTACATCAAAAGTTAAATCCTCACTTGAAGTAATTGGCGTATTTACTTCAATTTCCACTTCGTCATCATTACATAAAACAGGATTACGGTTCTCAATCTCTGCTCTTGGAACAGGCTCAACTACCACCTGTACAGGTACCGCAGTTCCATTACTACAACCACTTAATTGTGGTGTAATCAAATAAGTTACGGTTACTGGTGCATTTCCAGGATTAGTTAAGGTACCATTAATGTTAAAAGGCTGACTTCGCCCTGAAGCACCTGAAGAAGCAGAACCTTCTATTGGTCCATCAGCACTTACTGTATAATTGAATGTTAACCCATTTCCATCTGTTGGCAAGGTATTGCTATAGACATCAATATCTACAGCTCCACCAGAGCATATATCCGGAGCATTATTATCAAACTCAACCGAAGGAGTTGGCTCTACTATAACATTAACATATTGAGGATCACCATCTTCGCAACCCGCATAAAGAGGTGTAAACTCATAAACAACTGTAGCAGCTTCATCTGAAGTATTTACAAGATCTCCGGTAATATCACTTGCGGGGAAAGCACCACTACCAGAAGTCATACCTGCTCCAGAAACACCTAGATTAGAACTGCTTGCAGTATATGAATACGAATATTTTGTATCATCAGTACCTGTACTTTGTAATGCTACTGATATACTCATTTGGCCTCCATCACAAATAGCTGGTCTGTTATTGGTTAACGTTAGTCTAGGACTCGGTTCTACTTGTATAGTTACATATCTAGGTGGACCTGCTGCACAACCACTTAACATAGGAGTAATGGTGTAAGTAACAGTAATTACATTATCACTACTGTTATGCAACTCTCCTTCTATCTTATCTACTCCGAATATAAGTCCATTTCTATCTATATTCCCAGAACCACTGGTAAACGCTTCATTATTGCTTGTAACCACGTAGCTATAAGTAAGGTCATTAATTTCTGTCGGTTGAGTAGGACTCAGCACATCTACCTCAAAGTACTCATCATTACAAACAATAAGAGTGGTTTCCTGAGGATTTGCTGCTGGTACAGGCTCTACGGTTACGGTTTCGGTAACATCAAAACCTGATGGGCAACCATCTACATGCGGAGTAACTACATAAGTAACATCTAAAGCCGCATCTGTACTGTTTGTCAATGTTCCTGAAATATTTCCAGGGAAATTACCACTGCCACCGGTTAATCCAGTACCACTAATTCCTGTCGGAGCATTTACTACATAACTATAACTTAGTTTAGAAGGGTCATTAATATTAGTAGTTGAAGAAACATTAATATTCACAGATCCTCCACTACATATCGTTTCACTGTTATTATTAAGTAATGCTACCGGAGCAGGCTCCACCACTACTGCAGTAGTTACACTAGTACCAGTTGCACATCCATTTACATACGGAGTAATTGTAAAGGTTACCGTAATACTACTATTTCCGTTGTTTACTATATCTCCATCTAAGGTAGTTCCAAAAGATAAATCACTTCCTCCTACCATAGCATCACCATGGGTAACAGCACCGTTGGAACTTACTGCACTATAATTATAAGTTAAAACACTTCCAGGGCTAACTGTAGTAGGTGAAGTAACTTCAATATCAATATCTTCTCCACTACAGATATTTTGAGCATGATTATTCAACACTGCTTTTGGTGTGGGTTCTACTATTACTGATTCCGTAGAAACAGTAGATTGTCCACAACCGTCTAAATGAGCTTGTGCTTCAAAATCAACAGTAATATAATGATCTCCACTGTTAGTGAGCGTTCCATTTAAAGTAGCAGGAAAATTTCTACCCGCTGATGATCCTACAAATGCAGAACCTCCGGTTACTGATAGATCTGAAGAAATTGTATTATAATTGAAGAATAAATCACCAGGCACACTTGGCTCAGTAGGACTTGATATATCTATATCTATGGCGTCTCCATTACAAATTCTAGGGTTATTATTAACCATCGTAATTTTAGGAGAAGGCTCCACTATTACAGTCTTTTCTACTTCATCACCGGAAGTACATCCATCGAATTTAGGAGTAAAGAAAAAGGTTACTGTAATATCCTCATCACTGTTATTAATCAAAGTACCATTAAGTGTAGTATTATAAGGTCTGTCTGTTGCAGATATATAAGCTGTTCCTCCGGTGTTAGCATCATCAGAGCTTTCTGTTCTGTAATCATAAGAAAGGTCACTTGCGTCAGTCGGTGATGTAGGAGTTGTAATTTGCAAACTAATGTTATCGCCATTACAAACAGCTCCAGCTCCAGCAACATTTAATGCGGGCTCCGGCTCCACCGAAACAAAGATAAACTGACTTGGCCCAGGGCATATACCCGGAGTCGGCCCTACCGGTGTCACTTCATAAGTCACCTGTCCTACTGATGTAGATCCATTAGTTAAAACATCAGTAATATTTCCTGTTCCTGTATTTCCTACAGCTGTACCGCCTACTGGCCCTGATTTAGAAATCACTTGCCATTCAAAAGTTGCAGTTGGTAAATCAGAAGTAAATACTAATTCACTATCTACAGACATGCCACTACAAAGACCAGCACTATTACCTGAAGTCATAGTAGGCTGTTCGTAAACAGTTACATCAAACGGATCAGCTTCAGGGCTTTCACAAGCATTAGAGCTTATTTCCTGAACTGTTATCTGATAATTTCCGGGTTGGCTACCAATGTTTACAATTATTTCATTAGTATTTTGACCACTAACAATAGACCCAAATGCACCTGGAACATTCCATATATATTGAGAGCCAACATTAGGGCTACTAATACTATAAGTTATATTTTCATCTTCTTCACAAACTTCATCATCACCTAGAATTACTGGTTTATCAGGTATATCCACCACAGTAACCATAATTACATTAGGTTCACCTTCACAACCATTAGCAGTTGTTTCCACTATGCTAATTGGTAAACCTGGCGCAGGAACAGCGGTAGGGAAAGTTAATGGAAGAAAGAAGTTATCTAATGTTGTTCCACTTTCTACTACAAATTCACCAGATCCTGGTAAAGTCCACTGGTAAGTGGAGTTAGGATTTAAAGAACCACTCACCTGAAAAAACACTGGCTCCGTATCGTTAACACAAAGAGTTATAGCAGCAGGTGTACTTCCTGACACTTGAATAGGATTCTCTCTAGGTTGAGGGTGCACTATGATAGAAAGCTCAGCAATGTCAGAACATCCTGCAGCACTATTATCTACCAAAGCATAAAACGTATCTCCATCCTGAATACCATCTACACTAGAAGGGTTAGAAACGGCATATACAGGATCTATACTAGCATCTGTAAACCAAGAAACTACTCTATCAGAAGGATCAGCCGGTGAGATTATGTCTTCTTCATAAGCTGTAAGATCTACTCCATCTACTATACCATCATCAAGCACATCTTCACAAAGCTCAGCAGTAAAGTCATTAGCAGCAGGTAAACCAACCACAGCAAAAGTCATAGTGTCATCATTAGTACAACCTGTAACCGTATTCTCTACATTAACATATAATACCTGACCATCACTTACTTCATAAGCAGTAGGATCTCCAATAGCCGCGGTTAGCGCGTCATCTTCATAAAAATCTACCTGTCTTTCAGATGAAACGGAAGCTCCTACTATGTCATCTATATAAGCTGTAAGATCTACTTCAGCTGTTCCTGATCCGGAAACTCCTTCACAAACTTCAGGCTCAGGGTCCGTAACGCTTGGTGGAGGTAATCTTTCAAGATCAATAGTAGCAACACTTGGTGCACAAACACCATATTCGCTGCTCACGGTCCACGTTAATGTGGTAGTACCCACTGGCAATCCTGAAACAGTGGCTGCAGGATCATATGCACCATCAATTACAACAGTGTTATCGTTTGATATCAGCTTAATATCGTCAAAACTGATAATTTCATCATCAGCATTAGTTCTTAATCTTACTACAATAACCAATGAAGAACCTCCACCAGGAATAGTTTCAGAAATATTTACACTCCCGAAATTACCTGACTGCTCACCACCAATAAGCACTTCAGCACCTCCATCTATTTGGTAATATACCCCTACATAATCTCTTCCTGATCCGGTAGCTTCCATAGCACCAGACTGAGCCAGTGCTATTTCAAAATCCATTTCACTAACTCCTGAAATATCTATTGGGCTTGAAGTCCACACGGCTTCTTCATCGGTATCCCTGGCTTCCAGCCTTCCATTACGTACTTCAAAGTAATCATCAGCGTCTACCAACTGGCTCTGATCTGCCTGGGTACTCCATCCGAAAGTGCCATTACCTGAAGTAGCTCCGTTTGGCTCTCCAGCAAAGCCTTGAGAATAAAGCATTCCTGGGTAAGTCCATACACCAGTACCTGATGTAGGTACCGTGGCTGATAAATCATAGAAGGTTTCACAGAATGGTGCTGGAGCAGTTCCTGCATCAGCTGTAGAAGGAAGAACATCCATAATTAGTGTTACGGGTACTCTGTCTTCACTCACACAACCAGTAGTAATATCCCTTACTTCAGCATAATAAGTTCCGGCTGATCCTGGGGTAAACACATTATTTCCACTTAACAAGATACTGGTGCTAGGATTATCTCCAGCATACCAGTCTATAGTTAAACCTGTCCCTGGAGCATCCACCTGGATACTTGTACTAAAAATATCTGTCTGACAAGCTATCACATCTTCCCCTCCAGTAGCCTCATCAGGTCGTGGGTTAATAACTATGGTTTCACTTTCGTTTACATCAGTGATACATCCAGAAGAAGCTTCTTTAATTGAAAGTATTTCATAAACGTAACTACCAGTTATTCCTCCCAATTCATTAATAAAATCAGGCACTAGCCTAACTACACCACTAGCATTTGAACTAAGCGTTACTCTTATTATAGATCCACCATCAATTCTATATTGAATTTCATAGTTTTTAACCGAATTGTCAGCTACTTCAATTTCTATATAAGCAGTTGATGTACCGGCACCATCATCACAAACAGGACCGCCAATTAATCTTACTTCATCAACTGTAGGTGGTGTACCTCCTATAGTTATGGTATTTGATATATTTAATGTTTCATCACAACCAGCAGCATCAGATAACATTACCAACCTGTACTCAGTCTCTACGCTTGGTGCAGGATCAGGAATAATATATGTAGTACTGGTGTAGTTGCTTTCAGTTATATATGAAGTAGGAGTTGAAGAACCATTTTCATATATTTCTATAATAAAATCAAAGTCAGCAGGGAAATCACTACTAAAAGTAAAGACGATATCATCAGCAGGAAGGCCGGCACAAACCGCACCACCACCTGAAACAGAAGCAGTAGGGCCTCCAGAAATTGGAATCTCTAAAGTTCTTGGATCCGATTCACAAGCAGGATCGGTTATATATTGTCTCACTACAGATATTTCTCTAGTGGTAGAAGTGAAGGTTCCGGGAACGTTAAAATCTACTGTTACAGAATTTCCTTCATTAGACCCATCAATACTTATACCTGTACCACTTACAGACCAAACGTACTTAACTCCGGTACCAGGAGGATCAGGCACACTAAATACCACATCCTGATCATCTCTACAAACAGGGTCATCGGGAGAAATTATGCCTGGCTGATCCAGATCCTCTTTTATTTCGATGGTTACTTCTACAGGATCACTTTCACACTGTAATCCTGCTGCTGCATTATAAGTTACCCATACACTGTAAACACCAGGTGAATGAGTGTTTATACCTCCGGGATATAAGTTAGGGGGTAAGGTATTAGAGTTATTCCAGTAGTTAGTAATGTAATTACCACCTGTTCGCGGGTCATCGTCAAACCAGTTAATATACATACTAGGCTGAGGAACAGTTACCTCAAAATTAGGAACCGTTTCTCCTTCACAAATCACTTTATCAACAGGAATAAGTGGTAAAGGTTTATCTACCACTCTTATAGTCTTGGTTATGGTAACAGGAGCATCACTTCCATTAGGAAAACTTCCAAAATGAGAGTCTACTGTAGGATTAAAAGAACCACCTACAGGATTCAAATACCCGTCTGAAGTATTGTTATCATAAGGGTTACAAACGTTCCAACTTCTGAGCTCTACAATAAATGTCTCACCAGATTCTGCTGTTTCTGGCAATTGGATATCTAAAGTAAGCTCGTTACTGGGATCTGGAGTATTATCTCCTATAAAAACAACCGGACCGTAATAAGGCAAAGAAGTAACTTCTTGTCCTCCAATAGTTACGTTACCAGTAATACTTGAGCTGGTTCCATAAACATATTGCACCCATCTCTCTTCTCTGTTACGGGCGTCTGTACCTGTTGAAGCATCAACTAATTCAGGTTGAGTACAGTTAAATTCACTTTCATCTCTTGCTCTGATAGGGCTAGTTTCCCCTTCACAGACATGAATTTCATCTCCTACTTCATTACCAGCTGACGATTCATCATGATTTAAAATTTGCTGGCCAACATTCGGGTTATCCAACTCATCATAAACGATAACCAAGAAATCCTGATTTAAATCAGCCCCGGTACATGCTGCTCCATTAATCACTAGTTGAGCTGATGCTTCGTAGCTACATGTTGGTCCATTATCCTGATAAGTGTGCTGCATCTGCACCCTCCATTCTCCTACTACATCTATGTAAGTAAGGTTCAAAGTTTCTGTGGTTCCGTCTTCCCAGTTAACATTAACCTGAATTACATCAGAGTTTGACCAACTGGAACTGGATGCTACAACGGTTCTGGTTACTTCATCTCCACCACAGTTCAAACTGGTAGAAGTAAGTACCCCAAAATTAGCATTCTGTGCACAGTTAGCACTCTGACCAAAAGCTGTTATAGAACCAATAAATAAAAAGAATAACAGAAGTATATTAAAGCCAAAAAAATTTCTGCGTTTCAAAGGAATAAACATCAAAGTATTACGTTATTGTAAGTTTGGGCTCAAATTAGATAAACTTTATTTAAATATCATATGCTCCTCGTCATTAATTATTACGAGGTTTATTTTAATCACACATTAAAATATTGCTATAAGGCCTATAAATAGTGAGACTAAATGCATTTACCTATACATACGTTTCGGAGGTTATGCGTAACTTTTACATTAAATTTTATTTTGTATTAGTATCTAATTCACCTTATTACTATACCTTTGTATCCCATAAGTTTTATTGAAATTTTTAACCCAACTTATGGCCACAGCAAAGTACATTTTCGTTACCGGTGGGGTAACATCTTCTTTAGGAAAAGGAATCATTTCAGCTTCACTAGGAAAGTTGCTGCAAGCCCGAGGCTTCAAAGTAACTATTCAAAAATTTGATCCATACATTAATATTGATCCAGGAACGTTAAATCCATATGAACATGGAGAGTGCTACGTTACTGACGATGGTGCCGAAACTGATCTTGACCTTGGCCATTATGAAAGATTTTTAAATACTCCTACGTCACAAGCTAATAACATTACTACTGGTCGTATTTATAATAACGTCATCACCAAAGAAAGAAAAGGTGAATACCTTGGCAAGACTGTACAGGTAGTACCTCACATTACTGATGAGATTAAAAGAAATATCTATCTTTTAGGTGAAAGCGGTGATTATGATTTTGTAATCACAGAAATTGGCGGTTGTGTAGGTGATATTGAGTCCCTGCCATTTATAGAGGCAGTACGTCAGGTAAAATGGGATGTTGGTACTAATAACTTCCTGGTAATACACCTTACGCTTATCCCCTATTTAAGTGCAGCTAAAGAATTAAAAACCAAGCCTACTCAGCACTCTGTAAAGCAACTACTCGAGGCGGGTATTCAGCCTGACATTTTAGTTTGCCGCTCAGAGAGAAGAATACCAGTAGAGATAAGAAAGAAACTGGCTCTGTTTTGCAACGTACATATTAATTCTGTTATCGAATCTCAAGATGCAGAAACTATTTATGATGTGCCATTGCATATGCGCAAAGAAAAATTGGCTGAGCGTGTGCTCACCAAATTAAAAATGCCTAATAAAACTGAGCCTAACCTCGATATGTGGAAGGAATTTTTAGGTAAACTAAAAAACCCAACTGATGAGGTAAAAATAGGTTTGGTAGGTAAATATGTAGAGTTACCTGATGCCTACAAATCTATAGTAGAAGCTTTTGTTCATGCTGGAGCTCAAAACGAATGCCGTATAGATTTACAATATATTTCTTCTGAAACCATTACTTCTGAAAATGGTGATGAAGTACTTTCTAAATTAGATGGCGTACTGGTAGCTCCTGGTTTTGGAGAGCGTGGTATGGAAGGTAAAATAGAAACTGTAAAGTATCTGAGAGAGAATAATATCCCTTTCTTCGGCATATGCTTAGGTATGCAGTGCGCTGTAATTGAGTTTGCCAGAAACGTGCTTAAACTAGAAGGAGCATCTTCTACTGAGCTTAATGAAAGCACCAAACACCCTGTTATCGACTTAATGGAAGAACAAAAGAAAGTTGTAGATATGGGCGGTACTATGAGATTAGGTGCTTATCCTTGCGATCTCAGAAAAGGCAGTAAGGCAAGTATGGTATATGGAAAAACAAAAATCTCTGAGCGTCATCGTCATAGATATGAGTTTAACAATAAATACCTAGAGCAAATAGAGAAAGCCGGATTACAAGCTACAGGCATTAATCCAGACACAGGATTGGTAGAGGTAGTAGAGTTAAAAGACCACCAATGGTTCGTTGGAGTACAGTATCATCCTGAATTAAAGAGTACAGTACTTAATCCTCACCCATTATTTGTTAAGTTTGTAGCTGCTGCGTTAGAGCATAAAAAAGCAAAAAGTTCAAAAAATTAATTCTAAAGTAAAAAATGGATAGAAATCAAGCAACAGGTTTGATATTAATTGCCTTATTGCTAATGGGCTATTTTTATTTTTTCGCCCCGGATCCAAAGCCGAGCAATGAGCAATTTCCGAGTGACTCGTTAGTAGTGAAAGGACCTGCTGAAAGTGAAATAGAAAGCGACACCGTTTCAACTATAGAAGAAAGTGATTCTTTAACCAACCTCAAACACCAGCAGCAATACGGAATATTTGCTGCAGGAGCTACCGGGGCTGATAAAATATTTACCCTTGAAAACGAAAATATCAAGGTAGACTTATCAAGCAAAGGAGGTAAAATATCAAAAGTAGAACTCAAAAATTTTGAGACCTATTACCATGAGCCTCTCATTTTATTGGATGAAGAAAGCAACAACTTCTCTCTATTGTACAATGACAATGGTAGAAATATTGACTTAAATACTTTATACTATACCCCTTCTACCAGCTCTAATGGAGATACTACTATAGTAACTTATAGTTTAAACCTGGGAGGAGGAAAATCAATACAACATATTTACTCCTTAGGCCCTGATTCATATCAGGTGAAATATCACATGGAGTTAAAAGGCCTTTCTCAGCAAAATGGTCAGCTTACTTACGTTTGGGATGATGACCTAAAAACACAAGAGAAAGACTTAAAACTTAGTAGAACTAACACTAACATCAACTATTATTTAGGTAGTGAAGATTTTGACGAGTTAAATGCCCGAAGCAGTGGCACACAAACTGAAGAGATTCAAGAACCAGTAAAATGGATTGCTATTAAACAAAGGTTCTTTGTATCAGCTATTATCGCTAAAAATCACTTCAGTACGGCTAAGCTACAAACCTCTTTTACGGAGCAAGATACATCTAAAGTGAAAAATGCCAATGTTACTACCACCATACCAATCGCTGATTTGGAAAAGGGCAAAGGTGACTTTTCATATTACTTTGGACCAAATGATTTTCATATTCTAAAAAATGTTACTCCTGACTTTGAGAGTAACCTTTATTTAGGATGGCCTCCTATGAAATGGATTAACAGATTTGTAATTATACCTCTGTTTGATCTATTAAGTAGCTTTATCAGTAATTATGGTATCATCATCATCATCATGGTGTTGCTTATTAAGCTGGTATTATCTCCACTTTCATACAAGTCATACCTTTCTATGGCTAAAATGAAAGTACTTAAGCCTGAGCTTGATGAGATAAAAGAAAAGCACGGAGATGACATGACTAAAGCTCAGCAAGAGCAAATGAAGCTTTATTCTAAAGTAGGTGTAAGCCCTCTTAGTGGCTGTATCCCTATGCTGCTTCAAATGCCTATCTTGTTTGCTATGTTCACCTTCTTCCCTCAATCTATTGAGCTAAGAGGAAAGAGCTTCTTATGGGCTGAAGATTTGTCTACTTATGACAGTATCTTCCACCTTCCATTTGAAATACCATTTTATGGTGATCATGTAAGTTTATTTGTGCTTTTAATGACTATGTCTACTATACTTTACACATGGTCTAACCAGCAAGTAAGCTCAGTACAAGGGCCTATGAAATCAGTTTCTTATTTCATGCCTATCATCTTCTTATTTGTGCTAAACTCTTATCCGGCAGCATTAAGTTTTTATTATTTTGTATCTAACTTGGTAACATTTGCTCAACAGGCTATCATTAGAAAGTTTGTAGATGAAGATAAGATCAGAGTAATCATGGATGAAAACAAAAAACGCAATGCCAATAAGAAAAAATCTAAGTTTAAGCTCAGGTTGGAAGAGGCTATGAAAGCCAGCCAACAGCAGCAACAGAAACCAAAAAAGAAAAAAATAAAAATTTTCAAAAATACATTAAGGCTCTTATAATCAAGAGCCTTTTTTTATTTCTTTTTCAGACGGATGGCGTTGGACTTACATAATTCAATTAAACTTATATCTTTGTACTCCTGATTACGTCTAAGTCAGAAGCTGAATGTAAAAGTTAATTACTATATAGTTTACATCATTATATATAGCAATTAACCTCATTCCGTTTAGGATTCGTCAGCCATACTTATTTATCGAGCTGACCTGGCTAAACGATCATAGATTGGTTAAATTTTTTAATTTAGAAGCTATTAATGAGTAAAGTAATTGCCATTGCAAACCAAAAAGGTGGAGTAGGAAAAACCACCTCTGCTATAAATCTTGCTGCTAGTTTAGCTGCATTAGAGTACAAAACCCTTGTAATTGATGCAGATCCTCAGGCCAACTCTACCTCTGGGGTAGGCTTAAACCCTAAGGATGTAGAAGTAAGTATTTACGAGTGCATGGTTGACAATATCGATGTAAAAGAAGCTATCAGCGAAACTGAGCTTAAATATCTGGATATATTACCGTCACACATAGACCTTGTAGGTGCTGAAGTGGAAATGGTAAGCATAGACAGAAGAGAAGAACGCATGAAAGATGCACTTAAAGAAGTGAAAGAAGAATATGATTTCATTGTCATAGACTGCTCTCCTTCCCTGGGTCTTATCACTATTAATGCGCTCACTGCTTCAGATTCTGTCATCATACCTGTACAGTGCGAGTATTTCGCCCTGGAAGGACTTGGTAAACTCCTGAACACAATCAAAATTATACAGACCAGGCTTAACCCTGATTTAGAAATTGAAGGCATCCTGCTTACCATGTATGATGTAAGATTGAGATTATCTAACCAAGTAGTAGATGAAGTGAAAACTCATTTCAAGAAAATTGTGTTTGATACCATAATACCAAGAAACATCAAACTTAGTGAATCTCCCAGCTTCGGTGTGCCTGCCATAGCGCATGATGCAGAAAGTAAAGGAGCTATCAGCTACCTCAATCTTGCTAAGGAGATCCTGAGTAAAAATGGCGCGATCTAATAAATAAGGAACCGGGTATGGCAAAAAAACCAATGAAAAAAAGAAACGGATTAGGTAGAGGGTTAGGAGCATTATTAGAAGATTCTCCGGCCAGAGAGGGTAAAGAAACATCTTTTGACAGCCCCTCAAATGTAGGGTCGATCAATGAGATCAATATTGATTTTATAGAAACCAACCCATTTCAGCCAAGAACCCACTTTGACCAGACAGCCCTGGAAGAGCTATCTGAATCAATAAAAGTTCAAGGCATTATTCAACCCATAACGGTAAGAAAACTATCTACTGATAAGTACCAACTTATAAGTGGAGAAAGACGTTTCCAGGCCTCTAAACTAGCTGGCTTGGGAAAAATACCGGCTTACGTAAGAACAGCTGACGACCAGCAAATGCTGGAAATGGCTCTGATAGAAAATATTCAGAGAGAAAACCTCAATGCAATAGAAATTGCTTTGAGTTACCAAAGGCTGCTTACAGAATGTGAATTAAAGCAAGAGCAACTAGGAGACAGAGTAGGTAAAAACAGAACCACTGTAAATAACTACCTGCGCTTACTTAAGCTTCCGCCAGATATTCAGGCTGCACTAAGAGATAAAAGAATCTCTATGGGGCATGCCAGAGCGCTTATCACCATCGAAAACGTAGATTTACAGCTAGATATCTTCAAAAAGATAATTAATGAAGATCTTTCTGTAAGAAAAGTGGAAGAGCTTGTAAGGCAATCATTATCAGGCAAAACAAAAAATAAGGAAACTAAGGAAGAGCCTGAAAATGGCAAGGAAATTGTTCAACTTCAATCAAAATTAACTTCACATTTTGGCACCAGAGTAAAGGTGAAATCAGACGGTAACAAAGGAGAAATAAAAATACCTTTTGTATCCGTAGATGATCTGAACCGCATTCTGGATATTTTAGAAGTATAAATGAAGAATTTCTTTCTAAGTACAGTGTTAATTGCTTTTTTTGGTGTAACCTGCCAGGCACAAATAACACCTCCTTCCGCCTCACAAGATACTACACGTAGTGATGAACAGCAGGAGATTTTAATAGGTAACAACAACGCTCATATTGAGGAAATAGACACCTATGCCGATAGATTTGTACCCAGAAAAGCCTCTTTATACGCTGCTGTGCTTCCCGGTGCCGGGCAAATTTACAATAAGAAATACTGGAAGCTCCCCTTCGTGTACGGGGGTTTTATTGCTCTTGGTTATGCCGTACATTATTATGATGGTTTATACCAGGATCAAAGAGAAGAGCTTTTCAGAGTACTCAATGATAGTAACTATAACTCCATTTACGGCAGTGAAACCACTATCAGAAGTAATATAGATAACGCCAGAAGAGAACGTGACTTTTACCTCATTATGACTGGTGTGCTATATTTACTACAAATTGCAGATGCACATATTGATGCTCACCTCAAAGAGTTCGATTTAAACCCACAACTAAAAGTATCTTTGGAGCCCTCATTTGAAAATTCACAATATTTTGGTTACAATGCAGGGCTATCATTAAAACTAAAATTTTGACATGAAAATCCTTTTATTAGGTTATGGTAAAATGGGCAAAGCTATTGAAGCAATAGCTGTTAAAAAAGGCCACGAAATAGTAGGAAAAATTAACGATGACAACATAGCCGACCTAGAAGACTACAACGGCTCCAATACTGATGTTGCCATTGAGTTTAGTCAACCTAGTGCTGCCTATGATAACTTGGAGTATTGCCTTGAAAATGACATACCTGTAATCTGTGGAACCACTGGCTGGTTAGACAGTAAGCCTGAGATTGAAAGGCTTTGCGAAAGCAATAAAGGAACCTTCTTTTACGCCTCTAACTACAGCATAGGCGTAAATATATTCTTTAAGGTAAATGAATACTTAGCGGAGCTCATGGAAGAATATAACGAGTATAACGTTTCTATAGAGGAGATCCACCATACAGAGAAAAAAGATATCCCTAGCGGTACAGCTATCTCTATTGCTGAAGGTATAATAGCCAATAACGATAAGGTTAAAGCCTGGACACTAGATCAGTCAGAAAATGACAATGAAGTAAAAATAGACTCTATCAGAAAAGATAAAGTTCCTGGTACACATACCGTAACCTATAAGTCTGCCATAGACAATATCGAAATAAAGCATACAGCGCACTCTAGAGAAGGTTTCGCTTTGGGAGCTGTGTTAGTTGCAGAGTGGGTAAAAGATAAAAAAGGAGTCCTTACTATGGATGACTTTCTTGATATCTAAAATAAATTAATACTACACTGTAAGCTTTTAGCCCCAAACTATACTATTACATATAGTAATAAAAACACTCTAAAAGAATGAACTGGAAATTCTGGCAAAAAAAAAGAAGAAAAAAAGAAAAAGACTAAAGCCAGGGAATGGCTTGATGCCATAGTATTTGCCGTAATAGCAGCTACTTTGATCAGGTGGATATTTATGGAAGCCTTTACCATACCTACTCCTTCTATGGAAAAATCACTATTAGTGGGTGATTTCCTTTTTGTGAGTAAGTTTCACTATGGTACACGTACGCCGGCCACTCCCCTACAAATGCCTTTGACTCATCAAAAAATATGGGGTACTGACATCCCTTCATATCTTGATTGGATCCAACTACCTCAATACCGACTACCGGGAATTTCTCATGTAAAAAGAGGCGATGTAGTAGTATTTAACGTACCTCCTATCTCGCTCAATGATGGTATTGACTACCCTGTAGACCTTAAAACCAATTACATTAAAAGATGTGTAGGAACACCTGGTGATGTATTAAAAATAGAAGACAAGCAGGTAATAATAAACGGCACTCCTATGGATAACCCTGAAGAGATGCAGTATGACTACCTGGTATATTCTAAAAATGGTATTAGTAACCGAATTATAGATCAGTATAATCTTGATGTAGTAGGGTATGAAAACAATGAAGGTACCTTATACAAGATGTTCCTTACCTCTGACCAGGTAGAGGAGCTAAAGAAGCTGAGTTTTATAACTGATGTTAAAGAATATCCTCACTATGGTCAAGGCGATTGGGATCCACAAATATTCCCTAAAGACAAAGAGCTTTTCCCTTGGAATGGAGACTGGTATGGTCCTTTAACTATACCTGCTGAAGGGGCTACTATTGATATCAATGAGAAAAACCTACTGATCTATGGAGATGTAATCACCCTTTATGATCATACGGAAAATGCGGAAATAAAAGGCGGAAAACTTTATATTGATGGCAAAGAAGTAACTAAGTACACTTTCAATCAGGACTACTACTTTATGATGGGAGATAACCGTCATAATTCATTAGACTCTAGATATTGGGGATTTGTACCCGCTGATCATATTGTAGGTAAAGGTTTCTTTATCTGGCTTTCTCTAAATGCTAACAAAAGCGGATTTAGTAAAGTAAGATGGGAAAGATTCTTTAACCTGATCAGATAAAAGCACATTAAAACCATGAAAAAGGCCTGATGATTTCACTATCATCAGGCCTTTTTTATCTATAAGCTACCAATTGATGGTCGGCTTCCCCTGCTTTTGCAGGTATTCATTAGTCTTAATAAAATGATCATTACCAAAAAAGCCCCTGTCAGCAGCAAATGGTGACGGATGAGCAGATTTAAGCACATAATGCTTATCGGCATCTATTATACTTCCTTTCTTTTGTGCATAAGCACCCCACAGAAGAAATACTACTCCCTCCTTTTCATCAGAAATAGTTTTAATTACAGCATCAGTAAATTCTTCCCAGCCCTTTTTCTGGTGAGATCCTGCCGTATTAGCCCTAACGGTAAGGGTAGCATTAAGAAGCAAAACTCCCTGCTCGGCCCATCTTTCCAAATTACCTGATTCTGGTATTTCTTTACCTAACTCGGACTTAATCTCTTTGAATATATTGAGTAATGAAGGAGGCTTTCTTATCCCGTCTCTTACAGAAAAGCATAAACCATTAGCCTGATCCGGGCCATGATAAGGGTCTTGCCCTATTATCACTACTCGGGTTTCATCAAAACTACAATAATCAAAAGCATTAAATATTTCTTTTCCCGGAGGGTATATGGTGTATTGCTGATACTCTGACTTAACAAATTTCACTAAATTTTGAAAATAAGTCTTCTCAAACTCATTAGTTAATTTATTTTTCCATGAATCTGCAATTTTTACTTCCATTCGCTTCCTTTAATTTTAATTCAGTTTTAAATTTAAAACTTCTTATATTTCATTTTCGTTTAATTAAGAAAATTTAGTGCTCTATGGTAACAGAAATAACTCAGGGGATAAAAGTAAGTGTAGAGGCTGAGTACCAGCCCGGCTACTCAAGCCCCAGTCAATATCACTATGTTTTCACTTATAGAGTAACTATCGAAAATCAAAATGAGAATACCATACAGTTACTCAGCAGGCATTGGCACATTAGTGATGCAGGCTATGCTAACCGCGAAGTTCAGGGAGAAGGGGTAGTAGGCCAGCAGCCTATTATGGAGCCTGGTCAACAGCACCAATATGTATCCGGATGCAATTTAAAATCAGGTATAGGTAAGATGTATGGCGTTTTTATAATGGAAAGAATTGTAGATGGGCATAGGTTCGAAGTATCCATTCCTCAATTTCATATGGTAGCTCCATTTAAACTTAATTAATGGAGTGCAACAAAAAATTCAGCAATTAAAAAGTTTTTTGTGGTATTGGTTAAAAGCTGAAGACAAGCATTCATTACATCCTCCTTTTGTTTTCTCTTTATACACCAGTGTTTTTCAAAACAGAGATCAGCCCGAGTGCTTTAAGGCAATTAAAAAAGCACAAAAAGAATTTCAACAAAGTAAAGAAGAAATAAAAGTAACTGATTTTGGAGCCGGATCTACCGTAGCCAAATCAGGAACCAGAAAACTAGCTCAAATTGCCACCAATGGCATTACCAGAGCTAAATACTCTCAATTACTTTACAAAATTTGCCGCTTTATAAACGCTCAGCAAGTAGTTGAGCTTGGCACCTCCATAGGCATCAACACACTTTACCTGAGCT
This sequence comes from Fulvivirga maritima, assembly GCF_021389955.1. NCBI lineage: Bacteria > Pseudomonadati > Bacteroidota > Cytophagia > Cytophagales > Fulvivirgaceae > Fulvivirga > Fulvivirga maritima. The sequence goes on from NZ_CP089980.1 coordinate 5,914,418, forward strand.
ACGCTTGTGCCAATGGAACGGTAACCACCTTTGAAGGAGCCACAGCATTAGCACAAAGAGCTCAAAAGCTATTTAATGAGCATAAAGCTGATAATATCAAAATAGTAACAGGCAATATTGACAACACCTTAGAGCCTAATTTACCTGATAAAGTAGACCTGGCTTTTTTTGATGCGAATCACAAAACAGCCCCTACCCTTCAGTATTTCCATACGGTATTAGATCATGCCCATGAAGACTCTTGCTTTGTTTTTGATGATATACACTGGTCTGCAGAAATGGAAACCGCCTGGGAAGAAATAAAACATCACCCTGATGTTAGCCTTTCGATGGATGTCTTTCAATTTGGTCTTATCTTTTTCAAAAAAGGCATCAAAAAACAGCATTATATTTTACAATTCTGAAAAGGCATCATTTAAAATAACATATCGTAATGCTACCTGTTATCTTTAGGCTTGCTAACCATAAGGGTTATAAATTCGGAACATAAATATGAAAAAGATGTCAGGCAGAATTAGCCTAATATTCATTGCTTTATTAATTCTATTCTTTGTAGTACCTAATATTTTCAACAACCGTGAAAAGGCAGCGTTCTCAAATGAAGAACGACTTGAAAAGGCAAAGCAGAAATACACAATCTCTCAGCTGGGGGATTCTGTGACCGTATCTATATCCGATTATTATGACCGTGGCAGTCTGGCTACGTATTTTCTTGGAGAGCATTACCGTGACATCTGGCATACTGAATTTACCCTACCAGTATTAGATATTGACACCTTAAAAGGCGGACTACAATTTGAAAAAATTGGTGGTGGCCAGCAAACGATTAGCGCTGATGTAATGAGCAAAAGCGGACGTGCCTACACCTTAAGATCAGTAGATAAAGACCAATCAAAGGCCTTACCTCCTATTTTACAATATTCCCTGGCTCGCCCACTATTTAGAGATCAGACGGCAGCTCTCAATCCCTTTGGAGCCATTATAACGGCTTCTCTTGAAAAAACTGCAGATATCCTACATACTACTCCAATCATGTACTTTGTGCCTTATGACAGCAGTTGGAATGAGGAATTTCAACTCAACATGTCAGGCAGGGTAGTAATTATGGAAGAAGAACCCGGTAGAGAGTGGGTAAACCTCAAAAATTTTAACAATGCCATAAGAATAATAGATTCTGATGAGCTAATTCCTGAGTGGCAAAGCTCAAAAATAGAGATAGACACCCGTAATTATTTGAAATGCCGCTTATTTGATATGCTCATTAATGACTGGGACAGGCATGAAGGGCAATGGGACTGGGCTGTTTATAATCGAGACAATAAAATTATTGCTAAACCAATAGCCACTGATAGGGATATGGCTTTTTATAATTTTAATGATGGGCTATTGAATAAAGTGGCCTTGCAGATCAACAACAAGTTTCAATCCTTTACTCCAGAATATGAAGATATTTCCGGACTAATAAGAAACTCTAAAGAATTAGATTTGAAACTGCTGGCTCAGATGAGCAAAGCAGATTTTATAGAAACGGCCGAAAAATTGCAATCTACATTTACGGATGAAAGTATTGATGCAGCGTTTTCTAAATACCCCCATTCCATTTATACCACCTACGGGAAACTACACAAGAAAACCTTTAAACAGCGCTTAGCTAAGTTAGATGAAGCAGCTGGTGAATTTTATGATTTATTAAACGCACACGATTAATCAGCTATAAATCCTCTATGAGAAACTAAATGAATAGCCAATGAAATGTAATTCGACTAAGTAAGATTTGATTATTAATCGGTAGCGTGGAATAAAAGCCAAAAACCTTTATTCCTTCGCAGATAAAGGGAATTTCGTTGCTCTTTTTAGTTTTAGAATGGCTACCTTTCAAACATTTTTAAAAACTAAATAGACTAAGGCTAGATAATTATCTAGCAATATATTAAATTGTTACTACTATTACAACTTTAATAATAATTTTTAATTATTATTTAATTAATATTCTATGAGAGATAGCAAATTGAGACCTCAAAGGGTGACCATGCTTAGAGAACTTCTTCAGATGTCTCAGGTGAAGTTTGCTGAGAAAATAAATATTTCACAAGGAGCCTTATCTCAGATTGAGAACGGCAAATCTCAGATATCCTTAGAAACTCTTCGGAGTATAAGTAATGAGTTACAAGTGAATTGCAACTGGTTAGTAAACGGAACTGGAGATATTTTTCAGCAAGACGAAGAAGAAGCGTATGAAGAAGTAAGAAAAAGCGAGAAAGTATCCATTCAATTGGTATATGATGGTCAAAGCATAGTTCCTTTTGTAAAAGAGGAGGCTCATGCCGGATATATTAACGGATATGATGATCCCTCCTACCTTCAAACCTTGGATGTTTATAAGATACCAGGGTACCAGAACGGGAATTACCGCCTGTTTGAAATAGAAGGAGAAAGCATGACGCCCACTATTTTTCCCAGAGAGATTGTGATATGCTCACACATTGAAAACAGGGAAACAATAGAAAACGGCACCTTGTGTGTTATAGTGACCAAAGAAGGCATTGTAGCAAAACGAGTTTACTTTTATGAAAATGATAATCAGCTTTTTATCCTTAAAAGTGATAATAGTAAATTCAAAACTTACAGCATTCAGGATAAAAAAGTGCTGGAAATATGGAAAATAGAGGCCAAGATTACCACTGTTTTTGTAGAATCAGGACTGGTAGACGCTAAAAGAATAGAAAAGCTAGAGAATAATTTAGAAACACTTAGAAGGGAAGTAAGAAAACTCACCGATACTCCACGAGACTGACCTTTTATTCCACAATTTTAATTTATTACTCTTTATTTTTTTTAGCCAGAAGCTACTTTAATTACTGGCACAATTTTTTAAACTAATAAGCCATAACCAAATGATTAAACTGTTATGGCAAAGGATCATGGATCGTCTATAAAAAACGACGAGCAATACGAAGAATTAAGAAAAAAGGGTTTAAGCAAAGAAAAAGCTGCCCGAATTGCTAATACACCTGACTCTGGGAAAAAGGGAGGCAAGGCAAAACCTTATGAGGAAAGAACTAAGGATGACCTTATGAAGCAGGCCCAGAAAATAGACATAGAAGGCAGAAGTAAAATGAATAAAATTGAGCTAATCACAGCCTTAAGAAACCACTAAGAATATAAAAACAAAGCCAGCAAAAATTGCTGGCTTTGTTTTTATTAAACGACAATCGTTTAACCCGGATTATTCATTAGAATAATCAAAAGGAGGACTAGTAGACGATATGTTCAAGAATATTCCCTCCATCCAGGGTCTTCTTTTGGAGGGTAATGAGATTTTTAAAACCTTTTTATTAGCATGGTTTGCTGTCCAGGCTCCTAATGCAAAGCAATAGGATCTGAGGGTTGACAGGGTTGCTTTTCGATGATGGTTCAACGCAAAATGCCTGAATAAACTCATCAAATTGTAAGCCACCATGATAAAGCGGAAAGAGGCTTCTGTTGCCCAAAAATCTTGTAAACAAAAATTTTCAAGCCCAAAATCTTGTTTCAATTCCTTAATTCTGTTCTCACAATCAGCGCGGGTGTTGTACATGTTCCAAATCTGATCCAGAGGTAAATCCATATTGGTCACATAGCAACTATACCGATAGCCAGGCTCATCTTCAAAAAGTTCCTTGCCTCCTGCATGTGGCCTGATGTCAACTTGCTTTTTTACAATAATATATCGTCTTGGCTTACCGTTTTTATGACTGAAAACCATCTCGTTCAGCTCTATTCCCTTTGCCAGTCTGACCCAATCTTTAAGTCCCCAAACTTCGCTTTTTACATTGGGATACATGCGTACAGCCATAATGTAATTGATGAGTTCTTCATCTAGATATGACATGATTTCTTCGTTGTAAAAACCACTATCGGCCCTTACCAGACCTACTTTTTGTCCTGCCAAGGCGTGCTTAAAGGTTTCTTCCATGAACTCCCTGCAACTACTACTGGCCGCTGTGTTGCCTGGCCTGAGCCATGCATTGGCCACCATTCTGGTTTGACTCACAAAGGCCATCAAAGGATGATGTGAATTTCTCCCTCTTTTGTTGGGGTTATAACCTTTACTACTCCCTTGTTGATCTCCATATCGAGTGATCACAGTACTATCAAAATCAATGGTGAGTGCTCCTAAATGGAGCTGGTCAAAGAACCATTGTTGAAGCTCTGGAAATACTTCGTTGTTTAGGGATTGAGAGAATTTTCCAAAAAAACGACTGTAGGTACTTTGGCTAGGCATACCATCCCAGCCAAAAATTGACTGTAAAACAGTATCATATCTCAACCAGTCACAATGGATGTATCTACTAGCCCCTGTCCAGATACTCAGCCAAAAACTCTCTACGATTTGCTTGGGGTCATATCCTCGGTTAGAACCAGGAGATGGAAGTGCCATTTCGGCTAATTTTTCTCGTATCCCTACCTGATCGATAAATCGTTTCATTAAACTCATCCCTCCAAAGGGTGTCACTGGCTTTGAGGAATATTCAATGGGTAAAGACCCTATATTTTGAGTAACCATTCTGGTGATTTTTATACCTCATCAAAATCGATCTTTTTACACAATTATCGAAGGATTTTCTAAACTTTTAGTTTTCTAATGCATAATCAGGGTTTAATGGCAAGAGAAAAATCTATGGCAAACATAATAGATTATCTCTATTTCACATACACTGCCTTAATATTTACAAATTCTTTTATTCCGAAAGGGCCTAACTCTCTGCCATAACCACTTTCATTAATACCTCCAAAGGGCAATCTAGGATCTGACTTTACCAGTGAGTTAACAAAGCAAGCTCCTGCCTGTAACTCCTCTTCCGCTATGCGTTGGCCTTTAGCCTCATCTTTGGTGAATACAGCTGCTCCCAATCCAAACACTGTATCATTAGCTATACGAATGGCATCTTCATCATCTTTGGCTTCTATAATAGATGCCACAGGGCCAAACATTTCTTCGCTATAAGCAGGCGTACCTGCCTTTACATCACTCAATACTGTAGCAGGATAGAAAGCTCCCTCTCCTGAAGGTACAGTGCCTCCTGTAAGGCACTTGGCTCCTGCTTTTACACTTCTCACCACCTGGTCATGTAACTCGTCTCTAAGATCCTCTCTAGCCATAGGACCTAGCGTAGTAGTTTCTTCATTAGGATCACCCAATACACGGGCTTCCATTTTCTCCACCACTAAAGCTTCAAACTCAGATTTGATTTTAGTGTTAACAATAAACCTTTTGGCGGCAATACAACTTTGCCCTGCATTAATCAAGCGGCTATTTACACAAGTATCAGCAGCTAGCTCTACATCAGCATCTTCCAGCACTACATAAGGATCACTACCGCCCAGCTCCAGCACTGTTTTCTTAAGCTCCTCTCCTGCTTTAACTGCTACAGATTTACCTGCAGGCGTACTTCCTGTTAGGGTTACTGCTTTTACCTTTTTATGTTCAATGATCTTGTTTACGCCAGATGAACCGATTAGCAATGTTTTGAATATATTTTCTGGAAAGTCCGCTCTCATCAATATCTCTTCTATGGCCATCGCACAGCCAGGCACATTAGAAGCGTGCTTTAGCACTCCTGCATTACCAGCCATTAAAGCTGGTGCGGCAAACCTCCAAACTTGCCAGAAAGGAAAATTCCAGGGCATCACAGCCAATACAATTCCTATCGGCTGAAAGGAAACAAAACTATTAGACGCATCCGTTGAGACAGGTTCCCGTTGTAGAAATTTTTCAGCATTTTCAGCATAATATTCACAAACCCAGGCACACTTTTCAGCTTCAGCTATTCCGTCCTTTTTAAGCTTGCCCATCTCATCGGTCATGAGCTGACCCCACTGCTCCTTCTCATCTCTTAAAATGCGTGCAGCTTCTTTCATAAGGCCTGCTCTGTGCTCAAAGGAGGTCTCCTTCCACGACAGCCAAGCCTCATGAACATCATCTATAATATTTTCCGCTTTTTCAGGAGAGATCTCATCATAAGACTTTAATTTCTCTCCATTTGCCGGATTTATAACTTGCATACTCATAACTATTGGATTTTTATTATTCTTACGCTACTACATATGCAAAGCCTATGCCCGCTAGTCCATTAGCGTATGCAGAGGAAAAATAATTCTAAAGATAGTTCCCTGCCCTACTTCACTATCTACTGTAATTTTAGCGCCATGGCTATTTATAATATTTTGAGTAGAAGTAAGACCAAGACCCATACCGCCCTTTTTGCCTGTAAAAAAGGGATCAAAAAGTTTCTTAATCTGATCAGGGGGAATACCCTTACCATTATCAGCAATCGAGATTACTACTGCGCCTTCATCTCTATGGCTATCAATTTTGAGTATACCATGATCTACTTCCATGGCTTCGATAGCATTGATAATTATATTTAAAAAGGCCGTTTTAAGCTGTTCTTTGTCAAAAGAGATTTTTGGCAGCTCTGGCTCCAGCTTTCTTACCAACCTTATACCTCTTAATTTTATTCTGTCAGAAGTGATGTTGAGCGTTTCATTGATCACATCATTCAGGCTACCTACTTCAGGGTTTAGCTGCTTAGGTTTAGAAGATTTGAGCATTTCAGTAATGAGCTGCTCTATTCTATCTGCATTTCTTCTTATGATGTCAAAATATAGGCCGGTATCTTCTTCCTGATCTTCTACCTCATCTCTCAGCTGCTCCAGTGCTAAATTAAGGTTAGTGAGCGGGTTTCTCACTTCATGAGCCATGCTTCGGGCTATTTGCCCGGTCATAGCTAATTTCTCTGCCACCAATAGGTCTTCTTCCGCTCGCTTGCGCAAGGTAAGGTCATGAATAATGCCTTGATAACCATAGATTACGCCATCATCATCAGCTAAGGCAATGCCATTTACCAAACATTCTACCTTTTCATCATCCTTTTTCACCAGGGTGATTTCAAAATCTTTTACCTGCCCGTTTTTAGTGAGCATATGGTAGAAGTACTGATAAGATTCCTCACTGGCGAAAAGCTCCTTCATGGTCATTTGCAGGATTTCTCCTTTGGCATATCCCAGCAACTTTTCCATGCTTTGATTTACATCTATAAAAAGATGCTCTTTGTTGATCATATAAATAGAATCTACTGATCTCTCAAAAAGCGACCTGTATTTAGCCTCGTTGGCATTCAGATCTTTTATAGATTGCGCATGATTGATGGCATATCTTATGCTTCTGCCCAGAGTATTAGCATTGATTTCGCTTTTTATAAGGTAGTCAGAAGCTCCCAGCTTCATAGCCTCATAATCTATTTCTTTATCTCCCTGACCAGTTAAAAGAATTAGAGGGATTTCACAGCCTTTAGATCTGACCCCCTTTATAAAATCAAGTCCGTTTTTTTCACCCAGTCTATAATCTACCAGGCAAATATTATAGTTGTTAGAACAAACTTCCTCTAAGGCAATATCATAATCTGGCTGCCAACTGATATTAAATGAGGTCATACTATTGAGCTCATCCAGATAGTCTTTTACCAGGATAAAGTCATCCTCATCATCATCAATTAGAAAAACATCGATGATATTACTTTTATTTTGCACCATACTTTTATTAAATACTATTTGGCATTTTTAGGCAGCTCCACTATCCCAAACCAATAATCACCTATTTTCCTTGTTACATCTACTAATTCATCGAAAGTGACAGGCTTAGAAATGAAAGAGTTAACCCCAAGGTCATAACTTCTTACAATATCTTCTTCTGCCTTACTGGTGGTGAGCACTATAACGGGAATTCTTCGTAAGTCGGCATCACCTTTAATATGCCTGAGCGCTTCTCTCCCATCCATTCTAGGCATATTCAAATCCAGTAATATTAAGCCTGGACGTGGAGATTCTGCATACTTTCCTCTTTGATACAAAAAGTCTAATAATTGTTCTCCATCCTCCACAAAATGTAAATCGTTAGCCAGTCTGTTTTCGGAAAGGGCTTCCTGAGCCAGCATACGATCATCCGGATCATCGTCTGCCATTAAAATGGTGATAGTCTTAGCTATTTCTGACATCTTTTATTAATTATTTTAAAGGTAATACTATTGTAAATGTTGCTCCTTCTCCTTCTACACTATCAGCGGAAATAAGGCCATTGTGATTTTGAACCACTTTTAAGCATATAGCTAAGCCTATACCTGTTCCCTGAAATTCATTCCTACCATGCAAACGCTCAAAGATATTGAAAATTCTATCAGAATACTTTTTATCAAAGCCTATTCCATTATCACTAATCTTTATTTCCGTAAATTGTTTAGAAGAATCGACATTAAAATTATATTTCTTTTGAACTTGTGTGCCAGTAATGGCATTTGCACTCACTTCAATGTGTGGCATTCTTTCCGGCGGAGTAAATTTTAGAGCATTACTCATCAGGTTTTGGAACAGCTGTCTTAACTGTAAGCTATCACCCTCTATTTCTGGTAATTCGCCTACATCTATTGTAGCTTTTGTTTCTAATATGCGAGTTTCCAAATCTCCTTTCACCTCATCTACAAGCTCGTTGAGTATAATAGGCTTAAATGGCTCCTGATTTCTGGCTACTCTTGAATATTTCAGTAAATCATCTATCAAAGACTGCATACGAGCCGCTGCACTTTGCATTCTACTGATGTAATCGGCTCCTTTTTCCTCCAGCACGGCTTCATATTTAGTCACCAATCTATCACCAAAGGCGCGAATCTTTCTTAAAGGCTCCTGCAAATCATGCGAAGCCACATAGGCAAACTGCTCAAGGTTTTCATTTGACTTCTGTAACTCTTCATTTTTAATAACCAGATTATATTCAAAATTCTTTTGCTGAGTAATATCTTGAATAGCACCATAAAATGTTTCTAAACGGCCCAGTTCATCTAATTCATAGGTGGCTAGTGCTCTTATATATTTTATAGTGCCGCCATTACCCACCAGCCTGAATACAATATCATAACCAGTAATTTCGGTTCGTGCTTTTTCTATTTCTTCCGTAACCCTTGCTAAATCTTCCGGATGGATATGGTTAACAAAGAAACTCTCGTAGGTAGGAACAAAAGAAGCAGGTCTATCATAAATTTTATACACTCCAGAAGACCATTTTACTGAATTTTTAGGCAAATACCACTCCCAGCTACCCATGTTAGCAATGTGCTCTGCAGAGGCCAGAATTTTATTATTCTTCTCTAAATCATCATGAACTTTCTTTTTAATTAATAATGCCCCTATTGATGATGATACTTGCAAAATAGTTCTTCTAAGTGGATCTATGTCAGAAGAGCTATCTTTAGAAAAGAAAGTAGCGGTAAGGATAAGTTCATTATTAAATATAATAGGCACGGCAAACACCATCTTCAGTCCATATTCAGCGGCTTTGTGCTTTTTAATGAACTCCTCATTAGTGGCTTGAGAAATATCTTCTATAAACTCCATCTCCAGGGTGTTCATAACACGGCCAATCATCCCCTCCCCTTTATTAATATCCAGCCTTAAATTATTGGTATGTAACTCTTCAAAAGAGTCATCAACAGCATAGTGTAACTCTGATAAGTACATTTGCCCTTCAAATGGCAGCCACACTTCAGCATAATCCATATTATATCGCTGACTTATTTTCTCAAACACGCTGATTACCGCCTCATCGAAAGTGCTTGAGTCTGCAATAATTAGGTTAAGCTGAGATACGAAGGAACGTTCTTCTTCAGCAAATTTCAATTCAGTAATATCTCTGCCTTCAAATACAATTAAAGACACCATTCCTTCATTAAAAATTGGTTTTAAAGAGAAGTCAACCGTACGCGTGATTCCTTCACTATCAAGCAAGCTCACCTCTTCTCTAACAAAATTTCCGCTTTGCGCCTTATTAAATATTTCCCTGATATCTTCTGTTACTTTTGAAGATTGTATCCACAAAGAAACATCCCACAGATTATGCCCTATCAAATCTTCCGGTTCGAAGCCTCCAAAATCTAAGAAGGCTTCATTCGCTTCCATTATAACGCCTCGGTAATCTAATAAACTGATATACTGAAAGGTGTTATTGAAAATAGCTTCAAACTTTTTACGTCCTTCTTCTATAATAAAATTGGCCTTTTTATGCACGGTGGTGTCTACAAGGGTGATAACACAACCATCATCTAGCTTTACGCAACTTTCTTCAATCCATATTTCATGATTTTCATTAGGATTGTAAAATGTCTCCATGCTATGAGCTATTCCCCTGTCTGTGGTATCAACATAGTTTTCATAAGCACCAGACTCCAGAGCTGAAGGAAATTCTTCTAGCAGAGTTTTTCCTAAAAAGCTTTCTAATGGCCTTTGTAATAATCTTTCTACCGCACGGTTACCCAGCTGATAGCGGAAATCTACTATTTCACCGTTTTCACGGATTGCTTCCATAAATAGAATACCATTAGGAGAGCTGTCCATTACTTTTTGTAATGACTCTCTGGCTCTCATTTTTTCATTTACCTCTTGGCTTATTTGCTTAAGGTTATTCTCTAATTCATGCTCTGCCAGCACTTTTATTCTTAAGGTTTTATATAGCTGCGTAAATAGATAGGCTATAGCTATTATGGCCAGTATAAAACTCATAAAAATGAGCAGAGGGGTAACCATACTACTATAATCCTGGCGATTAGTACGTGCTATTAATAGCTTCCATTCACTATCAGTCATTGTATCTACCTGCTTACGAATAGCCGCCATATTCTTGTTGCCTTTTGCAAGAAGTGTATTTTCAGTCGCTTCAAACTGATTCTTAGTAGACATATCCTCAATGATATTTTCTATGATGCTGTACTGATTAATTACAAGCTCCCTAAGACTATCAACCCTAGTTTTCTGCCTTGCATTATCACTTACCAAGCTATCTACAAGGTCTATCTTAGATAAGGCTATCCATTTACTATTAAAATAAGGCTCTAGAAAGGCAGAGTCAGAGGTAAGCTGATAGCCTCTATGAGCCGATTCAGCATCTTTAACTTCAGAAATAACTTTTTCCAGTTCTCTCATCACCACATTGGTGTGCTCTACATCTTGTGCATCCTGGATCATGTTATTCAAACTTCTATAAGTAAGATATGATATGGCCAGCATTATAGCCACTACCAACCCAAATATGACCCTAAAAGATTTAACTGATTTCATAAATAATATTAAGTGTGTGCAATTTTCCTCATGTATGTAGAATTTATTCCACATACATATACTTACTGATATTTACTTATTGTAATAATATACTCATAAAAAGACTGAATTATCAACTCAAAAGCGGTCATGCTCTGACATTTAATACGGAGCAGAAAATTATCCAAAAATAACAGTGCTAAAAAAATACCGATGAAAGCTACCCTTTAAAAGTAAATTAAGCCCTAACAATAGTTCTACCCGCTGCTTCAACATTGCATGGTTTGGGAAAGAAAAGAAATTACCCATAAGAAAAGCCAATGATTACGAGGTGTGATTAATTATGTATTTCATACTAAGGCTAAAAAATATTATCACTTATAAAATCTCAAAATTCATTGAGTTATATAAAGAGAATAAACGCACAGGGCAATGATATAAAAATCACCCTATGCACAAATGATATTTAAATGTTTATATCGTAAGCTTTTAGCTTATTGTAGAGTGTTTTTCTATCAATATTTAAAACTTCTGCCGCTTTGGTTTTATTGTAACCGGTTTTTTCCAGTACGCTAATAATAGCATTTCTTTCAGCATTTTCTGAGACAGATTTAAGATTGGTTACATCAGTACTAGCTGGCTCACCATTACTTAAAGACGCGGTAAGATAATCAGGAGAAATAATTTCTGATGGCAAGCATTCTAAACTCACCTTATCTGACTGGCATAGTAATACAGCCCTTTTCACTACATTTTGAAGCTCTCTGAGGTTTCCGTGCCAGTAGTAATTCTTCAATTTCTCTTCTACTTCAGGCTCAAAAGCTTCTATATTTTTATCTAACTGGGCATTAGCCAATTCTAAGAAATGACGAGCAAAAATCAGAATATCAGGCTTTCTTTCTCTCAAAGGAGACAGCTCTATTCTAAACTCATTAAGCCTATGGTATAAGTCTTCTCTAAATTTACCGTTTCTTACAGCTTCTTTCAGGTCTTCATTTGTAGCGGCAATCACTCTTACATCTATATCCAGGTCTTTCACACCACCTACACGCTTAATTTTGCGCTCTTGCAACACTCTTAAAAGCTTGATCTGGTTTTCGTAAGATAGGTTTCCTATTTCATCTAAGAAGAGTGTACCTCCATTAGCTATTTCAAAACTACCTGGCTTATCTGCCAAAGCACCAGTAAAAGCTCCCTTCATATGACCAAACAACTCACTACCAGCAAGTTCTTTAGGTAACGCACCACAGTCAATAGCCACAAATGGCTTATCTACACGCTTACTTTTATTATGAATTTCATTAGCTACAAACTCTTTTCCTGTACCTGTTTCTCCGGTTATGATTACAGACATATCAGTAGGTGCTATAAGCGTAATATGCTTATGTACTATTTCTGACTGGCTACTCTTTCCTGCTACAAAATTTTTCTTCTTATTAGGAGATACTTTTTTAGCTCCTGAACTCCCCTTGGCAGGCTCATGATCGTTCTGCTCTTTCTTTTGTTTTATAGCTTCCTTTACGGTAACTAAAATTTCATCAGGATATAAAGGTTTGGTTACATAATCATAAGCTCCATGCTTAAGTGTTTGTACGGCTATGCGCACATCTGAGTATCCGGTAATGATGATTACGGCAGTTTCAGGGCTTATTATCTTTATTTTTCGTAGTATGCTTATACCATCTTCATCTGGCAATCGGTAGTCACTTATTACCAGATCAAATGTTTTTTTCTTAAGTATTCTTATCCCCTCTTCACCAGTATTGGCGTAGTCTACTTCATAGTTCTTTTTGGTTAAAAATTTATTAAGAAGCAGACATATGTCATTATCGTCATCTATTATCAGTATTTTCTCCATTGGGTTAGTCTATAGTATATTCAATCAATTTGTAATGGTTATGACGAGTAAGTCACATGTAATTCTTCGAGGGCATCCATAATCATTTTCTTATTAAATGGCTTGGGAATAAAGAAGTCAGCACCTTCTGCAGTTGCCCTTTGTCTTTCTATGTTACCATCATAAGCGCTTATTATTATCACTTTGGAATCCTTGTTTTCTTCTAAAACCTTGGGAATAAGATGAAAACCTAGTCCATCTGGCAGGTTGAGATCTAAGAAAACAAGATCATACTTATTTGCCTTTATTTTTTTTGCTCCCTCCTCTACGCTATGAGCGTAGGTGGTCTGAAAACCCAGTTTTTTTAACATCCCTGACAGTAGCAAGCATATCTCAACTTCGTCATCCACTACTAGTATCTGCTCTTTCTTCAAAACGTAATCATCTTTAAAAGTTAAGAAATTTGTATTCTTCCACCTCTCTTTATGTGTTCCTTCACATTTACCTTCCTAAAAATGAGTTTTGAAAGGATACAAACTGCAACTATGAAAACAGCAAAGCCAAGGAACAGTGATAATATAATGTTTAGAATCATCATTTTGTTTACCATTATTTACTAATCCGGCTAATGAAAATTTTATACCAATTAAACCATGCGCATTTAAAGCTCAAAATCAACCTTTTGGTTTGGCTAAGTTAGGCAATAGAGATTAAAAGTGTGTATTTAATTCCACACTTAGGAGGTGTGGGGTTCTCACCCCTAATAAAGGAAAGAGCTAATAAGGATTATCAATTAACAATTAGGCTATGGCACAGGATTTTCATATTTAACTTCAATCAAAACTAAATCTTAATACAATTATGAGTGATTTACTTTATATTATAGCTGTGATCCTAATAATAGGATGGCTTCTAGGATTTTTCGTCTTTAGCATTGGAGCTTTAATACATGTACTATTAGTATTTGCAGTTATAGCTATCTTATTCCGACTCATCTCGGGTAGGCGACTATAAATCTACAGTATGAGAAATTTCGAACTTTCTTTTGAAGATTATGCTCAGGACATTCTACCCAGAAGAATGGAAATGCTTAAGTCCTTGGTAAAACATCCTTTTCCGGTAAAGACCCTTTTTGGCAAAGGGCAAGGAGAAAAAAATGTGATAAAAAAGATAGGCAGAGTTTCTGACTTCAAGGGCTTATATGCTTTCATTCAAAATGATGAAGTGATCTATGTAGGCACTTCAGAAAAAGTGGTGAACAGGCTAAGCTACCAGGTGAAAGGGTATACTAAGTATCAGGCTCACCTGGCTTGGGAGATAGCTAAAGAGTATGAGTTATATACTAACAAAAAATTAGGAACTCCTAATCTCAAAAAGGCTAAAAACATTATCATGAACATGCATGTGATATTTCTAGAGATCACTTCGCCACTAGAGCGGCATCTGATGGAAATTTATTCATGCATGAAGTTCGACTGCAAATTCAATATTTTTGAAGGGCACCGCTAATTACAGCGCTGCCCTTATTTTTTCTCTTGCCTCTTCTCTTTCGTCCTCTTCAGCAGGATCTTCTAACGGCTCATCATTAGGTCTATCAGGCGAATATGCTAGTCTTATATACATAGGAAAATGATCTGAACCTATGGCTGGCAACCTTTGAATATCTACTAATCGGAAATCTGTGCTATGAAAAACATGGTCTAGCGGCCATCTTAATATTGGAATCTTAGCATTGAAAGTATTAAAGAAGCCTCTTCCCTTCCGCGGATCTAGCAGCCTGCTTATGCGCTGAAAAATTCTTGTGCTATGAGACCAGGCCACATCATTAAGGTCTCCGGCCACTATTACCGGTCCTTCTACCTGCTCTACCTCTTTGGCTACCAAATAAAGTTCAGCATCACGCTCAGTAGAACGCTCATTTTCTGTAGGGCTTGGCGGCTCAGGGTGTATGGCATACAGCTTTATTAAGTCACCGCTTCTGAGCTTAACATAAGTATGTATAGAAGGAATATCCTCTTCCACCATAAACTTCACCTCTGAACCTTGCAACTGCAGCTTAGAATACATTAAAATGCCATACGTATTGTCAATCGGATATTTAATAGTATAAGGGTAAAATTCCTCAATTTCTTTCACTCCATGCTCCCATTTAAGGTCTGTCTCCACCATAATCAATACATCCGGCATGGTATCTTTCACCACTTTTACCAGCCTTTGATATTCTCGGTTATACATGTACACATTACTGATCATTAGACTTAGAGTACATTCATCGCTTACATCATTTATCCTCTTAGATTCTTTATTGGCCAGCCAGGTATATGGAAAAACTATTATGCTTTCATAAACAGTAGCCGCAGTAAGCACCAGGGTAAGTACAAAATGCCACCATATATTAAAATCAAGTTCCAAAATAAGGCCTACTAAGCAGAGCATACCTAAAACGGCGAGTTGCGCTTGCGGAAAATCAAAAAAGCGAATCCACCAGGCATCTTCCTTCAATAACTTTATGAAGGTTCCTATTATGGTTATAACCGAAAGTACTATGATAATAGTTGTTAGCATTGAATATGTTTTTTTTGAGGAATTATCTCCACATTAAACAGTGAGCAACCATTTTGGTTATCATTTTTTAAGGATTTCTAAATGGCATGAATTTTACCCTATAATAATAAAACATTAATCAACTTGCGAAAAAAGAAAAGTAGTAAAATCATAATCATCACTGCAGTAGTGCTGATAGTGCTAATAGGCACTGGTATTTTTTTAGTAAAACAATATGCTAAGCCTTATGTAAGAGGTAAAATTACCGAACAACTAGACTCCCTTAGCAATAGTCCGTGGAATTTGCAGTATGATTCCTTCTCGATAGATCTGAGCGGCGGAAATTTTAGCATTACTAACCTCTCTATAGACCACCAAGCAGATAGCAGCAGCCGTTATAAAGTTTCTACTGATCAGCTGGAGATTACAGGTATAGGCATTATTACCTATTTACTGAACAAAAAGATATCTATCAATAATATACACCTTTCTAAGCCCAAAATTCAGCTTATTAATAAGCAACAGGCCAAGAATAAGCAAGACAGTAGCTCCACTGCCAAAAGCAGACCTAAGCTCCCTAAAATGAAAATAGGTAAAATTGCTATCTCCGATGGCCAAATACAAATACTACATGCAGATAGTTCACTGGCTAACCCTATGCTAGAGGCTGAGTTTAACTTTGAACTTACCAAACTTAAGACTGACTCCACTGAAGCTCATGAATACAACTTCTTTGATATGGAGACACTCCTATTTGACATGAAAAACATAGCCTATAAGCCAGACAGCCTTTATTTAATAAATCTGAAACAACTCAGCTTAAGCCTGCAAGACAGCAGTTTAATGCTTGATAGTGCCAGTATCACCTCACAATATAGCAAGTTTGATTTGGGGCTGGCAGTAGGTCATGAAATAGACTGGATGGACATTAGTAATCAATCAATAGCTATAAAACATATTAATTTTAAAGAGATTTTTAATGATTCTACTTACCATGCGGGCGCTATAACTGTAAATGGGCTAAATGCTTTGATTTTTAGAGATAAAAGACTGCCTTTCCCTGATAAACCGAATACTGAGCTCTTTAAGGACTTTGTAGCTAAACTTCCCGTAAAGGTGAATATTGACACTATTATGGTAAAAGATGCCAGAGTTGAATATCAAGAATATATCAAAAAGGCTGTAGGTCCTGGCAGAGTACACTTTGATAACCTCTACGCCTCTTTTTATCATTTCACTAACACTGACAGTGCCTTGCTTAAAAAAATTAATTACACCGCCCAAATGGATGCGCAGTGTAATGTTATGGGTGAAGGGCTACTGAAAGCGTCTTTTAAATTCCCCATTACGGATGAAGGTGAACCATACTCCGTAACCGGAAGCATGGAACCTATGGAGCTATCCAGCATTAACCCTATGATAGAGTATGTAGGCTTTACAAAAATTAGAGAAGGAAAGCTTCTGAACCTTGATTTTAATTTCACTTATAATAACAATAGCTCTGATGGTAAGATGTATTTTGAGTATGAAAACCTTAAAATTAACACGCTCGATAAAGACGATCATACCAGTAAAGGGCTGGGACAAAACATCAAATCTTTTATAGCCAATACCTTTGTAGTGAAAACTGATAACTCAAAAGATGATGGTAAATTCAGAGTGGGTGATATCTCATTTGAAAGAGATAAAAAGAAGTCGATATTTAATTACTGGTGGAAATCACTGCTGACAGGCTTTAGGTCCAGCACAGGTATAGAAGCTCCGGAAGAAAAGATTAATGTAAACTAAAAAACATCTTAAGCATTTATAAAGCATAAAAAAGCCTTATGAACATAGAGTTCATAAGGCTTTTTTAATGATCAACGTATATTATATTTAACGGCCTGTTTTCTCTTCGGCTTTTATGTCATCTACTTTGTGCGATGTACTTCTGCCAGAGTCTTTATCTCTTTTTCGGCGAATAAAGAACATCACCCCAAATAATATCGCTATAGATATGATTACGTACAGTATGATTACTAATATCTCCATAATTGTTAAGGTTTATTCGTCTAAAAATATGTTTTTAATAGTTTGGCTTGGTGTAAAGAATAACATGGCCTCAAAGTAAGGACTGGGAGTAACCGTGTTTTCCAGTATTTCATCACGGTTAAAAGAATTATCTTCAGCAATATCAAACCGGAGGTTAAACCTGTACCCGGCCGATAGACCTAACCAGATAAAATCGCTAATTATCGCTCTCTCATAACTTAGTGAAGCTAAAATATCTGATCTTCTAAGTTGTAAATCATTGAAACGTGCCAGCTGCTCATAGTCTAGGGCTATGTTATAGCTATCGCCACTCACTTCATAACCGAAGAAGAAGCGTTGCTTTTTATTCACATTATATCTTAAGTTAAAATCAGCGGGTAATTTCGATTCAAAACCCCAGTTTTCATTCCAGGTTTTATTCCACAAAAACACTGGGTAAATACTTCGTCTACCCAGATTATATGACAGATAAAGGCCTACACCATAGGCATTATCCGGGCTTTTTTGCCATCCGTAAATGGTAGCTAAAGAGTAGTTAGCGAAATTATAAAAAGGAATATCATCATCACTGATATCTCCATTAAATGCTGCTGATGCCCGCACATATATAAAGTGTTTTTTATCAAAAGCATGATTATAATAAGCCTTTACCACGCGAGATCTAAGATCTTTATCATTCAAAGATTGATATAGCGGATAATCTTTATACTCTTCACCCTTAAACTTGTATTCGCTCTGAGCATAATCAAAGCCTATGATGAAGTTACTCCTATCCCTAAGCACAATAGGAATTTTAATTTTAAAACGGAACTTATTCAAATGGCTCACTTCTCCCTCAGAATCGGGCAGGCCAGCTATTTTACTCTTGGTATCAATATCATAACCCACTACAGGAGTATACCGAAGCACTATACCTCGGGGCATCATATTAGTGACATTGGGTGAGGGCCAGTCATCTTCCTCGTCTTTATCAGTGTCTACATCTACTTGTGCTAAAGACTGAAATCCTATCAGCCCCATTATGACCATAATTGCTATTTTTCTCATATATTTTAAAATAAAAATCCTGCTTTAAATGTGAATAATTGATCCTCATCAGAGATACCATAAGAACCTGAGAGTAAGAACACTTCGAAAAAGTGTAGATAAACACCCGGTCCGTAAGATCGGTGCATTTTATTAGAACTTCCTTCTTTACTCCAAACGCGTCCCTGATCGAAGAAGCCAAACAAACCAAAGTTGCCGTTGATTAGATTATTTCTTAGTCTGAAGAGCTTAAATCGCACTTCATTGTTATTATAAAAACTAGTTTTACCCGCAAATCGTGTCCTTCTGAATCCCCTTAAATTTTCCAGATTACCTACAAAGTTGGAGTGGTAGAAATAGTAGTCTCCCACATTAGTGGCAGCCCCCACTCTGGAAGCAAAAGTGACCTTGATAGGTAAGTTAGGAGTAAAATAAACTGACAAATCAGTTGAATATTGGGTGAATTCAGAAAAACCACCATCAAGCTCATTATAATAGTTAATTTCATTTCTCCACTTCATTCCTTTTTCGGGATTCACCGGATGATCTGCCAGCACTGCTTCGGTGAAAAAATTAAAGCCCAGGAATGACTTCCCTCCTCTTGTAACCTCGGGATTATTAATAATATCAGTAGCCAAAATATTATCGCTATTTTCTTCTACGTCTATGTATTCATAATTAGGTCCTGCTCCCACTTTAAATACACTGGAAAACCTTTTCACCACAGCTGGTTTAAACTTGATGCTGTTCATGTGAATTCTATAGTAATCTATACTTCTATCGTTCTCCGTTTCATTACCCTGGCCGAAGTAGTTGAAAACATATTTAGGGCCATTGGCTTTGGCATCTAGGGTAACATCCCAGTGATGCCCCAATACTGAGCTAAATACACCTTCGTATTGAAAGTTGAAAGCCCCTGTATTCACCGCGTAGTTAGCCAAAAGACTATGACTGGCTTTAAAAGGATCCTTTCTGAAACCATGAGTCACCAGTTTGGCTCCTCCTCCCAGATACAGGCCATCATCTACATTATACTGCACAAATAAACGCGGCCCCGTATAATTATATTGATAGCTATCTCGCTCATAAGCATTTACCCATTCATGTTTTGAGGTGATTACCCGTGTTTCTTTACCGGGCTTCATGTTAGGCTCATTGTCCTTATTATCATAGAAAATGGTTTTCTTACTCAGCCCAGCTACTGATGATTCATCAATAAACTCATCTTCTTTCTCCTTACCACCTACTACCCTGATGAGGATGCCATCATTTACCTTTCCGGTGATCTCTACTTTGTCTTCTCCGTCTCTTCCAAAAATCCTTATCTCATCAGTTTCATAGGTATAAAATGTTCTGTCATAAATTGACTTATCTACTTCGCCACCTTTAAAAGTTTTGAACATTTGCACTCTGGTTTCATCATCATTCAAGCGCTCCACTTTTACATATTCATGCTTATCACTCCCAACCACATTTACTTCTTTAGACAAGTAATTATAGTATTCACTGGCATATCTCTGCAAATGATCTCTTCGAGATTTGAGTTTAGCGGCTATCTCAGGGCCAGAAAATGGATACACTTCTTCCGGTAATTGTTTCACTGCTTTATCGATCACTTCATCAGTAAGCTCCTTTTGAATGTTTTTAGCTGTGGACATCCATGCATCTTTATCTAGCTCGCTCAGCAGTGCATGATCGAGATTGATGGCCGAACGGTTAAGACCTTTTATGTCAGAGATATCATAGTCAAAATCGCTAAAGTTTCTAAAAGCCCATTTTCTGCTTAGCAGCCAGGGTATAGCCCCATCATAAAGCACAAACACCTGATCTCTATCTCTTGGAACTGGTCGGAATATTGAACCTTTATCCTCCTTTTCATATTCAGCCCATCTCCATTGGTCATTATGCCTGTCCCAATCACCTATGAGCATATCGAAAAATCGTGATTTCAGATACATATCCGCATCTACTTCATTGTCATTATCTTCTTTCAGGTGCTCAAAAAGCGTAGTAGTGCTCACTACATTTTTAGAAAAACCAAAGCGTTTGTAAGCGCTTAAATCTTCATCAGGACGAATCTCCATCAGGCCCATTCTTCCTCCAAAGTCATTAATATAAGGCCCCAAATAAGGTGTAAATGGAGTATAATAAAGCTCCGGCTCTGTATGATAAATACCTATAGCTTCTGCCATATCGGGCACAGCTAATGCTCCGTACGGATGCGCCGTGCTAATCTGATCTTTTACAAAATCATTTACCCAGGTATCTCTAAAAACATCAGGAATAGCCCCGGCCGGAAACTTATCTATAGAACGCAGGTTATATTGCACACTGTCATCATCAATAAACCGTATAGAGATAGTCTGCTTTCCTCCGCCTTTCTTTATAGGAGTTAGACCTCCTTTATAGCTTTTCAAATCAATGTAAGGTACTTTCACTGGTGTAGTCCACTCCTCTCTGTAATGCTTACCGAAAAAGAACTGTCCTATCTTATTCTTATCATACTCCGGGTTAGCGGCCATTACCTTTACACTGTCAGTATAATCTGGCACATTGGTTTTATCAGCCGCGGGAGTTTTCTCAGGATTTAGTGAATAAAGTGAACTTCGGAAGGTGAGTATTCCTTCAGGGTGTTCCTCATTGGCAGTATAAAACTCCACCCAAACCTGGCCATTTTTATAATACACCAACCGGGCAAAACCTGCCGTCTGCTGTACATAGGCGGCGCCAAATCCTCTAGCAGCGAAGTTAGACTTAGAAGCCGCTCCACTGATTATTTCATTCATTAACCCTTCCTTATGCATCTGCAAGTTATGATCATGACCAGCTACATATGTAATATTGCTCCTTTGCTCAATAATAGACATCATAGCCTTTTTAAAATCCTGAAAGTCGCTACTGGGTATGTCCTGACTGCTCGCTCCTGATTTTCTTAAAATTGGATATAAAGAACCGATGGCCGGAAGTGGCACATACAGGTGATCTCTTACCAAACGAAGAGGGAAAATATTATCCATGAAGTTAAAATGGCCACCGTGGTTTCCATTACTTATTACGGGGTGGTGAGTGGCCAGCAGCACGTGCTTTCCATCATTTCTCCTGATCATATCTTCTAGCTGAATAAAGAAGTCTAACCGATCCTCCACGCCACATCCATTCTCCGGAGCACGAGGCTTGTCATATTTTCTAAGCCACCATTCCACATCAAACACTATGATGGTCATATGTTCATTTACTGAAATTTCTACAGGTCCGGGGCATCCATTATCAGGTAGAAATACATTTTGATGATGGTCTTTCAAATATTCTTCCACCAGCTCTTCCTGCCTGTTAACTGCCAAAAGCCCTTCTGGCCCGCTCTTATCCCAGTCATGGTTTCCGGGTATGATTATGATCCTGCCATTATAACCTTGAGTCACATCCATCTGCATTTTCATAATATCTTCCTTCTCCTCTCTATTATAAGCAGAAGCTTCTGGCAGGCCTCTTTCATAGATATTATCTCCGAGGAAAATTACGGTACTTGCAGAGTCTGGCTCCTGCCTAAGGTTCTTTCTGAGCAGCTTTAGCAGTGGGGTCATCTCATCAGTAGGTACGTCCCCTCCATCTCCTATGAGGTAAACTGTATGATCAACCTGAGCATCAGGCATATTGAAATTCCTCCACCCTCTATATGACTTTCCGTAGTAGGGTTTTACGGTACTGCAAGAAGCAAGAATAAGTAAAAAAAGAAAGGGTAGTGAATACTTACCTAAGTAGTCTTTGTCCATCCGGTATCTTAAAATTTATCATACCTGATTGCAAATACCATGTCGGACTATGGTAAGTATTATGAAATTATCGTTTTGAATGCCCGCTAAGCGATAACGGCCTTTTTTATTTTAATTGAGAAGAGATTTCTGCCTACAAAATAGGGTTTGGTAGTAAACAGATGTGTGTAAGTTATTCCACACATCTGCTTACCCATTTTACTATTTGTCTTCTACCACATCATCAAAAGAAACGGTATCATCCGTCTTTTTCTTGATAGCTTCTATAAAGGCATTTTTAAAGATATTGCCTATGGTAGGCCATATTTTAGTCTTAGGATTATTTAAGTCACCTTTCATAGGCACTTTAGTGGCAAACTGATCATGCGGATGGTTTTCAAAAATCTCTTTAACCAGATCAGCAAAGCCTTCCCAAATCAGCTTCAAAGGCTTTTTCTTGTCATCAGAAAAATCCACAATCTGCAAGTCATTCATCACAGGCTTTATGTACCCTTCTAACTGGCCATCTGCTACGGCCATTTCTGTGTATAGATTGAAAGTACCCTTCTCAAAATCCAGCTTAGCATAAGCCTTGGCAAAATCATTAAGAGCTGGCATATAAACGCCCTCAAACTTAGCATTCATATCAAAATCCGGAATTTCTTTTAGTAAATTAGCTTTGGCTTTCAAGGTAAGTACTCCCCCTCCTACTGATGTGGCGGTAGCATTAATATCACTAGGCAGCGTACCTTCTTCGCGGTCAGCATTGCCCAGGTTGGTAGCCTGAAGCTGTAGACTATCAATAGAAATATTTACCTTAGGATCACTACTGAAATCGCGATAAGCCAAAGTACCATCTTTTATTGAAAAATGGTTTATCTGCAAAGGCATCAGGTCTTTTATAGGCTTGGTCCAGTCGGTATCTACACCAGTCTGCTCTGCCTGGGTACTATCAGCTACCGCTACCACAAAGTTGACTTTGGGCTTTAGTAACTCCACCTCTCCCACTATTTTACCTTTGAACAACGCTCCCCATTGTACTGATAAATCTATATTTTCAATATCTAAAAAAGGCACTGGAATATCTTCACCGGTTTTCTCCATTTTAAGCCCTTCTATCTGATAAGCTCCTCTATATAATCGTAAGCTTACACCTTCTATGGAACCACTATATCCGGGCACCTCATCTAGCACTTTGTTTACATAATCCGTGATCCAGTATGGCAGATAAATACGAACTCCTATCAGCACCAACACAACTACCAAAAGTATTTTAATCGATTTTTTCATTATTCATTTACATTTCCTTCTTCTGATTCTACCTGCTTCACTATTACCGCTCCTTTATCTGGCCTAATTTTATGACCTATCTCTCTGGAATAAACAAAGGTAAACTCAGCACCAAACAGCACTATAACCGAAGAATAATACACCCACACTAACAATAACACCAGCGAACCGGCCGCCCCATAAGCATTGCTCAAAGAGCTATTTCCCAGATAAAAACCAATTAAATATTTACCCAGCGTAAATAAAAGAGTAGTTACAAAAGCTCCTACCCATACATCTCTCCACTCCACTTTAGCATCAGGAAGAATTTTAAAGATCATGGCAAAAACCAAGGTTATGATAGCTAAAGAAAAGCCCAGGTTAACCGCAGAAATAATATAATATGTGCCTCCACTAAAGAGCTCTGATAGTATGTTATTAAACACCACTATGAGGGTATCTACCACCAAAGACACCAAAAGCAAAAAGCCTATACTGATGATCATGGCTAAAGAAAGCAGCCGATTAACAATAAACTTAATAAATCCTTTTTCAGGCTTGGGTTTGATACCCCAAATGCAGTTCAAACCATTTTGCAGGGATACAAATACGGTGGTAGCACTAAAAACGAGCGTACCTATTCCAATTATTTTTGCCAGTATGGAATCCCCCAACCCATCAGCGTTAGCCATTATTTTATCTATTTCACTGGCGCTGGTAGCTCCAAATAAATTTTGAATCTGCTCCATGAGGTTATTACGCACCACCTGATCTTCATAAGCAGAGCTGGCTATAGATACTGTAATTATTAAAATGGCAGGGAGGGAAAATATAGTGTAGAAGGCGATGGATGAGCTATAGCTCATCGGATCATCGGCAATAAACTCTTTTACCGTGTTTTTTATAACTTTCCAATAATCCATGATCCATTTGGCTATCCTCACTTTTTAAATATCTTTTTCACCTTTTTCTCCAGATGATTTGTATCATCAGTCTGATAAAGGTCATCTTTTAAAAGGTAGCTAACAGGTTTTAGCTGTTTGTAGTGCTCACAAGCTACCTTTAATACTGCCGTAAAAGGCAAAAACAAAATCATACCGGCAACACCCCATACGGAGCCTCCTATAATCAGTGCTATAATGGCTACTAATGCATTTAGATTAAGGTTGCCTCCCACTATTTTAGGATTAAGGAAATTGCCCTCTAAAATCTGAATGAACCAGAAAATAAGTATTACACCCAGAGGGTACCACATAGAATCATAATTCATGAATGCGTATAAAGTAGGAATGGCCCCACCTATGAGAGTACCTACATAAGGTATTATGGCCAGAAAAGCTGCCAAGTAGCCAAAGAAAATGGCATAATCGATGCCTAAAAGTAATAAGCCAATACTATTTAATGCTCCAAGTATAACTATAAGGGTAAACATACCGGTGAGGTACTTTTGCCCCACATGCTGCATATTATCTATCATATGCGCATAATCTTTCTGCTTATCAGAAGCGGCAAAATTGACCAAGGCACATTTTAAACCATGCCTGTAAAGTAAAAGCAGAAAGGTGTAAATAATAGTGAGTACAAAGCCAGTAATAAAGTCTGAGGTATTATTGAGCATGGTTTTCACTAGTTTATCAGACTTACTGCTAAACCAATCTTTGCTCATATTCATGATGTCTTCTTCGCTTACATCTGGCAGAATAGACACTTTTTCATTAATAAATGAAGTAAGAGATGCCATAATTTCATGAAGTCGACTACTAAAATCAGAGAAGTCTTTCATGATTTTTACTATCTGCGAGCCAAACAAAGTAATAATGCCAACTAATAGCAACGCCACGCCAAGCATAGTCCAAAGAATAGACCATATACGGCCTACTCTTTTGGTCTCTAAATACCGACAAATGGGATAGAGTATAAAAGAAATGAGAAGTGCAAATGCCATAGGCACCATCACTGTTCTACCAAAAAATAATAATGCTGAGACTCCAAAAACAACGGCAAGGACGTAAAAAACCTTCTTAATGGAAAAGCTCATATTAGCTTCTGCTTCTTTTATACTGCCCACTTATATATCTATTTTATATTGTATGAAGGTTTATTGTAAGAACCGGCACGTCAGATTCCATACTTAAATCTTCTGCCAGGCTATGAGAGAACATTCTAAAGAAGCTGTCTTCTACATGTGTAAGCACCGCTAGTAATGAAGCTGATTTTTGATGAGCAAAATTAATCAGACCCTCTTCAACTTTATCGGCTTCTATTACAGTAATAGAGCTGCTTACAATATTATGCTGAGTAGTAAATGCTGATATCTTTTTCTCTACATCAATCTTATCATGAACTGACTTAGCCACGTTAACAATGTGCAATTCTGCTCCCAGACCTTCAGCTATGTCTTTAAGCAATGAGGCGGCCTGCGTAAAGTTATCATGACGATCCTTTTCTGCATCTACTCCTAAAACAATGCTTTTAAAGTCTGACTTAACATACTTCTCTTTCACTGTAATTACGGGGCAGCTGGCTCTTTCTATCACCTGCTCTGCATGGTTACCAGAGAATATCTCATCTATAGATTCCTCTCCGCTGGTACCCATTACCACCAAATCAATACTGTTGGCTTTAACGTACTCATCAATGCCATCCTGTAATTCTTCTCCATACACCTCAAAGTTCACCACACGCACATCACTACCATATCCATATTTTGTGGCTAACACCTCTAGGTCTCTATGTCTCTTCCGTACTAACTGTACAGTAAATAAGTTTTCTTCGTCGCTAAACTTTTTGTCGAGCTCACCAGTAGCAGTAAATGTCTCACCGAACGGATGATCTGTAAAGTTTACCAAAAAAATTTCTGCTTTCGTGATATCAGCAATATCTGCTGCCATTTGCAAAGCATTCTCTGAAATGTCACTTAAATCAGAAGGCACAAGAATTCGTTTCATAGTGATGTTGTCTTTTAAATTGTTAATAAGTTCATAGAAAAAATCGCACCAACATATTATGTGGTGCCTGAGCAATAAATAAAGGGATTTTACTAATTAAATAGAAGCGAATTGCCATATATCGTGCAATAAATTCTACACTCAGCCAAAATCATCGACAAGAAGGGTAAGTAAGCAAGAAGAACCAGAAAGATTTCTGGTGAGGTTATTTATTTGGAAGATGTTTTACGAATAATACCAAGGCATTATTGAATATCACCAGGTTATCAGTGATCTGTTGCTTTTCGGCTTCAGGAATCTTTATCTCAGCTGTTTTATTAGCCCAGTCTGTAGTCTCTCCCCTCAATATTTTTCCCCAACACACACTGGAAACCACAATAAAAAAAGCAAATAGACACAACGTGAAGATCCTCTCCAGAGATAATTGCTTAAGGTTTAACATGGTAAGTTATGGTTGTTTTAATTACAGACTGATATTACTTTCAGTTTGTTACACCCAATGTAAGTTTTTTTATCTAAAAAACCATTTTATTTCCACTTATTATTCTATGTTCAAACATTATAGCAAATCAACTTAAAGCTTGGCATTTATGCATTAAGCAGCATGAGCAGAGCAAATGATGAAGACTTAATTTAGCCATAGTATGCTAATCAATCACATCATTTATCTTTTCCCAAAGCACATTATCAAAGCCCGAAACAGCAAAGTTAGGATCATCAGGATTGGCTGCTTCCCCCATTCTAATTACAACCATGTTTTTACCAGGCACTATATAAATTCTTTGGTCATTGGCTCCCATGGCAGCATACATATCATTGGGGGCATTAGGCACAAGTGGTCCGGAGAATACGTCCTGACTACCAGGAATCATATATCCTGACTTTCCATTTAACCACCACAAATAGCCATAAGAAGGGTTAATGTTTTGTGATGAGTTAATGCTTTCCATAAAAAAATCTTCATCAATGATTTCCTGATCATTCCACTGCCCTCTGTTCAAGGCTAGCAGACCAAACCTGGCCATGCTTCGGGTGGTACTGTGGTATATGGTATAAACTAACCCTGTATTCCAATAGCCATCCATTCCTATTTTATCACGTAATTCATTATTGAAATAACTATCAAACTGAGTGTTACTTGCCTCTTCAACCACATTAATCAAGCGTTGAAATACATTACCATATGCCCACCTTGTGCCAGCATCGGCCAGGTAGGTTAGATTTGGCCTAATGACTAATTGCGGCTCATCATCCAAACCAGAGGTCATGGTTAATAAATTCTTCACTGTTATTAAATCTTCTTGCTCTGCGGTAGCTCTGGTCCAGCCTGTACCTATATAATCCGAAACCTTATTATTGATATCAATTAAACCATTTTGCTGAGCAATTCCTGTAGCAGCTGTAACCAATGTTTTACCCGCACTATTCCACTCCCAGGTAGAAGTGGCTGCATGTCCATTGAAATATTCTTCTATCACAATTCTACCATTGACCAGAATCATAAAAGATTTCGTGTTCTGATCTGTCAAAAATTGCTTTAAAGGCTCTATTGCACTTTCATTCCACTCTAACTCAGTAACAGCAGAGGTTTCCCATTCCGCCCCGGAAATAGGAGGGAAATACATAGTAGCATTCTGATTTGTGGGTGTTTCATTCTCTTCACTACAACCCATCAATAACAGCACAAAAACTATGGACAAAATACTTTCTTTCATATTGCAATTTTAAAGATGTTTAATAGCTGCTTTTCTTCAGGATTTACTCTTGCAAGCTGTTCCCAAAAACACCTAAACATCTGATTAACAGACTTAAATATAGCAAATTTTGATTAAGTAAGGTCGCAGTTATTCTTAGGCTTACTGAAGGGGAGTTAGGGTTTATCAATGGCTAATGGTGTATGTGACACGGTAAATGAAAGGCATTATTGATAATTGGGAGGGTTGTAGTAGCTAAAGTTGAACAAAAATCATGACTTATGCCGTTGTTTGAAGCCTAATTATTCCAATTGATTACTGGTAAATCTTCATTCACCACTTATCCATCTGCTTTTTGAAATCCTCACGGCTAATAAATTCTCCCCTATCCATTTCATCTTCCGCCTCGTCTATTTCACGGTTGTATTGCTCGATACTAGCTTGCTGGTCTGACTCCTTTAAAGTTTCCTTCTTAAGCAAGGTCTCAAGCTTATCAATGACGGCTTCATTATTAAGAGCAAGAAACTTTTGTATGAATTGGATTTTTTTGGTTTGTATATCCATAGTGATCCGTTTTTAACAAAAAAACATTTTATTTTTATGATTACGTTCATTTGAACCGATGAAGTTTGTCTATAATAGTTTTCATTTCTTCCATGACCTTTATCGGCAACAGTGCTCCTATTTCTGATTTGTTATTGCTTTGAATCAGTTAGAATTTTTTCCTCTATTCTTAGTCTTAATGAAGGGTGAATGTTTAATAATGATTGGCGTAAATGTTAAAGATTCGATGTAGCAACTGGATAGCAGAAGCTTGAGAATAATGGGAACTTGTTTAGTATCAGAGTAGAAAAAGTAAAAGCATTTTCAATTTACTTGAGCCTAGATTCATGAAACTTCATTAAATCGTTAAACTGCTTCCAAAACCTGCGACTTTGCCTTTTTATATATTCCCCTCCATTTATCGATTTCATCGAGTCATTGGCTTTATAAATATAGCTCAAGTAGTTGCCCCAGTAGTATTTGTTAGTCCTTTCATAAACTGTCCTGTCTATTTTTGAAGGTCTGTATATAAGTTTCCTTTTCGCCCCTTTGTACGTAAAACGCTTATATAGTCTTGACTTGAATAAACTCTTATCAGGATTTTTACTATGAATCGCCAATGAAGTCGATTTTTTGAACGTACTTTTCATGGATCTATAAAACTTTGAAAAACCAGAATTTTTTATCAGCACCCTCTCTCCATCAAATGAGAAACCTAAATACTCAAGCTTCTTATTATGATTTGATATTTTAGTTTTTTCATCAATTTCAAAACCAGTGAATTTTTCATTCACTTCCTCAAACCTAAAAACTTTAGTCTTATTTGGTTCGATTTTCAAATTAACAAGGGATTCTATTTTACCTCTGATTAACTTTATCATCTTCATATCGTTGCTCACAAATGATTATTAAATCATCGCTATACCTCTGATAAAAACCACCAACTGAAGAAACTTCGTCAAAAATTTCTTGATCAAAATCTAACATATAAATATTTGCTAACGTTGCACTAATCGGACTTCCTTGAGGTATTCCAACTGAATTGTTTTTTGAGATAATAAGGTTTAAATTATTTTTTAGAAATTCTTTCTTAGTACAATAATGGCTGGCCCCCTTTTCCTTGAAAAATTTGATATTTTTTATTTTTAGTCTAACATATTCAGTTTTATTTGAAGAGTTGGGAATTCCCCTTTCAACCATCATTGTATTGTCATAACTTTCAAATAACTGGTCGGCTTCAATGTATTTTATTTTCGTTAGTGCTTTAAATATATTGTAGTGGTCTTGAGGTAGGCTATTTTCTTTTAAAACCTTTGTCCACTGCGTTTTTAAGATTTTATGATTTAAATTGTCAAAAAATGAAGTAACATCTGCAACAATTGCAGTAAGCTTTTTTGAATTATTCCTCTGTATAAATTCAAAAGTAGTTTTTGCAAAGTCAATGTTACATTTATTCTTATCCGCCCCTTTTGATATAGGGATTTTTCGATAGGCAACTATAGACTCATTGAAACTTAGCCCCTCAATATACTTCTCGTATTTGGTCGCTAATATTTCATTGTATTTGGACAAGATTAGTGAATCCAGATGGGAAGCAAAGAAAATATCCCTAATTTTTGGCTTCCCTAATATTCTTCTTCTCTTTCCACTTGGATTTAAATCAATAATAGAATTATCAGCTCTAAATTTGCGTCTTATTATTGATTTATGAATTAATGGAAGAAAACTATGAATTTTAACTCTATCAGAATTCTCTACATATTCCTTTACCCAATTATAATCTTTAATTGTAATTGGTAAACCTATATGAGGATACTTCTTTGTTTTAAACCACTCTTCTATTTCCATAGTTTAAATAAAAATAGGGGCAGATACTAATAGTAGCAGGTTTGAAATGTACATGCTCTGTCGAAGCTTTGACCCTCTTACAAGGGAGGCAACGCTACTCTTCTCAGGTATAGAAATTGTTATCTTTATATTAAAATTTATAAAGACATCAAATATGCTCAGAAAATTAAATCACATAACCAACTTCAGGTCTATAACAGTTCTTCAACTGTTAATAACTCTTTCCTCAGTGTTTCCTTTACAGGATCCTTTGGAAATTGGTATTTTCCTTCCCAGCTAGCGTATATCCTAGACGTGGTACTATTTGCTAAACGTATCATTCCGACCATCTGCCCCTAAATCTTTCATTTTGTGTTAATCAATGTCATTTAGTAAGTTTTGTTACTTTCTAATATAGTTCGCATTTATTTGTTATGTCAATATGAAACAGAAACACTCCCCCTATCCTTCACAACATTAAATATAAATAATTTCCTATGTAATTCATAGAAAAAAACCTCCCATAGAGCTATCAGTAGCTATCAACACATGCATTATAAAAATGCTATGTCCTTAAAAAAATCCACCTCGGTGTAATAAAGTCAGCCATTAAAAGACTATTATAAGCGAATAATCATTTGCCTTGAAATCTATAGAACAAGACTTTTTACAGCTGATAGATCTGCATCAGAAAATCATACATAAGGTATGTCATATTTATACTCATGACAGGGAAGATTATGATGATCTTTTTCAGGAAATTATGTTACAGCTATGGAAGGGGTATCCCAATTTTAAAGGCAATGCCAAAATTACCACCTGGATGTACCGGGTAAGTCTATACACTGCTATTTCAATATTTAAGAAGAAAAAGAACCGCAAAGAAGTACGCGAACAGCCGGCGCAGGAACCGGGTGAGAGTACAGATCATTATGAGTTCGAGAACTTAAATATGGCTATAAGTCAGCTTTCTGATCCTGAAAAGGCACTGATAGTGCTCTATCTGGAAGAGAAGTCTTATCAGGAGATAGCTGAAATTATAGAACTCAGCGTAACTAACGTGGGCGTAAAACTGAACCGAATAAAAAAGAAGCTTAAAGACATTTTAAATACACTGTAATGGAACTGGATGAACTGAGGAAATCATGGAAAGCCCAAACTGATGAGGTGAAATACAGCAAAAAGGAAGTTGATGAGATCTTTGAAGTAAAAACTAAGAGGTCTCTAAAAACGCTAAACAGAAACATGCTGACCGACGCCTTGCTCATGGCACTTACTACGCTGGCATTTATTTCTGTCTCCTTTTTACTGGGTCTTAAAGATCGTGTTTGGATTAGCGCTGAACTAATTACAATGGCTCTGGTGCTCACGTTGCATTATAAGATAAAGTATCACCTCATTAACCAGTTCGATTTTGAGGTCAACGGCGTAAAATCAGCCATGATAAAAACTATTGATAAGCTAAAAAGGTATATAAAAATATACAAAATCGGCATTCCGTGTATTTCCACGCTGCTTTTTATTACTTATCTGATCAGGGTAAATTTCTATCAGCACGGGGTGTATTTCAGCTCAGATTTACTCACCTGGAAGTGGGCTTTGGCTCCTGTATGCTATTTAACAACTCACTTAATAGTACATGTATTAGCGAAGTGGATGTACGGGAAAAGCATTTCAAAAATGGAAAGCGATCTTAAAAAACTGGACAGCTTATAAAACCGACCTTAGTTGTCCAGCCATTTTTTAAAGTCTCCTACCCTGTCTCTGCTTACTATTACTTCATCATCACA
This sequence comes from Fulvivirga maritima, assembly GCF_021389955.1. Classification (NCBI taxonomy): domain Bacteria; kingdom Pseudomonadati; phylum Bacteroidota; class Cytophagia; order Cytophagales; family Fulvivirgaceae; genus Fulvivirga; species Fulvivirga maritima. The sequence continues at coordinate 5,946,797 of NZ_CP089980.1, forward strand.
GTCTTTGAGGTTTACTTTCAGCCTGCTGTTAGAGTAGCTGATAATATCATCAAAGGCATTCATAGAGATGATATACTTACGGTTAACCCTGTAAAACTTTTGAGGATCAAGCATCTCTTCAATCTTCTCCAGCGGATGATCCAGCAAGTAGTTTCTACCATCAGTAGCATGACAAAAAGTGGCCTTTTCTCTGCTAAAAAAGTATTGAATATCGCCTATTGCTATTGATTTTATGTGCTCCCCTACTTTTACTATAAACCGGCTTTTATAATTGGTCTGCAGCATACCCATAGCCTCTGATATTTGCTTTACCATAGCACGCTCGTCAAACGATTTTTGAGTCATGCTTTCCCATTTTTCTATGGCCGCAGTGAGCTCCTCTATATCTATGGGCTTCAATAAATAATCAATACTATTGACCTTAAAGGCTTTCAAAGCATACTCATCATAAGCGGTGGTGAAAATAACAGGAGCGGGCACCTCCACGTGATCAAATATCTCAAAGCTCAGCCCATCAGCCAGTTGAATATCCATAAATACCAAGTCTAATGGCTCCTGATTATTACTCAGCCAGGCTATAGCATTCTTTACAGAGGGGATTTTCTCCAGCACCTCAATGCCATCATTATAAATCTGGAGCAGCTTCTCAAGCCTTCTGGCAGCCGGGCGCTCATCTTCTATTATTACAACCTTCATTTTTTCTTTTTAATAAGAGGCAATCTTACTTTAAACTCCCCTCCTTCATCAGTCACCTCTACTTCGGCATCACTCACAAAGGCAAACCTTGCTTTAATATTGGCCAGCCCCGTTTGTGATGACTCCTCTTTGATTATATTTTTCTTCTGCAAATTATTAACCACTTCCAAATAACCATCATGCTCTTGTATGCTTATATGCAAAGGCTCTTCAGCAGAAATGGTGTTATGCTTTATGGCATTTTCTACCAGCATCTGCACAGATAATGGTATAATCATATGCTGAGCGCCATTGATTTGTACTTCGAAATCGAGGTCATTTTCATACCTGATCTTTTGCAGAAAAATATAGGCCTCTACAAATTTGATCTCAGTAGCCAGCGGCACCAGCTCCATATCTTTAGATTCCAGCACATAACGATACACTTCTGACAGCTTTTTTATAAACTTAGCCGCCACGTCCTGATCTTCATATACTAACGTGGTGAGGGCATTAAGGCTATTAAAAAGAAAGTGCGGGTTGACCTGATTTTTTAAAGACTCATATTTAGAAACTGCCGCTTCTTTTTTCACCCTCTCGGCTTCTATAGCCACTTGTCTCCAAGAAATTAAAAACTTATAACTGTGTAATATCAGGCTTACCAATATGGCTATGGCTGTAGAATACATTACCGTAGTGCTGATATTTCCCCACTGCACATGAAAGATTATTCCCGTAAGGTAAATGATAAGTAGTGCCGTAAGAGAAGTGAAAATAGATTGAGTAATTACGCCCATCAGTAGCCGCTTGCCGGGATTATCCAGCCACGATATTTTCTTGTCTATTAGGCTAATGATGTTGATATTCCCTTTATACATCAGCACCCAAAAAAGAATACAGATGGCCACAGATGATATCAGCTTATCAGGGTCAGTCATGCAATCATAGCAGAACCAAAAACCATTAATAACACCTATAAAGATGATAATCAGTAATTCCTTTACCTCCTTCTTTAACCTGCCTGCTGTGAAAAAACTAGCCATAGCTGCGTAAATTATTAAATATTTGCCAGTAAATAAAAGATACCTACTCTATGGTAATAGAAATAGTTGAATCTTCTTCTAAATCTATTTTAGCTTTAGAATACTCAGCCGGGCCGTACATACTGGGAGCGTTATTAGAAAAGCCATAAGCTTCTGTGGGGCCCATATTTCCAAAATCAAGCTTGCCATTTTTATTTGCATCATGGATTACAGATATGGCATACTCTCCGGCCGGTAAATCTTCAAACACCACACTATTCTCAGCTTCGGTCTCAAGATTTACAGACATACCCTTATATGGTTTTTTAAGATAATCAGATTCATTATTAAACAAAGCCACCCTCAACTCCCCTTTGGCAGAAGGAACTCCTTGCACTTCCACAGTAAGTGTAAATGATTCTTGCGCCTTAGCACCTACAGCTACTGTAAGAGCTAAAATTAATAGTAATGCTTTCATTATTTTTCTGTTGATTATGACACTAATGTGGTGCGAATCATCCTTAATTAAAATTAAGACTTACTGAACCGTAGCATTTAGCTACTCAACTGTAAAATAGGCTGATGAATAAAAGCAGCTAAACTTATGGAAAGCCTTTCCGAACCCCTTTACATTCTTTATCATTGCCAGATGATACACTTCAACCGTCCTACCATAGACCTTATTCGGAATACTTTTTTACAGCAGCATTTTCAAGATCACTTCCCTACAGAGATACTCGACCTTATCTATGAGCATAAGCTGTTTAAAATATTCATTCCCGAGCAGTTAGGCGGTTTAGAGTGTAGCTTCCCAGAGGGGCTAAAAATCATGGAAATGAGTGCTTATATTGATGGTGATTTTGGCTGGGCTGTTCAAATAGGCTCGGGAGGTGGGTATTTTACCGGATATTTATCAAAGGAGGTGGCCGATCAGTATATTGCTCAGTCTGATTTTGTAATAGCTGGCAGTGGCATGGCTACCGGTAATGCGGTTACTAATGGCAGTGGCTATGAGGTATCAGGCCAGTGGAAATATTGCAGCGGCAGCCATTATGCCACCCTGTTCACGGCTAATTGCACCTTAAATAATTCTCAAAAAGTAAGCGCCTTTGCTTTTGACCCTAATCAGGTAGCTATTATTAATGACTGGAAAGCCTATGGCATGGAAAACACGCTTTCTCATACTATAAAGGTAAAAAAAGCCCAAGTACCTGAGCATATGCTATTTAATTTTGAAAGGGTAATTAATAATTATGATTACCTGATTTACTATTTCCCTTTCAATGAATTTGCTCGTGGTTGCATCACTTCTGTGTTAATAGGCTTGTTTAAACACCTGCTCAACGAAGCGAATGTATACTACCAAACTAAAAACTACTCGTCTGAAAAGGAATCCTCACTACAGCACACCATAAAAACTGCTGAAAAAGAAAATGAAAAGCTCTCTGAGCTATTTTATGAAGAGGCTCAAAATTGCTGGTCACAGTTAGAAAACGGCTTAATGGAAGATAGCCTTAAAGAATTTAACCAAGCCATAGATAACTACATCCGCTTCATTAACCAAAGTAGTCACAGCCTTTTTCAGCACCTGGGCATGTATGCAACCTACCGAGATAATGCCTTTAACAAAGCATGGAGAGACCTTACCACTGCAGCTCAGCATATTTTGGCTAAGTGGTATTAATCATACTGGAGATTTTCTTAATAGTTAATTATTCACTAAAACATTACATCTAGAATAATATAGAACAATTAAAAGATAATTTAGCAATTCATATTTATTATTATCATTTCTATGGGCATTATAGCTAAATTATACTTTGAGGAAAACTCATATAATATTATAGAGGCGGAATATGGCATACGACAGAGAATCGATGAATCAGGCAAACCGTCATCAACACCTATCTTCAATGGATTAAAAGTTGTAATTGAAGCTTCCAAAGACAATATTTTTTCGAGTATGCCACGGAGGCAAAAAACAGCATTCCAAAACTAGTACTTGAGTACATCCCTAGTATTGCAGGAGGCAAAACCAGAAAAATCACTTTTTATGATTGCCATGTAATCTTTAATCATCAGGGTTTTAAAAATCAAAGTGAACAACCCATGCAAGAGACTATTGTGATCACGGCAGGCGGTGTTCAGGATTCAGCTTCAGCTGCTGAGTATTCTACTTATTGGCGCAAGACCTTTGGCCAAACAGAGGCTTCATCTTCAGAGGAAAAGAGTAAGAGTGAACAACCCAAAGAACTTAAAGTAAAAGCTAAACTATCATAACATGCCCTATTTTGTACCGCTTGGCATTCCTGACTATTAAGGAAACCAAGAACGTGATTTTTTTCAATTTACTTATGATATTGAAGACAATGACGCCGTTGAAATGCTTATACAAATCAGAAATGGAAGTACTGTATGGTATGAAGAAAAAATCACTGATAAAGACAAACTAACCCGAGGAGAACACACCTGGAAATGGGATGGATTTGATAACTCTGGCATTTTCGACTCCGCCAAATTCACTAAAGCCCAAAGCTTAAATTTTTATGCCATAGGCAAAGATAAAGAAGGCAACACCGACAGGCATTCCATAGACTTTGAAGCCAATTACGAGGAAGTAGAATGGGTTGATGTAAAAATCAATAAAAACACTAAACGAATAGATGTAACATTAAGGGTAAACCTGAAGGATGGTGGGGCTTATGGAATAGATTGCACGGAGCAGATAGTAGCTCCTGACCCTATAATTATTAAAGAATGTCCCTGGGATAAAATTCCTGAAAGCCGAATTAAATATTTTGGAAAACCACCTTTAACGTCTCAGGTTAAAAGCTTTAGAGATTTAGAAACGCTAGCTTTAGAAGGTATTAATTATCATTGGGGACGAAACAGAAATCATTTTATTGCTAAAAATGTAGATATAGATGGAGAGGCTTATGAAGTATTTGTAACCGCTATTAATACAACTGAAAAAGCAATGGATGATGTGAGTTTAATATTCAACACTAACAACACTTGGATGCGATCAGGAAATCCGGGAACAGTCGATGACCCTATTTCATTTATCGGTAATATTGTTTCTAGAGAGGCGATTTGTTATAATGTGGGGTATATAAAATACTCTAACAGATGGGATTACAATAATCCAAGCATTGAAGACATAGAAGTAAAATATACTTCAGCACACGAGATTGGACATACAATATTAAAAGCTTATGGAGGAACATTTTATAGCTACGGGCATAAAGGAAGTGTTAATACCGTAACTCAATCAGAAAGCTCAAATGCTATTCCATATCCTAAAAGTGGAGAAATAGATGTAATGCCATACTATTTAAATGTTGTTCCTATAAGTCAGTATAAAAGATTTTCGTCAGCTGAAAAAGACACATTAAGTTTGATATGGCTCACAAAATTAGAACTAAAATGAAAAAATTACTTTTTATTATAATGGCAATTTTCTTTGCCGGATGCAAAACCAATATAAATTATTATCAAGGTTTTATTTATGATATGAATAATAAGCCCGTAAAAAATTTAAAGGTTTATGAAAAAAGCGACAAAAACAACTATTCAATAACAAATGAAAAAGGATATTTTAAAATACCTGCAAAAAATAATAACATTAACCGATTTCTTTATGTGGAGCAAAACGACCTAACAATTATTGATTCTATACAAGTTTTCGGTAGTCAGGGTGGTGAAAAAATAAAGTATAATTTTGTAGAAGGCCAAAAAGATACTCTATATATAAAGTTTCATAGTCAAGTAGACAATGGGGAATCTCACCCCTAAGCTTCTCAAAGAACCGTACGTGAACCTCTCGATTCATTAGGCCACAGATTATTATCAGAGAGTATTACTCTACTCTCTGATAATAATCGATTAGGTCTAGTGTGGCTTACTAAATTAGGATTAGAATGAAATACATAAGCATTTTTATACTCTTACTAAACACTCAGTGTAATTCAGAAATTTCAAATTATCAAGGAGTTATTGTAGACAAAGAAAATGTACCTATAGAAGGGGTGATAATTGTAGGTAGAGATCATCCTGATAGGGAAACTAAAACTGATGTCAACGGTTTTTTCTCACTTGAAGCCAGAAAAAACTTTATGGAATCTTTCCTATATGTTAAAAAAGGCCTAAAAAAAATCGATTCGATTCAGGTTATCAGAACTCATCCTGAATACGGCATCAAATACTATTTTGTTAATAATAGGAATGACACATTATTTATTAAAGAATAAAGAAGTTCAGGTTAATACAACCTTATGACTATTGCTGAAGGAGGTGAAACATACCCGTTAACAAAGTCATGGTTAACTAAATTAGTATTAAAATGAAATACATAACACCTTTTCTACTCTTATTAATGACTTCATGTTCTCAGGAATTTATTCTACGCCCTAAAGTTGAGGGACAAATATTAGATTCTGCTAATAAAGATCCTTTAAAAGGTGTAAAGGTTGAATTTATTGACTGCTTCCAAAGCGACTGTAATGGAGAAAAACCATCCTTTACTGATAAAGATGGAGTCTTCAGTATAAAAGAAGAAAGTAAAGACTATTTTCTATTCAAGCCTCATCGAGATACAAGACCTTATTACTCCTTTATGCTACTTATAAGTCATAAAGACTATGTTTCTGATACGATTGACATAAGAGAATATCAACAATACTCAGAGGTGATCATATTAGATTCAATAAATCTAGTTCGAAAAGGTGGTTCAAAATAATTAAGCTTGAATGAAACATTTTTTCCTCCGAACATCACCGATTAATTAGCATATTAAAAGAGCATATTCCCGAAGACACTCCTGCCTTTTTTTTAGAAAAGTGCATTACTTTTAAATACTATAACTAACTAGAAGCCGTTATTAACGCGTAATTTTATCACTTAAGTAAGAATAACAATAAATCTCTCACAATAAACAAAAAGGCCATTAAAATATTATAACTTTAACCTTACTTCATCACTATGAAATCACTCCTTTCAAAATTTGGGCTGGCTTTTATCTTTCTAACCTTGGGCATCAGCTCCTGCAAAGTAAATCGTGACTACTATTGGGGCTACATCTATTATGATGAAAAGCCATTAACGGACGTCACTGTAAAGATAAACCGTGCTAATGTTGTTGATTCTGTACAAACTGACGCTAATGGATTTTTTAAATTGGCCAAAGCACCACACTCTGCTCCCCCATTAATCTTCAAAAAGGAAGGTTTTATTACGGATACTATCCCTTCAATATGGCACCAACATGGAGAAAAAGTGATGTATACCTTTTTGAACCAACAACCAGATACTGTGGTTTTAAGAAAATAAGCCATTGCCACCTCTCATCCGGAGAATTAACAAAATATAGCGCCCCTTACTGCCTACCGTACAACTAGTCAAATTGATTCTACTTGCTGCGATATTTATATTTTCAATAACCACACCATTTCTCCCGCATTTCAATTTAAAACTCTTTTTAAACATTGCATTAAAGGTATTAAGTCTCAATTGGCTACACCACGCTTAGCATTATTTGTTTTATAAATAAATAACCAACATTAATCAATTTGATAAATATTCAAAACCCTCCAAGCTTTGTAGTCAAATAAAAACAATAACATCACATGCGAAGACTACTATTATTAGTATCAGCCCTCACCGTATCTGCGGCATCATTTGGGCAAAAAAAAATGACCACCAATACAGGAGCGCCTGTAGGGGATAATCAAAATTCTAAAACAGCAGGAGAATATGGCCCTGTATTATTAGAAGACATCCATCTTATTGAAAAACTGGCCTCCTTTGATAGAGAGCGCATTCCTGAGCGTGTAGTACATGCAAGAGGCACCGGAGCTTTCGGGTATTTTGAAGCTTCGGCTGACATGTCAGAATACACTATGGCAGCTCCCTTTCAAAAAACCGGAAAGAAAACAGATTTAGCCGTAAGGTTTTCCACAGTAATTCATGGTAAAGGTTCACCTGAAACAGCTCGAGACCCTCGTGGTTTTGCGGTAAAGTTCTACACTGAAGATGGGAACTATGACATAGTGGGCAATAACCTACCTGTATTCTTCATTTGGGACGCTATTAAATTTCCAGATGTAATTCACTCCTTAAAGCCATCTCCTGTAACCAATGTGCAAGATCCTAACCGCTATTGGGACTTCATATCTAAAACTCCTGAAGCGACACATATGGTAGTGAGGTTGTGGTCTGATTATGGCATTCCACAGGGGTATCAATACATGAATGGAAGCAGTGTACATGGCTTCAAATGGATTAATAAAAAAGGACAAGTTACTTATGTAAAATATAGTTGGGTATCTCATCAAGGTGAGAAAAACTTCACCAGAGCAGAAGCGAACGAACAGCAAGGAAAAAACTGGCAGCATGCTACTATTTCATTTAGAAATGATATAGCTCAAAAAAACTATCCTAAGTGGGACCTATATGTGCAAATGATCAAGCCTGAAGATATGCAAAACTTCGATTTTTGGCCATTAGATGCCACTAAAGACTGGCCTGAAGATGAAATACCAAAAGTAAAAGTGGGCACCATGACGCTCAACCGTAATCCTGTTAATTATTTTCAGGAAATAGAGTCTCTTGCTTTCTCTCCCGGATCATTAATACCAGGCATTGAACCTTCTGAAGACAAACTATTACAAGGTAGATTATTCTCCTATTTTGATACTCAACGCCATAGATTGGGACCAAATTTCCAACAGATTGAGGTAAACAAACCAAAAGGAGAAGTAATCAATTACAACTCTGACAGCTACCTAAGCAGTAGAAATGAAAGTTTTCCTAACCCTGATGTAAACTATCAACCCAGCCACTATACACCTGTAGCTGAAGATACTACATACAGAGCCTCTACATCTACACTAAATAAAGCTGTAATAGCTCAATCTGAAATTACCAAGAAGAACTATTATTCACAGGCTGGTGACTTTTTCAACTCATTGGATAAACAAAACCAGGAAAATCTAATAGGAAACCTAGTAGCGGACTTAGAGCAAGTGGAAAGTAATGAAATAAAAATGACCATGATAACTTACTTCTACAGAGCGGATAGAAAACTAGGAATGGCTGTAGCCAAAGGCCTTGGATATAGCATGAAAGATTTCATGAACCATCACTAATCAAAAAACCATAAGAAGGCATTCTAATATTCACTTTTTAGAATCGCCTTCTTTATTTCCATCTTATTATGTTACCATCTCTACGAAATATTAGTATATCTCATACTTCCACTTCACTGGAGCAGAGGGAAAAATATCACCTTTCAAACACAGCCGTTAGTCTGCTAAGCCTGAATATCTCCAGCCATTTCTCGGACATATGCGGGTTACTGATACTTTCTACCTGTAATCGGACTGAGATATATTTTGAAAGCATTGAGACCAGTGCCTCTGATATGTGTGAATATTTTATCACAGCTCTGCATCCGGAAGCAAAACTCAGTTCAGAGAAAAAATTATTCCATTTTCATAACCGCACAAATGATACCGCCTTCCACATGCTGCAAGTAGCGAATGGACTTAGATCTGCCGTAGTGGGTGATCAACAAATATTAAATCAGATTAAAAGCGCCTATAAACTTTCACTGAAAAATAAAACTCAAGGCTCCATTCTAGAAAGAACATTACAGGCTGTATTTAAAAGTCATAAACGCATCTCTAATGAATCTGCCTTTAGAAATGGAAGCAGATCTACAGCTTATCGTGCATTAAAGATTATTCAGGACAGCTTCGGTAAAGAAAGTATTCAAAGCAAAAAATTACTTCTCATAGGAGCCGGAGAAATAGCTAAAGAAATACTTAAATATCTACCCAAATTCGCATTTCAGGAAATATATATAAGTAACAGAACTGAAGAAAAGGCTCTTGATCTGGCAAAGGATTACCACCTGAAAACTGTAAGCTGGAGCACCATAGAAGAAAATCGCTTTAATGAGTTTGATGCAATAATAACAGCGGTTAGCAACAGAAAAAATCTAATATACAGATTACCTGAAAAGGGTAAAAAAATCATCGTCGACCTTAGCCTCCCCTGCAATATAAATCCATCGTTAGCTTATCAGTATAATATTGAGCTCTTTAACCTGGATAATGTTACTGAGCAGATTGAACAAACTGATAACAACCGAAGGCAAGCCATAAATGATGCCGAGTCTATTATTACAGAGGAGATGAATGCATTGAGCATCTGGATTCAAAAAGGAAAGATCAGAAGGTTTCTCAATGACTATAAAGAAAGTACTACACTCACTATTAAAGAGGTAATTAATCAACTTGACCGTAATGATCCTAAACTCAAAAACATTGACCATATAGCTCAATTAATAGCGGAAAAAATGGTTAAAAACCCAGCTGTGATCATGAACAACACTTGTGAAGGTGAGCTATCAGAAAACAGCATGGAATTAATACAAAAAGCATTTACCCCAAATACGTTTTTCTCATGAAAACAGGAATATTAGTAGTAAACCTGGGTACTCCAGACACCCCTCAAGTTAAAGATGTAAAGAAATACCTCACTGAATTTTTAACAGATGAAAGGGTAATAGATCTCTCGTCAATCAAAAGAAACATCTTAGTTAGAGGTATAATAGTACCCTTCAGAGCTCCTAAAATAGCCAAAGAATATAAAAAGCTATGGCTAAAAAATGGCTCCCCTTTAATGGTATACGGAAGGTCATTGGTTGAAAAATTAAACACTTTATTTGATAATGATGTGGAGGTTGAACTTGCTATGCGGTATCAAAACCCATCTATTGAAAAAGCATTAACCTCCCTTCGGAAAAAGAATGTAGAACGCATCATAGTATTTCCTCTTTTTCCTCAGTATGCCTCTGCCACTACGGGCTCTGTAGTCCAGAAGGTAATGTCAATAATCAGTAAATGGAATATTATTCCATCCATTGATTTTATTAATTCCTACCACACTGATTCCAGGTATATCAATCTTTTTACTGAAAAGGTAGCTACAGACATCGATTATTATAAGCCAGATCATGTTTTATTCAGCTATCATGGAATCCCTGAACGGCATTTAAAAAACATTCAGAAACAAGACAACGAAAAGTGCGCCTGGCCCAACTGTAGTTGCGGAAAGAAGTCAGAAAATAAACCCTATTGCTATCGCTCAGCCTGTTTCAAAACATCAGAATTAATAGCTCAAAAAATAGACACTCCCTTCTCTACTTCATTTCAAAGCAGATTAGGTAAAGACCCCTGGATACAGCCTTATACAGATGATACAATCATACATTTAATTGAAGAAGGCGTTAAAAACCTACTAGTGGTTTCACCTTCATTTGTAGCCGATTGTCTTGAAACGACCTTAGAAATAGGTGAAGAATACCGTGAATTATTCTTATCTAATGGAGGTAAGAAATTTCATTTCACCAGAAGCTTAAATGATGACGATGATTGGGCAAAAGCCATTTATGACATAATCAATGAAAAATTACAACAACATGAAAAACATACTTTTAACAGCACTAGCCAGCTTTACTCTATATATAGCATCAGCACAGCAATATGATGATGTGTTCGATGCGGCACGTAAAGGTGATATTCAAACACTAAAGAGCTTAGCAGCCATAAATCCTGACACGCTCAATAGTCATGATCATAAAGGTTATACACCTCTAATTCTAGCTATTTATAATGATCAAAAAGAAACCAGCCAATATTTACTATCTGAAAAAGTAGAAATTGATACTCAAGATAAATCTGGTAACACCGCCTTAATGGGAGCTACTTTTAAAGGGTACACCACGTTGGTAAAGCTATTACTTAAAACAGGAGCTTCTCCTAATACCAAAAACTATAATGGAGCCACCGCCCTTACTTTTGCGGCCACTTTTGGTAGAGATCAAATCGCTAAGATACTTTTGCAATATGGAGCTGACCTCAACGTAATAGATGCTTATGGTAATACTCCGCTGAGCTATGCTCAAAATCAAGGCAATGAATCTATGATTCTTCTACTTCAAAACAAACCCTGAAAATCAAAAAGCCTGTGTCAAATGACATTTAACACAGGCTTTTTTTACTTATCACTTCTTCTGCAGCAGTGGCCAATTATACTTAAAGGTAGCCGCTTTATATTTAGCTTAATTTTCTTAGCTATTATTCTCAGATAAGTATATTCTCTTTTTAAAAAAGAAACAGCTACCCCTTTAATTTCCCTCCATTAGTATCCGTTCTCTACTCCGATTAACTAATTTTGTGCTCATGGAATTCAGTCATGATATTTTTCTAAAGAACATAGCACAAACTACCGGTTCACCTATTTTACTGGAAGTAGAAAAGGCCGCCGGAAGCTACTTATATTCACCTGATGGCAAAGCTTATCTGGATCTCATCTCCGGCGTAGGCGTAAACCATTTAGGACATCAGCACCCGCATATCATCAAGCGAATTAAAGAGCAGGTAGACAGGCACTTGCATGTGATGGTCTATGGTGAGTTTGTACAATCAGCACCTAACCTGCTGGCCAAAAAGCTTACTGACCTCTTACCGCCAAGCCTTAATTGCTGCTACTTTACTAACAGCGGCACTGAAGCCAACGAAGGAGCGCTGAAATTAGCCAAAAGATATACAGGAAGAACAGAGATTATCTCTTGTCGTGGCTCTTACCATGGCAGTACTCACGGCTCCCTAAGTGTGTCTGGTAATGAAACTAAAAAGCAAGCCTTCCGTCCGCTGTTGCCTGATGTGAAGTTTGTAAGGTTTAATAACATGGATGATCTGGAAATGATCACCACCAAAACGGCTTGCATCATTATGGAAACCGTACAAGGTGATGCCGGCGTGCGAGTGCCCAGCCAGGAGTACATGACAGCCCTTAGAGCCAAGTGTGATGAAACCGGCACCCTCATCATCTTTGATGAAATTCAGGCAGGCATGGGTCGTACTGGTAAAATGTTTGCCTTTGAGCATTTTAACATTGTCCCAGATATTCTTACCATCGCTAAAGCCCTAGGTGGTGGCTTACCTATTGGTGCTTTTATATCTTCACTAGATAAAATGACTTCTTTAACTCATGATCCTATGCTGGGGCATATTACCACTTTCGGAGGCAACCCTGCCAGCTGCGCGGCTGCTTTAGGTGTGTTAGAAGTATTTGAAAATGAGAATATTGTAACTCAAGTAGAAGCTAAAGGTCAACTCATTGAATCTCTATTACAGCATGACAAAATAATAGAGATCAGAAGAAAAGGAATGATGTTCGCTATAGATTTTGCATCTAGCGATGATGTATTTAAAATAGCCAAATATTGCCTTGATCATGGTGTAATCACGTTCTGGTTTCTATCATGCCCTCAAAGCTTCAGAATTTCTCCACCACTCAATATTTCAGAGGAAGATATCAGAAAGGGCTGTGCGGTAATACAAGAGGCCTTTAATTTATTATAAGATCCAATCCATTTTGCATAATGGCAGTGAAGTCTGATTTCAAAAGCAGCACTTTACTGCCTTTTTTATATCCCTGAATACCAGTAAAATCATAACCCAAAATAAGGGCATGTTATAATGCATTCTGGTGTTTATCTTTGGTGCATTAATTATTTCAATAGGAAAAAACGAATTACTATTCCATGAAATCTGCATTAGAAGAACAAGCCAAAACCATTGCTCAGGCTAAGTTTAACGATAAATCCAGCATTGATAAAATCCATAGAGAATGGAGCGAAAACCTAAAGCATGATCCGGCTTTCATGAACTATCCTTTAGCTCATTTAGCCCAGCTATTAACGGAATTTCCTTCTCAAACTGAAGACCAAAGACAGGCCACCTTCAAATATGCACATGTACTGGCCTCCTTCTCACCTCAATATGGCCTTCTGCCTAAGACCACGAATAGCCAGCAGCAGTATCATGATGAACTTAATGGACATATTTCTCAATTACTGCAAAGGGAAGATTATCAAATATTAGAGACTGAAAGCCTGGCCTACAAAGGGACCTTAGGAGCTTTTATTGCAACTATTTTAAGGATTTATGTTACACTTACCCAGATAAACAATCCTTTAAGAGATCAGGCCTCTGTTCACTTGCTTCCGCTCATTAAGAAGTTTGATGTGGATGACAGCTATCTGCTTACGCTCTATGGTGAGAGTACCGATACAATTAATGCGCTTTCAGAGCTCCTTTGTCATTATATTGCCACTAAAAACAAAGAAGGTGTTTACTTCAGCATTCTCTATGACATGCTTGGTGAATATGCTAAGAGGGAAGATTTCGCTCATAAAAGTGCGCCTAAAATCATTGAACAGGTGCTTAAAAACTATCCTGAATGGAATGAAGATGATATTAAGTTTCTCATTCATGAAGGGGTTATTGCTGCCCTAGGCATTAAACTAGAAACGAAAGAAGAGCAGCTTGCAAAAATAAACGACAGGATCGCCTTTTTGAAAACGAAGAATCTGGGGCAAGGCATAAAGCATTATAAAAAAGAGAGAGCTGATTTAGAACAAAACTTTGACAGTATTCAAAGTAAAAAATGGAACTCAGCTGTAAGATCAATAGCCGTTAAAAAGCCTTTGCGTCAAAGCCTTGAACTCCTATTAAAAAAGCTACCAGAAAGCGCATACCTTACAGAATTAGCGCAGTTAGTTACTGAAAGCCATGAGTTTAAAAATAAGCCTAAAGTATTCCCTATTAACAAAAGCCCTAAAGTCAAATTTAAAGACTTTGGCTTTAAGCTATGGGTAATTGAAGAGCTGATGTATAACCAGGAAGTGCTTCAGCCAAAGTTTGATATTTATGAGTTTGCCAAAGAATATGACAAGCGCCAAATAGATGTAGAAAGTGATGGCTATGATTTGATCCCTGAAGCTAAAAAGTACTTACAGCAACTAGACATGTCAGAAGAGCTTTTAAAGCAGGTTACAACGCTTGAAATTGACGACGGCATCAATGGAGGGTCTGAGGTATATAATCAATTGTGGCCCTTCTATGACCCCGGCACAGGTGATGAATTGATCAAGGTATCTAACAAGGCCATTGATGATCTCTCGCTTCTGCCTAATCTTAAAAAGATAATTGGCTTGGAAATGTGTAACCCCACTAAGAAGCTTTTAAAGTACATGGAGGAACAGGGCATAACACTGGAATCAATAGAGCATTAAAAAGAAAAAGAGGTTGCATCATAATTGACTTATGATACAACCTCTTAAAATAATATTATGTATTGGCCTAGTAAGCTCTTACCAGCTTACCTTCCATAAAGTTCACATAAGACTGATTAGCCACTCTGGTTCCACCAGCTGTAGGGAAATTACCTGTAAAGTACCAATCACCGGCATGATTAGGACATGCCTTATGCAGGTTATCCACTGTTTGATAAATCACTTCAAGATCGGCTAGCATCTCCGGAGGCTTTACTATATCTGCTATCTTAGAAGATATCTGCTCATAGCTAAACTCATCATATAGCTTATTCACATGATTGATATTCTCCTTTTTAGCCAGCGATTCTGTACATAAGTCATATACCTCACCTAGCAAATGCTCTTTATTCTCGTCTTTCAATAACTGAACCATAGCTCTAAAAGCCACAAATTCATTCATTTTAGACATATCTATACCATAGCAATCAGGGAATCTGATTTGTGGTGCAGAAGATACAATAACCACTTTCTTTGGTCTCAAACGAGTGATCATGGTAAGAATACTCTTCTCAAGGGTAGTACCTCTCACAATAGAGTCATCCATTATCACCAGTGTATCTTTGCCTTTATTAACCACCTCATAAGTAGTGTCATAAACGTGAGCCACCATTTCATCTCTATGATTATCATCAGCGATAAAGGTTCTCAGTTTAGCATCTTTCAACACTATTTTTTCAACTCTAGGGCGGAAAGACAGGAACTCTTCCAAATCACCCATATGAGGTTTTTTATCTATTACTACTTCCTTACGCTTGGCACTAAGGTAGTCTTCCATGCCTTGCATCATTCCTAAAAAGGCCGTTTCGGCGGTGTTAGGAATGTATGAGAAAACAGTATTTTTTAAATCAAAATTGATTGCTTTCAGGATCTGAGGAACCAGTAAAGAACCCAATTTCTTTCTTTCATTATAAATATCAGGATCAGTACCTCTAGAGAAATAAATTCTTTCAAAGCTACAAGAAGTCTTCTTCTCTTTAGGCTGAATGAACTGATGCTCACCATACTCACCATCTTTCTTAATGATAAGTGCGTGCCCTGGCTTTATCTCTCTGATCTCACCATAGTCAACATTAAAAGCTGTTTTTATAGCAGGCTTTTCTGATGCTACTACTATCACCTCATCATCAGCATAATAATAGGCAGGCCTTATTCCTCCCGGATCTCTGGCTACGAAAGCATCTCCATGCCCTACCATTCCGGCCATAGCATAGCCACCGTCAAAATCTTTACAAGCGCGACTTAATACTTTTTGTAGATCAAGTTCGCTCTCTATAAGTTCTGTTATCTCCTGATTAGAATAATGTTCTTTATACTTTCTGAAGATATCATTGTTTTCCTCATCTAAAAAGTGGCCTATCTTCTCCATCACCGTCACGGTATCCACTTTTTCTTTAGGGTGCTGGCCTAAGCGAACCAGAATATCGAAAAGCTCATCCACATTAGTCATGTTGAAGTTACCTGCCACTACCAGGTTTCTACTTCTCCAGTTATTCTGACGTAAAAAAGGATGGCAGTTTTCAATACTGTTCTTGCCATGTGTACCATATCTCAGGTGGCCTAACCAAACTTCACCAGTGAAAGCACAGTTATCTTTCATCCAGTGCTCGTCATAATACTTGTCCTTCCCCTCTTTAGAAGCTTTTTTGTACTTCTTCGCAATCTTCTCAAAGATGCTTTTAATAGGTTCCTGATCTATTGATCTATAGCGACTGATATATCGCAAACCCGGTTTTTGATTTATTTTAATGTTAGCAATTCCCACACCGTCTTGCCCGCGGTTTCTTTGCTTTTCCATTAAAATATACATTTTGTTAACTGCGTAGGTAGGAGAACCGTACTTTTCAATGAAATAAGAAAGTGGTTTTCTTAGCCTGACCATGGCTATTCCACATTCGTGTTTTATGCTGTCGCTCATATCAGTATTTAAAATGCAAAGCTAACACTATTAATGATCCTCATCAAACTATCTGGTTTAAAGAATGATAACAATATCGCTACAACCAAAAAGAATCCTAAAAAATTCTGCAATGAGAATATTAATTGATTTTCAGGCTTATGTTCAGCGTTTTTGAAGATAATATAGTAAGGTAATTTAAGATAATAAAACAGGGCTATCACTGTATTCATTAATCCAAAAATTAAGAGGTATAAACTCCAATCATTACCAGACTCTACATAGCTATCCCACAAAGCGCTAAATATCAAAAACTTACCCGTAAACCCTCCTGTAGGAGGCAATCCGGTAAGTGCAATCATAACTATCACCAGAGCCACTCCCAATAAGGGCTGCACATTAATAAGGCCCTTGTAATCTTCTACTTTAGTATAGCCCCACTCCTTTTCTGCATGATTTATAAAAAGGAAAGCGGCCATATTCATAAGCAGATATACGAAAGAATAAAAGAGAATAGCTTTATAGGCCGTTTCACTATAAGCCACCAATCCGGCCACTAAAAAGCCTGAGTGAGCTATAGAAGAATAAGCCAATATTCTCTTTACATTATTTTGCCATAAGGCACTAAAATTACCAATACCAATGGTGATCATAGCTATAACTGCCAGCACAATAGTCCAGTTTACAGGGCTATCTCCAAACAGGTTAATCACCATCATCCATCTCATTAAGATGCCTATACCCGCAAGCTTAGGTACAATAGAGAAATAAGCTGCCACCGGTGTAGGCGCAGCGGTATACACATCTGGAGCCCATATATGCATGGGAGCCGCAGATATTTTGTATAGCATACCCGCTAAAGTCATAACAGCTGCCAAGGTAAATGGCAAAGCATGAGCTTTGATAAGGCCGTCTAAAAACTGGACATCATCAAAGGTTAAGGTTCCGGTAAGCGCATATAACCATGACATACCAAAGAGCATAACCCCTGAGGCTGCTGCACCGAAAAGCAAATATTTTATAGCTGCTTCTTTAGAGGCTGCATTAAATGAGAAAGAGGTGAGGATGTAGGCTGTAATAGAAAGCAGCTCAATGGATAAGTATACCGTAAGCAGGTTGTTAGCCATCACCAGCAGATGAGCCCCCAGTAGAATACCGAATATCAAAAGATAATATTCGCTACTTTTATCTTTAAACTCCTTATTGCCAAAGCCCATTGCTATGGTTATAAAGGCTCCTAACACAAATATTATCTTCCAAAAAACAGCTACACTGCTTAGCTTCACCATGTTGTTGAACAATGGTAATGGGCTCTCTAAAGTACTCACATCATGCCACTGCCCTACTACCAGCACCATGATGATAGCCAAAAAGATCAGGGCCAGGGTTTGATATAATTTATTAAAACTACCGGCTTTAAATAAACCTGCTATAAGCAATAGCACAAGTGATATTACAATAGCTATTTCTGGTAAGAAATTGCCCATGCTTCCGGTTATGGCTGTAAGCTTTTCTTGCAAGGTATCTTTAGTTTTGCTGAATAATATTTCCGTACTGACTGATTACATCAATAAACACGGTTACAGAATTATTAATCATATCCAATAAAAATGAGGGGAAAACTCCCATCAACAAGGCCAGTATTACTAATGGCACCAGCATAACATACTCTCTGGTATTAAGGTCGGTAAGCTCATCATTGCTTACTTCTATTTTTGTGAAAAACTTACCAAAAAACATGCGCTGTATAGTCCAAAGGTAATATGCCGCACTAAAAATCAAACCTAAAGCGGCAATTATGGTCATCCACTTAGGTAAAAATCCATTCACTACTGATGAGTTAAATGATCCCAACAGCACAAATATCTCCGCGATAAAACCGGAAAAACCAGGTAAACCCAAAGAAGCGAAAAAGAATATAACCGTAAAAATGGTGTATCTAGGCATCTTATTGATTAATCCGGAGTAGTTCTGTATTATTCTATCATGTCCGCGCTCGTAAATCACTCCAACTATAAGGAATAGTGCTGCAGAGATAACTCCATGACTCACCATCTGATATACTGCTCCGCTCACGCCCTCTGCAGTGCCTGAGGCTAAGCCTAACAGCACAAAACCCATGTGCGAAACGGAAGAATAAGCGATCATTTTCTTTAGATCTTTACTACCAAGTGCATTCAAGGCGCCATAAATGATAGAAATTACGCCTAAGAGGCCCATCATCCAACCATAATAACCTACTCCATCAGGAATAATCATAAAGGCTGTTCGCATAAGGCCATATCCTCCTATTTTAAGTAGTACTCCGGCCAATATTACCGAGATAGGTGTGGGAGCTTCTACGTGCGCATCGGGCAACCAGGTATGTAATGGCACCACCGGTATTTTTATGGCAAAGCCTATGAAGAGTAGTAAAAACATCACCAGCCTTCCTTCTTGCCCAAGGATCATTTTCACCACCTTATAATCCATAACCGACCCGGGAATGTAGTTAGCAGGGTCTGTCATATAAACCATGTTAAAAGTATGTACCAGGTTTTCACCAGACAGCTCTCCCGCAGAAAGGCTTTGCTGCACCTGCTCTACTATTTCCTGACTTACCGCTTGACCTTCCTGCACAAAGCCAGCTTCTATGGCAGTAGCAGCAGGATCAATCACTGAAAGGTTCAGTGCTATCATGGCAATCAGTATAAAAATAGATCCGAATAAGGTGTATAAGAAAAATTTTATTGAAGCATATTCTCTTCTTACTCCTCCCCACAAACCAATCAGGAAGTACATGGGGAGTAGCATAAATTCAAAGAACAAGTAGAAAAGCAAGAAGTCTAATGACAAGAAGCAGCCCAATATAGCTCCATTCAACAACAACAGAAGACTAAAATAGCCTTTCTCTCTAGTTTTAATATTCCAGGAAGCAATAGTGCCAATGAGCATCACTACTACTGAGAGCAATACCATGCTCATATTCAGCCCATCTACCCCTAGGATATAACCAGCAGAAATATGCCCGAATGACGAAAGATGAATATCAAACCAAGATACATTTTCTAAGAACTGAAACCCTTGCAGCTGATTCACCCCTGCCTGAGAAGAATCATAGCCAGCAAAGAGCATAATGCCCAGCAACACCTGTACAGAGGCTACACCAAGAGCTATATATTTGAAAGTACCTTTGAACTTACCTGGTATAAACGCCACTACCAAAGCGGCTATAAGAGGTAAAAATATGAGTATAGAAAGTAAATAATTGTTTAGCATTAATCTACCAGATTATCCAAAAAATGAATACTAAAATTCCCACAAAAGCCAGGGCTATATAGCTCTGTACTTTACCTCCTTGTATTGATTTGGTCATAAGACCTACCCTTCCGACAAAGAAAACGGAAAAATTCACTATTCCGTCCACTATATTTCTATCTATCCAAGCGGTTAAATGCCCTAATATGATATTAAAAATGGCGAATTTATCAATAAAGTTATCTATCACTTTAGTGTCCAATAACTGTAACTTTTGTGATAGCACTTCTATGGGTTTTATTATAAAGTCGTTATAAATCTTATCCAGATACCAATTATTAAAAGACAGCCATTGCCACACATTTCTTGCTCCCTGTCTGTTAAAATAATTGATGGTATATTTTCCTTTTGGTCTATAAATAAACCAGGCCACTAAGCCACCGATCACTATCATGGATACAGATATGATAGTTACCTGCATGTGATTGTGCTCTGCCAACTCCACCAAAGCGCGTTGCCACTCTCCGTCCATGTCAGGCACTAAGATAGTTGGTGTTTTCAATGCCGCTAAAAACCAACTCAAACTGTGGTTTAATGGGTTCAATGACCATATAAAGCCAAATGACATCAGCGCCAAAATACTGAGGGCTATTTTCATCACCCAAGGCACATCTTTCACTTTTATATTCGCATCTATAGACCTTTCATCGGCAATTCTAAAATCTCCAAAAAAGACTAAAAGAAGCTGGCGAACCATATAAAGCGCAGTCAGTACCACTGTAATAAAGCCCAAATCAGGCACCAAATAATGCCATGAAAGCGTGTGTTCTGACATCAGGTCGGCCCAGGCATAAGCACCTGAAAGCAAGGCATCTTTAGATAAATATCCTGAAAAGAAAGGAATTCCTATCAGAGCGAGAGTGGATACCAGATAAGCTATAAAAGTAAAAGGTAAATATTTTCTAAGTCCCCCCATGTTTCTCATATCCTGAGCATCGAAGTGGGCATCAGCTCTATGAGCATAATCATGCAATGCATGGATTACAGCTCCGGCTGATAGGAACAAACAAGCTTTAAAGAAAGCGTGTGTAAACAAGTGAAAAAGCGCCGCATCATAAGCTCCCACGCCCATCCCCATGAGCATATAACCGAGCTGTGAGATAGTAGAAAACGCCAGCACTTTCTTAATATCATGCTGAGCTAAAGCTGCAATAGCCCCCATAAAGGCGGTAACAGATCCTATAATAGCTACAAAGGTAAGCGCATCAACACTCATGAGCGGGAAGACTCTGGCCATGAGGTATACACCTGCTGCCACCATAGTAGCCGCGTGGATCAGCGCTGAAACCGGAGTTGGTCCTTCCATTGCATCTGGCAACCATACCTGAAGCGGAAACTGAGCTGACTTACCCATAGCACCTAAAAACAGGCAAATACCTGCTGCTGTAAGCCAAGGCAGACTTACACTATGTGCTCCGGCTATCCACTGTCCATTATCTATTGTGGAGGCCTCCATTAAAGCTTTTAATGCTTCCAGATCTAAAGTATTAAACTGAGACCAAAGAATAGCCAGGCCAATGATAAAGCCTACGTCACCCACTCTATTAGCAATAAATGCTTTCTTGGCTGCTTTTATAGCACTGTCTTTATGATTCCAATGGCTGATTAGCAGATAAGAAGACAAACCTACCAACTCCCAGAAAACAAAGATCACCAGCACATTATCAGCCAGGATGATGCCTAACATAGAGAAAGTAAAGAGACCTAAAAAGCCAAAATATTTTTTATATCCTGCATCTCCTGCCATGTAAGCAGTAGAGAACAAATGCACCAAAAACGAGATTACTGTAACCACTACCAACATCAGCGCTGCAGGGTCATTGAGTAATACTCCTATAGTAAAAGGCGGTAAATGACCGAAAGAGAACCATTCTACCCGGCTATGGACATCAGCTCCCTGCCAACCAGAAATAAGTAAATGCACCGAGATAAAGCTGGCAACAAGAGTAAGCAACATACCTACCCATGCCGAGGCCTTGGCCTGCGATTTCGGTAAAATAGTAATAATGATAAAACTGAATAAAGGTAATAATAAGACCAATAGACAAAGTATGGTAGGCTGGCTCCACGCCAAGGGTTGTAGTAAGTCTGCTGGGTTGATCACTTTATCCTTTCAATTGATTAATTTTATCTAATTCTGTGGTTCTAAAATATTTAAAAAGTTTCAGTACAATGGCCAGTCCTACTGCAGCCTCTGCCGCCGCCATTACAATTACAAAAAGGGCAAAAAACTGCCCGTCAAGAGAAACTAAATTATTCTTATTAACCGCCACAAAGTTAATGTTAGCTGCGTTTAAAACCAGCTCCACACCCATCAAAACCATTACCGCATTCTTCTTGGTAATGATTACTGCTAACCCTATGCAGAAAAGAGCCGCTGCCAGTATAAAATAATATTCACTACTCATCGGTCCCTTTTGTTTTATATCCTGAAATAACGGAAGCTCCTATTAGTGCCACCAGCAATACTACCGCTGCAATCTCAAAAGGCAGAAGGTATTCTGTAAGAAGCTCTACCCCTATCTGATTCACATTATTCATATCAGCACTTTGACTTTCTACAGCACCAAAATTAATCTTAAGAATACCATAAAACAGCACCACAAAAAGGGAAATAGCTATTATAGCACCTAAAAAACGGTTATATGATGAAGTGATAATTCCCTTATCGGTAATTTTATTGGTAAGCATTACTCCAAATATTAGAAGCACTACTATACCACCCACATAGATCATTAACTGGGTTACAGCCACAAATTCGGCCTGAGCCAAAACATATACCGCGGCCACACATAAAAAGGTAGCTACTAAAGAAAATGCTGCATAGAGCAGGTTTTTAGTAAACAAAATTACTCCGGCAGATAGAATAGCTAAGGCCGAAAAAATGTAAAAGAGAATATCAATCAGCACTAGTATCTCCTTTCTCATCATTATCTGATGGCTTTTTCTTCGGCTTCATCACCGGCTTAGGCTTTTTCATTACCGGTTTAGGTTTAGCCTTGGGCTTATTCTCAGCTTCCTCCTTTTTTTCTTCTGTATCTTCTTTAACCTCTTTTTCAGCACTGGTTTTCACCTTCGGCTTCATTTTAGGTTTAAATTTAGGCTTGGGTTTGCTTTCAGCTCCTTCTTTCTTTTCCTCTACAGAATCCTGATCCTCACTGGTATTAAGTTTGGGCTTGCTCACAGGTCTTGGCTTAGCTACCGGTCTGGCTGCTTTAGTAGCTCCAGAACCAGCAGATTTGGCTGCTGCCTTAGCCTTTTCATGCTCTTCTAACTCTTGCTTTTTAGTAAGAATTTCCAGAGGAGTCATAGTAGCAAAAGAATAGGTATGATCCGCTACATCATATTCGCTAAAATCATATGCTTTAGTCATAGTAAGGCATTCAGTGGGGCATACCGTGGTACATAACCCACAAAAGCAACACTGAGCCATATTAATATCAAACTTAGCTGCGTAAATACGTTTGGAAGTACCATCAGAGGTTTTCCCATAAGTTTCTACCGCTTTTATGGGTTCAATATCAATACAATCGACAGGGCAAATTTTAGCACACTTATCACATACAATGCAGTCATCTATCTCATTATGAAGTCTGTATCGGCCATTATCAGGCACAGGAATACTCTCATGCGGGTAGGCCACCGTCATAATGCCATCCTGATCTTCAAAATAATTATCACTGGTAATATCCTTGTTCTTTACCGTGTGAGTGGCCTTAGAAATATGGCCTAAGGTAAGCTTGAGCCCCGTCCATAAGGTAGAAATAGAATTTCCGATATTTTTAAAATAGGCTGTCATAGGCTTCCTTTCATTTGGAATTTGGGCCAAGAATAAAATCTTATATCCTGGCCATTCAATTATTGACAAGGACGACAAAGAAATGAAAGATTAAAGAAAAAAGCTCACTATTGTAGCGACTTTTTAACCGTAAAAAGGAAAGTTGTTCCTTTTCCCTCTTCACTTTCTACCCAAATATCACCTCCCATTCGCTCCACAAATTCTTTACAAAGCTTTAGCCCAAGCCCTGTACCTTCTTCATTAGCAGTACCTCTGGTAGTGTGCAGGCCAGAGGCATTAGTAAACAGGATGTTTTGCTGCTCTTGGCTCATACCTATGCCATTATCAATCACTTTTAAGATTAGCCACTCCTGATCTTTATCTTGACAAGCCAACTCCACCAGACCTTCTTCTTCAGTAAATTTCATGGCATTAGAAGCCAGGTTTCTTATAATCAGATCCAGCATATTACGGTCAGTATGAACGACAGTTCCTTCCGGAATACTATTGATAAATTGAATGTTCTTATCATTAGTATCTCTAAAAAAATTAATATTTTCTGCTGCTAGCTGATGGAGGTCTATATCCTCCTCTTTTATAGTGATCTCATTCATTTGAATCAGAGCCCAATCCATAAGATTACCCAAAAGTTTTTTAGTACTTAGCAAACGTAGTTTTAGAGATTTAGTAAGTTGTAAAAGCTCTTCTTGTGTTACATAACCGCTTTCCACCATATCCAATATGCCTATAATGGCATTAATGGGCGACCTAAGATCATGAGAAAGTATAGAGAAGAATTTATCTTTCATGGCCAGTAAACCAGACATCTCCCTACTCTGCTCTTCCATTTCTTGCTGATGCTGTAACAGGAGTCGGTTTATTTTTTTCCTCCGAAGACTACTGCGATACAAGGTTATAAGTAACACCGCCGTAAAGGCCAATATCACCACCAAAATATTTCTAAAAAACTCTTCGTTTTCGAGCTGCCGCTTTTGCTGCTCCTCCTGTTGGCTCAAAAAGGCGATCTCCATATCCTTATTAGCCGTTTCATATTTTAGCTGTATCTGAGCAAATTGCTCTGAGCGTTTCTCCCCAAATAAACTATCCTGAAGGGCCTTATATTTCTTATAGTAATTCAAGGATTGTTCAAAAAGCCGCCTTCGCTCGTACAATAATGATAGCTCATGATAGCCCTCTATCATCAGGTCTCTATCCTGAATATTATCTGACATTTCCAGTGATCTGTTTAGCAGACTATTGGCTTTATCATAAGAAGACATTTTACGGTAAACCACCCCTTTACCCAGAAAAGCCTCTGCCATGCCACTCTTATTGTTAATGGTCTGGTAAATAGCCATAGAGCTATCATGGTAATGCAAGGCCTGTTTAAATTCTTTCAGGTTCTCATGAGCAATGGCTATTTTATGCATTATTTTTGGCGTCAGCACTTTTAGAGAAAGCCTCCTACTTACTTTTAGAGCCTCATGCAGTTTTACCAGAGCCTGCTTATACTCACTCTCTAAAATCAGTATTTCGCCAATATCATGATAAGAATAAGCGATACCTTCGCTATCATTTATTACCCGGCTGAGCTCAAGAGAATTCTGAATGTATTCCATGGCTTTCTCTAATTGCCCCATAGCCTTCAGTACACGACCTATATTATAAGTAGAAATAGCTATATAAAGCTTATTTTCCTCTTCTCTCGCCTTTCTCAGGCTTTGTTGATAATAATCATAAGCATCACTAAAAAGATCCAGGTCAAAATAATCTTCACCAATATTATTCAAGCACATCATCATGCTTTCTCCGTCTCCTAATTTCTCAAAGAGCTTTAAGGCTTCCAAGTCCAGCTTTAATGCCTTTTGGTATTGACTCTGAACATTATAATAGTAAGCTAATTTAACATCTGCCTCAGCCTGGTACATAAGGCTATTAGAAGCTATGGCCAGCTTCCTTATTTTATTAGCCAAATAAATAGATGTGTCTATATTATCGAGGTCATATTCATAGACAAGCTTGAACAGCGCCTCCATTTTTGATGAATCGGGGTTATGAGTTTGTCTAACAGGATCAAGAAATTTATTCTCCTTGATTTTGTTAGACTGCCCTTTGGCACAAGCCAAAAAGCCAAATAAGATGGTTAAAATTAAAAGCCCTCTGTTCAAGTATTTTATTTTAAATCATAAATAATCTCCACACAGCAGCCACAAGTAAAACGCAGAGTGCTATTGGAGTTAGGTATTTCCATCCAACACTCATTAATTGATCTATTCTTATTCTAGGGTAAGTCCAGCGTACCCATATTTGTATTAATACCATTACCAAAGATTTGGTAATCAACCAAAAGGCACTCCAAAGGTGCCCAGAGACAGTTCCTGCCTCACCTGTAGTCCAATCGGCAAGTCTTACACCTCCCATATTAGGTAGTGGAGAATTCCAGCTACCCAAGAATAAAATCACCCCAAGAAAGCTCACCAAAAGCATCATTGCATATTCGGCAAGCATCAGTAATGACCATCTAAAACCAGAATATTCTGTTTGAAAACCTGCTACTAACTCAGATTCAGCCTCAGGTAAATCAAAAGGTGCTCTATTACTTTCCGCCAAAGAAGTGATGAAAAAGATAATCCATGTAACAAATAAAATTGGGGCTCTAAAAACATTCCACGTAAGAAATCCACCTACTTCTGTTACATCTATACCTAAGGCTTTAATACCAAAAAGGTAGTTAGTTTCTTGCCCTACCGCATGAATACCTTGCTGTATAGATATTTGCTGTAAATCTAAAGTCTGGCTAATCATTACTACGGAAAGCACACTTAAGGTAAGTGGCACTTCATATGAAATGATCTGTGCGGCAGACCTCATAGCTCCGAACAGGGAATATTTATTATTAGAAGCCCAACCAGCCATAATAATTCCAATAGTATCTAAAGAAACTATGGCAAGCAGAAAGAATAATCCTGTTTGTATGGGAGCTCCCTGCCAGCCTGAGGTAACAGGCACCACAGCGAAACCTGCAAACACAAAGGTGAATACTAATATTGGAGCTATTAAAAATAACTTCTTATCCGCCTTGGTGGGCACAATGTCTTCCTTCTGTAACAGCTTCACCAAGTCAGCCACTGTTTGTAGGATACCGTAATACCCGACTTCCATAGGCCCATATCTATCCTGAATAAATGCTGAAACCTTTCGTTCGGCATAAATAGCTAACACCGCGAACAGTAAAAGAAAAGGAAGAAAAAACAGAATAGTTGACATTATTATCTAGTTAGCTGACTCGCAAATTAAGAAATTACTACTGAAAACACCATTTTACTGACTAACTCAATGCCATTTACAAAACTGAATTACCAAAATTATATTTTGATTTTCAATTTAAACACATCGAATCAATCCCACAAAGGATATTTCTCCAAATTTACTTTTTGTCTAAAGAAAATCTTGGTCGAAGCCTCAAAAGATTCAGTATAATCTGAAACCAAAAAGTGATCTTCCACCAAACCTGGTTGCTGATTGAGCATATCCAGCTCTTGCAAAAAGCTTTTGAGATACCTGGCTGTAATCTCAGAAGAATCCAGCACCTGCACTTTACCCTGGTAGTAGTTTTCTATCTGCTTTTTTACCAGCGGATAGTGTGTACAACCTAGAATTAAAGCCTCAATACCCTCAAACATGGCATCGCTCAGGTATTCATCAATAATCTCACTGCTTATCTTATTATTAAAAAAACCTTCTTCAATCATAGGAACTAATAATGGTGTAGCCTGAGAAACCAAATCAATACCCTGCCCCAGCTGATCTATTTTAGTAGCATAGATATTTGACTGGATAGTACGCTTAGTTCCTATAAGGCCAATTTTAGTAGCGTTAAATTTCTCCTTGACATAATTAATCATAGGATCAATCACATTCACTACTTTAGCCCTACTGCCAACATATTCCTTCAGCAGCTCATAAGCTGCCGAGCTGGCAGAATTACAGGCAATAACAATGACTTTGCAACCTCTATTAAGCAACACATCCGCTATTTTTACCGAATAGGCCTGAACTGCCGCTTCTGATTTATCTCCATAGGGCAAGTGAGCCGTGTCTCCAAAATAGATCATAGACTCCTCAGGAAGCACGTTTCTAATAGCATGTGCTACAGTAAGCCCTCCTATCCCACTATCAAAAATCCCAACCGGCTTTGCTTTTTTGCTTGTCATTTAAATTTATTATTACTTCCTGATGGCAAATCTATTATTAAAGAGTCAAAGCATGTAAGAATTAATGCCAAAAAAATAACCTAACAAATGGCCATGATTAAATAACCTTCCACATTTAGCTAAATATTTTTGTATTATTGCAGCTAATATTAACTAATCAAGATAATACTGACCATGGGTAATAACATACTTAAAGGTAAAAAGGGAATTATTTTTGGAGCACTTGATGAGAACTCAATTGCCTGGAAAACCGCACTAAAAGCTAAAGAAGAGGGTGCTGAGTTTGTTTTAACCAATGCTCCTATAGCATTGAGAATGGGAGTGATAAACAAACTTGCAGAAGAATGTGGTGCTGAAGTGATCCCTGCTGATGCTACATCCATAGAAGATTTAACCAACCTTTTTGAGAAATCAATGGAGGTATTAGGTGGAAAACTAGACTTTGTCCTCCATTCTATTGGTATGAGCCCCAACGTTAGAAAAGGCAAACCATACGGAGACCTTAATTATGACTGGTTTCTAAAAACGCTAGACATCTCAGGTCTTTCGTTTCATAAAGTATTGCAAACCGCTGAAAAAACAGAAGCTATGAACGAGTGGGGTTCAATATTAGCCCTTTCTTATATAGCCGCTCAACGTACTTTCCCTGACTATTCTGATATGGCTCAGGCTAAGGCTGTACTAGAATCTATCGCCAGAAGCTACGGTTATAGATTTGCTAAAAATGGAAATGTAAGAGTAAATACTATCTCTCAGTCTCCTACCATGACTACTGCTGGTAGTGGTGTTACGGGCTTTGATGTATTTTACGATTATGCCGATAAAATGTCGCCATTGGGTAATGCTAGTGGTGATGACTGTGCTAACTACATATTAATGATGTTCTCAGACTATACACGTATGGTCACTATGCAAAACCTTATGCATGACGGTGGATTCTCTAATTCAGGAATCACTGAAGATATAGTAGCTGCACTTAGCAAATAATCTAAATAATATCATAGGCTGCCTTTTAAGTGTTTATATCACTCAAAAGGCAGCTTTTTTATTTCATCTCATTTTAAATGGTTGTATTTCCTAATATCAAAATTAATCTGGGGCTTAATATTATATCTCGTAGAGAAGATGGCTACCATAACATATCTTCGGTTTTTTACCCGCTGCCCTTGACTGATATTTTAGAGATCCTTCCTGCTGAAGAGTTTAACTTTACCAGCACAGGCCTACCTATTCCTGGCAATACTGACGACAACCTTATTATTAAGGCTTACAAACTTCTTAAAGAATCCTATCATCTACCTGCTGTAAGTATTCACTTGCATAAAATTATACCTATGGGTGCAGGTTTGGGTGGCGGTTCTGCTGACTGCGCCTTTACGATCAAGTGCCTGGATCAGCTTTTTGAGCTTAACCTATCTACTGAAACTATGGAGGGTTTTGCTGCCAAATTAGGCAGTGATTGCCCTTTCTTTATAGCAAACAAACCTGTATTAGTAGAAGGAACCGGCCATATTTTTTCAGACATTGACCTTTCTCTGGAAGGCAAATATATTGTTTTGATATACCCTGAAGTACATGTAAGCACTGCCCAAGCCTATAGCAAGGTCACTCCTAAGCAGCCTGATACTTCAGTTGCTGACATTATCAAAAGCAAACCTATAGACCAGTGGAAGGACGTTTTGAATAATGATTTTGAAAGTTCAGTATTTCAGCAATTCCCTGCCATATCTAAAGTGAAAAATGAGCTCTATGATGCAGGAGCCATATATGCCAGCATGACGGGCTCAGGAGCCAGTGTATTTGGCATATTTGACAGCAAGCCTACTATACAACTCAACCATATTGTTTGGGAAGGGCAACTTTAATCTACCTGAGGTTATCTACCTCCAATGGCTTTCTTTTAAAGATTTTATTAAGTAGAGGATACAAAAGTACTGCTAAAAGTATAATTCCGGTGCCTATGTAAAAGCCAGGTTCCATTTTCTCCTTATCACCAAAAACAATCACAGCCAGCAAAATACCATAGACAGGCTCAAGGTTAATGGTAAGGTTTACCATGAAGGCTGAGATGCGCCTCATAAGCTCTACTGAAGCCGAAAAAGCATAGACAGTACATATTAAAGATAAAATGATCAGGTAGAACCAATCCATGCCTTGTGGTATTAGCTGAAGCTCTTCTCCCTGCAGGAAGAAGTATTTATACAAAGGAAAAAATAACAGCGAGCCAATACAAGCTCCTGCCATTTCATAAAAAGTAATTACAAACTGATTGTGCTCTTTAGAAAACTTACCATTAATCACTGAAAAGACTGCTGCCAACATAGCCGCCATAATCCCCATAAAAAGGCCCAGAGCATGATTAAATTCAAATTGAAAAATAACATACAATCCTAGTATTACAATTAGCCCAAGCCCCACTTCAAAGCCTTTTACCTTTCTTCTATTAAATAGCGGCTCTATAAAGCTGGTCCATAAAGAACAGGTGGCTGCTCCTGCCAGACACACTGAAGCCGTAGATACACGGGCTGCGGCAAAGAACAAGATCCAATGAGCGGCGATGATCAATCCTGTACCGGTCACTTTGAGTATAGCCGCCTTACCAATATTTAAATTGCGCTTTCTTAGTTTAAGCATTACCCAAAGAGTAACACTGGCCATGAGCGTTCGGTAAAACACTATTTCTACTGAATTAATAGAAATCAGAAGCCCTAAAATAGCAGTAAAGCCCCATATTAAAACAATAAAATGGAGCTTTAGAAAATCTTTAGTGTTAGACATTATTTATCTCGGTACATACTTATACATGAGCAAGGAAATACCTCCAAACAAGATATTAGGAAACCATACGGATAAAGCAGGAGGCAGTCCACCTGCTTCGGCTATACTTTTACTCATGATAAAGAATAGAATATAAACAAAAGAAAGGAAGAAACCGAGTGCTATTTGGAAGCCAGCACCTCCACGGGTTTTCTTAGATGAAACTATCACCCCCATAAACGTAAGAATAAGCACAGCAAAAGGCGAAGTAAACCTTGTATACTTCTCCACCTCAAATACTTCCACATTACTGGCACCGCGCATTCTTAATTTCGCAATATGCTCATCAAGTTCATTAATGGTCATGGCGTCATAGCTCCTGTAGTCATTTTCAAATTCACTAGGGTGTATAGCCAGTGTGGTATCCATAGTTCGGCCATCAGAGAGTTCTTCTTTAGCGCCGTCAAGAGTCATCAACTCCCAGTTACTGAGGGTCCATTTATTTTTCTTGTCGTCCCATTTAATTCGAGAGGCTGACAATTTTTCTGTTAACTCAGTGCCTTCTACCTTCTCCAGCGTGAAATTATAGCCTGTGTTAGACTGGTTGTTATAATTTCTCATGTAGAGGTAAGTATTGGGGGCTACCTGAATATGATAGTTAGTTTTATCAAAGAAGAATTTACTCTTAAGGTATTCTATCTCAAAAGCTACTCTGGACTTGTTAGAGTTCGGAATAATCCAGCCAGTAAGCACAAAACTCACTAAAGCAATAAGTATTGAACCTATCAGGTAAGGTACCAGCATTCTCTTGAAAGATACACCGCTACTCAGAATAGCAATTATCTCTGTATGCCCAGCCAAACGCGCCGTTACAAATACAGTGGCTATAAACACCGTTAGTGGTGTAATGAAATTAGCTATCCATGGAATAAAATCCATGTAATAACCTATGACCTGCATGGTAGATAACTGAGCCTCAGAGTACTTATCCGTTTTCTCTGTTACATCTATTACCACTATAATGGCCACTATAATAAAAACAGTAAATAGAAATGAACCTAAAAACTTCTTAAGAATGTAACGGTCGATTAATTTCACTAATCCTTGGTTTAAACTTGATTAAAATATTACCTACAGCCTTTGGCTTACCTTACTCACCATTCTATTTTTCCAATCAGCAAAAGTGCCTTGTTTTATTTGCTCTCTGGCCTCTCCTACCAGCCAAAGATAAAAGCTGAGATTATGTATACTAGCAATTTGCGCGCCTAAAATTTCTTTACTCATAATCAGGTGACGAAGATACGCTTTTGAATAAAAGGTATCTACATAACCACCCATATTTGGGTCTATCGGAGAAAAATCATCTTCCCACTTTTTGTTCTTGATATTAATAATACCTTCAGAAGTAAAAAGCATACCATTACGGGCATTACGAGTAGGCATAACACAGTCAAACATATCAATTCCCAGAGCTATACACTCCAGAATGTTAGCAGGCGTTCCCACTCCCATCAAATATCTGGGCCTGTCTTTAGGCAGTATGTCACATACCAAATCAGTCATCTCGTACATCATTTCGGCTGGCTCACCTACAGAAAGACCACCTATGGCATTACCTTCTCTACCAAATGAAGCTATCATCTCTGCCGACTGTACTCTTAAGTCTTTAT
Organism: Fulvivirga maritima; assembly: GCF_021389955.1. Classification (NCBI taxonomy): domain Bacteria; kingdom Pseudomonadati; phylum Bacteroidota; class Cytophagia; order Cytophagales; family Fulvivirgaceae; genus Fulvivirga; species Fulvivirga maritima. The sequence goes on from NZ_CP089980.1 coordinate 5,979,293, forward strand.
AAACACTGCCCTGAACAATAGGGAAAAGAGTTTGATCATAGCCATATTTACCTTCTGTTCTGTCAAAATGATCGCAGCAGCGCTTAAGCCAGCGGTGAGTCATATGCATAGAATTCTTAGCATAGTCGTACTCACAAGGGTAAGGAGTACATTCATCAAAGGCCATCATTATATCTGCACCGATAGTTCTTTGGATGTCCATAACATACTCAGGAGTGAAGTTATGCCTTGATCCATCTATATGAGATTGAAAAGTAACACCTTCTTCTTTTATCTTGCGAGTATCTGCCAGAGAATATACCTGATAGCCTCCACTATCGGTAAGTATTGGCCTGTCCCATCCGTTAAATTTATGTAACCCTCCGGCCTTCTCTATAATATCAAGCCCGGGCCTCAGATACAGATGATAGGTATTACCCAGAATAATCTGAGCTTTAATATCTTCTTTGAGCTCTCGCTGGTGAACCGCTTTCACTGAACCGGCCGTACCTACGGGCATAAATATAGGAGTCTGTATCTCTCCATGATCGGTAGTAACTACTCCTGCTCTGGCTTTACTGCCTGTATCGTTTGCTTCTAACTTAAACTTCATCGAACTTTCTTAAAAAGTCACAAAAATAGAACATTAAAACGAAGAGACCGAAAACTTTAAGAAGATTACTAATCAGACTGGAAAGACCTAACTTTACTAAAAAGAAAATTTATATTTGCTATTTACGTTTTATCAACCATGCACCTTAGCATTTTAACCTACCTCCTATTAACCTGTCTGCTTATTCAGGCCATATATTATGTCTTATATATGACTGCTTTTAACAGGTATAAAAAAAACTACGGGCTCTCCACTGCCTGCCTCTCTTATAGTGTGTGCTCATAATGAAGAAGAAAATTTAAAACGATTACTACCTCTTCTCTATGAGCAGAATCATCCAGATTTCGAAATTATTATAGTAGATGATCGTTCTTATGATGGTAGCTATGATTTTTTACTTGAAGAAGCAGCAAAGAACAGCAAGCTGAAAATAGTGAAAGTAAACGAAAAGCCTGAAAACTTTAATGGCAAAAAATATGCACTCACACTCGGAATAAAAGCAGCTAAAAAAGAAAATATTATACTTACTGATGCTGATTGCACCCCCGCCAGCAATGACTGGTTGGCACAGATGTCTTCTCAGTTAGTATCTCCTAAAGTAATTAACCTGGGTTTCTCTTATTACGAGCAGCAAAAAGGCCTGTTAAATGCATTTATCCGTTTTGATACCCTTTGGACGGCCATTCAATACCTGGGTATGGCCATTATGGGCAAACCTTATATGGGAGTAGGCCGCAATTTGGCTTACACCAAAGCACTTTTTATTGACAACAAAGGCTTTACCGGGCATATAAAAGTAATGGGTGGTGATGATGATCTCTTCGTTAATCAGCATGCTAATAAAACTAACACCGCTATTACACTTGGTGAAGATACCGTAGTGTATTCAAAACCAAAGACCTCTTGGAAGCTGTTTTTCAGACAGAAAACACGTCATTTAGCTGTCGGTAAACACTATAAATCTGGAAATAAGTTTATTTTAGGACTATTTTCATTAAGTCATATCTTTTTTTGGTTAATTTTAGGAGTTCAAACGGGCATGCAGGTTGAACTTTACATAGTAATGGGCAGTTTTTTTATCAAAACCCTGTTGCTTTATCTCACGTTTATTATTGCATGCAAAAAATTAGGGGTCAGGTTTAACCTATGGGGCCTAATCTTCCTTGATATAATTTTTGTGTTTTACTATAGTATTATTGGCTTAAAGGCATTATTTACAAAGCGGGTGAGATGGATTTAAAAAAGCAGTTTTCGGATAAAGCATTAGAAGATTTCAAACTGATAGATCAGGCGGTGAAAGATGGTGATGAGCAGGCTTACGCTAAGCTTATGGAAAGATATAAGCGACCTGTTTATCATATGATTCTTAAGATGGTCAGAAATGTAGATGATGCCGAAGATCTTACCATTGAAGCCTTCGCCAAGGCCTTTAAAAACCTTCATCGGTTCAAAAAAGATTATACATTTAGTACCTGGCTTTTCAGGATAGCTACTAATAATGCCATAGATTTTATTCGTAAGAAAAGGCTTGAAACCATGAGTCTTGATACCTCTTTTACTGATGATAACGGTGAGGCTGTACAAATAGATGTAGAAGACCATAACCTTAACCCGCAAGAGGTGGCCATTAAAAGCCAGAAGATAGAGCTTATTCAAATGTTTGTAACTAAGCTACCTGCCAAATACCAAAAACTGGTAAGACTACGCTATTTCAAAGAATTCTCTTATGAAGAGATCGCTCAGGAACTAGATGCTCCCTTAGGCACAGTAAAAGCACAATTACACCGTGCTCGTGAGCTTATGTATGACTTAGTGAAGAACAAAAAAGAACACATCTGATTTTGGAAATACGGATAGAGCAAGCCTCTGTAGAAGAGATTATTGCTATCTCAAAAAATATTCCCGAATTCAAAGACCCTTACCAGCTTGCTGATTATCAAAACCGTTTAAAAGGAATAAAGCACTTGTTATTAAAAGCTATGGTTAATGACCAGGCTGTAGGCTTTAAAATAGGTTATGATCTTGGCCATCATATTTTCTATTCTTGGTTTGGCGCTGTACTCCCTAACTACCGACAGTATGGCGTAGCCAAAAAGCTGGCCGAAACACAAGAAGAATGGGCAAAAAACAACAATTTCCATTTTATTAGAGTCAAAACCAGAAATCATTTCAAACCAATGCTCATCTTTGCGCTTAAAAGCGGCTTTTCTATCATTGATATTGAGAAAAAGGAAAAAACAGAAGAGCATCGCATATTATTGGAAAAAGCACTTATATGAATTCAGACATTATCTTTAAATACTTCCCTGAACTTACGGCCGAGCAAAAATCGCAGTATGAAGCATTATATGACCTCTACCAGGATTGGAACAGACAGATCAATGTGATATCCAGAAAAGATATAGATGAACTTTATGTAAGGCATATTCTGCACTCATTAGGCATAGCCAAGGTTATGAGCTTTAAACCCGGCACGGCGGTGCTAGACGTAGGAACGGGCGGTGGATTTCCTGGCATACCTCTGGCTATCATGTTTCCTGAAACCCGATTTACTCTGGTAGATAGCATTGGCAAAAAAATTAAAGTAGTTAATGGCGTAAGTCAATCTATTGGCTTACAAAACGTAGAAGCCTTTCACAGCAGAGCAGAACAGCTAGCCGACAACTATGATTTTGTAGTAAGCCGGGCTGTAACCAGACTTAAGCCCTTCTACCAATGGGTGAAAAATAAATTCAAAACAGATTCTTTCAATGATCTCAAAAATGGCATTCTCTACCTTAAAGGTGGCGACCTAAGCGAAGAGCTAAAAGAAGCCAAGAAAAAATATGAGATCTATGACCTGCCTAATTATTTTGAAGAAGAATTCTTCGAAACTAAAAAGGTGGTATATGTGCCTGTAGTGTAAGGCTCTGTTAATCACGGTAAGCAGAAAGTCTATCGTTCGAGAGGCCTACCAATGACTGTATAAGTAAATAGTAGGTAATATGGAAAGCTCAAAACAGTTGAGTTCTATTTAAATCAATAATCAGTACCGATCGTCTACACTTCGACGGGGCTACCAATGACGTAATACACTAAATAGGTATTTGTTCAAGCTCATAACCTAATTCTTTAGCTGTTTTTACTAGCCATCTTTCTCTATGGAGCTGCATTTTTTCTTCATATGCTTTGATGCCCCGTTCTGTGTAATCAAGCCCTTTTACCATAAGCCGCCAGTAGAGTACGGCCAGTTTTCGGGCTGTAGCTTTAGTGGCTATGCCTGGACCTCTTTTGCTCTTCAATCTACGCCCAAAAGCTCCCAGTGCTATCTTTTTGCTTTCTATTAAACTTTGGGCTATTTGTCTGAATATTTGTCCTGCCTTTGGCCTGTACTTTCTGTTTCTGGTTTTATTTTTCTTGCCAGACTGGTGTTGACCTGGAGATAATCCTAGCCATGAAGTGAAGTGTTTCTCACTGGGCCACTTACAAAGTTCCATGCCTATTTCAGAATATAATTGTAGCCAGGTATAATCGGTAATACCCGGCAAACACGTAGCATCTTTGCCTGAAAAGATTTTCAGCAGGTGTCCTCCTAAGTGGTCTATATCAGGTTTATTATGTCTAACAGGTTTTCGATCTTTAACAGAATCTATTTCATTTTTGCTTTCCATATCTGAATCGTAGTTATTGAACCGCTTCATGACTTCTTCCAGTTTTTGGTCACATGCCAGTATTTGTTGTTTATAAAATTTGTAACCACTGTATGCCTGTCCCAAAGCAAATAACCCTGACTCGGTATAATAGCCTGAAAGTGCCTTGATGACTTGAGAGGCTTTCTTTTCTCTAATACTGCTATGGCACAGGGATAAGAGCTTTTGGGCATCACGTTCCCCTGCCAGGATGGCTTCTATGATCGCCAGACCACTGGCGCCATGTATCTGACTGAGCACTTCTTTGAGTCGAATGTTCATCTCTATTAGTGACTTTTGCATATGATTTACATGCATAGAGGCTGTTCTCAGATGATCTTCTCTCAAGCGCTGGTAAGCACGAACTTCCTTCACTTGTGCATCGGGAACAAAACAGCGATTCAATAAACCATGACTATGGAGTTGCTGAATCCATTGACAGTCCTTTACATCAGTCTTTCGACCTGGTACTTGTCTCGTCTGACGCCCATCTACTAACCAGACATCCAAACCTGCTGATTCAAGAATCTCATAAAGAATAATCCAGTAAACACCCGTAGCTTCCATAGCCACTGTCTGGATCCCCTCTGATAATAAATAGCACGATGCCTCTCGAAAACTTTCAGTGAAAGTCTCAAAAACACGAACATCCTTGTTTTCTACGGATATGAAAATGTGCTTGGCTCCTATATCTATGCCTGCAGCATTTGCTCTCATCTTTTTCATGACTAATTTTCTAAAAGTTAAACAAAGACCTGTAGGATGAAATATTGTACACGACAGACTACCAATCGGACATTCCTATAAAAACAAGGAAGTACCATACTTTGTGACTCCTTTCTATCCAACCATGCTCAGGGACAGGCAAATTGCACTATGCCAGGTTCGGCTATATTGTACAGGCCACTTCTATTCTTAACGTCATTTCTTTTTGTGCGGTTGAAACAAATGTTAGGTCTCAGTGTGACTCGGCTGTGGTTTCATCTTGCTGTACCGTCGTGCGGTAAAAAAAGAATTGGAAATCAGGCTTTTCTCAAGTCCTTAGTGGCAGTTCATCTCTATGAAATACATCCGTGAGCGGAAGACCTCACAGCAAGAAAGAGTTTTTTGTTACTTTTTTGATCGATTGTAAAAAAGTAAGAAACCTCTGCGATGGTATATAAGATTAGATAATCCAAGTTGGCTGATATTTAAAACATCTAACTGAAAAATAGATTGATGCATACTTTCTATCTAATAATATATCATCCGTCTTACTTCGGTTGAAACAAATGTTAGGTCTCTTGATGACTTTGCCTGGGTTAATCATTATTGATAGACATGAAGATGTGTCCATTCTGAAATTGCAGTTTCTCAAATAGTCTGCATCCTACCGTCTTGGAGGACGGTTTGTCGTGTTTCCAAAAGTTCTTTGAGTTTTTGCAGGTTATCGGCTACAGCATTTTTAATCTTCCGTTTAAAGAAAAATTCCATCAGCTTCGGATATTTCGTATTTACCTGAAATACATCTTTGATAGCAGTAGAATGATCTACCATTCTGCTCAATATAAAAACTCTATGGAAATGTATAGGGCTGTCGGCTGATTTCACTGATTGTAATACCACCTTTTGGTACGGCACCAGCTCTGATATTTTAAAATACTGCTGGTCGTTCTTGCGCTGTTGAAAATACAAACTCCCCTCCCCCTCTCCTTCTACCTTTGTTACTGAGGTAACGTAGTAATTCCATTTAGGCAAATTTTCACATTCTAAGATAAAGTCATAGACCTCCTCCAGACTTGTGTTTACAACAAGGTTATTGGTAAAAGTAATCATGAGTATTTGGTTTAGGTTGAATAAATACTGTAGATAAATATGTTTGGCACTATCCCATCACGCCCAGCATCTCCCTCTTCTGAAATACCTGATCTCTAAGTATGGAGAAATACAGGTGCCTCTGCTTTCTGTTAGAGTTATTAATTAATACGGAATTATTAATGATTAAGTCAATCCACATTTTTATATCATCATATAAAGTAGGATCAAAAGTAAACATGCTATTAATAGAGAACATTTTAATGATGCTTAGCTTCTCCTCTCCTCCCTGACATAGCATGTAAGAATTAGTAAGTTCGGTCTCGCTCATGTACATCTCACAGTTAGAAGACGTATTGGCGTAGTCATACACATCGGTCAAAAAAGCATCAAGCTCAGAAAATATCTGGATAGACTCTGCTTCGCTAATTTCACCCGTTTGGTAGTGATAGCTTATACTACCGAGTAAATCATGAATGGACTGATGCGACCATATCTCGCGGTGTAAGCTGGATTTCATAAGCTTATAAGTATCCTGCAATACTTCCAGAAGTTCTTCAAAGGCCTTATCATACCCTTCAGCTATAGTAATGTCTCTGCCTATCATTTCTTTAAACCAGACCTTTATCCTGAAATTGGTCAATGTTCGATAATTAGCCAGGTAAAAAATTGGCAAATCTGTAAGTGTAAGGCTAATCATAGCGTTTTCATGCTTTAACAGGCGAGTAAGATTAGCCCTAAGCACCACAAAGCAACCTATAAGATCTTTTAGCGGTTGCTCATCATTACACAAAGATTTATAAAATAAAGAAAGCTCATTAGAGCTATTTTTTCCATAAGAGAAGGAAGCGTTGAAGTGATCACAAATTTTTATGAGCTCAGGAAGTATTAATGGAGTCTCTCCACGCATACGTCTATAGGCACTATCAATACTAATATTTAAGATTTCTGCAATTATTGCAGGTAGCGAAGAGGATAACTGATGATTATCTTTTATATCCCTAAAAAAATCAATCTGATGTGTAAGAAAGTTTTTTTCCATAAACCTTGCGTTTAAACTTTAATTATAAGGGCATACAAACATTTTCATAAGAAAGTTAACTTATTTAATGACAAAATTTAAAGTGATGTAGTAAAAATTAGAATCTGGTAATAATTCTAACAGAGAATGTATCATTTATTTGCATAATCTGCAAAACTGCCTCTTCCTATACTCAAATATCAATTATAATTCCTTTAGCATTCATGATATCTTGAGTCATCAATTAAGGCCTAACATTGATTTTAATCTTTAACCTTTAAACAACCACAACGATGATTAAGACAGTTTTAAACGATACAGTAAAATATGCTAAGTCTCAAGAGAAAAAAGAAGTAGAAGAAGCCATAGCAGAATATGCAGCAGGAAATTTCATCCTTATGTCAGACGACGAAAACCGAGAAAATGAGGGCGACCTGGTAATCTCTGCCGAGCATGCTACTAAAGAAGCGATTAATTTCATGATCACTAAAGGAAAAGGACTTGTATGTGTAGCTATAGATGATGAAATAGCTGACAAACACAACTTACTGCCCATGGTAGAAAAGAATCAAGACCACATGGGTACTGCCTTCACCGTAAGCATAGATGCTTCTCCTAAGTTTGGCATTACCACTGGTATTTCTGCCTGGGATAGGGCACGCACCATTGAAGTAATGCTCTCTGAAGAAGATCTTGGTCCTGGTGCTTTGTGCTCGCCTGGTCATATGTTTCCTCTCATAGCTAAGCCGGGAGGTGTACTGGAAAGAACAGGGCATACCGAAGCTGCTGTAACTATGAGCAGACTGGCTGGACATAAACCTGCAGGTGTAATTGTAGAAGTGATCAAAGACTGCGGAGAAATGGCTCGCAGAGATGATCTACTGCTAATGGCCAAAGAGTGGGGTATTAAATACATCACTATTGAAATGCTGGTGCGCTACTGCAACTACCTGCATGAAGCTAAGCTCTATTCTGAAATAGAGAAAATCGGAAGATTTGGTTCTTATGTAGCTAGCGAATCCTAACCACCTCCAATGTTTCAACCTATGATGCTAACACTCATAACCCAAGTAATATTCTGGTTAAAAGTAGGCAGGTTCTACACCAGAGTAAAGATGCGGCACTTACGTTCCATTACAGGTGTGGAAAACTTACCTGAATCTGGTCCCTTTATAGTGGTGGCCAATCACTCCAGCTATGTTGATCATTATTTTATAGGTGCTTTATTTAAGCACCTATATAACAGCAAAGTATTCTTTCTCACCAAGAAAGAGTCTTTCCAAAGCTGGTGGGATAAGTTATGGCTCAAATCTGCCAATGCTATACCAGTAGACCGTGAAAAACCAGATATAGCAGCTTTTAAAACCATGCTCAAAGTGCTGGGAGAAAAGAATATACTGGTCATATATCCGGAGGGCACACGTGGACCGGGAGATGAAATGCTCCCATTCAAATCAGGGGCGTTTAGAATTGCTTCTAAAATGAGAGTACCTATAGTACCCATTGGCCTGGTAGGTGTACACAAAATTATGTCAAGAGAAGAGACTAAATTCAGTAAAGAAAAGGCCTCTTTAAATATAGGCAAGCCGATCTCTATTGATTCTATAAAGCAACTCTCTGCCAGTGAGCTCATGGAGTACACCAGACAAAGGATTTTCGAACTTTCTCATGCGCCAGAAAAACCGCATGAGCTCCCTGAAAACCTACTCACCTCTTGCGATGCTCTGGCTAACAAAGTAGAACGCAGAATTGAAGAAGTGCTGGAAAGCTGTAACTACTCCGAGATTAATATTGGCTATAAACAACAGCATGAAGCTATTGATTATGCCATGATTAATCACCCCAATCATGTGTCATCTATAGTTCAAAAAGCGAGATTGATAGGCATAAAAGCATTGGCATCTAAAAGAGACTTTCTTTTTAGAATGGGTACAGTGAAAAGACTGGCAAAGCAAGCTTTGAGCATAGACCCTGAACATGCCTTTGCCCACTATATTTTAGGTCAGTATTACCTGAAGTTTCCTGATCTATTGGGCGGCAGCGCCTTAAAAGCCATGAAACACTTGTCTTTGGCTTTTCAAAACGCTCCGCTTTACGGAATAGAACAAAGTAAATTCACTTTCTCTTTAGCTGAAGCTTACGAAAAAGCGGGTGACGCACATGCAGCCTTAAAGTTATTGCAATTTCAACCTACCGCTCAGGGTGTTGGCAAAAGGTTTGAAAACAGACAATTAAAAATAAAGAACAAAGTAACTCAACTGGAAGCCCTGTTGATAAAAGCTTAACCACTGCTCTATCTGGTATTACTATGCTGCCAATTGCAGCATAGTAAACCGCTGAGCCATTAAAATAATCTTAAACCATTTTATAATTATGAAAGCCAAACAATTAGCTCTCTTAGGAGTAGCCCTGATAGCACTATGCACCATTTTCTTTGGCATAGGAGCTACCAAGCTGGAAACTAAGAATAGCCAGGATTCAGAATTACCTAAATCAGATGAGATAGTTAGAACCAATGACCTGCTAGAAGAAGTTTTTGGTGAGAACGACATCATCATGGTAGGCCTGAGAGTATCTGAAGGAGATGTGTATACTCCTGAAACCATGACCAAGGCCGTGGGTATTATTGACAAAGTGAAGAAAATTAAAGGAGTTCTGCCAGATGAAATCATCAGCCTGCCCACTTTCAATAATATTACCAATGAAGATTGGGGGCTGCAAGTGGGTGAGTTCATCAATCATGAGCAAGCCACAGATGCGCAATATTTAAAAAACGTACAAAAGGAAGTCGAAAACAACCCGCTTTTAAAGGGTATCCTGGTCTCTGAAGATGGCAAGCTCCTGAACATTATTGCCAATATAGCTGAAGGTTATTCAGAAGAAGAGGTTTATAATGATCTTATGCAAATAAAAGCGGAGTATGAAGGTCCGGAAACCATACTCTTCGCGGGTGACCCTGTGCAACAAAAGGAAATAGACCTGGGCATAAAGGAGGATCTGGGCATATTACTACCCATAGCATTGATTCTTATTCTTATAGGCTTCTGGTTATGCTTCAGAAGTGCATATGGAGTAATTATGCCATTTATTGTAGTCCTGCTCAGTATCATCTGGACTATGGGCGCCATGGGCTGGGTCGGCTTACCTATCACAGTAGTATCATCTGTAGTGCCTATTTTAATCATAGCCATATCCAGTTCTTACGGCATTCACGTACTTTTCAAATACTATGAAAAACGCCTGCATCATACTAATGAAGAGGCAGTAAAACTTACTGTGAAGCAAATCGCTTCACCCTTGATCATGACGGGCTTTACCTCAGCGGTAAGCGCTATTACTCTTGTCGTTTTTAAGGTGACTTCTGTACGTGAATTTGGCATTATATCCGCCATAGGTGTGGTTAATATTGTGATCATCTCTCTGGTGCTACTGCCCAGCCTGCTTACTTTACTTCCTGCTAAGGTGAAAGCATCTAAAAACAAACCTGACTTTCTCACTTTTCTACTAGAAATGTTAGCCAAATATTCCATGGATAATAAAAAGCTGATCATAGCTTGTTTTCTGGGGCTATTGGCAATTTCTCTGGTAGGCATGACCAAGCTTGAAATAGGTAATGATTTCATCAAATATTTCCCTAAAGAGCATAGATTAAGAAAGACCTTCGATGTATACAATGAGCAACTTGGAGGTGCCCGCTATATTGACATTATGTTTGACGGAGGGGAACCTGATGCCCTAAAAAATCCAGACTATTTGAAGCAAATGGTCGCTTTCGAAGAGTATGCAGAATCTTTAAAAGGTGTAGGCTATGTTACTTCTTTTACTGATGTCATCAAAAAGATCAATAAGGAGCTGCACCATGGTGATGAGGAATACGAAAAAATACCTGATAGCTCTCAGGAAATTGCACAATACCTCCTACTCTATTCGGTATCTGGCTCTTCTGGCAATTTTGAGCAACTGGTAGATCAGGACTACCAACGCGCTAAGATACGCATGATGCTCACCACATCGGAGCAAAATGTGCACACTAACATATATAACGCGATAAAAAGCTACGGAGCAAGTCATTTATCACCAGAAATAGCCATTGCTTATGGTGGAGAAGTGATGTTTTGGCTGGCACAGATTAAGTACATTGTTAAAGGCAAAATAGAGAACATCGCTCTCTCCATTGCCATTATCATGGTTTTCTGTATTGTTTTATTCAGATCATTCAAATATGGCCTAATTAGCGCCATACCTATGATCGGCTCCAGCATTATGACTTTTGGGCTGATGGGCTTCCTGGGCATCAGGCTGGAAATCAGCACTGCCGTAATTACCGCCATTGGTATAGGTATAGGTATAGATTTCGCTATACATTACCTCGCTCGCTTCAGACAAGAAATAGAGCAGGGAGCCAGTAGCACCAGTGCCTCAGAAGTAACCATGAAGACTTCCGGGAGAGCCATTTTGTATGATGTATTTTCTAATATCATTGGTTTTATAGTCTTCATTTTCTCCGGTTTTATTCCTGTACAAAACTTTGGCTGGCTCATCTGCTTCACCATGCTCACCGTGTCAGTTAGCACATTGGTACTTTTCCCTGCTCTGCTCACATTCGCTCCTTATAGAAGGAAAAAGCATGTTTTAGCTCGAGCTTAAACCATTTTAAATTTCTAAAAATCAACCCATTATGAAAAAAATAATCATCTCTAGTATAATTCTACTATGCTCTATACCGCTGTTGGCACAAAAAAGTGGCCGTCAGATTATGGAAATGGTAGATGAACAGACCAACCTACCCAATGAGTATCAGGAAATGGAAATGATACAGGTTAGCAAAAATGGCAAAACTATGAATCGCCTTATGAAGATGTACATAGAACGAGTAAGCGATAATCGAAAATCATTAATCGTTTTCACCAGCCCGAGTGATATTGAAGGCAGCGCTTTCCTCACTCTGGAAAATAATGATCGTGATGATGACAACTGGCTCTACCTGCCCATTCTAAGACGTACCAGAAGAATATCTTCTTCTGATATTACAGATAAGTTCATGGGGTCTGACTTTACTTACGAGGATCTGGAAGAAGAAGATATTAATGACTTTACTTATAAGTATCTGGGAGACGAAAAAGGTGAATGGTTCTGATACCTATAAGCTGGAAGCCGTCCCGCATTCTGCCAGGAAAAAGGAAGAAACAGGTTATAGTAAAAGGGTTATTTATGTAGATAAAAAAGCCAACCTGATGGTAAAGGTGCTGTATTATGATAACAACGGCAATCACTCTAAAACCTATGAAGCAGGTAATATAAAACCAGTTGCCGGAACTGATAAATATCGATGCTACCATATGCAAATGACTGACATCAGTAAAGACCATGTAACCAAGCTGGAGTTTACTAAAATTAAAATTGACAATGATTTTAGTGATCAACTGTTTACCCGACGCACACTGGAAGCTGGGCTATAAAATCATCATTATGAAATATTCAATAAGAGAAATAAGAAGAGGCCTTACCGGACTTCTTCTTATTTTCACCCTGCCAGCAGCAGCTCAAAACATGAACACACCCCTGATCTCTGGTTTTACAGAAATAGACCATATTAGCTATTTTAATCATGATGACTCTACCAAAACCTATGGCAGAAATCAGGGTATACTACAGTTAGAGCTTTCCGGCAGTGATAAAAACATCAGCTATTTTGGCGCTATAGAGTTTAGAAATGACATCTCTAATCCTGATCGTAACCGCATCTGGACCGATGAGTTATATATCAGCTATAAAGCTAAAAACTACGACCTGCATTTAGGTAAAAAGATCTATACCTGGGGTAGTACTGACTTTTTCAGTCCAGTGAATATTGTAAATCCAATAGACTACTCAGACCTGTTAGACACTGACAACGAGACTATTAGAGTATACTCAGCCAATATTAAATATTATTGGAATAACTTCTATCTGGATGCCGTTTTTATGCCTGTATTTCAGCCAACAGTTATTCCTCCTGCCAATTCACCCTGGTACCCTGAACTACCGACCAGCCTATATGTAGAAGGTGAGCAACACATACCAATTCGTTACACCTCTATGAGTAGCGAGCCCATTGAAAATGACATTAGAAGTAGTCAGTTTGCTGTTCGGCTAGGAGGATCTGCTGGTAGCATAGACTTTAATCTCAACTATTTTAAAGGTTATGATGACATTCCCTTCTTCCATAAAAACATGCAACTAACCAGCGATACTATGAATATTGCTATAACCGAAAAATATCACAAACTCAGCATGATTGGTATTGATTTCTCCACTGTAGTAGGTGGCATGGTTCTGAAGGGAGAATATGCTTACAATAACCAGGAGGCACCTGCCGATCAGGACTGGTACATGGGCAGCTCTTACCATTATGCTGTAATAGGAATAGACAAAAATGTAAGCGACATTGTAGGTGAAGCAGACTTATTTTTTACTATGCAATACATTTATCAACATATAAATACTGACTATGAAGTGAATAGCTTCAACTACAATCACATCTTTCAGAATGCGCTTATGACCAATTTTGACCTCGCCTTTAACCAAAGATTAAAACTAGAGGCTACGTCGGTGTATGATTTCAAGGAAGAGCATTATGTGATTATACCTGAGATAAGCTACAAGCCAGAAGGATCTCTCATTTTTCAGCTAAAAACCTACTTAACAGGGGGCAACTCCCAATCATTATATGGCAGTTATGATAACAACAGAATACAGTTTATGGCCAAATACCATTTTTAAAAGACACCCCACTTTTGGAGTTTCCGACTCTGACAGTGGGGTATTGTAAGTTTGCAGAAAGTCTATCATTCGATAGGCCTCACATAGACTTTGCTCTGGTTAATAATGCTCAGATTTGGGGTATGTGCTTGAAGCCGAGCTGGGATTATGGGAGTGGGATGAGGTAGTTATACTCATATCTATCAATCTAAGATGACTTATACTTAGTCACATAAAAAAACTCCCTCTCTAATTCATAAATCATAGTTGTAACACTTTTGCGCATGATGAAATATGGCATTATAAGCATACCCAGGATATGAATAATAAAGAATGGCTCTTTAAATTCCCATTGTATGCGATTAAACAGGTCCGTGGTTAAAAACACAATTACGAAAAAAGCATCTAACAATAAGACCAATAGATAAAAAAGCCTCATTTTACCACTAAATCCATAAATTTCCGTTTTTATCAGCAGGTAATTTCCATGTTGCTCATAAGTTCCCTTTGCCTCAGCTACATTAAAGTTCATCCTGGCTCTCCGTCTCTTTCTCCTCATTTTAAAATTATCATGACTAACATAACCTACATACTCATTTCCTTTAACAGATTCAAAACCAACATAATCAGGAATCAATTCCGAACGTTCTTCATCCACCTGAGCCTTCAGGCTTTTTACAAATTCATCTTTTTGAATTTCCAGCTTAAAAGTATGTGTTTCTAGCAATTTCAAGCTTCTTAGTAATTTTTTCCATGGCTGTTAATGGTATGACTGGCTTGTGTTAGCTACAAAATAAGAGATAATTTAATGTTAATATAGTTATATAATATCAATATTAAAACCAAGACATCATCACTTATCAAATTACTGTGACCTGAAACAAAAAAGAAGGCAACTTAGTCCTCCTCAATAAATTCAATAGGATTTAAATAAAACATTTTTTTCCAGCCTTGACGATCATCATCTATTTTCCAGACATAAGGCAAAAGCGTCATAATAGAATAGTGTAAATGTGGCGCTTTTCCGGCCACGTTACCGCTAGCACCTACAGTCCCCAGAGTATCTGTTTTATTCACGAGTGTAAATGTGGCTGTTGAGATATCTCTGAGATGAGCATAATAATGAAATCTCCATTTAGGACCTAAAACCAAAACTACCTTCCCTCCTATGTTTATTTCTCCGGCATACAACACCAGTCCCTTTGTTGACGGATTGATAACCGTGCCTTCTTCGGCAAAAATATCTACTCCCTTATGGGCAACAGATTTTCCCCAAGGGTAATACCAAAATGACTCTGAATTATAATCTGATTTACTAGCTCCTCTTACCGGCATAGATAAATCTTGAGGAATGATAAAACCGATAATTAAAATTAGAAATATGAGTAGAGCGATTATCTTTCTTTTTTTCAAGGGTTGAGAGGATATTTTTGTAAGAAATACTTTATTGTTAGAGCAGTGGTAAGTTTGAAAACATGAACTAATGAGTTTTACTACCCACAGTAAGCTTTAAACTTCTTATCCTGTCATATATTTTATATCTGTCTATATTTTCAGCGTTCAGCAAATTGTGATTACCTACATAATGATAAATCTGTTCAAAAAACATCAAACATTCATTCAGATATTCATCTTCAATACCTTTATTATTTTTATTCTCTAAATAATCAAGAGACCGTTTTATGAAAATAATTGACAGAACATATTGCCTTCCTTGCAATAAACTAATTATATGATTAACGTATGTTGCAAATTCGTACTCTTGTACATTTCTCTTGAAGTATCTTTGGGGTACGGTTTTATTGATTCTCTCAATAAAATAACCTGCATTCAGATTGACCAATGACCAATCAAAAGTTAAAAAATCATCTAAATCCTGCCCTTCCAAATCAGTCCAAGCCTCATAACATCCTACGGGCAGATCGATATTCTTACCATATAACTTTTTCGAGTAGATATTTATCTTTGTACTTATTCTAGAAATGCCATTTAGCTCCAATTGCAACTCATATCTGTCAAATTCATAAATTAAATCTGACCTATTATTACCCTCTAAATAATCAATCCCAACAACATTATCCGACTCAACGTGAGCATTTATCACCTCATCTATACTGTCCAAAGCTTTCTTTTTTAAAGAATACTTATCAGCAAGGCTAATTAATTGATTCTGAATGTTCACTCCCTGAAAAACTTAGTTAATAATTTATTAAGTATCTGACTAAAAGTAGCAAAGGAAGGTAGTATATCCTACCTAAGCAATAATATCTTAATTCCTAAGCCTAATCAAACCAGGCTTTGAGCATCCTCATAAATAAGCTTTGACCTTTCTAATACCGGCTTATTATCTATTTCTTGCTGAATCGCTGCATTTTGCGCATATTGATTTTCAAGGAATACAATCATTTCATCAAGCTCCTTTATTACTTCAGGATACCTTCTATCAACCTGATGATTTACCTGTTCTCGTATCCTAAACTGATTGTATTCCAGATAAGAAATGGTTCTATCCAACATGCCAAGCAATTTACTCTGAATACTGTCGTTTTCTAATAATTACAATTACCATAGCTGTAATTAAGCACAATTGGGCAAATATGCCAACGATAGGAGATCGGGAAAGCCCCTCTCCCACTAGTATATAAAGATTATAAATCAGTAAAAGTAAACTGGCTGCTATTACAAAGTAGGGAGCGGTTTTCTTCCACTTGTTTAACATCATATAGTAGTTTATTATGAAATCAATAAATATGAGGGAATCTAATATTTATACAAGAAAGAAGCAAAAGTGAGAGTCAGCCCTAATGCCTATTGGGCATAACCTAAAGAACATATTTCCTACATATCATAAATTTCAACCCAGATCAATAAAAAACACCTACTAAAGCCAATTGCAACCGTTGAAATTATATTTATAGGTTAAAAAAATAACCATTAAAGCTTAAAATATTGATAATGTCATTTTTATTGCCTTAATTCAAAGTTAAATATTTGTACAATCCTTGGTTTTTCTAGAGACATATTCCGAAAAAAAGCTACTTAAGTCGCTGGTTAAAGGGAAAGAAAGTGCTTTCAAAGCTCTTTTTGACCATTACCACAAGCGTGTTTTTGGGCTTGCGCGCTACATGGGCATGTCAGCAGATGACGCCGAGTGCATTGTGCAAGAAGTGTTTATTTCTATTTGGGAAGGTCGCAAAAAGATATTAGTCAATAAGCCTTTTGAGCCTTACATTCTCACTATAACCAAGAGAATCATTTTAAAAAAAATTAGACGAGGCACTCTCGAAACTAACTACATAAACACTCTTAAAAGTCAATCCCCTGCTTTTCAACACAATACAGAGGAATACATTATATTCAAAGACCTGCTATCTCATGCTAATTCATGCATAGACAGCCTCTCTAGCAGCCAGAAGCAAGTTTTTATGCTTAGCAAAAATGAAGGCCTTTCTAATAAAGAGATTGCAAAAAAACTCAATATATCTATTCGTACGGTAGAAAATCAGCTGTACCGCGCCACCAAAGAGATCAAGCAAGCTATCAGCGATCAAAAATAAATTTCACACTGTTGTGAGTAAATAAGCGAAGCTAGGGTAATAGCTATTTAGACACGCTTATTTTACATGACTATTATTACTAACCAACAATTAAGGAAATTTTTAGACGGAGCCTGCGATGCCGAAGAGGAATCTCGGATCAGGCGCTACCTGGAAACTCCTGAAGGAATGCTAGCTCTTAATAAAATGATGGATGAAGCCTGGCAAACAGAGCAAGAAAGCCTGCCCGATGAAAACAAGACCTTCTCCAGAATACTAGACCAGACTACCAGATCGCAAAGACGCAAAAACAACGCTTCACTATTCTACAAAATAGCGGCTCTATTTATTATTTTAGCCATTCCCACTTACCTACTACTTAAGCAATCACCCCAGCCACCCGCTACACCTCAGGTAGAAGTGCTGGTAAAGAAAAATGAACGCGGTCAAAAGTCAGTCATTCAACTGAGTGACGGCTCTAAGGTTTACCTGAACTCAGAAAGCTCCATTAAGTACAATCGCTATTTTACTGATTCTACGCGCATAATAGAGCTCGACGGAGAAGCCTATTTTGAAGTAGCTAAAGATAAAAAAAGGCCTTTTATAGTTTCTTCACAAGGTTATGAGACTACAGCCCTGGGCACCGAATTTAATGTTAACAGCCGTTCCAGTCACTACAAAGTATCACTAGCAGAAGGACGGATAATGGTAAACGCACAGCACAAGAAAAGCCACAGTATCAACCTGATACCAGGTGAAGCCGTGAAAATCAACACTCAAAGTGATACCCTTGAAAAGCAAACCGGCAATGCCAATGACTTCCTCTGGATCTCTGGCATTCTGGATTTTCATAACGCCTCCATAGAGGAGGTCACCACCACGTTAGAAAGGTGGTATGACGTAAAAATAACCTTCAACTCTAAAACCAAAACCTCGAAAAAATATACCGGAAGGTTCGATAATGCCAGTCTTGAGCATGTGCTTACCAGCATGTCATTCGCTCTGGACTTCAAATACAAAATCCATGATAAACAAATAACCTTAACATTTTAACCGAAAACAATATGAGAAAAACCGCAACCTACTCCTTAAAACTAACCCTCTTAGCTGTATTTGCCATTATGCAGCTGCAGATAGTCATGGCCAAGCCCGGACATCAAGTAGAGAGTGTTAAAGATGTGTTTATTGACTTAAGCCTGAACAATGCTTCGCTTACAGAAACCTTTGCCCGAGTAGAAGCCAAAACGAGTTTTAAGTTTCACTATAGTGAATCTAACATCAAAACTGAGACTCGATTTTCTAAGAAATATAAGAAAACCTCAGTTGCAGACATCTTAACGGACATCGCCAAAGAGTCTAGCCTGAAGTTTAAGCAGGTCAATAACGTTATCAGTGTAAACAAAGTAACCAAGGCTGAGCCAGAGGAAGAATCACTGGAAATAGAAATGGCCGGAGACCCGGTAACCATTACCGTGGTAGATGAAAATGGCAATCCGCTTATTGGGGTAAACGTATCCATAAAAGGCACCTCACAAGGAGGAACTACAGGAGTAGATGGTACGGTAACCATAAATGCGACTAATGGCGCTACGCTTATGATTAGCTACATTGGTTATGTTACCGAAGAGATCACTTACGGCGGCAAATCTTCTATTACCGTAACTATGCAACCTGATGTAGCTCGCCTGGATGATATAGTGATTGTAGGATCTAGAAATGCACCAAGATCATCTACTGACACTCCTTTACCAGTAGACATGCTCGGTTCAGAAGAATTAGTATCTACCGGTCAGCCTACTTTTGACAAGGCCTTACAGTACAGAGTACCTTCTTTTAACACAGTTCAAACTCCGGTAAATGATGCTACTTCGCTATTAGACCCCTATGAAATCAGAAACATGGGACCTAGCCGTACGCTTATCCTGATCAACGGAAAAAGAAAAAACCTAAGTGCATTACTTTATACTCAGACCTCACCAGGTAGAGGTGAAACCGGTGCTGACATATCGGGAATCCCTACTGATGCTATTAAAAGAGTGGAGATTTTGAGAGATGGAGCTTCCGCTCAATATGGTTCTGATGCCATTGCAGGGGTAATGAACATTGTATTAAAAGATGATGCCAGTATCGGTAGAGCTACTTTAAGAACGGGAATCACTTCTGAAGGTGATGGAGAAATGATTGGCTTTGCCGTAAACAACGGTAGCCAGTTAGGCGAAAATGGCTTTCTTAATTATACTATAGACCTCTCTAAAGTGAACCTGGCCAACAGACCCGGAACGGTAGATCCTGTAGGTGATGCCGCTGATTTTGGCGCTGATATAGAAGAGGTTGAAGAGTTTTTAGCCCTAATGCCTGATGCAGGTAACATAAATGGCTCACCAGAAACCACTGCTGCCAAGTTCTTAGTAAACGGTGGAGTGGATCTATCTGAGCAAACAGACTTATATTTCAATGCTGCCTACGTTTACAAAAAGGTAAACAGCTTCGCTAACTACAGAACACCTTACTGGAGAACACTAGATGACTACCCTTACCTTTCTAACTTCTACCCTAATGGCCCTAACGGAGAATATGTAGGCTACAGACCTACTTTTGATGGTAACTTAAATGACTACAATGCCACTTTGGGTTTCAAAACCAATAAAAATGGATGGATGGCTGATTTAAGTATTACCACTGGAGGAAACAAACAAACCTACAACGTAAGAAATACGCATAACGGTAATTCTGTACTTTCAGACCCTATTTATTATGGAGACTTAAATGGAAACGGACAAGTAGACGCCGATGAAATCGAGCCTGGTGTAGAACTATACCGTGAGAACAGTCGCATCTCTTTTGATCCGGGAGGCACCATGTTCTCTCACGTAGTGGGTAACATAGATATTTCTAAATCAATTACTGACAAACTGGGACTTGGTTTCGGATCTGAATTTAGAACAGAGACTTTCACCGTAATAGAAGGTGAACTAGCCTCTTATGATGGTGGTGGTTCAGATTCTTTCGCAGGAAACACGCCAGAAAATTCAGGCAAGTTTAATAGATACAACTTTGGTGGCTACGTAGATTTAATGTGGGACATCACACCTGATTTCCTTATTAATGGTACGGCCAGAGTTGAAAACTACAGTGACTTCGGAAATGCTTTTGTTTGGAAAGTAAGCTCAAGATATAAATTCCTTGATGACAAAATTACTTTGAGAGGATCGATCTCTACCGGCTTCAGAGCTCCTACCCTACACCAAATTTACACTCAGAAAGCACAGTATAGCTTTGTGCCAGGCCAAGGTATACAAGTTGGAGGATTAATCAATAACGTATCTCCACAGGCTCGTTTACTTGGTGTACCTGAGTTAGATGCTGAAAAATCAGACAACTTCACTATTGGTCTTGGCGTGAAACCTTCTTCCAATTTTGATATTACTGTAGATTACTACAATATAGCCATGGAAGACCGAATTATATTAAGTACAGAAATTGGTCCTACAGCAGACGGAGACACCCCTCTTGATCAGGTATTACAAGAAAACAACCTATCTGATGTGAGCTTCTTTGTAAATGCTTTGGATACCAGAACATCTGGTATAGATGTGGTGGCCAACTACAAAAATCTTTCTTTAGGCTCTGGAGACCTTAGCTTCAGCTTATCCGGTAATTATACCATAGAAAACGAAAGAGATGGTGCTGTAAACAATCCTACTCTGGTAGAAGATGCTAATCAATCAGTCGTTAATGATACACAAGAAGCTCTTTTCTTCACTTCCAGACCTAAAACAAAATGGATTTTAGGTATAAACTATGATATTAACAGATTCGGATTTGGCATCTACAATACTTATTTTGGAAAAACAACGTTCCATCAACAAGGCTTACCTGATGGACTAGACACTGAGTTTGATCCTAAAATAGTAACAGATATTTCTATTAACTACAATGCCACTGAAAAGCTATCTGTAGCCTTTAACGTAAATAACGTATTGAACATTCTGCCTGAATGGCACTTTGTGGCCGGCAGCACTGAAATAGATGCGGATGATCCTTCACTAAGAACAGAGAGAAACCTAATCACTTTTAACCAGAGGTACTCTCAAATGACTTATGATGGTTCACACTTCAGCCAGTTAGGTACCATGTTTAATCTCGCTATTTCTTATAAATTTTAAAATCTATCCCTAAACCTAACCTACCGGAGGTGTCTCGCAAGAGGCACCTCTTTTTTTGTTAATGCAAGATGAAAACGAATAAAAAAAACCACCCCAGCGCTAGCCAGGATGGTCTCGGAATATAACAATAATTAATTGCTAGTTACATCATTTATACTGAATCTAACAAAAGTCCCCGGTTCTTGGATGGTCAGAGCCAATCGCCAGGGACTTCATGTTCATTGATCATAGCACCCAGTTTGTACTATCATCCAAAAGGCATTAAACAATTGGTTTTGGAAGTTGATTAATGAATCAGATTAACGCCTTTCTTATTATTGAAGATTACCAATTATTATCATTAATGAAAATTAAATGAGTGAATGAACACTCTGGTTGAGTGAATGGCTCAGTTTTATGAGTAAACGAACATGAATAACTGCTATTTACCCCCTGTTATAAAAAGAAATCGCCACCTTATGGGGCAAGGTGACGACTCTTAAAACCAACTAAAATAGACTTCTTAAAAACTGTTATAACTATACCATCAAATTTTGTTATCACAATATTTTCCCGGTTAGCTCAACCAAAGAACCTGAAAAACTTCGGTAGTAAATTTGATGACTTGAAAATCAGAAATTAAAATGACAATTCAGAAAAAGATGAGTGAATGACACGGATTATTGAGTGAATGACACGTTTTTATGAGTGAATGAAAATTCCATTGGTATAAAAATCAAATTTTACAGCACATCTTCCAATTATTATACAATAAATGGTTTTCCCCTATTCCCTACCTGATTATGAGTTTGTTAAGAAAGGCCATGTAGATTTTTACCCTATTTATTATCTATTACATAAAAAAAGATCACCTTTCACTGTCAATATCATTGTGATAAAACAAATATTCTGCTTTATTTAAAATATCAATCACCCTAACACCTACTTAAATGCACTTAACTATTACACCGGGAAATGGTCCTTCTTTAGATCTTGAATTTCTTATGCCTGTTTTGATAGAATCTCTTTTAAAAACAGACTTTAACGCTAATAATGGCAGTCCCATACATCCTATCAACTTAGATCAATACCTTAAAAACAGGCCTGATACTATCTTCCCCATAGATAGAAACATAACCATAGAAGCCACACTTGAGGGAAGGCCTGAGTCCAAGATTGAATATGGAGAGGTTAAAAATGTATCTAAAAACTCAAAAGGATACATGAAGTCATTGGATTGGGAGAAGTATTTTCATCTATCAAATCAGACTAATTCTGCTCCTAATGGTTCGCTTTATGTTTTACCTGAAAATGAGAAACTACTTAAATTATGTACAGTTGATTATTCTACCGAAGATAACCTATTCATCTCTTATGGTGCTGTCCTAAGCTTTGTGATTGAAGGTTGCCGCTATTATGGCTCTATAGACCCCATAGCCAAAATTAGCTCCAGCGAATAAACTAATGTATGAGATATCATTTAATAACAGTAATACTCTTATGTATTCATGTATCTGTGGCTATTGGTCAAAATCAGCATTTGGCCGATAGCTTCATACAAGTATATGAAAACCAACCTCTTGAGTTAAAGGAGAAATTCCAGGTAAGCAAAAAAATTGCGCATCACCACCCTAATTTTTCGGTAGCCCTGGAGTATGCCAATACAGCGCTTGAACTAGCCAACCAACTCGAAGAGCCATTGTATAAAGCTCAGGCATATGAAGAAATAAGTCTGAACCAATACCTCTTGGGAAATAGAAAAAAATCAGTTGAATACACTTTTGAAGCACTAAAAATATTTGAGGAGTTAGAAAAAACAGAATCCATGGCTTCCTCTTATGCCCAGCTGGCTGCCAACTTTCTGGGAGATAATGAATTCAAGGAGGCAATTAACTATTATAAAAAATCTATTGAAATACTTAAAAACAGCGATAACCAGCTGAACTATACACTAAGTATCCTGAACTTGGGTGAAGCATTTCGCATGGCAAAAAATTATGATAGTGCTATTGTTTATTTCAACAAGGCCTTATTACTCAATCATGCTATAAACAACTCTATTGTAAAGAGCTATTCCATTGGCAATTTGGGCATGACCTACGCGGCAATTAATAAAGTATCTATGGCCAAGTCTCACCTGACAGAAGCTATAGACCTTTGTACCATACTCGGAGACCCATATTCTACTTCGGTATACATGGCCAGCCTGGCAGATGTTTATGAAAAAGAAGGCAACCCTCAAAAAGCTGAAGATCAATTACTGAAGGCACTAAGCCTGGCTGTAGAAAACGGTTTAAAAGAACAGATCAGAGATGTAAACAGTGCTTTGGCCGATTTTTATGAACAACAGGGCAACAACAAAGCAGCACTCGTCCATCTTAAAGAATTTCACGCCTATGAAGACAGCCTGGTAAATAAAGATAAAATCAGGCAGATAGAACGTATTAGAGCGAATTATGAAATAGACAAACGAGAATCTGAAATCAACTTATTGAGCACCATTAACTCTAAACAAAAGAGCCTCGTAACCACTTTGGCTATTAGCGTTTCAGTTTTTTGTATTTTCTCGATTTTACTTTACCGGGCTTATCAGCAAAAGAAGAAAAACAATCTGCTGCTGGCAGCTCAAAAGGACGAGATAGCCCAAAGAGAAGAAGAAAAGGCCCTATTGTTAAGAGAGCTCAATCATCGTATTAAAAATAACTTACAGATGATAGCCAGCTTACTCAACCTGCAAGGTAATGCACTTGCCGGCCATCCTGCCGCAGCAGCCATAGATGCCGGTAGATTCAGAGTAGAAGCCCTTTCTCTTATCCACCAGAAGCTATATAGGGAAGATGTACACACTACCATAGACATTAAGGATTATCTAAAAGAGCTTACTCTCAATCTGTGTTATAGCTATGGATCGGAGCTACGGCCTCAATTCAACATTACCAATGTATCAATAGACATAGACACAGCCATACCACTAGCTCTTATAGTGAATGAACTGGTAACAAATGCTTTGAAATATGCTTTTGAAGGCATTAAAAACCCGCAATTGTGCATTTCATTAAGACAAACGGATCAACTCATATTAGAAATAACTGATAACGGTAAAGGCATTGATATCAACATTGAAGAGACTCCTTCCTTTGGAATTAAGCTGGTAAGGTCACTTGTCAACCAACTAAACGGTTCATTTGAGCTTAAAAAAGCCACTCCGCAAGGCACACATTGGATAATAAGTCTATAATTATTTAATCTATTTCTTATAAATCAGCATCTATGCTTCTGAACCCCAAACTAAAAATACTAGTAGTTGAAGATGAGTCCCTTCTGGCTGAGGACATAAAACTCAGGCTCACCAAAATGGGCTATGAAGTAGCAGCTATAGCGCATAGCGCCGATCAGGCTCTTGAAGCTTTAGAGCAAAATCCTCTTATCGACCTGGCCATACTAGATATCATTCTTAAAGGTAAAATAGATGGCATAGAGCTGGCTGACATGATTAACAATGATTATCACATCCCCTTCATTTTTCTCACCTCTCATGCCGATAAGGCCTTGGTAGACCGTGCTAAAGCAGTAAAGCCTTACGCTTATATGCTAAAACCTTTTAATGATAGAGAAATAGCCATTACAATGGAAATAGCCCTGGCCAATTACTCTAATCACGCTCCTCAGCAGGAATTAATTAGTGGAAATGGTGAATTCACAACTGATGATAATCAGATTTTTCACATCAATGAAAAGCTGTTTTTAAAAAAGGAAAATCACTTCCAAAAAGTTAACCTCAAGGATATCATTTTTTTGGAAGCTGATAATAATTATACTAGTATTCACACCTTAGACGAAAGATTTATCTATTCTATAGTACTCAAAAAGATGATAGAAAAACTACCTCCTCAGCAGTTCATCAGAGTACATAGAGGCTACGTAGTTAACATAGATGCTGTAAATGGATTTGAGGGAAACACCTTGTTTGTAGGCAATAAAAAAGTACCTGTAAGCAAGCCATACAGAGATTCTGTTTTTAAAATCTTTAATATATTGTAGTTGATCTAGCCTTTTTCTATCAAATAAGCACTTAACAATCAAATTGTTGGGCTTGTGAAAATTCTAATCCTATATGCCTACATACAACACTCCCTATAAAGTATGCTCATTTCCGCATATCCTTACCCTTCATATTCTGATCATACCTCTTGCCATCTTTAGAAAATGCCCAAACATCAGACACTTCCCTTAACTCAGGAAGCACCTCCTCCTCTTTATTTATCTTCTGATTCACCTGTCTGCGCAACCTCCGGTTCGCCTTCCTTTTTTCCTCCTTCTCTGATTTGGCAGTGGTTATTCCTCTTACCTTAGTTTTTCTTCTGGATCTGCTCATAAATATTCGTTTTCTGCCCCACCATTATAAAGATTTGTAGGACGTGTATCTATAGTATTTAGGCCTCTGATCTATTCTCATATGCAGCCATGATACGCCTAGCCCTGCAGTACTTAACCACATCGGCTGATCATTGATTAATCGACAATATGTTTCTCCCACCTGCTTCCAAAATTGATCTATCTGTAAACTATCAGCAGTGTTTAGAAATGCTGCCAAATGAGCATAATCAGCCTTTGGATTTATCTTATTTGGCACCACCAGATGAGCATCGCCCCGAAGATTAGGAAAAGAAAGAATTAAGGAGTCATCATCAAAATGCTCCTGAAAAGGCTCAGGATCCATCCTTATTTCCTTAAGACTACTGGACTGCACCACAGCGAATTCAAACGCTTGATCAAGTCGGGATTTTGTAATTGGCTTGACTTCCCAAAAGTATGCTCCGAACCCTGAAGCTCGCATAGTTTGAGTTAATTGTCCTCTGAAATCAGAAGAATGCATCAATAAATTGATGACCTCTTTAAAGGAAAGTCTTCTCTGCTCACTTTCTATTGTATAAGTAACAGCCAAGGCTGAATTGGTTTGATCTTTTTTAAAGGAGATTTCAGACATTAAAAGGTTTAGTTCTCGCCATTAAGTTTATGGCAGATCAATAATGACATTGCTTATCCTGCCAAATTACAAAATGGGTTTCAACAGTACAGTTATTCAATTCAAATAGTGTACTGAAAATGAATTAAAAGCATCCTATCCATGTCTGAAACCTACTCACTATTTTGCCTTTTTTACGGACTCCTTTCTGGTAACCAGAAGAGGAATAGCTACTCCTAATGCTAATGAAAGAAGTATAAAAGTGGCATTGAGACCATTACTAATAGTTTCTGAAAGCACTTTCTCATAGTTTTCATCAGGAATTATGGATAGTTTTATCAGTCCTAACATCATCCTGTAAGCAAAAACCCCGGGTACCATAGGTATAACCGAAGGAATAGAAAAAACCATTGGAGGCGCATGCTTATCATGAGCAGCAAACACCCCCATATACCCTGCCAGGGTAGCCCCTCCCAAGCTGGAGACTATCACATTTATACCTAACCATAAAAGTAAAGTTTTTAAAAGACCGCCTAAGGCTCCAATGATAAAGATATATCGTAAAGTCCTTACCGGTACGTTAAATAGAATAGCAAAACCAATCGCTGCAGACCCAAACCATATGCCTTTTTCAAAAAAAAAGTATCCAATTCATAGTACTAACAGTTGACAAATTTGCATAGCCAGCATTAAGCCCATAGCAATGGCAAATGCTATAATTAAACCGTGCACACTTTTCACTATTCCATTCATAATATTACCATGGATAAGATCAGAAAAAGAGTTTATAAAAGGCACTCCGGGTATTAGGTAAAGCACACAGGCATTAAGAGCCTGATCATGTACTTCAGCACTAAATTTCACACATATACTAGCTATGAGAGATGATGTAAAAGCTGCAAAAAATATGCACAAATAAGCATTAAAATTCTGTTTCATGGATTCTTGCCGAACAAAAAGCCCCAGGAAGGTAGCTCCAAATGCCACCAACATATCTATGTGGGTACCTCCGAATAATCTGCAAAAGGAAGCACCCGCAAGGCTTACCACACCTAATATGAGTAATCTCGGATAATGAGGCAGTGCTATTAACCTGTCTATTTCCGCATTTACATCGTCTATAGTCCAGTTATTATCTACCACGCACCAGCTCATGCGGCTGATCCCGGAAACTACTCTAAAATTTACTCCGTGGGGTAAGGTTCGTTTTAATCCACTGTGAAAATGGGTTACCTCGTCATCACTGATGGTGATCATTAATGCCCTATTAGTGATGAGCAGGTCAATAGTACAACCAAAGGCTCCTGCGACGCGTTCTACAGTTTTTCTGATACGCTGAATATTGGCCCCCGCACTCATTAGATGAGCCCCGATACGTAAGAGTGTTTGGCCAAGCTCTTTTAACTCCGTTTTTGAATGATTTTCAGCCATATTTTTTTGTTTAAAATAGTTGGCTCTGAATCTTTAACCTTTGGCTAAAATTATCCAATTTTTTATTCTTTCAGTTAGTAAACTCTATAAATAAGTGAACTTTTTTAACACTACAGAATAATAGTATCCTACCTCTTTGAATAGCGGATTTTTATTCTACTCCAAACTCAAAGAGCAGGCAAAAACGAAAGGAAATTCGATTTTAAGTGACGTTTGTAGAAAGCTACCCTGTAAAAGCTAACAATCAGAGGTCAGACTGATTAACAGCCCAATATTTCAACTGTAACATTCACCATCCTTTATATAGAATATAAATTCATATTTTTATTATATTGATAAAATCACAGAAGTAATGGTATCCAAACTCATTTTACATCAAAATATATTGCCATGAAATACCTCATCATATTTATTCTATTTACCTCCTATTCTCCTATAAAAAAATACGACTTAGAACTAAACCTAAAAGAAGGAGCTACTTACTCTCAAAGCTATTTATCTCAAGTACTTATCAAACAAACCATTGAGAATACCGAGCAAATTATTAAAATGGACATAGAAGGAGGCATGAACTTTCATGTAAAGAAGAAGCTAAATAGCAGCTACTCCATAGTTTGCGTATATAATAAGCTAAAAATGACTATTCAATCTCCTATGGGCGAAATAACCTTCTCTTCAACTGGTGATGATGAGGGTATAATGACTGCCATTTTAAAAAGTATGATAGATAAAGAGTTCACCTTGGAGCTACAGAAAAATGGCAAAATTTCAAAAATCGAAAATTTGGATAATATATTCACCAACGCATTAGACGCCTTTCCTGAACTAACAGAACCTCAAAAGCAGCAAATACTTGCTCAATTAAAAAAAGCTTATGGAGAAAAGGCATTTAAGGGCAATATGGAAATGACATTTGCTGTTTTTCCTGATAAAAAAGTAGGCATGGGGGATAGTTGGGAAAACTCCATAAAGCTTGAATCTGGCATGTCAGGCGTACTTAAAAATAATTTTACCCTCGCTGAAACCAACGATGAAAACATCATAATTAAAGGAAATTCCACACTCACTACTGAAGATAAAGATGCCTATGTGAAAGTGAATGGTTATGACACCAGGTATAAATTATCCGGCACCATGACCTCAGAATACAAATTAGACCCTGATACCTATTGGATTATCGCTGGTAGCATAAAACAAGACATTTCTGGTGAGGTAGAAATTAAAGATATGCCTGATAAGCCAGACGGTTTCATTATTCCTATGACCATGACTTCGGAAATGACGATAGGACTGTAACGTGGTTAAAAAATAAAACGCCCCTACTAAACACCTTATATCTAGAAGAAGTTTTTTAGCTAAATCGAACTAAGGATGTTAAATGTGAGTTCACAAAACTTCATTCATGGGCATTTAATAGAGATATAGCTTTTAAAACATAATACCGGATTCATCATTTAGTACCTAAAAGTATTCATATACTCATATATTTATTATACCTTTGTATTAGTATGAAGATTCAAAAATCACAAAAGGAAAATATTAAAGAAGCTGCTAAAAAAATGACTGCTGCTAAAAAAAATATTATTGCCTTTTCTAATAAGGAGATCTCCAAGAAAGAATTGAATGACCGAGGAATTAAACTTACCATGCCTTTATAAGGTATATCGTAACCTCGAAGCCAACACTTACTTTTTTAGCACTAATACAAAGGCAGAATACGAAATACTGTTCATAGATGGACGTGAAATATTTTCATTTACTCCACTTGAAAACTCAGAGATCTTCAATATTATTATTAACAAAACTAAAGCAGGAACAGGTAGGCGAGATCCAGAAATAGCAAAAACTATTGAAGCTGTTCTAGAACATTTTTTCATCAACAAAAATCGCATTCTAATTTACACTTGCGACTCTGCAGACTCCAGACACATCTCAAGGAACAGACTTTTTAATAAGTGGTTTATAAACAGTTCCTTAAAAAAAGCCTTAGAAAAATTAGATTATCACTTTACTCTTCAAGATCCTATATACTATACAAGTATGATTTTTCATAAAGATCACCAATTAGGTAGAGTAACAGTTATTCAAACATTCAAGGAAGTTACTAA
Source organism: Fulvivirga maritima (assembly GCF_021389955.1). Classification (NCBI taxonomy): domain Bacteria; kingdom Pseudomonadati; phylum Bacteroidota; class Cytophagia; order Cytophagales; family Fulvivirgaceae; genus Fulvivirga; species Fulvivirga maritima. The sequence continues at coordinate 6,009,295 of NZ_CP089980.1, forward strand.
GGTATTATCTGACTCTAAATAATTAATCTTTCTTCAGTAGTATTAACGCAACCATAGAAAAGTAATAGACTCTCAATCAATGATTTAATCATACAGTCTTGCCTTCTAACATCTAACTCGCCTAATACTAAATTCCATTGATCTCTATTCTATTTAGTCATAACTATTTACTTTTGTAGTCCGCCCCACTACTAAGGGCATCTATTTAGTAACCACTAGCTTCCTTTTTGCATGTACATAGTTTTTGATACCGAAACCACCGGTTTACCTCATAGTTATAGCGCACCCATTACCGACCTGGAGAACTGGCCCAGACTGGTACAATTGGCCTGGCAGCTACACGATGAAAAGGGTAATCTGCTTTCTAACCATAATTACATTGTAAAGCCTGAGGGTTTTACAATTCCATATAACTCTGAAAAGGTTCACGGTATCTCTACCAAAAGAGCCTTAGAAGAAGGTCATGACCTAAAAAAGGTACTCGATATTTTCTCGGAAGACCTTGATAAAGCCAGTATAGTAGTTGGTCATAACATTGAGTTTGATAACAAAATTGTAGGTACAGAATATGTACGTACCAGCAACCAGCCTAAAGGGGAAGAACTTCAGGAAAAAGAGAAAATAGATACCTCAGAAGTATCTAAAGAATACTGCAACCTACGAGGTGGTATTGGAGGTAAACTCAAATCTCCCAAGCTGATAGAGCTGCACGAAAAGCTCTTTGGGGTAGGTTTTGGAGATGCTCACGATGCGGCATATGATGTGGATGCTACTGCCAAATGTTTCTTTGGCCTTATTACTGAAAAAGTAGTACCTACCATCAACGATCTACCGGTAGAGGAAGTGGTGTACGAAGCTCCTAAGCTCGATGAAGCCAACTTTGCCAAAACAGAAAAAAAATCTACCGTTACCCATGGTGGTGATAAGGCGGCAGCTCAGAAGATAGGCCATCCTTTTGTGCACTTGCACGTGCATACCCAGTTCTCGGTACTACAAGCTGTACCAGACATTAAGGGCCTCATAGCTAAAGCCAAAGAATACAATATGCCTGCAGTGGCACTCACTGACCTGGGTAACATGTTTGGGGGTTTCAAATTCGTAAGAGAGGCCATAGCTAATGACATAAAGCCTATCATTGGTTGTGAGTTTTTCGTAGCTGAAGAAAGAACCAAGCTAAAATTCACCAAAGACAACCCTGATAAGAGGTTCAATCAGGTGCTGATAGCTAAAAACAAGGCTGGCTATCATAACCTGGCCAAGTTGAGCTCCATGGCCTACATGGAAGGGCTGTATGGTATTTACCCAAGGGTAGACAAAGACCTTATAAAACAATATTCCGGAGATGTAATCGCCCTTACCGGTGGGCTTCAATGTGAAATACCATCACTTATCCTGAACGTAGGTGAGCACCAGGCCGAAGAAGCTTTTTTATGGTATCTGGAAGTATTTAAAGATGATTTTTATATAGAATTACTGCGCCATGGTAATAGACCTGGACAGGGTCTGGAAGAAGAAAACCGTGTAAACGAAGTTCTGCTAGATTTTGCCCGCAAATACCACGTAAAAGTAATTGCCGCTAATGATGTTTACTACATCAACCAAAAAGACTCTGAAGCACACGATGTACTGCTTTGTGTGAAAGAAGGCGAAATGAAATCTACACCTATCGGTCGTGGCCGTGGTTTCAGATTTGGTTTCCCTAATGATCAGTTCTACTTCAAGTCTCAGGAAGAGATGAAAGTCATATTCAGTGACCTCCCTGAAGCCATAGAGAACCTGACTGAGCTAATTGATAAAATAGAAGTCTACAAGCTGGATAGAGATGTGCTTCTTCCTGCCTTCAACATCCCTGATGAGTTTAAACACCCAGATGATGAAAAAGACGGTGGCAAAAGAGGTGAAAATGCCTTTTTGAGACACCTGACTTATGAAGGAGCCAATAAGCGGTATCCTGAAATCACAGATGACATACGTGAGCGACTAGACTTTGAGCTTCAGACCATTGAAAACACAGGTTATCCCGGTTATTTCCTTATTGTACAGGATTTCACCAGTAAAGCCCGGGAAATAGGCGTTTCAGTAGGTCCTGGAAGGGGATCAGCCGCAGGTTCGGCAGTAGCCTATTGTATAGGTATTACCAATGTAGACCCCATTGCTTATGACCTACTTTTTGAGAGATTCCTAAACCCGGACAGGGTGTCACTTCCCGATATTGATATTGACTTTGATGATGAAGGTCGGGAAAGGGTAATACAGTACGTAATTGACAAATATGGTCGTAATCAGGTAGCTCAGATCATTACTTATGGTACCATGGCCGCCAAGTCATCCATCAGGGATGCTGCCCGGGTTATGGAGCTTTCTTTGGCGGAAGCCAATGACCTGGCTAAGCTTATTCCTGAAAAGCCAGGCACATCGCTAGACAAAGCCTTTAAAGAAGTAAAGGAGCTGGAAGAAATGAGGCATGGCGCAGACCTGAAAGCCAAAGTACTCAACCAGGCTAAAATTCTGGAAGGCTCCGTAAGAAGTACCGGTACACACGCCTGCGGGGTAATCATCACCCCTGATGATATCACTAAGTTTATACCGGTATCTACAGCCAAGGATTCTCCTATGCTTATCACCCAGTTTGATAACAGCGTAGTAGAGAATGCAGGTATGCTTAAGATGGACTTTTTGGGGCTTAAAACCCTTACCATCATTAAATCGGCCATTGCTAATGTTAAAAAGAGACATGGCATTGAGATCGATATTGATCATATCTCATTAGAAGATGAAAAAACTTACCAGCTCTATCAAAAAGGAGAGACAAACGGTACATTCCAGTTTGAATCTCCTGGTATGCAGAAGCACCTTCGCGCACTGAAGCCGGATAAGTTTGAAGACCTTATAGCCATGAACGCCCTGTACAGACCAGGGCCGATGGAATATATACCTAACTTCATTGCCAGAAAGCATGGCGAAGAAGAAATTACTTATGACATAGAAGACATGTCTGAGTACCTGGCAGAAACCTATGGTATTACCGTATATCAGGAGCAAGTGATGCTTCTGAGTCAGAAGCTGGCCGGCTTCTCTAAAGGTGATGCGGACGTTCTGCGTAAAGCGATGGGTAAGAAGATATTCGCTTTACTGGAAAAACTAAAACCTAAGTTTGTAGATGGAGGTAAGGAAAGAGGTCATGATCCTAAAGTACTGGAAAAAGTATGGAAAGACTGGGAAGCATTTGCCGCCTACGCCTTTAACAAATCTCACTCTACTTGTTACTCACTGGTAGCCTATCAAACGGCCTACCTAAAAGCCCACTACCCTGCCGAATACATGGCAGCCGTACTTACACACAACCAGAGTAACATTGAAAAGGTGACTTTCTTCATGGAAGAGTGTCGTAGCCAAGGCATAAAAGTGCTTGGGCCACACGTAAATGAGTCAGCAGTAAACTTTGCCGTAAACGAAGAAGGTGAAATTCGTTTCGGACTGGGTGCTATTAAAGGTAGTGGTGAAGCAGCCGTTGAAGCGATTATAGAAGAAAGAGAAGCCAATGGCCCTTTTAAAGATATCTTTGACTTTGCCGAAAGGATTAATCTTAGAACTGTAAACAAAAAGACCTTTGAATGTCTGGCCATGTCCGGAGCATTCGATTGTTTCGAAGAGTTTCATAGAAGACAATACTTACAAGCACCTGAAGGAGAGCAGACTTTAATAGAGAAGGTAATCAAGTACGCCAACAAAATGCAGATGGAAGCTGAGAGCTCTCAGGCCAGCCTTTTTGGTGGTGATTCAGGCATAGATACTCCTAAGCCTAAAATACCTGCTATGGAGCCTTTCGGCGAAATAGAAAAACTCAATATCGAAAAAGATGTAGTAGGGCTTTACATTTCCGGGCATCCGCTAGATGATTTTTCTTTTGAAATAGAAAACTTTTGTAATACCGAACTGAATCAGCTCAATGATCTTACTCAGCTACAAGGTAAGGAAGTAAGAATAGCTGGTATTGTTTCTTCTTTTGCTCATAGAACTACCAAAGGTGGCAAACCTTTCGGCACCTTAACTATGGAAGATTACAATGGTAACTTTACCTTCTTCCTATTTGGTGATGACTATATTAAGTTTAAAGAATACCTGATGCAAGGTTGGTTTCTCTACATTCAGGGTAATGCCATGGAGCGAAGATGGGGAGATAAAAGTCTGGAGTTCAAAATAAGAACCATAGAGCTACTTAATGATATTAGAGACAAAAGAACCAAAGGCGTAGTAGTTAATGTGAATCTGGAAGAGCTCAATGAAAAGATTATTTTACAGCTAGAAGGTATTTGCGAACAATTTAGAGGAGAATGCACCTTCCACGTTAACTTACTTGATACTCAGGAAAATATAGCCGTAGAACTGATGTCTAGAAAGTACAAAGTGAACCCTAGCAATGAAATGATCAAAGAGATCAAGAAAATACCGGAACTAAAATGCCGTGTAATGGTGTAAACCCGGAAATTTCTAAAAGGCAATTTTAAATCAGGTTGAGGCCCCTCGAAATCTTCTTTATTTTTAATAAAGGAGATTTCGAGTTCCTTAATGTGACATTTATCAATCTTGCAACTACTTTTGAATAAGTGCCATTTACTTAATTTTAGCAAACCACTTCTTCAAGGCTCCTAACTTATCATTAATCACATCACCTTTGTTTTTAGACATGACAAAGGCAATCGGCCTTAGGTACCTATAATGATGGCACACCACCTTAAACATACCTGCAAAAGGCACACTCATAAACATACCCGGAATACCCCACATCATCCCTCCCGCGATTATAATAAGTATAGTAAAAAGTGGGTTAATGGCCACTCTACCTCCCGTAATACCTGGAGTAAGTATATTATTTTCTAGAAACTGAATAATTACAAACAGGATTATCACCCCAATAGCATTTTTAGGATCAGCCGAAACTAAAGTATACAGCAGAGGTATAGCGGCCCCTATTAACGTACCGAAGTAAGGAATAAAATTCATCAGCGCACTGAGAATGCCAAACATAATAGCATACTCCACCCCTACTATCATCAGACCAAACGAATTAATAAAACACAGGATCAAAACCACTATAAAAACACCACTGATATAGCTCTTGGTTATCAAAGATATTTCACCTAAGATAGTCTTCACCCTATCCTTCTGACTACGGCCAGCCAGCATATAAATAAACTTAGAAAAGCGCTCTCTATAGTAAAGCATAAAGAAAATAAATACCGGCTGCAGCCCCATTTTCACCATAGTACCCGTAGTAGCATTAAACACCTTGGTCATAATATCACCACTGTTATTGAGCAAATTAGACACCTTTTCCCTAAGCCACCATTGCTTATTATGATCCATCGGCCCTACCATATTATCTATCTGCACCTGCAGGTAATTTAGATTATCTAAAGCATGTTTTTTAAGCTCGGGAAAATCATCTATAAACACAGCCATTTGCTGATAAAGCAAAAACATACCCGCTCCAATTATGGCTATGGCAGATAATATGGAAATGAGAATGGCCAAAACCCTCGGCAGCTTCCACTTCTCCAACAGATGCGCCATGGGGTATAGTAAAAAAGAAAACAAAAGTGCCAGGCAAATAGGATATAAAAAATCACGCCCTACTATGAGCATAGTAAGTATTAAACTCACTAAAAAAAGCACTAAAGTTAACCTGATAACAAACGGGTATTTTTTTCTCATATGATGAGAACAGCCAAAAAGCCGTTCTGTTATCACTCATCACTTTAGCTTATTGGCCCATTGATAATAATTATGAATCTCAAACTGTTACCAGAAACAAAAACCCTTATATTTGCGTTGAATCGATAATAGAAAAAGAATTTTAATACTTAAAATATAAAGTAATGAGCAAAGCAATAGAAATCACTGATTCAAACTTTGAAGAAATCATCGGCGGTGATAAACCAGTATTGGTTGACTTCTGGGCAGAGTGGTGCGGTCCTTGTAAAATGATTGGACCTGTTGTAGAAGAGCTGGCAGGAGATTACGAAGGCAAAGCAGTTATAGGAAAAGTAAATGTAGATGAGAATCCTAACATCTCTGCTAAGTTTGGAATCAGAAGTATACCTACACTTTTAGTATTTAAAGGTGGTGAAATCGTAGACAAGCAAGTAGGTGCAGTTCCTAAAGGTGTACTTGCTCAGAAAATTGATGCTCAAGTAGCATAATCAAAGCATTTATGATATTTAAAAGAGAGGCGAAATTGTAATTTCGCCTCTCTTTTTATTTTATACCTTTTAGCTTCAACGCCTTCTCTAATATTTCAGCATGATCAAAGCCTAGCTGTGGCAAATCATTTAACGGCCACCACTGCGCTTTTTCAGCATCATCTGAGCCTACAGCTTTCTGCTCATCCTGATTGATTTCAGCCACATAAGCCACAGTAACCATTCTACCCCTAGGGTCTCTCCCCGGCTTGCCATAAGCGCCTACCTGTATGAGATCTTCTACACTAACCGTAATTTGCGTTTCCTCTTCTAACTCTCTGGCAGCTGCTACCGGAAGATCCTCATCATCCTCTACAAAGCCCCCTGGCAACACCCACTGACCTTTAAAGGGTTCGTTCCTCCTCCTTACCAGTAATATTTCTCTACTTTCTGCATCAGGTTGGTTAAAAATAACAGCATCTACCGTTAATAATATATCTTGCTCAATAGCCATTTTTCTACTCTTTAGTTCTCACCTGTAACAATGAACAATGCTAACTTAAAAAATAAAATATAAGATAAAAAGAAGCACCAGTAATATAGCCACCACCTGAATCCACAGGCTGGTGGCAGGAAATTCATAACCACATATAGGACATCGCTTACTATTAGCATCTATTTCCATGGCGCAGGAAGGGCATTCTTTTTTCTTCATATTCATTATAACGAACAATCTTTTGAGTATTACCCCTCAAGTTATGAATCATAACAATACTATCTCAGCATTTCACTATGTCTTTTACAGTAACCATGCTTCAACCGATAAACTAATACCACTCCCCATTATTAAACCCTGATTATGCATTAGAAAACTAAAAGTTTAGAAAATCCTTCGATAATTGTGTAAAAAGATCGATTTTGATGAGGTATAAAAATCACCAGAATGGTTACTCAAAATATAGGGTCTTTACCCATTGAATATTCCTCCAAGCCAGTGACACCCTTTGGAGGGATGAGTTTAATGAAACGATTTATCGATCAGGTAGGGATACGAGAAAAATTAGCCGAACTGGCACTTCCATCTCCTGGTTCTAACCGAGGGTATGACCCCAAGCAAATCGTAGAGAGTTTTTGGCTGAGTATCTGGACAGGGGCTAGTAGATACATCCATTGTGACTGGTTGAGATATGATACTGTTTTACAGTCAATTTTTGGATGGGATGGTATGCCTAGCCAAAGTACCTACAGTCGTTTTTTTGGAAAATTCTCTCAATCCCTAAACAACGAAGTATTTCCAGAGCTTCAACAATGGTTCTTTGACCAGCTCCGTTTAGGAGCACTCACCATTGATTTTGATAGTACTGTGATCACTCGATATGGAGATCAACAAGGGAGTAGTAAAGGTTATAACCCCAACAAAAGAGGGAGAAATTCACATCACCCCTTGATGGCCTTTGTGAGTCAAACCAGAATGGTGGCCAATGCATGGCTCAGGCCAGGCAACACAGCGGCCAGTAGTAGTTGCAGGGAGTTCATGGAAGAAACCTTTAAGCACGCCTTGGCAGGACAAAAAGTAGGTCTGGTAAGGGCCGATAGTGGTTTTTACAACGAAGAAATCATGTCATATCTAGATGAAGAACTCCTCAATTACATTATGGCTGTACGCATGTACCCCAATGTAAAAAGCGAAGTTTGGGGGCTTAAAGATTGGGTCAAACTGGCAAAGGGAATAGAGCTGAACGAGATGGTTTTCAGTCATGAAAACGGTAAGCCAAGACGATACATTATTGTAAAAAAGCAAGTTGACATCAGGCCACATGCAGGAGGCAAGGAACTTTTTGAAGATCAGCCTGGCTATCGATATAGTTGCTATGTGACCAATATGGATTTACCTCTGGATCAGATTTGGAACATGTACAACACCCGCGCCGATTGTGAGAACAGAATTAAGGAATTGAAACAAGATTTTGGGCTTGAAAATTTTTGTTTACAAGATTTTTGGGCAACAGAAGCCTCCTTTCGCTTTATCATGGTGGCTTACAAGTTGATGAGTTTATTCAGGCATTTTGCGTTGAACCATCATCGAAAAGCAACCCTATCAACCCTCAGATCCTATTGCTTTGCATTAGGAGCCTGGACAGCAAACCATGCTAATAAAAAGGTTTTAAAAATCTCATTACCCTCCAAAAGAAGACCCTGGATGGAGGGAATATTCTTGAACATATCGTCTACTAGTCCTCCTTTTGATTATTCTAATGAATAATCCGGGTTAAAAAACAATCATTTCCTTACCACCTCATCAATTAACCTTTTAATTAAACCTTCTTAGCCACTATTTCATTATATTTATTCACGGAATAAAATATAGTACTTTGTAAAGAGCCTATAGCTCAATAAACCTATTTTACCTATGAAGATTCCTGAAGGTTACAATACCGTAATGCCTTACCTTATAGTAAAAGATGCTGCCGCCTTTAAGGCATTTATGATAGAAGTTTTTGACGCCAAAGAAAAGGTAGAAATTATGCGAGAGAGCAGCGATGTAATTATGCATGCGGAAATAACCATTGGAGACAGCACTATTATGTTCGCCAACTGTACTGATGACTTTAAATCTGAAAATGCCGGCATGTTTATTTGGGTCAAAGATGCTGACGTCATTTTTCAAAAAGCGATGAATCTGGGCGCTAGTTCGGTTACACCACTATCTAACCAGAAGTATGGCCGCACATGTGGCATAAAAGATCCTTTTGGCAATACCTGGTGGGTCACCTCTCCTATCAGATAGGGAAATATTAATAAAAGCTGTCTCTCTAAATTTTCTAAAAAACTCATTTAATTCTTTTCTTTGAGAGGAAATTTACGCCTCCATGAAAAAAACACTACAATTCGCACTACAATGGGGTGCTGTAATGGTTATTATAGCCACTGCCCTTAGCTTTTTAGGACGATTCTATTGGTTTTTCGAACTCTTCACAAGTTTTAAACTGCAGTACACCTTCTGTCTACTGATATGTATAATAGGGTTAACTGTCATTAAAAAACGATTAATGGCGGTCATATGCGCGGCATTCCTTATCCCCAATTTATTAGCTATTTTACCTACTTATAATGCCTTATCTTATGACAACATCAACCAAGGCAACCTGAGAGTCACTAGCATCAACCTTCTTTCAAGCAATTACAGTTACTTCAAGGTTGAAACTTATATTGAAAACACCAAACCAGATATTCTTGTGCTGGAAGAATACCATGAGCGTTGGGAGCAAGGTTTAGAACGCGTGCTAGAAAATTATCCTTATCAATACACTGTGCCTCGCTTTGACAACTTCGGCATAGCCATTTTTTCCAACACCAAACTCACCTCTAAAGCTACCTTAGAACTCAATGAAGCTGAGATACCTTCACTACTCTGTTCTTTTATGATTAATAATGAAGAAGTTCATCTGCTGGCTACTCATCCACCCCCTCCTATGTCTTCCACTAAATACAATCTTAGAAATGAGCAGCTTAAAGAAATAGAAAACCTGGGCGCTACGCTTAAAAACCTTATTATAATTGGAGATTTAAATTTAACCCCCTATTGCCATCATTTTGAGTCATTACTCAATCATGCGCACATAAAAGATACGCGTGCCGGCTTTGGCATACAGCCTACCTGGCCGGTTTGGGGCTGGCCGCTCAGCATTCCGCTAGATCATTGCCTTATTTCAAATGATATCATCACCATTAACCGAAGCATAGGGCCTGATGTAGGCTCTGATCACTATCCTGTTACTGTAGACTTATTAATTCCCTCACTTTGAAAGACAAAACTCACCTTCAAAACTTGCTGATGCTTAATATTACCATGATCATCATGAGTACTTCTGGAGCATTAGGCAGATATATAGATATGACTCCTGCAGCCACAATTTGGTGGCGTTGCATACTGGGCACTGTATTTCTTTACAGCTTTTGTAAATGGAAAAAAGTAAATATTAAAATCAATTGGGCGCATGATGGCTGGTCTATAATTATAGCTGGTTTACTATTGGGAGCTCACTGGCTCACTTACTTCTATTCACTTAAGCTATCTAATGTTGCTATCGGCATGTTATCACTATTCACTTATCCCGTGATAACCGCCTTTTTAGAACCCATTATATTAAAAACGAAATTTGAGCTCACTCACATTTTATTGGCGCTCCTGGTATTAATAGGAATATACTTTTTAGCTCCTGAGTTTGATCTTGAAAATGATACTACTCTGGGTATTATTTGCGGAGTAGCTTCTTCCATATTTTACACATTAAGAAACATCCTTCTGAAAAAGAAGGTAGAAAGATATGCAGGCACCACTCTCATGCTATACCAAATAATAATTATAGCATGCCTGCTATGGCCTGTTTTCTTCTTTTATGACATCAGCACTATTCAGACAGAATGGAAAGCCACCCTGGCTTTAGCTTTGATCACCACCTCTATTGGTCACACCCTGTTTGTCTCCAGCTTCAAAAAGTTTTCAGTAACTACAGTAAGCATAATCAGTGGCACACAACCTATTTACGGCATACTCTTAGGCTTTATATTTCTCAATGAAGTACCTCAAAGCTCCACTATGATTGGCGGAGCGTTGATATTAACTACTGTGATAATAGAAAGTATGAGAACAAAGAAATCCAGCTAACTTAGAGGACTATTGAAACAAACTATTAAGATAGTCATCCTTCAAAATCAGCTCTACCCAGGCTTTATATTGCTTACCAGAAGGATGTAGACCATCAGAAGCCACCATATCAGCTTCATCAGTGCGAGAAATGGCCGTTATATCAAAGTACTTCACCCCCAATTCTTCAGACACCTTTCTATTCACTTCATTATAATCATAAATGGCCTTTGTTATCTCTTCTTTTTTATTGGCACCAAAAGGTGTATAACCATAATCAGGAATAGACAAAACTATCACGTGCTCCTTATCTCCTCCTGCAAACTCTATAGCCATATTAAGTAATTCTTCAAATTCAGGCTGATAAGTCTCCACACTTTGGCCTCTATATTGATTATTTACTCCTATTAAGAGAGAAACGAAGTCATAATTCTTAACAGGATTCTCAGCTGCAATACCTGCCTTCAGTTCCTGGGTAGTCCAGCCAGTACGAGCTATTATTTTAGGCTGAGCAAAGGCATAACCATTGTCAGCATGGTTTATAGCATTTACCAGCTGCACTGGCCATCTCTCTATCTGAGTAACTCTTTCCCCTATGGTATAAGAATCGCCTAAAGCCAAAAAGGAAAGGCCTTCTCCTTGTAAGCTATCTTGAGTAGAATCAGGGTGGTTTGAGGGATTGTAAATCATATCATTATCACTGGTACAATTCAGCAAAGCCAGAAGTATTATACAAAAAAACATGTTGGTACGCATTTACTTTTTGTAAAACGTACGTAAACATTCGCCTCTTGGCTTTTATTTTTTCCACTTAATGTTGCACCCCTGGCTTGGCCATTGCTCTTCAGATACAGGATTTCCTTTGATAATGTCATCAAGAGTATTTCTCAAGTCCTTACCTGTAAGTTCTTTTTCATTTCCAGGCCTGCTATCATCGAGCTGACCTCTGTATACCAGCTGCAGAGCACCATCAAACACATAAAAATCTGGGGTACAAGCCGCATCATAGGCCTTTGCTACAGCCTGCGTTTCGTCATATAAATAAGGAAAAGGATATCCCCACTGTCTGGCTAGCGCCTTCATTAACTCAGGTGAGTCTTCCGGATAATTTTCCACATCATTAGAACTTACAGCTACAAAAGAAACCCCTTCCGGAATATAATCTTCAGCTATTTTCACTAGCTCAGATTGTATATGCTTCACATAAGGGCAATGATTACAAATAAACATAACCACAGTAGCCACCTCAGACTTCACATCATCTAAAGTGATCATGCGTTCTGAAACCACATCTAAAAGGTTAAACTTTGGTGCAGTGGTTCCTAAAGGAAGCATATTTGATGGAGTAAGTGACATTTCTATTACTTTTAAGTTCTATTTAATACAACATAATGAAAAAAAGCTATTTTTCCTTTCCTCACAAGCTTTGATATGTACGCAAGAATAAGGAAAATTGTTTACACCTAACAAATAGAAACTATCAACCTTCTCTTTATTTAGCTTTAGTTTTGCACCAAATAGTACATAGAGCAAAGTTTATCGCCCTTCATTAAAATATTCTATAATCGTTTATGAGAATCGGACTTATTTCAGACACCCACAGCCATCTGGATCCTAAAGTTTTTGATCACTTTGAAGAATGTGACGAAATATGGCATGCCGGAGACATTGGCAGCGGTGTGTTAGAACCTCTTCAGGAGTTTAAACCCGTAAAAGCTGTATTTGGAAACATCGATGATAAAAGCATTAGAGCTGCCTGCCCGGAACATCAAAAATTTGAATGCGAGGGGCTTCAGGTTTGGATGACCCACATAGGAGGCTACCCGCCGAGATATAACCCTACTATGCGCCCACTATTACAGCAAGATCCTCCAGATATGTTTATCTGCGGACACTCGCACATACTGAAAGTGATGCGAGACCCCAAGCTCAACAACTTAATATTTATTAATCCTGGAGCTGCCGGCATACACGGATTTCATCAAGTAAAAACCATTATGAGGTTTGATATTGAAGAGAAAACCGTAAAAAATATGCAGGTAATAGAGCTAGGTAAAAAAGGAAAAATTAAATAATCCGAAATACAAAAAAAGCCATCTCTAATACGAGATGGCCTCTTTTTGATATTTTAAATAAAGATTAGTCTTCTTTTTCAGCTTTAGCTTCTTTCTTAGCCTTAGCAGTTTTAGAACCTTTAGCAAACTCTTCTTTTATCTGCTCTACGTCTACACTCTTGATAACAGGCTTTGTGTTAAGTCTTTGAATAGTTTCTTGTCTAACTTTAGACTTTACTTTATTTCTTTTTGCTTTTCTTTTAAGTCTGGTAACTGCCATTTCCGATATATTTTTGTCAAAAGAGGTTGCAAAGTTATAAGAATAGATTAGAATATAAAATATACTTAACAAAATAATTTCACTTTACCTCCAATTCAAATACTACTCCTCAATTAAATGCTTTTTCGTAGTTTTGCCATCATGAGTCAAAAGCCTACTATACCCAAAGGAACAAGAGATTTTGGACCACAGCAAATGGCCAAAAGAAATTTTATATTCAAAGCTATAAAAACTGTATTTGAAAAGTATGGTTTTATGCCTTTAGAAACTCCTACTATGGAAAATCTTTCTGTACTAACAGGAAAGTATGGAGATGAAGGAGATCAGTTATTATTTAAAGTACTTAACTCCGGAGATTACCTTTCTAAGGCTACTGATGAGGAAATTAAAGGAGGCAGCAAATCACTGCTTCCCAGAATTTCAGAAAAAGGATTAAGATATGACCTTACCGTACCCTTTGCGCGCTACGTGGTTATGAATCAGCATGAACTGGCCTTGCCTTTTAAAAGATACCAGATACAGCCTGTTTGGAGAGCAGACAAACCTCAAAGAGGCCGATACAGAGAATTCTATCAGTGCGATGCTGATGTGGTTGGAACGGAATCACTTATCTGTGAGTCAGAAATTATTTTAATGATCAATGAGGTGTTTGCTCAATTGGGCATTACCGATTATAACATAAAAGTGAACCACCGCCAGATATTAAAAGGTATTACTGAGGCGATAGGCGCTGAAGGCAAAGAAAGTGAATTCTGTGTAGCTATTGATAAACTAGACAAAATCGGCCTGGAAAAAGTCCTTAAAGAAATGGAAGACAGAGGCATCTCAGCTGAGGCTGCTCAGAAGTCAGTGCCTATCCTGGAGCTTTCAGGCAGTATTGAAGACAAAATAGCCAAACTAAAAGATATATTCAAAGACTCCGAAAGTGGGCAAAAAGGCCTTACTGATCTGCAAGAGATATTGAATACTCTAAAATCATTTGAGTTAGATAATAACCACATTGATTTCGATGTTTCCTTAGCCAGAGGGCTGAGCTACTACACAGGATCTATTTTTGAGGTGAAGGTAAATAATGTAAGCATTGGCAGTGTAAGCGGAGGTGGACGTTATGATGATCTTACCGGAGTATTTGGTTTAAAGGGGCTTTCAGGAGTAGGCTTCTCCTTTGGTGTAGATCGTATTTATGATGTATTGGAAGAGTTGGACCTGTTCCCTACTGATGCCACTACTTCTACAGAAGCCTTAATAGTTCACTTCGATGAAGAAACTAAAAAGTATGGCTTATCTGTACTTAACAAATTGAGAAAAGCGGGTATTAAATCAGAGATATATCCTGACAAAGCCAAGCCTAAAAAGCAATTCACCTATGCTGATAAGAAAAATATAGCTTACACCGTAGTAATAGGTTCTGATGAAATGGCTTCTGGCAATCTTACACTTAAGAATATGGCCAGCGGCGAGCAAGATCAGCTTCCATTAGATGCCATAATAGAGAAAATCAGTGGACATAATGAATAATAAAGTCCATTACATTTCAGATGAAGCACTTACGCTAGAGAGTATTGAAGAAATTATTTCTGAAGGGTACTCTTTGGCACTTTCACCAGAGGCTGAACAGAAAATCACAAAATGCAGAAACTATCTGGATGAAAAGATAAAATCATCATCTGATCCGGTTTATGGTATTAACACTGGCTTTGGCTCCTTATATAATAAGCATATTCCTAAAGAAGAGCTTAGCAGACTGCAAGAAAACCTGGTAAAGTCTCATGCCTGTGGCACCGGAGCTGAAGTAATTCCAGAAATAGTGAAGCTAATGCTGTTATTGAAAGTACAATCATTAGCATACGGTCATTCTGGTGTTCAACTCATTACGGTAAACCGATTAATAGACTTCTTTAATCATGGCGTTTATCCTGTAGTATATGAAATGGGTTCGTTAGGTGCCAGTGGTGATCTGGCTCCTTTGGCGCATCTTTCCTTACCACTGATTGGTTTAGGAGAAGTCATATATAAAGGAGAACGACTGTCTGGTGAAGCCATAAACAATAAACTAGGCTTCTCGCCCATTACCTTCAAAGCCAAAGAGGGCTTAGCGCTACTCAACGGCACACAGCTTATGAGTGCGTTTGGCATTTGGTGCCTTATGCAATCTGAAAGACTTTGTGATTTGGCTAACATTATAGGCGCCATTTCATTAGATGCCTTCGATGGCAGAATAGAACCTTTCAGTGCTAAGGTTCATCAAATAAGGCCACAGAAAGGACAAATTTTAGTAGCCCAAAGATTTATGGAGCTATTAGAAGGCAGTGAAATAATACAGCAAGTCAAAAAACATGTGCAGGATCCTTATTCGTTTAGATGTATCCCTCAAGTACACGGCGCTAGCATAGAGGCCTTGTTTTATGTAAAAGATATATTCCTCACTGAAATCAATGGAGTTACAGATAACCCTAACGTATTTCCTGACTCTGATGAGATCATTTCTGCAGGTAATTTTCATGGTCAGCCACTAGCCTTACCGCTAGACTTCCTGAGCATGGCTTTATCAGAACTGGGCAGCATTTCTGAAAGGCGCACTTTCCAACTCATTTCTGGTTCAAGAGATTTACCTAATTATCTGGTAGCAAACCCCGGCATTAACTCTGGCTTAATGATCCCTCAGTATACGGCAGCTTCTTTGGCCAGCCAAAACAAACAATACTGCACCCCTTCTTCTACTGACTCCATTGTGTCATCTAACGGTCAGGAAGACCATGTAAGCATGGGAGCCAACGCTGCAACGAAAACATTTAAGGTAGTAAACAACTTATATCGTATATTGGCCATTGAATTAATAACCGCAGCACAAGCTATTGAATTTAGAAGACCGCTAAAAACATCTGACTATCTGGAGGATCTCCTGAACAATTTCAGAGAGAAAGTTCCGTTTATTGAAGATGACCGCGTTCTTTATGAAGACATGGCCAAAGCTGAAGAATTTTTAAAAGAAGTAATTGTATAATTTGAACCGATACTTTCACTATATTTTACTCTTATTTTTTGTCACTGCAGTAAATATAGATAGTCAAGCGCAGTATGAATCTGTTTTTGGCAAATTTGAGGTTGATGAGATTAAAGGATGTGCCCCATTCACAGTCAGTGTCAGATTTTTAGAATCTTGCGCTAATTGTAATGATGCTATATTTTATGAATACAATTATGGCGATGTAGATGGAACAAACCTTACTTCCCACACCTATACTGAACCAGGAATTTATTCATTAAAGATATTTTTCACCTCAGGGCAAGATTCTGTGGCCATAGAAGTATCTGACCCAACCCCTCCCACTTTCGATATTTTCAAATGCAACAATAACACTATTCAGGTAAGCGTCACTGACACTAATTTTGATAATTACATCGTTAATTATGGTGATGGCAGCTCTGAAGTAACAGTAGACTCCTCATCTCCTACTGCCATGCATACTTATGCTAACAGCAGTACAAGAACAGTAAGTGTAAGAGGTATTAATGATGATGGTTTTGATAATTGTACTTCAGGTACGGAACAAATTAATCCCGTCCCTGCGCTGCCGGCAGGTGCCATAACAGGTTTAACTGTAA
Source organism: Fulvivirga maritima (assembly GCF_021389955.1). Lineage (NCBI taxonomy): Bacteria > Pseudomonadati > Bacteroidota > Cytophagia > Cytophagales > Fulvivirgaceae > Fulvivirga > Fulvivirga maritima. Next base: position 6,026,065 of record NZ_CP089980.1, read on the forward strand.
TAGATGAAACACATGTAGAGATCAATTATGACCTGCCAGAAAATGTATTATATCAGCTATATATAAAGCCAAACAATCAAGGTGCTTGGCAGCGATATGGCAATCGTTTTTTTGAAATTGATACACAAACCCTGACTTCAGGCCTAAGGCTCAATGACAACTTCTATTGCTTTATGCTTAGAGCCTATAACCCTTGTGACAATATTTTCACTACTCCTTCTAATGAAATATGCACCTCTATACTTAATCTTTCCACAGAAAGTGATGTAAACAGGCTTACCTGGACCACCGCTTCTCCGGAGGTCAACTTTACTATAGAAAGAAGTGATCAACTCTCTCAACCAGTTAGTGCTAATGCTAACAGCTATGAAGACACCAATATTAACTGCGGCACTGAATACTGCTATCAGCTAGTAGCTCACTATAATAATGGGCACACCAGTACTTCAGCCAGTGTATGTGGCACAGCATTTAGTAACACCCCACCTGAAGGTCCGGCAAATGTAGCCACTGTGGTAGAAGGTCAAAACATAACCCTTTCCTGGTCTGGCACGGCAGGCACTAATGAGTATAATGTATTAAGAGGCAACAATAACACATTCGAATCACTTGGTTCCACCACTAACATCACTTACACAGACTTGGACCTGAAAACAGAGGAAGGACCTTACTGTTACCGCCTGGGCACTACTGATGAATGTGGAAATAGCAGCGGTAACAGGGCCAACGCCATTTGTTCGATTTTCCTTTCAGGCTATTTTGACAGAGAAAACACAGTACACTTGAGCTGGAATGAGTATACAGGTTATGAAAATGGCGTAGCCTCTTACATTGTAGAAAAGACCTACCCAGACGGCCGCAGCACCACTACAGATGTAGGATCAGCCACTAACTATGATAACGAAGAAGCTGATGACACTGAGCAGGTAGTAATCTACCGTATAATAGCCAGACCTAATGATAATTTTGCAAACAGCAATTCTAATGAAGTAACTATTATCAAACCTAACAATATTTATTTCCCTAACGCATTCACCCCGGATCAGGATGGCAATAACGATACTTTCAGGATTCACGGGAAATACATTACAAGCTTCACCCTCACCATTTATAACCGCTGGGGGGAACTGATTTTTGCCTCGGAGAATATGGAAGAATCGTGGGATGGCACCTTCAATGGTAAATTGCTACCTCTGGGTACTTATGCCTTTGTAGCAGAAATGACTGACTTAGCCGGGCAAAATATTAAAAGGACAGGCACCATTACCCTACTCAGAAGGTAATTTTAACCAAATATGGATTAATGCTTGGTTATTCTTGATAACCAATACATTTTTGCAACTTTAATTTTTAAAATCCGATTCTTTAAATAGATAAATAAAAGAATTAACAGACCTAAAATATATATACTATGTTTGACATGATGAAGATGATGGGCAAAATGAAGGAAGTGCAAGCTAAGATCAAAGAAGCCCAAGAAAATTTAGTTCATTTAAGAGCCGTAGGAGAATCTGGTGCTGGTATGGTAAAGGCTACTGTTAATGGCAAAAAAGAAGTTATAGCATTAGAGATAGATAATGACCTGGTAAAGCCTGAAGATAAAGAAGTACTACAAGACCTGATAGTGGCTGCAGTAAACAAGGCTATTCAGGAAATGGATGTTACTGCTAAAGAAGAAATGAAGAAAAGTACTGAAGGTATGCTCCCTAATATTCCCGGCCTCGACCTGAGCGGATTAATGTAAATGAGAGAAACCGCCATTGTTATTTTAAATTATAACGGAGAGCATTATCTCCGTAAATTTTTACCCTCCGTTATTCAATACAGCCCAGGCTGCGAAATAGTAGTGGCGGACAACTGCTCCACTGACGAGTCAGTTACTTATCTAAAAGAGAACCACCCGGAAGTAACCGTAATTCAGCTCTCTTGCAACCACGGCTATAGTGCAGGTTATAATGAGGCCTTAGCTCAAGTCACTGCTGAATATTATGTGCTACTCAACTCTGACGTAGAGGTCACTCCCAACTGGGTCACACCTGTTATTGAGCTACTCAAATCTCAGGACAATATTGTAGCTGCCCAGCCCAAGATATTAATGTATGATAAAAAGACTCACTTCGAGTATGCCGGCGCTGGCGGTGGGTATATAGACTGCCTGGGTTACCCTTTCTGCAGAGGCAGGCTCTTTCTTGATGTAGAAGAAGACAAAGGCCAGTACGATGATGACATTAATATATTCTGGGCCACAGGTGCTTGTTTATTTATTAAGGCCAAAGTCTTTCATGAGGTTGGAGGTTTCGATCCTGACTTCTTCGCACATATGGAAGAAATAGATTTATGCTGGAGAATAAACAATGCTGGCTACGAAATTGCCTACACAGGTAAAAGCAAAGTATACCATGTTGGTGGTGGCACGTTACACAAATCGAACCCCAGGAAGACTTATCTTAACTTCCGCAATGGCCTCACCTTAATATATAAGAACTATTCCAGGTTTGATCTCTGGACCAAGCTTCCTATCCGCTTAGCCTTAGACTGGATTGCATGTATTAAATTCATGCTATTCGATTCATTCAATGACGGCGTGGCCGTAGCAAAGGCTCATTTCCATTTTATAAAACACCTTCGTTTGAATTTCAAAAAGCGAAGAGCAGTACTTAAACTCAAGACACAGCGAAGCATCCCTACTATGTTTAGAGGGTCGGTGGTATTTGAATACTATATTAAAAGGAAAGATACCTTTAAAAAGCTAGACTTTTAATAAGTCTTAGTCTAATAATACCAAACAGAATTTCTCTTACGTCTCAGGTGTTTACGCATGTTCATACCAAAGGCCAAGACCAGGTATACAATTAGTGGAGACCCGAAGGTTAGGAATGAAGCATAAATAAAATATAATCTTATGCTAGAGCTAGCAATCCCTAATTTCTCCCCCAGTTTAGAACATACACCAAAGGCATATTTTTCAAAGAAAAGTTGGATTTTTTTCATAGCAAGTAAATTTAAAAGCAGAAAAAAACAACTAAGTAATAAACAATTTTACCAGTTAAACCTTTATATCATGTGGCTCAACGATAAATATGTGCCTTCACAAATATAATAAGCATATAATCAAAAGTCACTTAGTTATTTCTTATTTTTTTTAACTATTATTGCATAATTCACTATATACAATAATTTTGAATACATAATTCAACCAGACATTTAAAACAAAAACCAATGAGAAAATTATTCTACGCTATAGCTTTATTTGGAGTACTTTCCCTGACCGGTTGTACCCTTAATAAAATGGTAAAAATGGCGGAGGACCAGAATTTAACTGTTACTCCAAATCCGTTGGAGGTTCATGCAGACACTGTTGCTTTTGAGATGTCAGCCAACCTTCCGGTAAAGATGCTGAAAAAAGGTAAGGTTTACTCGGTAAATACATTCTACAAGTACGGAGAAAACGAAGTTGCATTAGACCCTATCGAATTTAAAGCCGAAGATTTCCCTAATGCTGATGAGCAGCAGCCTAAGCAAACAAAAGAGTATGCTTTCGCTTATTCTCCTGCCATGAAAAATGGTATGTTAGAAGTGCAAGGTGTTGCTTCTGACCCTAAAAACGGAAAATCTAAAGAAACAGACAGAATGCCTGTTGCTCCTGGTGTTATCACTACTTCTAAATTAGTAGAAGAAGTATACGCTCCAGCTTACGCTGACCACGGATACAACAATCAGGAAGAACTTATCCCTACAAGAGTTAACTTCTACTTCGTACAAGGTAGCTCTGCTCTTAGATACTCTGAGAGAACAAGTAAAAGAGGTAAGAAACTAGATGCATTCATCGCTGATAAAAACGTAACAAGAACTGTTACTATCACAGGTACTCACTCTCCTGAAGGTGCTGAAAGAATCAACACAAGATTAGCTAAAGATAGAGCTGAGTCTATCCAAGCTTTCTACAAAAGAGAGATGAAAAAATATGACTACGCTGGAATGGCTGATTCTATCAACTTCATCACTAAAGATGTAGTAGAAGATTGGGCTATATTCAAAGATTCTTTAGCCACTTATGATGGTATCTCTTCAGAAGAAAAATCTGCTTACCTGGATGTAGTGAATGGTCCTGGTTCTTATGAAGATAAAGAAGATAAATTACACCAACTGCCTACTTACAAAAAAGTATTCAGAGATTTATATCCTAAATTAAGGGTTGCTAAAACTGAAATCCTTACAGTAAAAGAAAAGAAATCTGATGCTGAGATTTCTGTACTTTCTAAAGGTATTGCTGATGGTTCTGTTTCTGCTGATACATTATCAGAAGAAGAACTTCTTTACGGAGCTACTTTAACTCCTTCATTAACTGAAAAAGAAGCTATCTACAAAGCTGCTACTAAGAAAACTGACAGCTGGGTAGCTCATAACAACCTTGCTGCTGTATATGTAGCTATGGCTATCGAAGGTGATGCTGACAAATATGGTGATATGGCTATGACTCAACTAGAAATTGCTTCTAACAAGCAAGAAAGTGCTGAGATCTATGCTAACATGGCTTCAGTAGAATTAATGAGAGGTAACCCTTACAAAGCTTATGAGCACATCAAAAAAGCTGATTCTATGAACCCTAGCAGCGAAATGGCTCCTGGCTTCAACGGTGTTAAAGGATCTGTAGAAATTATGCTAGCTAAATATGGTGATGCTGTACAGTCTACTGCTAACGCTGAAGATAATGCTGTAAACTCTTTCAACAGAGGTTTAGCTCAAATTCTTAACAAAGATTATCAAAGTGCTTTAACTTCATTCAAAGAAGCTACAGAGAAAGATTCTGATATGGGTATTGCTTACTACGGAGCGGCTATTGCTAACGCTCACCTTGGTAACGAAGATGCTGTATATGAGAATTTAGAGCAAGCTGTAAGTGCTGATCCTGATCTTAAAGGAAAAGCTCTTGAAGACTTAGAATTCGCTTCTTTCGTGTCTAATGAGCAGTTCAGAAATATCTTGAAATAAGAGTTGAATAAATAATATCAAAAAAGCCCCGAAGAAATTCTCTTCGGGGCTTTTTTTGTACCTATTGTTTTTGTGATTAGCCCCCTGAATGCTATTTTTACAATCCAATTTTAAAAAGGATACAATGAGAGAAATACAATTTAGGGAAGCCTTAAGAGAAGCAATGAGTGAGGAGATGCGTAGGGATGAGAAAGTCTACCTCATGGGTGAAGAAGTTGCTGAATATAATGGAGCTTACAAAGTAAGTCAGGGTATGCTCGACGAGTTCGGCCCCGATCGTGTAATCGATACTCCTATTGCTGAGCTTGGCTTTGCAGGAGTAGGTGTAGGATCCGCTATGAACGGATTGAGACCTATCATAGAATTTATGACCTTTAATTTCTCTCTTGTTGCTATAGACCAGGTAATCAACGGAGCCGCTAAAATGATGTCTATGTCTGGTGGACAGTTTAACGTTCCGTGTGTATTCCGTGGCCCTACAGGAAATGCCGGTATGCTTAGCTCTCAGCACTCTCAAAACTTTGAAAACTGGTTTGCTAACACACCAGGTTTAAAGGTGGTAGTACCTTCAAACCCCTATGATGCTAAAGGCCTCTTAAAATCTTCTATAAGAGACAATGATCCTGTAATCTTCATGGAGTCAGAGCTTATGTATGGCGATAAGGGAGAGGTTCCTGAAAACGAGTATTTGATCCCTATCGGTTCTGCTAAAGTAACAAGAGAAGGATCTGATGTGACTATCGTTAGTTTCGGGAAAATTATGAAAGTAGTAGATGAAGCTGCTGAACAATTAGCTAAAGATGGTATTTCTGTTGAGGTGATTGACCTTAGAACAGTTAGACCTATTGATTATGCTACAGTAGTAGAATCAGTGAAGAAAACGAACAGATTAGTGATCGTAGAAGAAGCATGGCCTATTGCTGCCATTAGTTCTGAAATCACTTACCATGTTCAAAAACATGCATTTGATTATTTAGATGCTCCTATCCATAGAATTAACAGTATGGATGTTCCTTTACCTTATGCCCCTACTCTTATAGAGGCTATTTTACCTAGTGTAAAGAGAACCATTGATGCTGTAAAAGCTGTTTCTTATAAATAAGAACATTTAGAGCAAATAAATAACAAAAAAGGTGATGAGTTAATACCCATCACCTTTTTTGTTGCCCTTTTCTTAAATCGACTTAAGGGTTAAGCCAGTTTTCTCTTTTAGAAAGCACCTTCTTCTTAGCATCTGCTACTAGCTTTATATCATAAGAAGCACCTCCCTCTAAAGTAAGCTTGGTAGTAAAAGCTTCTCCGAAATGAGTATACTTCACCTCCACCTCATCATCAGGCTTGTGAGCAGCCAGCCACTGAGTCAATTCAGCCTCACTAGAGATCGCTTTTCCTTCAATTGATGTAATCACATCACCTACGTCAATTCCTGCCTTATACAGCGCTGTTTTGCGTGATGGCGCTGCAGCTACCACCATTCCTTCATCAAACTGAACGCGCACAGCTCCCAATGACGCTTCAGCACTGCCTGGTTGCACTAATTCATACCCTACTTTACTTAGAAGTTCTTTATAATCTGGCTCCTTAGTTCCATAGATGTAATCTTCGAAAAACTGATTAGCAAATTGCTCGTCACTAGTCACTTCAGCTAGCGTTTCCTTAATATCTTCATTAGTATAAGGAATACCTTTTTTGCCAAACTGAACCCACATAGCTCGCATAAGATCATCTAATGAAAGGTCTTTAAAGCGAGTTCTAATCTCAAGATCCAAGGCCAGACCTATAACAGCTCCATAGGGATAATAAGAAGTGAAGGTATTCACAAAGTTAGTCTGATCTACGGCTGTAGCTGCATCTACAAAGGGAGCCTGCTTACTCATTTCTACCGGAGAAGAGACGCCGGTTCCTCCAGAATTAAGCACGTAATTCAACAAACGGCCTAATCTTTCACCATAAGTGCTCTCATCATAAATACCTGCTCGGGCTAGAGATAGCTCAGTGTAATAGGAAGTAAAGCCTTCTGCAAACCAGAGTTCTCCACTCATATTAGTGTTTTCAAAATCAAACGGTTCTAAAGACTTTGGTCTGATTCGCTCCACATTCCAGCAGTGGAAAAACTCATGAGCTACTGTTCTTATCAGATTGATTTCATTTCCGGCCAAGGAAGATGATGACGTGATCATGGTAGAATTACGGTGTTCCATTCCATCACCATGAAACTCAGGACCATATCCACATAAAAAGGTATAGTCTCCATAATCATAATCAGGAAGCTCATGATATACTTTTTGCTCAGCCTTAACCACCTTTTCTACCATAGCTGTGTAAGCTTTGGCTACGCTTTCATCTACTCCCCTATTCAGAGCTACATGGATATCTTTTTCTCTGCCATCCTTCTCGCTTATTACAAAGCTATTAACAGTAAGATCTCCCATTATGGTAGGGCTATCCATGAAATACTGTAAATCTTTAGCCACAAAGCGTCCTTTTGCATTAACAGGCTTTAGCTGCGTGGCAATATCCCAATCAGCAGAAGGCTTATGGTAAGTAACACTAATAGGCCTACCATCTAAACCCTTTGCACACATAAACACAGCCGGCATATTAAAATGCACAAAGAGAGGATCAATTCCGGCATAAGTACCATCAGCATAATTAGCAAAAAGCTTATAAGTAACTTTCACCTGTCCTGAATGATTCTTCACCTCCCACATTTCAGGTTCTACCCTGGTTATGGCCAGCTCATCTCCATTTTGATCAAAGGCGGCAACATCATATACATTTTTGCCAAACTGATGAAAAGCATATCTTCCGGGAGATGATAAGCTCATACGAACATAGAGCGGCTCACTAGCTTTTAATTTTTCATATTTAACAGAAATTTCGGCTTCATGATGTTTTATATTAGGAAACCGGACTTCGTATCTTACTGTGTCATCTACCTGAGCTTTTGCACCAAGCGCAGACACCAGTATTATAAAAAAGGAGTGTATCAATTTATTTTTCATGCTTTAAATTATGATTCACTCCTCATTAATCAAACCTCCGGGAACGGAATTACTTAAATGGTCATATACAAGGTTTTATAAACATAGCATATAGGCCACTAAGGCTTCCTTCTCATTCTTTTTCAGTTTTAGCTCCAGCACTATGTTAAAAAACTCCACGGCATCAGCCAAAGTAGGACATCGGCCATCATGAAGATAAGGTGGAGAATCTTTAATTCCCCTCAATGGGTAGGTTTTAATAGGTCCCTCAGGCCTGCCCTGATAGAACCTTTCTACTTGTAGATCATGCATGTAATCATCTACAAAAGCTGGTCCTGAGTGGCAGTTACCGCATTGGGCTTTACCAAAGAAGAGCTTTTCTCCATACAACTCCTGCTCTGTAGCTTTATCTTTATAGAGCTGACCCATGGGGCCGAGCTTAGGAGCAGGAGGAAAATCAATAATAGCATTAAAATCTCCCATTCTGTTAGTCACTTCCCTCTTCTGTGCCCTCGGCCCTATCGCCTGCTGCATACCCGGATCACCGTCAAAGTACTCTTCTATCTCAGCAAAATGATCCATGCTTCTTATAGACCTCTTGGTAGACAACTGCATGAGGTTGTAGTTCCCTCTCATAGGCGGCGTATCGGTACGTAAACGCGCCAAATTAGGTCTGGAATCAGGAGCTAATTCAAACGCTCCATTAGTATGCCCATTAGTATGACAGCTAAAGCAGGCCACTCCGGCACTTGGCTCCAGCGTAACCCTATGGGTGGTTTGATTGAACCAGGTAGATGGAGTGGGTTTAAGAAGCTCTTTTAGACCTTCCATCTGCTCAGCAGTGAGCAGGCCGTCAAACATCTCAAAATAATTGCTTAAAGTAATTTCTTTTCCTTTAGTAACGTCTCCCAATTCTTTATGGGTCGTTAAAAATAGTGGAGGTGGAAATTCCGGCAGATATTCATCAGGGAAATCATGATCCATATCTATTCTTTTGTGCTCAGGGTGAGCTTCATTGTAATCATCAGGAAAAACCATATGCGCAGTAGACTGCAAAGGGTGAGCCAGCGGCACATAAGGGAAAAGGCCTTTGTTTTTTATTTCTTCAGGTGACAGGTTAGCTAAGCTCTCGTATGACTTCAATCCTTCCGGCAAGCGCGCTATAGGCCCAGCCATTATTGGCTTTCTATTTCCTGACATATACTGCCCAGCTACGGTTTTACCAGAAAAGTCATACCTCATTTTCATATACTCACGTACATCACTCATAAGCTCGGGCTTTTGCTTTTTATGATAAGCTACCCACTCATTCCAAGGCATGGGTAGCTCTGGAGTTTGATAAGAGCTTTTACCTCGACCAGCATATTTCCAAAGGTCAAAGGGCGAACGCTCCCCTTTCTTTAAATCAGGGTATCGCTTTAGGCTATCAATGTAGCCACTCCCAAGCTCATAATCATAGTCTTTATAATTAGCTACGGTGCCTGGCGGACTTTGCAGCATATGTAAATTATGATTGATTACCTGAAAGCCAAAAACAACAACAAACATTAGAGTACTGACTCCTAACAGAAGTAGTTTTTTATTAAACATGGTTTTAGGGTTGATTAGCATTACTCACTATTATTCATGATTAAATCACCTTCACATTGACAAAATCATGATAATAATCAATTTAATAACACATAATTTACAATTATTAAAACGATTTACAATACCAAAACCACACAAATTCAAAGTAATCCACCCACTAGAAAGAACAATATTGACAGTTTGAAATTCTGAAAAGGATTGAAATTTTATAAGACATAAAAAAAGCCATCTCATGTATGAAATGGCTTTTTTTATGATTTATTTGATATCTTATTTGAAAGGATTCAAAGCGGCAAGTCCTCTTTGTCCTCCTCCCATTTTGTTCATAGTTTTCATGAGTTTCTTCATGTCAGCAAATTGCTTCATAAGGTTATTCACCTCCTGCACAGAAGTACCACTACCTTTGGCAATTCGTTTCCTTCTGCTTCCATCAAGTAACTCAGGTCTTTCTCTTTCATCATTAGTCATAGATCTGATAATGGCTTCGATGGGTTTAAAAGAATCATCATCTACATCTATATTTTTAAGGGCTTTACCCATACCAGGGATCATACCTAACAGATCTTTAATGTTACCCATTTTTTTGATCTGCTCCAGCTGGGTTAAAAAGTCATTAAAATCAAACTGATTTTTTCTGATCTTCTTATTTAATCTTCTGGCTTCCTCTTCATCAAATGTTTGCTGCGCCTTTTCTACCAAAGACACCACGTCACCCATACCCAGGATTCTATTGGCCATCCTATCAGGGTGGAACTTATCAATAGCATCCATTTTCTCTCCCGTACTGATAAACTTAATAGGTTTATCAACCACTCTTCTAATAGAAATAGCAGCTCCACCACGGGTATCACCATCTAACTTGGTAAGTACTACACCATCAAAGTTCAGTCTGTCGTTAAAGGCTTTAGCCGTGTTAACAGCATCCTGACCTGTCATAGAGTCTACCACGAAGAGGGTTTCTGAAGGATTAAGAGCCTCTTTTAATTTAGAGATCTCATCCATCATTTCCTCATCTACAGCCAAACGACCGGCGGTATCGACAATGACTATTTTCTTACCATTATCTTTTGCATGCTTGATGGCGTTACTGGCAATCTTTACAGCATCTTTGTTTTCAGGCTCAGCGTAAACATCTACACTAATTTGCTCTCCTAACACTTTCAGCTGATCAATCGCAGCAGGACGGTAGATATCACAAGCAGTTAATAGCACTTGCTTACCCTGACCTTTTAGGTAGCTGGCCAGCTTACCTGAAAATGTAGTTTTACCAGAACCCTGTAAACCGGCGATCAAGATAATAGCAGGATCACCTGCAATATTAATATCTTCATGGCTTCCTCCCATGAGCTCAGTAAGCTCATCGTTAGTTACCTTTGTTAATAACTGTCCTGGAGAAACTGATGTAAGCACATCTTTACCTAATGCTTTTTCCTTGATATCATCAGTAACTTCCTTAGCTACTTTGTAGTTAACGTCGGCATCTATCAGAGCTCTACGGATTTCTTTTACCGTGGTAGCTACGTTTACTTCAGTAATGCTACCTTGCCCTTTTAGGTTCTGTAATGCCTTATCTAACTTATAACTTAAATTATCAAACATATTTAAATCGGATTATGGGATGCAAAACTAAGAATTTCAAAGGTTAAATTGAAGACTGAACACATCTTTTAGTATTTATCTAAAATCTAATGCAGAATTACTCCCCGCTACTAGATGTTAATAAGTGATTGAGATGGCAATAAACCTCCATTAATAATGATTAGAGGCCATTAATGAATAAACAGCTAAAATGAATAGATGGTTAACTAATCAGCTGTTAAATAACTATATTCATATACTAAAACAATGACCAACTCAAACGGAAATACACTTTATGGCTTAGTGCTGATAGGAGGAAAAAGCTCTCGTATGGGTACGGATAAAAGCTTGATAAGGTATCATGATGTAACGCAAAGAGCGTATGTGCACCAACTTTTAAGCCAATACTGCAGTAAGGTTTTCCTATCTTGCAATCCTTCACAAAGGAAGGAACTTGCATTACCTTATATTGAAGACAATCAGTGCGAGGGCCCTATAACAGGATTACTAAGCGCCCATGAAGCATACCCTGACGCTAGTTGGCTGATAATGGCCTGCGACATGCCTTATGTAGACAGCACTTTATTAAATATACTACTACAGCAAAGGGATAACTCCAAATTGGCAACATGCTTCTATTTAGATAACATAGAGCCCTTATGCGCCATTTGGGAAGCCTCTTCTTTCCCATTATTAAAAGAATATTACCAATCAGGAAAGAGAAGCCCCAGACGATTTTTGGAAGGCCAAGATGTAAAAGTGATCACTCCTTCAAAAGATGACAAGTTTAAGTTGAGGAATATTAATGAGGGTTAACTTCCTCCCCCTCTGTATAAATCTCATTTTTTTTTATTACGCCTGTTTTTCTTAAGGCCTCCACTGCATACTCACATGCGGCAAAGCTCTCTTTTGAATGGACTGAACTTACTGCTATTACTACAGCAACCTCGCCTACAGTGAGTACTCCGATGCGATGATGAATAGTAACATGATAAACAGGCCATTTATCTTTCACTTGCTCTATAACGTCCTCTATAGTTTCAATAGCCCTATCTATATCAGTCTCATATTCTAGCCTTACCACTTTTTTATCCTGATTATATGCCTTTACAGTACCCACATGCACATTTACGGCACCTGTATCATTATCATACACCGTGCTCATAACGTCATCAGGGTTGAGAGGAAGTTCAGTTATCTTTATCATAATTTTTTTTAAACTAATATAGGGTGACAATAGTGGTGCTTCATGAGCTTATTATCTTTGTTAGCCGGGAACTCCCCATATAAAAAGCTTCATAATAAGCAGCTTAAAATTAACCTCCTCTACTCTTCATGATTCTACCTTACCAGAATCAAAGAAATAGTGCCATTTATTAAAGCCTGTAAGACCACAAACCAAATATAATAAGGCTTACGGTTTAGTGCTAATTTATTTTAGATGTAATATCCAATTCATAATCACTCTGACCCGATATAGAGCTTAACATTTAAACAAATAGCACGTAATATGAAATGGTCTAAACAGTTGAGATCTAATTAAATCATCAATCAGTACCGATCGTTTACACTTAGACGATGTTCAGTGTGACTCGGCTGTGGTTTCATCTTGCTGTACCGTCATGAGGTGAAATTATATTGAAAAATAGGCTTTTCTCAAGTCCTTAGTGGCAGTTCTTGGCTATGAAATGTTTCAGTAAGCGGAAGACCTCACAGCAAGAAAGAGTTTTTTGTTACTTTTTGATAGATTGCAAAAAAGCAGGGAGCCTAAGCGATGAAATATAAAGATTAGATAATCCAAGTTGGCTGATATTTGAAACATCTAACTTAAAAAATTCGATTGATGTATCCTTCCGACCCAATGATATGTCATCCTTCTTGGTACGGTTAAAACAAATGTCAGGCATCGTAATGATCTGTCTTTAGCTTTAATTATTTTTTTAATGATTTATAAAACTTCTATTTTGCAGCACATTAAAAGGCTAGGTCAGCTATATTCGGAATAAAGGAAATGTTCTTTACCCTTAAGAGCAAGAAATAATTGCCTTTGCCCGTTTATATAACCTATAAAACACAAATTGAAACAAATGAAAATTGACTTTAAAAAGCAGGTGATTCCTCACATTGTTGCTTTACTCACTTTCTTAATCATTACTGTTTTATTCTTCAACCCTATATTTTTTGATGGCAAAAAATTAGCCCAAGAAGACATTAACCAATGGCGTGGTGGTGCAGAGGAGTTGGAGCAGTATAGAGAACAAACAGGAGAAGAAGGCTTATGGAATAATTCTCAGTTTGGAGGTATGCCCGCTTACTTAGTAAATGTAAAGTGGAGTGACGGCATAGTTTCAAACATTAAAACGGTAATCTCATTCGGCCTGCCGCACCCTGTAAAAAACATTTATCTATCTTTCTTTTGTTTCTACATATTACTTTTAGCCTTTAAAGTAAGGCCTTATTTAGCCATAGGTGGTGCGTTAGCTTTTGGCCTTTCATCATATATGCTCATAGGCCTGGGGGCCGGGCATAATGCCAGAATAGGCGCTATCGCTTTTATGCCCCTGATCATAGCAGGTATTCATATTGCCTTCAATAGAAATAGAATATTAGGATTTGGCCTCACTGCCGTAGCTGTAGCATTAGAACTAAGAGAGAGCCACCCTCAAATCACTTATTATCTGCTGATGATTTTAGGTGTATATGGAATTATTCAATTAATAGCATATATAAAAGCTAACAGAGCCAAAGACTTTGCTATAACCAGTGCTTTATTAGTAGTAGCTGCTCTACTAGCATTGGGTACCTCTTTTGGTAGAATGTGGTCTATCTATGAGTTTAGTAAATATTCACAAAGGGGAAAGTCTGAACTATCAAAATCTATTTCTGACCAAGAAAACACCGAAGGTTTATCAAAAGATTATGCTTTTAAATATAGTAATGGCATACTTGAGCCTTTGGTGATGATGATACCTGACTTCTATGGGGGCAGCAGCGGCCACTTATTGGTACAAGATGAAGACAGCAAAGTGCTGGCTGCATTACAAAAAAGCCGAGATCCTCAAACTGCCAATCAGCTAGCACGTTACACCTCAGCCTACTGGGGAAATCAGCCTTACACGGCTCCTTATTACGCAGGAGCAGTTATATGCTTGCTGTTTGCCATAGGTATAGCTTTCGCTGACAAAAAATATGTGATTTGGCTAGTTATAGTTGCCGCTTTGGGTATCATACTTAGTTGGGGAGATAACTTTAAAGCCCTCAACTATTTCTTCTTTGATTATTTACCTGGATACAACAAATTCAGGTCCGTCACCTTTACTATCATTATGCCTTTGTTGGCCATGCCTCTATTAGGCTTTATCGGGCTTGAAAAGCTACTCGCTAAAGGCTTAAATAAGGAAACTCAAAAGAAATTATTTATAGCACTTGGAGCTACTGGCGGGTTCTGCCTCTTAGTAGTAATGTTCGCCGGAATGTCGTCTTTTACCAAAACAGGAGAACATCAGCTGCCTGCCTGGTTCCTCAAAGCGCTTCAAGACGACAGAAAAAGCCTCATGAGAGGTGATGCGCTCCGATCATTAGTATTTATATTAATAGGCTTCGGATTGATATTTTTCAACCTTAAGAATAAATTGTCTTTTGGTATTATGGCAGGCGTATTATCACTAATTATACTAGTGGATCTTTGGAATGTGGATCGCAGGTATTTTGATGATGGCAACTTCAAAAGAGAAAGAGACAACTCTTTCTTCAGCATGACAGAAGCTGACAAAGAAATATTGAAAGACAAAGGACTTAGTTATAGAGTATATAATCCTCAAGGTACTTTTATGGATGCCCGAACCAGTTATCACCATAAATCTCTGGGTGGCTATAATGGTGCCCGAATAAGAAGGTATGAAGAGTTATTTAACGGCTGTATTCAAGAAGAAACCAGCCAACTGATTTCCAGCCTTCAGAGTGGAAGCAGATCCGTAAGTGGTTATGGTGTACTTAATATGCTTAATACGAAATACATTGTATTCGGGCCCGCAAAAAATGCTGTTTTGAAAAACAATGAGGCTTTGGGTAACGCCTGGTTTGTTGAGTCTATTAAAAAAGTGAACTCAGCAGATGAAGAATTTGACGCCACCTGTCAAATTAATCCAGCTAAAGAAGCTGTAATTGATATTTCTAAGTTCACTCCAGCGGAAGCAGGATATGATGCTTCGGCAAGTATAACACTCTCTGAATATAAGCCTAATGAGCTAGTGTATGAATCTAATAGCTCTAAAAGCGGGTTAGCCGTATTCTCTGAAGTGTATTACCCTATAGGTTGGACTGCCACTATAGATGGCAAAGAAGTAGATATTATGAGGGCTAACTTTGTGCTCAGAGCTTTAAATGTACCTGCAGGAAAGCATACCATCACCTTTAAGTTTGAACCTAAAGCTTATACAGTAGGTGATAGCGTAACATTAGCATCTTGCATTATTCTGCTGCTTGTATTTTTCGGAAGTATAGGTTGGACTATAAAACAAGAAAAAGTAGCCTCCTAATTTTGGAGGACTACTTCATTGTTATTTTCAACGCCTGCAGCGAAATCATTTATATTTTTAATAGTGGTTACTGCAATCTGACTCAAAGCCTCATTAGTAAAGAAGCCCTGATGTGCTGTAATAAGCACATTGGGGAATGATATGAGGCGAGTAATCATATCATCAGCAATAATACTTTCAGACAAATCCCTAAAGAACAGCTGTTCTTCCTGCTCATAAACATCAATACCCAAATAGCCTAGTCTGCCGCTTTTTAATGCTTCAATGGCATCTTTGGTATCAATAAGAGCTCCCCTGCTAGTGTTTATCAGCATAACTCCATCATTCATCTGAGCAAAGCTTTTTGCATTAATCAAATGATTCGTCTCAGGCGTCAGTGGACAGTGCAAAGATATAATGTCTGATTTGTTTAAAAGCTTTTCAAAAGACACGTATTCTATTCCTGCTTTCTTCAGCTCATCATTAGGATAAGCATCATATGCAATTACTTCACAGCCTATGCCTTTCATCATTTTGGCAAAAATGCCTCCTATTTTACCGGTTCCCACTACCCCTACTGTTTTGTTATAAATATCAAAACCAGAAAGACGCTCAAGAGAAAAGTTACCTTCTCTTACTCTATTAAAGGCTTTATGTGTTTTCCTGTTGAGGGTTAAAATAAGTGCTAAGGCATGTTCAGCCACCGCCTGAGGAGAATAAGCAGGAACCCTGTATATTTTTAATCCTAAACGATCAGCAGCTGCCAGGTCTACATTGTTAAAACCTGCACAGCGCAAGGCCACCATTTTAATGCCATTGGCCACTAATTTCTCTAGCACATCAGCATCTAAATGATCATTGACAAAGGCACAGATTCCATCAAACCCTGCGGCCAGCTTTACTGTATCAAGGTTAAGATTGGCTTCATAAAATTTAAACTGCACCCCATTATTATGACTTTCAAAAGACTCTTTATCATAAGACTTACTACTGAATACTGCTATCATCATGGTTCGGTTATTTTAAAAAATATTCAACTTGTTTTGGACTTACATCTTCCAAATTACTACCCTCATAAAAGGGTGTGTTTAAAGGCCTGGTTATAGCTACCGATTGGCCGTTTTTAGACACCTTTAATCTGAGCTTGTAAGTTACAGGATCGTGCGGAATTGTCAAACTTACGGCCACCCCTGAGCCCTCTAACCTGGAGGCTACCGGAGTACCAAATCCGTCTACCCTGATTAAGTACCAAGTGTACTCAAAACCTTCATCATCAAAAGCAGCTAAGCTCCATTGCCCCTCCCTTTTTAGCAGTGCGTTAAACGTAAAAACTCGCCCTTCATATGCGATTTCTGCCGGTCTAAGTATATTTATCTCAGGCAACAGGAAGTCATCTTCCTTTCCTTTCACTGCATAATAAGATCTTTTCTTGCGCCCATCAGCATCTAAGAGACCATTATAAGCCATATGATCAGAGTACAAATCATCTTGCCATGCATCAGCGAACATGCCAAAGTCTTGCTGATTAAAATCAGAAAAATTTTCTGGAACAGAATTGATAAAAACAGGGATTGGCAAAGAAAAAGACCTCAAGCTATCAATATGACTAGAATTCAAATTTATCCCAATCGCATCTAGCTGAGGCACCTCTGAAACTATGATTTTTAGAGTTTCAGATAAT
This sequence comes from Fulvivirga maritima, assembly GCF_021389955.1. Taxonomy (NCBI): domain Bacteria; kingdom Pseudomonadati; phylum Bacteroidota; class Cytophagia; order Cytophagales; family Fulvivirgaceae; genus Fulvivirga; species Fulvivirga maritima. Next base: position 6,043,407 of record NZ_CP089980.1, read on the forward strand.
TGAACAGTTTCGTTCAACTCAATACTAACGGGTCTATCATCGACGTTCTTAATATCTCGCACCAAAGCAGCTAACCATTTTAAATAAGCTTGTTTTTGATAGTATTCTACTGGTTTATAATACTCTGAAGCCAGCTGATCCCAAGTAGCATTTCCTACATGCCAGGCTTTGATCTGATCATCTTTTTTTCTACTCTTTATCTCTGCAATTATAGACTCCTTCTCTTTCTTAAGATAACTGGTATCTTCTAAAAAATTTATTCCTCTAGAAAGCCAGAAGCCATACATAATCTTCAAGTCAAACTCATCTGCACATTCGCTGATGGTATGATCATAAATACCCGGCCCATACCTCTTTACCCAAGATAGCTTTAGGCTTTTTATCCTTTCAAAATCTTCATTAATATTTCTCTTAAAAAGAGGGTGCATGCTCACTTGCCAATCTTGCCCTTTGAAATAGTCTACACCTCTAATCTGATTATATAAACTTTTTTTAGATACCGTTTCCAGAGCACTATTTTCGGTTTTAGTCATAAAAACCTTCTTGGCATCATCGTATGTTTGGAAATCCTTAAAATATTGGAAGCCTTCATTTTGCGAAGCCCAGTTGAGTGCACCATCTTTAGTATTCAGTACATTTTTATCATACTCTGAAGCAAAGAAAACCACAGCTTTCACTTCCGGATATTTGAGCTTTAAAATTTCTCCAGCCTTCTTAAACCAATCCTTAGAACTATCCCTCCCATTCAATGTACCAAACTCAGAAAGCATTACTGGCAGCTGACTCTGAAAAGGCATAGTCCGGCTAAATGGCTGATATATATCCTCAAAGGTGTTCCAATTATCAACTGACACCTCACTGGCGTAGTTTAGGGCCGTGATGCCTAACCAGTCTACGTATTCATGCCCTGGAAAATAGGCGTTTGCATGTTCTGCCTTCCACGGGTTATATACCCAAATAATATTTCTTACATCTTGTGCTTGCATCAGTCGATGCATATACCTCCATGCTTTTATATACTCTTCCCCTGCCTCATCATCACTACTATACCACGGATATTGAGGATTATCCGGCTCATGAGCGAATCTCAAAAAGAAAGGTTTTTGAAGCTTACGAAACTCCTCTGCCATGCCTATAAGGTATTCATCCAAATCCCCCTGATAGATGCTTTGCATGATGGACTTATTAGTATCTGAAGGAAATAGGTCTAACCACGGCTCCCAGGTAATCATAGGGTAGGCTCCCTTTTCATAAATAGCACCTAGATAATCTACAGGAAAAGGCTGCTGAGCCAAAGGCTTCCATGCTAAATAGGTCGATATAATACCGAATTGCATATTGGTACTCTGCTCCAATTGTAGCACAGAAGCGAAGCTAGAAGTGCCACTTTCGTCATCAGGTAAAAACACTCCAAGAAATTGCTCTCCCGTGAGCAATCGATCATTTTTAACTAGATCTATATTCGTGATATCGGCCTCTTTCTCATAATAATAAACACCATAAATAAATAATATAATCAGCGGAAAAGCTGCTATTCGAAATAAACCATACACCTTATGCCGCAATAACCATAATAGCCTTTTCACTGACCACACATGATATGAAAGCTGATCCGCAAAGTTATTTCTGCGTTTAAAAGCCCTCCAGCTGTTATGATAGCCTACCCAGAACATAAAGACCACAAAACCAATATTAATTCCGGCAAAACCAGACATAGCAATGGTATATGGATTGAAATCATTATAAAGGCCATAAACAATGGCTAAAAAGGATATCGCTGCCAGCAAAAGGTTAGGCATAAGTAAACCTAAAACATTTTCTTTACCGGCCTTTTTTGGAGTAGGATCATAAGGCACTTTTTTCCTCAATAAAGTAAAGACGAAGCCCAAAGTGTGAATCCACCAAGTACCAATGAGCACTAGACCTCCTAAAATATGAAAGCCACGCTCCTCCTCTTCCATCACCCACCGTTGCACATAATGCCTAATGAGAAAGGTGCAGGAGAAAAAAGGTATAGACCACAGTAAGAAATGAATAATATCCATCTTCATAGGCATGGCGCCTAAACATAATGACAGAATGGGAATCAAAAAATTAATAAGATAAATCAACCCTGAGAGATAGTGCAAGGGCATTACCCCATAGTATAACTTCTGCCTAAAAGTAAACTTCCTAAAACAAGTAAGATAGGTAGTAAGCCATAGCTCAAAAACACCGCGTGACCATTTCAACTGCTGTTTATAATACGCTGAAATACTAGAAGGAACAAGGCCACGGGTAAGCACCTTAGGCACATACGTAGACCTCCAACCTGCAGCGTGAAGCTTCATGGCAGTATTCAAGTCTTCAGCTAACCCTGCTGCATGCCCTCCTATGGAATCCAATGCCTTCCTCCTAAAAGTGCAATTGGCGCCTATTGCTTGCACTGTACCATAGCTGTTCATGGTCATCATCATAGGACCATAAAACTGATAAGTCTGCTGTGCTGATGCCTTAGCTATCAAGTTTTCTTTATAGTTCTTATAGGCTTGAACCACCTGCACAAAACCTATTTCCTCATCATCAAAATAAGGTAACACCTCATCTAAAAAGTCTGGAGCAGGTACGTGATCTGGATCCAAAATCACACAAATATCTCCTTTAGTGTACTTTAATGCATTGTTAATATTTCCGGCTTTCGCATCCACCCTATTATTTCTGGTCACATGTTTTACCCCAAGCCGATTGCACTGCTTGATGAGATAGGGATCATTGGCTTCATCACATAAATAGGTAGTATGTGGGTAAGTGATTCGCTGAATAGCCTCCAGCGTTTCTATAATCATTTCATATGGTTCTCCCGGGCAAAAGGTAGTGAGTATATCTACTTTATACTCCTTAGCTACCTTTCTTTTCTCGGGAATAGAAATACTGAAGTAATGATACCATTCAAACAACACCCTAAGGCTTAGAAACACCAAACTGATTATTAAAACGTAATAAAGTGGTTCATAACCTATTACTCCTGGCTGTAAAACACCAAAAAGAAAGAAGCCCATAGCCCCTAAACCCGTCAATATCATACTCCTAAGCCATGCTCTTTGCCAACGAGAAGGACTTTTAACCACTATGGGCCGTTTATCATCGTACCACATAAAAGGGCATGTTAGTAGATGAAAAATGTCCTTGCCCATCAGTAACCTTCACAAACAAACGGTACGGCCCTTCACGCTCAGGCACTTGAAATTTCAAAATCGAGGTAGAAGCAGAGTCATATTTTTCAGGAATAGTAATTATTGAGGCAGGAGTATTTTTCATTTGCAATAGCCAGTCTTCTGGTTTCAGATCCCACTGCACAAATAAACTATCATCATCCGCATCCATTATTGCTGCGCTAGCTACATGTAAAGAACCTGGGTTAAATAGAAGCCTATTATATTCATTGCTCCCATCTATCCTCAGATTGCTAACCACGGGAGGAACATTTCCTGTTATTGGCTCGCCCCATAAATCCGCCAGAGCAAATACAGACGTATTAGTTTCTTTATTGTCAGAAAAATAATTGAACCATGTACCTGTCACTTCTTGGCGCTGTCCCCAGAAAAAAGCAAGGCTTCCCAAGCACCTGTGATCATCATTAGGAAGCTGCTTATAAATATATTTAAGACGCTCTGCCTTTTTTATATCATCTAGTTCCAAAGGTGCTTTCCAACTAGTAAAATCAGTTTCCCAAGGTCCACTAACCCCATACTCTCCTATTAAAAACGGGCCATCCCAAAGCCATTCATAGTTTTGCATATCTTGCTGTAACTCTGGCAAGCGCCCAAAAGTATTGAACATGATCAAATCAAGCCTAGATATTTTCAATGATATATTTATAATGGCCCGGTCACTAAAGTTAGCCATAGACCATGCTACTGGGTGATTAGGATCCAGTTGTTTTAAAGTGTCTACAAATTGGTTATAAGCTGTAGCAAAACTGTAGTTAAAAAAATCATAATAGTTCGGTTCATTTCCTAAACACCAAAAAAGTAGTGCCGGGTGTGCCTTATACTTTACCACCTGGCTAGCCAAACTCTTTTTATAAGCCGCTATCAGGTTATTGTTATCATAAAACCATTTTTCATTTGACTTAGGAAGAGGAATTCCTACTATTACCGCCATGCCAGCTGCATGTGCCTTATTAAGTACGGCTTTTAGGCCTACCGTATCATAAGTCCGAATGGTATTTCCGCCTATCTGCTTCAGCAAAGTAAGACTATCTTGCCCAGCCACACCCTTCACTTTAAAAGGACTACCTTTTCTTATAAGTGAATATCCACTATCAGACTTTTGAATATAAACAGCACGATCGGAGCCAACAGAAGATGGTGATTTTTCTTCACAAGCGATTATAACCCATAAAAACAATAGATACCTAAGACCTTTGTACATTTTGCTGGCAGCTGTAATAAGCTAAAAATAGGAAATGCCAGCTTAGGTTAATAGATAGGATAAAATAAAACTTCTTCATCAACGCCTATTAAATCCATAAAACCATGAATATCAAGCAATTGATAAAGAAGTTATTTATATTTAAGAGAAACTAAAACGTTGCCTAAATTCTTCTATTTCCTCATTAAAGGTTTTATCATTAATAAGTCCTAGTTTACTATTAAGCTCTTCATTAGGCTTTACTTTTAACTGACGAAGTTTCAAGTGCTGATTAACGAAGATAAACTCCAATTCCGGGATCTGCTCTTTTAGCGTATCTACTATATCCAGCACTTGCATATCACGGTCTACCAAGTTATAAATTCCTGAATTCAGCTCACCATCCAGCACTCTTGAGAGCGCCTCTGCCACTCTTTTTATATGAATAAAAGATCGTTGTTGAAAACCATCTCCATGAATAGAAATGCGTTTATAGAAATGCGCTTCAAACACAAATTTATTAATAACTGCATCAAACCTCATACTGCGGTTATAGCCGTATACATTGCCACACCTAAATATGAAAGTATCCATTTTATCTTTGAGTCGGCTAGCATGCTCTTCCCCTCTCATTTTAGATATTCCATAAAATGTTTTAGGGTTAGTCTCTATACTTTCATCTACCGCCTCTTTTGAAGAACCATACACTCCCGTGCTGCTAGTGAATATAAACTTCTTCACATCACTTTCTTCAACAGCATAGATCAGCTCAGCAGTACCCCAATGATTTACCTGCTCATAAAAATGAGGGTCGGTATTAGCAAAAGGGGTAGTTACTTTTGCCGCTAAATGATAAACAACATCTATCCCTTTCAAAGCCTTTTTCAAAAAGCGAGAGTCTAGAAGTTCTCCTTTCACAAATTTCACTTTAGCATTATTAGTGAAACTGTGGCCAAGAAAAAAGTTGAAGTTATTTTTACTTAAATTATCATAAACTACTATCTCTTCTACATCATCGCGCTGAGCAAGGAGACCTACTAATTCTGTGCCTATATAGCCGGCACCTCCGGTTACTAAAATTCTCATAATTATTTACTTACCAAGTCCGTGTGCAATCCACATTCCGTTTTATTCATGCCGTACCATCTGGCCTCCCTTTCCATCATATCAGGGTTTACCTTGCGAGTACAAGGCTCACAGCCAATACTCAGATAGCCCGAGTTTTCCAGCGGATGCTTTGGCAGATCATATTCTTTTTGATATTGATAAATCATTTTCGCATTCCAATCCAGCATAGGGTGAAACCTCACCGCGTTATTAGGGGCTGGCTGCTCCACCTGCATGGCTTTTCTTACGGCACTTTGGTCTGCTCTCACACCGTTTATCCATACATCATGCTGCATTAAAAGCCTGTTTACAGGTTGCGTTTTATTTAAAAAGCAGCAGTGGTCTGGGTCAGAAGTAAATAACAACCTGCCTTCAGCGTCTTTTTGCATAAATTTTGGCGTTTCTGACTTTAAGTCCACAGTATTCAGACCAAACAAATCCGCCACCCTGTCTTTAAACTCTACTGTCTCAGGAAAGTGATACCCTGTATTTATAAACACCACAGGAATACTCTTATCTATCCTACTTAAAATATGTAGCAATACTATACTATGCGACTGAAAAGAAGAAGTAGTAAATAATGACTTGCCTTCCTCTTTATATTTCTCTAATTGTGCTTTTATTTCATCAAAACTCACTGAAACACCTCCTTTTTGATTTGTTCAAAGTTATTCATTACTATACCATTTGAAAATAAAAACCTAAATAACTGCACCTTATAAATAAGCTATAGCAAAGCAGCATCTCTCTAAATCAATATTTTTCATTGGTATCTATTTATTTCAAAGTTTCATTTTTCAAGTAACTAGTGCTAATTACCCATATTATTGTTATAACACGTATATTCACGGCTATAAATAGAACCACTAACCAGAATAATTTTGAAAGTAGCCGTTTTTAGAAAAGAGCATTTCAATGCTGCTCACAGACTATACAACCCTGCCTGGGATGATGAGACCAACTTCAAAACCTTTGGTAAATGTAGTAATCCTAATTACCACGGCCATAACTACGAACTTTACGTAAAACTCATTGGAGAGGTTAACCCTGATACGGGATATGTTTATGATATGAAAATTTTGAGTGATCTGATAAAGGAGCATGTAGTGACAAAATTTGATCATAAAAACCTTAACCTCGACACTCCGTATTTTAAAAACAAGATACCCACTGCTGAAAACATTGCCATGGTCATCTATGATTTATTGAGAGAGCAAATAGAAGATGACCTGGAATTAAAAATTAGATTATATGAAACAGAAAGGAACTTTGTCGAATACCCCGTTGGAAAGTGAAGAAATAGATGAAGTGGGCGATGACCACGTAGGTTCAGCCGCCGACACCCCTCTCAGACCTGATGCCTTCGACATGAGTGATGAAGACAAAATGGTTAAAATAGAAGGCCATTTTAAAGAGATAATGGAAACTTTAGGACTTGACCTAACAGATGACTCTCTGAAAGGAACCCCTAAGCGAGTAGCCAAAATGTTTGTTCAGGAGGTTTTTAGTGGACTTAATCCTGCCAATAAACCTCATGCTCGCCTTTTTGAAAATAAGTATAAGTATGATCAAATGTTAGTAGAAAAGGATATCACTTTCTACTCTCATTGTGAACATCACTTTGTGCCTATATATGGTAAAGTTCATGTGGCTTATTTTTCTTCTGGCAAAGTAATCGGTCTATCTAAAATTAACAGAATAGTTCAGTACTACGCCAAAAGACCTCAAGTACAAGAAAGGTTAACTGTACAGATAGGTAATGAACTCAAAAAAGCACTTAATACTGAAGATGTAGGTGTGGTAGTAGACGCAACTCACCTTTGCGTAGCCTCTCGTGGAGTAGGCGATACTAATAGCAAAACAGGCACCGCATACTTCTCTGGTAAATTCGAACAAAACCAGACCAAGAACGAATTCCTTAATTACATTAATGCAAAGTAATAATGAAAAAGGCCACTAAGATTAGCGGCCTTTTTTTATTATATTGTTATTTAAATAATCTATACCAATATAGATGCAATCTATAAGCGTATAACTATTTGTCATTACTCTTTGTTGTACAAACAGTTATCGTTGTTTTATAACGAGCCAGGCCATTATTTAAAGAAGATATAAATAAGCTCGGCGAAATAGCTCTTATAATAAAAAGCAATTAAATTTTGTAATTTTGCAACTCATTTCAAATTAACAATAAAGACGCTAAAACATATGGCATTTGATATTGACATGATAAAGGCGGTTTACTCTCAGATGGGAGAAAAAATAGACGCCGCCAGAAAAGTGGTGAATAAACCGCTTACTTTATCTGAAAAAATTCTTTACTCTCACCTACACGCAGATCAAAACCTAGAAAGTTTCGAAAGAGCAAAATCATATGTGAACTTTGCTCCAGACCGCGTGGCTATGCAAGATGCTACTGCACAAATGGCATTATTGCAATTTATGCAGGCAGGTAAAAAACAAGCAGCTGTGCCTTCTACAGTACACTGTGACCACCTTATCCTAGCTAAAGAAGGAGCAAAAGAAGATTTAAGAAGCTCACTTACCGCCAGTGGCGAGGTGTTCAACTTCTTAGAATCAGTATCAAACAAATATGGCATTGGTTTCTGGAAGCCCGGTGCAGGAATCATTCACCAGGTAGTGCTTGAAAACTACGCTTTCCCTGGTGGTATGATGATAGGTACTGACTCTCACACTGTAAACGCAGGTGGTTTAGGTATGGTAGCTATTGGTGTTGGTGGTGCTGACGCAGTAGACGTAATGGCCGGAATGCCTTGGGAGCTAAAAATGCCAAAAATGATTGGAGTAAAACTAACCGGTAAATTAAACGGTTGGACTGCTCCTAAAGATGTGATCTTAAAAGTAGCTGGTATCCTTACTGTAAAAGGTGGTACTGGTGCTATAGTAGAATATTTCGGAGAAGGCGCTCAGTCTATGTCTTGTACTGGTAAAGGTACTATCTGTAACATGGGTGCTGAAATTGGTGCTACCACTTCTACTTTCGGGTATGATGAAAGCATGGAAAGATACCTTAAAGCTACAGGCAGAGCTGACGTAGCTGAAGCGGCTAATGCAGTAAAAGAACACCTTACCGGTGATGATGAGGTATACGCTAACCCTGAAAAATATTTCGACGAAGTAATTGAAATTAACCTTTCAGAATTAGAGCCACATATTAACGGTCCTTTCACTCCTGATAGAGCAACTCCTGTTTCTAAAATGAGAGAAGAGGCTGAGAAAAACGGATGGCCTACAAAAGTAGAATGGGGACTTATCGGTTCTTGTACTAACTCATCTTACGAAGATTTAACACGTGCAGTATCTATAGCACAACAAGCAATAGATAAAAAAATAAAAGCCAAATCTGATTTTGGTATTAACCCAGGATCTGAGCAAATCCGTTTCACAGTAGACCGTGATGGTATTCTTCAAGTATTTGAAGACTTAGGAGCAAGAATATTTACTAATGCTTGCGGACCATGTATCGGGCAGTGGGACAGAGCCGGAGCTGACAAAAAAGAGAAAAACACTATCATTCACTCTTTCAACAGAAACTTCTCTAAAAGAGCTGATGGTAACCCTAATACACACGCCTTTGTAACTTCACCAGAATTAGTAACTGCATTGGCTATCAGTGGAGACCTTGGTTTTAACCCTCTTACAGATACACTTACTAACGCTGATGGTGAGCAAGTAAAATTAGATCCTCCTTCAGGCTTTGAACTTCCTGAAAAAGGATTTGATGTAGAGGACAATGGCTACCAGGCACCTGCTGAAGACGGTAGTAATGTAGAAGTAAAAGTAGCTCCAGATTCTAAACGTCTGCAGTTATTAACTCCTTTTGAGCCTTGGGATGGCAAAAACATCACTGGCATGAAGCTTTTAATCAAAGCAAAAGGAAAATGTACTACTGACCACATTTCTATGGCTGGTCCTTGGTTAAGATTCAGAGGTCACTTAGATAATATTGCTGACAACACTTTAACAGGAGCTGTTAACTTCTTTAATGATGCTACTGACTCTGTTAAAAATCAGCTTACAGGTGAGTACGGTACTGTACCTGCTACACAAAGAGCTTACAAAGCTGCTGGAATCCCTACCATAGTAGTAGGAGACCATAACTACGGTGAAGGTTCTTCTCGTGAGCACGCAGCTATGCAGCCAAGACACTTAGGTGTAAAAGTGATATTGGTAAAATCATTTGCCAGAATTCACGAAACCAACCTTAAAAAACAAGGTATGCTTGGTTTAACCTTTGCTAATGAAGCTGATTATGACAAAATCCAGGAAGATGATACTTTCGACTTCTTAGATCTTGATCAGTTTGCTCCTGATAAGCCTTTAACTCTAGCAGTAAAACATGCTGATGGATCTGAAGACACTATCAAAGTAAACCATACTTATAACAATCAGCAGATTGCATGGTACAAAGCAGGTTCTGCACTTAACCTTATCAAGGAAAAGAAAAGACAAACTAATTTTGTCTAAATATAATAATAAAAGGCTACTTCATTTTTTGGAGTAGCCTTTTTTTTGTAACTATTCTTAGCTTTGAATAAATAACCAAAAACGTAAAGTATTGCAAGAGCATAATAAACATAAAATCATCATTACCTGCTCACCCAGAATGAGCCCCGTTGTAGAAGAAGAGGTGAAAGCATTAGGCTTCAAAAACACCAGCATTAACCACCAGAATGTAGAACTGATGGGTACTTTTGCTGATACCCTGCGCCTCAACCTTTATCTGCGCACTGCCAATAGAGTGCTTTTTGAAATAGATAACTTCAATGTTAACACCGCAGATGAGCTCTATAAAAAGGTAAAAAAAATCAGATGGGACTCCATATTTGATGTAGATGGATATTTTAGTATTAAAAGCTATGTGAAGAATGACAAGATATTAGATCCTCGCTTTGCCAGCTTAAGGGCTAAAGATGCCATTGCTGATTACTTTATGGAGAAATACGACCGCAGACCTAACTCAGGTAAGGATCTGTCTCAAACCGTATTATTTCTACATTGGCATGAACACGAAGCCGCCATTTACATAGATACTTCTGGTGAAACTATAGCCAAGCACGGCTACCGAAAAATCCCTATGAAAGCCCCTATGATGGAATCATTGGCTGCAGGTACTATCCTGGCTTCAGCCTGGGATCAAAAGAGTCATTTCATTAACCCTATGTGTGGTAGTGGCACATTAGCCATAGAAGCGGCCCTTATAGCCAAAAGAAAATTCCTAAACATCAGCAGAGAAAACTTCGGTTTTATGCATGTAAAGTACTACAATGCTGACATTTGGGAAAGAATGAAGCAAGAAGCAGCCGCTTTAGAACTAAAAGAACTGCCTTTCAAAATTATAGCCACTGACCTTAATCCGGCTGCCATTGTAGCCTCCAGGCAAAATGCCCTGACAGCAGGAGTTGAAGAATTCATAGAATTCAAAACTTGCGATTTTAGAGATACTCCCCTACCTGAAGACAATAAAGGCGTAATCTTTCTCAACCCCGAGTATGGCCAAAGGTTGGGAGAAGAAAAGGCTTTGGAGAAAACTTATCAGGAAATTGGTGATTTCTTTAAGCAAAAGGCATCTGGCTACCTCGGTTACATTTTTACCGGAAACCTGAATTTAGCTAAAAGGATCGGGCTACGAACTAAGCGTAGAATAGAGTTCTTCAATGCTAAAATAGACTGTAGACTCTTAGAATATGAATTATATGCAGGCACTAAAAAAAAGTGATATATTGAGTAAATGATTAAACGCATAAGTGTAATTGGGGAAAGCATTTATTATTCTTTTCCCATCCAGCTACTACTGAATCATGTAAAGAGAAATCAGGTATTGCTTCTTTGCTGGGTTACACTTTTTGCCATCATTTCGGGTAACTTCGGTAATTATCTGGGCATCCCCTACCTATTTCTAGATCCTGTTTACCTCAACAAAGTGAGCTTCTCCAGCTTCTTTATTATGGGGGTAGTAATATCAGGAATCAGCGTAGCATTTCATATTACCACTTATATAAATGATGGCCATAGATTCTCTTTTATAGGTGTTATCTCCAAGCCATTTACCGTCTTCAGTCTCAACAACAGCATTATTCCTTTTCTATTTTTATTCAATTATGTAATCTATATTATTCAGTATCAGATTTCTAATGAATACCTCTCTTTTGATAGCCTTTTTGTTAATCTGCTAGGCCTCCTCTCCGGCTATTGCCTCATGTTAATAGCATTGTATGGTTACTTCTGGTTTACGAATAAAGACATCTTTAAATATGTAGTATGCAAGCTCGATGAAAAGCTGAAGCAAAACATCAAAGCCACACGAGCCAGCGCTATGAAAAAGCTTAACATAGCTAAGAAAAAGCAAATTAGAGTGGATAGCTATCTGTCGTTAAACTTTGAAAATAAAAGGAGCGGATGAAACACAAGGCTTCTATGACAGAAACACCATACTGCAGGTCTTTGACCAAAACCATTTCAATCTGGTAATTATAGAATTACTGATTCTGGTTTTACTTCTGGTAATGGGTATTTTTCGTGATTATGAAATATTCCAGCTACCTGCTGCGGCCAGCTTTACCTTGTTGCTTACTATTTTCATCATGTTTGCCGGAGCTTTCTCCTACTGGTTTGGCAGCTGGTCCGGCACAGTGGCTTTAGTTCTGGTACTAGTGATCAATTTCATGGTGAAAGAAGGTATTTTTAACAAAACCTATGAAGCCTACGGCATTGATTACGATACGGGTCAGAGTTCTTATAACCTGCAAGCAATAGAACAGCTCACGGCTCCTAATGTGGTAAATGCAGACAAACAAAGAGGCCAGCAAATTTTAGCTAACTGGAAAGCCAAATTCGACCCTAACACTAAACCTAAAATGGTCTTTTTATGTGCTAGCGGTGGCGGCCAAAGAGCGGCCTTATGGACCTTATATTCACTGCAAGTAGCCGATAGCCTCACTAATGGCCAGCTGATGAAAAACAGCATGCTTATAACCGGTGCCTCTGGCGGGCTAATAGGTGCGAGCTATTTCAGAGAGCTATACTTAAGAAAACAAGAGCAAGAAATAGACAACCTTTATTCAAAACAGTATTTTGACCACCTAGGCAGTGATAACCTGAATGCAGTTATCTTTAGCCTTCTCATGAACGATATGTTTGTGGGCTTTCAGGAATTTAATTACAAAGGCCAAAACTACTCTAAAGACCGTGGCTACGCCTTTGAACAACAGCTAAACAAAAACACAGGTTACATCCTGGATAAGCCTCTCTCTGCCTACAAGCAACCTGAAAGAGAAAGTAAAATACCCATGCTCATCATGGCTCCTACTATTATTAATGATGGACGCACATTATACATTTCGCCTCAGCATGTTTCTTATATGATGGATGATGCCAGTGATACCGTTTATACTAGTGAAAAAATCAATGGTATCGAGTTTCTTCGGTTCTTTGAAGATCAGCGTGCCGATAGCTTAAGGTTTCTGAGTGGCTTAAGAATGAGCGCTACCTTTCCTTATATCACACCCAACATCACCTTACCTAGTACTCCTCCTATGGAAATTATGGATGCAGGCATTACTGACAACTTCGGCATCTCTGATGCTGTCCGGTTTCTTTATGCTTTTAAAGAATGGATTGCTGAGAACACCTCTGGTGTAGTACTGGTTTCTATTAGAGATTCAGAAAAAGAAGAGCCCATCAAAAAGGAAGATAAACTATCGCTTTTTGAAAAATTTTCACTGCCTATCAGCAGCATTTATCAAAACTTCCAGAGCCTGCAAGACATTACTAATGATGACCGGGTAGAGTACGCTGAAAAACTGGTTTCCGGGCAGTATAGAAAGAGTAGACATTCAGTATATACCGGAAGAATATATGAAAGAAAACCTTCCTAAGACTGATAGTTTACGAATGGAAAATGTAAAACGGGCATCTCTCAGCTGGCGACTTACCAGCCGTGAAAAGGCCAGTTTAATCAATAACATTAACACCTCCTCAAACAGAGCCGCTCTCAAAAAGCTACAAGAGCTGCGAAAAGAGAAACACTGCTATTGTCAGCCCTCCTCATATTTTTCAGCAAAACAAAGAGATAATATTATTTAAACAAGACTTTCATATCTGTGTTAACTAAGTATTAAACTCAGGTTAACTCAATTTATGAGTAAATACAGTATAAAGGAACTATCACAACTATCAGGAGTAAAAGCACATACCATAAGGATATGGGAGAAGAGATACCAGGTGGTAATGCCAGAGCGCACTCCTACCAACATACGCTACTACTCTGATAATGATTTGAAGAAGCTACTGAATGTAGCCATTTTAAATAGCCGTGGGTTTAAGATATCTTACATAGCCTCACTTTCTGAAAGAGAATTGATGGCTAAGGTAAATGAAATGAGCAAAGAACAGACTGACTATGATTTACACATAGATCAGATGGCCATTTCTATGATTGATTTTGATGAATATAAGTTTGAAAAACTCATTAATAAATTTATTAAGAGTTATGGTTTTGAGACCACTATCATAAAAATAGTTTATCCTTTCCTTAACAAGGTGGGCATTTTATGGTTATCTAATAACATTACCCCTATTCAGGAGCATTTTATTACTAACCTTATTCGTCAAAAGATTATAGCTGCTACTGATAGAATACCTATTAGTCAAAATAAGTCCGCTAAAAAGGTACTTCTGTTCCTTCCTCCGAAGGAACTGCATGAATTAGGCTTGCTATATTGTAATTATATACTCAAAAAAACAGGGTTCAAAACCATTTACCTGGGCCAACAGGTTCCATTAGCTGACCTTGAAACTGCTGCCACCAAAGTTAAACCCGATTATTTCATATCTATTTTCTCTGGAGTCTACGCCGAAAAAACAATTGTGGAATTTTCTACACGGTTTACTGATAAATTCCCCACATCACACTTCTTTTTTTCTGGCAAACCATTGTTACAACTTAGGCCCAAACTACCTAAAAAGGTGCGTCTATTTAACTCAATGAAAGAATTAAGAAAAATTTTCAGCGAAATTGATCCCTCCTGAGATTTTAGCATGATTTTTCATCTTACGGTCTATAAAACTGACTAATATATTCCGAACCATCAGTTAAAGAGAATAAAAATAGTCACGTTACGATTTTAATCTTGTCTAACATTTGACTAAATTAATTTAAACAACTATGACCGCTATTGAATTTAACCACCGAATCGCCTCTTTGAAAGACACTCTTGAACTATTTACAAGAAGATTTACTAAAGATCAGGAAGAATCGGAAGACCTTATACAGGATACTGTGCTTAAAGCACTTACCTACAGAGATAAATTTAAGCAAAACACTAACCTTAAAGGTTGGTTATATACAATAATGAGAAATACTTTCATCAACAATTATAGAAAGGCTCAGAGATCAAGAACTACTCATGATGACACTAAAGAGCTTTACTATTTAAATGTTGCTGATGACTATACATTTAACTCTCCTGACACTTCTTACGAGTATGAGGACATTATGAATTGTGTTAATGACGTGAAATCTGATCTTTTACAGCCTTTCAAAATGCATGTTGATGGTTATAAATACCATGAGATCGCTGATCAATTAGAGATTCCTATCGGAACTGTTAAAAACAGAATTTTTCACGCCAGAAAAGAAATTCAGAAAAAGCTCGTAGCATATGCCAGATAATTAATTATGCTGAATGAATAAAAATATTGCAGTAATCGGCTCAGGCTTCGCAGGACTTTCTGCGGCCTGTAGCCTTGCTTATTCCGGACACAAAGTTACTGTATACGAAAAGAATTCTTCCCCTGGCGGAAGAGCTAGAAAATTTGAAACACAAGGTTTTGCCTTTGACATGGGCCCCAGCTGGTATTGGATGCCCGATGTCTTTGAACGGTTCTTCAACCGTTTTGGTCGCTCTACCAAAGACTACTACCACCTCACCCGCTTAGACCCCTCCTACCGCGTTTATTTTGGGAAAGATGATTACACTGACATTCCCGCTGACCTCAACCAAATATTTGAACTCTTTGAAAGCTTGGAAAAGGGCAGTGCCGAAAAATTAAGGGCTTTTTTAAAAGAAGCTGCCTATAAATATGAAGTAGGCATTAATGACCTGGTATACAAACCAGGCAAGTCATTCACTGAATTTCTGGACAGAAGACTGATGAGTGGCCTTTTACGCTTACACGTTTTCAATTCCATTTCTTCTTATATCCGTAAATTCTTTAAACACCCAAGGCTAATACAGCTATTGGAGTTTCCTGTGCTTTTCTTAGGAGCCATGCCTGAAAAAACGCCTGCACTGTACAGCTTAATGAACTATGCGGATATATCACTTGGCACCTGGTATCCTGATAAAGGCATGTATAGCATAATAGATGGAATGTATTCTTTAGCCAAAGAATTGGGTGTGCAGTTCGAATTTAACGCTCCTATTGATGGCATTTGGATGAATGGTCAAAAGGCTCTTGGTCTTAATTGCAAAAAAGATAAACTACCCCATGATTATATAGTAGCCAGCGCCGATTATAACCATGTAGAACAGCAGCTACTACCTGAAAAATTTAGAAAATATGACAATGACTACTGGAACACACGAGAACTAGCTCCGTCTTCATTGATATTTTATCTGGGAGTGGATAAAAAAATAGACAATTTATTACATCATACCTTATTCTTTGACAAACAACTAAAACAGCATGCTAAGGAAATCTATGAAAACGCCTCAATGGCCTTCAGATCCACTTTTCTATGTATGCTGCCCCTCAAAAACAGACCCTACTTGCGCCCTGAAGGTAAGGAAAACCTGTTTATTCTAGTGCCAGTAGCACCTTCTTTGCAGGATAATGAAGAAATCAGAGAGAAATATTACAACCTGATTATAAACAGGTTAGAGACTTTGATAGGACAAAATATCCGTGATCATGTTATCTTCAAAAAGAGCTATGCTCATAAAAATTTTATGGAAGATTATAACGCCTTTAAAGGTAATGCCTATGGTTTGGCCAACACCTTAAGGCAAACAGCCATTTTAAAACCTTCCATGCATAATAAAAAGGTTCCTAACCTTATATACACCGGCCAGCTTACCGTGCCGGGTCCCGGTGTACCTCCGGCTATTATTTCAGGACAAGTGGCTGCAGAAGAGATAGAAAAGTTAATGAAGAAATTATGAAAGCACTATTTGATCAGGTATCTGCTAAGTGTAGCAGGCTTACCACCCATCATTACAGCACTTCTTTTTCATTAGGTATCAGATGCCTGGAAAAGCCTCTTAGAGACCCTATTTGTGGTATCTATGGCTTTGTACGACTGGCTGATGAAATAGTTGACAGCTTTCATGACTATGACAAAGCTGCATTATTAAAGCGGTTTAAAGATGATACTTACCAGGCCATACAAGATGGAATCAGTCTCAATCCCATTTTAAACAGCTTTCAGCATGTGGTAAGTACTTACAATATTGACAAAAGCCTTATAGATCAGTTTTTACTCAGCATGGAGATGGACCTCACCCAGATTGAGTATAACACAAAAAGCTATGAAGAATACATTCTTGGCTCTGCCGAAGTAGTGGGTTTAATGTGCCTGAAGGTATTTTGCAATGGCAATGAAGAGCAATATGAATCCTTAAAACCCTATGCTATGAAGCTGGGCTCTGCCTTTCAAAAAATCAACTTCCTGAGAGATTTAAGAGATGACTACATCACCTTAGGCAGGAGCTATTTCCCTGGCGTAGAGCTTAATAATTTTAACCAAAGCCATAAAGAACAAATAGAGCAAGACATTGAAGCTGAATTCAAAATAGCGCTTACTGGTATAAAAAAACTGCCTAGAAGCTCCAAATTTGGGGTATACCTGGCTTATATCTATTACTTCTCTCTTTTTAAAAAGATCAAGAGGACGCCTTCTGCACATGTTATGAAAAGAAGGATACGTATTCCTAATCAACAAAAAATTTCTTTGTTATTTTACACCTATTTAAAACATAGACTTAATTTGTTATAATGGAGAAAGTGGTTTTGGTAGATCAGCATGATCAAGAACTAGGAACAATGGAAAAGATAGAAACACACAGAAAAGGCTTATTGCATCGTGCCTTCTCACTGTTTGTTTTTAATAGCCAGAACGAACTCCTGATTCAAAAAAGAGCCTCCCACAAATACCACTCTGCCGGTCTATGGACTAACACCTGCTGTAGCCATCCCAGAAAAGGAGAAGCCATTACTGATGCGGCCAAAAGGCGCCTTGTTGAGGAAATGGGCATGACCAGCGATTCAGAGTTTCTCTATAAATTCATTTATAAAGTAGATCTGGAAGGTGAAATGGTAGAACACGAATTAGATCATGTATTGATAGGTTATACTGATGCCACCCCCAACCCTAACCCTGAGGAAGTAGAAAGTTATCTATATGATTCAATGGAAAATATTCAGGAAAAGATAAATTCTAATCCTGATGAATACACCTATTGGTTCAAAATAATTATGGAAACGCTTCCTGAAAAACTTGAAAAAATTAAAAAGTAAAACATCCTGCAATTAACTGCTGTTTTACTGAAAGCATAACAAAGAGCATAATTACCACTGCGCTAAGTGGTTATTGAAGATAAAACATGGGCAAGATCAATATTTTTTGGTTTAGAAGAGATTTACGTGTAGATGATAATATAGGACTTTATCATGCCATGGAGCAAGATTTACCCGTCCTACTGTTATTCATTTTCGATAAAAACATTCTTAATGAACTACCAAAAAATGATGCTCGAGTTACTTTCATACATCATCAGCTGGAAGCACTTAATGAAGAGTTAAAATCTAAAAACACTTCTATAGTCACCCTTTATGATACCCCTGAAAATGCCTGGAAATCGCTGATAGAAGAACATGACATTCATGCCGTGTACACCAACCACGATTATGAACCTTATGCAAAAGAAAGGGACGAGATGGTGGAGAAGCTCCTTAGCGATAAGGATATATTATTTAACACCTACAAAGATCAGGTAATACTGGAAAAAGATGAGGTAGTAAAAGATGATGGAGATCCTTATGTAGTTTTTACTCCTTACAGCAGACAGTGGAAGAAAAAGGCCTCTAAAAAACATTTTGAGAGCGTACCTTCGGCATTATATTTCAGCAATTTCTATAACCATAGCAGTGATTTAATCAGCCTCAAGGAGATGGGCTTTGAAGAAAATAACCTTGAAATACCTTCAGATCAGGTATCTGAAAGTACACTGAAGCAATATGCTGAAAAAAGAGATTATCCTGCGGTTAAGGGCACCTCAAGACTGGGTATTCATTTACGATTTGGAACTATAAGTATTAGAAAAGCCGCTTCAAAAGCCAAACAACATAGTGATACTTTCCTGAATGAATTAATATGGAGAGAATTTTATCAAATGATACTATGGCATTTCCCTCGCGTGGTTAATGAAAATTTCAAGACCAAGTATAATGCTGTGAACTGGCGCCAGAGTGAAAAAGACTTCAAAAAGTGGTGTGAAGGCAAAACCGGCTACCCTATGGTAGATGCCGGCATGCGTGAACTTAACACTACAGGCTATATGCATAACCGTGTGCGCATGGTTACGGCCAGCTTTCTTACCAAACATTTGCTCATAGACTGGCGCTGGGGAGAAGCCTATTTCGCAGAAAAGCTATTAGATTATGACTTAGCCTCTAACAATGGCGGCTGGCAATGGGCTGCAGGAACAGGCACTGATGCTCAACCTTATTTCAGAATATTCAACCCGGAATCACAGTTGAAAAAATTCGATCCTGAGCTCAAGTATGTAAAAAAGTGGGTGCCAGAGTATGGCACAGACCAATACCCAGATCCTATGGTAGATCATAAGGAAGCAAGAGAAAGAGCTCTTTCAGAATATAAAACAGCCCTAAACACATGAAAATACTGCTCACCGGCGCTACAGGCTACATCGGCCGCAGGTTACTGCCTATCTTGGTAAATGACGGACATCAAGTGGTGTGCATGGTGAGAGACCAGAGACGGTTTGATTGGGATGACTTTGATGATGATTTTCTTTCTCATGTAGAAGTGATGGAAGCAGACCTCTCCAACCCGGAGTCTTTGGCTAAAATCCCTAATGACATAGATATTGCTTATTATCTGGTGCATTCTATGACCAGCTCATATTCAGATTTTTCGCAGAAAGAAAAGGAAACAGCCATCAACTTTGCCCAGGCTATTAAGGATACCAATACGCGCCAGATCATTTATCTGAGTGGTATTACTAATGCCGAAGACCTCTCCGAGCATCTAAAATCGAGAAAAATGTAGAAACATTTCTTAAAGAGAGCGGCAAGGCAGTTACCGTACTTCGAGCTGCTATAATTATTGGCTCCGGAAGTGCTTCTTTTGAGATCATCAGAGACATAGTAGAAAAGCTACCCGTGATGCTGGCTCCCAAATGGCTTAAGAGCAGGTGCCAGCCCATAGGCATAAGAAATGTTATGGAATACCTGGCGGGCATAGCTGATAAAAAAGAGGCCTTTGATCAGGTGTTTGATATCGGTGGTCCGGATATACTCACCTACAAAGAAATGCTTTATGCATACGCCAAAGCCCGTAAGCTTAAGCGGCATATACAAACCGTGCCTGTGCTCACGCCTAAGCTATCATCTCTTTGGCTGTACTTCGTTACCTCTACCTCATACCCACTAGCCAGAAACCTGGTAGACAGCATGAAGCACGACGTGGTGGTGCAGCACGAGGGCATTGATAAAATAGTGCCTTTGAAAAAATACACCTACCAGGAGACGCTAGAAATGGCTTTTAGCCGCATTAGTCAGAAGAATGTAATTTCCAGCTGGACTGACGCCGTTTCAAGCCATAAAATGAAAGAAAATTTCATGGACTTCATAGATATACCCAAGCATGGGTGTTTTCATGATGTAAGAGAAATTGAGTTTACCAGGTCTGTTGATCAGGTGCAAGAAAACTTATGGGCCATAGGTGGTACCACTGGCTGGTACTTCGGTAATTTCCTGTGGAAAATAAGGGGTTTTCTAGACAAGCTGGTAGGTGGTGTAGGCCTCCGTAGAGGCAGAAGAAGTCAGAATGACCTAAAAGCTGGCGATGCACTGGATTTCTGGCGCGTGCTACTCGCTAATGAGAAAGAAAGAAGACTACTGCTATATGCAGAGATGAAGCTCCCGGGAGAAGCCTGGCTGGAGTTCAGGATTAAGGAAAATGGCGGTGCCTATAAACTAATACAAAAAGCCACTTTCAGACCACTGGGTATCTGGGGCAGACTCTATTGGTATAGTGTACTCCCTTTCCATTTTTTGATTTTCCCTAAAATGGCCAAAAACATAGTAAACAGCTAAATCTATAAAAATGAAGGTATATAACTTAACCAGTACTCAAACTTTAAATATATCGCTTTTAAAAGCCTGGGACTTTTTTTCATCACCCAAAAACCTGAAAGAAATTACCCCTTCACACATGGGTTTTGACATTAAATATATTTCGGGTGGAGACCGCATGTATCCTGGCCAGATCATCAAATATATTGTGAACGTTTTGCCCGGAGTACCTGTTAAATGGACAACAGAAATTACTCATGTGAGTGAGCCTAACTTTTTTGTAGATGAGCAACGGTTTGGCCCTTATGCCATGTGGCATCATCAGCACCATTTTAAGGAAGTACCTGAAGGAGTACTGATGACTGACATAGTTAACTATGCCATTCCCTATGGTTTTATAGGCAGGCTGGCAAACTGGCTCTTTGTAGAAAAACAGGTAAAGAAAATATTTGCTCATCGATACCAGGTATTAGAAGATTATTTTAACCATAAACCTCAAACTGTATAGCCTATGTCTGGCGCACCTCTCATTATAGTATGCTCATTAATAGTAATAGGCGTATTCCTTTTTATGGAAGGCGTGGCTTGGTTTGCCCATAAATACATTATGCATGGTTTTTTATGGAGCTGGCACCGCTCTCACCATAAACATCACAAACATCTGCTAGAGAGAAATGACCTTTTCGCCGTAGTATTTAGCATTCCCTGCATTAGTCTCTTTTACTATTCTACTTTGGTTAATTATAATCCATACCTTATAGCGGTAAGTATAGGCATATTGTGCTATGGCATTTTTTATATGATCTTTCATGATATTATAGTGCACCAGCGTATAAAATGGTGGCCTAAGAAAAGATCAAAATATTTGAATAGAATGATAAAAGCTCATCATATTCATCATAAAAAACATACTAAAGAAGACTGTGAGGCTTTTGGCTTTTTGTATGCTCCAAAAAAGTTTGAAAAAAGAGACCTTACCCAATAATTTATGAGTGACCGCTGGCTCTACCTCATGCTAGACCTTGGGGCTATAAGCATACCTTTTGTTTGTAGTTTTTACCCTAAAGCTAA
Source organism: Fulvivirga maritima (assembly GCF_021389955.1). NCBI lineage: Bacteria > Pseudomonadati > Bacteroidota > Cytophagia > Cytophagales > Fulvivirgaceae > Fulvivirga > Fulvivirga maritima. Next base: position 6,065,319 of record NZ_CP089980.1, read on the forward strand.
TTTCTCTAACACCTGGAAAGCACTTATCCCTGCTATCTTACTGCCTGCTGTTATTTTTATATTTTGGGATATTCTTTTTACTCACTGGGGCTTTTGGGGTTTTAACCCAAGGTACCTGACAGGATTTAAGCTATCCAATTTACCTATTGAAGAATGGCTGTTTTTCCTGTGCATACCTTACGCCTGTGTTTTTACCTATTTTTCTATTTGTTATCTGGTAAAAAACAACCCCTTGGAAAGATATGAAAAAGTGATCTCCTGGGTATTGATAATAGGACTATCCTTAACAGGTTTTTGGAATTTATCACTATCCTACACGGCAGTAACTTTTATCAGTTTAGCTTTTTTCTTACTAGCTTATACCGTAATTATTAAAAAATCTCTTGCTTATTTTTATCTCACTTTTCTCATCATTCTCATCCCCTTCTTCCTCATTAATGGAGTGCTTACAGGCACAGGTATAGAAGGTGAAGTGGTCTGGTATAACAATCATGAGAACATAGGAATCAGAATGTTAACCATACCGGTAGAAGACACCTTCTATGGCATGCTACTTTTAATCATGAATGTTACTCTATATGATAGGTTAAGAATTACCTCCCTGAGTAGTGATGTAAGATAAGGTGACTTCACTTTAAAACTTACATGGCTATATCATAGTGGAAGTCTATTTGTTAATATTGAAGTTCACAATTTAACCTAGTTTCATATAGTATGACAAAAACCAACAAGTACTTTTCTAGTCTATACTTGGCAAAATTTCTCTTTATTTTTTTCTTATCTTCTGGTTTGATCAATAATGTATTTGGTCAGGCACCTTTAACGGTAAGTGGGAATAGAATATTGAGTGGAGGCGTAGAAACAAGCTTTGCTGGTAACAGTTTTTTCTGGAGCAACACCGGTTGGGGAGCCGAAAGGTTCTATAATGCTAACTGCGTAGCGTGGCTTAAAAACGATTGGGGATCTACCATAGTGAGAGCAGCCATGGGTGTAGAGGAAGATGGAGGCTACATCTCTGATCCTACAGGAAATAAAAACAGAGTAAAAGCAGTAGTAGATGCTGCTATTGATGAGGGCATTTATGTAATCATAGACTGGCACTCTCACCACGCAGAAAATTATCAATCGCAAGCCATTAGCTTCTTTCAGGAAATGGCTACCGAATATGGTAATACTCCTAACGTGATCTATGAGGTATACAATGAGCCTCTGGGCGGCGCATCATGGAGCGGACAGGTGAAACCCTATGCCGAAGCTGTAATTGCGGCTATTAGAGCAATAGACCCTGACAACCTGATAATGGTAGGCTCTCCTAATTGGTCTCAGGACGTAGACGTAGCTTCTCAGGACCCTATTACGGGTTATGATAACATTGCTTACTCACTGCACTTTTATGCAGGTTCTCACGGACAGTTTTTGAGAAACAAAGCCACCACTGCCATGAATAATGGTATAGCTATAATGGTTACTGAATGGGGCTCTGTTAATGCTGATGGTAACGGAGGCGTAAATCAGAGTGAAAGTAATGCCTGGATGGACTTTTTAGAAGCCAACAACATCTCTCACTGTAACTGGTCAGTGCATGACAAGCAAGAAGGAGCTTCTATTTTACAACCCGGAGCCAGTAGCAATGGCGGCTGGAGCTCTAGTGACCTTACCGCTTCTGGTACGTTTGTGAGAAACATAATTCAAAATTGGGAAAGCGTTACTGGTGGTGGAGGTAATGAAGAAGGAAACTCTGCACCTACAGCTGTAATAAGCACCAGCACTACTTCTGGAGATGCTCCTCTTACCGTTGATTTTGATGGATCCGGATCTTCTGATCCTGATGGAGATAACCTAACTTATAGCTGGGATTTTGGAGATGGAAATACCGCTTCTGGTGTTAGCACCACTCATATTTACAGCAGTAATGGCACTTATACAGCTTCTTTAACCGTAAATGATGGTGAAGGACATAGTAACAGTGCTTCAGTAAGTATTTCTGTAGGTACGGCTGGTACAGGATGCACTTTTAACACTCCTAAAGCAGTGGCTCTGCCTTCTAAACAAAATGCTTATTCTAATGTGCATGTGTCTGCTGGTGGCCCAGACTTAAGTAATATTGCTGACCTGACCATTAACTGGGATCTTCCTAACAATGGTTTGTATCAGTTCTCTATCAGAACTAATAACGGCTCACCTGACTGGTGGAATGACCTTATGCCTAAGGCCACACATACCTTCAATCAATCACAACCAGCACTAACACTTTCTAACACTGGCTTCCCCGGTTTAGATGGCGAGTATTGGGTGAATTTTGATGGTGATAACTTCGTAATGGTAAGCAAAACAGGTAATTTCTACATCTATTTCTCTAATGATGCCAGCACTCCGGCTTGCCCGGCTGCAGAAACTATAGCAAGCAACTATAGTAATGCAGGCAGCAGAACAGATGAGATCATCTACCCTAACCCGAGTGACTCAAGGTTCCAGATTAAAGTAAGCACTCCTGATAAAGTGCAAACCATGAACCTGTATGATAGCAACGGTCAGCTAGTTCGTTCTTATGCTGAGAAAAATATACAATCATCTATGGAAATTGGCGACGAGCTTCCTAAGGGATTATATATCTTAAAAGTGAATTATAGCGAAACAAGTAAATCTTACAAGCTTATTAAAAAATAATACCCAACTAACGGCTGTACTCATAAGTGCAGCCGCTTATTTTTTCCATTTTATAATCATTCAGAAAATTATTAAATTATACTAATCAATAATTTTCAACGAATGACTCTATCACCTACCGCACTACTAACCATTATTCTACTGGGAATCAGCCCATTGGCATCTGCTCAGATGTCTGAAGACCTCACCTACTGTGACATGCCGCTTGAAACACCTGTAGGCTGTAACACCAAAGCTTCTGAAGTAACTTGCGATGATTATGCTGTTCAATGGCTTTATATGAATACCTTGATGCTCAAATCAATGCCTGAGCAGTTTATAAGCCAGATGGAAGATGAATTCAAGAAGTTCTCTAAACAACCCATTCAGGCTTCCTCTTTTGGGTATCCGCTTGATGGGCAGAAGATCACCTATAAACACAAAGGCCATTGGAAATATAAAATAGTAGCTTATGGCGTGGTAAACGCTCAGCCGGTAATGCTTAACATTAGCCTGTTAAATGATCCTGTCAATAACGATGCATTGCCTGATTTTGTACAAGTAATGATTCAACTGAAAGACTGATGTATTAAATTTCCATGGCAGGATTAGGCTGTTTATTGGTGATAATCCAGTACATACCTAAATCTCCTATTAATTTAGAGAAATCATTAAAATTAACAGGTTTTACAATATAGCTATTGGCCCCTTCATTATAGCAGGTATCTATATCTGGCACCTCGTTAGAAGAAGTTAAAATAACTACAGGTATATTTTGTGTTCGAGGGTCTTTTTTGATCTTTCTTAAAATCTCAATTCCGCTGATTTTGGGTAGTTTAAGATCTAATAAGATTAGCTTCGGATTAAAGACCTTCCCCTCATTAAATGAATATTGACCTTCATTAAACATAAAATCAAGTGCCTCTTCGCCGTCATCAATATGCAACATATTATTGGCCAATTTAGACTTCTTAAGGTTACGAATGGTCAGTTCTGCCTCATGATGATTATCTTCAATAAGCAAAAGTTCAACTAGTTCAGTGTCCATGTTTCTTTAACGTTTTTTACCTCGGTGGGTATCGTGAAATAGAAGGTTGTTCCCTTATCTATTTCAGACTCTGCCCATATTTTACCTCCGTGTTTTTTTATAATTCTATTTACAGTAGCTAATCCCACCCCGGTACCTTCAAATTCGCTCTCTTTATGTAACCTCTGGAATACACCAAAGAGTTTGCCGGCATAGTCCATATTGAACCCAACTCCATTATCCTTTACATAATACGTAATTTCCTCGTCATTTCTAAACGAATTCACCTCAATAATTATTTCGGATTTTTTCTTAGAATATTTTAATGCATTAGATATTAGATTAGAAAATACTTGTTTTATCAATCCAGGATCACCTTTCATATCCTCTATATTTCCTAGCTTAACATCTATATTTTTATTTTCGGCCACACTCATCTGTTCAGAGAACACCTCCTCCACCACTTTCCAGGTATTAATAGGCCTCAGGTGAATATCTTTCCTGCCCAGCTTAGCAAAATTGAGCAACTCATCTATTAGCACACCCATTTTTATAGCATTGTTAGACACCACATCCATAAGCCTCTGACTCTCATCATCTAAATCCACCAGGTCTTCTTTGAGCATAGAAATATAGCCATCAATAATTCTGAGCGGTGCTCGCAAATCATGAGCTACTGTATATGAAAATGCCTCTAACTCACGATTGGCACTTTCTAGCTGAGCCTCTTTTAATTTACGATAAGTAGCATTAGAAGAAAGTAAGGTTACCCCTACAATATCATTATTATGGTCATAAATAGCCCTATACCTCAGCTCATACCACTTATCTTCTGATTTAAGATATTTCTCTTCTGTTATGGTTTGTCCTGCCAATACAGCCGTACATTTTTCCTTTAGTATTTCGCGGTGTTCAGGAACAGTAACTGCAGCCCACAAGGGTTGACCTAGTGCTACTTCAGTACCATAAATAGCCTTCATAGACTGAGCAAAGCCTTCATTATAACTTAAACATCTAAAATTCTTATCTATAGAAACTATAGTTATATCATTAAGGCTATCAATACTAGATCTTAATAAAGAATAAGTCAACCTATTCTTAGATTCAGCTTTTCTATGAGCTCTGTCTTTATTGTTTATTTTCACAATGGCTAACCAAATAAAAGCCGTATTCACCACTATAATAAGTAATGAAGCTATGGCTACGCCTAGCTCTTCAGATGCTCCATAAAGTATATTAAGTACCTGCGACATTAGTCCGGCCAAAAAGGTAAGACCAATGGATAATGGCATAATAACCCTAGCTATTTTACCGCCAGATAATGAAGTGGTTATATCTCTAACTATACCTCTATCACCAGATTTAAAAAGAATAGCTAAAGCTACAGCTGCAAAGCCAACAGCAGTATGTACCGCCATAGGAAAATAGGTTAACAAACCATAAAACTCCTTCACCCCGTAGGCATAGCCAACCAATGAAAAATTAGCAAAGTAAAAGAGTATTACCGCAAGCACTTGATAGTATGCACTCTTGAGTTTAAGGCTTTTTCCACCAATTATTATCCCACTGAGCAAAAAACAAAGCGCAGTATTTACTGCCATTCTGTTAGATATCTTACCCTCTCCTTCTATTAGCAAGCTTTTATGAAAAAGAAGTTTATCTACTTGGATAGGACAATCTGTGAAATACAAAACAATATGAACTACCGAAATAAGTATCAAAGCAGAGACCAGGATACGAGTGATGACTTTTTTACGCTCCAGACAAAGTGCCGCTCCGCAAATAACAAAACACAGTGCTGTGAGCGGATTCATAGCCACCAGGCCAGTAATAGGTCTTTTTATAAACTCCAAATCAAAACTCCAGCCTGCAAGTACTATGAGCCCCAGAGCAATAACAAAATATATAAGATAAGTAGCTAGAGTCTTTAAAAACCGCCTTAACCGCGTTTCAACTCCAAATTGTTCTTTCCCTTTAGTCATGTTATACTTTCTGATAATGTCAAAAAATATTGAATGGGCAGGATTAATTAGATTTAAATATGAATATAATTAATTAAGAAAAGAATCTTAAATCATTAAATAAATAAAATTTATCTATACTTATTATCAATAAGAATATAGCAATGATTTACCACGTGATCTGTCAGCAACTGTAAAACCTATGATTTTACAGAATGAATAGCCACCACGCCTTATCAATATCTCAATCCTTTTCATTCTTATTAAAGTGGAGAAAGAAGCTGCACTTGAAAGACTATTGGTATTGTTCTTGTCGTTATTGCCTTGGGTATGAAAAAGCGAGGAAAACTCAGAGCTCTCATAAAAAATTGACAAAAAATCAGACAAATCCTTTAAATTTGAATCAAACCATACATTATGCATAGATCATTAATTATACTCATACTATTATTTGTTGCTCATTTCAGCCACGCTCAAGATGATTATCTGGTTACTCTAAAAAGAGATACCATAAAAGGAGAAGTGCAAATTCTTCTTCCTTCAGACAGAAATGAAGAGATCATGTTTAAAACTGGTGACGACAAAACCAGGTATAAAGCATACCAGTTTTTAGAGTTTTATCATGAAGGAGAACATTATGTGCCCGTGAAGATGACTGAAAAATACGCCATAATGAAAGTTATAAAATCAGGATACTTAAGCTTACTAAGCTATAGAGTAGATAATAATTATGATTTTGGAAATCTTTATTTACTTAAAAAGACGGGAGAAGGAACAGAAGTACCCACTTTCCTTTTCAAAAAAGTGATGGCTGATTTTCTTGCCAACTGTACTCAGGTGAGCAAAAAGATTGAAAACAAAGAATACAAAAGATCAGATATAGAAACTATTGTAGATGAGTTTAATAACTGCATTATAAGGCAAACAGCAGATACTTACTCAGGCGAAGCACCTGCTAAAAAGAGTACTCCTAAAGTGACTGACCACCCTGCTTTATCCATTATTAAAAACATAAAATCTACACTGGCTGGTTATGACACTGAAGAAACGGAAGATATACTGGCTTTACTCTCAGACCTTAATGATAAAATATCTACGGGAGAAAAAGTACCTTCTTATATGATTGGTGCACTAAAAGAAGAAGCTGGTGCCTTTGATAAAATTCAGGCAGATGTAGAAGCTTTAGTAGAAGCTATCAAATAACAGAAACAGAATTCTATTTATACAAGAAGGGGCGGCCTCAAAAGTATTTACTTAACTAAAAGTAACTTTTGAAACCGCCCCTTTTTCATTTACACAATAGCTTTTTATTTCTTTTTTAACGGTTTTAGCTCATCTTTATTTTGCTCACTATATTCTTTTAGTGATTTATAAAAGCTAAAGCACATGACTATAATAATGATGGAAAAAGGCAGTCCGGTAATAATGGAAGCCGTCTGCAGAGCCGTGAGTCCGCCACCCACTAAAAGAACAGCAGCCACTAACCCTTCCATTGAAGCCCAAAATATCTTTTGACCTTTAGGCGCATCATGCCTCCCTCCTGAAGTAAGCGTATCTACTACAAAAGAGCCTGAATCTGATGAGGTAACAAAGAAACTGGCCACCAATAGCACAGTAACTATAGATGCAAATGAGGTTAAAGGATATTGTTCCAGTAAATAGTATACCGCTGTAGAAACATCGGCTTTTACCGCCTTAGTAATGTCATGATTACCTAATAACTCCTGATAAATAGCACTACCCCCAAATACAGACATCCATAAGAAAGTGAATAAGGTAGGTACTAATAGCACTCCTAAAATAAACTCTTTAACCGTTCTTCCTTTAGAAATTCTGGCTATAAAAATACCTACAAATGGAGACCATGAGATCCACCAGGCCCAGTAAAATACCGTCCAGGTATTCTGCCAATTAGTTTTTTCGCCCACTCCTTTGTATGTATTAGTCCAGAAACTAAGCTCAAAAAACTCGTAGATATAATGACCTATATTTTGTACAAAAGATTTAAACAAGAAAAGCGTAGGCCCCACCACCAGAACGAAAAGCATTAAGAACAGGGCCAGGCGCATGTTCCATTCACTAAGCTTTCTTATGCCTTTATCTATACCTAAGATAAGAGATAAGGTAGCGAAAAAGGTAATCACCACAATAAGGATCACTTGTACCATCTCACTGTTTTCTACCCCGAAAAGGTATTCTAGCCCTGCATTAACCTGCTTTACCCCCAGCCCCAAAGAAGTGGCCAGACCAAAAAGAGTGGCTATAACACTTATAATATCGATTATATCTCCAATAGGGCCATGAATTTTATCTCCGAATAACGGATGAAAAACCGACCTTATGGTGAGAGGAAGTTTCTTATTGAAAGTGAAAAAAGCCAATGCGAGCCCTATGATAGCATACAGCGCCCAGGCATGCACGCCCCAATGCAAAAAGGTAATGCCCATAGCCTCTTTGGCCGCAGCCACCTTATTCTCAGGGTTCTTTAAAAAGGGATTACTGTTAAAATGGAAAATAGGTTCTGAAACACTCCAGAACAAAAGGCCGATTCCCATACCGGCACTAAAAAGCATTGAAAACCAGCCCAAAGTAGAGAATTCTGGTTTAGCATCTGGCCCGCCAATTCTTATGTTCTTAAACTTTCCAAAGCCAAGAAAAAGAGAAAATATAAGCAACCCATTCACCAATAATATGAAGAACCAACCCACATGGTCAGCAATGTAGTTTTGTGTGTTATTAAACCACTTCTCCATAGGCTTACCCACTATGATAGTGGTAAGCACTAATCCTAAAATAATTACTAAAGAGGTTACAAATACCGGTCCGTTAGCTTTAATCCCCAGAAATTCCTTCTGATCACTTCTCGTATTTGTTTGCGACATATATTATTAATTTTGATTAAAAGTAATATCCAATATTTATATTAAATCGTGTTTCCCATTCCGCTTTCGGGTTTCCTTGAGCCAGCCCTTCTGTCCACTCAGGCCCTATCCAAGGGTGGTTTTTCCCAGCTGCCAAATCAATATAAGTATACACCTGACCTGCCGTTACCATCACCCCTGTCACATTCATATAGGTATCTGCAAATCCATTAGCAGGCTTATGCATATAACCGAAATCATCATATACTTTTAGCTCTGAAACAGGTCCCCAGGTCACTGGTATGGCATAAGCCGCTCCCAGCGTATAAGTAGTAGCAGAAGCAGCGGTTAAATAAGGCGCACCATAAGCTGTCATGGCTATAATGTCATCCCGCTCATCTTCCGGATTTTGAGGTGAGTATTTATAATGGGAAACTTGTGCTTTGAGATCAAAGCGGCCTACTAGTAACTCATAGTGACCCGCCAGCGCGTAATGATGCCCCACATCTTCTGTAGTGAGGTTATACAGCCCTCCATACTGAGCTGAAACACCGATATTATGCTGAAAAGAGCCGGCAAGCGTTTTATAAACAAGCTTGCCATTTATCTGATTAACCTCCTTATTTCTAAACTCCAGCTCACCGTCACCACTATAGTCTATAGAAGCTACATCATAAGAATATCTGCTGTCTGAAGCATCACTATTAGAGCCAAAATTGAGCTCTTCAGCATTTTTAAAGAAGGCAATATCATAGTCCCATCGATCACCTCTGTGCTTAAACTTAAGCCCCATGTCGTGGTCGTCTTCCAAACCAATGTAGTAATTTAAACCGAAAAACCAATTATGAGAATCATACTGAGTTATACCAAACGGAACTTGAGTGAGGCCTAATTGTAGTTCTTCGGCGTCATTAAAATCATAAGCCACCCACCCTTGCTTGAGCATGCCTCCACCAAATGCAGACGAGTATAATCTGTATTCGGCATTGAGCTTCACTCCTTTATAGCTGGCTTTAGCATTTATTCTGAAGAGATCATAACCGAAGTCACCTCCCCTTTTCTGCTGCCCGTCTTTCCAGGATGATAAATTATAATTAAACCTAAGGGCACCACCAATGCTAATTTTTGGCTTCTCTTCCTCCCCTTCTTTTTCCTGTGCCATTAAAGGCATGGTGGCTAAAAAACAAAGCCCAACCACCCCAATTATAAATTTCATCAGTATGCTATTGTTTGGTTATTTCTTATCTCACATCCAAACCCTAACAGCCAAATATCACGCTAAGAAATTCTAATAGTAGCAGTAAAAAGAAGAAACAAAAAAGTCGATAGCCAACCTTATAAAACAACTCCCCTCCCATCACCAAAAGAATTATATTGTATTAATTAGCAAATAGTTAAAGCTAAAATCTACCTCAAGCTTATCTTTTGAATGTGTCAGCTATATAACCACGGCTACTGGTGAATAGTTTATAAAACTCACTTCACAAGGTTCATTATATCTTCTTTTGTAAGGTTTTTAAGTATGGCATTTTCATCATTAATAAGGCCTCCCAGTAATTCTTTTTTTGAGGACTGCAGCTTCATAATTTTCTCCTCTACAGTACCCGGACATATGAGTCTGATAGCGGTTACGCGCTTATTCTGACCTATCCGGTAAGATCTGTCTATGGCCTGATTTTCTACTGCCGGATTCCACCAGGGATCTACCATATATACATAACTGGCCTCCGTGAGATTAAGACCTACACCTCCTGCTTTAAGACTAATGAGAAAAACCCTGACATCTTCATTTTTCTGAAACCGAGTTACTACTTCTTCTCTGTTTTTAGTGGCTCCAGTAAGTATGGCATAGCCTATTCCTTTAGCCTCTAACTCAGCTTGTATGAGCTCTAGCATACCTACGAACTGAGAAAAAACCAGCATTTTATGATATGGAGCATGATTATCTACCTGCTCCATTAGCACTTCTATTTTAGCTGCGGTTTCTGTAAGCTGAGCAGGAGTAGAATCTAGCAACTTAGGTGAATTACAAATTTGGCGTAACTGTGTAAGCCCTTTAAGCACATACATAGAAGTTTTACGAATATCATCAGTTTCCTTCTCTTCCATATAATCTCTAAAATCCTTCTCACTGGCTTCGTAAATACGCTTTTGTTCCGGTTTCATTTCACAATAAATAACCAGCTCTTCTTTCTCTGGCAGCTCTTGCGCCACCTGATCTTTAGTTCGTCTAAGCAAAAACGGACTGATTTTATCCTGCAGCTCTTTAGCCCTTTTCTTACTCTTAAACTGATCTATTGGAGCCGAATAGCGCTCTTTAAAAAACTGCTTGCTGCCCATAAGCCCTGGGCAGGCAAATGAAAACTGACTGTAAAGATCAAAGGTGTTATTTTCAAACGGTGTGCCCGTTATTACAATCTTATTACGAGACTTCAATAACCTTACGGCCTTATAACGTTGTGAATTAGGATTTTTTATTTGCTGAGATTCATCCAGAAAAATGTAGTCAAACATGAAGTTCTTCAGAAACACTACATCTGCCAGCAGGGTGCCATAGCTGGTAAGTATAATATCATACTTGCCAAAAAGTGACGTATCTCTTTGTCTGTCGGCACCTTTTAATTCCAATACTTCAAGTTCCGGGGCAAACTTCTCTATCTCTGACCTCCAGTTAAACCTGAGTGTGGTAGGCACCACTAAAAGATGTGGCTTCTTGCCTTGCTTCTCTTTTAAAGCCAATATGAAAGCTATTATTTGCACTGACTTGCCCAGCCCCATATCATCCGCCAGACAACCCCCAAAATTAAAGTCATCAAGAAAATTGAGCCAGTTAAGACCTTCTTTCTGGTATGGTCTCAATTCCGCTCTTAACTCTTTGGGAATGTTCACCTGCTCTATGGCTTTAAAATTCTCAAGTTTTTCATGATACATAGCCAGTTCATGCCGCACGGTTTCATCCAGCATCTTAGTCTCAAAGAGGCTTTCTATTGCTGAGAAGTTCACCTTTGGGAAGGTAATCATGTCCTGCTCATCTATTTCACCAGCATTAAAATAGGCTTCAAACTTCTTCATCCACTCTTTGGGGAGCACGCCAAAGGTCCCATCATCGAGCTGCACGTATTTAGACTTGTTTCGCACCGCCGCTTTCACCTTTTTCATAGAAGCCTTTTGCTTAGCGTAGCGCATGTCTACCTCAGCATTAAACCAATTGATGCCGCTAACCACCTTAATATCAATACTTACCGGATTAGGATTTAAACGATTACCCTCAATTTCATCAAAACCTAAAATAGTAATGTCACTTTCCGCCCACTCCATACAGGTTTTGAGAAACCACTCTTCTTCCAAAAACCTCTTTTTATGTAAATAGAAATAAGGCAGATCGTTCTCTTCTAGCTGCTCTTCAAAAAAAGGATGCTGTTTAATCATTAAAGCCAGAAATTCAGACTCCTTATTCACATCCCTTTTCACCAAAAACTCCTTACCCTGGCTATCATAGGCATAAATCTGCTTACGGCTACGCACCTCCACTTCTACATCACTGTAGCGCATTACAGGTATGAGCATTACAAAATTGTCAAAATCAGATAGGTAGATGATTTTTTCCTCAGAGTCATTAAAGCCCTCCATTTCAAGCTGCTCTGCTGTTGCTTCTTTTATAAAGCGGTATTCGATCTCTATCTGCTTTTCAATATCATCTAAAAACTGCGTTCTAAACTCTTTAAAGGCTGAAGCATGTACAATCAGCTTACCGCCCTTTTGGTTTAACAGGTCTAACACTCTGATCAGCTGCAAGCCAGAAAGCAAATGAAGTTGCTCCTCTATTTCAAGAAAGCAATTATACTTCAGCTTCACTTCATTGAGCCCAAAGCTTTTGTCTCCTAAGAATATTTGCGCTTCTATTTCAAAATGACGACCTACTTTAGACACCCACAGTTTTACCTTGCCTGCAAATGGCCTTACCTGAACCTGAGATATGGAGCTGGCACTTATTTTATCAGAAGCGCGCGAGTTATGCTGATAAAACTCATATCCTAAAGGATTTTTAATAATATAAGAAAGCACTGCCAAATCCTCCGCAGTAAGTGATTCTCCTTTAAAATCCATAAACTTATTCACCCCTAGCAGGAATTTAATCTCCCGGCCATCTTGCAAGTCCCAGACATGGTTCTGCGGATTAACCTGTACCAGCGGATTTTTTATTTTACCCTTCTGAGTGCGCTCCGCATGGTAAATTGAAATAAGTAAATGATTATAATAACGATGCTTTCTTAGCACCAATATGTTTTTATTATGATCTAAGCTGCCAGCTAGTAATTGCTCTCCATCTGTTCTCACCTGACTTTTCAAGCTTTTAAGACTATCTGCGGTTACAGAAATTAATCCGGGATGGGCAGGTTTAGTAATAAGGCGACCATGCTCTTGTTCTATATCAAAGTATTCATCAAGATCAGGCTCGTTTTCAAGACCATAATCAAAGGCCATTTTTTTCAATTCCTGATGCCTGCGTTGCTTATCAAAGAAAATAAGCAAATCATCGGAATGCATTAACAGATCTAACGCCTCCGCCTGATGATCACATAGCAACATGTCATCTCCCTCACAATTACAAACCACTATCAGCTGCTCTGCTGTTTGTGAAAGCACTACTTGAAAGCTGCCTTGTGAAGATTTTATAGTAAACACCCCTTGGTTCACACTCATCAGCTCTGTAAACACACGTAAGTCCTCACCTTGATACTGATGGTGAGTAAGCACCTGATCTATTTGGTGCTGTGGCAGTGTATTGTCTTGTTCCGAATGAAAAACATAATGATGCTGCGGTGGCAGACCATCTTCTTTGTGACCTGAATCAGCCATAAAGTTTATTGCTCCTTTTGCTCTGTAGTAGATTCTATAACCACCCCCTTCTGTGGTAAAAGAAAGACCTTGCTGCGAAGCTGTACCAATCATTACGGCTTGAGCCAACAGTTTATCAGAGCCTTTATCTGCCCCCCAATGAACTATGAAATTGGCCCCCGGACCTCCTGCGGCATCATCATGAGCCACTACTATTTCCACTGATTGTAATGCTGTGAGTACAATTGGTTTTTCTATGTAATGCCTTACCAGTCCACCTTCTGAGTCATAATAATCTATACCTGTCACATACACACTGTCCTGCATATTTACATTTCTCAGGCTAAGCGTAGCTGCTAAAGCAAATCTTCTGGTGCCATCCAGGTGATAAATATCTGAATAGACTGGCACATATAAAGTCTCCTGATAAGCCAGGTCCGATACATCAACATCGGTATAATGATAATTTTCGCTAGGATGCGTCTTCTTTTTGACCTTTGCCTCTTGCCGCTGCTCAGCTTCAGGAGACTGGCACGCCAGGCATACACCAATAATGAACAACACACTCCAGTATTTCATATAGATTTCCTTTATCACCTTTACAAACCTAAAGCTACAAAAAGTTTGAATGATAATTTTCAGAGAGCATATAGAAAGTCTCCCGTTAGGGTATAGGTTTCGGACAAAAACTTAGAAACTCCAATATTAATGAGAAAGTGATAGGTAACACTAAAGAACATATCAACCTCATTAAAGACCCGTTCGGTCAAAAAGTAATCATGCAATATGAATACATAAACACAGAAAAAGCTAAACTAAAAATGTCTTTCTAATTAAAATATAAATTTTATACACCAATAACTTTAAATAAGATAACAAAAGTCACGTCTTATATTTAATCATACACCGCACCACTAACAATCAAAAAACTTAACTCAGAGCAAGTGTGATAGCACACATCAAAATTATAAATAGACAATGTTTTAATTTTTTAGTACAATGCAATTAATAAAATATAATAAATCATAATACGTTTTTTATTAAAATTTCAATAACATAACTTGCTGCCGTTCAATTTTAACTAAACCCAAACATGTTATGAAAAATCTATTCAAGAGAGGCGCACTCTTTATTGGCGTAGCTATGTTTTTCTCTGTAATTATCACTTCCTGTGATGATGAAGAGAAGTCAATCAACCAAAAAATCCAAAAACCAGAAGTTAAAGAAGCTGTAGAAACCACTGTAGAAGGCCATGGAGATATTATTCCGGGCAGCTACATTGTTACCTTAAAGGAAGGTTCCGTGGGCAGCAACATGAGAACCATGAAAGGTTATGCCATCAGACAGGCAGTGGCTAAACCGATGATGAGTGACATGATCACCCGTGCTGGTTTACAGTTAGATCAATTGAAACACGTATATTCCGCCGAGGGAATAATGGGTTTTTCTGTTGATAATGTGGACAGTGAAGGTCTTGCCAAGCTTAAAAGCATGTCTAATGTGGAGACTGTTACTCCTAACAGAGTAATTGCTCTTGTTCCTTGGTATTGTTCCTTCTTCCCCTGGTTAGATGTCTGTAATGAAGATCCAGAACCAAGTCCTGATCAAACCACTCCTTGGGGCATCACTCGTGTAGGCGGCCCTACAAACATGAGTAATTCTAATAAAAGAGCCTTTGTTATTGATACAGGCATTGATTTTGATCACCCTGACTTAAATGTAAATACTTCATTGAGCACCAGTTTTGTTGGCAGCAATGGTAATGATGGCAACGGTCATGGAACCCACGTAGCCGGTACCATAGGAGCTATTGATAACAGCATAGGTGTAGTAGGAGTAGCTGCTGGTATTGAAGTAGTTGCAGTACAAGTACTTAACTCACAAGGATCTGGTTCATATGCTGGTGTAGTCTCTGGTATTGATTATGTTGCCCAAACTGCTAATCCTGGTGACGCAGCTAACTTAAGTCTTGGAGGCCCTACTGACTCTTCAGTAGACAATGCCATTAGAAGGTTAGGTAATGCCGGCGTTTTTGTTTCATTAGCTGCAGGTAATGAAACTCAAAATGCAAATAATGTTTCTCCTGCAAGAACTAATGGAACTAACATTTACACTGTTTCCTCTATGACCAGCAGCAATTCTATATCTTATTTCTCTAATTATGGCAACCCTCCTGTGGACTATGCCGCACCTGGATCGAGCATAGAATCTACTTGGTTAAATGGAGGTTATAATACCATAAGTGGTACATCTATGGCAGCGCCTCACGTAGCAGGACTGCTTTTAGTAACTAATGGAAACATCCAAACTGATGGCTATATATCTGGTGACCCTGATGGTAACCCGGACCCAATAGCTCACAACTAAAGTTCATAATTCAAATTAATAATAAGGCCTCTGGATTTATTCAGGGGCCTTTTTGTGGGAATGTGTGGGGGTATGAATGTTAGTAGATGGAAACTTAACACAATTTAAAAACTCTTTGATTCATTTTACACATATCAATCTACTCATTTAACAAAAAAGTCATAGTGACCGATAAGAGTGCGTAGTGAAATCCTTTTGCAGTGACACTATCACACAGCTGTGTAAAGAAAGAATGAAGAAAGGAGACTGAAAATTCATTTTAGCTTTGATGAACCATTTTTTCACCTATTTCCCTACATACTTGGCAGGTATTTCAGCTTTATCAGATTCTATTGTCCATAAAAGGCTAACTATCCACCAACGGCCACCATAATAAGTTAATTGATAGCTATTTATCCCTCTTTCCTCAGATCCTTCAGAGTCTTTACCATAAAAACTCTGGAATACTTGTGCTATGCCATTGTATTCATCTACCACCTTATGAATTTCCTTTTCAAGGTATCCTTGTTCATAGTAAGGGTCTTTCAAGAGGCTAAGAAAGTCATCAAGCAAAACGGTTTCAGCATTTGAAGCATCTGCAACTGTAAGTATGGCAGACGGGTGAAATAAATTCCTAATTGCTGCAGTATCCATCTTCTCCCCTTTTTCTATGGTTATCTGATCTAGTAGTTCACCAATAATGCCATTTATAGATTCAACAGGTGCTAAAGTCTTTTCCTGAGCTAGAGAATTTATTGAAGTAGATAGAATAAGTACTGTGTAGAGAAAGAATTTCACAATAAGGCTTATTAAAAGTTCATTATAAAACACATAAAAAACAATATTATATTATTTTATTTAATAAATTTAAATATATCATCCTATAATCCATATAAATCACAATTGCATTGCGATTATATCTTCCGGCATTTACAATGCCTGTATCAAATCAAAATTGTAAATGCTAATGAAAATTTATGTCGGAATGGATTTGCTAGCTAGCTAAAATTTGCATGGTTCTCTATCCCCAAAAGCATCCATGAGCGTCTTTTTCAACTATGTCTAAAAACTCCTCAATGGTCTTAACCTTAGGCTTGGGATCATAACCATGCCATTTAAGATTTGATCGCATCCAATAGATTTTCCAGATATTTTGAGCTTTCACCCAAGTGGTTTTTGCAACAGGGCTTTCGATTTTCTCTTCTTTATTCATCCAATGTGGACGAATATCAAAAATAATGATACTCTGATTCTCGATTTTGTAGCTCAAGTCCAACTCCTGCCTGATGTGTTCGGCAGGTCTGTGTTTGCCCAGAAATACTTCCAGGGCATTGATAGTTTCTGCTGATTGTAGTGCGTCTAATGGCATAGTTTTATTTTTATAGATTAAACCTCCTGCGTTTTCAAAAATGTGGAGATTTGGTAGTTAATTAATTCAAAAGCCTCTTCTAGCTAGATCACAATTATAGTTCAACTATACTAAGTTTGAAAAACGAAACTAAAGATTTAAGAACTTATAAGAATTATGTACCATCAAAATATCAACTTTATTTTCATGGACTATTACATAAACAATTCTATAGTTACCCAATATCACCCCTCTTATTCTAGGATTATTAAGTTCGGGAACCATTCTTCTTGAGTCGGGAAATTTGGATAATTGACGAACACGAGTGCGAATGCGTCGGACTTGAATCTTTGCATACTTTAATGAATCCCTACTGATGAATTCAGCAATTGAAATTAGGTCATTTTTGGCTTGTGTGGTTCAATTTACCTGAGCCATTCTGGAAGCTCTTTATCCAGACCCTCATCGGCAATCACATCACCTGCACTGGATTGCGCAAGTCCACGATCTATCTTCTCTAAAAGTAGTAGTTCATCAATAATCTCATCAACCGAAAATTCATCCGGAAACTTCCCACTGGTCGTAGCATCCGCTACGATCCATACTTTGCTTGAGCGTCCGCTCAAATTCTTTCCTAAATACAATCAATATCCTTCTTGAAATACTGACTGTGCATTGTAGCTACAGACATACGCTTATCTCATTCCGAGCATATGCTCTTGCTAATTATAGGTCGTAGGACCGCTGCGCTTAACCTACGACCAGTGGGTGCTAAATCGCAATTGTATTGAGATTTTATCTTCTGCCCATTTACAATTCCTCTGAATAAACTGGCGACACGAATGTTAATGGAAATTTATGGAGTAATGGAATTTCGACATATCTAAGTGAATTTTCTATTCCAATAATCCTTTTATCAACTTTATGATTTCAGGTGCCATTGCACTAGTAGCAACTCCTTCCACTAAGCTTCTAACTGTTTTTAATGACTCGGAAATTATTGATATTTTGGGTTTAGGCGAATTACTTTGTGCTCTTAATGTATCTATTTCAGCGCTAAGTTCTTCTCTTAATTCAGGGTCTAATTTTACATCAAGGGCAAACCTTTGAAGCTTCTCAACAAGGTCTTTCAATGCTTTGACTTTAAACATAAATTCTTGATGAGAGCTTGTATTTCCCTGCTGAATTGCCGAATTACTCATATTCTTAATATTGATAATATTATATGATTTGAAATGTTCAGTTGGCTCATCTGGTTCACTCAAAGCCTTTTCGATTTCTGAAATACCCTCATGTGATATCCCAATTGTTCCCCCAACACCTCTAGATTCTATAAGACTCTCTTTAATTAAATAATCAACAGTATCCTGGGTCCTACCCATATCAAATTTTAATTCTCTGCCTATGCACCACATATCAACGTCTTTAAAACTGCTTCCTTCTACAGTATCGTACAGGTGCTTTAAGAATTGAAATCTCTGATTTTTTTTCTCTCTCATATTTATTTGTTTTTCCATTAATCTAAACTAAATGGTTTTGAAATTATTCGATAGAAGACAAGCAGCGACATCACAATTGCATTATGGTGTTATCTTCCAGACATTTGCAATGCCTCTGAATAAAACGAATTATCACTTGAAAAATCATCCCTAAATATAATCACCCCATCAACCTCTGGAGCAAATTCTATTTCTTTAAAAATTTCTCTATGAACATTCTCCTCTTCTTCAACAGGTTGTAATACATTTCGTAAATTAAGTAACTGCATAAAAGCTATATTGACCGCTAATAACACTTTTCCATTCAGTCCAGAAAATCCGGCTTTTCCAAATTTTTTAATCATCTTACCTTTTAACTTATTAAAAAGAGACTCATCATGAGCATCTAAAGTAATAAAACCACTTGCACTATTTGGAGGCAATTCCTTATTTGGCATATAAACCTCAAAATGAATTTCTTCACCTTTATCTCCGGTAATCGTAATATCAACATCCCTACGATTTCCAGATACTTTATGTGTAAACGGATGCTCAAATATTATTTTATAACCCATTGATTTCAACTGTACAGCTAATGTCAACTCACTAAGCGTAGAAAAAAAATTCACACCTCCAAGATTTGTGATCTTATCCTTAAAGCCTTTGTCTGTCTGTAATTCCGGAAATTCCGTGAGATATTGATTCAGTTTTTCAAAATAGATTTTATAGTTTCTATTACCTGATATCGGTCGACTAATTAAAACAGCAATTATCAAAAAATTCAGATTATTTTTTCCTCCAAAAAAATAATCATAAAAATCATTCTCATCAGTCATTTTATTTTGCCACTTTAAATAATCATCATCATTTATCAGATTGTCAATGGCGTTATACCTAATGATGCTTTCTTTAGCATACTGGATACATTCTGTTACTTCTAATTGATTCATTATATTTAAAAGTGTTTTATATTGTGCAATACAAACATAATATATAAATATTTAACCATACCGCATAATTAAACGTACTTCCCTCCTTCAAACCTGAATTTATGAATCATTAAAATAGCAACACAGGTCACTGTAGTTATTTAACTGCATCAATAATTGAAGCACTAAACACATTTTACTTCCCCCAACCCTTCTAATGCAATAAAATCCTCTTATTTTTGCAGGTCTGTAAACTAAAACAACCAAAATGGCAGAATATAACTTCAGCGAAATAGAGAAAAAATGGCAGCAGTTCTGGGCTGACAACGACACATATAAAGCTTCAGTAGATCCTTCAAAACCTAAATTTTACTCTTTGGATATGTTTCCATATCCTTCAGGAGCAGGATTACACGTAGGTCATCCGCTGGGATATATCGCTTCTGATATTGTTTCTCGATTCAAAAAACTGAAGGGCTTTAACGTGCTCCACCCTATGGGGTTTGATGCTTTCGGTTTGCCGGCTGAGCAATATGCTATCCAAACCGGACAGCACCCTGCTATTACTACAGAAGAAAACATTAAAAGATATAAAGAGCAGCTTCGTAATATAGGCTTCTCTTTTGATTGGGATAAAGAAGTGCGCACCTCAGACCCTAAGTTCTACAAATGGACTCAGTGGATCTTTATGCAGCTTTTTAACAGCTATTATAATAACAACACTGACAAGGCAGAATCTATCGAAAGCCTGGTAGCAGAATTTGAAGCGAAAGGTAATGCCGCTGTTAATGCTGTTTGCGATGAAGATACTCCTGCCTTTACTGCTGAAGAGTGGAAAGGGTTTTCGGAAAAAGAACAACAGCAAATATTATTAAAATACAGGCTTTCTTACTTAGCTGACACCACCGTAAACTGGTGTCCTGCATTAGGCACTGTACTTTCTAATGACGAGGTGAAAGACGGCTTCTCTGAAAGAGGCGGTCACCCTGTGGTAAGAAAGAAAATGATGCAGTGGATGATGCGCATCACGGCTTATGCAGAAAGGTTACTGACCGGCCTGGAAACTATCGATTGGCCAGAGCCTTTGAAAGAAATGCAGCGCAACTGGATTGGTAAATCTATGGGTGCGGAGCTGGATTTTAAAGTAGAGGGTCATGATATAGATATCACTGTTTTCACCACCAGAATAGATACTATTTTTGGTGTTACCTATCTGGCATTAGCGCCGGAAAGTGAGTTGGTAAAGCAGTTAGTTACTGAAGACCAGAAAGAGACTGTAATGGCTTACGCCGAAAAAGCGGCTAACCGATCTGAGCGCGAGCGTATGACGGATGTAAAAACCATTACCGGTGCTTTCACTGGTGCTTATGCTATCCATCCTTTTAGCGGCGAGCAGGTACCTATCTGGGTGGCAGATTATGTATTGGCTGGCTACGGCACTGGCGCAGTAATGGCCGTACCTGCTGGTGATCAGCGCGATTATGACTTTGCCAAGCACTTTGACCTTCCTATAGTACCTATTATTGAAGGGGCTAATATTGAAGAAGCCGCTGACCCCACTAAAGAGGGCATCATGATTAACTCAGGTTTTCTTAACAGACTTTCGCCTAAAGAGGCCATTCTTAAAGGCATAGAGGAGCTGGAGAAACAAGGCATAGGTAAAGCTAAGATCAACTATAGAATGCGCGATGCTATTTTCACCCGTCAAAGATATTGGGGTGAGCCACTGCCTGTTTACTATCAGGATGGTAATCCGTATTTGATGGATACTGATAAGCTGCCTTTGGTACTGCCTGAAATAGATAAATACTTACCTACTGAAGATGGTGAGCCTCCTTTGGGCCGAGCTAAAGACTGGACTACAGAAAAAGGCGATCCTATAGAGCTGAGCACTATGCCGGGTTGGGCAGGTTCTAGCTGGTACTTCTTCCGCTACATGGATGCTCATAATGAGGATGCCTTTGTTAGCAAAGAAGCGCAGGAATATTGGGAAAATGTAGACTTATACATTGGTGGATCGGAACATGCTACCGGACACTTATTATATTCAAGATTCTGGACTAAATTCTTATATGACCAGGGTTATGTTACTGTAGAAGAGCCCTTTAAAAAACTGATCAACCAGGGAATGATCCAGGGAGTATCTAGCTTAGTTTACAGGCTTACGTTAGAATATACTGGATCTTCTGAAGGTCAAAAGCCTGAAATATATCTTTCAAAAGGCATTATAGATAAGATTAAGAAATCCAATCTAACAAATGCAGAAAAAGAGATTATTGAAAAACTGATTTCAGAAGGTATCGCATCGTTCAATCAAAACAACGGCACAGACCTTACGCCAAAAGAGATTAGCTTCGATCAAATCACTCCTATTCATGTAGACATTAATATGGTTTATAATGATGAGTTAGATATCGAAGCCTTTAAAAAATGGAGAGCTGAGCTTAAAAATGCCATTGTTATACCTGAAGCTGACGGAAAGTACCTTTGTGGTTCTGAGGTAGAGAAGATGTCTAAGTCTAAGTACAACGTGGTAAACCCTGATGACATCATTGAAAAATACGGCGCTGATACTTTAAGAATGTACGAAATGTTCCTTGGGCCATTAGAGCAATTTAAGCCTTGGAATACCAACGGTATAGATGGCGTATTCAAGTTCTTAAGAAGGTTCTGGAACCTATTCCATGATGATAAAGACAATTTCTTTGTATCTACAGAAAAGGCCACTAAGGAAGAATTGAAAGTGCTTCATAAAACCATTAAGAAAGCTCAAGAAGACATTGAAAAGTATTCTTTCAATACTTCTGTAAGCGAGTTTATGATTTGTGTGAATGAGCTTACTTCATTGAAGTGTAACAAAGCAGAAATTCTTGAGCAACTAGTGATCGTTTTATCTCCTTACGCACCTCATATTGCAGAAGAGTTATGGAGCAAGCTAGGTCATGTAACCAGTGTTACTACGGCACAATTCCCTGCTTATGATGAAAGCTATTTGGTAGAAGATAGTCATGAATATCCAGTATCAGTAAATGGAAAAATGAGAGCTAAAATGTCATTCCCTACAGATATGCCAAGAGAAGAAATTGAAAAGCAGGTTTTAGCTTCAGAAATTATACAAAAATGGCTTGAAGGTAAAACACCTAAAAAGGTCATAGTAGTACCAAAGAAAATTGTGAATGTGGTAATTTAACTTACAAGATAATTACTCATCAAAAAAGAGGTCGTCTTTACACTAACAGTCGACCTCTTTTTGATGCTATATTTCCAACAAAGCTTTCACTGATTCATAATCACCAATCAAATGTATTATAAAATTGACAATATAAACTTTCACTTTTACAGTAAATATTAGTTTCTTGCAGCCTATTTAGCATTTATGAGAAGTCCTTCCTTTTTAGTCGTAGTTCTAATCCTTATTTCTTATGGATTGCAGGCTCAAAATATATCCAGTGAGCACCAAGCCAAGCTCGATCAAATAAAAGATCCGGCCAAAAGGGAAAGGCTATATAAAAAATACCTGAGAAAGGATGCTAAAGAAATGGAGAAGCAGCTCTCAGAAAACCAATCCGATTCCACCTCTAATGATTCTACATTAGTTAATAAAGCTAAAAAAGAAGCACTTTCTATTGCCCAGGATTCCCTTCAGAATCGTAACCTCCCAACTGCACTTCCAATAGATACCACCTCCACTTTAAAAGAAAAAAGCCTTAAAGTTATTCATGATGAGTTAGACATCCCCACTGACAGTGCGGCCATCAAAGCTGAAGCCAAAACCAGGCTAAAAAACGAACTCGGCACTGACATTCCAGACATCAAGTTAGATTCTACCACCGTGGATCAAGCTGAAAAAGAATTGACAAAAAGAGCGGAAGAAGAACTTAAAAAAAGAGGCGATATTCAATCATTAGATGGTGCCGAAAATTCTGAGTTTTCACAATTAGAGAACTATAAAGATCAACTAGAAAAGACTCAGGAGCAAATGCGCCAAGCAGATGCCAAGCAGGCCATGAAAGCAAAAATGACCTCCCAGGCTAGAGAGTTTATCACCCAACATGCTGACAAAATTCAAGAGGTACAATCTAAAATGAATGGCCTTAAAAAGAAATATAGCTATGTGCCGAATAGCAATGACTTAAGTACCGCAAAAAAGCGCAACTCTCTGGAAGACAAAACTTTTTGGGAGCGAATAAGCTTAGGCGGCAACTTTAACGTAAGCAAAACAAACCCTGTAACCGTAGATCTATCGCCTGTAATTGCCTATAAACTTAATAAGGTCTCTGAAATTGGTATTACCGGGTCTTATAGAACTGAATTTGGTGCTGATAAATCAGGTTTAAGCGGCCTGGACGATGAGACCTATGGTTTTGGAGTCTTTGGAAATCATACTGTATTCAACAACTTCATGGTGCAGCTAGAAGGGGAATGCCTGAGAACTACTACCGGGTCTGCAGAGCAAAACGAAAGAAGCTGGAAACAAACCTTGCTATTGGGTATTGGAAGACGATTTAAAGTGACCAAATGGCTAGAAATGCAAACATTGGTCATGTTCAATGTACTCCACAATCCTCCTAAAAGCCCCTACCCTTCTCCTGTGGTGTTTAAAACTGGCTTTAGGATAGTGAAATAACCTTCGCTATTAAACCTGCATATTGATGCATCAATAATAGGAATTAGTTCATAAAATACTCTTGAGGTTGCCTATTTTTGCCGGAGAGAACAACAGATATGAATACTACCGAAGACCCTAAAGTTTATCAATCAAAAGTCTTTTCAAAGATTAAAGCAGCTGGCAAAAAGATCACCAATCGTGAGTTTATAAAATGTAAGTTTAAAGATTGTGATTTTAGCAAAGCCGATCTCAGTGACAATGACTATGAAAGCTGCGAATTTAATCAGTGTAACTTCACTATGACTATCATGGAGAGTGTGGGGCTTAGTAGTTGTACGTTTGTCAACTGTAAACTTATGGGTGTCGACTTCACTCGCTGTAACTCTTTTCGTTTTTCCTTCAACTTTCATGAATGCTTTTTAGACTATAGCATATTTGTAGGCACAAAAATGAAAAAGACCATTTTCTCTCACTGCTCATTAAAAGAAACCAATTTCTCTAACACCGATCTCACCCTGGCTTCCTTTGACAATTGTGACTTAGAAGGCACCGTTTTTTCTCATACCATTTTAATTGGAGTCGACTTTAGAACCGCCAAAAACTTCAGTATTGATCCTAACTATAACAAGATGAAGAGAGCAAAATTCTCATCAGTTAACCTAGCAGGACTTTTAGATCAACATCAGTTGAATATAGAATAGCACAAAAACAGACAGGCTCAAAAGTAGTTACTTTTGAGCCTGTCTGTTTTTATTTATAATCCCTAATTACTCATACTTCAAAGACCGAACAGGGTCCACCTTAGCGGCTTTTAAGGATTGATAGCTCACGGTAAGCCATGATATCAATAAGGCAGATAGTCCGCCCAGGGCAAAGATCCAATAGCTGATCTCTACCTTGTTAGCAAAACCCTCTAACCAACTGTCCATTACATAATAAGCCGGATAGATAGCCAGGACAAAAGCAATTAGTACGAGCTTGGTAAATTCTGCTGACATCAGTGAAGTGATGCTCCACACACTTGCTCCTAAAACTTTTCGTATGCCTATCTCTTTGGTTCTTTGCTCTGCCATAAATGCTGCTAAACCAAATAAACCAAGGCAGGCTATAAATATTGCCAAAACAGTAAATACCGTAAACACTTTACCTAGTCGCTGCTCTGATCGAAATAGCGCATCATAGTCTTCATCTAAAAATGAATATGAAAGCGGATCTCCGGTCATATACTTATCCCAAGCGTTGGTAATGTCGGCAACCATTCTACCAGGATCATCTCCCGCTATACGAACATACAGTACATTTCCTGTATTGGTAAAATGAAGCACTAATGGCCTCACATTGAACTTCAAACTTTCATAATTATAATCTTTCACTACCCCAATAACAGCTCTACTCACTGCCGAATCTCCATTAAAATCAATGATTTTTTCACTCAATGGATCTTGCCATCCCATTTCTCTAACAGCCGCTTCATTAATTACCACTGCGTTAGAGTCTGACGGAAAATCTCTGCTAAAAAACCTTCCTTCCACTAGCTTCAAGTCCAGTGCTTTGAGATGGTCGTAATCAGCATAATAGGTAGACATCATATGATCAGCAGCATCTCCTTCTCCTCTGAAGATGGTGGTATTATTAACTCCCGGCACTGTATTATTAGAATAGCTAACGCCGGCTATATTGGTATTAGCTCTCAATTCATTTTTAAAGGCCACTTGATTTTTGTCCAGACGAGAGGCATCATTTATTAAAAGAATATGATCTTTATCAAAACCCAAATTCTGATTTTGAACGTACTTGAGCTGCTGATAAACAATAGCTGTGCAGATGATAAGCACTATTGAAATCCAGAACTGAAAAGTAACTAAAAAACTTCTGACTCCTCCACTCTTCATACCTGCTCTCAGCTTTCCTTTAAGCACTTCAGTAATTTTAAATGAAGTGAGATATAAAGCCGGATAACTACCTGCTAGTAAACCTACGAATATTATTACCGCAAATAAGATCCCCAACAAGTTGATATTTAATAACTGACTTGCCTGTAACTCCTTCCCTGATATTTCATTAAACAAAGGCATTAATGCATAAACCACACCCATAGCTAACACCGCACCTATTAAAGTATAAGCAACGGATTCCGTTAAAAACTGGCCGATCAAAGTGGTTCTTAGTGAGCCTAGCGTTTTACGAAGCCCCACTTCTTTAGCCCTACCTGCTGATTTGGCTGTAGTAAGATTCATGAAATTAATACAGGCAATTACCATAATAAATATGCCTATGACGGTCATAATCCAGATGTAGCTCATACTGCCCGGAGGTTCGGGTTCATCTCTTAAGCTGGATTTCAGGTGAATATCATAAAGAGGAATACTCCAATACCGATAAATACCGCCTTCATTTCTAAATTCCGCCAGGCTTTTACCCATAAACTCCACAAAAGTAGGGCTCACATGTGTTTCAATCATGGCATCCATCTTGTGATCTACCTCCGCCGGGTTACCAGTTTTGTTAATCATATAATAAGTCCACAAGCTATTGCTAAGCCATTGATCTCTGTTCATCCAAGGGAAGGAGCTGGATGATAAAAGAGCATTAAACTTTAAATGAGAGTTACCTGGTACCTCCGCAAAAACACCAGTAACCTTATAGCTAGACTTATCATTACCTATGGCCATAGTCTTATCAAGCGGATTTTCATCACCAAAGTATTTCTCTGCTAATAATTCAGAAATAACTATACTATTCGGATCTTGCAACGCTTTATCAGGATTACCTTTAACCAGTTCATAGCTGAAAAAATTAAAGAAATTAGAATCAACAGCCATCACTTTATCTTCTTTAAATGCCTTCTCTTCATATCGGAATATCCACTCGCGCATATCATTGACACGTGTGGCTTGTTCTATTTCTGGTATCTCCTCTACTAATGCCTTATATAATGGGTAAGCAGTGCTGGTAGTATGTACCTCCTGCCCGGCTATCTTGCCATGCAAATTGACTCTATAAATTCTATCTCCTTTTTCATTGAACCGATCATAACTAAGTTCGTCCTGAATATACATTACAATGAAAAGCGTACCTGCAATACCTATGGTAAGCCCAAGAATATTGATGACCGAAAAGAGTTTGTGTTTAGTAATGTTGCGAAAAGCAACTTTGAGGTAATTAGTTAACATGTGTGTTGTTGTTTGAGTTTTTGACCTTTGACCTTTAGACTATATTCTTTTAATGATGTTACATCTATTATGAAAAATTATTCATCACGCAGGGTGTCTACCGGATTCATAGCGGCAGCATTGTACACTTTAGAGCCTATTGTAATTAATGAAACCACTAGTATCAAAACTATGCCTACAATAAAGGTAATAGGACTAGTATGTTGATAAAAGCGCCAAATACTGGCCATTAATGAATCAATAAAATAATAGCTGGCCAGTGACCCTAACATGGCCGCTATAATCAATATGATATAAAACTGAAGGTTAAGCCTATAGGCAATATTAGATATGGAAGCTCCGAGCACCTTCCTCACTCCTATTTCCTTCATTCTCCTGATAATATTCAATGAAACCATGCTGAACAGACCACTGGCAGAAAGTAAAGTGGCTACCAGTCCCAGAAAAATAAACATCTTCAAAATATTAGTATTTACTGAGCTGGCCTCCTTACTATCACTATCCATAAAAACAGCAGAATATAATCTATTAGGAAACAGCTCCTTCCATCTGGCAGCCATATATTCATTTACATCTTTGAGTTTAGATATTTTTGCTTTTACTATAATCCGACTGTATTCATCATCATTATTCAACCTGAAGATAGTGGGCTCAATATCCTGCCAAAGGCCGCCAGAATAGTAGTCCTTCATTACACCTACTACATAGAGAGGCACAGTATCTCTCCAGACCACTTTGGCTCCCAAAGGCTCATTAAGCCCTAATTGACTAGCCAATTTTTCATTAATAATGATCGATTCATTTCTATCCGTCTCTGAGTCCTTATTAAAATTTCTTCCTTCTAACAAGGTCATGCCCATGATATCCATGTAATCATAGTCCACCTCCAGTATATCTGTCTCCAACTCCTGAGATTCATACTTAATAGGATCATTAATCATAGCGGAAAGGATATGATGTTTAGTACCGGCTACTGCTATAATATCATCATTACCTTCAAGTTCGTTTTTATATAGATCAAATTCCTTTTTACCATTAATGTAGCTATAGATTATTCCTTCCCTTTCAAATCCAAAATCAAACTTCTTTTGATAATCAGCATTTTGAATAAAAGCAACAGCTGCTATTAAGGCAATAAGAGAAATACTAAACTGTACGCAAAGCAGCACTTTAGTAAGCCAATTAACACCTCCAAATTTAAAGGTTCCTTTCAGTATGTTGGTAGCTTCAAATTTGCTGATATAAAATGCAGGATAACTCCCTGCCACTAGCCCTGTGAATATCAACAGCCCTAGCATAAACAGCAGAAAATTGGCATTAGAAAGGTAGTTAAGATCAAGATCTACAAAATCCCACATTTGATTATAAGCAGGCACCATAATCTCCGCCATAAGAAGAGCCACTATAGCTGACAATAAACAAAGCGTAATATTCTCTAAAAGAAACTGAAAAATCACCTGGCTTTTTCGGCTGCCCATTACTTTTCTAATGCCTATTTCTTTTAAACGCCTACTTGAAATGGCTATGGAAGTATTGGTGAAATTACAAATGGCGATCAGCAATATTAAAATTGACATGACCACCGGAGCAATTACCGCAGGAGTAGGCAGACTGTTTCTGAACCAATGGTTATGAACATCCTCTCTTTGCTTTCTCACCGCCATACCTTCGAAAGGTTCCAGATAAAAAGAAGCTACTTGAAAATCTTCTCTGGCTTTATTTTGAATGGGAACGTACTTTTGCAATTCATTCTCTATGGCAGGTATGTTTTTCTCATCAGGTACGTGAAGAAACAATACATTCCACCTTTTCCAATTATCAATTTCCTCATCCTGAAAGCTGTCATAATAATTATCCATTAGAGTTACAGCATCGAACTGAAAGCTTGAATTATCAGGCATTTTTTCAAATACGCCGGCTATAATATACTCGTGAGTGCCACTATCGAGCATATGAGTGATTTGCTGGCCAATTGCCTCCTTATCTCCAAAGTATTTCTCAGCCACCTCATTACTGATAAATATCTTAGACTTATCATTAAAATCACGCTCTACACCACTTACTAAGGGAAAAGTGAAAGTTTCAAAAAAGCCTTTGTCTGCAAAGAGTATATCTGTAGCAAAAAGATCATCCTCCAGTTTAATGTTTGAATATACAGGCACGCAAGTCACCACTTCCTCTACGCCGGTAAGTTTATCCTTCACCGTGTTGCCCAGCGGCTGAGGCGCTATTCCATTTCTAGTAACATTCCCCTGAAAATCTCTAAGAAAGTCTACCCTATATATTTCATCGGCATTAACATGCTGCTTATCAAAATCTACATTAAAGCTATAATTAAGGTAGGCTACAATACAACATGCCATGGATATGCCCATTCCTAAAACATTGATAAGGACAAATACTTTACTCTTCCAAAGACTGCGAAAGGTGATTTTAAGGTAATTTTTGAACATGTCGGTGAGATTTAGGAGTGGAGTTATAAACCAAAGACTAATGAGTGAGAGCAAAGGTTGCATGAAGAAATAATTTTCCCTGCTCAGTACCTTGTATTACCAAGTATCGAAATGAAATAAAACCGGCCTAAACCGGTTTCTTCATTTATATATGAAATTGTTCTTTAATATTCTCAGTTACCACTTTACCATCAAACAAGTTAATGATACGGTGAGCATAATTAGCATCATATGGAGAGTGAGTAACCATAATGATAGTGGTACCTTCCTCATTCAGCTCAGCTAATAATTTCATCACTTCTTCACCATTGGCAGAGTCTAAGTTACCCGTAGGCTCATCCGCTAAAATTACGCTTGGCTTAGCTACAATGGCTCTTGCAATAGCCACACGCTGCTGCTGACCACCAGAAAGCTGCTGCGGGAAGTGGTTACGTCTATGCATGATGTTCATTCTCTCCAGCACTTCTTCTACACGCTGCTTACGCTCTGCTGAAGGTACTTTTAAATACAAAAGTGGTAGCTCTACATTTTCAAATACAGTAAGTTCATCAATCAGGTTAAAGCTCTGAAAAACAAAGCCAATAGATCCTTTTCTAAGCTGTGCTCTTTGTCTTTCAGAATAATTAGCCACTTCATGCTCTCCAAAGTGATATTCACCATCACTCGGGTTATCTAACAGTCCTAAAATATTCAGAAGTGTGGATTTACCACAGCCTGATGGCCCCATAATAGCTACAAACTCCCCCTCTTTAATTTCAATGTTAATGCTATTGAGCGCAGTGGTTTCTACCTCATCAGTAGTGTAGACCTTTTGTAAGTTTTTGATTTGTATCATTGACATAGGTTTAAATTTTTTAAGTTTTGAGTTTTTGACCTTTATATTTTTATTTTAGAACTAATACTTCGTTATCACCAAAGTTATCATAGCTGGAGGTAATCACTTTTTCTCCTGGCTGCAAACCTTCTAGTACTTCAAAGTTTTCAGGATTCTTCCTGCCTAGTCTTATTTTTCTTTTCTCTGCCGAAGAACCATCTTCACTCACTACATACACCCAATTACCACCAGTATCTTTATAGAAACCTCCTACTGATAGCAGCAGCTCTTCTGATGATTGCCCCAACTCTATTCTTAATCGTAATGATTGCCCTCTTCTGATACCTTCAGGAGCATCATTTACAAACTCCATATCTACCTCAAATCTTCCATTAGTAATGGTAGGGTAAATGTAGGTAATGACCAGCTTATACTCCTTATTGGCAAAGGTGGTAGTGGCATTTAAACCAGTAGATATTCTAGGTAAGTAAAGCTCATCAATAGGAACTCTTACTTTGTAACTACCTATTTTATCTACCTGCCCTAATCTCTGTCCCTGGCTTACTGCCTGTCCTTCAAATAATGGTGGAGTAGAAAGCTGGCCATCTATAGGTGACTTAATGGTTAAATTGTCTAAGATCTGACCTACACCTTCAAGGCTTTGCGTCATTCTTCTCTCTGATCGGTTTAGCTGAGTAAGCTGTCTCACTCTAGAAAGAGAGTCATTTTTATAGCTTGTATAGGTGATTTTTCTTCTTTTTAAGTTGTATTCGTAATCTGCCTCAGTTTGCTCAAACTCTTGCTTGCTGATTAGTTTCTTCTCATAAAGCATTTTTTGTCTTTCATACTGTGGCTTCAGCTTAGCCAGCTCATTATCTATCTGAGCCAGGGTCTGCTGTTGTTGTAAGTCATTCTGTTCTAAAGAAAGTCTGGTTTGGCGTACTCTGTTAATACTTTCGTTAAGTCCCGCTTCTTGAGACAACACGCTCAGCTCTCTGTTAAGGTTAGAAAGCTCCACTATCACATCTCCTTTTTGCAGCATGGCTCCACTTTCCTTATACACCTTCTTTATATTTCCTCCTTCTATAGCATCTAAGTAAAAAGTAACACTTGGCTCTACTGTACCTGTTTGAGGTATCCTCTCCTGAAAGATTCCTCTTCTCACAGAAGAAATGGTTATTTTTTCTTTATCAACATTAAGCTTTGATCTTCTATCAGCAAATACTAAGAGATATATTATAAAGCCTAGCACCAAGGCTCCTCCTCCTATGGTGGCTATCTTTTTAAAGGTCCACGTTTTTTTCTTTATTTTTCGGTCCATGCAGACTAAGTGTTTTAAGGTTTGATTTCTCTTTTGCCAACAAGTGTGCCAAATGGCCTGAAGCCTCAGATACGACCTTTTTCGCAAAAAACACCAGTCCGATTACGTTCATGAATGGACGTGATCGTCCGCCACCGAACAATAAAACGAACAATTATTTGT
Organism: Fulvivirga maritima; assembly: GCF_021389955.1. Classification (NCBI taxonomy): domain Bacteria; kingdom Pseudomonadati; phylum Bacteroidota; class Cytophagia; order Cytophagales; family Fulvivirgaceae; genus Fulvivirga; species Fulvivirga maritima. Next base: position 6,097,286 of record NZ_CP089980.1, read on the forward strand.
CCGGTTTTCATTTATTGAGTAACATAAAGCTTTATTCTTAGTCATATGAGCGCAAATACATGATTTTCATCGATGAGCATACCATTTAGGTATCACCTTTGCCTTCTAAGCATAAAATCGAACACAAACATTCTAACATGGGCGATAAGACAAATAAGACAGGACGTATACTAATAGTAGATGATAACGAAGACCTTTTAAAGGCAGCCAAAATATTTTTGAAGCGTCATTTTGAGCAGGTAGATTTAGAAAAGAACCCACAAGCCATCCCTTCGCTAATTACTAATGAAGACTATGATGTCATATTGCTCGACATGAACTTTACTAAAGATGTAAGTAGTGGTAAGGAAGGCTATTATTGGTTAGAAAAAATTCTGGAAATAGACCCTTCTGCTGTAGTGGTATTGATAACTGCTTATGGAGATGTACAAATGGCCGTAAAAGCAATAAAAGCAGGAGCCACAGATTTTGTACTGAAACCATGGGAAAACGAAAAACTACTAGCCACGCTTTACTCTGCCATGAAGCTCAGACAAACCAGACAGGAGGTAGAAGATTTAAAGATCAAGCAAAAAGAGATTAACCTGCAGATTAACTCCAGGTATGAAGATATAATAGGCAAAAGCTCCGCCATAAGAAAAGTGTTTGAAACCATTGATCGTGTGGCTGGCACTGATGCCAATGTGCTGATACTCGGTGAAAACGGAACCGGAAAAGAGCTAATAGCCCGAGCGCTTCACAATAATTCTAACAGAAAAGATGAAGTATTTATCAATGTAGACTTAGGTTCAGTAAGCGAGACTTTGTTTGAAAGTGAGCTGTTCGGTCATAAAAAAGGAGCATTTACTGATGCCAAAGAAGACCGGGCCGGGCGTTTTGAAATCGCCAATAAAGGCACACTTTTTCTGGATGAGATCGGAAACTTATCTCTCCCCCTACAAGCTAAAATACTTACCGCCATACAGAGCCGAAAGGTAAGTCGTGTAGGCGCTAATAAAGAGACTAACATAGACATCAGGCTGGTTTGTGCTACTAACATGCCGCTGTATGATATGGTGAAAGACAATAAATTCAGACAAGATCTTTTGTACAGAATCAATACCATAGAAATAGAGCTGCCCGCCTTACGAGAGCGAATTGAAGACATTCCGCTACTGGCCAATCATTTCTTAAAGCAATATGCGGAGAAATATGAAAAACCTGCACTTAAGATCAGCGATGCCGCTGTCAGCAGAATGCAAAAGCACCACTGGCCTGGCAATATCAGGGAGTTGCAACATGCTATAGAGAGAGCCGTAATTATGAGTGGTTCTCAAGTATTACAACCCGAAGATTTTAATTTTAATGCTCAGCCACAAAACACCATGGAGGGCGAAAATGTAACTTTGGATCAGTTTAAACTGGAAGATGTAGAAAAAATCCTAATCAGAAAGGTGCTAAAGAAATACAATGGAAACATTACCCAGGCAGCTTCAGAATTAGGCTTAACCAGATCCTCACTCTATAGAAGGTTAGAAAAATATGGTTTATAAAGATTTTAGATTTAAAGTAGCATTTCGCGTTATATTACTAGGCCTCACTATGGCCGCTTTTATTTATTGCATAGGCTCAGACACCCTATTTGTAACTGCCATCATAATAGGTGCTGTAGTTATTTTTGAACTGCTGGAGCTATTTAACTTCATTTCTAATACTAACCGGAAACTAACTCGCTTTTTAGAATCAGTGAAGTACTCTGATTTTTCATCAGGATTTGCTGCCGACAACCGCCTAGGTCAAAGCTTCAAAGACCTTAATCAGGCTTTTAATGAAGTATTGGAAGCCTTCAGAAAAGCCCGATCAGAAAAAGAAGAGCACCTGCAATACCTCCACACCGTGGTAGAGCATGTAAGCACTGGCCTGATGTCCTTTGACGAGCACGGTAAAGTAGAACTGATGAATGCCACGGCCAAGCGTTTCTTAAAAGTAGAGCGACTGAGAAATATAGAAGAGTTAATAGCTGATAAATCCAGGTTATACAAAGTGCTATTTGATTTACCTACCGGAAAAAGCACATTATACCGTAGTGAAGGAGACATTCAACTATCAGTACATGCCACTGAGCTGATACTGAGAGGCAAAAAAATAAAGTTGATCGCCTTCCAGAACATACAACCAGAATTACAGAAAAAGGAACTGGAAGCGTGGCAGAACCTTACCCGGGTATTGCGCCATGAGATCACGAACTCCATCACTCCTATTGCCTCGCTTACTTCTACCATGAAAGATATTTTAATGGAAGATCTGGAAAAGCACGAAGACCATTATACCTTGGAAGATGAAACGGTAGAAGACTTGCAAGATGGCCTCAGCACTATCTCTGGACGTAGTCAGGGACTAATTCGCTTCATAGATGCATACCGCGATTATACCTCTATTCCATTACCGAAAATGAAGCCTATCAAAGTAGCTCATTTGCTCGATCATATTTCTCAGTTAATGAAAGTAGAAGTAAAAAGGGCTCAGATCAACTATAGCTGCCAGGTAAACGACGAAAGTCTGGAGTTAAACATGGATGAAGAACTGATAGAGCAGGTACTTATTAACCTTATTAAAAATGCCATTGAAGCACTGGAAGATACGGAGGCGCCAACCATAGTTCTATCCGCCTCCACAGATAGCAGCAGTAATATTAGAATTAGTGTTACAGACAATGGCCCTGGCATTATCAGAGAAGCTCTTGATCAAATATTTATTCCTTTTTATTCTACCAAAAAAAGAGGGTCAGGTATAGGATTAAGCCTTAGCAGGCAAATCATGCAGCTACATAATGGTTCTCTATCAGTAACATCAGAACCTCATGTAGAAACCGAGTTTACACTTACTTTTTAGTATTAGTGGCGTTTGAGAAAAGGCATCCATTCATCGCAATGGAAACCTGAAAAATCTCTTAGGAACATAATGTAGGTAGGCCTGAAAGGACTGGTTTTAAGGCTTATTCCTACTTCTTCCGGGCTGTTATCTCCCTTTCTGGTATTACATCTTTTGCAGGCTGTAACCAGGTTATTCCAGGCAGATTTTCCTCCTTTGGAGCGAGGTACTACATGATCTAGAGTAAGCTCCTTTTTAGTGCCGCAATACTGACAGGTAAAGTTATCTCGCTTAAATACATTTTGCCGGGTAAGCGCCACTCCTTTATAAGGAACATTGACATATTTAGTCAAACGGATAACCGCAGGCATAGGAAAACTTTTAGTTACTGAGTGCAGTTTATACCCATTGGCTGAAGCCACCAATTCTGTTTTCTTCAAATAATTAAGAAGAAAGGCTCTTTGCACAGTACAAACTGAAATTGGACTAAAATCCTGATTTAAAACTAGCACCTTACGGTTCATCCTCTTAATATAAACGCATTCAATTACGAAAGCAAAGCAAAGAGGATAATTTAGTCTTTTAGCACCCTCCTTATCGAAGATAAACGATGACTGTAACTACCTGTGGACTTATTCAAAATACCTTTTTCATCCAGCGTGTCTATGCGCACCAAGCCAGAAGCATGTATAATATCATCTTTATTAAGCAAAATACCCACATGATGAATCTTTCCGGCTTCATTTTCAAAGAAAGCCAAATCTCCCGGCTTAGTTTCTTCCAGGGCCGGAACAAGTGCTCCTGCCCTTATCTGCTGTGAAGCATCTCTTGGCAAAGGGTAGCCGCATATTCTAAATACGATTTGAGTAAAACCAGAACAATCTATACCAAAAGGAGACCTCCCACCCCACAAGTAAGGTGCATTAAGGTATTTACAAGCGATATGCTTTAGAAAATCGTACTCTCGCTTCTGACTAAGGCTTTTGCTCTCTCCATTATAGGCCAATTGCTCTTCCATCTTAAAGAGCTCATTGGTAGAAATAGGTAATATACTTCCTATTACTATCGGCAGCTGGTGCTTTTGATAGAGTATGCTGGAGCTCAGATCAGTGCTGATCTTATAGTCTACGTTATTGATTTGGTTGAAATAATCCTCAGAAATAAAGGTGTGTTGCTTAGCATCTATCCAACCTTCATATTTATCAAAATGAATAAGTATTCTGAGCCATTTCTTATCCTTTGTAACCTCAGTGACCGTATAGTGCTCACCAAACAACAGCTGGCTCACTATCTCACTTTTATCACTTCCCTCTGCTCTTACCGGAACTATGCTCAGCCTGCAAATACCTTTTTCCTGGATTTCCATAGCCAATTATAACTTTATTTTTTCGAGTTCTCGTTTTGTGTCCTTTTCCTTAATGCTATTACGCTTATCATGCAACTTCTTACCCTTAGCCAGCGCTACCTCTAGCTTAGCCAAGCCTCTGTCATTAATAAAAAGCCTCGATGGGATCAGGGTCAGCCCCTTCTCGTTGATCTTGGTTTCTATCTTATCCAGCTCTTTCTTTTTTAATAGAAGTTTTCTGTCACGATTAGTTTCATGATTATAAAAAGAACCCTGTGCATAAGGTGTAATATGTATGCCTTTTACAAACAGTTCTCCTTTACTGAAATAGCAATATCCATCCATGAGGTTCACTTTCCCCTCTCTAATGGACTTTATTTCAGTACCTTTCAAAGCCATACCGGCAATATAAGTATCTATAAACTCATATTCGTACCTGGCTTTTCGGTTTTTAATATTAATATTATTAGAAAATCTTGACTTTTCTTTTGCCATAATCACTCAAAGGTAGAAAAAATCTCTATTATGAGATTCTTTTTTAATATCTTTTGCCCAGTTAATCCTTCTGCCACCTTCCTATCACCTACTTTAACCGTGTAATCACATATTAGTTCATTTTTATCAAAGGTTCTTAAGGTAGCGGAAATCTCTATTTTGTCTCCAACGAGAGCCGGAGATAAATGTTTTATTTCTAATTGTGTGCCTATCCCCTCTTCATCATCTTCGCACATATCCAGCACAAACAGCCTTGAAGCCCACTCTATATCCCTGGCCAGAGAAAAAGTAGAGCAAACATGATGAACCACTTGCCCATGAAAAGAAGCCACATCCTCTTCAGTAATTACTCTGTTATAAGTTTTAACATCACCAAGACGATGAAGGCGCTTCATAGGTTATTTAGATTTTCATGCGAGCCATAGGGCTTATATCTAAATTACTAAATTTTCCTTGTAAATATTTGAAATGAGCAGCTATTGCTATCATGCCGGCATTATCTGTGCAATATTGGAAATCGGGCACATACACATTCCAGCCTTTTTCTTTAGATAAACGATCCAGCTCTTGCCTTAATCCTCTGTTAGCTGATACTCCACCAGCAATGGCTATCTCCCTAATGCCTGTTTCATTACTGGCTCTTTTCAGCTTTTGCATCAGCATTCTTATTAAAGCCTTTTGTAAGCTGGCACAGATATCATTCATATTTTCTTGCACAAAATCAGGATTTTTCTTTTCTGATCTCGCAAAAAATACATAAAAGCCGTTTTTATACCACTAAATGAATAATTAAGCCCCGGCATTTCCGTATCAGGAAAGTCATAAGCATCGGCATTTCCTTCAGCCGCATACTTGTCTATCAGTGGCCCTCCGGGGTAAGGCAGTTCCAGCAGCTTGGCTGACTTATCAAAAGCTTCCCCTACTGCATCATCCTGAGTCTCTCCGATTACTTCCATCTCCAGATAATCTTTAACCACTACCAACTGCGTATGCCCCCCACTCACGGTAAGGCATAAAAATGGAAATGATGGTTTAGGATCATCAATAAAATGTGCCAAAATATGTGCCTGCATATGATTCACCTCTATCAGTGGAATATCAAGACTCATGGCCATAGACTTGGCAAAAGAAGTACCTACCAATAATGCTCCCAAAAGGCCGGGACCTCTGGTAAAAGCAATGGCATCTAACTCAGATTTTTCAACTCCTGCAGTACTTAAAGCCTCCGCTATTACCGGTACCACGTTCTGTTGGTGAGCCCGAGATGCTAATTCGGGAACTACTCCTCCATATTTTTCGTGTACTGATTGTGTAGCAATAATATTATTAAGTACTTTGCCGTTTTTAATAATTGCAGCAGAAGTTTCGTCACACGATGATTCTATAGCAAGTATAGTGGGGTTCATTTTCAATAATCAAATTTGGCGCAAGTTATTAAAAAACGTATAGTTAAGACAATACTTTGGCTTATACTCTCAGTTTTTCTCCTATTGGTCATAGTTGCTGGCGCAGTACAGTTCCCCTATATCCAAACAAAACTGGTGAGTTATGTATCCGAACATTATTCGGAGCTGACCGGCTATAACCTGTCCGTAGGCCGACTTTATGTGAATTGGTTCGATGAAATTCAGATCGATGAACTCAATGTTATTGACCTGGATAATAATAAACTCATCCATGCCGATGAAATTCAAATTGATTTCAACCTTAAAAGTCTTCTCAATAAAGAAAACCATAACGTAGATAACATCACCCTGATAGGCGCTAATGTATTCTTAACCCAAATTATAGTTAATGATACCGTTGAAACACTCAATATCAATGAGCTTATCAGAAGATTAAGAGCTCAGGCCACAGGGCAATCTGGCGGCAGGGTGATATTATCATCTGATCATATCACAGTAAAAAACTCCACTTTTTCTTACTCTGATCCTCGCCGGGATACCATTACGAATGCATTTGACTACTACCATTTCACTTTAACTAATATCAATGGTGAGTTTGGCCAGTTTAATGCTGTTGCTGATACAGTTGCCTTTCAAGTAGAAAAACTCTCTTTGAATGACAGCCTTACTCAACTCCAAGTAAAAGATCTCACCACTAACTATAGGGTATCACAGAGTGCTATGGAATTTCTCGGGATTAACGCGAAAATTGGCAACAGTACCATCAAAGACACAGTGGTATTCAAATACAATAGCACGCTGGATTTAAATGATTTTAACACTAAAGTAAGGCTCTCTGGCCATCTGAATAATTCGGTTATCCATTCATCTGACTTAGCATATTTCGCCCCTGATATGCGAAACATCCAGGATATCTATCAGCTTAGTGGTAACTTCAGAGGAAAAGTAACCTCCTTCACCCTCAGCGATGCCCTACTAAAATTTGGTGAAGGCACGGCTCTCAAAGGAAAAATACGAATGGATGGTTTACCCAATATAGCGGAAACCTTCATTAACTTCGATTTAAGCAACTCTTATGTAAAAACCACTGACCTTAAAAGCTACGTAAAAACAAAAACTTACAACCGGCTTCGCCCTTTTGATAGAGTAAGCTTCAGTGCCGAGTTTTTAGGTTTCCCTAATGACTTTGTGGCTAAAGGAGATTTCTTTAGTAAGTATGGCAGAATCACTTCTGATATTAACCTTAAAATAGAAGAAGACATTAACCAGTCTGACTATAGCGGTACGCTGATTATGCAAGACTTTGACGTGGGTGGGTACACCGGCAACTCATTACTACAAAAAGTAACGTTAAAAGGTGAAATAGAAGGTCGGGGTTTTACTCTTGAAGATGCTGATTTTGACCTCAACGGGCACATCGATTATATCGGCATTAATCATTATGAGTATAAAGACATAAAAACAGATGCCAGATTCGCCAAGGAGTTCTTCCAGGGTTATATGGAAATTAATGATCCTAACCTTAAGCTAACCACTACGGGGTCTATAGACCTTAGAAAAGGCATTAATATATTCAACGTGCAGGCACAGCTAGATACCGCTTTTCTTAAGCCTCTTAATATTTCCGGGCAAGACTTGTTTATTCAAAGCGAAATTAATGTAAACGCTCGCGGCTTGCAGCTGGATAGCATTACTGGCTTGGCTGATCTCTATCACTCACAAGTAATTTACAATGGCCAATCATTATATGTAGATTCGCTACAAATTATATCTGAAAAGAAACAAGGAGTAAGACAAGTAACCCTTAAAACCGATCTGGTAGACGCCAAAGTAAACGGAATTTTTGATTTTACCGTGGTATATGATGATTTCAAAACCCTGATCAAAGAGTATGAGCTCAACTTACAAAACGACAGAAAGGCTATTCGAGATTATTATGCCCGTAAGCAATCATCAAACAGAAAAGATTATCGGCTAGAGTATAATGTTAACATTAAAGATCCTAATCCTATTTTAACGCTATTCTCTCCAGACCTGTACATCTCTGAGATGCAACCCATTACTGGGAATGTCACTGGTGGCTACACATCCATTTTAGCCATCAACTCGCAAATAGATACGTTGATCTATAAAGAAGACACATTTGTAAACTCAGAATTACAGTTCAACATCTCTAAAATATCTGACAGCACCAATGTGCTGGCCATGGGCTATATTAACTCTCAAAATCAGGTACTTTCTGGCATAGAAACCAGAGATATGATCATGGAAGCGATCTGGAATAAAAACCATATTGACTTTGAGTTTGATATTGATCAGGTAAAATATGCTAACTACGCTCGCCTATTCGGCTCTGTAGATTTTAAGCAGGATGAAACCCAGCTCAGGCTCCTACCCTCAGACCTTAAAATACTAGACAAAAGCTGGCAGCTAGATGAGTCTAACCTGATTTCAATTATCAATGATGAAATAGCGATTGAAGGACTCCGCATTTTTAATGACTTTCAAAGTATTTCATTAGACGGAAAAATATCCCACAATCCTGATGACATTCTTTCTTTAAGAATAGATAGTGTAGAAATTGAAAACATCAACTCCATTCTATCTAAAGACCTGGCAGGTACTGTTAATGGCTACGCTGATATCCAGAATTACTACGAAGACATGCGCATAGAAAGCAAAGTAGAGATTGAGGATTTTTCTATTGATAAATTTCTTATTGGCGACATACAAGGTAACAATACCTGGAACAATGAACTGAAGCTGTTCAACATAAAAATGAACATTAAGCGCCTGGGTAAAAACATCCTCTCTCTGACTGGCTATTATTCTCCTGATGATGAATTAGACCCGCTTAGGCTCAATGCTGATTTGAATGATACCGAGCTAAATGCGTTAGAACCTTTCATAAACGATTATTTTTCTCAGATAGATGGTACTGTAACCGGGCATATTACCGTTACCGGCACGCCATACCATCCTATTTTTAAGGGAAAAGGAAATATAAACAACGCACGGGTACATGTCAATTACCTCAATACCAACTACTCTCTTGCTGGAGGTTTTTACTTTGAAAAAGATAAAATAGGTTTTGAAAACGTGGCCGTAAAAGACAGCCGTAATGAAAATGCCACTCTCAATGGCTATTTCACACATACTGATTTTAAAGATTTCGCTATAGACCTAAAAGGCAACCTTTCTAACTTTATGGTGCTTAACACCAGCAGCACTGATAATAACCTGTTCTATGGCACCGGAATCGCCACGGGTAACATAGATTTTATCGGCCCTATCAGTAACATGACCATTAATGCACAGGCCACCAGCGAAAAAGGAACCCGTATTTTCATACCAATTGGTGACTCTGAAAGCATTGAAAAGGAAGAATACATTCATTTTGTTGATTTTAATGACACTACCAAGACTCAGGAGATTAATAACGTTGGTAAAGTAGATCTCAAAGGCCTTAAATTAAACTTTGACCTTAACCTCACTCCTGATGCTTATTGCGAGATTATATTTGACATAAAATCAGGCGATATTATAAGAGGTAGAGGAAATGGAGACATTAAGCTTCAGATAGATACCAAAGGAGATTTCAATATGTTTGGAGACTTCATGATCCAGGAAGGAGGCTACAACTTCACCCTGTATAGCATCATTAACAAAGAATTTGAAATCCTTCCTAACAGCAAAATTTCATGGTATGGAGATCCTTATGAAGGTATTCTTGACATAAAAGCCACCTATAATCAGCTGGCGTCGTTCTTACCTCTACTCATTCAGCAAGAAGCTGATTCTGTATATGAAGATGTGGTGGAGATCAAAAGAAAGTACCCGGTAAAAGTCTATCTGGATATAGATGGCGCATTGCTTTCTCCTACTGTAAATTTTGATATCCTCACCAGCAACCTGCCGAGAAACATTAAAGTAGCTGAACGGCCAGATGTAGATTTAGAATTCGAATTTTTAAAATTTAAAAACAGCATAGACGAACAAGAGCTAAAAAGACAAGTATTCAGCCTTATTGTACTCCGGCGGTTCTCTCCTCTCCAATCCTTTAACACGGGTGGCTCCATTACCAGTAGTGTGAGTGAGCTGCTCTCTAACCAGCTCAGCTACTGGATAACCCAGGTAGATGAAAACCTGGAAATTGACCTGGATGTGGATTTTGATAAAATGGATGAAGAAGCCTACAATACCTTTCAGCTACGCCTGAGCTACACCTTTTTAGATGGACGACTGCGAGTAACCAGAAATGGAGGCTTCACCAATCAGGAAAACCGAACGGACATCTCTAGTATAGCCGGAGACTGGACGCTGGAGTACATACTTACACCTGACGGTAAGTTCAAGGCTAAGATGTATAACCGCACCAATTATAACCCGATAAACCCCACAGATGAAAATCGAAATACTATAACTACTGGTTTTAGCATTACCCACACCCAGAGCTTTGACCAATTAAAGGACCTTTTTAAAAAGAAAAAGAAGGAAAAAGAAAACCAGGAAGAAGAGGAAGACGAAGAGACCAATCAACAGCAAGAAGATGACTCTAAAAACACCCAAAACAGCGTAAATAAAGAAGGAATAAGAAATGAAGATGACGCCATGGAATAAAACCATCACCTTGCTGGTACTTTTACTTGTTAGTTATAACTGCCGGGCACAAGATAGCCTTAAACAACAAAAGCGGCTAAAACCTCTGATAATAGCCTCTGCCGGAGCTTACACCATCTCTATGATTGGCCTTAATCACCTGTGGTATTCTGATTATGAAAGAGAAGGTTTTCATTTTTTTAATGATAACAATGAATGGAATCAGGTAGATAAATTTGGTCATTTTTATAGTGCCTTTCACCTCACTTCAGGCGGTGATCGCATCTTACACTGGGCTGGTGTAGGCTCAGAAAAGTCTATACTTTGGAGCTCCTTAGCAAGCACGTTGGTCATGACATCAATTGAAGTTTTTGATGGCTTTTCTGCCGAATATGGAGCCTCCTATGGAGATGCCATAGCCAATACAGCCGGAACCCTATTTTACTTCGGACAGCAAAAATTATGGAATGAAATCCGCATTCAACCTAAGTTTTCCTTTCGCACTACCCATTACCCTGACTTGCGGCCAGAATTACTTGGCAGCAACCTCTCCGAACAAATACTCAAAGACTATAACGGACAGACTTACTGGTTTTCAGTCAACTTATCTAAATTCATAAAAAAACCATTCCCTAAATGGCTCAATATAGCTGCAGGCTACGGCACCACAGACATGATCTATGCTGATAAAGATCAGAACATAGAAATGGGCTTTAACCCCAGAAGAAGGTACTTCCTGAGCATTGATTTTGACTTGAGTGAATACCAATCGCATTCAAAAGTAGTGAACACCCTCATCTATTTTGTAAACATGATCCACCTACCTGCTCCAGCATTGGAGATGAGAGATGATGAATTAAAATTTCATTTTTTCTATTAAAAACTGATTTTTTTCATAAATTCAGTATGGTAACTAAATAATATTTGAATATGGATTTAAACGCGTTTATGCAAACTTATGCTGATGAGATAGGTGGGGAATATTCAGAATATGACAGCAAAACTTCCATCATTATAGTTCCACTTGCTGATGACCGCTTCCAAACGGTCCTTGGCAAGTTAAAATACAGCCCCCGGTTCGACCAGCTGAGCATAGAATTCATTTCTAAAGTTTGTCTATATGAAGCTAAAATGAACTTAAAAGGACTATTGGAAGAAAATGCGAACCTTAATCACTCGCGCTTTGTCATTTCCGATGAATATATCCATGTAGAAGCCGCCAGTTTTGTGGACAGTGCCACAGAAGAAATCTTGAAAGAAATTATTCAGGAAGTAGCCAACGTAGCTGATGAATACGAGTTTAAACTCACCGGAGAAGACATCCACTAAAACAGTACTTTATAGAAAAAACTCTACTATTAATTTATTTGTACTTACTTTTGCAACAAATGTAAGCCGCCTTATCGCTTCATTCACTTGAAGAGGAAAGTCCGGGCAGCATAGGGCATCGTACTTCCTAACGGGAAGGGCTTTTCTTAGGAAAAGTACAGACAGTGCCACAGAAAACAAACTACCCTGTGCAAACAGGGAAAAGGTGAAAAGGCGAGGTAAGAGCTCACCGCCCCAATGGCGACTGCGGGGGCACGGTAAACCTTACGAGCTGAAAGATCAAATAAGTTGCATATGCCCTCGGGCAGTCAGGCGGCCCGTCTGGCTCTTTTACAGAGATGTAACGGGTAGATCGATAGATCGTAGCAGCAATGCTGCGGCTAGATAAATGATAAGGCCCTGAGCTTTCAGGGACAGAACCCGGCTTATAGGCTTATATTTTTTTCTTATTTTAGCAATGCCATCATTTCTATTATTATGTGAAATGGTGGCATTGTTAATTTTAACCAACTCATTATGCCTAAAATATTAATCATTGATGATGAGCAAAGCATCAGAAATACACTAAAGGAAATTTTAGAGTATGAAAACTATGATGTAGATGAAGCCAAAAACGGTGAAGAAGGATTAAAAAAACTGAGCAAAGATAAATTTGATGCTGCCTTATGCGATATCAAAATGCCTAAAATGGACGGCATAGAGGTATTAGAAAAAGCAGCTGAGCAAGGAATAGAAACTCCTTTTATTATGATCAGCGCGCACGGCACCATTGAAACGGCCGTAGAAGCTACTAAAAAAGGTGCCTATGACTTTATCCAAAAGCCGCCAGATCTTAATCGCCTTTTAGTTACTCTAAGAAATGCGCTCGATAAATCTACTTTGGTAAACGAAACCAAGGTACTCAAAAAGAAAATATCTAAAACCTTTGATATAGTAGGTGAATCAGATGCCATATCACAGGTAAAAGAAACCATAGAAAAAGTAGCTCCTACAGAAGCTCGTGTACTGGTAACTGGTGAAAACGGAACAGGTAAAGAACTTGTTGCCAAATGGTTACATGAGAAAAGCGGTAGATCTAAAGGGCCATTAGTAGAGGTAAACTGCGCGGCCATACCCTCAGAACTTATTGAGAGTGAGCTTTTTGGACATGAGAAGGGCGCTTTTACCTCAGCAGTAAAGCAGCGCATAGGCAAGTTTGAACAAGCTAACGGAGGCACCCTGTTTTTAGATGAAATAGGTGACATGAGTCTTTCGGCTCAGGCCAAAGTACTACGAGCTTTGCAAGAGAACAAAATCACCCGTGTAGGTGGAGATAAAGAAATAAAAGTAAACGTAAGAATAGTAGCGGCCACCAATAAAGACCTCAAAGCTGAGATTACCGAAAATAAATTCAGAGAGGACCTTTATCACCGATTAAGTGTAATTCTTATAAAAGTACCTGCACTTAGAGACCGAAAAGACGATATTCCGCTTTTGGTTGACAAATTCTTAAATGACATAGCCGCAGAATATGGCTCTAAGCCTAAAGAAATCAGCGCTGAGGCTATCACTCTGCTTCAATCTCATGCTTGGACGGGCAACATCCGTGAGCTTAGAAATGTGGTAGAAAGATTAATCATCATGTCAGCAGCCGTCATTACAGAAGAAGATGTAGTCAAATACGCAGATATTAATCGTAATTAAAGTTCTAAAATGAAAAAACTCTTATTATTAGCCTTATCTCTCACATTACTTATCTTCTATAGCCATGCAGGAACTAAGCCTCAGATACATTTCACCGTATCTATGGCTGATCCCGCTTCGCACACTTTTCATGTAGAAATGATTTGCTCACATGTAAAAGAAGATCAGCTGGAGCTTAAAATGCCGGTTTGGACACCCGGCTATTACCAAATTTTGGATTTCCCTGGTAATGTAAAAAATTTCAACGCTTCCGCTGACGGTAATACTATTGATTTTACAAAAAAGGATAAAAACACATGGCTCCTGGCTACAGGTAAAGCCAAAGAAATAGTAATAAGCTACGATGTGGTGGCCACCAAAGAATTTGTAGCCGAACCATATCTGGGTAGCAGCAGAGGCTATATTTTACCCGGCGGAGTTTTCCTTTATCCTGAAAACAGAATAGAATCAGCTATTAGCATTAAGATCAATCACCCGGACTATTGGCCTGATATAGCTACAGGACTAAGTCAGGGAGACAATAAAGATGTATTCATAGCTGATAATTATGATGTGCTTTATGACAGCCCTATACTGGTAGGTAAATTACACAGCCTGCCTGACTTTAAATTAGACGGTATTCCTCACTATTTCTCGGGGTATAACATGGGAGACTTTGATGAGCAAGGTCTAATGGATGATTTAAAGAAGATCATCAAGACAAGTACAGATCTTATAGGTGATATTCCTTACGAGCAATACACTTTTATAGGCATTGGCCCGGGCAGAGGCGGCATTGAGCACCTTAACTCTACATCAGTGAGCTTTTCTGGCAACAGCCTTTCTGATCCTAATGCAAGGCTTCAGACGCTCTTCTTCCTGGCTCATGAGTATTTTCATAATTTCAATGTGAAACGTATCAGACCCATAGAGCTAGGACCATTTGACTATAGCGATGTTAACAGAACCAAAATGCTGTGGGTCTCTGAAGGCCTTTCTGTTTATTATGAATATATGGTGGTAAAAAGAGCGGAATTATGCTCTAAAGAGCAACTCTTTAAAGCTTTTGAAGGAAACATCAATGCCTATGAAAATGATCCGGGAAAAACTTATCAGTCCATAGCTGAGGCCAGTTATGAAACCTGGCGAGATGGCCCCTTCGGGCAAACGGCAGAAGAGGAAGATCGCGGTATTTCATATTATCAAAAAGGGCCGATTTTAGGTTTACTACTAGATTTCAAAATCAGACATGAAACCAATAACAGAAACTCCCTTGATGACGTGATGAGAGACTTGTATAACACATATTACAAAGGGAAAAAGAGAGGCTTTACTGAAGAAGAACTTAGAAAAACCTGCGAAAAGTATGCTGAGACTAATCTGGATGAGTTTTTCAGCTACATCTACACTACTCAACCGCTAGACTATGATAAATACTTAGGCTATGCCGGCTTAGAGCTTACTTCTAAAAAGAAAGATAATGGTGCTGTAGAATACACTATTGAAGAATTGACTGAGAAAACAGATTTACAGGAAAGAATCTTCAAAAATTGGGTTTCAGAGCAATAAAGTAGAAATTATGACTTAATGTTAACATTTCTTTAAATCATTATAAACAAATATTAAACCTCATATTATCAATTGATTAATATGAGGTTTTTTTCTTAACCTAATGTATTTTTTCACATAAACATAGGACAAAAGATATTTAGTTGATTTGCATTATAATTATAAAATCAACTTACCTATGAAACTAAAAAACTATTACCTGGCTTTGGGAACTCTCGCTTGCCTGGGTGCACTTTCAAACTGCAAAGATGAAATAACGGAAGTGACCGAAGTCATCAACAACGACACTACTATAGTGATGAATAATGACACTACTATTATTTATTCTAATGTAGATGAACTTACCCCTTTAGAAAGCTCCCACACCCCTGCTAGTATTTTAAAAGTTTGGGAAGATTTCAGCGACATAGAACTGAGTGTAGTATTAAGTTCTGAAGATACGCTTCCCAGCTCTCCGAGTTTTGTTTACGGTAGCATGGCCGATGGCGCTGGCTTAATTGCTGAAAATGATGGTACCTTCACCTTAATTAATAACATAGAAGCCGATTATTCTATAGCCAGAATATTGCTTAATAGTGATCTTAAACCCGTTATTGGAGAATACATCCTTAACAGCACTGCTACTGGCGGCACAGCCCAATGTTCAGGCAATCTGGTAATGCCTGCGACTCATGGCTTCGGACCGCTTTACCTATCTGGCGGTGAGTGGGATGGCAACTCTCAAGGGGTATTTGCTACTGATCCTTACAAGAGAACTTCAGATGCCAGTGCCGCTTGGATATTGACTGCCCTGGGGCAATGGAACACAGAAAATGCAGTAGTTCTTGGAAAAGATGCTTATGCCGATAAAACTGTAGTTCTCATTGGAGATGATGAAAGTAATAACTCTGTTCCTTCAGGTCAATTAGGTATGTATGTAGGTAACAGAGGAGATTTAGCAGGAGGTAAACTGTATGGATTGAAGGTTACTGACAGTGAAGTGGAATACGAAATGGATATGGAAGAAGGTCAGGAATATAATATTGAATTCGTAGAACTGGAACAAAAAGGATTAGATCTATTAGATACTGAAGCCAAAAATAAAGGTGTAATGGGCTTCTCCAGATTAGAAGATATAGACTGGAGAAAAGGATCTGCCGCTAATGAAAGAGAAGTATATTTTGCAGTAACAGGAAGAGACAAACCAGACCTTATAGGCAAGGGAAGCAGAACAGGACGTGTATACAAATTAGTATTGAATGATACTGATCCTACGGCTGCAGGTACCATCACATGTGTGCTAGATGGTGACAAAGGTATTACCGATCCTAATGCTGTAGCGGCTGCATTCCATAGCCCGGATAACATTCTTACAACAGAAAACTATGTTTACATCCAGGAAGATCCTAACGGCATACAAGGAATAAAAGAGGCCGCCAATCATTATCCATACCTATATCAATATAACATCAATACAGGCGAATTAAAAGTAGTTCTGGAATGCGATCAGGTTACAGCCGCCTCTTTAGGTTACGGAAACACCTCATCTATCTGGGAACTTACAGGTATGATTGACATAACCGATGAAGTAAATAACGGAGAAAACACCTTCCTGATTATGACCCAAAACCACGGTTGGGAAAGAGCTAACGGATTGCCTTTTACTGATCCTACCGCAGTACAAAATCTAAATGGATCACGCAAAGAAGGTAGCGTTCTATTCAAAATAGTAGGTCTGGAAAGGTAAAAAATGACATATCTATTGAAACTCACCAAAGAGGCTTGCTTAATAGCAGGCCTCTTTTCTCTCTTTATAAGCTGTAACACTCAACCAAGTGAAAACAGCAACGATTTAAAAGATTTTGAAGCAGTAGAACAGACATACGTTCTTCAACTGGATTCTACCATACACTTTTTAAAGGCTTTAAAAAATTCAGAAAATGAAACAGCTATTAAAGAAAACTTCCTTATAGCCAAGAAGTACTTCAAGAAAGCAGAACCGATTCTTGGCTTCATTGAAATGGAAAACTATAAAACTTTAAATGGCCCTAACCTATTAAAAGTAGAAGAAGAAGACCTTACTGATATTAAGAAAATAACACCGAAAAGCTTTCAGGTTCTGGAAGAAAATATATTTACTGACAGTAATATAGACAAAGAGCATATTCATCAAGTGGTTGATTTTCTTGCTAATCGACTCACACTTATTAAAAATAATACCGATCTATCTACCTACAAAGACTATCATTTCTTGTGGCTTTTAAGAAACTCAATCATTCGGACAGCTACACTAGGCATTACAGGATTTGATTCTCCTGCATTATCCCAATCAATGGATGAAGCACAAATAGTCTACAACAGCCTAAATAATTATCTGGCCTTTTTTAAAGACCATTTCCATGACAAGAGCCTTTTTGAAGAGTGGAAAAAAGAAATCAGCAACACTGTAGCCATGCTTTCCGATGGTGATTTTAACACTTTTGATAGGTTTCAATTTATAAAGCAACATACTGAATACCAACTTCACCTTTGGAACAAAACCTGCAAAGACTGGAATACCAATTTCCCTTTTTCCTTGGCTATCAATAACGACGCGCCGGGCCTTTTCAGCGACAAGACCTTCAGTATAGCTTACTTTGCTGATCACGCGGTGCCTGAAGAAAAAGATTCTATCAGTGCATTGGGAAAAATGCTTTTTTACGACACAAACCTCTCCGACAACAATTCTCTTAGCTGTGCCAGCTGCCACAAAGCATCACTCGCTTTTACTGATGGTGAAAAAACAGGGTTAGGCATCCACAGAAAGCCCGTCAAAAGAAATACGCCCACACTCTACTATGCGGGTTTACAAAAGGCCTTTTTTTATGATAATCGCACAGGTAACATCGAAGGTCAAATTTCTGATGTGGTCAATAATAAAGATGAATTCCACTCTGACTTGGCTGCCTTAGAGAAAAAAGTAAAATCAGATCCTCAATATAAAGAGCAATTTTCCTCCATATATAAAAATGGCATTACTCAAAACAACATAAGGCATGCCATAGCCACCTACATCCGCAGCCTGGCTCCTTTCAACTCTAAGTTTGATAGAAACATGCGCGGAGAAGAAGCCTCCTTAACCAAGGAAGAAATGCTGGGCTTCAATCTTTTCATGGGCAAAGCCGCGTGCGCTACCTGCCACTTCCCTCCTCTCTTTAACGGCACAGTACCACCAGACTTCCGAGAATCTGAAATGGAAGCCTTAGGAACGCCCAAAACAGCTTCTAATAAAACATTAGACACAGACCTGGGTAGATATGAAATATTCAAAACAGAGGAGCGTAAACACTTTTTTAAAACGCCTACCATCAGAAACATTGCCTACACAGCGCCTTACATGCATAATGGTGTGTATGATAGCCTGGAACAAGTAATGGATTTTTATAATGTCGGGGGTGGAATTGGCATGGGTTTTAAACTCGAGCATCAGACGCTTCCAGAAGATTCCCTTCATCTATCTGATCAGGAGCAACAAGCGATTATCGCCTTTATGAAAACACTTTCTGACCCGATGCCTCAATCTAATTATTAAAAAAAACAGCCCTTGAAGTGCGTAACTTCAAGGGCTGTTTCTCCATTCAATTTATTACAGATTATCCTTCGTAGTAAATTCGATAAACATTATTACCAAAGTCATCAGACACTAAAATAGAACCATCTTTCAGTTGAATTACATCTACGGGTCTGCCCCAGTTAGATTGTGTTTTATCATTTAGCCAGCCATCAGCAAAAACCTTGGCTTCGGTAGCTCGATTTCCTTCAATAGAAACGTGCATCAATCTATATCCTATCTTTTTAGAGCGATTCCAGGAACCATGCTGAGCCACTATAATATCGCCTTTATATTCTTCAGGAAACATATCTCCGGTATAAAAAGTAAACCCTAAATTGGCTGTATGCGCTTCAAACTTCCAGACTGGAGGTACAAAGTCAGAACAAGGAAACTTCCCTCCAAACTCAGGATCAGCTATTTCACCGCCATGGCAATAAGGGTAGCCAAAGTGTTGCCCTTTTTCAGTAATTCTATTTAACTCTCCCGGAGGAAAATTATCTCCCATCATATCCCTTCCATTATCTGTAAACCACAGCTCTTTAGTATCAGGCTTCCAATCAAACCCTACTGTATTTCTTATCCCTTTCGCCACTATTTCTCTGCCAGTACCATCAGGGTTCATTCTGGTAATAGTAGCAAAAATCTCATCTTCACTTTCACAAATATTACAAGGCGCACCTACTGGCACATATAATTTACCATCAGGCCCAAAAGCGATGTATTTCCAGCCATGATGCCCTTCAGTAGGATAATTATCATTAATTACTTCATAGGCAGGAGGATTTTCAAGCTGTGTTTCTATATCAGAAAGCTTCAATATTCTGCTTATTTCGGCTATGTATAAATCACCATCTTTAAAGGCCACACCGTTAGGACTATTCAAGCTATCGGCCAACACATATTTTTTCTCTGCTTTACCATCACCATCTTCATCCTTTAGCGCATATACTTTATTTTCAGCCCTATTGCCCACATATACTACTCCTGAAGGGCTTAAAGCCAATGATCGTGCGTTTTCCACCTCGGCAAATACTTCTATTTTAAAACCAGCAGGTAGATTAATTCTATCCAACCCTTCTTTAGGGGCTTCCTTTTCAGTAGCAACCGCGCTACTATCAACATTGTCAGTATCCTCATCTTTAGTTTCAGAAGAGCTACTACAACCAATAGCCACTGCAAATACCAACAAAATTAAAAACGACTTTTTCATAATGAATTCTATTAGAATTAAAATTTCTGAGCAAAATGTAAAACTATAATACTATTAGGTTTTATTATCTATTGATCAACAGATAACTTTGTAGCATGTTATCAATAAACAACCTTTCTTATTTCATCGGAGGCAGAGCTCTCTACGAGGAAGCCTCACTTCACATCAAGCCAAAAGACAAAATAGGACTTATTGGTCTAAACGGAGCAGGCAAGTCCACTTTATTACGACTGCTAAATGGAAACTATCAGCCCGATGGCGGAGATATCAGCAAAAGTAATGACTGCACCATTGGCTTTTTAAATCAGGATCTTCTCTCTTACCAAACCGAAGATAGTATACTTTCTGTGGCCATGGAGGCTTTTGAAGAAGCCGTACAAACCCAAAAAGCCATTGATAGTATTCTGAAAAAGCTGGAAACAGACTACTCTGATGATTTGGTAGAAAAGCTCACCAAGCAACAGGAAAAGTTTGAAAGGTTGGAAGGTTATAGCATGCAGGCTAAGGCTGAAGAGATATTAGAAGGTATCGGCTTTAACACGCAGGATTTACAAAGGCCTCTTAAAGAATTTTCAGGAGGATGGCGCATGAGGGTGATGCTGGCTAAGTTACTATTAGAAAAACCATCCTTACTCATGCTGGATGAGCCTACTAACCACTTGGATTTACCTTCTATAGAATGGGTAGAAAACTACCTTAGAAATTATGAAGGAGCCGTTATAGTAGTTTCTCACGATAGGCAGTTCCTCAACAACACCATCAACAAGGTAGTAGAAGTGACCCAGCAACAGCTCACTGTTTACGAAGGAGATTATGACTTCTACCTGGAAGAAAAAGAGCTGAGAAGCGAAATTCAAAAAAATGCTTTTGAAAATCAGCAACAGAAAATAAAGCAAACCGAACGCTTTATTGAGAAGTTCCGAGCTAAAGCCACTAAAGCCAAACAGGTACAATCTCGCGTGAAAGCACTTAACCGTATGGATAAGGTGGAAGATGTTATTGATACTAACGCGGTGGTGAATTTCAAATTTGAGTTCAAACAAAAATCTGGCAGACATGTAATTCGCCTTGACGATATAAGCAAATCATACGGAGATCTAAAAATATTAGAAAATACCTCGGCACATATAGAGCGGGGTGATAAAATTGCGCTTATTGGAGCCAATGGAAAGGGTAAGTCTACCGTATTAAGAATTATAGATGGATCAGAAGCTGTTTACGGTAAAAGAGAAGAAGGCTATAATGTACTTAAAGGCTTTTACGCTCAGCATCAGCTGGAATCATTGCACGTAAACAATGACATTCTGGAGGAACTAAAGCAAGCCGGCACAGAGAAAACAGAACTACAATTAAGGCAAGTTCTCGGTTGCTTCCTATTTACTGATGAAGATGTATTTAAGAAAATCAAAGTACTCTCTGGAGGAGAAAAATCAAGGGTAGCATTAGCCAAAACACTTATCTCCGAAGCCAACTTCTTATTACTTGATGAGCCTACCAACCACTTAGATTTTCAGTCAGAGAACATTTTAATACAAGCCTTACAGCAATATCAAGGTACATTTATCACTGTTTCTCACAACAGACACTTCGTAAATCAGGTAGCCAATAAAATTTGGTATATAGAAAACCATGAAATAAAAGTGTATCCAGGCACATATCAGGAATATTTATACTGGAGAGAGCAAAATCCTGTAGAAGCAACTGCTGCTGCACCTAAGCCAAAGGCAGAGAAGAAAGAAAAGCCTCAGCCTAAAAAACATACTGATGAAGATCAAAGAAAGCTACAGGCACTTCAAAAAGAACTGAGCCGTATAGAACAGGAAATGGAAAAGCTGGAGAAAGAAATTAATGAACTGGAAACTCATATGGCTGAACCAGACGTATATGGAAACCCAGATAAGCTTTTAGAGGCTAACACCAAATATGAGTCTAAAAAATCAATTCTTGATGGACTTAATGAACAGTGGGAAGAAAAAGCAATGGAAATTGATATGCTAGAGGAATAGGTTCGAATTTCGAACCTATTCCTCCTTTTTTTCGATCTATTGCAAAATGAGGTGAAATGCTAGAGCATAACCCCCACCAGTATAATCATTCCTATTAAAAATAATACTTGTACATAAATCGCCCTAAATAGACTTCTTATAATTGTCCTTCGCATAATTAGTCTTGTTAAAAAATATTGCTGTTAGTTATCTATTAGACTCTCCTTAGTTCAAAAGGGTTGGAAGAGTGTTTAAAAAATATATTTAAATCTAAAACCGACTTCTAGAATTGTAGGCCTACTGTCAAAATCAGAGTCTGATTTAGTAACCGATGTTAGCGCCTGCCTTAATTGAGGTAAAAATGACAAAATGTAATGTCCTCCCATCTCATAGCTAAACTCTGAGCCTAGCAAACCGCTCACCTGATAAGTTCTATATGGAGACTCGCTTCCTGCGCTTACAGTCAAATCTTCCACATCACCATCAGACCCATCGAAAGTATTTCTAATTAAAATGTTATTAGCCACCCCTGATAATATAGTGATGTTAAATTTCTTATCTAGCACAATGTAACCAGCCTGTAGTGGCACACTCACCAGCTGATAAGTATTCACTATTTCATAAGGTCTGGTAAACTCTATGCTCACCTCATCATTTGTAGCACCGTTATTTCCTATACTGTTAAATGAAGTTACTGTTTTAGAGGCGGTTCTTCCTGTGGTAGTAGTGTTGTTTGAAACCACATTAGAAGCACTAGAAGCTTGCTGTTGCAAATAGCTCAGACCACCTTGCACCACCCATCTCTTCGCTAATTGAGTACCTACACTTACTCCCACATTAACGCTCTGCCCTACTGTCTCTTCAGAAAATGTAGGATTTCTTCTCATGGCCAGGCTACTACCTTCAAAATCCATATTAGCCAGAGTGCTATTGGTTCCGCCTCCTATATTAGGATCGAACCTGCCTGCAGAAAAACCAACTCCTGCCCAAGTATCATTAGAACTGGCTTCTTCCTTTTGTGTAGGAACGTAAGCATACCACGGCACCATTTGCATTTCTCTATCCATTAAAGAATCTGCTTTTAGGTATTCAAAGCGCTTATCTAAATCAGCCAATAACACATTGTCTTGAGCCGCTAATACTTCTATCTGAGATGGTGATGAAGCATTATTTACTTCATCTCTATATTGATTATTTGTTTCATTGTTATCATTCATGGCTACACTGCTATTTGTTGTAGTTCCAGAGAGAGCATTATTTTGAGATGCTATGCCTTCTCCTCTATTTTCAGCCAACGAATGAGACTTCGATCCTTTTTCTTTATACGAATATTGAGCAGCATTATTTCCTATGCCATCAGTTATTTCATTTGAGTTGCTATTTTCCGCTACTCTAGTATTATTGGTGTAACTATCCAAATTATCAGAAATAACCTCAGCAAGTTCACTTTCACTCGCCATATCGGCAGATGAATTTCTCTCATTGTCTGCAAGCAGATTTACGTCAGAAATACCCTCTTTAGATTCTTCAAGAGCTTTATTTTTATTGCTATTTTCTTTTACTCCATGTGACTGATTAGCCATTTCAGATCCAGTAGCAGCTGCTTCTTCTGTTTCATTTATAGAAGATGAAGTATGATTGCTCTTTAAATTATCAGGATCACTATTAGTCATTTCAGAGTCAGAAATCGAACCATTACTTTTATCATTTTCAGTACCTAGTCCATTCGTCTGTTCAGCATCAGTCATAGCTATGCCTGACTCTTCCACTGACAAACCAGCATTTTTATTGGAATACCATTGATATGAATAAATACCGGAAATAGTAAGAGCAAATACAACAGAAGCAGCAGCTAGCAATTGAAAAAACAGCAATCGCCGTTTCATTTTACTATTATTAGCATTAGCAAGATCCAGCTCTATCCTTTCCCAAACATGGTTGGACACGTCCAATTCAGCATCTTCAAAAGCCTGCTGCCATTGATCTTCAAAGTTTGATCTATTTTGCTTGTCCATAGCTTAGTTTTTCCTCCTTTTTAAACTGCTCTTGTAATAAAGCTCTGGCTCTTGAATATTGAGATTTTGATGTTCCCTCACTAATATTCAACTCCTCTGCTATCTCTTTATGAGTATAGCCCTCAATAGCATAAAGATTAAATACCGTCTGGCAACCAGCAGGTAATCTCTGAATCATCTTGAGTAATTCTTTGAAATTGAAATCGGATAATGAGAAGTCACTGTCTTCAGTAAATGTGACATCATTGATATCTGTCATAGGAAACAGATACAATTTGCTTCGTTGATGATTTAAAGCTGTATTCACCACAATTCTTTTAATCCAAAAATCGAGACGGCTTTCACCTCTAAAAGTGGATATTTTATCAAATATCTTAATAAACGCTTCTTGTATGATATCTTCAGCTTCCTGATCAAACTTAGAGTACCTCATAGCCACAGTCATCATCTTCTTTGAATAAAGATCATATAACTGTCGCTGAGACGCTCTGTCTCCCTTCCGACACCCCTCTACAAGATCATTTTCTGATATCATTTAACAATAAAAGTCCAAAGGCTTTGTTTAATAAGACACAGCTTTATTTGAATAGGTTGTAATTGCTATCTTAGCGTAAAGATAAAAATATTTCAAAAAGCATATGAATTTTAGAACTATATATATATTTTTTTTTACTCTTATTTGCCAGTTACACCTCAATATTCAGTCAAAATAAGAAACTTTTATATAAAAACGCCACGTACGAATTTGAAACCAGAACCGTACAATTATACTCTGGTAACAATACCACCAACCCCGCCACTGCACTTTTAGGTAGAAACAACCTCACTTTAGAATTTGATGACCTGGTAGAAGCTGAAGAAAGCTATAGAGTTAAAATAATTCATTGTGATAGAGACTGGAGCCCTTCCAAACTCAAGGCGATTGACTATTTATACGACTTTAATGAATTCAATATCAATAATTATAAGCTTTCGGTAGACACCAAAATTGCTTATGTACACTACACCTTTAGAGTACCCAATGTAAAAATACCCGGTAACTATTTACTTGTAGTTTACAGAGGAACGGACGAATCAGATATAATATTATCTCATCGATTCATGATATATGCTAATAATGTAGGCATAGCACTAACCAGCAACCTAAAAGGCATGACCTCTATGGATAGAAGTAGACAACAATTAGACTTCACCATAAATTACGAAAACTATCCTATTCAAAATCCCGGAGACATTCAGGTGGTAATAAGACAAAACCAGCGCTGGGATAACGCAATTACAGATCTAAAACCCAGCATGATTAAGGAACATAGCTCGGAATTAGATTATAAATATTTCAATAATGAAAATAGTTTTTACGCTGGTAATGAATTTCGCTTTTTTGACATGCAATCTATCCGATATCCGGGGCAAAATGTACAGCGAACCAATTTTCAAACCAGACCAACTTCTGCTCAGTTAATGGTAGACAAGCCAAGAATTTATCAGCCTTACACCCAATATGATGATCTTAATGGTAATTTCTTCATTTCTAACACTGACACAGGCAATGGCCCTACACAATCTGATTACCTCACCGTTTACTTCTACCTTCAGGCAGAACAAATAGAAGGCGACGTGTACCTTGTTGGCAACATGAATAACTGGGAACTTGACACTCCTTTAAAGTATAATGCCTCCAATAACATGTACACCTGCGATATGATCTTAAAACAGGGACATTATAATTTCCAATATTTAGTTAAGAGCAAGGAGTTAACCCCTAACTATCTGGAAGGAAATCATTTTGAAACAGAAAATAACTACGAAATATTAGTGTATTATAAGCCTCCGTCAATGAGATCAGAAATACTTATAGGCTATGCCAGTTATACTATGAATCCTGTTGACTAAGCGTCTGAAATTCGTACTTCAGCACCCTGTTGTTAGGGTTAGAGTTAGCCACATCGAGCATACCAAAGCCTTTGTGCGTAAATCTACCCATACCACAGTTGAATACGAATTCCTGTACTTCCTTAGCAGCATATAAGGTAAAAGGAAAGGTATACCCCCTCACTTCATACTTTACATCCTGATCATACACAGGGTATATTCTGGCAAATTTCTTCTGAGCAGAAGTAAGTCTTGCTAAATATGCTTTATCTGGCACTAACTGAAACTTATAAAAGCTGGAAAGCTGTTCTTCAGTATAAAGTTGTGCCTCCTGCATTCTAGACATAGTAGACTCATAGAGTAAATCTGAGAAGTTATCAGATTCAGGAGAAATAAACCTTTTAGATGAGTTATCGTTGAACGATGAGTTTAATATCACTAAAGGTGATATACATATAAATTTCATAGAATCAGAAAGCTCTACGCCTTCTTCTAACTCTACGCTCTCAGGTTGCAGATACAGCCCCCCCAATTCTACCTGGTTGAACTCAAATAAGTTCATAAGGAAATAGTCAATAAATTGCTTATTAGGACTGGATAGAACCAAGGTTACACGAGAGGAATAAAAATGAAGCCCTTTCCTGCTCACCTTTGTCTGCCCCTTAAGGCCAGAAAAGTTATAAAATGAGTATTGTATAAGCTTTTCATCACCACCTTTCATAAGTATTCCCTTGATCATCTGAGCAAGAAGATACTGGTGATGAAAAGGGACGTGGCTCCCCCTATTCTTTAAAAGAAAAATAATTCTAACTCTCAACTTGAATTAATTATAGACAAAAAATTAAGGCCGCCTGTTTCTTTTTAAATTATTATTTCAAAAAAAATCCGCAATTATGCACTTACCAACTAAATCCTGGGCCGAACAATAAATATTAAAAAAATATTTTAATAAAAATAATGTTTAAAAAATTAATCTGAAAATTCAACCGAATTTTATTTCATGAAGACACTAATAATTCTTCAATAATGTCAATAATAAAGGTAATTTCTTCTCAAAATTACCTTTTTATGAATTACAGGCTACACGTTAAACCTAAAATGCATGATATCACCATCAGCTACCACATACTCTTTTCCTTCTATGGCTATCTTTCCGGCTTCTTTACAAGCTACTTCGGTCTTATAGGTTTGGTAGCTATCTAATTTTATCACTTCTGCTTTAATAAATCCCTTTTCGAAATCTGTATGGATCACCCCTGCAGCTTGCGGCGCTTTCCAACCTTTTTTAATGGTCCAGGCTCGCACTTCTTGTACTCCCGCAGTAAAGTAGGTAATTAGATCTAATAAGCTGTAAGCGGCTTTAATAAGCTTATTCAAACCAGACTCTGTCAGGCCATATTCTTCCAAAAACATAGCTCTCTCATCAGGATCCTCAAGCTCAGCTATCTGAGCCTCGATAGAAGCTGATACTACTACTACCTCAGCATTCTCACTAGCAGCCATTTCTTTTAATGTATCAGAGTGTGAATTACCATTAGGCAATGCTGTCTCTTCAACGTTGGCCACATATATTACTGGTTTAGCGGTAAGCAACTGTAAATCAGCCACAGATTTTTTATCCTCAGGATCCATATCTAAGCTCCTGGCATTCTGCCCTGACTCTAAGTGATTTTTATATTTCTTCAGTACTTCAAGATCTTTCTTAGATTTGGCATCACCACTTTTAGCAATCTTCTCCACTCTTAAGATCTTCTTATCCACAGATTCCAAATCCTTCAGCTGAAGTTCTGCATCTATTACTTCCTTATCTGCAAGCGGATCCACCTTTCCATCTACATGGACAATATTATCATCTTCAAAGCATCTTACCACGTGGGCAATAGCATCTACCTCTCTGATATTAGCTAAAAACTGATTTCCCAGTCCTTCACCTTTACTTGCCCCTTTTACCAGTCCGGCAATATCTACAAATTCCATTGTAGTAGGAATTACTCTTTGAGGATTCACAAGTTCCTCCAAAACACTTAACCTGTCATCAGGCACCGTAATTACCCCTACATTAGGTTCTATTGTACAAAAAGGAAAGTTAGCAGCCTCTGCCTTATTGTTTGAAATTGCATTAAAAAGAGTTGATTTGCCCACATTTGGCAATCCTACTATTCCACATTTAAGAGCCATGAAAAATTATTTTTTCTGTAATTTAAATACACTATAACTTCTATAACCTATATACAGTTCGCTTACAAATACTCTAAAAACCGTATAAACAGGTATCGCAGCAATCATTCCTGGTATACCCGCTAAAGAAGCGCCTGCAAATATAATTATAAATATTTCCAAAGGGTGCGCTTTTACACTTTTAGAAAAAATCAAAGGTTGAAGTAAAATATTATCTACAATTTGTACGGTGGCAAATACAGATCCTATTTTAATAATCAACAACAGATAGCTATTAGTAGTAAATAAATCTAAACCAGTAGATACTCCTACTATGACACCAAAACAGGCCCCAAGCAAAGGTCCCAGGTAAGGAATAAGATTAGCCACAGCTGCAAACAAAGCAATAGTAAGGGCATATTTAATACCTAGTATGCTTAAGCCAAGGGAAGCGATAGTGAAAACGGAAAAAATCTGAAACAATAAGCCAATCAGATAATTAGATAACAATCGCTCAATTTTATTATAAGCAGCAATGGTCACTTCAAAATAACGATTAGGAATAAAGCTGATTAACTTCCTTCTCATAGATCCCATTTCGTACAAGAAAAAGAAAGAGATAAAACTTACCGCCAGAATTCCCACTAAAATTTGCCCGGTAACCGAAATAACATTATTCAAAATATTACCAAACTGAGCATTGGAGATCAGCTCTACTATATTACTACGGAGCTTATCTACAATAAAGCCTTCTGGCTGAGTAGTAAGATTATTGTTAATAAGGAAATTTTCAAAGTTTTTAAGAGGCAAACTCAATTTCAGGTATAGACTTCTATAATCAAGGCCAGAAATCACCTCAATTTGCTCTGATATTAAAGGAATGAATAGAATGACGAAAGCCGTAAAAAAACCAATCAATACACAATAGGATAAAATCACAGCCACTAATCTGGGCACTCTGAAATTGTATATTTGAGTGTTAGCAATGTACTGTGTTAACGGCCTAAGAATGCTACTCACCACTATGGCAATGGCCACATAGATAACAATATCTATAAACAGCCAACTAAGCAAGACAAATACCAGTACGGCAATTAAAATATATGTTAGCGTTTTTCCGAGCATAAAATCAAAGATAATAAAAAAGCCCTTGATTATCTCAAGGGCTTTGTTTATCAAATCATTAAAGTGTTAATCCCATCTAAGTTCTGTATCGATCTCTGAGCTATCTTCTACTTCCTGTCCGTCTCCCATTTGTCTATCAAACTGACTAAAGTCTACGTCAGGCAATAACTCTTCTTTTACATGGTTTACAGTATTGTTTAAAGCGTCAACAAACTTATTGAAGTCTTCCTTATACAAAAAGATCTTATGTTTTTCGTACGTAAACCCATCATCTTTATACCTTCTCTTACTTTCCGTAATAGTTAGGTAGTAATCATTCGAACGCGTGGCTTTTACATCAAAGAAATATGTCCTCTTACCTGCACGCACTCGTTCTGAAAATATTTCTTCTCTTTCGTTGGTATTATTCTCTTCCACAATCCTAGTAGTTTAGTTTTTAGTTTTTTGCTTAGACTTTACATAAATCCGTTTTAAATATAGTATATTAATTGCGTTCAATGCAAGCGTATCATTATTAATTATAAAACATTTTGCATTATTATGTGTTCCCGATACACTCTTTCGGTAGATTTATGGCAAAAAAACTATTTAGCATATGAAATTGGACCTAGATAAGGTTAAAAATACTGGTCAAATTGATTTTCTTGCACGTCAATTAGTAGATGGATTTATCACTGGTTTACATAAATCTCCCTACCATGGCTTCTCTGTAGAGTTTGCAGAACACCATTTATACAACTCAGGAGAAAGCACCAGACATATCGATTGGAAAGTATATGCTAAAACAGACCGATTATATACAAAAACCTTTGAAGAAGAGACCAACTTAAGGTGTCAGTTGGTTTTAGACAACTCTTCTTCCATGCACTACCCTACGGAGTCTAAGGGCAAGATAAAATTCAGTATCCTTTGCGCTGCAGCTATTTCTCATTTACTCCAGAAACAAAGAGATGCCGTTGGTATTACTACATTTTCAAATAAGGTAGAGCTTACCACCCCTATTAGCTCCACCAGTTCTCATCTTAGAAAACTGATGACCTTATTAGAACAGCTATTCAACGATACGGATAAAAACAAAAGCACAAGTGTAGCCTCTGTACTACATGAGGTAGCAGAAAAAAATCATAAGAGGTCCTTGATTATCATTTTCAGTGACATGTTCGATAACCCAGACGAACTAGAGGACATATTTAAAGGCCTTCAACACCTGAAACATAATAAGCATGAAGTTTTACTCTTTCATGTCACCGATAAGCAGACAGAGTATTCTTTTAATTTCGAAGATCGACCTTATGAATTTATAGATCTGGAGTCAGGAGAAAAATTAAAGCTTCAACCCGGTCAAGTAAAGGATAAATATGTTGAAGATATCCAAAAATACTATCACGAACTGAAGCTTAGATGTGGGCAATTAAAAATAGATTTTATTGAAGCCGATATTTCTGGTGACTTCAACGACATTTTGAATGCCTATCTTATTAAAAGAGCCAAAATGAAATAAGCTTTATTGCCTATTCATCATGAAGCCATTCTTTCTTGGCTACCAACTCTTCCTCATCCTCTTCATAATCCGGATCAGGAACACAGCAGTCTACAGGGCATACAGCCGCACACTGAGGCTCTTCATGAAATCCTGTACACTCAGTACACTTACCCGAAACAATGTAGTAGAACTCATCAGAAACCGGTTCTTGAGGCTCTTTAGCATCTAGCACCGTCCCGTCTTCCATTTCTACTTCAGTAAGGGTTGTTCCTCCTGCCCAGTCCCACTCTAAACCACCTTCATAGATGGCTGTGTTAGGACATTCAGGCTCGCATGCACCACAGTTGATACATTCGTCAGTTATCATTATAGCCATTACACAAACTATTTATTCCATTTAAATCTTAAAATTCGAATCTTTGCAAAAATATAAAGTATCTATCTGCTTTCAAACAGAAACAAGCTACAAAGGTTATTTGATTATATATGAACATCACAGAACGAATTTCTGCTTTCGCCGAACTAGGAAATAAGCTTAAAAATATTACTCAAGGAAATCCTGATGAAGAGTTCTTCATTAGGGCCAAATCACAAAACCCATGGTTTACTGAAGACAATGTAAGACTTGCTCTCAACAATATCATTAATTACCTACAGGAAGATCAACTTGCTAAATGGGTTAGCCAATATGAATTAAAAGAGCAAAACAAAAAAATAGGTATTGTAATGGCCGGTAACATCCCCCTTGTGGGCTTTCATGATCTACTTGCCGTTGTTATTAGTGGTAATATAGCTGTCACTAAAATAAGTTCACAGGATACATTCTTAATGACCCATATCATCAATGAGCTTAATTCAATTGACAATAGACTGAATGATAAAATAATCATAAAAGATCAACTTAAAGAGATTGATGCTATCATTGCTACCGGAAGTGACAACACCAGTAGGTATTTTGAGTATTATTTTTCAAAATATCCTAATATCATAAGAAAAAACCGAACTTCAACTGCTGTTCTGGATGGCAATGAAAGTACAGAGGAACTACAGAAACTTTCAGATGATATATTTAGCTATTTTGGATTAGGCTGCAGAAATGTATCCAAACTGTTGGTTCCAACAGATTATAACTTCAATTCATTTTTTGAAGCTATGAACAAATATCAATCGATTACTTATAACCACAAGTATTCGAACAACTATGACTATAATAAATCCATCTATTTAGTCAATGGTGTTAAACATCTAGATAATGGATTTCTCCTATTAAAAGAAGATTTTAACATGGTCTCTCCTATTTCTGTACTCTTCTATGAACATTATTCAAGTGACACTGACCTTTCAGAAATACTAAATCGGCAAAAAGATAAAATTCAATGTGTAGTTAGCAACAAGCAACTAGCAGTAGATTATAAACCTTTAGGAGATGCCCAGTATCCCCAATTATGGGACTATGCCGACGGTGTAGATACCATGAAATTCTTAACTGAATTATAATTAAACATTTGAATACCCCCAGCAATAATAAAGGCCTCTAAATTGATTTTAGAGGCCTTTTATTTTTATTGTAACAATATTATTGATATAACTTCATTCTTTTAAATAAGCTCTATGGATGTCCTCGGATAACTTCTACCCAGCCGGTATACAGTTCACCATCAATATCCAATTTATAAAAGTAAACTCCATCTGGTGTATCCTCAGCCTCCCAGTCATTTCGATAGTCACTCGTCTGATAAATTACATTACCCCATCTATTAGTAATTACCAGTTCAGCTTCAACATCAGAAGGAATGTTTCTTACATAGAAGGTCGGGTTTAATGCATCTCCATTAGGAGTAAATATATTCGGAACAAAGACATCTGTATTCATAGGCACCCTCGCTACCAGTTCTATTATACAACCCAAACTATCAGTAACCTCTACAAGGTATCTACCCGCTGGAATATCCTCATAAACCATCTCATACTGGAAGTTATCGTTAATAGGAACTTCTTCATAATTAGTCACAAAACTTTGTCCCGGAACTGCTGCTGAATCTAACTCAATCTGAGTCATATAACCTGGTATTCCACCTCCAAAATTAATAATCTCAAATGAGCCTGTATAT
Source organism: Fulvivirga maritima (assembly GCF_021389955.1). Lineage (NCBI taxonomy): Bacteria > Pseudomonadati > Bacteroidota > Cytophagia > Cytophagales > Fulvivirgaceae > Fulvivirga > Fulvivirga maritima. The sequence continues at coordinate 6,130,070 of NZ_CP089980.1, forward strand.
CTCTCAGGTAAGGACTCTGTAACTTCCCCAATCTGAGCAGTCATAGGACCTGGAACAATTAAGTTAACCGGATCAGATTTCATAGTACAAGTGATATCCTCTTGTTCTAAAATCAACACATATTCACTAGCCCCATTCAAGAAAGCAGGTCTCATAATTGGATTAGCTTCGCCTGTTATATCACTTACTGTTAACGTATATGGGCTAACAACCTCTTCCGTTACCTGACGATTATATATTCTTAAAGTATATTCTAAGGCCGAATTTCCTTTAATATCATAAAGAACCAGATTCTTAGTTCCATCCTCATTACATTCTAAAGTATATTCAAAGTCCACTACTTGAGGACCTCCAATCGTGTACGATTTCTTATTAGGACAGAACTGATTATTTGCAGGGTCTATAGTTACATTGTATGTACCTGCACTCAAAGTATCCATATTAACACCTCTGCCAGTATATTCATTCTCCTGATAAAAAATTTCAGACTCATCCTCTCCAAGTGTTACAATTAACACATAAGGCCCAGGTACATCTCCTCTATTTCCTACACTGAAGGCGATACTTCCATTTTTACCCTCTCCAGCACAACTTGCATTACCAGGCAATCCATCATCCTTTATATCAACCTGACCTGGAGCCGTAATCTCAACATCTTCACTAACAACACAACCTGATTCATCTCTAACAAATACTGTATAGTTACCAGGAGATAGGCTTTCAGCACCAAACAAAGGACTGCCTAACTGAAGTGTGCCATAACTGCTTGGCGTAACTCCATTAGTTACCGCCACTTCCCATTGTCCTGATGGGTTGCTACCCCCTGTTGGAGTGGATTCTATAGTTATATATCCATCACTATTCTCACAATCTGATACCGGATGAGAGGTAGATACAAATTGAATTTCATCGTGTTGATTTCCTATCACTACCGTTATAGAGGCATTACAAGGATCTGACTGACTCCTTCTTACTGCAATTACCTGCTCAAAAGATGGTGCTGGTCCTACTGGTATTGAGATTTGCTGTCCAGCAACAAAGGATGTCCAATTAAATCCATCAAGAGACCATTGTAAGACATTGCCCGTTTCACCCGGTACATCAAGGTTTAATTGACCTTCATCTCCATAACAGTCTGCATTCATAATGTTGGTTGCCACTGGCACTCCTACAGTTCCTGATTGATCAATAGTTACTTGTCCTTCTTTAATACAAGATGCATCTCCATATTGTATAGAATAGTTATATATACCAATAGGTAGATTATCAAATTGAGGATCATTAACATTGGTTCTTGATTCAGGACCCGAAATTGTAATAATCACCCCTGTATTATTCACCAACGGCGTTGCTGGAGATATATCGAAAAAGATTGAACCATCAGAATTAGTACAAGTTGCAGGTGAGGTTGTAGGCGTAATTCTTACAGTTGCACATTCGCCGCCACCTCCGCCAGAACATCCAGAAGGCTCAGTAACTGTATAGTTAGTAGCTGCAGAACAACCACTATTAATATCATTAACAAATACAGTGTACGTTCCTGGGTCATCAAGGCTTGCTATATCTTCTGTTGTACTAGCAAATCCGTTAGGTCCAACCCATGAATAAGTAAAATTGCCACTACCCCCTGTTACGGTTAAATTAACAAAACCTTCGCTTCCCCCGCATGTGGTAATATTACCACCAGCGACATTCAATGTGAAATTTACAGGGTCACTCAAATTAACGTCAACATCCTGAGTTGAAGTACAAGCACCTACAGTAATACTCAAATCATTATAGACTCCTGCAGGTAAACCTGAAATAGTAGCTTCACTACTTGTTACTGTGACATTATTAAAGGTCCCAGCTGCATAGTTAATGGTATAAATTCCGTCAGGTACATTTGTAAATGACAATGTTATACTTCCATCTGATGCACCACAAGAACTCGGTCCATTACTCGAGCTTAAAGTAATACCTACTCCAGGGTTAGAATTTACATTTATGCTTGCTGTACCTGTACATCCTGTATTATCATCAGTTACAGTAACTTCATAGATACCAGGTGCTAAGCCTGCAATATCTTCTACGGTTGCGCTAAAGCTAGGGCCTGTCCACTCATAGCTATAGTTGCCGCTACCATCAGTGACTGTGATATCTATAGCGCCATCGAATGGAGCTGAACAACTTGTATTTGCTGTTACTGTGCTAGTTATCGTTAAGCTTGGTGAGTTATCAATCACTGAAATGCTCGCAAAACCAGTACAGCCTGTGTCATTATCCGTTACCGTGATTTCATAGTCCCCACCTGCTAGGCCTGAGATATCTTCATCTGTAGAGCTAAAGCTATCGCCTGTCCAAGCATAGCTATAGTTGCCACTGCCATCAGTGACTGAGATATCTATAGCACCATCGAATGGAGCTGAACAACTTGTATTTGGGGTTACTGTGCTAGTTATCGTTAAGCTTGGTGAGTTATCAATCACTGAAATGCTCGCAAAACCAGTACAGCCTGTGTCATTATCCGTTACCGTGATTTCATAGTCACCACCTGCTAGGCCTGAGATATCTTCATCTGTAGAGCTAAAGCTATCGCCTGTCCACTCATAGCTATAGTTGCCGCTGCCATCGGTGACTGTGATATCTATAGCACCATCGAATGGAGCTGAACAACTTGTATTTGGGGTTACTGTGCTAGTTATCGTTAAGCTTGGTGAGTTATCAATCACTGAAATGCTCGCAAAACCAGTACAGCCTGTGTCATTATCAGTTACCGTGATTTCATAGTCACCACCTGCTAAGCCTGAGATATCTTCATCTGTAGAGCTAAAGCTATCGCCTATCCAAGCATAGCTATAGTTGCCACTGCCATCGGTGACTGTGATATCTATAGCACCATCGAATGGAGCTGAACAGCTCGTATTTGGGGTTACTGTGCTAGTTATAGTTAAGCTTGGTGAGTTATCAAGCACTGCTATGCTGGCAAAACCAGTACAGCCTGTGTCATTATCAGTTACCGTGATTTCATAGTCACCACCTGCTAGGCCTGAGATATCTTCATCTGTAGAGCTAAAGCTATCGCCTATCCACTCATAGCTATAGTTGCCGCTACCATCAGTGACTGTGATATCTATAGCACCATCGAATGGAGCTGAACAGCTTGTATTTGGTGTTACTGTACTAGTTATTGTTAAGCTTGGTGAGTTATCAATCACTGCTATGCTAGCAAAACCAGTACAGCCCGTGTCATTATCCGTTACCGTGATTTCATAGTCACCACCTGCTAGGCCTGAGATATCTTCATCTGTAGAGCTAAAACTATCGCCTGTCCACTCATAGCTATAGTTGCCGCTACCATCAGTGACTGTGATATCTATAGCGCCATCGAATGGAGCTGAACAACTTGTATTTGCTGTTACTGTGCTAGTTATCGTTAAGCTTGGTGAGTTATCAATCACTGAAATGCTCGCAAAACCAGTACAGCCTGTGTCATTATCCGTTACCGTGATTTCATAGTCCCCACCTGCTAGGCCTGAGATATCTTCATCTGTAGAGCTAAAGCTATCGCCTGTCCAAGCATAGCTATAGTTGCCACTGCCATCAGTGACTGTGATATCTATAGCACCATCGAATGGAGCTGAACAACTTGTATTTGGGGTTACTGTGCTAGTTATCGTTAAGCTTGGTGAGTTATCAATCACTGAAATGCTCGCAAAACCAGTACAGCCTGTGTCATTATCCGTTACCGTGATTTCATAGTCACCACCTGCTAGGCCTGAGATATCTTCATCTGTAGAGCTAAAGCTATCGCCTGTCCACTCATAGCTATAGTTGCCGCTGCCATCGGTGACTGTGATATCTATAGCACCATCGAATGGAGCTGAACAACTTGTATTTGGGGTTACTGTGCTAGTTATCGTTAAGCTTGGTGAGTTATCAATCACTGAAATGCTCGCAAAACCAGTACAGCCTGTGTCATTATCAGTTACCGTGATTTCATAGTCACCACCTGCTAAGCCTGAGATATCTTCATCTGTAGAGCTAAAGCTATCGCCTATCCAAGCATAGCTATAGTTGCCACTGCCATCGGTGACTGTGATATCTATAGCACCATCGAATGGAGCTGAACAGCTCGTATTTGGGGTTACTGTGCTAGTTATAGTTAAGCTTGGTGAGTTATCAAGCACTGCTATGCTGGCAAAACCAGTACAGCCTGTGTCATTATCAGTTACCGTGATTTCATAGTCCCCACCTGCTAGCCCTGAGATATCTTCATCTGTAGAGCTAAAGCTATCGCCTATCCACTCATAGCTATAGTTGCCGCTACCATCAGTGACTGTGATATCTATAGCACCATCGAATGGAGCTGAACAGCTTGTATTTGGTGTTACTGTACTAGTTATTGTTAAGCTTGGTGAGTTATCAATCACTGCTATGCTAGCAAAACCAGTACAGCCCGTGTCATTATCCGTTACCGTGATTTCATAGTCACCACCTGCTAGGCCTGAGATATCTTCATCTGTAGAACTAAAGCTATCGCCTATCCACTCATAGCTATAATTGCCACTGCCATCAGTGACTGTGATATCTATAGCACCATCGAAGGGTGTTGAACAACTTGTATTTGGGGTTACTGTGCTAGTTATTGTTAAGCTTGGTGAGTTATCAAGCACTGCTATGCTAGCAAAACCAGTACAGCCTGTGTCATTATCAGTTACCGTGATTTCATAGTCACCGCCTGCAAGACCTGAGATATCTTCATCTGTAGAGCTAAAGCTATCGCCTATCCAAGCATAGCTATAGTTGCCACTGCCATCGGTAACCGTGATATCTATAGCACCATCGAAGGGTGTTGAACAACTTGTATTTGGTGTTACTGAGCTAGTTATAGTTAAGCTTGGTGAGTTATCAAGCACTGCTATGCTAGCAAAACCAGTACAGCCTGTGTCATTATCAGTTACCGTGATTTCATAATCGCCACCTGCTAGGCCTGAGATATCTTCATCTGTAGAGCTAAAGCTATCGCCTATCCAAGCATAGCTATAGTTGCCACTGCCATCGGTAACCGTGATATCTATAGCACCATCGAATGGTGTTGAACAACTTGTATTTGGTGTTACTGTACTAGTTATAGTTAAGCTTGGTGCTTCATCTAGCACTTCGATGCTCGCTGTTCCTGTACAGCCACTATTATCATCCGTAACAACAACTTCATAAGTACCTGGTGCTAAATCTGTTATATTAGCAGTGCTGGCACTAAAGCTAGATGGGCCTGTCCATGAGTAGCTATAACTGCCGCTGCCGTCCGATACCGTAAGCTCGATATCGCCGTTATAAGGATCTACACAATTGGTATTACTCTCTACGACACTGGTAAGCGTTAGCGTTGGTGCTTCATCTAGCACTTCGATACTAGCTGTTCCTGTACAGCCACTATTATCATCCGTAACAACAACTTCATAAGTACCTGGTGCTAAATCTGTTATATTAGCAGTGCTGGCACTAAAGCTTGATGGGCCTGTCCATGAGTAGCTATAACTGCCACTGCCGTCTGATACCGTAAGCTCGATATCGCCGTTATAAGGATCTACACAATTGGTATTACTCTCTACGACACTGGTAAGCGTTAGCGTTGGTGCTTCATCTAGCACTTCGATGCTCGCTGTTCCTGTACAGCCACTATTATCATCCGTAACAACAACTTCATAAGTGCCTGGTGCTAAATCTGTTATATTAGCAATGCTGGCACTAAAGCTTGATGGGCCTGTCCATGCGTAGCTATAACTGCCACTGCCGTCTGATACCGTAAGCTCGATATCGCCGTTATAAGGATCTACACAATTGGTATTACTCTCTACGACACTGGTGAGCGTTAGTGTTGGTGCTTCATCTAACACTTCGATACTCGCTGTTTCTGTACAGCCACTATTATCATCCGTAACAACAACTTCATAAGTACCTGGTGCTAAATCTGTTATATTGGCTGTACTAGCACTAAAGCTAGATGGGCCTGTCCATGAGTAGCTATAACTGCCACTGCCGTCTGATACCGTAAGCTCGATATCGCCGTTATAAGGATCTACACAATTGGTATTACTCTCTACGACACTGGTGAGCGTTAGTGTTGGTGCTTCATCTAGTACTTCGATGCTCGCTGTTCCTGTACAGCCACTATTATCATCCGTAACAACAACTTCATAAGTACCTGGTGCTAAATCTGTTATATTGGCTGTACTAGCACTAAAGCTAGATGGGCCTGTCCATGAGTAGCTATAACTGCCACTGCCGTCTGATACCGTAAGCTCGATATCGCCGTTATAAGGATCTACACAATTGGTATTACTCTCTACGACACTGGTGAGCGTTAGTGTTGGTGCTTCATCTAGTACTTCGATGCTCGCTGTTCCTTCACAACCACTATTATCATCCGTAACAACAACTTCATAAGTGCCTGGTGCTAAATCTGTTATATTAGCGGTACTGGCACTAAAGCTAGATGGGCCTGTCCATGAGTAGCTATAACTGCCACTGCCGTCTGATACCGTAAGCTCGATATCGCCGTTATAAGGATCTACACAATTGGTATTACTCTCTACGACACTGGTGAGCGTTAGTGTTGGTGCTTCATCTAGTACTTCGATGCTCGCTGTTCCTTCACAACCACTATTATCATCCGTAACAACAACTTCATAAGTGCCTGGTGCTAAATCTGTTATATTAGCGGTACTGGCACTAAAGCTAGATGGGCCTGTCCATGAGTAGCTATAACTGCCACTGCCGTCTGATACCGTAAGCTCGATATCGCCGTTATAAGGATCTACACAATTGGTATTACTCTCTACGACACTGGTGAGCGTTAGTGTTGGTGCTTCATCTAGTACTTCGATGCTCGCTGTTCCTTCACAACCACTATTATCATCCGTAACAACAACTTCATAAGTGCCTGGTGCTAAATCTGTTATATTAGCGGTATTGGCACTAAAGCTAGATGGGCCTGTCCATGAGTAGCTATAACTGCCGCTGCCATCTGATACCGTAAGCTCGATATCGCCGTTATAAGGATCTACACAATTGGTATTACTCTCTACGACACTGGTGAGCGTTAGCGTGGGTGCTTCATCTAGTACTTCGATGCTCGCTGTTCCTTCACAACCACTATTATCATCCGTAACAACAACTTCATAAGTGCCTGGTGCTAAATCTGTTATATTAGCGGTATTGGCACTAAAGCTAGATGGGCCTGTCCATGAGTAGCTATAACTGCCGCTGCCATCTGATACCGTAAGCTCGATATCGCCGTTATAAGGATCTACACAATTGGTATTACTCTCTACGACACTGGTGAGCGTTAGCGTGGGTGCTTCATCTAGTACTTCGATGCTCGCTGTTCCTTCACAACCACTATTATCATCCGTAACAACAACTTCATAAGTGCCTGGTGCTAAATCTGTTATATTAGCGGTATTGGCACTAAAGCTAGATGGGCCTGTCCATGAGTAGCTATAACTGCCGCTGCCATCTGATACCGTAAGCTCGATATCGCCGTTATAAGGATCTACACAATTGGTATTACTCTCTACGACACTGGTGAGCGTTAGCGTGGGTGCTTCATCTAGTACTTCGATGCTCGCTGTTCCTTCACAACCACTATTATCATCCGTAACAACAACTTCATAAGTGCCTGGTGCTAAATCTGTTATATTAGCAGTGCTGGCACTAAAGCTAGATGGGCCTGTCCATGAGTAGCTATAACTGCCGCTGCCATCTGATACCGTAAGCTCGATATCGCCGTTATAAGGATCTACACAATTGGTATTACTCTCTACGACACTGGTGAGCGTTAGCGTTGGTGCTTCATCTAGCACTTCGATGCTCGCTGTTCCTTCACAACCACTATTATCATCCGTAACAACAACTTCATAAGTACCTGGTGCTAAATCTGTTATATTAGCTGTATTAGCGCTAAAGCTTGATGGGCCTGTCCATGAGTAGCTATAACTGCCACTGCCATCTGATACCGTAAGCTCGATATCGCCGTTATAAGGATCTACACAATTGGTATTACTCTCTACGACACTGGTGAGCGTTAGCGTGGGTGCTTCATCTAGTACTTCGATGCTCGCTGTTCCTTCACAACCACTATTATCATCCGTAACAACAACATCATAAGTACCTGGTGCTAAATCTGTTATATTAGCGGTACTGGCACTAAAGCTAGATGGGCCTGTCCATGAGTAGCTATAACTGCCACTGCCATCTGATACCGTAAGCTCGATATCGCCGTTATAAGGATCTACACAATTGGTATTACTCTCTACGACACTGGTGAGCGTTAGCGTGGGTGCTTCATCTAGTACTTCGATGCTCGCTGTTCCTTCACAACCACTATTATCATCCGTAACAACAACATCATAAGTGCCTGGTGCTAAATCTGTTATATTAGCGGTACTGGCACTAAAGCTAGATGGGCCTGTCCATGAGTAGCTATAACTGCCACTGCCATCTGATACCGTAAGCTCAATATCGCCGTTATAAGGATCTACACAATTGGTATTACTCTCTACGACGCTGGTGAGCGTTAGCGTGGGTGCTTCATCTAGCACTTCTATGCTCGCTGTTTCTTCACATCCAGAAATATTATCAGTTACCGTTACTTCGTAAGTGCCTGCATCTAATTCTGTTAAGTCTTCTGTGCTAGCAGTAAAACTACCTGGGCCTGTCCATGAATAGCTATAATCACCGCTGCCGGCGGTAACCGTGATGTCGATCTCGCCATTATAAGGAGTAACACAATTTGTATTATCTTCTACCGCACTGCTTATTAATGGTGTTACTGTGGCATCTTGTACTTCTATGCTCGCTGTTTCTTCACATCCAGAAATGTTATCGGTTACAGTTACTTCGTAAGTGCCTGCATCTAATTCTGTTAAGTCTTCTGTGCTAGCAGTAAAACTACCTGGGCCTGTCCATGAATAGCTATAATCACCGCTGCCGGCGGTAACCGTGATGTCGATCTCGCCATTATAAGGAGTAACACAATTTGTATTATCTTCTACTGCACTGCTTATTAATGGTGTTACTGTGGCATCTTGTACTTCTATACTTGCTGTTTCTTCACAGCCAGAAATGTTATCGGTTACAGTTACTTCGTAAGTGCCTGCATCTAATTCTGTTAAGTCTTCTGTGCTAGCAGTAAAACTACCTGGGCCTGTCCATGAATAGCTATAATCACCGCTGCCGGCGGTAACCGTGATGTCGATCTCGCCATTATAAGGAGTAACACAATTTGTATTATCTTCTACTGCACTGCTTATTAATGGTGTTACTGTGGCATCTTGTACTTCTATGCTCGCTGTTTCTTCACAGCCAGAAATGTTATCGGTTACCGTTACTTCGTAAGTACCTGCATCTAATTCGGTTAAGTCTTCTGTGCTAGCGGTAAAACTACCTGGGCCTGTCCATGAATAGCTATAATCACCGCTGCCGGCGGTAACCGTGATGTCGATCTCTCCATTATAAGGAGTAACACAATTTGTATTATCTTCTACCGCACTGCTTATTACTGGTGTTACTGTGGCATCTTGTACTTCTATACTTGCTGTTTCTTCACAGCCAGAAATGTTATCGGTTACAGTTACTTCGTAAGTACCTGCATCTAATTCTGTTAAGTCTTCTGTGCTAGCGGTAAAACTACCTGGGCCTGTCCATGAATAGCTATAATCGCCGCTGCCGGCGGTAACCGTGATGTCGATCTCTCCATTATAAGGAGTAACACAATTTGTATTATCTTCTACCGCACTGCTTATTACTGGTGTTACTGTGGCATCTTGTACTTCTATGCTTGCTGTTTCTTCACAGCCAGAAATGTTATCGGTTACAGTTACTTCGTAAGTGCCTGCATCTAATTCTGTTAAGTCTTCTGTGCTAGCAGTAAAACTACCTGGGCCTGTCCATGAATAGCTATAATCACCGCTGCCGGCGGTAACCGTGATGTCGATCTCTCCATTATAAGGAGTAACACAATTTGTATTATCTTCTACCGCACTGCTTATTACTGGTGTTACTGTGGCATCTTGTACTTCTATGCTCGCTGTTTCTTCACATCCAGAAATATTATCAGTTACAGTTACTTCGTAAGTGCCTGCATCTAATTCTGTTAAGTCTTCTGTGCTAGCGGTAAAACTACCTGGGCCTGTCCATGAATAGCTGTAATCACCGCTGCCGGCGGTAACCGTGATGTCGATCTCTCCATTATAAGGAGTAACACAATTTGTATTATCTTCTACCGCACTGCTTATTACTGGTGTCACTGTTGCATCTTGTACTTCTATGCTCGCTGTTTCTTCACATCCAGAAATGTTATCGGTTACAGTTACTTCGTAAGTGCCTGCGTTTAATTCGGTTAAGTCTTCTGTACTAGCGGTAAAACTACCTGGGCCTGTCCATGAATAGCTATAATCGCCGCTGCCGGCGGTAACCGTGATGTCGATCTCTCCATTATAAGGAGTAACACAATTTGTATTATCTTCTACCGCACTGCTTATTACTGGTGTTACTGTGGCATCTTGTACTTCTATGCTCGCTGTTTCTTCACATCCAGAAATATTATCAGTTACAGTTACTTCGTAAGTGCCTGCATCTAATTCTGTTAAGTCTTCTGTGCTAGCGGTAAAACTACCTGGGCCTGTCCATGAATAGCTGTAATCACCGCTGCCGGCGGTAACCGTGATGTCGATCTCTCCATTATAAGGAGTAACACAATTTGTATTATCTTCTACCGCACTGCTTATTGTAGGATCAACAGCATCATCTAACACTTCAATAGTGGTTGTTTCAATACAACCTGAACCATTATCTGTAACTTCAAGCTGATAAGAACCTGGTTCAAGTGCTGATATATTTTGATCAGTTGAGGCAAAGCTATTTGGACCACTCCAAGCATAACTATAAGGCCCTACTCCTCCAGTTACTGTTACCTGAATACTTCCATCATAAGGTAATAAACAACGTTCATTATTATCAACCACAGGAGTTATAACCAAATCAACCACATCTACTGTGACACTGCCATTCATATCTACTATAGGGCAGTTATTATTTTGAGCCTGTACTGTCAGAACGTCTCCATCACTAAAGCTTCCTGAAGGAATAGTTAATGAAATTGCCCCGCCCGTACCAGTAACAGTAGAACTTGCTACTGGTGAACCATTTACATTTACAGTATATTCTACCGTTTCGGGAGCAGGAGGTGTCTCACTTCCATCCAAATCTATGGTAACATCATCTCCAATACACACTTCTAATGGGGAGAGTGTTGTTATATTATAAATGTTTGATGATGGATCGGTTAACTCAATTCCTGATGATGCTCCTGAGCATGATGAGTAAGAATCCTCAACATTTATGGTATATGATCCACCTGAAAGACCAGATAGAGAAACTACGGATTCCCCATCAACGGTGAGCGTGTTAGAATAACCAGTAGAAGAAGTCACTAAAACATCAAATAGGCCATTTCCTGCGCCTAAATCTCTGGATCCTCCACTAATTGAAAAATCAATTTGCCCATTGGGGCTAATACATGAATTATTATCAGATTTTGAGTCTACGGTTATGGTTATTGGTGAAAGTCCAACCAAAAATACTCCACCACCAGGCGCCAATTCATCTATTTGATTCGAAGCATCTTGCAATGCAAAGCGATAATTTCCACTTGGCAACCCTGCACCTGAATTATCAAAGGTATATGAATCACCCACAGCAATGGTCTGAGTTGAGCCTAAAATTACTGGGCCAAAAATGAATAACAGATCCGCACTTGGACCATCTGCCGCAAGCACCGTAAATGTAATATCTCCGTTGTTTAATCCATCACAAGGGTTGGAAACAAATACTTCTACTTCTAAATCTCCATTAGTAAAAGTGTTATTTTGAGCACTAGCGAAACTAGTACTAAAAAGTAACAGGAAGACTAAAAAAAAATACCTCATCCTTAATCTCATTTAATTTTGAATTCTCCCCTCTTCCAACACCCTTTATCGGAGTATATAAAATACTTATAATCACCGACTGACAAATTTTGAATTTTCGATTTCCCTTCTGAAACAGGCTTACTATCCTTATCATATATAAAATAAGATATCTTCCCTGCAGTGCTAGAAACCTTAAACTCAACAGATTTTTTCTCGACTTCCACTTCAACCTTGAAATTATCACAATCAGAAATTTCTGTAAAAGAAAAACTAAATACAGCCCCCATCAAAAGGAGTATTACCAAGGAATATCTAATAATATTATTCATTTAATGAGATTTCAAAAGTTGTCAATACATATATATACATATAAAAAATAATGTAACCAGCGTTACAACAATATTTGGGCAATGATGAAAATTAGGAACATCACTTTACTAAAAAATTACCTTCTGAAGGTGCCAATATAATTAAAGCCTCAATAATATATAATAAAAATGCTCAATTTCCGTTGTTAGAAACTGAGCTACATCTTGTAATTTATATTTTATGAAAAAATATTAGTACTTTCTATTGAGAATCTCACTTAAGATGACAGCTTTACGCGCACCATTTGGATCCTTCAAACTCTGTAATATATCATTGGCTACTGAGTTTTCTTCTTTCTGATCGTACTCTTTAAAATATTGTGATTTGGTGGGAATATCTTCTAAATCAACTTGCTCGTCTAAGGTCTTCAGGTTCTTCGCTTCGTTTACTGACTTTCGGTAAGTTTCTTCTACCCTCTCTTCTTCTTCAAAATCAAAATCATCAAATTCTGCTTCAAAGGTTTTACTTGGAGATGGCTGCGAAGAAGTAGTTTCACCAGTAAACTCTCTTAAAAGCTCTTCAAAAGTTTTAGTTTTTTCCACGTTTTGAGAAGCCGGCCTTTCTGCTGTTCTTTTAGGAGCTTTTGATTTATCCTTTTTACTAGACTTTAAAACTCTACTGATGATTGCGATAGCAACAAAAACGATGTAAATAAGTATTTCCTTATCCATAGTGTTAACAAATTTATAATATTTAATTTTAAATTTGCTGTCTTTGCCCCTAATTATAAATCAACAATACGGGGCGATACCTATAAGTATTTAAAATAGAGATACATGCAACTTTCCAAACTGGAGATCAAGGGCTTTAAAAGTTTTGGCGATAAAGTAACAATTAACTTTGATGAGGGAATTACAGGAATTGTAGGACCTAATGGTTGTGGTAAATCTAATATCGTGGACTCTATACGATGGGTACTGGGTGAGCAAAGTAGCCGTACTCTGCGGTCAGAGAAGATGGAGAACGTTATTTTTAACGGAACCAAAAAGCGTAAGCCTACTCAGCTGGCAGAAGTATCACTCACTTTTAATAATACAAAGAATCTACTTCCTACAGAATATTCACAAGTATCTATCACCAGGCGTTATTACAGGTCAGGGGAAAGCGAATACTTACTTAATGGTGTAACTTGTAGGCTCAAAGATATCACCAACCTCTTTTTAGATACTGGTATTGCTTCTAATAGCTATGCCATTATAGAATTAAAAATGGTAGATGATATTCTTAATGACAAGGACAACTCGCGAAGAGGACTTTTTGAAGAAGCAGCCGGAATTTCCAAATTCAAAAAAAGGAAGAAAGAGACCTTAAAAAAACTTCAGGATACTGATGCTGACCTGGAAAGAGTAGAAGATCTCCTTTATGAGATCGAAAAGAACATGAAGTCTTTAGAAAGACAGGCCAAGCAGACTGAAAAGTACTATCAACTTAAAGAAGAATATAAATCATTAAGTATTTTACTGGCACGGCTCACTATTAATAAATTTAGTGAGAACTATAAGAATTTAGGCAAACGAATCGAAGCCGAAAATGATAAAAAGCTAAGCCTTAACAAGCAAGTAAGTGAAAAAGAAGCCAGCCTGGAGAAATCTAAGGCTGACATGATTCTCAAAGAAAAGGCACTTTCATCAAGGCAAAAAGCACTTAATGAGCATGTAAATAAAATTAGGCAATACGAAAGTGAGAAAAAGATAAAAAATGAGCGTTTACGCTTTCTTAATGACAAATCTGACTCACTTAAAGACCAAATAGAGCAAGACCGAAAGAGTAATGAACGTGCCAAATTCAGCCTTGAAAGCCTTACACAGGAAAAAAATGCGGCTCAGAAGATCTTAGCAGAGATAGAAGTAAAACTCGGCGGTTTAAAAGAAGAGTATGAAATTCAAAAAAGGAAAACCGCTCAAATTCAGGAAGAGGTAGATACGCTCCGAAAATCTCAGAAGAGTAAGCAAGAAGAGATGTATCAACTTAAAAAATCTGTTGAAATTAAAGAACTTCAGCTTAGCTCCCTAAAACAAGAACTTGAAAAAACCGCTAGTGATACTAATCAACAAAGTGCCAGCTTAGTTGAATTTGATCAAAAAGTCTCTGCTTTATCAGAACAGCTTAGTGTAAAGGATAAAGAACAGCAAAGATTACAGGCAGAAGAAACTGATCTTCAGAACAGAATTGAGTCTACCGAAAAAACTATTGAGGTTATCAGGGAGGAAGTAACACAGACCAACCGAAAGCTAGATGCCAGACAGAATGAATACAACCTCACAAAATCTCTGGTAGAAAGTCTGGAGGGTTTTCCTGAAGCCATTAAATTTTTAAAGAAAAAAGCAGGCTGGAACAAGAATGCCCCTCTCCTATCAGACATACTCACCTGTGATGATAAATATAGGGTAACCATAGAAAATTATCTGGAGCCCTACCTGAACTATTACATAGTAGAGAAAGAAGAAGATGCTTATGAAGCCATCAATATTTTAAGTGAAGCCGCCAGAGGTAAAGCACACTTTTTTATCCTGGAGTCCTTTGAAGACTTTACTCCTTCTAACACTACTCTTTATGACAATGCCTTCCCGGCTACTAACATCATGGAATATGACAGCAAGTACAGAAAGCTGATGAGTCATATATTAGATAGGGTGTACATTCTGGAAGGAGATTACAAGAACATACCAAAAAATGATGAAAATATCTTCATCACGCAAAGTGGTAAAGTCACCAGAAGGCGTTTCAGTATTTCCGGAGGTTCTGTAGGTCTATTTGAAGGTAAAAAGATAGGGCGAGCTAAAAACCTGGAGAAATTAGATAAAGAAATAAAGGAGCTCACAAAAAGACTGGATGAGGTACAGCAAAGCCTTAAAGACAAACAAAAAGAACTTGAACAGTTTAAGCTCAGCACCAAAAAAACCGACATTGAAGAGTTAAGGGAAGAGATTAAACTTATCAATGAAGAGTATATCTCTATAAAAACTAAGCAAGAGCAGTTTAGCAAAATGCTTTCTGACGCAGATATGCGAAAAGAAGATATCCTTGAAAAAATAGAGGAGCTTACTGAGCAAATAGCTGAAGACAAGCCCAGAGCTGAAAATGAAGAGAAGGCGCAACTTGAAAAAGAAGTGAAATTAAATGACCTCTCTTTAGAACTGCAAGAGGAAAATGAAATTCTAACAGAGAAATCCTCTGCTTTCAATGAGCAAAACATCTCTTTTCACCAGCAGGAGAACCGAGTTAGAAGTCTGGAACAAGAGATCGAATACAAAACAGATACCTTTGAAAATAGTAAAGCCAGAATAGAGAAAAATCAGCTGGAGTTAAAAGAGAATGAATCTGAAATCAGACAACTGTTAGATAAAGCTGAGACCAATGATGATGAGTTGGTATCTATGTACGAAGAAAAAGAAAGCATAGAAGCTGGTGTAAATGAAGCCGAAAGAGAATACTATAATGTAAGAGGGCAAATAGATGAAGTTGATAAGTCAGTAAGAGAAGTTCAGAGGAATAAAGAAAATATAGACACCGTGCTCATGGAGCTTCAAAATAAGCTCAATGAAACCAAGCTTGAACTCAATTCAGTAAAAGAAAGACTTTCTGTAGAGTTTAACATTAAGGTGGATGAGATAATGGATGAGGAGTCTGAAGAGCAAGTAGAAGCCAGTGAAGAGGAACTTCGAGAAAAGGTTAACAAAATAAAAGACAGGCTGGATCGTATGGGGCCTATTAACCCTATGGCCATGGAAGCCTACCAGGAAATAAAAGAAAGAAATGATTTCATTACCAGCCAGCGAGAGGATCTCTTTAATGCTAAAGAATCTCTACTGACAACTATTAGTGAAATTGATACAGTAGCCAAAGAAACCTTTATAGATGCTTACGAAAAAATAAAAGAGAACTTCGTAAAAGTATTTAGAAGCTTGTTTACTGAAGAAGATGACTGTGACCTTAAACTGAGTGATCCTGAAAATCCTCTGGAATCTAGCATCGAGATTATAGCTAAGCCAAAAGGAAAGAGACCACTTACTATTAACCAGCTTTCAGGAGGTGAAAAAACACTTACTGCTACCTCTCTTCTGTTTTCCATCTATCTACTGAAGCCGGCTCCATTCTGTATTTTTGATGAAGTTGATGCTCCTTTAGATGATGCCAATATTGATAAGTTCAACAATATTATAAAGACCTTCTCTAAAGAATCTCAATTTATAATAGTGACTCACAACAAAAGAACCATGGCCAGCACTGATGTAATCTATGGTATTACCATGATAGAACAAGGTGTCTCTCGTGTGATTCCGGTGGATTTAAGAGAACTTGCTGATTAAAATTTAGGGGTTTTCCTGTATCGTAAGTTCAGAGAGCCCCTTATACATCTTTACTCTGTCATAAAAACAGCCTATAGCACCGATAGACGAACATACAAAACACTGAAAAACAACCATTTACATTAAAAATTCATTTTCAGAATAATCCCCTATAATTTCATTCATTCTGCTTACGATATTTGAAATATCAATTTTTAAAAGCAAGAAATCATGAAATCAAAAGCCTCATTTTTTATTCTCATTGCTTATTTCCTCACTCCTTTTATGGGAGCTAGGGCTTTTGATAAAATTACTGATATTGATGATGAGCGAAAAACGAAAAGTCAATTTATACTATCTATAACTAAGTATTTGGAATGGTCAACCCCTTCTGACAACATAGTGCTAGGTATCATTTCTAATAATGATCAAATGTATAAGACTTTATCAGCATTAGCCTCATCAAGATCAACCAGTAAAAAAATAATAATTAAAAACTATACTAATATTTCAGATGTAGATGACTGTAATATTCTATTCGTCACTAAAGGAGGTGAATTAAGTGCTAATCAAATCCGACAGTTGGACATTACAGATTTGCTGGTCATTACAGAGCAGGAGGGCGAGAAAGGTAGTGCGATTAATTTAATCCATAAAGAAGGCAAATTAATGTTTGAGATTAATCGTGAAGTGGTGGATAAGACGGGGGTGAAAATGGCCAGCAAACTAATGGATTTGGCCATAGTGAAATAGAAACGTGTGGGTTAGGTTGATAGAGGTTAAAGAGGAGCGGAAAGGCTCCTCTTTACGTTATCACAAATAATTGCCGTAGCCATTGCTACATTTAAAGATTCTGCTCTACCATAAGCAGGTATGGTAATTTTAGAGGTTACCATTTTTTCGATTTCAGCTGAGATACCATGAGCTTCATTTCCCATTAACAAAATTCCTCCTTTACTAAAACTCACCTGATGCACATTTTCCCCATCTAATAAAGCCCCATAGACAGGTACCTCCACATCTGACAACACTTCCGACAAGTCCTTATACCACACATCTACCCTGGCGAAAGATCCCTTAGATGCAGAGATTACTTTAGGGTTATAAAAATCAGCTGTATTAGGAGATGCCAATACTTTAGAAATGCCATACCAATCAGCTATTCTTATTATGGTACCCAAATTACCTGGGTCATTGATATCATCCAGCGCTATTACATATTCGGATGAACTCATCGTAAACCTCTTGTCTTCTTTCATTTTGACCACTGCTAAAGCCTGGTTATTAGATTTTAATGTGCCTATTTTCTCCAGATCCTTTTCACTTGCCTCTATGATCTCAATTTCTTCAGGAATAATGGTATCTTTAATGAAATCATTAGTCGCCAGAAGCATTGTTACCTCAAAATCAGACTGTAATACCTCTTGAACACTTTTCTTTCCCTCTACTAAAAATGATTGTTCTTCCTTTCGGTATTTCTTTAATTGCAAGGATTTAATGAACTTCGCAGTTGTTTTAGATATCATAAGCTATAAGTTACGAATAAGTTTGAGGGTACATTATATTTTTATAATCATCACAGCATTTCTACTGTCAGGATGTTTGGGCTCCAAATATCTTAAAGAAGATGAAAAACTGCTCTACAAACAGAAAATAAAAAGTAGTAACCAGATAGATAAAGAAGATCTGGCTCAGCTATATGCCCAAAAGCCTAACCGACAATTTCCTATAGTTCCCTTCTCTCCTTATGTATGGTTTTATTATTATGGGCAAAACAGGTATGATGCTGATAGGTATAAGGCCAAAAGAAATGAGACCAGAATTAAATGGAATAAAAAAATAGCTAAAGCTCAGGCTAAAGAAAAATCAAAAAAGGCCAAAAAACTTGAGCGTAAAAAGCAGAAAAAGATAGCCCGAATAAACAAAACCATTCAGGAGGGTAATATTTGGATGCGCTGGGGTGAACCCATCGCTGTATATGATTCTGCGCTTTCTAGGCTAACCATGGATAGGTTTAAGTTATATCTTTACTCTAAAGGTTATTTCCAAGCCTCTGTAGACACTACCCTGAGGCTATACAATGATAAAGTCTCGATTAAATATATTATTGAAGAAGGAGAGCCTTATACTATAGACACGGTAATGCTTGAGTCTACCGATGACGCTATTACTCAACTCATTAAAAAGAATAAGGATGATAGCCAATTAAAAGTAGGTGAGAATTATGATCAAAGTAAGATTAGTGACGAAAGAGAATGGATTGATCAATTATTAAAAGATAACGGATATTTTGATTTTAGTCGTCAATACGTAGAATTCAATGTAGATACCGCATTTGGTGGAGATAAGAAAATCGCTATTGAAACGGTAATTAATGAACCTAAAAAAGGATCTCACAGGGTTTTTACTGTAGACAGCGTTAATTTCACTACAGATGCTAATGCTGCCACCACTCCATCTGATTCCTTAAGAAAGTCAGAAACCTACAATGGTACTACCTATCGTTTTTATGAAAACCTATATAATTTTAAAATCCTTAACAGAAGGGTTTTCATTAAAAAAGATAGTGTTTATAGCAAGAGCAACACCTTTACCACTCAGCGACAGCTCGCTAACCTTGATCATTTTCGGTTTATAAATATCAACTATGACTCAGCTGATGGCAAGTTAATAGCCAACATATACACCAGCCCACTGAGCCGGTATCAATGGACTAACGAAGTAGGAATAAATGTTACTCAGGGGTTTCCTGGGCCTTTTTATAATGTGTCTTTCAA
Source organism: Fulvivirga maritima (assembly GCF_021389955.1). Classification (NCBI taxonomy): domain Bacteria; kingdom Pseudomonadati; phylum Bacteroidota; class Cytophagia; order Cytophagales; family Fulvivirgaceae; genus Fulvivirga; species Fulvivirga maritima. The sequence continues at coordinate 6,149,459 of NZ_CP089980.1, forward strand.
AAAAAGAAATGTATTCAGAGGGCTTGAAATTCTGGAATTAAACGGCAGAGTAGGAATTGAAGGAGTAGCACCTGCAACCGAAGTACAGGAAGTCTACGCCAGCGTAGAAGCTGGGGTGAACGCCTCTTTAACCTTTCCGCAGTTCGTACTACCTTTAAGTGGCAAAGCAAAGGAACGGCTGGGTCGCCTAAACCCAAAAACAAGACTTCTTACCGGTTATACCTACACAGATCGACCTGAATATGTCAGAGAAAACATTAATATTTCCAATTCTTATTCCTGGCAATCCGAAAAGCAGACCTTATTTAACTTCACCACTACTGATATTAGCATCATTAATTCGGATTTAAGTCAGAGTTTTAGAGATACACTTATTGTGCTGGCTCAAAGAGGTAACAGACTTATAAACACTTTTAGACCATCATTTGTAAGTAGCATGAACTTCAGCACTACCTGGAATAATAACAGCTACGGAATCAATTTTGAGAACTCTTCTTTTTTCAGAATTTACCTGGAAAGTGGTGGTACCAGTCTTAATTTCATTGATCCGGGCCCAATAGAAAGGCAAGGATTAGAGTATTATAAATACATAAAATTTAGTATTGATAAACGGAAGATCAATCCTATCAATGAAAATACAACCCTGGCCTATCGAATTAATGCAGGTATAGCCAAGCCTTATAGTGAGAACCAAATATTGCCTTATGAAAAATATTTCTTTGCCGGAGGTAGTAACGGTATACGAGCATGGCGACCGAGGCGGCTGGGCCCAGGATCATTTTCTTCCATTGATTCAGTATCTAACCGGGTTACGTATAATTTTGAACAGCCTGGAGAATTGTTAATAGAAGGAAGTATAGAGCTCAGAAAGAACCTGATTGGCTTTATTGATTATGCCGCTTTTATTGATTTTGGTAATATTTGGATGATTCAGAAAGACCCTTCCAGACCTGGATCTCAATTTAAATTGGATCGATTTTACAAAGAAATAGCCGTGGGTGGTGGCCTGGGGTTACGCTTTGACTTTTCATTCCTGGTATTAAGGCTAGATGCTGGCATGAAGCTCTATGATCCCGCCAGGCCTGAAGGTAAGCGTTTCATTACATCTAGTGGGTATTATGATGAGCCCTTTACTCCTACAGCAGCAGAAGCGATTGTACTGAATATTGGTATTGGCTATCCTTTCTAATACTCTAACAACTCAGCAAGCGCTCGCTCAACTTTTGCTGCATTAGGCAACACCTGCTTTTCTAACTCCACATTTAAAGGAATAGCCGGTAAATTAGCAGCCCCGAGCAACTGTACAGGTGCATCCAAAAACTCAAAACACCTATGGCCTATTCTCCCTGCCAAAGACTCGGCAAACGAATTCATTAACGGCTCCTCGGTAAGCACAAAAGCTCTGTTATGCCTTTTCACTGCAGCTTCAATACTTTCCCAATCAATGGGATTGAGAGATCGTAAGTCCAAGATCTCTACCCTACCTTCTAAGCTACTAGCTGCAGCTTTAGCCCAATATACCCCCATTCCATATGTGATAATCACACAACTGGATTTTTCCTTAATAACATCATCTTGTGCCGTTAATACCTGTCGCGCTTTTCCTAGTGGAATAATATAGTCCTTTGATGGCTCAGCTGTCTTCGCCTCTTTGGTTCCCGGAACTTTAGACCAGTAAAGGCCTTTATGCTCTAGCATAATCACAGGATTAGGGTCGTAAAATGCGGCTTTCATTAATCCTTTCATATCAGCAGCATTAGATGGATAAACTACTTTAATTCCTCTTATGCTCAACAGTACTGACTCTATGCTTCCCGAATGGTATGGTCCACCGCCGCCATAGGCTCCGATTGGCACCCTGATCAGTGATTGTATAGGAAACTTGCCGGCTGACAAATAACAACTCTTAGACAGCTCTTCTACGAGCTGATTAATACCCGGCCATATATAATCCGCAAACTGTACTTCCACAATAGGCTTTGCTCCCACAGCAGACATCCCCGCAGTAGAACCTATAATATATGCCTCCTGAATAGGCGTGTTAAAGATCCGGTGACTACCATATTTTTGAGCTAATGTGGCCGCTTCTCTAAATACACCTCCCAATGTACCTCCTACATCCTGTCCATAAAAAAGGGCTTCAGGGTGGCTCTTCAATATTTCTTCTATGGCGTGTAATGCCGCATCTACCATTACTACTTTCTCGGCTTTATCAGGCTCTCGCTCCCCTCTTTCTTCGGTGATCTCAGTCGGTGCAAACTCATGCATATCATACGTTTGCACATCAGGATCACTAGCTTGCAATGCCTTTTGATATTCACCTGCTACATTTTCTATAGCTTTTGCCTCTAATTCTTCAAGTTCTGATAGTTCTATTCCGGTTTCTAGTAAATAATGTTTTAGCTTAAATAATGGATCCTGCTTACTATGTTTTTTCAAATCATCATCTCCTCTATACCATTCCTTTCTTACCCCAGAAGTATGATGCCCCAATAGTGGACACTTAGCATGTACCAAAATAGGCCCCTTTCTTTCTCTCACATATGAAAAGGCCTTTTGAATACCCTGATAAGAACTTACAAAGTCTGCCCCATCAACCTGTAGCCGCTCCATGCCCTTAAAGCCAGCTGCATATTCATACGCATTCATATTCCTCATTTCCTTACCTGTAGCTGATATGCCCCAATCATTATCCTGAACCAGATAAACAATAGGCAACTTTTTCAAAACCGCCATTTGCCAGGCCTCAGCCACTTCTCCTTCTGTAACCGAACCATCTCCCAGAGAGCATAATACTAATGGTCTGTTTTCATTCTCTCCCCCTACCTTTTCCAAATATTGAATACCTTGAGCCATGCCCGTAGCAGGTATAGCCTGCATACCTGTAGCAGAACTTTGGTGAGGTATCACAGGAAATCCCTTCCTCTTCAATGATGGATGTGAATAATAAGTTCTACCTTGAGAAAATGGATCATCAGCCTTGGCTAGAAGTTGTAACATTAACTCATAGGGCTGCATTCCGATACCTAAAAGAATAGATTCATCTCTATAATATAAAGAGGCATAATCATGCTCTGTAAGTTGAAACCCTGCCGCTAACTGAATGGCTTCATGACCTCTGGAAGTGCTATGCACATATTTGCTACAAACCTCCCTATTTTCATCGTACAGCTCAGCCATTCTTTTAGTAGTACACATCAGGCTGTAGGCTTTCAGTAAAACACTTTTATTGATGGTGGGCTTATCCTGAGTTATGAAAGATCGGGTTGAAGGCATAGGAATTTTTTCTTTTATTCGCTCAAGCTAACGACTGTTCGCTACAATAGCTAATTTACGAAATTCGCAAAGAACATAGCCCTATTTAATATTTTTTACAATTATCAAATCGAAAAAAACCTGAGTAGTAATCAAGAATTCAATAGTTTTGCCCTATGAGTATTACTAAAACAGATATTTCGGAGTGGTTTAAGTTATTACAGGATGAAATCTGTAATGCATTAGAAAAAGCTGACGGCAAAGCCCAGTTTAAGGAGGACTTATGGGAAAGACCTGGCGGCGGCGGCGGCCGTACCAGAGTAATCACTGACGGTAATGTTTTAGAAAAAGGAGGCGTAAATTTCTCTGCTGTTGAAGGTACTACGCCTGTTAATATACTTCAGGCTCTGGAACTTGAAGAGTGCGATTTTTTCGCCACAGGAGTTTCAATAGTTATTCACCCCAGCAACCCTTGGGTGCCTATCATTCACATGAATGTTCGCTATTTTGAAATGAGCAATGGCGTGTGGTGGTTTGGAGGTGGAATAGACCTAACACCTCATTACATAAACCCACAGGAGGCTTTTTACTTCCACCAAAGCATCAAATCTGTGTGCGACCATCATAACAGTGACTTTTATCCTAGATTTAAAACCTGGGCTGATGAGTATTTCTATTTGAAACACCGCAAAGAGACCAGAGGTGTGGGGGGTATTTTCTTTGACAGGCTTGGAGAAAGTGAAGGCTCCAAAGAAGATCTTTTTGCCTTTGTGCAGGAAGTAGGTAAAAGCTTTGCACCCATTTATGTTCACTATATCAATCAAAACAGAGACAAAACCTTTACTGAAGTAGAAAAGAATTGGCAAATGCTTCGCAGAGGCCGTTATGTAGAGTTTAATTTAGTTTGGGACAAAGGCACAAAATTTGGCCTTGATACCGATGGCAGAACTGAGTCTATCCTCATGAGTTTGCCTCCCCAAGCGAACTGGGTATATGATTTTCAACCTGAAGAGGGCAGCAAAGAGAGTGAAACCCTTAAATTGCTTAAGAAAAATATTGATTGGATAAATCAAAAGTAAACGCTACCATTAAATTTTAAAGACACTTTATGATAGATTGGTTAATCAAACTTGATCAGGAAATATTCTTTTTTCTCAACGGACTACATCAAGACTGGCTAGATCAGGTTATGTTTTGGATCTCTGATAAATATGTTTGGTTCCCTTTCTATGCTGTCCTTGCAGGAATTATCATTAAAAAATATAAATGGCATTCCATCATTTGGCTTGTAGGGTTAGGGCTGGCAATAGCTGCTGCAGATCAGGTTTGTTCTGGTTTTATGAAACCTTATTTTGAACGCCCCAGGCCCTCTAGAGATCCTCAGTTTGAAGGATTAGTCTATATTATTAATGGCTATACCGGAGGTCATTATGGCTTTGCTTCATCTCATTCAGGTAATGCCTTTTCTTTAGCGGCATTCGTCTTTTTCCTATTCAGAAATGAATACAAATGGATCTGGACAATTTTTGTTTGGGCCTTCGTGGTAGCATACAGCAGAATTTACCTGGGCGTACACTACCCCGGAGACATTTTAGTGGGTGGACTTATTGGAACACTGTTTGGCTATCTTTTTTACAAGTTAGCAGCTTGGGTGCATGAGAATAAATTTAAATCTGTCCGGACTTAGCTAGAAGTTTTTGTACGTATTTTCCAATAATATCAAACTCTAGATTAACAGAACTGCCTACCTCTAAATGTTTCATATTAGTGTGTTCGTAAGTGTAAGGAATAATAGCTACACTAAATTCATTATCTTTTGAATTAAAGCAAGTTAGGCTAATTCCATTAAGAGTTATTGACCCTTTTTCTACTGTAAAATGCTCTTTAGAAAGATTATGCTCTATCGTAAAAAGCCAGCTACCACCTTCTTCTTTAATGCTTTTAACCACACCAGTCATATCCACATGCCCTTGTACAATATGACCATCAAATCGGCCATTATTAATCATGCAGCGCTCCAGATTTACAAGGCTTCCTGGCTTTAAATCTCCCAGGCTAGTCTTAGTCATGGTTTCATGAATAGCGGTAACAAAATGGCTATCTCCATCTACCTCAGTCACCGTAAGGCAAACTCCATTGTGAGATACGCTTTGATCTATCTTTAATTCGGAAGATATAGAACTTTCTATTTCAAAATGTCTATTCTCCCCTTCTGTTTGGATAGATTTCACCATACCCAAACTCTCTATAATTCCGGTAAACATAAGCTATTTATTATTTTGCTGTAAAGCTAACTAAACCACACAGGCTAAAAAACTAATTGGAATAATACAGTATTACATACTCCTATTGACCATAAGAGTCTGATAACTTCTCTTTTTTGGGACTTCGCTTTTTGCCATCACCTGCAAGCAATATTATCAAACCTCCCGCAGCGCAAAAAGCCATTACTAGCACCATAGGCAAAGTAGTACCATTGTGCAGCACACTTACAAGTGCAGAAACCAAGCCTCCAAGTCCCATCCTGATAGCTCCCATTAAGGCACTGGCACTACCTGCATTTTTAGTAAACGGGGCTAAAGTTAAAGCGGAAGCATTAGGATTAGATAATCCATGACCGGTTAAGAATATGAAAAGCAATGCAATGAGCATATACATATTAATAATGCCAAGCATCACCCCTCCTACCATCAATATACCAGTAACTACCTGATAGCTAATAGCCACTTTCATTACCTGCTTGTTACTGTAATACTTTAATAAAATATGGTTCAGCTGAGTAGATCCTATCATGGCAAAAGCCAGAATAGCGAAAATCCAACCATACTGCTTTTCTGACACTTGATAAATATTCATGAACACGTCTGAAGACCCGGCAATATAAGCGAAAGGGGCCGAGGTAGCTATTCCTCCAGCAAAACCATACACTGCAAACTGCTTGTTGTTTAACACTGTCCAATAGGCTTTAGCCACTGCTTTAGGCTTTAAAGACAATGATCGGTCTGCCAGCTGCCCTTCTGGCAGTGCGAAAAATGCTGCCACTAAAATAAAAGCTGTAATACCTCCTAAAACCAAAAACACTGAATGCCAGCCATAAGAAGCCACCATATATCCACCTAAAGTAGGCGCAATCATAGGAGAAATGGCGATTACTAACACCAACATAGCAAAAGCCTGCGCTGTTTTTTCCACAGGAAACAAGTCTCTCACTAATGCCTGAGCCGCTACCATACCTGCACACCCACCAACAGCCTGTACCAATCGCATAAAGATCAGCTGCTCTACAGAATTGGTATATGCGCAACCTACCGACGCCACTACATAGATAAGCAAACCAATATACAACGGCCTTTTTCTTCCAAACCTATCAAGCAATGGCCCATAAACTAATTGCCCCAATGATATTCCTATAAAATAACTGGTCAACGACAGCTGCACCCTATCTATAGTTGAGTTCAGGTCTTTAGCTATAGATGGAAAGCCTGGCAAATACATATCAATCGAAAAAGGACTTATTGTAGAAAGAAGCCCTAAAATTAAAATCAATATAAAATATTGCGATTTTGTCATATCCTGATTTAATAAACTAAGTGTATTAAAAACACTAAGTTATGAATGATTAAACCCTCTATAACGTAACCACAAATATTTAGTTTAACATTTCTTATTTATTTCCCTTCTTTTCCCAAAACGATCATTTCTTACGAAAGAAAGTAGAAAATGCTCATTATTTTGCGAAATGCTCTTAATTTTGCAGCCTTATAGAATAACCAGAAACATACATGTCATTAAAAGAAAAGTACCCCATAGCCCTGTACAACACTTTAAGTGGTAAAAAAGAAACCTTTGTACCTTTAAATAAAGAAAGTGTAGGCATGTATGTATGTGGACCTACCGTTTATAGCGATGTTCATCTGGGCAACATTCGCACCTTTATGAGCTTTGATATTGTGTACAGATATTTAATGTACATAGGCTATAAGGTACGTTATGTAAGAAACATTACTGATGTGGGCCACCTGGAAAATGACGCAGATGAAGGCGAAGACAAAATCGCTAAAAAAGCACGCATAGAACAGCTGGAACCTATGGAACTGGTACAAAAGTACACCTCTGGCTTTCATCAGGTACTTGAACAATTCAATATTTTACCTGTAAGCATTGAGCCTTCTGCCACCGGTCATATTGTGGAGCAGATTGAAATGGTAAAAGAACTCATAGATAATGGCTGGGCTTATGAAGTAAATGGCTCTGTATATTTTGATGTTTCTAAATATGATAAGTCTCATTCTTACGGCAGACTCTCCAAAAGAAAGATAGAAGAGCTTATGGATAGCGGCCGTACGCTTGACAGCCAGGATGAGAAAAGAAACAAAATAGATTTCGCTATTTGGAAAAAGGCATCTCCAAGCCACATCATGCGTTGGAACTCTCCTTGGGGAGAAGGTTTCCCCGGATGGCACCTGGAGTGTACTGTAATGAGCACCAAATACCTAGGAGAACAGTTTGACATCCATGGCGGTGGTATGGATCTGGTATTCCCTCACCATGAATGTGAAATAGCACAGTCTGTGGGAGCCACAGGAAAGGATCCCGTGAGCTACTGGATGCATGCTAACATGCTCACTGTAAACGGACAGAAAATGAGTAAGTCTTTAGGTAATTCATTCTTACCTTCTGAGTTGTTTTCTGGAAAACATAAGCTTTTAGAAAGAGGCTTTAGCCCTATGGCAGTTAGGTTCTTTATGTTGCAGTCTCACTACTCTAGCACCCTAGACTTCTCTAACGAAGCACTGATTGCCGCTGAAAAAGGCTATAAAAGGTTAATGGAAGGCTTAAAGGTTTCTAAAAATCTCACGTATAGCAAAGGGCAGGTTAATCAAGAGCTGGAAGATTCTGTAAACGCTATGATTGACAGCCTGTTCCAAAACATGGGAGATGACTTTAATACGGCTAAAACACTAGCGGTATTATTTGAAATCACCACGCTAATGAACAACTTCAAAGCAGGCAACCATAGTACTGGTGAGATCAAAGAAGACACTTTCAATAGCCTCATTGAACATTACCAAGGCATTATTTTAAAAGTACTGGGCTTAAACGAAGAGATAGAGAGCAATAACAACCTTGCAAATGGTGTAATTGAGCTACTCATCAATTTAAGATCTGATGCCAAATCAGCCAAAAATTATGCTTTATCAGACAAAATAAGGGATGATTTAAAAGGTTTGGGCGTTACACTTAAAGATGGAAAAGACGGCACTGAATTTACTATTGATTAATCAGCTATGATGAACCTTCTGAAGATATTATTTATCATTCCGGTAAGGTTTTATCAGTTAGCAATAAGCCCACTTTTGGGTCAAAACTGCAGACATACCCCCACTTGCTCCCAATATACTATTGAGGCAATTAAAGAGTGGGGGCCTTTTAAAGGCACCTGGCTTGGCATGAAACGAATTTCTCGCTGCCATCCTTGGGGTACCAGCGGCTATGATCCTGTGCCCAAGAAAGAAAAAAAATAATACCTCCTTATCACATAAGGCCCTCCTCCTACCTTTCGCATTACTATTTAGCTTTCCTTTTCGAGGGTATCCCAACATATTTGAGCATATTTGTCTAAACCTCTAACGCTCCCTAAACCATGTTAAAAATAGATATGCACACCCATATTATTCCAGAAATAATGCCTAACTGGACTGAAAAATTTGGATATGGAGACTTTATCTATCTGCAACATCATACAAAAGGAGTAGCGAAGATGATGAAAGGCAATCAGTTCTTTCGCGAGATACAAGCTAACTGTTGGGATCCTCAGATAAGGATAGATGAATACCAACAGTTCAAAACTCAGGTTCAGGTAGTATGTACCATTCCGGTAATGTTCTCTTACTGGGCCAAGCCAGATGACTGTTATGACCTATCCCGCTTTCTTAATGATCATATGGCCGCATTGGTAGAGGCTTACCCCAAAAACTATATCGGATTAGCCACCATTCCTATGCAGGACGCGGATCTGGCAATTGAAGAATTAGAAAGGTGCAAAAAATTAGGGTTTCCGGGTATTCAGATAGGCAGCAATATCAATAATGAAAACCTAAGCGAAGATCGCTTTTATCCCATATTCGAAGCATGTCAGGCCTTAGACATGGCCATAATGGTACACCCTTGGAATATGATGGGCATGGAGAGCATGCCTAAATACTGGCTTCCCTGGCTGGTAGGCATGCCTGCTGAGACCTCTAGAGCCATCTGCTCCATAATTTTTTCAGGAATCATGGAAAAACTTCCTAATCTAAGATTTAACTTCGTGCATGCCAGTGGCTCCTTTTTGGCCACCATAGGCAGAATAGAACACGGCTTCCATTGCAGACCAGACCTCGTGGCCATTGATAATAACATTAATCCACGCAACTATATTGGAAAATTCTGGGTTGATTGTATTACGCATGACAAAAAAATGCTAGAATACGTTTTGGAAACCCAAGGATCTAATAGAGTAACTTTAGGGTCTGACTATCCCTTTCCTTTGGGAGATTTGGAAATTGGCAAGTTTGTTGAAGAAATGAATCTGCCGGCCGAAGAGGTTGAAAATATTTTTTGCAATTCCACGTTGGAATGGCTTAACTTGGAAAAGAAAGATTATATATAGATGCATAAGCAATTATTACTTGTTAGTATTTTTTCACTCATCTCCTGCATGAGTGTATTAGCTCAGGAAACACAGGAAGAGAAAATTCAACAAGCTATAATGGATAGAGAGCAAGCCGAAAGATCTCAAATACTACAAACTATGGATCGTGGTGTAGCTTTAATGGAAGATGAAAAGTACACCGAAGCCAACGCACTATTCAAAGATGTGCTAGCTCATGTAAAAGTAGTACCTACAGAGCTATGCTTTTATTTCGGAAAAAACTCTTATCACTTAGGCAAGTACCGTCAGAGTATTGACTGGTTAAATAAATATATTGAGTTAAAAGGAACTACAGGACAGTATTTTGATGAGTGTTCTGAATATTTAGAAAAAGCAAAACAAGGCTTTGTAGGTGTTCAGAAGGAAGAAAGAGAAGAAGTGAAAAACATCCTTTCTATCAATTATGACATAGACTGTGGCCCCAGCGGCATGGTAATATGTCCTGTATGCCAGGGAAAAGGGGTAATAATTACTAAAGGCCAATTTAGAGACACTTACAAGACCTGCCCCTATAGCAATGATCATGGCTTACTTACCTGCGAAGAATACAACCAATTACTTCGCGGAGAACTAAAGCCAAAATTATAACCAAGCCTACCTATGGTTACTCACTTATCGGTTACCTTTTGCCAAATTTACGCATGACTAGGTACCACTAGCAGATTGCTAATTGTTTGGTGAAATGTTAACTTTGTCGGATAAATCAAAAGACATTCTTGCAAAATGATCTTACATAATAGAGTTAATGGAAAAGTCCTTAAAGAACAAATTAAGGCCAGTGACGAAAAACGCGTCACTTTATCTTTTTACAAATACGTAAAACTATCTGATCCTCAGGACTTCAGAGATAAGTTGTATAATGACTACAGCAATCTTGGCGTCTATGGACGGATATACGTAGCGAATGAAGGAGTAAATGCTCAGATCAGTGTGCCTGCTGAGCGATATGAGGAGTATGCGGAATACATGAATAATTCCGAACAGCTGAATGGCGCACACCTTAACAATGCCATTGAAGATGATGGAAAATCGTTCTTTAAATTAAAAATACAGGTTCGTAAAAAAATCTTAGCTGATGGGCTTAATGATACCACCTTTGATGTAACAAACAAGGGGGTTCACCTTACTGCTGAAGATTTTAACAAACTGGCAGAAGATCCTAACACTATCCTTTTGGATATGAGGAACCACTATGAAACAGAAGTGGGCCATTTTAAAGATGCCATCTGTCCTGATGTGGATACTTTCAGAGACTCTCTCCCTATTATAGAAGAGATGCTGGAAGACAAAAAGGACAAAAACCTGCTCATGTACTGCACCGGAGGAATCCGATGTGAAAAGGCTAGCGCTTATTATAAGCACAAAGGCTTTAAAAATGTATTCCAACTTCAGGGCGGAATTATTGAGTATGCGCGTCAGGTAAATGAACAAGGTATTGAAAATAAATTCATCGGGAAGAACTTTGTCTTTGATGAAAGACTTGGAGAGCGGATTTCTGATGATGTAATAAGCCATTGTCACCAATGTGGTAAACCATGTGATGATCATACCAATTGTAAAAATGATGGTTGTCACTTGCTATTTATTCAATGTAAAGAATGTGCCGAAAAATACGAAGGCTGTTGTTCAGAAGAGTGCGTTGATATTATTCATTTGCCTGAAGATGAGCAAAAGAAAATCCGCCAAGGAGTGAACAAAGGCAGGCAAGTATTTAAAAAAGGGCGTTCAGAAAAGCTGACTTTTAAAAAGTAAAATCAGTTCTATAGGTATTAATTAGGTTTTGGAACACTAAGCAGTAAAATGCGAATTTTCTGTAGATGTGGTTCTAACAATAAAATAAATGACTTCCCTCAGGGAGTTAGTTGGCTATACGTTTTTTTCAATTGAGATTAAGAATATTTAAAAGGGTAGACAGATAATATTTACCCTTAGTTCTTACTCTTTTTAAATTATTTGAGATTTATATATTTAGTCATTTTGAGGTGAAGCACTGGTTTTCATGCCAAAATAATACTTATTTGATATGGCGCGCATAAAATATTATTACGACACGGAAACGTGTAAATATGAACGGGTTAAAGTCAAAAAACAAGACATTGTACTTAACCTACTTGGTTTAGGATCTCTAATAGTGGCTATAGCTGCAGGCCTCAATATACTTTTTAGCAGTTATTTCGTATCCCCAAAAGAGGTAATTCTGAAAAATGAAGTCGCTGAAATGGAGTTTTATTATGAAAACATTAATAATAAAGTAAGTGAACTTCATGAAATACTCACCGCTCTGGAAAAAAGAGACGATGAAATCTACAGAATGGTTTTAGGAGCAGAACCTATTGATCCTTCCATCCGAAATGCAGGCATAGGAGGTGTAGACCGTTACAAGGAAATCAGAGATAAGGACATTATTCACGGAGAAGACATTATTTCTCTTAGCGAAGATATTGACAAGCTAAGAAGGAAAGTATACATCCAGTCTAAAAGCTATGATGACATCATAGAACTTGCCGAGAATAAGGCTAAAATGTTAGCGGCTATACCAGCTATTCAGCCCATATCTAACGAAAAACTTATACGGTTGGCTTCCGGCTTTGGCTATAGGGTTCATCCTGTCTACAAAGTAAAAAAGCTCCATACAGGCATCGACTTTTCAGCTCCAATTGGCACTCCTATTTATGCCACCGCTGACGGTGTGGTATCCAATACCACTATTAGCTTCGGTGGTTATGGCAAGCATGTAGAAATAGACCATGGGTTCGGATACAAAACTCACTATGCCCACATGCATGAATTTGTGGTGGAAGAAGGTCAAAAAGTAAAAAGAGGTCAAATGATAGGTTATGTTGGTAACACAGGCGTATCTACAGCTCCTCATTTACATTATGAGGTGATTAAAAATGATAAAAAGATAAATCCTATTCATTATTTCTTTAATGACCTGGATGCTGAAGAATATGAAAAAATTATAGAATTAGCGTCAATAGAAAACCAATCATTAGGAATGTAATGGAAAATTTAATATTCAAATCTATTGCTTGATTAATAACTATTGGCTTACTTAGCAATAGAATAAGAAACAAATGAACTTAAGCGTAAACAAATATCACCATCACCACCATCATTTCAACATCGATCTGATGCATGGGAGGTATATGTTTTAGCGTAAAAATATTTTAACAAAAACAAAAAAGGCTTACCATGTGGTAAGCCTTTTTTGTTTTAAGACCATCTAGAATCATGACCAAGAAAATTAGAATTGCTATTCAAAAATCAGGAAGACTGCAAGAGCAGTCAGTGAAGTTATTAAAAGAATGTGGGTTGAGCTTCAGCAATGGACCTAATAGACTTAAAGCATCATGCTATAGTTTTCCGGCTGAAATACTATTCCTTAGAGATGATGATATCCCTCAATATGTAGAAGATGGAGTAGCTGATGTAGGTATCGTAGGCGAGAATGTTTACATCGAAAAACAAAAGGAGATTTCAGTAATAGAGAAGTTAGATTTCTCAAAATGCCGCCTCAGCATAGCTATTCCCAGAGAAAAAGAATATGGAGGCCCACAATCCCTCAACGGCAAAAAAATAGCCACCTCCTACCCTAACATAGTCAGACAATACCTTAAAGAACAAAACATTCAGGCCGACATACACGAAATCAGTGGCTCAGTAGAAATTGCTCCGGGAATAGGCCTTGCAGAAGCCATTGTAGATATTGTAAGCACAGGAAGCACCCTTCTAAGTAATGGCTTAAAAGAAGTAGAAACGGTAATGAAGTCTGAGGCCATATTAGTTTCTACCAAAACGCTGGATCCTGAGGTACAAATACTTTTAGACAAACTGATCTTCAGAATAAAAGCAGTAAACACGGCTAAGAATAATAAATACCTCCTACTGAACACGCCTAATGAGTCAATTAAAGCTATTACTAATATTTTGCCTGGCATGAAAAGCCCTACCGTTACACCTCTACAGCAAGAAGGTTGGTCGTCACTGCACTCGGTAATTAATGAAAATGATTTCTGGGAAATTATTGATCAATTAAAAGACCTGGGAGCGCAAGGCATATTAGTAGTACCTATAGAAAAAATGATCATCTAAAATCGCCATTCGAAATGAACATTATCAAATATCCTGATCAGAAAGATTTACCTGAAATATTAAAAAGGCCTGTTTTTGAAACTGATTTCCTCGAAAGTACAGTTAAAAACATCATTAACAGGGTGCAAACTGGTGGTGATCTCACTTTGCTAGAGTTCAATGAAAAGTTTGACAAAGCAAAGCTAGAAACCCTTAGAGTATCAGAAGAAGAAGTAAAGGAAGCTTCTACCTTAATTTCTGATAAGTTAAAAGCCGCCATTGAAACAGCAGCTGCTAATGTTAGGAAATTTCATGAAGGTCAAAGAAGGTCAGAGCAACCCATAGAAACTTCGGTAGGCGTTAATTGCTGGAGAAAGTCTGTTGCCATTGAAAAAGTGGGTATTTATATTCCTGGCGGAACGGCTCCTTTGTTTTCTACGGTACTCATGCTGGGCATACCAGCTGCCATTGCAGGAAGCAAAGAAATAGTGCTTTGCACTCCTCCTGGAGCTGATGGAAAGGTGGCTCCTGCTATTCTCTTCACAGCAGAACTGGTAGGTGTAAGCAAAATATTTAAAGTAGGCGGTGCTCAAGCAGTAGCAGCTATGGCCTATGGTACAGAAAGCATACCTAAAGTAGACAAGATATTCGGCCCCGGCAACCAATACGTTACCGCTGCTAAGCAAATGGTAAGTATGGATGGCGTAGCTATTGATATGCCTGCTGGTCCATCTGAGCTAGCTGTGATAGCAGACAACTCTTGTGACCCTGAATTTGTAGCCTCAGATTTACTCTCTCAGGCTGAGCACGGCAAAGACAGTCAGGTGGTCTTAATATCGCCTAATGAAGAAGCTATCGAGGCTATCGTAAAGGCAGTTGCCGCTCAGGTAGAGGACTTACCTAGAAAAGAAATTGCCTATGAAAGCCTTGAGCATAGCAAGTTTATCTTGGTTAAAGATATAGATGAAGCCATGAATATTAGCAATGCTTATGCTCCTGAGCACTTAATCCTAGCTACCGAAGACGCAGTGCAACTAGCAGAAAAAGTAATCAACGCAGGTTCTGTTTTCATTGGTAATTACAGCCCTGAATCAGCCGGAGACTATGCCTCTGGCACCAACCATACTTTACCTACTAATGGAGCCGCACGCGCTTACAGCGGTGTATCCTTAGATAGTTTCATGAAACAGATCACCTTCCAGCAGGTGACAGAAGAGGGCATTAAAAACCTTGGGCCTGCAATAGAAGCTATGGCGGAAGCGGAGCTACTACAGGCACACAAAAATGCCGTTACCTTAAGACTTAAAAAACTAGGCTTGTAATACTATGAACATTCAAAACTTAGTTAGAGCTAACATCCGCGCTTTGCAACCTTATTCTTCCGCCAGAGATGAATTTACCGGCAATGGAGAAGTTTTTCTGGATGCCAACGAAAACCCTTTCGAAACTGAGGTAAACCGATATCCGGATCCTTACCAGAGAGCGATTAAAGAAAACCTGGCACCTATCAAGGCTGTTAGACCTGCTCAGATTTTCTTGGGCAATGGTAGCGATGAAGCCATTGATCTGATCATTAGAATTTTTTGTGAGCCGGGAAAAGAAAAAATTATCATTTCTGATCCCAGTTACGGAATGTATCAGGTATCGGCAGGTATTAATAACATAGAAGTGATAAAAGTGCCGCTTAGTGAAAACTTCGAATTCATAGCGGAGAATATGTTAAAAGAAGCCGATGAAAACACTAAAGTGGCCTTCTTATGCTCACCTAACAATCCTTCTGGCAACGCTTTAGACAGTGCTGAAGTAGAAAAATTCATCCAATCCTTCGAGGGAATAGTGGTAGTAGATGAGGCTTATATAGACTTCTCATCATCAAAAAGCTTCACAGAAAAGCTGGAGATCTACCCTAACCTGATTGTAATGCAGACTTTCTCCAAAGCCTGGGGAATGGCTGGCTTAAGATTAGGAATGGCTTTTGCCTCTGAGGAAATAATTGGTCTCATTAATAAGGTAAAACCGCCTTACAACATTAACATTTTAACTCAAAAAGCAGCCCTGGAAGCTCTGAGCAATGAAGATAAGGTAAAAGCAGAAATTGAGCTTATCCTTCAACAAAAGGATTGGCTACAAAAAGAGTTTACAGAACTGCCTGTTACAGAACATATTTTCCCTTCTGACAGTAATTTCTTATTAGTTAAATTTAAAGATGCCAAAGGCTTATTTGATTACCTAATAGCTAAAGAAATCATTGTAAGAGATAGAAGAAAAGTCCGCTTTGGAGATAACTGCCTAAGAATAACAGTAGGCACTCCCGAAGAAAACAAGAAACTAATCGCTGCTATAAAAAACTATCAACCATGAAATGAGTACTGATCTCATTTCTCACTAAAAGATAAACCATACAGATATGAAAAAAGCTTTGTTTATAGATAGAGACGGAACCTTAATTCTGGAACCTGAAGACGAACAGATCGACAGCCTTGAAAAACTGGATTACTACCCTGGCGTCTTCACCTGGCTGGGTAAAATATGCCGTGAGCTAGACTATGAGGTGGTTATGGTTACTAATCAGGATGGTCTGGGTACAGAAACCTTTCCTGAAGACACCTTTTGGCCTGCCCATAATCGTATGCTTGAGACATTAAAAAACGAAGGCATTATTTTTAAAGATATTATCATAGACCGAACCAGACCTGAGGACAACCAGCCCACACGAAAACCGGGCACTGCCCTTCTTGGCAAATACACTGGTGGCGGTTATGATTTAGAAAAGTCCTATACCATTGGCGATAGAATTACTGACGTAATATTAGCCAAAAACCTCGGTGCACAAGGCATTTTCATTAACGATGGCAGTTTAAAAGAGCAGGTAAAAACTAATGATGTTGAAGCCAGTTGCGCTCTGATTACTACTAGCTGGCAAGCGATATATGAACTACTTCAGGAGCAACCTCGCAAAGCCAGCATTACCAGAACCACAAAAGAAACAGATATTGCCATCACTGTGAATTTAGATGGCGGAGGAAGAAGCCAAATAAACACTGGCATTGACTTCTTTGACCATATGCTAGAGCAAATAGCCAAACACGGCCTGATAGACCTCGATATTAAAGTGAATGGGGACTTAAATGTAGACGAACACCATACTATTGAAGATACAGCCATTGCCCTGGGTGAAGCATTTCTTCAAGCACTTGGCAGCAAAAAAGGTATCGAAAGATATGGCTTCTGCCTACCTATGGATGACGTTCTAGCACAAGTAGCCATTGACTTTGGCGGACGAAATTGGATAGTTTGGGAAGCTGAATTCAACAGAGAAATGGTAGGAAAAATGCCTACTGAGATGTTTTACCATTTCTTCAAGTCCTTTTCTGATGCTGCCCGCTGCAACCTGAATGTGAAAGTGGAAGGAGATAATGAACATCATAAAATAGAAGGCATCTTTAAAGCTTTCGCGAAAGCGATAAAAATGGCTCTAAGAAAAGATAAAGATAATTTTCAACTCCCTAGCACCAAAGGTGTTTTGTAAAACCTATTGATCATGAAAACTGCCATAATAAAATATAATGCAGGCAATACCCAGTCAGTAATTTATGCTCTGGAGAGGCTGGGCATTACCCCTACCCTCACTAATGATTTTGATGAAATCAGGTCAGCAGACAAAGTGATATTCCCTGGCGTAGGAGAAGCAAGCTCCACCATGAAGCACCTGCAAGAAATGAAATTAGATCAGCTTATCCCATCTTTAACGCAACCTGTATTAGGTATTTGCCTGGGCATGCAGCTGATGTGCAAACACTCAGAAGAAGGAGATGTAAACTGCCTTAATATATTTGATTGTGAGGTGAAAAAATTTCCTGCTAATCCTTCTGAAAAAGTACCTCACATGGGGTGGAACACGCTGTATGACACTAACCAACCATGGATTAGCAATGACCTGGAAGACAAACATGTTTACTTTGTACATAGCTTCTACGTGCCGGTGGTAAAAGAAACAGTAGCCAAATGTGATTATATTTTACCATTTAGTGCCGCATTACAAAAAAATAACTTCTACGCTACTCAGTTTCACCCAGAAAAATCAGCTGCTCAGGGAGCCAAAATAATAGAAAACTTTATCAAACTATGAGAATAATACCTGCAATAGACATCATTGACGGCAAGTGCGTAAGATTAACACAGGGAGATTACGATCAAAAGAAAGTATATAATGAAGATCCTCTGGAAGTGGCTAAGTCATTTGAAGATGCCGGCCTTCAATACCTCCATTTAGTAGATTTAGATGGAGCCAAGGCAGGAAAGGTGATCAATACTGAGGTTCTTGCTAAAATCACCACTAATACCTCTTTAGTAGTAGATTTTGGTGGCGGCATAAAGACTGACGCGGACATAGAAAAGGTATTTGATAATGGTGCCTCTAAGGTTACTTGTGGCAGTATCGCCGTAAAAAATCCCACAAAAGTATCAGAATGGCTTGAAAAATACGGCGCATCCAAGCTCATACTGGGGGCTGATGTAAAAGACAAAATGATATCAGTAAGCGGATGGACAGAGCAAACCACCCTTTCAATAGAAGACCTGCTACACAAATATTTGGATGACGGTCTGGAAGAAGTAATTTGCACAGACATAGCCACTGACGGCATGCTTACCGGACCTAACTTGAGCCTTTATCAGGAATTGCTCAATATTTTCCCTAACATCAAACTCATAGCCAGTGGCGGTGTCAGCAACCTGGATGACCTCAAAGCCCTGAAGGCTGCCGGCCTGGAAGGTGCTATTTTAGGCAAAGCCATCTATGAAGGCAAAGTGACGCTTCAAGAATTAAACGAACTTCAAAATGCTTAAAAAAAGAATAATTCCCTGCCTCGATATAAAAAACGGACGCACCGTAAAAGGTGTTAACTTCGTAAACATAAGAGATGCTGGTGACCCTGTGGAGTTAGGAGCACTCTATGCTGAGCAAGGCGCTGACGAACTGGTATTTTTAGACATAACTGCCACTAATGAAGGTAGAAAAACGTTTAAAGAGCTGGTAAAAGACATTGCCAAACATTTGAACATTCCTTTTACCGTAGGTGGTGGTATTAGTCGTGTAGAGGATGTGTCTCCCCTACTCTATGCTGGTGCAGATAAGGTTTCTATCAACTCCAGTGCCGTAAAACGCCCTGAGTTGATTGATGAACTGGTAGCCGAATTTGGCAGTCAATGCATAGTAGCGGCCATTGATGCTCGTTTTGTAGATGGCGAATGGATTGTGCATACTCATGGTGGCTCTAAACCTACGGATAAAGAACTTTTTTCATGGGCTAAAGAAGTAGAGCAAAGAGGAGCTGGAGAAATATTGTTTACCAGCATGGATCATGACGGCACTAAGCAAGGCTTTGCTAATGAAGCCCTTAGCAAAATGGCTAGTAAGGTAAGCATTCCTATCATTGCCTCTGGCGGGGCTGGTACTATGCCTCATTTTAAGGATGTATTTGAGCAAGGTAAAGCAGATGCCGCCCTGGCTGCCAGTATTTTTCACTTTAAGGAAATAGGCATTCAGGAATTAAAAAACTATTTAAGAGATAATAATATAGCAGTAAGATAAATGGATAATTTACAACCTGATTTCGAAAAACTCAACGGCCTGGTTCCGGCAGTAATACAGGATCTTTATACTAAAAAGGTATTGATGGTGGGCTTCATGAACGATGAGGCCTTCAAAAAAACAAGTGAAGAAAAAAGAGTTACCTTTTATAGCAGAACCAAGGAAAGGCTTTGGACCAAAGGAGAAACCAGCGGTAATTTTCTGGAAGTAAAAAGTATGGCACTTGATTGTGATAATGATACACTACTCATCCAGGTGGTTCCGGTTGGCCCTGTTTGCCACACGGGCACTGACACTTGTTTTGGTGATGAATCTAACACTTCTACGGACTTAGGCTTTCTGGAAAAAACCATTCAAGAAAGAAAAACCAATCCTAAAGAAGGTTCTTATACCAACTTACTTTTTGACAAGGGCATCAACAAAGTAGCTCAGAAGGTAGGAGAAGAAGCCGTAGAATTAGTGATAGAAGCGAAAGATGATGACAAAAACCTCTTTCTCAATGAAGCTGCTGATCTAATGTACCACTATTTGGTACTATTAGCCGCTAAAGATTTTTCTCTGAATGATGTTATTGAAGTCTTAAAAGAAAGACACAGCTAAAGCAGAACTTCAGGATACTACCCGCCTTTTTTCTTTGTTTTATAAATTCATTGTTATTAATTGAATGAATAAATACATCATATGACAAAGAAAACCATCATAGGCGGGTATCCTTTTATTCCTTACCAAAAAGAAACCTATTCAGAAGCAGAGGTAATAAAAAGAAGCCAGGAATTCCACTCTTGGTTAGATCTTCGCAGGAGTGTCCGCGAGTTCTCCGATAAGCCCATTCCTAAAACGGTAATTGAAAACCTAATTCTTAGTGCCTCCACAGCGCCATCAGGGGCTCACAAGCAGCCATGGACTTTCTGTGCAGTAAGTAACAAAGATCTCAAACAGCAAATAAGAATAGCGGCAGAAAAAGAAGAAAAAGAAAGCTATGAAAGCCGCATGAGCAAAGAATGGCTCAATGACCTGAAGCCACTGCAAACCGACTGGCAAAAAGCATTTCTTGAAATAGCGCCATACCTTATAGTGGTATTTAAAAAGGCCTTTGAATTACAACCTGATGGATCAAAAAAGAATTATTATTATGTAAATGAATCAGTGGGTCTGGCTACAGGCCTTCTGCTAGCGGCGATTCATAATGCAGGCCTTGTGGCTTTAACTCACACCCCCAGCCCCATGAATTTCCTTACTGATTTACTAAAAAGACCAACCAATGAAAGGCCTTTTCTCCTCATACCTGTGGGCTACCCTAAAGAAGAAACCTTAGTACCGGATATAAAAAGAAAAAAACTGGAAGAGGTAAGTGTTTTTTATGAGTAATAGCTCCTCAAAAGATCATCAAAACGACAAATCATAAATATCCCAGCTCTTCAAATTCATTTCTGAAACACTAGCCTGAGGCTCGTTGCTCACCTCTCTATAATTTTCATCCAATTCATAACATCCTCCAAGCATAAAGAATATTAATATCATCGAATAGAAATAATAATGAATGTTATTATACATAACTTATTATAATGCCTTTACATAAACAGGCCGCAATAGTAATAAAATAAGCTCTAATATGAACTTAAAAACCAACTTAGTTGAGCACGTTTTTCCACACATAAGCCACTCATATAATAATACTATCATGCTTACTTACAATTTTCATATCTTTCTTGGTTGTTCTTTATAAGAGATAAAAAGTGGTGATTATAAATTGCCTCTTTAGGGCATAACTTGAGTACAAGAAAAAATGAATTATTGGCTAGATTCTGAAAAATAAATTATTTTCGAGGCATATAACCTATTTTTTATAAAGGCTTAATTTTTTAATCAAAATTTTACTCCGATGAAAAGCAATCTTTTCGAGACTACTTTTAATAATAATATAGCTAACCTGTGGCTTCTTTTGCTGAGAGTTTCCATAGGAGCACTAATGATGAGCCATGGTTTACCCAAATTACAAATGCTTTTAGAAGGTGGTGAAATCCAGTTTGTAGACTGGTTAGGCTTAGGACCTACCGTTTCTCTCACTCTGGCTGTACTTGCCGAAGTAGTTTGTTCTGCTTTCATCATTTTAGGATTAGGCACAAGGCTGGCCGTTATACCGCTAATCATAACCATGCTTACAGCCATATTTGTAATTCATGTTAATGATCCGTTTGCAAAACAAGAGTTCCCCCTTTTATATATGCTTATTTACATTACTCTTCTGGTATTTGGTAGTGGTAAATTTTCTATTGATCAGAAAATGAACCGCAGAGGATATCGTTAAAAGTGTAATATGATTATCCGTAATTAGTCATATGCTGTAATGTTAGCTATAACGAGCCTATCAAAGAGCTTATCACCAAAGTATCGTCTATTGAGTTTGTAAACAAACTCATTGAGATACAATTGAAGGTACTTTCCTTTAATCTTATGGTAGTTCCCTAGAAATGTTCTTTTGGCATTGCTAATGGTGATATGCACCCATTTAAGTGTCTCGTTAGTGGTTTGCTTATTAGATTTCTCAGTAATGTGAAGCTCTATATAATCAGCAATGTTAACATAGGAAGTGCTTTGGTCTGAAAAAACAATACTTTGTTCATCAATGGATGATTGTAATACATGATCTACTTCCTGTGAACTGTGGCCTTTAAGTACTTTAGCTTTGAAATAACGACATTGACGTTCTTTTTTTCCTGTTTCCAAGTCTTCTAAAGGAGTAGATTCAGCCATTACTGCTACATTTTGTTTTCCTGCCGCTCCTCTACCTCTTTTCCCTTTATTCTTCTCGATCTCAGTTGATTCCACTGTAAAATAGCCCTCATCCATCTCAATCATTCCCTCTAAAGTGTATCTGGAATCTCGATTTCCCATGGCTTTTCTCAGTTTATGAACCATTGCCCATACGGGCTCATATCGTTTCAATCCCAATTGCTTCTGAATCTCCTTGCTGGAAAAACCTTTTTTGGTAACACTCATTAAAAACATTGTTTTGTACCAAACCAGAAAAGAAAGGTTAGAGTCTTGCATGATCGTGCCGCTACGTAAAGAAGTTCTACTTCGGCAAGCTTTACACTCATAGCTCCATCGGCTTTTTATCCAATAATGCTGATCATGACCGCAACGGTGACATATAACTCCTAACTTGTCTCGTTCTCCTTTAAAATGCTCTCTGCATGATTGTTCATCACTGAAGTGGGTAGTGAAACTGAATATATCCATACACTAATTTAATACTTTTTTTACATTATGGGTAATTACGGATAATCATAAAAGTGTAATTTTACTTCCTGATTATCCGGGGAAATTATAATTTCGCGATTCTAAAACTATTACTTATGGGAAGAGCATTTGAATACCGCAGAGCGGCCAAAGAAAAAAGGTGGGACAAGATGTCCAAACTATTTCCTAAACTGGCCAAAGCCATCACAGTAGCCGCCAAAGAAGGAGGCACTGATCCTGACATGAACGCCAAGCTAAGGACAGCCATCCAAAATGCTAAGGCTCAAAACATGCCTAAAGATAACATTGATGCCGCTATAAAACGGGCTGATGGCAAAGATGCTGATGCTTATGTAGAGGTAAACTATGAAGGTAAAGGACCTCACGGTGTTCTTGTTTTTGTAGAATGTGCTACTGATAACACCACCAGAACTGTAGCTAACGTAAAATCTTACTTTAATAAAGCAGGCGGCAGCCTGGTACCTTCTGGATCTTTAGAATTTATGTTCAACAGAAATGCTGTTTTCGAATTTGAAAAAGCTGAAGACATGGATCTTGAAGAATTAGAGCTAGAGCTTATTGATGCCGGCATGGAAGAAATTGAAGAGCAGGAAGGTAAAGTCTATGTGTATGGAGATTACACCCAGTTCGGAAGTATTTCAAAAGCTTTAGAAGATTTAAATATTGAGGTAACAAAAGCGTCTCTACAACGTTTTCCTACTACACCTGTAGACTTCACAGAAGAGCAGTTGGAAGAAATAGAGAAAATGCTTGATAAAGTTGAAGACGACGACGACGTTCAAGCGGTATACACTAACATAGCTTAATGGCAGCTTCAAGTTTTGCACAACGGTTAAAAAGTCTAAACATAGTCCACTGGATTATTGCTTTACCCCTGGTCATGGGAGGATTAATAATATTCTCCCTTAACATGAACCAACCGGCAGTAGGTCCCGGTCAAACTATAGATTATTTAATCTACGTGCCTCTTTTGGCAATGGTAATGATTTTGCCTATCAGCAATATCATATACACCCAAATGCTAAAAAAGCACTACAGCAAGCCGTTAACAGCAAAATTTGAAGCTTATAAAGGGGCTTTTATCCTAAGAGATTCTTTATTTGAAATACCTGGCATACTCACGTGTATAATAGCTTATGTCTTAGGAAATAACTTCATACTCATTATCATCCCAGCTATTTTATTACAGTTTTATTCTAACAGACCTGTACTGAAAAAAATCAGTTACGACTTAAGGCTTACTCCTGAACAGGAAAAAGAAATATTGGCCTAAGTCAAAATATCCTCATAAGCTCCATTTACATGTACTCGAGCGCTGAGATGCCCCTTTAATGATTCCGGCTTGAGTAATGAAGTGCCAAGCAGCATCCTTACACACTCCTGTATCCCTTCTGTAATAGACGGATGAGGATGAACACATTCCGCTAACTCTTCCACTCCTTTATCCATACTTATAAGCAGAGCCACCGCCTGTATAGCACTAGAAGCCTGATTACCCACTACCCTCATACCTAGCAGGCGCATTTTATCATCATTAGAAACTAACAATTTTATAAAGCCTTGTGTATTTCTCTTTGCTATTGCTCTGGGTATACATCGGTAATCAAGCGTAACCACTTTATAAGAAATACCCTTTTTAATAGCTTGTTGCTCATTAAGCCCTACCCCGGCTACCTCCGGATCCAGAAACATAATAGTAGAGATGTTTTCATACATCAGCTTTCTTTCAGGGTTCCCGAAAATGCGCTCCACAGCGTACCGCCCTTCAAGCTCGCCCACGTTAACCAATGCTATATCTGCAGTTAAGTCACCTACCGCGTATATATTACTCTCACTAGTCTGTGTTTGATTATCTTCTACACCTCTATGGTTTAAAGTGATGTTTACATTATCACTCCATAAGTTTTCATAATTAGGCACACGCCCCACAGCCACCAATGCCTTCTCTACATTAAAGACTTCATTAGAGCCATCAGTATATTCCAGTTCATACTCTACCCTATCGTGAATCACCTCCATTCTTACTAACTGGGAATTTCTATGGATATGTACGCCATTATTTTCCATGTTACGCTCTATCACATTCACCACATCTTCATCTTCAAAAGGCAGAATGTGATCTCCTTTGTCTATAAGGTGAACTTTTGTTTTTCCAAAACCGGAAAATATTGTAGCAAACTCACACCCAATAACCCCCGCTCCTACTATCACCATACTTTCGGGGAAGTCATCTAGTGTTTCTATGCTATCACTGGTAATAATAATTTTTTCATCTATAGGTATGTTAGGCAACTTTCTGGGTCTACTGCCTGTAGCCAAAACAATATGATCAGCCTCCACTATCTGTTCCTTACCTGAAGCGTCAATTATTTGCACCTCATGTGGCGTGAGTAAATGAGCCGTACCTTCTTTATAAGTGAGCAAACCCATCATTTGAGTATTTCTCAGAGAGGTCATGTTATCCAAAAGCATCGCTTGCCTTTCACTAACAGCCCTTAGCACCTCTCTTTTTATTTCATTGAAATCAGCATCAGGCGGCTCCAAATTAAACCTACTCAGGTGCCTGCTCACCAAATGAACATCTCGGGAGATCTCCCACCAGGTTTTTGAGGACAAAGCTCCTTTAGCTACTCCCCCTCCTCCTATACTTTCCTTTTCAACAAGTAAAGTTTTCTTCTTAAAATCAATTGCACGCATAGCGGCTGCATACCCTGCAGGCCCAGCTCCTATAATAACGAGATCATACTTTTCCATAACCAAAGACACTTATATAAATATACGATTTCATAGTATTTTTCCACTACTAATAACCCGTTAATACCAATTCAGTTATACAAAGTGGCTAGAAGATACAGGAAATTTTAAATTCTACATTATTTCTTACTTAAATCTTACATCAACGTATTTTTTTATAAATCATGGGAATATTATTATTTGTATTAAAATTTCAACTATACATTTCATTGGTAATTAATATAAAATATTTATAACATTTATTATTTATGATTAAAATATTCTTATATTTTTTATTGATCATAGATTTAAATAGCTATAATATTGTATTACAAAACATTTATAACTATTTAAACTATTTACAAAATGAAAACGGTAGTAACTAAAAGCAAGGAAACGCAGAAGAAAGAAGAGTTAATTTCCAAACTAATGCAAAACAACAAAGACAACTTCAGTAGCCCCTGCCTGATACAGTGCAGTATCATCGGTGGAAATGAGTAATAAAAACCATTGGGAGTCACCCTGAACCCGTGACTCCCGATTTTTTTTAAATTTTAACGGTATGGAAATGAAACTGGAAAAGTATCTTGATTGTGAAAACGAAGAGTTAGTGATAGAAGGCTTTATTGATAGGTACAATGTATCAGAAGAGGAAGCAAAGGAGATTTTTTTAGAAACCAAAAAATGGCTTTGGTTAGCCGACCAATGTATTAAAAAAGAAGGTTTTAATCTTTTTATTGATGGTCCTTTACTGATCATTGATGAGATGTGGCACACGTTCATATTATACACCAGTGTGTATACAAAATTTTGCAAAAAGCAGTTCAATAAATTCATTCATCATCACCCTACAAGTAAAAAAGAGCAAGCAGAAAGGGACAAGCTTATCAAGGAGAACAAGGCAGCTAATCCTTATGAAGAGAGCATAGAAAAGCAGTATAGTCTTATTTATGACTATCTGGGCGCTGAAACTTTATTAAAATGGTATGAGGTAATTCCTCAGAAGTACACCCCTAGTTATATAAAGCAGATAAGAAAATATTAAATTCATTTTTTCTTTTTACCAACAGTTAAACTATTTTAGTATCCATTAACCTTAATGGATGCTATTTTTTTTTGTCGTAATAAAGAATACCCTAACCACTTAAGCCCTCTTTTTAAGTGGGTTACATGTTTATTTTGCTTTTTTTTTGAGCTCCATTTCAGTGGCTCAAGATATACCATTCACTACTTACACCCCTTCAGACTATAATGCTTCATCATCTAACTGGTCTATAACTCAGGATGAAAATGGCTTATTCTATTTCGCTAATTACCAAGGCATTCTAATATTTGATGGCTCCACCTGGGAGCTTATTCCTCTTGAAGGACAAAATATAGGTTTATCAGTAGCATATGCCAAAGGAAAAATATTCGTTGGCTCCAAAGGTGATCTCGGTTATTTAAAACCAGACATTAAAGGGAAACTTCACTTTGAATCATTAAATAGCAGCCTTTCTGAAGAAACCAGAATCCATAGCTGGTTTGACATAAAAAGCACAGATGAGATTACTTATTTCTATTCCAATCAGTGTATTGTGGGGATAAAAAATGATTCTATATTCGAAATTAAAACTGATAATGGGCTATTAGGAGGACTTTTTGAAGTAGATAATGAAATCTATACCTATATCTATAAAAATGGAATTTATAAGATTGAAGAGAAAACATTGGTAAAACTGAAAGGCACTGATCAACTCACTTATGAAAACATTGCCTATATAGACAAAAAGGATGGTAAAATCATCATTGGCACTAATAAAAATACGCTATACTCCTACAAAAACGGACATATTCAAAGGCTACAAAACTCAATCACAGATTCCCCCATTAGCTCCTTCGCAAGCAGTTACAATTCAACCCAGAAATACAATAAGGCCATAGGCACACAAAGTAAGGGGCTATACTTTCTAACACCGGATTATAATCCAATAAAAAGCGGCTTTCTGGAAAATCAAACGATCAAAGAGCTCTATTTTGATGATAATGGAAATCTCTGGAGTGCCTCTCAAGAGAATATATCACACTTTGAAACCTCATCTCCTT
This sequence comes from Fulvivirga maritima, assembly GCF_021389955.1. Classification (NCBI taxonomy): domain Bacteria; kingdom Pseudomonadati; phylum Bacteroidota; class Cytophagia; order Cytophagales; family Fulvivirgaceae; genus Fulvivirga; species Fulvivirga maritima. Next base: position 6,177,157 of record NZ_CP089980.1, read on the forward strand.
TAAAAATATCAAAAGACATCTATGATGAAACAGGCTCTATCCTCTCCTTAATAAAATGGAGAGAGACTATTTATATGGGTACTACCACTGGTTTATTTTCAAAAAAAGGTAATTCTCTTAAAAAAGTAGCCGGTATAAATGCGAAAGTATGGAGCCTAACTGTTTTTAACAATAAATTACTGATAGGCAGCGAAGCAGGCCTCTATCAACTTAACGGCAGCTTGACTGAAGTATCAGAAATAAAACTAATCTCCAAACTCAGCTCCTGGAACGATCACCTCATTGTAGGTTCTCTTGGCCAATTAAACATTCTTTCAAAAGAACCAGAGGCCAAACTTAAGGTAATAAAGAAAATACCATTGAAAGTCCGGCATTTTAATGATATTATGCAGATAAATGACAGTACTATATGGCTTCATTCTAAGTTTGATGGCATTTATAAATTAGACAATATTAATGGTGATTCCGTCATAATAAATAAATTCACTACTGACAATGAATTACCTGATGTAAATGACATCAACATCTTCAATATCAACAACAAAATACTCTTTTCTACCAGCAAAGGGCTTTATCATTTCAACCCTGAAGATCAAACCTTCTCAGTAGACTCATCTCTTTCTAAAAAGCCGTATAACATTACCTATGCTACTAAATCAGAAAAAGGTATTGTGCTGTCTACTATCAATAAAACTAACCACAATAAACTGGTACACCTTACGGATAAAGGCAAAGAAATAATTACTCCTTTTAAAAGGATTCCGAATACCTCTATTAACCTGATTTATTATGCTGACAGCACCTTATGGGTAGCCGCCAGCAATGGACTCTATACTTTTGACTATCGCATAAAAAAAGACTACACCCGAAGCTACCCCACAGTTATCAGGCGAGTAACGTCGCAGGATTCTGCTATTTTCCTAGGTCATTATTATGAATCTAATCAAAAGGAAAAGATACCTACTTTACTTTCTAAACAGAACAAGATATTTACCCCTACTCTGGATTTTGAGCACAATGAAATAGCGTTTCAATATAGTGCCTCTTTTTTCGAGGTGCCTGAAAGCAATTTATACAGCTATTATTTGGAAAATGAAGACAAAGGATGGTCTCGATGGGATGCTAGTTATAAAAAAGAATACAGTAACTTACCCCCCGGAGATTATGTATTTCACGTAAAGTCTAAAAATATTTACGGAGTAGAAGGCCAAGAAGCCACCTACTCTTTCTCCATATTACCTCCTTGGTACATGACCTGGTGGGCCTACGTAGGCTACACTATTTTATTAGCCTTTATAATATGGGGCGTAGTACTTGCCTATACCTATAGGGTACGTATGCAGCGTCAAAAACTTAAGCTCATAGTGGCAGACAGAACTTTTGAAGTGATTACTCAGAAAAAGGAAATAGAAAAACAGAAGAGCCTTCTAGAGAATCAATTTGAGCAGATCAAAGCCCAAAGAGACGACATTCAGGTCAAAAACCTGGAGCTCAGTCAGGCTCAGAAAAAAACCTACCAGACTAATCTGGCCCTACAAGAACTTAACAGCAACCTGGAGCTACAAGTAGAAGAAAGAACCAAAGAGATTAAATCTATGCTCACCGAGCTCCAAAAGACGAACAAGGAGCTGGATCATTTTATTTACCGAGCCTCGCATGACCTGAAAGGGCCTATCAGCAGGATTAGCGGACTTACTTCTCTCGCCAAACTTGAGATTGAGGATAGTCCTACTAAAAACTACATTAACCTGATTGATTATACGGCTAATAATATGAAGTCTACCCTGACCAAGCTCACTCAGGTGCACGATCTTATGACTGCAGAAGTAGTAATAGAAGAGGTAGACATTGCCACCTTACTTAGCGACATTAAAAACAGCTTAAAACATCTTGATGATCAAGATACTAACACTAAATACACTTTTGATTTTAAGGACAACCTCTGCGTTAAACAAGACAAATACCGGCTTAATATTATCTTAAGCAACCTACTGGAAAATGCCATTGTTTATAAAAGACAATCCAGGGAAGAGCACACCATAGATATCAAAATAAGAAAGAAAGAAGATAAGCTAACTATTACGGTGAGTGACACAGGTATTGGAATAGAACCTGACCAAAAGGACAAAGTATTTAATATGTTTTACAAAGCCAATGATATCCACAATGGCAGCGGGCTGGGGCTCTATTTGGTAAGCCTGGCTGTAACCAAGTTAAATGGCTCCATTACCGTAGAAAGCAAAGTAAACACCTTCACTACCTTCACAGTACAGATAGGCCTACCCAAAAGCCTTACTTAGGCCTCCCTTGATAATTGCATAAATCAAAACAAGATATAAAAGCTGGACTGATTAAGTCCAGCTTTTTTTGTTATAAATCTGAACACCTTCCGCTTTAGCGTCTTCGAAAAGTGCAAAATCGTGAGTGGTTTTATTAATAAATCTGAAGGAATATCGATTTAGAATAGTATAGACACACCGATCCCTGGGGCTTTTCTGATTTAGGTTTAGGCGGCCTGAAGTAGTGGTATGTCTTCTGATTTCTTTTTGCTCATCTTAACAGCATTGGCCATCATAACGGCAAAGAATACATGTATCATTTCTCGTTTTTCTCCCTTAACCTTGATTTTATTCAGGCCGTAAGCCGTTTTATGGGTACCAAAGCTTCCTTCCATCACGGTTGCTCTCTGGTTAGAGATGAGGCTTCTGAGTTTGCTTTCCTGAGGTTTGTTTACCTTGGGGCCTTTCTTTGGAAAGCAAGTGAACACTTTCCTTACTGTTAAATACTTTCTGTTGGCGTTAGTGGCATAAATACGATCCGCCCCCAGCTGATGAAGGGAGCCAAATATCGATCTATGTTTTAAACTACTTATTTTTAGTCTGGTACTTTCATTGAATGCCCTGAACTCCATGGCATCAATAAAGCAGATGCCGTCAACCTGAAGCATGTGGGCTTTCATTCCAAACTCAACCCTTTTAGTTTCTTTGCCTCGTACGATAGGCCTGACATAAGGTCTGGGAAGCGATACTATCCTGTTTTTCAATTCTTTAGCTGGATGATGCTGCAAGAATTGCTGTTGCTCAAGTACCTTCTTTATTGTTTTTAGGTATGATCGCTCTTGAAAGTGAAGCTGTATTTGTGGGTTTTCATTGAGTAAGTACTGCAGCTGTCCAAGCCCTTTGGACAGTAGATATATCAATGCCTTTTTACGCTTGCGTCCAGCTTTGTATGTCTTTTTTCGACTACGATCGTAAGACATCTGCTTGCGTTTTTGATCTATATATTTGGAGCGAGGCCTCTTTACACCTAATATTTTACACCATCTGTAAAGCTGTTTTTCAAACACCCATTGACAACTTTCCCAGATTAGCTTAACGTCGGTAGGAAAACGAATATAACTTTCATAGCAAGTGGCATCCATTAAGAGAACATGCGTATTATTCATATCTCTTTTCCAATGATGAATGAGTACTTCCTGAAGTTGTTGCCAATCAGTATTATCAGCCATATACGTCCTTATTCTACTTAAAATGGCCTTATCCTTAATTCTTTGGTTATCATCCAACAATTTATTGCAAAAAAGCTGAAGGCTCCAGTCAGTATTAAATCGTTCTATTAACTTCTCGTCACTCAGGTTTAAATAAGATTTTAGAAACATTAGACCAAACATGCCTTGGGCCGAAAACCAGCGGGGTGCGCCTGGGCCTCTATTTTCCTTTGGCAAACATTCTGAAAGTTGACTCCAAGGAATAGTATTATAAACCTTACCTAATTTGCTATTCTTGAATAAGTACCATTTTGGAGTTAAGTAATCTTGCGGTTGGAAAAGCTCTTGATCTCTCATATATTGCAGTGTTAATTGTGATTAGGCACTACAATTTAACAAATCAAAAACCCCGAAAAAAGCTTTATATAGCTAATTTCGGGGTTTTATTTTATGCTTTAATACTGATAAGTAACTGTATTTCAGTGTTTTTTATTTAAAAGGGAGGCCCTACTTAATACCATCAATAATAGGTCTGATTTTATTCGCCTCTTTCATAAATGATTCCATGGCCTCTGCATCCTTTGCATCCAACACATGCTTAAATTGTTGTAATTGAGCAATATAAGTATCTAACGCACCAGATAAATTCTTCTGATTTTGCCTGAAAATAGGAGACCACATAGCCGGTGAACTTTTAGCCAATCGTACTGTAGAAGCAAAACCGGAACCTGCCATAGCAAAAATGTGCTTTTCATCCTTCTCCTTAGCTAACACCGTGGTGCTCAAGGCAAAAGAAGATATATGACTCAAATGACTCACGTATGCTATATGCAAATCATGGTCTTTGGGAGTCATATTCACCACTCTCATAGCCAGATTTTTACATATCTCCTGAAATAGATTGAGCTGCTCATCACCACTCTTCTCTTCTTCACAAAGAATCATAATTTTATCTTCAAAAAGGGTAGAAAAGGCGGCCTCCGGCCCTGAATACTCAGTACCTGCCATAGGGTGAGCTGCCACAAAGCAATGGCGCTTAGGGTGGTCCTCCACAGCTGTACACACTGCTCCTTTGGTAGAGCCAAAATCAATCACTAATTGACCATCATCAACCAGATCCATCACCTGAGGTAAAAGCGAGGTGAGCGCATCTACAGGAATGGCTAAAATCACCACATCTGACTGCTTGACTGCCTCCTCCAGGCTAGCTTCTCCATCAATAATACCAAGCTGTAAAGCCTTTTGTATATTATCAGAATTCTTATCTACGCCAATAACTTCTACATGAAGTCTTCTACGCTTTACTGCCAAGGCGAATGAGCCACCGATGAGGCCTACACCTACTAAAGCTATTTTCATATTGTTAAAGTCTTTTTAATGCCTTTTCATACACCTCCACATCACTACACAATGATATGCGCACATACTTTTTACCTTTATCGCCAAAGATGAATCCCGGTGTAATAAAAACATGATTTTCATGTAAAAGTCGCTCCACTAAATCTTCAGCACTATTCACCTCATCTGGTATCTGTGCCCACACAAACATTCCTTGCTGATCTGCACTATAAGTACAACCCAATTTATCCATTATAGCCTGGGCTTTTACTCTTCTTTGAGCATATACTTCATTGATACTGTCAAACCATTCATCTCCCAGCTTCAATGCCTCCACAGCGGCCAGCATCATAGGCTTAAACATGCCTGAGTCTACATTACTTTTTATCTTAAGTATGGCCTGAATATACTCTTGAGCACCTGCCACCCAGCCGATACGCCAGCCTGCCATATTAAAAGATTTACTCATAGAGTTAAGCTCCAAAGCTACTTCTTTAGCTCCCGGCACCGAAAATATGCTCAACGGTTTACCGGAAGGCAAAATCATACTATAAGGATTATCATGACAAAGCAACACTTGCTTTTCTCTGGCTAACTGCACAAACCTGGTCAAGGTATCTACATCTGCCGGCTGCCCAGTAGGCATATGCGGGTAATTGAGCCATAAAAGCTTGATCTTACTATAATCTAACTGCTCAAGAAACTGCCAATCAGGTTGCCATCCATTATCTTGAAGAAGAGGAAAACGAATGACTTCCGCTCCACACATTTCCGCCACAGCTCCATATGCCGGATAGCAAAGCTCAGGCACTAAAACCTGATCACCAGGATTTAGAAAGGTTAAGGAAATGTGTGTGATGCCTTCTTTTGAGCCTATCAGTGGCAGAATCTCTGTGGTAGCATCTAAATTTACTTCAAATACCCTATCTATCCACTGACTCATGGCTTCCCTAAGTTCTGGCAGCCCGGTATAAGACTGATAGCCGTGATTAACCGGTTTAAATATTTCTTCAGAAGCCTTGTTTAGGACAGCTTCTGCAGGAGGGAGATCAGGACTACCAATGGCAAGGTTTAAAACATCTTTACCCTCAGACTGCATTTTCCTCACTTCGGCCAGCTTCTTAGAGAAATAATACTCCTTTACCTGTCCTAGCCGATCAGCTGTTGAAATTATCATATCACTTATCCTACTTTACTTTGCAATTTTTCATTTAAGCGTGTTTTCACCTCTTCTATTGAGTGAAAAAGCTGCTCATAAGACTCAATGATAAAGTATTTTTCCTGAAAAGCATCTTTTCTAAAAGGAGTATCTAAAATTTGCTCTACGTCATAAGCAAAATGCTCAGGCTCATCGCTTAAAGAAAAATGAGTTTCTCCCACAGAACTAAGAATGCCAGCCCCGTAAATTCTAAGCCCTGATTCTTCTCTGATAAGGCCAAACTCAACGGTAAACCAGTAAATTCTTGACAGTAACTCAATGGCTTCAGGATCATTAGCATGAGCGGCTCCTATTTCGCTCAGCGCTTGCAGGTAATCAACAAAAGCCTGATTAGTAAGCAATGGCACGTGCGCAAATACATCATGAAACATATCTGGTTCTTCCAGGTAATCCAGCTCCTCCATCTTTCTAAGCCAGGTAGTAGCAGGAAATTTCTTATTAGACATTAATTCAAAAAACAATTTATCGTCTACAATGCCTTCTACAGCCACTAATTCCCAGCCTGTAGCTTCACGAAGAATAGCATTAGTCTCATCAAACGCTGGTATGCTTTCATTAGTAAACTTCACCACATCAAGCCCTTTCATAAACTCTACCGTAGCAGCACCGGGCATGTTTACAATCTGACGATCATAAAGGATATTCCATACTTTTTGGTCTTCGGCAGTATACTGATCATAAACCTGCTTCATGTCTTTTAAAGTAGGGATCACTCTTTTCTCAGATTTTGTAATTGGTTCCATTGTTTTTAAAATTAGTTTAAAATAAAAAAGCCTGGCTCTCTTTCGGAACCAGGCTGGGTATATTCAGTTATTTTCTTTCTAGTCTGTCATGAACATACAACTCCAATTCCGAATGATGTGATTCGGTAATAGTAGTAGTAATAATATTTGCTGCTCATGTTTGTCATACGAAGACAAATCTAAAATTTATTCTCAATAAATAAAACAAGAAAATCACTTTTTAATTAAAGGCTCTCTCGTAATTCAAAAACCTTACGAATTTTCTCTATCAATTTTTCTGATTGCACAAAGTCAAGCGTCTGCTGCCCATCAGACCAGGCTTCATCTGGCTTTTCATGTGATTCAAATATGATTCCATCGGCACCAGCCATTACGCAGGCCAGCGCCACCGGCTCTACATGATTTCTAAGGCCTATGCCATGAGAAGGGTCAGCTATTACAGGCAAGTGCGATTTCTCCTTTAAAATAGATATAGCGTTTATATCCATCGTATTTCTGCTGGCACGTTCATAGGTACGTATTCCTCTTTCGCAAAGCATGAGGTTTTCATTACCGGCAGAAAAAACATATTCGGCAGAACCTAAAAGTTCATCAATAGTACCAGAAATGCCTCTTTTGATCAATACCGGTTTATCTACCTTGCCCAGCTCATCTAATAAATTAAAGTTTTGAGCGTTTCTGGCTCCTACCTGATATACATCAACATAATCATACATTTCTTCTATCTGGGACACCTGCATCACTTCAGTAATAATCTTTATGCCCGCTTCTCTAGCCAGTTTATACCAGATTTTAAGACCTTCAAGCCCTAAGCCTCTAAATGAGTAAGGAGAACTTCTGGGTTTAAAAACACCACCACGCATGATCTTCACATTATTAGCTTTGAGGTGCGCAATAGTCTTTTCTATTTGCGCTTCACCTTCTATGGAGCACGGACCAGCCATGATAGCCATATTTCCCTCTCCTATGGTTACTCCATCACCAAGGTCTATAGTGGTAGGCTTTACTTTCCACTTGCGTGAAACCAACTTATTATCATCAGTAATAATATGGATATCTTCTATCCCTGGCATCTGACCTACTTCGCGTATATCAAAATCGCCTTTTCCTACTCCTACTATGTAATCACCCAACTGTGTTTTTACTTCAGTGGTTTTATATTTTAGTGAGTTCACTTTATCAATGATACCCTTCTTTTTATCTAACGACAGGTCTTTTTCTAACTGGACAATCATAACTTACTTTTTTAAAATCTTTTACTAATTGAATAATGTTTTAATCCTCTACTAATGAGCCTCTTATGCGGGTTACACAACCCTTTTTACTTGCATAAGAATGCTCCTAAGCATTATGATTAGCCACTAAAACCTACCGTAACACCTGAGAAGTTTACTACTCTGCAGTAATAAAAGAAAAACCATACTTGTTGACTTAGGTTGGTAAATCGATCATAAACCTGCTTCATGTCTTTTAAAGTAGGGATCACTCTTTTCTCAGATTTCGTAATTGGTTTCATTGTTTTAAAAATTATATAAAATAAAAAAGCCTGGCTCTCTTTCGGAACCAGGCTTGGTATATTCAATTATTTCTTTCTAGTTGGTCATGAACATACAACTCCTATTCCGAATGCTTTGATTCGGTAAAAAAAGAAGAAGTAATAATATTTGTTGTTCATGTTTGTCATGTGAAGGCAAATGTAAAATTTATTCTTAAATAAAAAAGCAAGAAACTAACTTTTTAATTAAAAGCTCTCTCTCAGTTCAAAAACCTTACGGATTTTATCAATCAATTTCTCTGATTGCCTGAAGTTGAGCGTTTGCTGACCATCAGACCAGGCTTCATCTGGTAGCTCATGAGCTTCATAGATAATGCCATCGGCCCCAGCCATTACACAAGCCAACGCTACAGGCTCTACATGATCTCTCAGGCCTATACCATGAGAAGGATCTGCAATCACAGGTAAATGAGACTTCTCTTTCAATATGGCTATGGCATTGATATCCATAGTATTTCTGCTGGCGCGTTCATAAGTACGAATACCTCTCTCACAAAGCATGAGATTTTCATTACCGGCAGAAAAAACATATTCGGCAGAACCTAAAAGCTCATCTATAGTACCTGAAATACCCCTTTTGATTAACACAGGCTTATCCACTTTGCCCAACTCATCTAAAAGGTTAAAGTTTTGCGTATTTCTGGCTCCTACCTGATAGATATCTACATAATCATACATTTCTTCTATCTGAGACACTTGCATGACCTCTGTAATGATTTTGATGCCAGCTTCTCTGGCCAGCTTATACCATGTTTTTAAGCCTTCTATCCCCAATCCCCTGAAAGAATATGGAGAACTTCTGGGTTTATACACCCCTCCACGCATAATTTTAATATTATTGGCCTTTAGGTGAGCAATCGTCTTTTCTATCTGCTCCTCACCTTCTATAGAACATGGACCAGCCATAATAGCCATTCCGCCTTCTTCTATTTTTACGTCATCACCCAGGTCTATGGTAGTGGGTTTTACTTTCCACTTACGTGAAACCAATTTATTATCATCAGAGACTATGTGAATATCTTCTATACCAGGCATTTGGCCTACTTCACGAATATCAAAATCGCTTTTTCCTATACCTATGATATACTCTCCCTTCTGAGTTTTCACTTCCGTGGTTTTGTATTTCAGCGAGTTCACCTTTTCAATGATACCCTTCTTTTTATCTGATGACAGGTCTTTTTCTAACTGGATAATCATAACTTAACCTTTAATATCCTTTACAAATTGATTAATAATTTCCTTTTCTATTCCTGAGCTATCTATACAATTAATAAAGGCACTGCCTATAATAGCACCACTACTATAAGTGCAAGCCTGCTCATATGTATCATTATTTGAAATACCAAAACCTATTAAAGTAGGATTTTTCAAATCCATCTTTTTTATTCTTTCAAAGTAACTAATCTGCTCTTCAGAAAAAGAACCTCTGGCTCCTGTAGTACTGGCCGAAGACACCATATAGATAAATCCATCAGTATTTTGATCAATTTCTCGCACTCTGTTTTCTGAGGTTTGAGGCGTAATCAAGAATACATTTTTAATACCATGGTCATCAAACTTATCTTTATACAAAGCCAGGTACTCTGCCATAGGCAGGTCTGGCAAAATGAGTCCATCTACTCCTACTTCTTCGCACTTTTCACAAAACGCATCAATACCAAACTGGAGTACGGGATTGATATAGCCCATAAGAATAATAGGAATAGAAACGCTCTGTCTAACCTCTTTCAGCTGTTCAAAAAGCAACTGAATAGACATTCCATTTTCTAAAGCCTTTTTATTACTTTCCTGAATAGTAGGGCCATCAGCCACAGGATCTGAGAAAGGCATACCTATCTCAATAATATCAGCTCCTGCCACTTCCAGATTTTGGGCAATGGCCAGTGTATTATTAAGTTCGGGAAAACCTGCCGTATAATAAACCGAAAGGACGTTTTTCTTATTCTGAAAAACCTCATTTATTCTATTTGTAGTCATTGTTTCCATTTAAAATTATCTGTTAGGGTAAAGGTTTAGTGTTAATAGCTTCTTCATTACATTAATATTTACCCCATTTGATATAGGTCTCAAGATCCTTATCTCCTCTACCTGATAGGTTGATCACCACAATATCAGAAGCATCAAAAGACATCTTTTTTAATGCTGCCAAGGCATGAGCAGATTCTATTGCCGGAATGATACCCTCCAGCTTGCTCAGCTCTACTCCGGCCTCCATAGCCTCTTCATCAGTAGCATTTTCGAACTTCACCCGGCCAGTATCAAACAAATGCGCATGCATAGGGCCTATACCAGGATAATCTAAGCCCGCAGAAATAGAATAAGGCTCTACCACCTGACCATCAGCTGTTTGCATAAGCAATGTCTTACTTCCATGAAGCACACCAGGCTTACCCAAATAAGATGTAGCGGCAGATTCACCACTATCCACACCTTTTCCCGCTGCTTCTACAGCTACTAAATTCACTTTCTCTTCATCTAGGTAATGATAGAATGCGCCGGCAGCATTACTTCCGCCACCTACACAGGCGATCACATAATGAGGATATTCCGTTCCTTCTTCTTCATTAAGCTGCCATTTCATTTCCTCGCTGATCACGCTCTGAAAACGAGCCACCATATCAGGATAAGGGTGAGGGCCGACTACCGAACCAATAATATAATGCGTATCTACGGGATTACTGATCCAATGTCTCATAGCTTCATTAGTGGCATCTTTCAGGGTTTTGCTGCCACTTTTAGCAGGCACCACCTCGGCGCCTAATATGCGCATGCGCTCCACATTAGGCTTTTGTCGCTGCATGTCAATTTCGCCCATGTACACAATACACTCCATACCCATCAGTGCACATACGGTAGCTGTAGCCACACCATGTTGCCCTGCTCCGGTTTCAGCTATAATCTTTTGCTTACCGAGCTTTTTTGCCAGTATAATCTGACCGATGGTATTATTTACTTTGTGCGCTCCTGTGTGGCACAGGTCTTCTCGCTTTAAGTAAATTTTAGCACCATATTTCTCAGAAAGCCTGTTAGCAAAATATAAGGGCGTTGGTCTGCCCACATAGTCTTTAAGAAGCTTATCAAACTCGGCCTTAAAAGCACTATCACCAATGATTGATAAGTAATTCTCTCTTAATTCTTCTACATTAGGATATAACATTTCCGGGATATAAGCCCCGCCAAACTGGCCATAATAACCATTTTCATCTACACTGTATCGCATAGCATTTTATCTTTAAGCTGTTGTAACAAATTAATATTTTTAAGCCCGGGGCTTATTTCAAACTTACTATTCACATCTACCGCATGAATATGCACTTCTTTAATTTCAGAAACCTTTTCTACGTTTTCCAGGTCTACACCTCCGCTGATAAACACGGGTTTGGTTAGGTGAACTTTTTCTAGGCGAGACCAGTCAAAGCTCTTTCCGGTGCCTCCTAACTTCTCGGTGCGTGTATCAAAAAGGAAGTAATCAACGGCTTCTTCATAAACTTTAAATTCCATCCAATCAAGATCATTATTACCTGAAAATACCTTAATTACCTGAACGCCTTCTTCTTTCAGCTTAGCGCAGTATTCAACAGTTTCATAGCCATGCAACTGCACCAGATCAAGCTGATAAGTCTTTACTTTATGAAGCACCTCTTCCAGGTCTTCATTTACAAAAACGCCGATTTTCTTAATAGAATCAGGAATATTATGCAAAACTCCGGGATCCAGATCTCCTACAAATCGGGGAGATTTATCATAAAATATGAACCCCACATAATCAGGCTTAAGCGCTATTACCTCTTCGATGTTATCTCTAAGGCCGCATACTTTAAGCTTTATATCTTTAAGCTTTGGCATAATTCACTTTATCATGAAGGCTCAACTTTTCAATAAAACTCTCCGCTGATTTTTCAGGCCTGGCTGAGCGCATGAACCTTTCTCCGATAAGGAAACCTTCGAAGCCATGCTTTTTAAGCAATTCAATATCTTCTGGCTCATTAATGCCGCTTTCAGCTACTTTAACCACGCCGGCAGGCACCTTTTCAGAAAGTGAAATAGAAGTATTAAGATCCACTTTAAAAGAAGCAAGATCCCGGTTATTTACTCCAAGCAGGTCAACATATTCATTAAATGAGCGGTCAAGTTCTGCTTCGTTATGTACTTCTAACAACACTTCTAAGCCTAGTGAATGCGCCAGCTTAGCAAAAGCTTTCACTTCCTCTGGGGTAAGCACAGCAGCTATCAACAATATGGCATCGGCTCCAATGGATTTGGCTTCAATAATCTGATACTCATCTACTGTAAAATCTTTCCTTAAAATAGGGCAGAAATTAAACTTGCGAGCCGTAGTTAAATCCTCATTTTTACCACCGAAGAACTTTGTATCAGTAAGCACTGATAAGGCAGAAGCTCCGGCCTGCATATACCCAATAGAAGTCCTTTCTATAGACACATTAGGGTTAATCACTCCTTTAGATGGGGACTTCCTCTTTATTTCGGCTATGATTCCTGATTTATCTTCACGGTGTATATATTTCTTTAATGACACTGTTTTAGTGTGAAAAAATATACTTTGCTCTAATAAAGTGACCGGAAATAAATTCTTCTTATCATTTACTTCTTTACGCTTGTGCGCAACAATTTCTTCCAAAATATTCATGACTTAATGGGTTGTATAGCTTTTCTTTTTATTGACTAAATTCTTGAATGCCGCTTTGGCCTTTCCTGATTTTAAAGACTCTTCGGCCTTTTGCATACTGGCTTCTATGTCTGCCTCCTGATCAGCAGCATATAGCGCCATACCGGCGTTAGCTATGATTACTGCTTCTTGCTGCGGAGTTCCTTCTCCATTCAAAACATCATTGAAGATTTTAGCGGCTTCCTCTATGGTTTCACCCCCGTAAATATCTTCTGGCTTTAGCACTGGCTTATTAATATCTGCTGGCATAATGAGCTGCTCACCACTATTAGAAACTACCTTAAAACCACCGGTAAGCGATACTTCATCATAACCATCTAATGAGTGAAGTATTACAAATTGCTTATCAGTTTTCTGGTACAAGTAACCATACAAACGAGCTAACTCCAAACTAAATACACCTACAAGCTGCTTTTTAGGTCTGGAAGGATTAGTCATAGGTCCCAGCATATTAAAGAACGTTTTTACTCCCAGGTCTTTTCTTATGGGAGCTACATTTTTCATAGCTGGATGAAATAAAGGCGCATGTAAAAAGCAGATATTTGCTTCATCAAGCCCTCTTTTCAGCTCGTCTATATTATTGGTGAATTCATACCCAAACTGAGCCATCAGGTTAGAAGAGCCACATACAGAAGACACACCATTATTACCATGTTTAGCTACTGCCTGTCCTGCACCGGCCACCACAAAAGAAGATAGCGTAGAAATGTTAAAAGTATCTTTGCCATCACCACCGGTACCACACAGATCTATGGCATCATACTCAGCAATATCAACGGGCACGCACAGTTCCAGCATAGCATCTCTAAAGCCCTGAAGCTCATCTACAGTAATAGTACGCATCATATATACGGTAAGAAAAGCGGCTATCTGACTTTGATTATATTCACCCTGAGCCAGCTTCACAAGAATATTTTTAGCATCCTCTCGGCTCAAATATTTATGTTCTATCAGTCTGTTTAAAATATCTTTCATTTGATTCTTTTATTTTACCACAAGGGTGTTATTAATTCTTTATCCAGTTTTCTAACATAACCTTACCATTTTCTGTAAGGATAGACTCAGGATGAAACTGCAGCCCTTTCACATCATATTTCACATGAGATAGTGCCATAATATTTCCTTTTTCATCTGTGGCAGTGACCTGTATTTGATCGCTCACACTATCCGGAACTACTGCCCAGCTGTGGTAATGACATCCTTTAAATTTGGTAGGCACTCCTTTAAACATATAATCATCAGTCTTGCTCACGGTAATATCACCCGCAATACCGTGCAGCACCTCTGGCATATTAAAAAGCTCACAACCATACACCTCTGCTATACCCTGATGCCCCAAACAAACACCCAAGATGCTCTTAGTAGCACCATAAGTTTCTACTACAGCCTTTAAAATACCTGCTTCTTCTGGAATACCCGGCCCCGGAGATATTAAGATTTTGTCATATTTCTCTACTTCTTCAATAGCTATCTTATCATTTCTGAAAATATCTAGCTCCACATTATCCATTTCACGAAGTATGTGTACCAGGTTATAGGTAAAAGAATCGTAATTATCTAAAATCAATACTTTCATTATCATTTATCGGTTTATGGTTTCTGCAGTAGACAATGCATTTCTTAAAGCGGCCAGTTTATTATTTACTTCCTGAAGCTCGCTATCGGGTGAAGACTTAGCCACTACACCGGCACCTGCCTGATAGTGTAATTCGTTTTCCTTACTCAAAAAGGAGCGAATCATAATGGCATGATTAAAATCTCCATTGAAACCAATAAAACCAATAGCGCCACCATAATAACTACGGCTTCGGTTCTCATACTTATCTATAAGCTTCATGGCCATATGCTTGGGAGCACCTGAGAGCGTACCTGCGGGGAAAGTATCTGCTACCAATTTTAATGGAGATGATCCTTCAGCCAGCTTACCCGTAACTTTAGACACCAAATGAATAACATGAGAATAGTATTGAATCTCTTTAAACACCTCTACCTCTACTTTCTCCGAGCTGCGGCTCAGGTCATTTCTGGCCAGGTCTACCAACATTACATGCTCTGAGTTCTCTTTTTCATCAGCAAATAGTTTGGTAGCCAGCTCTGCATCTGCAGTGTCATTACCTGTTCTGCGGAAAGTACCGGCAATAGGAAAAATACTGGCTTCTCCATCTTTGATCACTATCTGAGATTCTGGAGAAGAGCCAAATATTTTATAAGTACCATAATCGAAATAAAATAAATAAGGTGATGGATTAATTGACCTTAAAGCTCGGTACACATTAAACTCATCACCTGAAAACTTGCTTTGAAAGCGTCTGGAGAGCACGATCTGAAAAACATCTCCCCGGTGGCAGTGCGATCGGCCGTTAGAAAGGATATCCAGAAACTCGGCATCAGTATAATTAGAGGTTTCATCTCCGGTAAGTTGAAAATGAAATTTAGGATTGCTATTGATATTAATAAGCGACTCCAGATATTGGATATCTACCTGCTGCTCACCCTCCCCTTCTACACTATGCTCAAATAAATAAAGCTCATTTTTAAAATGATCAACCACGATAACAAAGCGATAAAGAGTGTAAAAAATATCGGGTATATCTTCATTATCATTTTTAAAGTCTACATCCTCAAAGTACTGTACGCCATCATAAGCCATATAACCAAAAAGGCCATTGGTCACGAATTTGTACTCAGAGGGATCAGTAGAAAAGCTATCCTTAAACTGATTCAGCTCATCTAACAGGGTGGTTCTGTCTACTTGTTTTACTTCATGAGCTTTTCCGGGATAATCCAATGTTAGCTCATTGTTTTTTGCTTTAAAAGAAGCTATTGGAGAGCAGCAGATATAAGAAAAACTATTATCAGTGCCATGGTAGTCTGAGCTTTCCAATAAAATACTCTGGGCGAATTTATCCCTGAGCCGGAGGTAGATACTCACCGGAGTGAGGGTATCTGCCAGTAATTTTTTTGAGGTTGTGTTAAGTTTGATTGTCATTTAATTTTAATGGTTTAAAACAAAAAAAGCCCGCTGTGTGAACAGCGGGCTTTCCTAATACTTTAAAAGATCTATAAAAATCTCACAATAACGCCGTTCACTCCTTCTTATTAAGAAAGTGCCACCACCATGCGTTATTTGAGAATATTGTTGTCATATCTGAACCAAATGTAATTATAGAATATTTAAATGCAAACAATTTTTATATTTAATTGCCTGCCCGGTTGATTAACTTTTTGTTACCAGATCTTAACTCTCACGCTGTCATCACGATACATGCCGTCTCCTGGTTTCACATCAAAAGCCTCATAAAATGCTTCCATGTTAGATAGAGGCCCATTGGCTCTGTACATTCCTGGTGAGTGCGGATCAGTATTTACCTGAGTGCGTAAAGTCTCATCTTTATATTTTATTCTCCAAATAGTAGCCCATGACATGAAGAACCTTTGCTGTGGAGTCATTCCATCTATCAAGTCAGGATCACCATGCTCAGCCAAGTGCTTTTGCAGCCCATCATAAGCCACGTTGATACCACCAAGGTCTCCAATATTTTCACCTAAAGTGAAAGCTCCATTTACATGAACACTATCTAAAGGCTCATAGCCATCATACTGCGCTATCAGCTTACCTGTTCTACCTTTAAAGTTTTCAGCATCTTCATCTGTCCACCAGTTAACCAGGTTTCCATTAGCATCAAATCTACTTCCCTGATCATCAAAACAGTGAGAAATCTCATGGCCAATAACCGCTCCTATACCACCATAGTTAACCGCCATATCAGCTTTATAATTATAGAACGGAGGTTGCAAAATAGCCGCAGGAAATACTATTTCATTAAACATAGGATTAAAATAAGCATTCACTGTTTGAGGTGACATGCCCCACTCTGTTTTATCTACAGGCTTGCCTATTTTATCTATTTCTTCCTGGAAGCCAAACTTACGGGCATTCATAATATTACCTACATAAGAAGCTGTTTCAGCATCACTTTCCACTTTCAGGTCACTGTAATCTTTCCACTCATCTGGGTAACCTATTTTTACAGTCATTTTAGTAAGCTTAGCCAATGCCTTTTGCTTAGTAGAATCTGACATCCAAGGCAAAGCTTTAATTCTATCAGCGAAAGCTAGTTTAATATTACCCACCATCTCTTCGGCCTTTTTCTTGGCTTCAGGAGGGAACGTTTCATCTACATACAATTTACCAATGGCTTCTCCTAAGGAATAGTTAGCTGTTCCTAACACTCTTTTCCATCTTGGCTGCATTTCGTCTACGCCATTAAGCTCTTTACTAAAGAAATCAAAGTTAGCTTGCACAAAATCATGGCTAAGGAAGCTAGAATTCTGATCTATTAAGTTCCATCTCAAGTACTCTCTCCATGTAGAAGCAGGCACCTCTTTTACTATAGCCTGAAACTCCTTCATAAACTCAGGCTGCATTACTATTAAAGTATCTACGCCTGTTACGCCCATATCAGCCAGATATTCTTTCCAATCAAAAGCCGGCACAATCTCTCCTACCTTAGCTAAAGACATTTTGTTATATAACGCAGGCGTGTTTCTTCTCTCTACATTAGTCATAGAAGCTTCTGCCAGCCTGGTTTCTAAAGCCATAATGCGCTCAGCCTCTGCTTTTGCTTCTTCTTCAGAATCTCCCAGCATCTGTAACATTTTAGCTACATGCTGCACATATTTCTCTCTTATTTCTACTGACTTAGAATCTGTTTTAGTATAATAATCTCTGTCAGGTAAGCCTAAGCCTCCTTGAGAAAGGTAGGTAGCTATGGCGTTACTATTTTTAAAATCTGCAAATACTGCAAATCTAAAAAATGGACCTCCTCCTATTTTTTCATTTTCAGAAAGGTATTTCTGAAGGTCATGAGCGGTTTCTATTTTTTCTATTTTCGCAAATAGAGGCTCAAGAGGCTTTACCCCCACTTGCTCAGCCAGAGATGAATCCATACCAACGGTATAAAAATCAATGGCTTTTTTCTGATCTGTACCTTCTTTGTACTCACCACCCGCAGACTTAAGCACGTTAAGCACTGTTTCGTTGGTCATTTCTCTCAACTCATTAAAACTACCCCAACGCCCCTGGTCTCCTGGAATCTCTGTTTCTTCTATCCATTTACCATTGGCATACAAGAAAAAATCATCTGCCGGTCTCACGGTAGAATCGATATAAGCCGTGTTTATGCCTATTACTTCTTCTTCGGTTGCTCCCTCATCTGTGCCTTTTTCTACTTTGTTACAAGACACTGCCAACACCATACCTAACATGGTTATTGGCACAAAAGACTTAAAAAATTTAAAATGCATACTGTGTATTTTTTATTTCTAATTACTAAGTTCTAATAGAAGCTCATCTTTTCAGAGCTTTATTATGTTAGCGGTATATTCAATATACTTATAGCAGAGGAACTTATCTATAAAACATGCGTTTTTCAAATAAAACAAAGTAATAAAAACTATGGCAAGAGCATCATCAGACCTAATAGTCGCCATAAAGAATACGGCCTCAAAACTCGAACAAAGTGCTATTTATCAATGGGGACATATGGGCAGCTGCAATTGTGGATTTTTAGCTCAGGAGCTCACCCGGCTTTCTAAAAGTGAGATCCATAGCCGTGCCATGCAAAAATATGGCGACTGGAATGAACAGCTTAATGACTACTGCCCTACCAGCGGCCTGCTTATGGATGATCTCATTTCTGAAATGCTCCATTATGGGCTCGATACCGATGACCTAAAACATCTTGAAAAGCTCAGCAGCCCCAAAGTGTTGAACTACCTACCGAAAGGCACCTATCTAAAGCACAACGTAAAGCAAGATGTAATTATGTATTTACGTGCCTGGGCTAACCAGCTGGAAGACGAACTGCTATCACGAATAAAAATATCTGAGCTAAACCAAAGGCCAATTGAACAGAATGTGTGATATTAGAGTCTGTTACTCAATTTTCAATACATGCAGAACGTAGTTCACAACTATTATAAAAGACAATTTGATGATTTCACTGTGCTGGTACAGGTTAATCCTGTTACTTATAAAGGCATGGAGCTGACTATTCATAAAAATGGTGAAATTGAAAAAAGGAAAATGGAGTTTGACGAAGAGATTTATGATGACCTGGCAGCCGATGAATTCCAAGAGTCTAGTTCTCTGGAGTTTAACCTTTATTTAAAAGGCCTGGTGAAGGGTGGGGAAAAATAATTTAAAGAAAATGCCTCAAGGTTTTAACATTTAAGGAAAACCTTATACATTTGCAGTGGCAAATCAGTACGACCAGCTCCTGCTGAACTCCCCCAGGACCGGAAGGTAGCAAGGGTAGGCGGTTGTAGCGGTGCGATACTTGATTTGCCTTTTTTGTTTCTGCAGTTTGTATTTAGAAAAAATATAACTCAACGTATCATTTATAATATACCCCTATGAAATTCTTTATTGATACCGCTAATTTAAAAGACATCCAAGAAGCATATGACCTTGGAGTTTTGGATGGTGTAACTACCAACCCTTCTTTAATGGCTAAAGAGGGAATTAAAGGCGATGAAAACGTAAAAGCTCACTATAAAGCTATCTGTGATATTGTAGATAACAATGTAAGTGCTGAGGTGATAGCTACTGACTTTGAAAGCATGATCAAAGAAGGTGAAGAGCTAGCTAAGATAGATGACAAGATCGTAGTGAAAATACCTATGATCAAAGATGGCGTGAAAGCCATAAAATATTTGACTTCTCAGGAAATCAGAACTAACTGTACTTTGATATTCTCTCCTGGTCAGGCACTTTTAGCTGCTAAAGCCGGAGCTAGTTATGTATCTCCATTCATTGGTAGATTAGATGACATCGCTATTGATGGATTAGCTTTAATAGAGCAAATTGTAAACATCTATGATAACTATGGTTTCTCTACTGAAGTATTAGCTGCTAGTGTAAGACACACAATGCACCTTATTCAGTGTGCTGAAATCGGCGCTGATGTAGCTACTTGTCCTTTAAATGTGATCACTAGCTTATTAAACCACCCATTAACTGATAGTGGTTTAGAAAAATTCTTAGCTGATCATAAAAAAGCAAACAGTTAATAAAATATAATCGAGATGTCTTTCTCCTCTGACCCTGTAGTACGAATAAAAGATGCCTCCATTTTTCAGGATGACAAAACTGTTCTGAATGATGTAAATTTCGAAATCGAAAAAGGCGAATTTGTATTCCTTATTGGCAGAACTGGAGGCGGTAAGACATCTCTTCTTAAAACTTTATATGCTGACCTGGATCTGCGCTTAGGAGAAATAAACGTAGCCGGCTATAATATTGGCAATATAAAGAAAAACGAAATCCCCCTTCTAAGAAGAAAACTGGGTATTATATTCCAGGATTTTCAATTATTCCCTGATCGTACTGTAGCTGAGAACCTCACCTTTGTAATGAAAGCTACAGGCTGGAAAGAGAACTCTAAAATGAAAGCTCGCCAAACTGAAGTGCTTATGCAAGTAGGTTTAGGTTCTGTAGCTTCAAAAATGCCGCATCAGCTTTCTGGTGGTGAACAGCAAAGAGTAGTAATAGCACGAGCTTTGCTTAATGAGCCTGTTATATTATTGGCAGATGAGCCTACCGGTAACCTTGACCCGGAAGTATCTCAAGGTATCTTCAAACTATTTCAGGATATTAATAAAAGCGGTACAGCGGTACTTATGGCTACTCATGATCATACACTGGTAAAGAATTACCCTGCCAGAGTGCTTAAATGTGATAGTGGAAAGGTGCTGGATTCTAAACTGGAAAGTTTTGAGCTAAGCGCGAAATACTTCTAATAGCTAAGCATTCTTAGCTTCATCATCCTCTTTTTTTGATTCTTTTACCTGATCTAACTTTTCTAGTTGGCTATTCAGAATATCTACCCTTACCAGTAAGTTGAGAATTAAGGCATCTACCACTTTTTTGCTTGGGTTTTGCATGAGCTCTTCTTTGAGCACTTCATACATAGCATCCAGCTTCTGTAGGTCTTGTTCAAAATCAGCATCTACATTAGCCGATTCAGACTCAAAATCATATATAAGGCCTTTTTTCTCTGATATCTCCTGAAAGTAAAAAGACTCAACAGACTTAAACTCTTTCGCTAAAGAATTATCAGCTACTAGCTGGGGCTGATCTACCGTTTCCAGTCTTAAAAATAAATATACAGAAGACAAAAAGAATACTACCGCAGCAGCTTTCCATAGCCACTGGTAACTTGTTCTCTTTTTCTCTGGCAAATGCGTTTCTATACCAGCCCATACTTTTTGAGAGGGTTCCTGATCATCAAACTGATCTCTATTGTCTTTTATGAAATCTTCCAGCTTATCTTTCATAACTCATTTCCTCCGATAAAATCTGTTTCAATTTGGCCTTAGCTCTGTTCAATTGTGATTTAGAAGTAGACTCTGATATTTTTAATATATCTGATATCTCACTATGATCGTAACCTTCCAGCAAGTATAAAGAAAAAACCACTCTATAGCCATCAGGTAATTTGCGCATGGCCTCTTTTATTAAGTCTACCTGATAGTTAATGGCATCTGACTGTCCCCCCTTTTCTTCTACTTCATATTCTTTATCACTATCCAATTCATCGAACTCCAGCTTTCGCTTTTGAATAAAATTGATGGATTTATTAATAACAATCCGTTTGAGCCAGGCACCAAAGGTAGAATCTCCCTTATAACCACTTAAACCATTAAAAGCACTCACAAAAGCATCTTGAAGCACATCCTCAGCATCATTTCTATCATTTACCATTCTCAGACAAACATTAAACATGGCTTTAGAGTATAATTGGTACAACTGCCCATAGGCCTGGCGGTTTCCTGCCAGACAACTCTTTATAATGCTCTCATGTATGTTCTTAATTGGTTTAGTCAATGCTTATCATTCTTACTTAGAAAGACTGCCGAAAAAACTATAAGTTGCATCAGCCCTGAGAAATTTAACAAAAAAAAGCCGGATGTTCAGTTAGAACACCCGGCCTTCCCATTTATAAACATTTAACAACTATTCACTTAAGTGTATTTTCACTTTGGCATCATCTATCATTAACTCAAAATCTCCGGCCTCTAGTAACTTCTTACCATCTCTTCCAAAGTAACTCAAATCTGCTTCAGGCGAAAGGGTGAAATCCACTGTTTTTGACTCGCCTGGTTTAAGGCTGATTTTCTCAAATCTTCTCAACCTTTTTACATCAGGTGTAACGCTGCTGGCAAACAAATCACTACTGAAAAGATGAACTACTTCTTTACCTTCTACTTTACCAGTATTTTTCACAGTAACGGATACTTTTATAGCCTCTCCTTTTTTATAAGAAGCTTTATCTGTTTTCAGGTTTGAATATTCGAAAGTAGTATAGCTTAGTCCGTGACCAAATTCGAACTGAGGGTTATAATCTGCTTCGTAGTTATAAACACCTTCAGCCTTTTTCTGCTCCTCAGAAGGCTTATGGATATATGAAATAGTAGCATTAGGATATCTTGGGTAAGTATAAGGCAGCTTACCAGAAGGGTTCACATCTCCTAAAAGGATATCAACCAAAGCCTCTCCACCGTGATTACCAGGCAGGTAAGCCTGCACAATGGCATTCATTTGTTGTTCAAATCGGCTGATGACTCTTGGCCTACCTTCGTTTAAAACTAATACGATTGGTTTGCCAGTAGCGGCCAGTTTTTTAGCCAACTCAGTCTGGTTTTCTGAAATATAAAGATCATTAAGATCACCAGGCTTTTCAGTGTAAGTATTTTCTCCCAGACAAAGGATTATCACATCAGCCTGAGCCGCGCTTTTTACCGCTTCTTCCATTTGATCTGCCTCATCTTCATAATATTTACCACCTTCTGTGTAGCTCACGCCTGGCACAAAAGTGACATTCTTTTCACCCATTTTATTTTTTAGGGCCTCCACTATGGTATTATAGTCACCGGCAAATTCAGGCACTCTGTCTCCTTGCCAAGAGTAAGTCCAGGCTCCATTGAGCGTTCTCATGCTATTAGCATTAGGACCTGTAACTAATACTTTTGCAGATTTATCTAGCGGAAGTAAATCATCCGTATTTTTCAATAAAGTGATAGACTCAGCGGCCATTTGGTAAGCTGCTTTACCAAACTCATCACTACCAAATTTAGGATAGTCTTTATAGTTAGTGGTAGGCGCTTCAAACAAGTTAAGAGCAAACTTCACTCTTAGAACTCTTCTTACCGCATCATCAATTCTCTCCATGCTCACCTTTCCTTCTTTCACTAAAGCTACCAGATCATTGCAAAATGGCTCATATTGGTAAGGAATCATAGACATATCGATACCTGCATTAATAGCCAGCATCACCGCATCTTTATTCGTTTCTGCTATTCTGTCTCTTCTCTGCAAGTTTTCAATATCAGCCCAGTCTGTTACTACCAGACCTTTAAAGCCTAACTCTTCTTTTAAAAGCTTAGTTAACAACTCATAGTTAGCATGTACTGGCACACCGTTAATGATACCAGAGTTAATCATAATAGTATGTGCTCCTGCTTCAATTGCTGCCTTAAATGATGGTAAATGATATTCTCTTAAAGCGTCTTCAGGGATATAGCCAGGAGTTCTGTCTTTACCTGAAATAGTAGCATGGTAGCCCAGGAAATGCTTCAGACATGAAGCAATATGCTCAGGATCACCAACTGTATTGTTTTCGCCCTCATATCCGTTAATCATTTCTACACCCAGTTGAGTACATAAATATGGATCTTCACCAAAAGACTCCCACATACGTGAAAATCTGGGCTCTAAACCTAAATCAAGTACAGGAGAGAAAGTCCAAGGAATGGAGCTGGCTCTGGTTTCATAAGCAGTTATTTCAGCTCCTTTTCTCACCAAGTCTCTGTTTCTGCTAGCTCCCTGAGCAATTTGCTGAGGGAACATAGTAGCGCCGGCAGTGTAAGTAGCTCCGTGAATTTCATCTACTCCATAAAGAATAGGGATTTTCAGACGAGTATCCTTCATGGCTACTTTCTGAATATCTCTAATAATCTCATACCAACGTTTTGGTGTTAGCGCCTTGTTATTAGCGGTATTGAGTACAGATCCTATTTTATAATCTACAAGAGCCTTTTTCAATGCTTCCTTATCTAGCTCTACAGGATCATAGCTGGAATAAATATTTTCTCCTTTACCCACCACATCAAGCGTAATTTGAGCCATTTGACCTACTTTTTCCTCTAAGGTCATTTTTTTAATAAGAGCTTCTATCTTTGCTTCATCATCTTTCTGAGCCCATGCCACCTGGCAAAAACCCGCTAGAAAAAGGAAAGCAATTGTCATTTTCACGTTCATCCTTTTATTCAATTAAATTTTATAAACATATGTAGCCACGGCTCCTGCAGCCAGGCTGGTATCAAATCGATTCTTATTTATTTCTATGCTAAAGTCACGTTCTTCAGCATCATCATTTAGCACTATGAGTACTATATCATTGTTCTCATTTTTAAATGCCACATTGGGCAGGCCATCCACCTCATTGGAATACACCCTAAAGGCTCCTGCTTTCACATACCTAGAGGCATGAGCTATAACATAATAGGCTGGGTTATTCAACACCTCACTATCAGCTATGGTAACTGCTCCCAGACAGCGGTCACATCCGCCTCGGTCTGTATGTGGCTCCAGCTCAGGATTAGAAGACAAATTCCACTCGAGAATAGTCTTACACCAGTTACGAGCACCACCTATTACCACCTCTCTGGTATGCCATTTGAAATCGTTAGCAAAATCACCGGGGGCTCCTACCCACTGCTCTGTAAAATACAAATTCTTCTCAGGATAAGCCTTATGTAAAGAAGAAAGAGTATCTATATTACCATTATATAAGTGAAATGCTGCACCATCAATATATTTAGCAGCTTCCTGATCTTTATAGATAGTGACCGGATAATCAGGCCGATCAGCATTATGATCATAGGCTATGATTTTAGTAGTAATGCCATTCTTTTCAAAAGCCGGGCCGAGGTGATTTTTCACAAATTCGGCTTGCTGCTCAGCCGGCATAAACATACTGGGATTATTACCCGGATGAAGCGGCTCATTCTGCACAGTGATGGCATCTATGGTTATACCTTCAGCTTTCATTGCCTGCAGATATTTCACAAGATATTTAGCATAAGCCTCATAATACTCAGGTTTAAGACTGCCTCCTCTGGTATCATGGTTATCTTTCATCCAGGCAGGTGCTGACCAGGGCGAGCCCATTATTTTCAGTTCAGGATTTATTTCCAAAACCTCCTTAAGTACCGGAATAAGATGAGCTCGATCATTATCTAGCGAAAAACGATCAATTTCCAGATCCTCTTCACCTGCAGGTAAATCATTATAAGAAAAAGGTTGAGGATCAAGATCTGAAGCTCCTATGCTTATTCTTAAATAGTTTACCCCTATTCCCAGGCTATCTGTGTCAAATAAATTGAGTAACAATTGCTTCCGGGCCAGGCTATCCATTTGAGATATGTGGCCGGCACTACCGCCAGTAAGCGTGTAGCCAAAGCCATCCATTTGCTGAAAAATACTATCCTCATTTATAGCAATAGTAATTAAAGCATCATCTAAGTGATCAGCCTTTTGTAATGAACCCAAGGCCAATAAGTTAGATTTATCCGGTGTAGTAAGCATGTAATTCAACTGCTCTACACCAGTAGTAGGCTTGCTTTGGTCACAACTAATTAATGTTGTTAAAAATAAAGCGCAAGCCAGTATTCCCCCTGATGTTTTTTTCAACATGAAATTAACGTATAATAATTTTTTGAGTATAGGACTCATCAGCATCCGTAACTGTTATAAAGTACAAACCAGCCGCTAAAGACTCTTCTATCTCTATCTGCTCACGACCTTGTGGTACCTCCTGAGTAAACAGCACCTTGCCGGAATGATCTCGTAATGATATTTGCTTGTCTTCTACAGAATTAGTAAAACGCACATTTACCGCACCATCAGCAGGATTTGGATATATTGTATAATTTAAAGCTATATTATCTTCTACTCCTGTAGGCAAAGAAGCTCCTATATAGTTAAGCCTAATCCAGTTTACATTAAACAATGAAGTAATGGCTTTTAAACGGATGCGTTGAAAACCCTGAGACAGGTCTGCCACCGAACCATTTACGGTAACCCAAGCTTGCCAGTCATCTGTCTTCTCAAATGAAACACGGCTTATTTCGTTTTCCTGATCCTCCTCATTTAGCGTAAATAGAGCTACGGTGCCACCTTCATCCTGAGATGATACTCTATACTCCACCTCGTAATATCCTTCTTCTTCTACATTTACAGCAAAATCAAGATAGTCTCCTGCATCAGTATATGATAAGTTAAGGCCTCCTCCTTCATCTTCAGCTTCTTCCCACTCAAAACCGTTATTCACAAAATAATCTTCCACTTCTATCTGACCGGGAACAGCCAAAGGCAACCGATCTCCGTCAAGAAAAATATCTATGGATAAGTCTGTAATTGCTGCCAATGTAACACCTTCTGTTGTTTGCAGATTAGTGCCGTTATAAGAAATCAAAATCTCATCTCCATAATGAATTTCCTCTGCCATATAAATATTTACCACCTGATGCGCCTCCTCACCGAGCTCTACAGATTCTATTTCGGCCGACTCGCCATTGACCGTAGCAGTAAAACCGTGCGCTTCAGGCATTTCAACAAATGATTGATTAAAGATCAGGCCTATTCTTTTTTTTGATTAATAGCCTTTTTCTCTAAAATCTTTGGCTGCTCAGTTACATCAAAAGGACCTTCAATTTCTATGTAATTAAAATTAAAATCGCCTTCTTCTACTAACAGCTTTAATTTCTGCTCTCCCTGATTTAGGTGAATACCTTCTACTGTGATAGTGCTCCACGCCTGGTAATCTCCCGTGTTAGGCATAGTGATAGTTTCAGATACTTTCACATCATTAGCATATAGCTTCACTTTGCCCAAACCTGAGGGAGACGCCACTCTGAACGATACATGATAGCTGCCTTCCTCTTCCACATTGATTGTATATTGTAACCACTCTTCCGGCATTGTCCAACCGACGTTATAACCATTAGTCAGCTCATCTGAACAGCCTTCTATATCTACTCCAGCATTTCTGTATTGCCCGCCGCTATTCCAGCTGGCTCCACCTGAAGTTCCTGAAGTATTGGAAGCATCAACATCATAATAAGCATAACCGTTTTTACCAAGATCATAATCTACAGCGTAGATCAATAGGTTATCGCCCACTGTCAGGTCATGTGACTTGAAAGGTTTTGTCTCATTAGTGTGAGGTTGCCTGATTAGCGCATCCACCACATCTTTTCTGTATTCACAATTTTCCAGCTTTGTATTTTCAGCAAACTGCATTAGCCCTTCATAAGCCTCTGTTTCTGAAGGTGCTTCGGCGGCTCCATTCCAATAGTCAATTACCTGCTGATAGCCTTCTCCTTTATGAATTTGCAAAGGATTATTTCCACCAGTTTTCTTCAACGGCCACCAGGACCATCCCATATCATTCTCTTCAAAAAGCTGGACAGCGTTAGTAAACCAGGTATTAGAATTTTCACCTGTCTCACCTAACCAAATAGGCACATTACGGTCATTTCGCATATCTAGCATGCCTTGGATAGCTCCTACGTCATTGGCATTCCAGTATTTATGGTAGCTAACCACCATATTATCATCCCAGAGTTCTGGCAAGCCTGCGTAGTTATTTCCCCAGCAGTTTCCTTCTATAATTACAATATGATTCTGATCTACCTCTCTTATGGCCTCTGTAACTTCTTTTTGCAAATCCCAGAGTTCCGTATTTTCTGACTCAGAACATCCGTTGGGATCTCCGGCATGATCCTGAAAGCCCCAATTAGGTTCATTAATAATGTCATAAGCAGCTATCATAGGTTCATCCGCATACCTTTCGGCAAGCTTTCTCCATAGAGCTACCATTTTAGCCTTGTTAGCCTCACTTTCCCATAACGATGGTTTGGTGGGATCATAATCATTGATATCGGCATTTTCTCCCTGTCCGCCAGGGGTGGCATGCAGGTCTAAAATAAGGTATACATTATGGGTTTTACACCACTGAAGCAGGTTATCTGTTAACTCGAAGCCTTTGTTCAGCCAGGTAATCTCTTCATTGGTTTCCTCTTCAATAGGTGGAGTGAAGAGATTATAATGCATAGGTAGCCTTATCATATTAAAACCCCAGGAGCTCAGAGAATCCACATCTATCTCCTGCATATGATTCGCGAGCCAGGCATCATAAAACTCATTCTTTTTATCCTCGCCAATAAGCTCAGTGATCCTTCTTTGAATCTGAAATTGAGGTCCGCCAGTCTCTAGCATATACCCTTCTTGCAGCATCCAGCCGCCTAGCCCCATTCCTCTCCACAAGACCTCTTCTCCGCTGTTACTGTCTATAATGCGCCCTTGGTGTGCCTGTAAAAAGCCCTGGGACTTTGCATCATAAAAAAAGGTAATTAAAAGTATAGAACAACATAGTATAATCTGCTTTTTCATAATATATCCATGAGTGTTATAAAAACAGCCTGATCAGGTTTGACCAGGCTGACATTAATTTTATCGGGTACCTCTAAACTCTACCCGATCTATTACAATACCTCCATCACCGAGATTGACTCCTCCGGTTCTGATAACCAAGTACTTGGTGCCTCCAGTCTCAAATTCTATTTCTCCATTTTCTTCTACTAAAGAACCTGTACATCCTATCACTGCGAGATTACCACTGAAGGCGCTATTTCCACAGCCAACCCATGTGTTTAACCCCATGAGGTTTCCGCCCTCACTATATTCTACTCCTTCCTCGGGTTCTGTATCTCCCATGTAAACTTCTAACCAAACATCTGTAGCTCCATTTCCAGATAAATAAACTGATAGATTATAAACCTTATCTGCCTCTACATTAATAGGCTGATAAATACCTACATGTCCATCATTATTTCCGGAAGCAACCATATGGCCGTCTTCCAGATTGATATCAACATCATGATTGGCACTGATATAAAATTTCGTCCAATACTCAAAACTATCCATATCAGCTCCTTGAATTAAGTTACCAGCAGCAGGATCTGAAGTAGCCACAGTTATCATTTGAGTCTCAGATTCATCAATACCTCCTGGAGAAACCGCCCTAAGTCTCACTTCATATTCTCCTTGATCAGGGAAAAACACAGTGTCTTGAGGTTCTCCTTTTTCAAACCCTCTTCCCATGTCCCAGTAGGTCATAAAAGCATTAGGCGTAGTATTCTCCAATATGAAGAAGTTTGGTTCACCAGCCACTTCACTCACTGTAAAACTGGCCTCTTCAGGCTGCCCTAGTGACAAGTCTTCATCTTCCGGAGTACAAGCAGCAGCCAGTACAAAACAGGATAGGCTCGTTACTTTTAAAAAGTTATATATATGATTTTTCATAATTTACTAATGTTTTAAAGAAGACGATTTTAGTAGTTAGGATCTTGCTCTAGCATGGTATCAGTAAGCTCTCTCAATGGAATAGGAAGCCTCTCATTTTTACCTGGTGTAAAGCCTTTTTCAGTTAACCCTTGAGTGACTCTACCGTTACGCATCAGGTCAAACCAACGCTGACCTTCACCAGCTAACTCCAGCCTTCTCTCTCTTAAGATATTATCCATATTTACTGGCACTGATTCTAAGCCTACTCTCTCTCTTACCGCATCTAATAAAGACTGAGCACGTTCCTGACCGACTCCGCCTCTCACAAGTGCTTCAGCTTCTAACAGGTAAGTATCTGCCAACCTGATTTCATAAGTGTTTTGAGGGAAATTAAGCTCCACAGCTCCTGAACCTGTAGAAACATTCTGCTGAGTACCTGCAAATTTTCTTAGTACATAACCACTGTTTTGATAACTTTCGCCATAAGATATAGCCCCAATTTCTTGCAGGCTGTCCAAATTGGTTAGAGTAGCCGAATATCTAGGATCATAGTTACCTCCACCTAAATTGAAGGCATCTGCCAAACCTTGAGTAGGCACACAAAATCCGTAACCAGAAACATAGCGCGGAATAGAAGTTGATAAGCTATCAGTAACAGTGTAGCTTCTAGGTGCCGCAATATGATTTAACACATTACCTTCAGTACAAGGGATACAATCCCATCCTGTATTTGATTCACTACTGTGGGCTACTTCAAAAATAGATTCAGAGTTAAACTCATTTCCTACTTTAAATAAATCGGCAAAATTATCTAATAAACTATAACCATATTGACTAGTACCTCCCGGGGTTCCATTCACTTTTTCAAATTGAGCAGCAGCATCTGAAAATCTTTCCATTTCCAAATACAATTTACCCAGCAGTGCACGAGCTGCTCCTTCTGTAGCTCTACCTCCTTCATTGCTTACGTTTACAGTTGCTGGAAGATGAGGAATAGCATCCAGCAAATCTGTTTCTATTTGTTCATAAACCTGTTCTCTTTCTACCTGCTCTACAGTCAATACATCCTCTGGCAGAATCGTTTCTGTCATTAAAGGAATTTTATAAAAGAACCTTATAAGGTCGAAGTAATAAAATGCTCTTAAAAATTTAGCTTCAGCATTATATCTGGTCTTTAAGCTCTCACTCATACCTGGTATCCCCGGCAGCTTTTCCATAAGTATATTAGCTCTGAAAATTCCAGAGTACCCTTTATTCCAAAGCTCTCCCTGAGGACCTCTAGCTTCATTTAAGGAATAATTTGACATGGCTTGAATATCTGGCTGATCACTAGAGCTACCTCCACCGGCATTAAAATCATCAGACGCTACATTGGTGGCGAAAAGTTTAGAAACATAATTACTACCTATCCACCCCACTGGATCATATGCAGCCACCAAGGCAGCATAAGCCTCTTCCTGATTTTGATAATAATTTATCTCTAACTTACTGGCTACCGGATCCACATCTAGAAAATCATCAGAGCAAGAGCCTGACACAAACATGGCAGCTACTAATAAGCTTAATTTTATATATCTATTTTTAGTCATTTCAGTTCAATTTTTAAATTTATGGATTATCATAAAAGGTCTTAAAAAGACACACTCACACCTACCATGAAAGATCTTGCCTGAGGGTAAATTCCACGGTCAATACTCATTACACCTCCACCTATTTCAGGATCATAACCAGTGTACTTAGTGAAAGTGAATAAGTTTTCAGCCATCAAATAAACTCTAGCACTGGTAATACCCACATCTGACAACATACTGTTAGGGAGTGTATAGCCCAGCTGAACAGTCTTAATGCGGAAGTAATCTCCATCTTCCAGGTAAAAATCAGAAGGTCTCCCGAAATTATAATTATCATCTTTATCAGTTAACCTGGCATAACTGTTAGAAGTACCTTCTCCTGTCCATCTGCCCAAAGCGGCTTTTTGATAATTTGCAGCCTTAATATCTGACCGTCTTAAACCCTGAAAAATCTGATTTCCGGAAACACCTTGACCAAATACAGTGAAATCAAAGTTTTGATAATTCAACTTCACAGTTAACCCATAAGACCAGTTTGGAATTGAATTACCTAAAAATGTTCTGTCATCTGTATCAATAGAACCACTATCATCCAAATCAGCCCATTTAAAATCTCCAGGAACAGCATCTGGCTGAATTACCTGACCTTCGGAGTTAGTATAACTAGCTATCTCCGCTTCATTTTGGAAAACACCAATTATTTTGTATCCATAAAATGAACTAATTGGTTGGCCAACAGCAATCCTTGTAATAGGATCTGTACTACCTTGGAAAGAAGCCTCATCATAGTAATTGCGTGATCCTAAGTTAGTCACCTCATTATGGAGGTAAGAAACGTTTCCATTAACAGTAATAC
This sequence comes from Fulvivirga maritima, assembly GCF_021389955.1. Classification (NCBI taxonomy): domain Bacteria; kingdom Pseudomonadati; phylum Bacteroidota; class Cytophagia; order Cytophagales; family Fulvivirgaceae; genus Fulvivirga; species Fulvivirga maritima. Next base: position 6,209,027 of record NZ_CP089980.1, read on the forward strand.
CTAATTTTCCTATTTGTTTGGAATAACCTAAGTCTAACTCGACACCGCTATTCTCCATATCGCCAATATTCACAGCAGGATTACTCACAGTACCTACATAGCCTGGGATGTCCGGGGTTCTTAAAATACCTGTTGTTATTTTCTTGTACCAATCAAAAGTAACACTGAAATCTTGCAGTACGGTTGCCTCAAATCCAACATTTATTTGTGTAGTTTCTTCCCATTGCAAGTCAGGGTTTGCTAGAGCATTAGGACTAAAACCTTGGGAAATATTATTACCAAAAGCATAATTTCTACCCCCTCCAATAATCGACACAAAATTTAATGGTCCAATATTATCATTACCAACTACGCCATAACCTCCTCTTACTTTAAGGAAATTAACGACTTCATTTCTTGGCCAAAATGGCTCATCAGAAGCATTCCAGCCTAAAGACAATGAAGGGAAATAGCCATATCTTTTGTTTTTACCAAAATTACTAGATCCATCTCTCCTAATAACAGCCGTAAGCATGTACCTCTCTTTATAGTCATAATTAACACGGGCAAATAATGAACTTACTTTATGAGGAACAGCTTCTCCTCCACCTCCCCGAGTGTCTTTAGGCAAATAATTCCATCCTAAAGAACCCTCATCAAAACTATTAATAGGTAAATCATAAGCATATAAGTTTACAGAGGTATTATAACTATCTCTATAAGCTCCTTGACCTAATAATACCGTAAAATCATGATCCCCTACTTTCTTAGAATAGGATATAGTATTTTCTAAATTCCAATCTCTTTTTCGATCTACACTCCTTCCAAAAGAATTTCTTGCGTTGTAATTAGAAGGATTAAAATAGAATTCTGGAGTAAAACTCTCACTTCCCCAAAAAGCTAGCTTAGTACCTATGGTAGATCTAATTTTCAAACCTTCTATAGGTGTAAGTTCAACATAAGCATTACCCACTATATTATCAGACCAGTTGTAGTTTCCAAGTCTTGTTTGTATGAAAGCCAGTGGATTTGCCATTTCCTGAGTTACCACTTCAGAAATACCATAATACAGCCCATTAGGTGCCATTACTCCTTTAAGAGAATCATCAGGATAAAGGGGTGAATTTAATCTATCAGGATCGGTTTCGTAAACAGGGGTAGTAGGATCTAAGTTGATAGCCGAACTAAGTGGGCCGCCATACTCACTGTTAGTATTTCCAAGGCCTACACTTTTTTCATGAGAGTATCCTAAGTTCTGACCTACAGTAAGCCAGTCTTTAATTTTATGAGTAGAATTTAATCTTACGTTATATCTCTCATATTTTGAAATATCAGTGGCTACTATACCATCCTGACCAAGATACCCAAACGAAAGATAGAAGTCAGATACATCATTAGCACCGCTAATACTTACTTCATGGTTTTGTCTTCTGGCGTCGTTATTAAATATCTGATCTTGCCAGTCAGTACCTTCACCTAACTCCTGAGGATTTTCAAAGACAATCCCATCCCCTGCTGCTAAAGACGATTCATTTCTTAAGGTAGCATATTCGCGTGCATTAAGTAAATCTAGTTTTCTTGCTGGTGCTGAGGTTCCATAATAACCATTATAATTTACCTTTATTCCTCCTTTTTTACCAGACTTAGTGGTAACCAAAATAACGCCAGTAGCGGCTCGTGCTCCATAAATAGCTTGTGATGCAGCATCTTTCAGCACTTCAATAGATTCAATGTCAGATTGATTCAGGTAGCCAATACCACCATTATCTACAATTACACCATCTACTACCCACAGCGGATCATTGTTATTAAGTGTAGTAATACCTCTAACTCTAATGGTAGCCACTGAGCCAGGCTGACCAGAAGGAGCAGCCATAGTTAAACCAGCCGTTCTTCCTTGAAGTGCCTGGCCTACGTTATTAATAGGTAATGATTCAAGGTCTTCAGCCGAAACGCTGGAAATAGCACCGGTTACCACTTTCTTCTTTTGCTCTCCGTAACCTACAACTACTACCTCTTCCAACGTTTCTACATCTTGTGATAAAGAGATGTTTATCTGAGTTTGATTTCCTACTACTATCTTCTGAGTTTCATATCCAATAAAAGAAAATAACAGGGTTTTACCAGACTCTACATTAAGCGAAAAAGTTCCGTTAATATCGGTAACTGTACCTTTTGAGGTACCTTCTACTAACACATTTACACCAGGTATTGGATCTGAAGTCTCTCCGTCCACCACTGTCCCGGTGATGGTAGACTGCCCAAAAGCCCATTGTGTCAGTACTAAAAAACTGATCAATAAGTAGCATTTTATTTTCATACAAATAAGGGTTAAGTTTTTAGTAATTGGGTGTCATTTCGCAATCGTTTTCGTTGATTAAAAAGTAAATGACACTGCAATATATCTCTACTTATTTCCTGCACAAAAAATAGCACTACACTTCAATTACACCATTCAAAAAATGTACTTCGCCAACAATACTTCAAAATATTTTAATTATCTGTTTATCAAATGATTAACACTACGCCTTTTTACTTCACAGGCCACTATTTATTAAATAGAAATACATTTTTTGGTAATAATTATTAAATTAGCCGCAATCGTTTGATAATTCCCCCAATAAGCAAATGTTATCAACTACTTTAAAATATAGGATCGCACTACTCTTCATCTTATTAGTGCTCATTTTTTCACCTACAGAAGCTCAAGAGCTTGCGAGTGAAATTGCCGGTAAGCCGGGCATAGTGCACTATACTCAAAAAGAGTTCAAGGCAGATCAACAATTCTGGGCCGTATGTGAAGACAATAATGGCATTCTTTATTTTGGTAATAATGATGGAGCCATCATATTTGATGGAGAAACCTGGCATAAGGTGAGCATTCCCAATAATTCATCAATCAGGTGCCTTGCTGCAGATTCTCTTGGTAATGTTTATGCAGGTGCTTTTAATGAATTCGGGCTGATCAAGAAAGATGAAACGGGAAACTACTATTACCAATCACTCTTTGACACTTTAAAATTTAATGACAGTAAAATAGAAAACCTTTGGGAGGTCCATATTTTAAAATCTACCGTCATTTTCAGAAGCTTTGGTAAACTGATAGCCATTTCAGGCAATAAGGTTACTCAATTGCCCTCCAGAAGCTATTTTGTTAAATCCTTCGTAGTAAACAACAATTATTATGTGCATGACCTGAACGAAGGTATTTTCAGGCTGAACCTTGAAAACATGCAGCTTCAGCAGTGCCTCACTTTTGCACAGATAAAACAAGAAGAGCTCATTGCTCTGCTCCCCATTACTAATAGCGAAGAAGTACTTGGGATAAGTAAAACCGGTAAAGTATTCAATTTAGATTTAACAAAAGGCACTTCTACATTCAGTCATCAAATCTTCGATAAGGGGACCAATCAAGTGGAATCGGCCATAGTAGGTAAAGATGGCTTTTATTATCTGGCCACCTTGAGTGAAGGTATCCTTAAAATGGATCAAAAAGGCCTTATATTAAATAAATCCGATTACTTACCTACCTTACAAGACAGGAGTGTGATTAACCTGTATCAGACTCGGCAAGGTAACTTATGGGCCTTACTCAACCGTGGGCTGGATTACATCACTTTCAACTCTCCCATCTCAGCCATTTTTGAAGGGGCTAATATTTATGATGTCATCATCAATAATAGTGAAATGTATCTGGCTACCAATCAGGGAATTTTTTATTCGGACTCTATCAATATTAAAAAGCCCATTTTCACACAAATACCAGGCACTGAAGGACAGGCTTGGTCAATAGATAAACGTAGCGGAGACATACTGGCAAGTCATGACAAGGGCATTTTTATACTTAACCATGGCAATGCCACCAAAGTGGGAGAAGAAACAGGCATATGGAAAACCATTGCCACCCAGGAGAACGAAAACCTATTTCTTGCCGCCACTTATAATGGCCTTTTAGTTATAGAAAAAAAGAATGGCCATTGGACCTATAAAAATAGAATTAAAGGTTTTGACGAATCAACAAGGGATATTTTAGAAACCGAAACTCCCGGCACCTACTGGGTTTGCCATGGTTTTAAAGGGGTGTTTAAGATAAAAATGGATCCAGGCTACACCAGAGTTACCTCCGTAGAGCATTTTACTACTCAAAATGGTTTTACCTATCCTTACAGCATTAATGTAACTAAATGGCAAGACCAGATTGTATTTACCACCGACGAAGGTATTTTCACATACAACCAAAATAACAATCAGTTTGAGCCCTACCAGCCGCTTAATTCCATACTTGATTCTACCTACAATACCCGCACACTCATAGAGCATGAAGATAAGACCTGGTTCATTCAAGATGATGAAGCGGGCTATTTTGTTACCAAATCTCCTGATCAATTTGAAAAGGGCTACTTCCTGAAATTTAAAGGTGACTTTAACCGTGGCATGGAGTGCATCTTGCCCATTAGTCAGGATCAGGTAATGCTAGGTACCAAAAGAGGCCTTTATCTCTTTGACCTTACTTATAAAGACCGCGCTCAGGAAGCACATACTATGATTACCAGCGCACAGTATTATAAAGGAGAAACTCAGAAAAGCCTGACTTTAAATGGCGACAGCAGAGTGGTTTTACCGAACGGGACTAATACGCTGCGTTTTGACTTTGCTGTACCCCAAATGCAAAATGATGCTGATATTCAATACTCCTACAAACTAGAAGAAGTAGATAAAAAATGGTCTGACTGGGATCTGGCTTCCTATAAAGAATACGCTCACCTTATGCCCGGCAAGTACACCTTCAAGGTGAAAAGCAGGAGCCTGATAGGTACTAGAGGAGATGTTGCTTCTATTTCTTTTGAAATATTGCCTCTATGGTACCAGACTATTTGGGCTGCCATTGCCTACTTTTTAATAGCTGCAGGGCTGGCAGCATTTATAATCCAATGGGTTAAAAAGAAAATAGCTAAGGAAAATGCTAAAACAAGGGCTGAAGAACAGCAAGCTAAAAAGCTACTTGAGTTAGAAGTAGATCAGCTTAAGTTAAAAGCCGAAAAGGATAAAATAAACCGTGATAAGGTAATTCTACAGGAAAATATAATTCATAAAAGTAAGGAGTTGGCTAATTACACCATGCTACTGGTAAAGAAAAAGGAAATTTTCTCTGAGATACAGGAGGATATAAAAACACTTCGCAGCCAGGTTAAAACCGAAGGATCACGAAAAAAACTTCAGAGTATGTATGCCAAGCTTAACGACCATGTTATAGGTGTGGAATACATGAACGTTTTTGAATCCAATTTCGAAAAAGTACACCACGACTTTTTTGCTAACCTAAAAGCCAAATACCCTGATCTTACTCAACGAGAACTTCGTTTATGTGCTTTTATTAAAATGAATCTTACTAATAAGGAAATATCTCCTTTACTCAATATTTCCGTTCGCGGAGTAGAGACGGCTCGCTACAGAATTAGGAAAAAGCTGCATTTGGAGCACGACTCTAACTTCACTGAATTTCTTGAGAGCGTTGCTGTAAGCTAATGCTTATGGCCTATCTGGCCTTACATTATCTTTATTCACAAATTCTGAACTTAACGGATTTTGACCGTAGGCAGATTGCTCAGCACTATAGTTAGGTGTAGAAGTGATTGATGCCGGATCTTCTTCACTTATATGTTGTATATGCAGTAACGCATTTGGGTCTTTTTGTAAGTCTTTGATGTTTCTTCTGTCTTGTCGTTTCATAGTTGTTTTTTTGTAACTATAAAGACAAAGGCGATGCCAAAAAGGCTTATTTCAGAAGTTTTCTGATTTTATTTAACTTTTCTTCCGTAATCGGCTTTGATTGGAATAAAAGCACATCAGAATTAGCACTTATGCGTTCTTTGTCAAAGTCATTATCTGAGCTGGTGAGTACAATTATGGTGATGTGTTTCCTTACTTCCTCAGGAAATGTGGCATATGCTTCCAAAAACTCAAAGCCATCAATCACCGGCATGTTTAAATCCAGAAATATGATATCCGGCATCTGGTTAGATTCTGTGTTTGATAAATAGTCTAGTGCTTCCCTGGCTGAAAAACAGGTAATTACCTTCTCAGAAAATTGATCAAACTCTATCACTTTCTGATTAATAAAAACATCTATTTCATTGTCATCTATCAACATGACAATATCCGCACATTTACTATTCATTCTCCGGATTTCAAATCATTAAATTTGCAGCGATATTACTTATTAACGTACATGAATCCAACTAAGATTAAAAAACATTTCAAATAATATACAAAATATCCTATTTATTACTAGCTTAAATCATTTTGACATTAACTATAATCCTTTGGTTATAAAAAGGGGCTATACTCCTCTTCGTCAGGCTATCCGTACACACAAAATAATATTTGGCCGCATCTCATAGATAAAGCAAAAAACATAGATAGATGTTTCATTCATACAAAAAAAATATTAAAATTGGAGTTTCATTTTTATTAACCTATAACACTATGAATTACAAAAAATTAGGTTCTGCATTTTTCACTCTACTAATAATTTTTGGACTCACATCTTGTGGTCAAAAAACAGAAAAAGAAGCTGGAGATGCTTCTGAAGAACTTGAAGCAGCTGAACCAGAATTAAAAGAGCAAATTGAAGAGGTAGTATATGAGATACCATCTCCTTCAGAAATACCTACCTTACTTGAAAGAACAGGTGCAGAATACAACGGATCACTTATCAACCCTGCTGATAAAGCTGATTCTTATGTATCTACTAACGACAAAGCAGCTTTAAACCTGGGAGTTTATGCTACTGATATTGGCTACTTAGTGTCTTATGATAAGGCACAGGATGCCCTAACCTACATTTCTTCTTCTAAAAAATTATCTGATAACTTAGGTGTTACAGGTGCTATAGACAGCAAACTTTTGAAAAGATTTGAGGATAATCTTTCTAGAAAAGATTCTCTGGTTATACTTATCAACTCTACCATTGACAAAACAGAGTCTTATTTAAAAGATGATGACAGAAATCAATTAGCAGCATTAGTAGTAGCAGGTTCTTTTGTAGAAGGCCTTTATATCTCTACTGGTTTGGTAAAAACTTACCCTACTGATATTCTTCCTGAAGACAAAAGAAATTTGGTACTTACTCCACTTATCGATGTAATCTTAAAACAAGAGCAATCAGTAAAAGATCTTTCTAAAATGATAGACGCACTTGATAAAAGCGGTCCTGTTGCTGAACTTAGCACTAAGCTTAAAGCTTTAGAGGCTGATTATGAAAAGCTGAATATCGAAGAGCAAATCAAAAATAACAGAGCTGATCTTGTACTTACTGATGCTACGCTTCAAGAAATTACTTCTAAAGTAGCTGAAATCAGAAGTATGATTGTAGAATAATATACATCATGTTTGTTAACCTTAAAGGATCGGAGCTTTCCGATCCTTTTTTTATTTTCTACTATTTAATTACGTGGAGCCAACCCGTGCAGGTGTACTCATTATCAATAGAAGCCTCAAAATAATATACTCCTGAAACCTGGCCTTCTGCCTGCCAATCATTTTGATAATCACTGGTTTCATAAACCAACTTACCCCAACGGTTATAAATCTTTAAGGCCTTTAAAACATCCTCAGGCAATATTTCGAAATAATCATTATCCATTTTAAGACCCGGAGTAATTACGTTAGGCACTTTAAGTTCATAAAAGGAATAACTGGCTGTGGCCTCATTAACACAAAACTCATTCATAGCACTAAGTCTAATGGTATAATCACCATCTTTAGCATAACTATAGTCTACAATTTGCTCATCTTTTATCTCGGTGTCATCTCCTAAAGACCACACAAAACCAGATCCATTAGAGGAAGTATTAGTTAATCGAACGGAAGGCCTCGAGAAACAATCATATATTTTCTCTGCAGAAAAGGAAATATCCAAAGCCGGAATCACATTAACGGTAACCTGGTCTGATGCTGTACACCCATTACTATCTACCATGTTTACCCAATAGGTAGTGGTGTCATTAGGAGAAACTACAGGCGATTTTTCAAAAGAATTAAATGTACCATCTGCAGTAAACCATTGGTAGCTCACTCCTCCTTCTGCGGTGAGGCGAAAGCTATTATAAGAGCAAATATCCCCTCCTTCTCCTACTGTTAAACTAGATAGATATACATCTACAGTTACAGCCATAACATCTTCTCCTATACAGGTAGTAGGGTCTATGGCTCTGAGCGTGACACGATACTTACCTGGGTTTTGATAATAATGAGGTATAGGATCTGTAGTTTCTACTGAAAGCTCTTCGCCATCTCCAAAATTCCATTCATAGATTTCTCCCCCTACACTGAGGTTTTCAAAAACAATAGGATCAGGCATACATACTTCTCTCAAGCCCGGGTTATCCAGCTCCAGCGAATTGGTTTGGATAACGGCTCTTAATGATGCCATATCGTATTTAAAAGCTGCATTGTTACAGCCTTGATTAGCGCCGTTCACTTCAGACCAGGCTCCTTCGGTAACATCAAAACTAGAACCTCCTGCACAGCTGGCGCACACCGATTGATAAACTATTCCTTGCCTATCAAAACGACTGGTACCGCCATCTACATGCACTGCAGAATTTTCACCTCCAAAATAGGTAGCGAATAAAAGTGAACTAGCATCTGCATCTAAAGACATCAAGTAAAAATCTGACCCTGAAGTACTCTCCCGGTAAGCATCTGAAGTAGTAGGTAGGCCGGAAACCGTAAGCGGCCAGTTATTAGAAGAAAATGTATCATCTTCACTCTGGCCGGGTATAGTGGTATTAGCCCACCCTGCTATGTACATGTTATTACAATCATTTACCAAGAAGGCAGTGGGCGATATATTGGGTGTGAACCTACCCGGAGTACCAAACATGGTAGAAAATATAGAAGTAGACAAATCTGCCGATAGCTTATGAATAAACTGACCGCCACCTCCATTGGAGTATTTGCCGGGAGTAACAGGGTACATCCCTCTGGTCTGGCCGAGTACATAAATAAATCCATCGCTATCAAAATCCACCATGAATACCTGATCATAATCGGTAGTACCTAAGTAGGTAGTGGCAAGCAGCGAATCTCCCGCCAAGTTAACATGTGCCACCCACCCATCAGCACCTCCCGCCAAGTTGGTATGCAGGCCATTACCTTCCATAATAAAATCCGTACTACTAGTGCCTCCTGCTGCATATACCCCTTGGTCATTCACCTTCACTGAATAAGTAGCATCAGAGCTACTGCCACCAAGATAACCGCCCCAGACCAGGGCACTAAGATCTTCATTAAATTTGGCTAAAAAACCATCCACTTCACCTCCACCATAGCTGTTATTAAAAGAGGTAACGGCACTAAAAAGGTCATTAGAAGAAGTAACTCCTCCTATAAAAACATTATCTTTATCATCTACATATACTTCTCCGCGCTGAGAGTCACCATAGTTACGTGCCAATGGATTTAAGCCTCTCATTATACCATCATTTCCATTACCACCAAAATAGGTGCTTCCGGTCAGTTGACTACCATCTTTGCTGAGCTTAGCCACAAAAGCATCTGATCCATCAGAAAACTCCTCTCCAATAATTGAAAACACTGCACTTCCTCCCTGAAAGTTCTTTTGGTAAGCATTGGCCGTGAGGGGAAAATCTGTTGAGTTAGTAGATCCAAATATCACCAGTTCTTCCTGGCTATTAATAATTAAGCTTTGAGGCACTTCTGATCCACTGCCACCCAGGTAGGTAGCATACTCCAGGTTACTGCCTGTAGAATCATATTTCAAAATAGCAACATCCCAGTTGCCTCCCCATGCGGTTTGAAATGCTCCCGGTGTAGCCGGAAATTCGCCCATATATCTTTCATTTCTATAATGATGGGTTATGCCTCCAGAATAGAGCTTTCCATTTTCACCATAAGTAGCGGTGGTACCCCAGTTATCTGCATTAGAACCAGAATAAGTAGAAAATATTAAAATAGGATCGATTATGAGTTCTTTATTTTCATCATAACCTAAAGGAAAGTTAAACGAAAGTGTATTCCCCTCCAGAATATATTCACAGGCAACTTGTTGCTTCTCCCCTCCTACCATTTGATAGGCATAAGGCTTGTATTCCTCTATTTTGCTTACAGAAGTTTCTAATATTAAGCTGCCTTGCTGCAAATAAATATCATCCATACCTGAATATTCTAGCTGAATGTCATCAGGATCTCCCCCAGGCTTTACAAGCAAATCATATTTCAAGAAAGAGTCTTGAGAATATAACTCCATGTCAGTATAATCATAGATACTTTTATAGTGCAAGCGTTGAAATGCCTTAGCCTTACTCACCCACTTTCGTGAATCAGTACCGTAGTAATAATTATAATGGGTAGTAAAAGGAGAGGTGGCTTCTACCTGTTCTGTATTTGCATTTTTAAAGGCCACGTTAACCACGTGCATCTTCACCTGATCATGACCATTGTTTTCTTCAGAAAAGCCCGCTGCCTGGTAGTTTTTCTCTTCATAGCCGGCATGCCTCCTGTGAATGGCTTCACCATCCCAAAAAACATAAGAAAAACCGGTCTTACCAAAGTATGCTGTACCGTTACTTATATCAGCACCGTAAAGCGAATTTTTTAAGAACTGACCCTTATTTTCAACAAACCTAACCCCCGGATTTTCCGTTGCTGTAACTGATAAATTAATCGCCAAAAATAGAGTTACAATCGCTAAGATCTCACGCAGATTCATGGCTTTAAAGTACAGAATTAACTATTAGTTTCCTAAGCTTCCTTTCTTAACACTTCCAGCGGTGACTTATTAATAACATCTCTTGTATTGAACCAACCTACTATCAAAGTAAGCGCCGTTACGCCTACCCAGATATAAAGCAATTCCAAGAAATTAGGCATAAACACTACTTTAAAGAAATAAAGTGCTAATAACCAACCAGAAAGCACTGCTAACAGCAAGCCTACCAAGCCAGCGAAGAATCCCAGATAGGCATATTCCAGCAAGGTCATACCTACTATCTGCTTTTGAGCCGCTCCTATGGTTCGGAGTAGCACATTCTCCTTAAGCCTTAAGTATTTACTATTGATCACCGCTCCGGCCAATACAACCAACCCTGTTAGAATACTAAAAAGCGCCATAAACTGAATAACAAAAGAAACTTTCCCAAAGAATTCATCTATTGTAGCCAGAATTAATCGCAGATCTATCAAGGATATGTTAGGGAACATAGTTACCAGCTGCCTTTGAAAAGCATTGGCCTTACCATCATCTTCTACCCGGGTGGTGAGCACATAGGTTTGGGGCGCCTCTTCTAACACGCCATTAGGAAATACAAAAATGAAATTAGGCGGATCTTTCTGCCACTCCACATCTCTAATGCCACTGATATAGGTGGTCATAGGTATTCCCTGAATATCAAACACTATGGTATCTCCTATTTCTACATCCAGATCTTCCTGCATACCCTCAGATATACTTACATAAATAGAGTCATTTGAAAGGTGCTGAGCTGTACCTTGTTTTATTTCTTCAGCTGAGCTCAAAGAATCACGATAAGTGACCCTATACTCTCTGGTAACAGCCCAGTTTCTAATGTTATCAGTAGTATCATTTTTTATTTCTGTAACTGTTCTTCCATTCACTTCACTAATACGGCAAGTAACAATAGGCACTACCTGCTGCACAGGCAAATTATGCTCTTCTGTTAACTTCACCACCTCCTCTTTCTGCGGAGGTTGAATATCAAAAAGAATGGTGTTAGACTGGTTTTCCTGTCCTACAAACTCTACCTGATTGAGCAGGTTAGACTGCGCTATATTGAGCGTAGCTATCATAAACACCCCCAGCCCAATTACCACTATCAACACAGAGGTTTGATTATTTGGCCTGAAAAGATTGGCTAAACTTTGTCTCCATACAAAACTCCAGCACGACGGGAAATACCTGCGTACCAACTTCATAAGTAAATGAGCCATGCCTGCTAAAGAAGCAAAGGCGACCAATAAACCCAGAAAAAAGGCCCCTCCAATAAGAAAACTGCTCGACTGATAGCTGGCAAACGCAAATGGGAACAACAATATACAGCCCACTACCGCCCATCTAAGGCGTGAAGCCATTCTTTCTTTTGAAAAACCTGACCGCAAGACACTTAACGGAGGTACAAAACGTACAGCATTGAGAGGCAACGTAGAAAACAGCACCGTGATTATTAATCCCAGTACCAGCCCTTCAGCTACTGACTCCCAGGCAATCTGCAAATTGAGATCAAGAGGAATGAACTCCTGCAGCAATGGAGGCAAAGCAAACTGCATGGCCACTCCCAGCACTATGCCCAGCACCGTACCGATCATACCTACCACTATGCTTTGAATAAAGAAAATGTTAAAAGCCTGCCAACCCGTAGCTCCAATACAACGAAGTACCGCCACACTCTCACGCTTTTCTTTTACATAAATATGTACTGAGCTGGCCACACCAATACACCCTAAAATGAGCGCAATGAAGGCCAGTAAATTAAAGAAACGATAAAGGTTTTGGACTCCTTTACCCAAGCTTTCTTTTCTCTCCTGTACGGTATCAAACGAATGCCCATATTGCCTGATTATGGGTTTTAAATATGCTTCGGCCTCTGCAGTTTCTTTTTCACTATCAAATTTAAAAAACTGGCTATATCTTACTCTGCTTCCATACTGTACCAGACCTGTTGAATCTAAATATTGCTTTGATATGTAAACCGAAGGTGTAAAAGTAGAACGTACACCTCCACCACCGGGTATTTGCCTTACCTCTCCCGCTATTTTAAAGGTCACCGTGCCCAGTTTTATAGAATCTTCAGAGCTCACATCATAGTGACTGGCCAGGTTTTTATCTACCATAATGTAGCGGCCATCCTGCACCAGCTGCATAGCATTTGAGGGTGAAGTTTCAAGGTCTCCGTAAAAAGGAAAATCGCCTTCAATCGCCACCACACGAACTAGTCTGGTACCCGGGCTACTGGTCATAAACATGGCCATTGAAGCTAAAGAAGCCTGCGAGGCCTGCTGAGAAGGAATAGAGTCAAATGTTTGCATCAATGCTTCTTCAAAAGCACTATTGCCCTCCACTACCAAATCAGCACCTAGTAATTCTTTGGCCTGATCATCAATATTTTGCTTCAGGTTGATATTAAATGAATTGATAGATACCAGTGCGGCTATGCCTATCACTATCGATAATACAAAGAGAAACAACCTGCCAAAGTTCTTTCTGGCATCTCTATAAGCCATTTTCCACACCCACTTATCTCTAAGTGCATACGGCTTTTTCCTTTTAATTTTAATGATATACTCCATTAGGAAACCTCACTACTCTTTTTGTCAGACACCAATTTTCCTCCTTTAATCTGAAGTATGCGTTCGGTATGTGCTGCCAGCTCCAGGTTATGTGTAACCATTACCAGCGTGGTGCCTTCCTGCTTATTGATATTGAAAAGCAACTCCGTAACTTTTTCTGCCGTTTCCTCATCTAAGTTGCCAGTAGGCTCATCTGCAAAAAGTATTTTGGGGTTCGTAATAAAAGCCCTGGCCATAGCCACACGCTGCTGCTCCCCTCCAGAAAGCTGAGAAGGGTAATGATCCATCCTATCGCCCAGCCCCACACGATCAAGCAGCTCACGTCCTTTTTCTTTATATACTTTTTCTCCGCGTAGCTCCAAAGGCACCGTTACATTTTCCAAGGCAGTAAGCGTAGGTAATAGCTGAAAATTTTGAAATATAAAGCCTACATGCTGATTCCTGACATAAGCCCGATCATCTTCATCTAAGGCATTAAGCTTCATGTCTACCAATGAAACAAAACCCGAGGTAGACACATCAAGCCCTGCGCATAGCCCCAAAAGGGTAGTTTTGCCACTCCCTGATGGCCCCACAATAGCCATGCTCTCCCCTTCTTCCACGGTAAAAGAAACATCATCTAACACGGTGAGGACTTTACCTGATGAGTTAAATGATTTTGTAAGGTTTTCTACAATAAGTATTTTCGACATAGTATTTTTAAAACAAGCTGACGATATGATCGTTTAAACATGAAAATGACAGCCATCTATCGGCAACTGCATTTTTTGGTTTAAAAATTGAGGAACCAACCTCTGTAAAACACTGACATTACTATCATTATGTTTAAGAAACAACTTATATATATACTGATCACAGGATTTTTTGTTTTATCGGCATTTAATACTGATCAAAAAACCATTATTTTTTTTGGCGATAGCCTTACTGCCGGCTATGGCTTATCTAAAGAGCAGGCCTTTCCTGCCCTGGTAGAAGATAAGCTGGAAGCCAGTAATAAAAACTATAAAGTAATTAATGCCGGCCTTAGTGGAGAAACCACTGCTGGCGGCCTCTCAAGAATCGACTGGATACTAAAGCAGCCAGTAGATATTTTTGTACTTGAGCTTGGCGCTAATGACGGACTAAGAGGTTTGCCCCTAGATCAGACCAGAAAAAACCTGCAAGGCATTATAGACAAGGTGAGAAAGAAAAACCCTAACGTAAAAATAGTCATTGCCGGCATGATGGTACCTCCTAACCTGGGGCCAGAATATAGTGCAGAATTTCAAAAAATATTCCCTCAGATAGCTAAGAAAAATAACGCCACCCTCATTCCTTTTTTACTAGAAGATGTGGCTGGAGACAGCAACCTCAATCAGGCTGACGGCATACACCCTAACGTAAAAGGCCACCAGATAGTAGCTGATAATGTAATGGAAGTTTTGAGAGGCATTATTTAACTGAATGATCAAACATGAAGTGAAATTACTTCATTTCATCACTTTTCAATCCTTTTGTACCATTGACAGTATAAGTAATTTGTAGGTAATATGAAAAGCTCAAAACAGTTGAGATGTAATTAAATCATGAATCAGTACCGATCGTCTACATTTCGACGGGGCTCAGTGTGACTCGGTGAGTGTGATCGTCACCTTCCCTATCTGGTAATTACGAGGAAGATATGCCGAAGTAATCTCGAAACTATGAAATACTGTATCTCGACTGACTGCAGAAGCAACTTCGAGATTGCTTCACTACACTTCGTTTCGTTCGCAATAACCATTATAAGTACTATCATCATTTATCGTCATCCCTGCCGAAACGAAGTGAAGAGCAGGGATCTCGCTGTTCAGTTAACACTAACCGAACAGTGAGATTCCTGATATCATTGCGCTATGCTCCATGATTCAGGAATGACGGCTTTCAAATGCTACTAGAGCTACGCCTGAGCTCAGAAGTAATGTAGCTTTTTCTTGTTACTTTTTTGATCGATTGTAAAAAAATAAGGAACCTCAGCTATGAAATAGAGGCAGTGGATTAAACAAGCAAACAGCTGTATGAAAAGCTTTACTTAAACCAATAAGCAGATCTCTCCTGCCGTCGAAATGCCCTGGATTTTAGGGAGTAGATTATGTCAATTCTATTGGTGCGGTTGAGACAAATGTTAGGTCTCGAAATGACTGCGGTGCATAAATGTATTTGACTTAAAGTTTTAGCTCATATAAATTGACTTGACGCTCCTGCTAACATTTAGGAATAGTCCAAAACAGTTATAATGATTTTTGCATATACCCTTTTCTGGTGATGGATTAGAAATATTGCTCCAATAGCTTTGTTACAACCTCTGGAAGTAAAACGGCAAAGCGCAATTAAAGCACAAATCATGGCAATAGAAGAAATAAAAAAACGATTCGATAATTTAGAAGAAATCTACAAAACGCAGTTAGAAATTAACCTTAAAGAAGAAGATGCCTTGGTGGCCTATGCTGGTTATGACTTTTTCTCGTTAGAGCAGTTTAACTGTGAGTTTCAAAACTTTTCCAGAAAAAAAATTGAGTTCTTCCCCACTTTAGAAGAGGTGGAATCTGATGAAAAACACATAGTACTTATCCGCAATGGTAAGCTTTTACATACCCGCCAGTATTTTGGAGAAGATGTTTATTATGATTCTGTATTTGTGCATTCTGAAAAAGGAATCATGGCGCTACCATGTATATATAAATGCTGATACTTTTAGGCCCATATTCATTGAATACCTTAGTAGAAATGAAGAAGGATCTCCTTTGCAATATATAAAATACTTATATGGGTATCAGATTTATGATTATAAATGGGAAGATAATGAAGACCACCCATGCCATGTAAACGTGTCATCATTTTCTCCCGACGATGAATTGATAAGAACAGAAAAATACCTGGTCACTTACAAAAACGTCATTGTTGATAAAATAATTAATGAAGACGGCATAGAGGTGCACAACAGCGAAAACCTTGATAAAGACATCTCTCAGATTATTGAGGAAGTAAAGGCCCAGGTAATTGCCAATGTAGGTAAAATGATGGAGGAAAAAGGCCATCTATTCAAAGGGAAAATCGCCTTTGCCCTCTTTGAATATGTTTTTGATGCTGCCTTCCCTCCCATCCTGGCTTTAGCCACACAAGAAGAGGCTGATAGAGAAGAAGACCCGCTTTTAGCTTATTCAGCTGCCGATCTGCTATATTTTTCGGAAAGTGATGAATATTATTTTGACTTAAATAGTGAAGGAAGTGATAAGTTTGACATTCTAAACGAACACATCAGTGAAACATTGGAATATGAAGATGCCGTAACGCTGGCCAGAACTGTGTACAGTGACATTTGCAAATCACCAGAGCTCTACGAGATTTTCAATCAACACCTGGATATAGCTGATGATTTTCACATTACTGTGTTTGATATGGACGCTGTAGATTTAGATGAAATGCTACCACTTACTGTAAGCAAAGAGGTACAGCAAAAGTTATGGGGTAAACAGCAAGCTTACTTAGAAAGTCGTCAAATTCCAGATGAATACTTACGCATTATAGCTGAAATGAATGAAGCTTGTCAGGTAGATCCCGAGGAATGGCAAAAACTAGTTTCAGAAGCCAAAGAAGTAAGCACCAGCCATTGTTACTTATCTGATTTTCATTTTTACATACAACCGTTGTTATACGAACAATGTCATAGAGAACATGCACCTTATTCTGATTTTATCCGCCTTACCGGTGCATCTCTCACTCCTGAACCCGATAAAAGCTGTAAGCACTATCTAGATGCCGAGGGAAGAATTTGCATGATTGAACAGGTAAATAACGACAAAATCACTTTAACAAAAGTATTCAAATATGAACCTCATCAAATACAAGCTTTCACCAAGCGTTCCCAAAGAAATGAGCTGGATTCTATAGCAACACTTTCATTAAAGAATGGGTTGCCTGATAGCTTAATTAATTATGACCTACGTCTAAAAAGTCAAGATATTCAAACTCTATGTGAAATTAAGTACACCATGGAAGGTGAACATGTTAAACAAGCAACAGAATCCACTTTATACTTCCATATTAATGAAAACTTCTATTCTAAAAACATTTACAAATATGTGTACACCTATTCTCCAGAAGGCAAATTAACTAAGACAGACACCTACTTAGAAAATGATGTTTTTTTTATGAGTGAAGATTTTAAACCTCTCGATTACTCATCATAACTTCTAATTATTGAATTGTCCATTCTAAAATCAATGTACTATGCTACCCGATTTACAATCACAAATTGACAATTATGCCGCCTACCTCAGTGGTATATTTCAGGCTAATGCTGACAGTTTCATAGAAGGTATTAGTGACGATTTTCCAGCTAAGCACATGGATATATAATAACATTCCTGACCAAGGTATGATTACAGGAGCCACTTATGGTTTATCCTTTTCTGATCATCCTACCTGGATGTACGGCAAGCCAGAACTGATGATCACCGTACAATCTGATAGTATAGAATGGGCTCGTGCTGCCGCTAACATGGCTTTTCAGTTACGCGGTAGTTGCCCGTTTGCTTATGGAAATACTATTAGATATGGAAAGCCCATTGCTGAAGATTCAGAAATGGATGCATTTTTCATTTTCGCTCCTTCTATTTTAAACAAGGAGGACTATTTACATATAGATCTGGGGCTTGATTACAAAATATGCACAGCAGGCCTGTATCCTATCTATTCATCAGAAATAGAATTGATTAATACATGGGGACTGAAAGATTTCTGGCATCACCCGGAATTTGACATTTATAATATAAAAAGAAAGCCTATAACCGGTTGATTTAGACTCAATGCCATCAGCGCATATGCATGAAGCGATATATCCATTGATTCCATTCTATCAAAACAACCTGTAATTGACGATTAGGATCAGTTCTTGATAAAGACTACACCCTCATCAAAAGTCATCTCTCGCCAGGAGAGATTCATGTGTTTATGACCTTCAGACTAGAATAGCAAGGAACCTAGACTTACTATTGCAAATCATCATCTATGTGAGGTAGACCGGAGCAGCCTTGGCTATGACCTTAATAGATTTCTCCCTTCGTAACAATGACAGGTAGATAAAAATGATCAAAACAGTTGAGATCTGATTAAATCAAGAATTAGTACCGGTCGTCTACACTTCGACGGGGCTCAGTGTGACTTTATAGGTGCGGCCCCTCACCTTCCCTATCTGGTAATTACGAGGAAGATATGACGAAGTAACCTTGAAGCTATGAAATACTGCATCTCGCCTGACAGCAAAAGTAACATCGAGATTACTTCACTACACTTCGTTTCGTTCGCAATAACCATTATAAGTACTATCATCATTTATCGTCATCCCTGCCGAAACGAAGTGAAGAGCAGGAATCTCGCTGTTCAGATAACACTTAACGAACAGTGAGATTCCTGATATCACTGCGCTATGCTCGATGATTCAGGAATGACGGCTTTCAAATGCTACTACAGCTACGCCTGAGCTCTGAAGTAATGTAGCTTTTTCTTTTTACTTTTTTGATCGATTGCAAAAAAGTAAAGGACAAAAGCTATGAAATGTAGACAGTGGCTTCTTAAAACCAGCAGATGCTTGAAAAGCCTATGCTGCATGAATACATAGATTTCTCCTTCCGTCGAAATGACCCTGTTTTGCAGTAGCTTCCTTTCATAAAAAAACCTGAAGAACAGACGCTTTAAGGTCCATCCTTCAGGTTTCATTGATTTAGGTGTATGGCTTATCTATTTTATTTCTTAAGCACCAAATAACCATTGGTTTTTTCTAGCTGATGATCTGCTGGTACCATGATTTTAAAGAAGTAGGTACCTTCTGGCAGGTCGCCCGCTCCTAAGCCGGTAAGCCTGTTGGCCTGACCTGTAAAGGAATGGCCCTGATTATCATAGCCTTCCATTTCAAACACCAAATCTCCCCAGCGGTTATAGATTGATACTTTGTTTTCAGGGTAATCTTCTATACCATGGATCACCCAGCGATCATTAATGCCGTCTCCATCAGGAGAAAGGCCGTATTTAGTCTCCCCTTCTACCACTTCTATAGTGAGGTAATCATAAACCTCGCAGCCTTCTTCTGACACAAATTGCAGGGTATAATCTGTGGTATATTGCGGACTGGCCGTGGTGGTACTGCTTTCAGGATTACTCAGTCCGTTTATAGGACTCCATTGAAAACTACCTGGCATATTGGCTTCTGCATTTAAAGTAGTACTGTTGCCCAAAACTATCTGCACATTATCGCCAGCCTCTAATTCTGGCTCCAATTGATGAACGACAAAGGCACAAGTTGAAGCATTGCCATCTGCATCTGTAGCAGTGATGTTTACGGTCATGCCATCAGTAAGTGCCGAGCCTGCGGCCGGGCTTTGTGTCACTTCAGGATCAGCATCCATATTATCTGTTACTGTAATTTGAGAAAGATAATCCGGTAAAGTGGTGATATCACAAGCCACTTCCTGATCTTCCAGACATGTGATTTCTGGTGCTTCTGAATCTGTAAAAACTGGCGTTACCATAAATGAGCAAGTGCCTATGTTCCCCGAAGCATCAGTTGCAGAGAGTGTTACTTCTGTAGCTACTGTGATAGTGGCTCCGGCAGCGGGACTCTGTGTAACGTCAGGGTCATCATCACAAACATCTGATACGGTGGCTAATGATGTATAATCTAAAAGACTGCTTCCACCTTCTACTTCTTGATTTTCTATGCAGGTGATGGTGGGCGCGGTTGTGTCTTCACTTAGGTTCACGTCAAAAGAACAGTGAGAGCTATTACCTGCAGAATCTGTAGCAGTGATGTTTACGGTCATGCCATCAGTAAGTGCTGAGCCTGCGGCCGGGCTTTGTGTTACTTCAGGATCAGCATCCATATTATCTGTAACTGTAATTTGAGAAAGATAATCCGGTAAAGTGGTGACATCACAAGCTACTTCCTGATCATCAAGGCAAGTGATTTCTGGAGCTTCTGTATCTGTAAAGACGGGCGTTACTATAAATGAGCAAGTGCCTATGTTGCCTGATGCATCAGTAGCCGTTAGCGTCACTTCTGTGGCTACTGTGATAGTGGCCCCGGCAGCGGGACTCTGAGTAATTTCAGGATCATCATCACAAACATCTGATACGGTGGCTAATGATGTATAATCTAAAAGGCTGCTTCCGCCTTCTATTTCACGATCTTCCAGACATGTTATCTCTGGTGCCACGGTATCTTCTTTTAGGTCCACTTCAAAAGAACAGTTGGAACTATTGCCTGTAGAATCTGTGGCGGTGATGGTGACTGTCATTCCAGCTGTAAAGGCCGTGCCTGCTCCAGGGCTCTGCGTTACTTCAGGATCGGGATCTATATTATCTGTTACTGTAATTTGAGAAAGATAATCCGGTAAAGTAGTGACATCACAAGCTACTTCCTGATCTTCAAGGCAAGTGATTTCTGGAGCTTCTTCATCTATCGGTGCTACTATAAAAGAACAGGTACTCTTATTGCCGGAAGCGTCTGTAGCCGTTATAGTCACTTTTGTACTCACCGTAATAACTGAATCTGGCGCCGGACTTTGCTCTATGGTAGGATTGGGATCACAAGCATCTGTTACTGTAACTATGCTGGTGTAATCTACTAAGGAATCTCCATAATTCACCTCCTGATCTTTCAGGCATGTAATTTCTGGGGCTGCCTCATCGGTAGGAGAATACCCGAAAATAACATATATCTCTCCAGGCTCATTGAACTGACTATCTTCTGTATAGTGAGATAAATACCTTGCTCCAGAAATGACGTCACTGATTCCGTCATTGTTAATATCTCCTGCGATGGCTACCGAACCAATAGAATTTGAAACAGTATTGAAGTACTCCCCTGTATGGAGACCACTACTAGTTATTGTATTTGGCCATGTACTTCTCCCAAAAACCACCTTATTTCTAACCACAAAATCATCAATACCATCTCCATTGAAATCTCCACCTCCCTGCATTTTAGAATAGGAAAGATCACGAAATCCTGTCATGGAGAAACCATTAGTTCCATCCAAATCAGCCACATCAAAAGATGCCACTCCTGCTCCAATAGCTCCTCCAAAAATGGCATAATATGAACTTCCCTCACTAACAAAAAGACCTTCATATCCTGAATCATTAATATCTCCTGCATTAAAAACATTAGATAAACTTCCTGAAGAATTGGTTATCACCACACCGCTGCTTGCATCCAGATTATCTAATGAATAAGTAGATGAATAAGACTGAGTAGTACTCCCATAAATAACGTAAACTTGCTGGTTACTAATCACTGCAAGATCTTCTAAGCCATCGCCATTAAGATCTCCCGCATTGCTTAGATGCAGACTAATTTCTCCTCCACTTGGTCCTTCAAGAACAAAACCATTGGTGCCATCCAAATCTGCATAACTGATCATAGCATCGAACGTGGATCCTTTCCCATAAACCACATATGCCTTACCATCTAATGAGCCTGAACCACTTCTGGCTGCCACTACCAGGTCATCATAGTTGTCTCCATTGAGATTTACAGAAGTGATTTCCATTCCTGATTGGACCCATTGTTCACCAGAAAGAATAAAGCCATTGGTGCCATCCAGATCGGCATAGTCAAACTGAGCATCAGAAAACGTACTACTTCCAAAAATCACGAAAGTAAAACCACACTCATTTCCCAGCCCACAATCCTGAAAAGGATCCCCAATAGCAATATCGGCAAGACCATCGCCATTGATGTCTCCAATACCTGCCACAGCATATCCAGAATATTGACTAGAAGTATATAGATTACTAAAATCACCTATTACGAACCGATTGGTTCCATCTAATAAGGCCATATCTTCATATCCTTCAAATCCAGTGGATCTGCCATAAACTAAAAAAGCATTCCCCTCAACTACTATATTTTGATTATTGTACTCACCTCCAAAAGATGCGGACACCCCACGCGCTCCTACTATGAAGTCATCAATTCCATCACCATTGAAATCTCCTACGTATTCGATATCATTCCCAAACTGTGAAGTTGTCTTCACTCCTTCTGCCTTAAAACCATCCGTACCATCCAAATTCTCATAATTGATACTTGTACTGTTGCAATTTAAATCTGCGTTGGGTATTGCTTCATTTACCATAAATGAACAAGAAGTGGTATTGCCACTGCCATCAGTTACTGACATAGTCACCTCTACAGCTCCTGTAAACAAAGTGCCTCGCGGAGGAGACTGACTAATCACCAAATCTTCTATATAAGTACAATTATCAGAGGCATTGATTTCAGATACATAACTAGGAAGTGTGGATCCTTCAAAAAGCGACTGGCTAGATGATGGACAGGTTATTGTGGGTGCAATATCATCATCTAAATCAAAAGTATTACCGTACACGATGGCCACCCCCGAAGTTGTTGAGCTTGTACTACTGCCTATTATGAAGTCATCATAACCGTCTTCATTGACATCCCCTAGCGCATCAACAGCTATACCGTAAGTCGGATAATTTACTCTATAAAACACTTGAAATCCATGATTGGGATCTGATACATAATCATCTAATATCATTTCTGCAGGATAAGCTCCTGAAGTGCCATAAAGAACATAAGCAGCACCTCCATTGGCTCTACCCGCACTGCGTCCTGAGATTAATAAATCATCAATACCATCATTATTGACATCTCCAGCTATGCTCACACCGGTTCCAAGTCTATCATTGAATCCTTCTCGACCTCTCATTACAAAGCCATTACTCCCATCCAGAGTTGTCAGATCATAATCAGCTGGAAAATCACCAGGGTTATTGCTACCATAAATTACATAAGCAGCACCATTATAAGTACCATCAACATCACTTGCCGCATAGTTCCCTATGATAAAATCATCTATAGCATCACCATTTATATCTCCCCCATAAGCGACATCACCTCCAAAAGGTCCATATCGTGACAATCCTACCATAAACCCATTGGAACCGTCTAAAGAAGAGATCTCGAATTCTCTTGAAAATGAACTTCTACCATAAATAACATGCAACCGACTAGTATAAATTGAGCCTATCCTCAAATATGCAGAAACGGCAATATCATTGAAACCATCATCATTGATATCGCCAACTGTGGTCACTTTATAACCCAAATTTGATAGGCCTGAATAACTTCGTATAATGAATCCATTTGCTCCATTAAGATTTGTAACATCGAAAGTAGATCCAAAATTATTTCCTCCATAAAGCACATAGGCTTCTCCCCTTCGGCTACTCCCGAATTAGAATTATTATCTATTCGAGACATGTGAGCACCTATGATGATATCTGGTATACCATCTCCATTTACATCGCCAAGGCCATCAGACTCCAAACCAAATTGACCTCCTGCTATTTCACCTCTGATCAAAAAACCATTCGTACCATCCAGATCGGCATAAGATACATTGGCAGGAAAAGGATCCGTACTGCCGTACAAAACCATAGCAGCACCCAGATCATCTGAATATCCATAGAGCCCTACGATAAGATCATCAATGCCATCGTTGTTAAAGTCTCCAATAGTATTGGCAGATGTTCCCAGATACTCATCTTCCAATACTCCATTGATTCTGAAACCATTGGTTCCGTACAGAGTAGCAGGGGCAAAAGGGGAACTAAGTCCAGCTCCTCCGAAGATCACATAAACTGACCCTACATTTTGAAGACCACTTACAGGGTGATCAGCTACGGATGCGGTAACCAATATATCATTGATGCCATCACCATTGATATCCCCTGCACTCGCAGCATCATATCCAAAATTGGAAGAACTCTCACTGCCTTCTAACAGAACTCCATTGGTACCATCCAGATCGGAATAATAGACATCATTACACTGTGAATGAGCAAAAAAAGAAATAATAAAAGCCAATAATAAAAATGTGGATTTAGACCAGTTCATAGTTACATTATTAATGTCTGATTTTGGTTCGGGCAGAAAAAAATATACTCTTAGCCAGAACACAAATGTTTTTCAGTTAAAGAGTTTTTAAACCACTTATTAAGATTCAGAGTCAGCTAAAATTTGCATTGGTTAGAATGCAGCCTGACAGACTCATTTTCTCTCAGAAAGATTTAAAAATCTACTCCACAAAATTATAGGGTGCACCTTCCGTATAAATCACTATAAATAGGTAAATCAGAAAATCATTAGTAATGATCAGTACTTGGTTATTAATGTAATAAATAGCCTTTCAGCCAGAAGAGAACTATTTTGAAACATGATTATATTTTGATATTCACTTATGAACACTAAGCTCCAATAAAGGTGATAAAGTGTATAATACTTACATCAACTTAAATTTTTTCTCTATTTAATTAAATTTGAGTACTGTTTTAAAGAGTAAAATAGAGCTATAAATACTCCACTTTTTTACTATGCGATTTTTTATCATCATTTTACTTTTTTTATTAAAAAGCAGTCTATACGCACAACATACACTGCTACCCAATGAGCGTAACTGGCTGCAGAAACATACTATCTCTTTTAATTCTGAAATTGGTGATATTCAACCGCAAGAGTTTAGCAGGCTTGTAATTCCTGATTCTACAAGAATAATAGGGTTGGGAGAGGCTAATCATGGAAGTAAAGAATTTCAGGTTCTGAAATATAAACTAGCAGCCTACCTCATTCAAAATCATGATTTTAATATTATCTCTATAGAATTTCCCTATACACAAGGACTCTTATTAAATGATTATGTACTGGGAAAAGATGAAGATGGGCTAAGAATACTAACTGATCAACTAAACAGTGAATACAATAACACTCAATTCATAGAGTTTGTAGATTACATAAAAGCCATCAATAAACATAGAAGTGCTAATAAAATTCAATTTTTAGGAGGAGATATTTTTGGAAAGCCCTACGCTGTAAAAAGACTAATAACCTATTTTAGAAAAACCACGGTTCAAGTTCCTTCTGTTTTATTAAATACTGCAGACTTATATCAAAGCCTATCTACCCAGGAGGACAAACAACTAAAGCCACCCTCTAAAACGATATTAAATGAACTAAGAACCCACCATGACCAAATGGTTAAAGCCAGCTCTCTTTTAGAGTTTAATAGAATGACACGGTTGGCTGAGTTATTAGCGGTAGAATGGAAAGGCAACCAAAGGGTAATAGAATGGGCAAAATCTACGCTGCATCAACTCAATGAAAACAAAGACAATAAAATTCTTCTGCTAGCCCACAATGGTCATATCAAAAAAACCAACAGAGAACTAGGCAGGAAACTGGCACGCAGGCTTGGTAATTTATACTTCGCCATCGGTACTGATTATAACGCAGGAAGTTTTGCCTTGAAAAACCTCAATGACAGAGCTCATGTTCACTATGACAGCATACAAGTAGTGCCTATGCCCGATTGCTTAGCTGAGCATATCAACCAGATGAATGGCCAACTTCATTATCTAAAAACGCCTACTCAAAAGGAAAAGGCTAATGCATGGCTATTCCAGAAAATTTATACCTCCTCTACAGGAATGGGATACCTGACTCCACTTACTAAGCCAGTAGAATTCAAAAGAAAAAATAAAGTCACCAAACAGTATGATGCGCTTTTTATTTTAAAGGAAATTCACCCCAGCCATCTACTTAAAAACACTACTCCTCTTAATCCATCATAACCTAATAATTAACTAACATAAAAACCTACAAACCAATGAAACTCATCTTCACCACCTTATTTTTCGCCCTATTGACTCTTATGAGCTATGGACAGGAAACTATAACCGTAGAATACACGGCTGACTACACGTTACTGATTAATGGCCAACAGATAGACAACACCACTACCTACGATGACATAGTGAAATTACTTGGTGAACCGGAATTATATAAGGCCTATCCTACAGGTAAAAGCAGATACCATTATAAAGAGCTCGGTATTGCGCTAAGCACAGTAGAGGGTAATGTATTATCTATAGGCTTCAATTATAACTGGGATGGTGATAAGAATTTTCCGGAAACTTCTTTTGAGGGCGAACTGAAGGTAGAAGATATTTTTATAAACAAAAGTTCTCATGCTATAATCATTGAAAACCTGGCCGAGCTGGAATTAACTGCCCTATCCCCGGCATGTGCATGAATAACCCGAAGAAGATCAAAAACCCCATTTTATTAGGTTTTGAAAATGATGAGATTACTCAGGTGAGTATTGAATTTCATTAACCCTCCTTAAATATAATTCCCATTTAAACACCCAAATCCTTTTAAATTATGTCCTATAATAAGTGGAAATTTTCTATAACATTACTTTTTGTTATTATCTCTTGGTCAGCCATAGCACAAGACCAATTCATATCTCTCAAAGGAGGGCTAAACATCACTAAAATACAGTCAGATGGTTTATTTTCCCCAAACGATGCGCGCAAGGGCTTCATTGCTGGTGTCGGGTATGAATACCATTTGGGCACTGGCATATTCATTGGAGCAGACTTACTTTATAACCAAAGAGGATATACTATTGATGCTTATCTTATGAGTGATAATGGAAGTAACATCAAGGAGAAGGTCACCTTTGAGTACGACTACAACTATATATCCCTACCTCTTAAAGTAGGTTATAAATCTGGCTCTACTAAAATATCAGCCTTCGGTAATGTGGGCTTAGTACCATCTCTACTAGTATATGCTGAAATTACAGAACCTTCGTTAGGCGAACTTCTAGAGGGGGAAAACTACTACTATCACCAAAAAGGCAAGTAGGTTTGACCTTGCAGGAATGGCTGAAATAGGAGGCCTTCTTCAATTCAGTAATGAAATTCATTTATTCACTTCAGTAGCCTTTCAACATAGTCTTACTAGCATAACTAATGACAACTATTTCTCAGAAAGCAAAGCTCGCCATTATGGTGTGATGTTAACCTTAGGCTTAAAAAAATCCGTTTAAACGCTCTACTACAAACTTTATAAGTAATAACACAAACCTATTACCATCCCATAAATTACTTTAATAACTTTACATGGGCCAATAATTTAAAATTGGCCTATTGTTTACTATTAATAAACCACTACCAATATGATAAAATGGGGCATAATCGGTACGGGCACTATTGTTCACCGGTTTCTTAACGATTTTCCTTTTGCCGAAGGCGGGCAATTAGCGGCCATAGCTTCCAGAAATATAGAAAGGGCTAATGAGGTGGCTACAGCTTATAAAATCCCCAAGGCTTACGGCAGCTACGAGGCTTTACTTCAAGATCCGCAGGTGGATGCCATATATATTGGTACACCCCATCATTTACATTATGAAAATACAATAGCCTGCTTAGAAGCCGGTAAAGCCGTGCTCTGCGAGAAGCCGATTTCTGTAAACACTGACATGGTAAAAGGCATGTTTGCTAAGGCTGAAGAAAAGAGAACCTTCCTTATGGAGGCTATGTGGACTTACTTTCTGCCACCAGTTTTGGTAGCACAGCAGTGGGTAAACGAAGGGCAAATAGGAAAATTAAAAATGATTAAAGCTGACTTCGGCTTCACCGGCAATTTCTCTCCTGATCACCGGCTTTTCAATCCCAATATGGCTGGCGGAGCCTTGCTAGATGTAGGCATCTACCCAATAGCATTGGCACTGCTTTTCGCTCAATCTACCCCAAAAGACATTATGGCCAATGCTATAATAGGTGAAACCGGAGTGGATGAGACCAATAGCATCGAAATTAAATTTGAAAATGGAGTAATTGCTCAACTTACCAGCTCGGTTACTGATAAATTTCCTAATAAAGGCTATATCTATGGAACAGAGGGCTACATCGAAATACCTAACTTTTGGGAAGCCAAAACAGCCAAGCTACACCGATATGATGAAGAAGGCTCAGAAGAATTTGTAGATGCCCGAAAGCCTATGGGTTTTAACTATGAAATAGAAGAGGTAAACCAGTGCCTCATGGATGGTAAGCTCAGTAGCTCCACTATGGGCTTAAAACAAAGCATGGATCTGATTGGAGTGATGGATCAGGTAAGATCAATTATTGGATTGAAGTACCCTTTTGAATAAGGGTTTTATGAACAAATAGGTCTTCTTCAACAATAGTAACAAGAATTAGTGAGTGTCACATTGAAGTACTCAAAAGCCTCTATTTCACGGAAATAAGCCTTGCGAGTACCTCACTCTGATTTAAATTTTGCTTTTGACACAATATCTTTCGTTTTCATATAGAAATCAAGAGATGCTAGGCTTCATAGCTAATCGCCTTCACTTCAAATACGCGTTCTCCTTTTGCCAGTTTAAGAACGGCCTCCTCTCCTACTTTCTTTTCTATTAGCAACCGGGCTATTGGCGATATGAAAGCTATCTTTCCTTTGTTGATATCCGCTTCATCAACCCCCACTATCTGGTATTTCTGTAATTTGCTTACCCCTTTATCTTTAAAGTAACCGTAGCTCCAAATCTCACTTCATCTGTAGACTGATCTTCTACCGGGACTATCTTGGCACTGTTAATTCTCTCATTGAGTAAGTTTAACTTAGCATTAATAAAATTGACGGCTATTCGCTTTTCATTTTCATTAACACTATCGGTATTATCTCTTTCCTTTATCAGTTCTTCCCTTTCTTCCAGCAATAAGTCCATTCCTTTTCTGGTAACATAATTAGTTACACCAGCAGGCAAATCCGCACGTGGCGGCACCATGGGTATTTCTTCCTGATCTTCTTCTTTTACAAACCCTCTACTCATAATCTTTCTCTTTACACAATAAACAGATTACCCAATTATATGTTTTTTTATGTGAAAAATTGACTTTTATGTAATGAAATTAAAAAAGAGGCCTGCAATAGCAAACCTCTTTTTCTGTCAATCAGTCCATCATTCAAACTATCTCATATTTACTAGGCTTTATCTCTTGTATTAATATGAAAAGGCAAATACAGCGGACAAATACTAACAAATGAGGTGATCACAAATATTACAGCCAATACACCCAAAATAAGCGCTGTAACTCCAGAAATAACATGTGTAAAATACAACACCCCGATGGTAAGAGCGATTAAAATTCTGATGGTCTTATCTATTTTTCCTACATTCTTTTTCATAGCAATAGGCATTATCCGTTTTTTACTTTATTTACATGTAACCATGAGCCTCCATTGATGATATTATGAAAGCCATGGTGCTCCAATACATTTTGTGCCTGCATGCTTCTGTTTCCACTTTGGCAGAACACTACAATTTTATTTTTACCATCAAATTTTTTCAGCTGATCGCCAACAGTATTGAGCGGGATATTCACTGCTCCTACCACGCTGCCTCCGGCAAATTCACCGGGAGTACGCACATCTACCAGAAAAGCCCCTTCATCTATTGCCTTCTTCAATGCCCCATCATTTACAGGGTTCAGCATATTTTTTAACATTGCAAACATGACTCTATTCTTATTTAATGGTTTTTAACTAAACACTTTACTTTGACATACAAAATCGGTTTTAGGCACCTCAGTTTTGGCTATAGCTCCAAAGCCACCCGCTATTTCTGAGAAGTTTCTATAACCTCTGGCTTGTAAAATACTGGCCGCAATCATACTTCTGTAACCTCCAGCACAGTGAAGGTAGAAGTGCTCGTTATCATCTACATCTTTAAGCCATTCATTGATATATGCCAAAGGCTTATTATAAGCTTCATCTACATGCTCAGCGGCATATTCACTCTCCTTACGAACATCTATTACTCTGGCTGATTTGCCTTCTATTTCTTCCGCAAATTGCTCTGCTGTTATTCTATTGACGGCATCTAGATCCTTACCTGCTGCCTTCCAGGCATCCACTCCACCTTTGAGGTATCCTATCACATGATCAAAACCTACCCTGCTCAAGCGAGTTATGGCTTCTTCCTCATCACCCTCATCTGTTACCAGTAAAATCGGTTGTTTTACGTCTACAATCATAGCACCAACCCAGGGAGCAAAATCTCCTTTAAGGCCTATATTAATAGATTGAGGTACAAAGCCCTTAGAAAAATAAGCATTGCTTCGAGTATCCAGCACCAGAGCTCCGGTAGACTCAGCTGCCGCTTCAAACTCAGCCACTCCAAGTGCACTCATCCCTTTATCAAGCACTTCTTCGAAGCTATCATACCCTTTTTTATTCATGGCCACGTTCATTCCAAAATAGGCTGGCGGAGGTAAAAGTCCATCGGTTACAGCTTTAATGAAGCTGGCCTTATCAGGCTGCTTGAGCGCATAATTGACTTCTTTCTGATTGCCTAAAGTATCCACTGTTTCCTTCATCATATTTTTGCCACAGGCAGAACCCGCTCCATGAGCTGGGTAAACGGTAACATCATCAGGCAGTGTAATTATCTTATTGTATAAGCTATCATATAATAATCCTGCTAGTTCTTCCTGAGTCATATGAGCTGCTTTCTGTGCTAAATCAGGCCTGCCCACATCACCTAGAAAAAGAGTATCTCCACTAAATAAGGCGGTCGGCTTTCCTTGCTCATCGCGTAAGAGATAGCAGCTACTTTCCATAGTGTGCCCTGGCGTGTGCAGTACTTCTATAGTTACATCTCCTAATTCAAATACCTGATGATCTTCTGCTATTGTAGCTTCAAAAGCTGGCTGTGCTTTAGGACCGTACACAATAGGTGCTCCGGTAGCCTTACTCAAATCCACATGCCCACTCACAAAATCGGCATGAAAGTGTGTTTCAAAAATATATTTGAGCTTTACATTATCTCGTTCAAGTCTATCAAGGTAAGGTTGCGTTTCTCTGAGCGGATCTATAATAACCGCCTCTCCCTTAGAGGTGATATAATATGCTCCCTGCGCCAGACATCCCGTATAAATTTGTTCTACTTTCATATTTGATTCCTTCCATTTCGTTTTACAATACAAAAATGATATACTTCCTTTAATTTTACTGTTACTTTTGTCACACAAGCCATTTTATATTACTTATCCTTATAAGTTGACTTGGTATAAAACCCGCCACACATTACCGCTATCAAGTACGTTAATAATTCAATTAATATTAATCCAATTAGCTTAATTATAGAATTTAATTAAGATTTTTATGTGATTTTTTGTTATATTATACCAAACAAAATACGAACACATGAAATGTAAATATTGCCAAACTGAAACCACAGAAGAAACCGCTGAGTGCAACGTATGCCGCTATCCTATTAAAGGAACTGAAAAAGAACAAGCTTCATTTGTAGCAAAACAGATTATACAAAAAAGGGAGGTAGAAGAGTCTTATGAAAAGTTAAAAAAAGCGAGAAATATACTATTTATTATTGGTGGCTTTTATATTGTATTTCCATTTACTCCTCTTTCTGGAACTATAACACAGTTTGCTATCATAGTAAGTGTTATATTAGGAGCAATATTTACAATATTCGCATTCCTTACCTATAAAAGTCCGTTAGTAGCTATAGGCATTCCCTTATTTCTTACTTTAGCTTTCTACGTGGTGCTATTACTGATAAATCCCATGTTATTATTTAAAGGTTTACTCTGGAAAATAATAATCGTGTCAGGGTTAGGTTACGGATTTGCTAGTGTGTGGAAATCAAACCAAATATTAAAAGAAAACCAATACCTGGCTTCTATTTTAAGACCTGGCCAATCATAAATTTTCTGATAAGCAATAATTTCATATTTTTAAGTTGATCTAATTGAAGAATTCGTCACCTAAAATTGAAAAGAGGTGAGTTTAATTACATGAGTTTAAGTCTATCAGAATATGTGAAAAAGCGGAACGGTGTGGCTATGGGTAGCTCTAAATCTCTTAGAAACAACCTGTATCGATCTTTAGGAGCTGCCAACTTCTCACTATTTTGGAATTATTGGAATCCCATTTTTGGCTACTACTTAGGCAATTTCATATTCAAACCTTTAAAGAAGTTTATTCCCGTTTCCATTGCCTTAGTGCTCACTTTTGTGTTTTGCGGGCTTATTCATGATGCTGTCACCACACTTCTTCGTAAGCATATTTCTTTATTCTTTACGCTGTGGTTTTTCTTTATGAGCCTAATAGTATTACTCACCCGAGTTTTTCAGCATAATTTCTCAAACCATCCCTGGATCATCAGAGCAACCATTAATATTGTCATTATATCCTTTTGCTTCCTGGCTACCTATCTCATCTTAAAGGTTGACTATTGAGCTTCTTTGTTGCAAAGCATAGAGAAATAGATTACTTATGCTTTATAATTAATCATGATGAAAATACTTATAATCACAGCTTTGGCCTTTATAACAAGTCTGAGTGTAAAGGCCCAAAACGAGCACGCCATTGATCTAAAGCAAAAAGACTGTTTGCAAAATGCCATAAGCACCATGGATATGATCAAATGTCAGACTGATGCCGGTGAAGCCTGGGACAAAGAACTTAATAAGTACTATCAGCTATATATGGCCGCTACCTCAGAAGAAAACAAAATAATCTTGAAAGCCGCTCAGAGAGAGTGGATGGTTTATCGTGATAAAGAGTATGAGCTGATTAACCATCATTATTACATAGAACTGCAAGGCACTATGTGGAGACCAATAGCCGCTGGTGAAAGGGCTAAAATCATAAAAGAAAGAGCTTTACAGCTTAAAAATTATTATGAAGAGCTGGATATGTAAGAATGAAAACATCAGAAAATGTCTTTTCCTTCATCAGTGATGTACTCCACCGCTACCACCCTATTTCTGAGGAATCAGTAACTGCGCTATATAATACCGCCAGTCTTCAGCATGTAAAAAAAGGCGAATTAATACTGCACATTGGCAAAAAGTCTAACAAAATAAATATTCTGCAAGAGGGAGTAATAGTTTCCTATTACCTGGATAATGAGGGTAATCAATACCATAAAAATATCTTCATGGAAGGCCATTGGGTTGGGTCTATGGTGGCGCTCATACAGCAAACTCCATCTAATTTTGCACTGCAAGCCATTAGCGAGGTCACCTTAATTCAGTGGAACTACAGTACTTTCCGTATGTTGGTTAATGCTCATGATGATCTCAAAGATTTCTATATCGCCTACCTTGAAAAAAACTGGGTTATAGACAAAGAAAAGAGAGAAGTAGATATAGTAATGAAAGAAGCCAAAGAGCGGTATCTGGAGTTATTAAATGAACATCCTGATATAGAAAACAGGGTACCTTTGCAGTATATTGCCTCTCACCTGGGCATTACCCCCACGCAGCTCAGCCGAATAAGAAAAAGTTCTTATAAATAATCGGCTTTCAACATATGTAAAGGAAATGATCACTACGGTTTCGCTCCTTTGCCACATGAAAACACTCTTATTATACGTATTAGCCTTTACAGGAGGCATATTCCTGGCGGTGCAGGCGGGCTTTAACACGCAGCTTGGCACCATTCTAAAACAGCCAGTGGTGGCAGTAGTTGCCTCATCTGTTTTCAGTGCTATATTTGGCTTTATTCTCATACTATGCACCGGCCAAAAGAACTTTCTCAATCTAAGTCAGGTAAATATCCCCTGGTACTTATGGGGTATCGGCGGACTGTTTAGTATGTTGGGCATATCGCTGTACTTTTATACTATCCCACGGCTAGGCATTTCAAAAATGATAGTTATGGGACTTTCCGGACAGCTGGTCTTTTCAATGCTGGCCGGTCGCTTCGGATGGCTAGGCTTACCTACAGAACCATTTACCCTTTACCGATTCATCGGTCTTTTATTAATGATTGGAGGCATCTTTTTAATTAATTCAAAATGAAAAACAGAACCTTAAATATTGAAAACCTGACTCAGCTCTGGAAAACCGTAGCTAAACCTTATGATGCTCATACCATTGAAAGTGATTATGAATTTATCACCATTCAGGAGCTACAGTGGCCCAATAGAATCTGGAATAAAAAGCCACTTACCCATCAGGTATTAGAGCAAATTATAAAGGAAATGAAAAGGCATTCATCAATGCCTTTTTCACATTTTGTAGCGAACAATGCTCCTTCTGAGCTTACCAATAATAATTTAACCTTTAAGGCAAATCAATATGGAATGAGCTTACCGCTTCATCAAAAATTTAGCATTGAAAAAGAAATGGAAACCCGGAGAGTAGACTCAAAAGCAGATGCTGAACTATGGAGCTCAGCGTTTGCCTCTGCTTTTGGCTACAAAATACTCCCTGAAACCATCATTAAAACTAAAAATGAGATCCCCTACAGTCTGCTCTATCATAACAATGAACTGGTGGGAACCATCATTCTATTTATCACTGAAGAAATAGCCGGTATCCATAGCTTGGGCATAATACCTGCCAAGCGCAAACATGGCTACGCTCAGGCTGCCATGAAACATATCCTGAATCAGGCCATAGATCTAAAAGCAACTGTAGCCACACTTCAGGCTTCTGAAATGGCCAGAAACATGTATCTGCAATTAGGGTTTAGTCAGGATTTTATAATGAAGAATTATGTTTTGAAGTAGTGTGGCGTTAGTGACTTTATAGTTTCCTTGGAATATCTTTTAAGATTGACTTATATCAGTAGGCTCTCACCTAAAAAGTCACTAACTCTGCTATCACTTCCTCCTTGTCAAAAGAAATATCACTACACAAATGCAGCACATGATTTTCTATTAAATTATATGGCTTTAAATACCACAATTTCTCTTCAACTATAACTTTAGAATCGGTGACATCTATACTATTTAAGGGAATATTTAAGCCTCTTCCATCTGCTTTTAATATTGCCTCTTTTTTGGTCCAGTAATTAAAAAATTCCTTTTTTGAATCTTGAGACTGACAAATACTTCGATAC
Source organism: Fulvivirga maritima (assembly GCF_021389955.1). NCBI lineage: Bacteria > Pseudomonadati > Bacteroidota > Cytophagia > Cytophagales > Fulvivirgaceae > Fulvivirga > Fulvivirga maritima. The sequence goes on from NZ_CP089980.1 coordinate 6,244,104, forward strand.
TCAGCTTCAGTCCATTGTCTCTCAAAATCTGCAATATTAATATCCGAAAGTTCTTCAACATCCACCCCAACCCTTCTTTTATCAGATATCACACATGCCACAGCCTTCTTAGTATGAGATATATTGAAATCTAAATTAGAAAAATCAGGTAGATACGGTCTGGAATATTGAGAATATTCTAATTGAAGAGGTTTTGTGTAATTAAACTTCTTTAACCCTTTCTGCAATAACAATTTACCATAAAGAGAAGCATGTTTATCTTGCCACATCATATATCTCATTATTTTTTCGTGATAGGCAATAGGAAGTTGATTCAAAAGCATTTGAAACTTGTCTTGACTCAATGGTTGATCAAATGCCGTAAAAAGCAAATATGTCAATAGCTATAATTTTAATTCTCTTCTATTTCAATTCATTAAAGTTACTTAAAATAGTATATCTACTCCTTACAACCTCATTTTTAGTCCTTTAAAAAATCTATTATCACAAATCCACCTGCTCACCGTCCTCTAACAATCTAAAGCAAGTGCCATCTTTTATCAAAAGACCTTCTGAACCGAATTGCGGCCAGTTTTTGTGATAATCTTTAGCATGCTTCACATCAATACCAATGACTTTTCCTTCATAAAAAGATTTCACTTTATGTTGCAAGGTATGCCCTACAATTATCCTTTCTGCATTAAATGTATTTAACAGAGGCTCAACATCTGCCTGCTCAAGCTCCTCCTTAAAATAACCGCGATACCAACATATCCCTTTAGCTGAAGAAATCAGCATTTCTCTATCGTCAGATTTAACTTTGGGGTAAGGAGCGGTATAATAGGTAGACCTCAAATATCGATTGATCTGCTCTATGCCCAGATTCATATCCGTGAGATCAGGATGCAGCCCGCCATGTACAAATAAGTTTCCATTGATCAATTCCATTACATTTTTACTGGCCAGCCACCTGCCTAACACTGACTTCTTTCCAAGTAAATCAGCCTGGGTTTCACCCAAAATAGAAGCCACAAAAGTGTACTTTAAAGCGGAAGCCTGATAATCTCCATACATGTTCTTTAGCTCGTGGTTCCCTAGTATAAAATGAACTGTTCCTCCCTGAGCGTTGGCCTGCTGTTCCAGCTTATAAATAAACCAAAGCACTTGAGTAGTTGAAAAACCCCGATCAACAAAATCACCATTGAGCACCAAGTGATTTTTACCGAAAATCCAGTTCAGATCTTCATCAATCACCTTATTATGCATCAAAAAATCTCGAAAAGCCTTAAATCCACTTTCAATATCAGATATAGCTATAATCTGCTGATCATCACTATATACAATCTCAGGCGAGGTGAATTCCGCATTTATGGTGAAATTGAAATATGTAGAGTCTAAAGGAAAAAACACCTGAGCAGGAATAGGCTCATTATGCTGATACTGAGTAGTATCTAAATAAAAACCTTCATCCTTATTCCCTCGAATATAATAGGCCTGTAAAACACTGTCGCTTTGATAAAAAACATATGGCCCTTCACCGTTAAGGTTGATACGCGCATTATTATGGCCATATGATAGTTGAGCACCGTGATAAATGCCCACCGGAATTAGAATGGCCAAAACCAACAAAAATGTAAGACCAACATGCTTTAGATAACGGAAAATTCTTCTTTTCATGTCAAATAAGTTTAATACGATTATTTTACCGCTACAAAGCTGTTTAAGATGATGGTTGACAAAGAATTAATGTGATGATCTGCCTGACTTCAAGGATAAACAGTCAAAACATTGCCCTTTTTGAATTGAAAACCAGATTGAAGGTTTTTATGATTAAAAAGCGGCTGTTGGTCACAAAAATTATCTCCTTTTATTCAAACTCCTTATTTTGCAGCGTGATGTTGAAAAAGAATTATTGGCTCGTACTAAAAGTATTGATATTTATAAGCATAGCCGTTCCACTTGGGATCACTACTTATGAAATAATATTTCTGGGCCGTGAATCGGTGGTTTTTCTGGGAGACTACCCCGCAGCTGTCGGCTTCACAGTAATTATTTACTACGCGCTAATTTTAGTAGCGGGCATAATCTGGGTAGTGATACAACTGAAATCAGTCTTCACGCTAAAAAACGAAATAGAAAAAAATGAGCTTGTACATCTCAAGCGACAAGTGAATCCGCACTTCTTTTTCAATATGCTCAACAATCTGTATGGCATAGTCGATCAGGATACAGAAAAAGCGAAAAAGCTTATTCTTACCCTTTCGGAAATGATGCGTTATGGCATATATGAAGGAGAGAAAAAAGAGTGTACTACTAGCCGATGAAGTGAATTATCTCAAGCAATATATAGCGCTCCATCAATTACGGTATCACAAAAAAGTGGAGGTGAGTTTTAGTGTAGATATCGATGATGATAAGATGGAAATTATGCCGCTGACGTTTATTATTTTGGTTGAAAATGCCTTTAAACATGGCGTAGAAACATTACGAGATAATGCATTCGTTAATATGAAGTTAACAGCGAACAAAGGAATTATTCAATTTGAAATAGTTAATAATTATGCTGCTAATGGCACAGAAGCTAAACCTGGCATCGGTATTAAAAATCTCAAACGCAGATTAGCCTTGGCTTATCCTAAACAACACCAGCTGCTACTCACTGATGAAGACACTATTTATAAGGCCTTTTTAGAAATAAAAAATGGATAAATACCTGATTATAGACGATGAGCCAGTAGCCCATGAGATCATAAAAAGTTACTGTGACAAGCTTCCTTATCTGTCATTGGCGGCGCAGTGCTACGATGCTTTTGAAGCCCTGGAATACTTAAAAAAGCACTCCGTTGATCTTATTTTCTTAGATCTCAACATGCCGCAGCTCAAAGGCTTTGATTTTTTGAGATCACTAGCTAAGCCTCCAAAAATCATAGTTACCACGGCCTATCAGGAATATGCCGTAGAAGGTTATGAACTTGATATTATAGATTACCTCCTCAAGCCTTTTAGCTTTGAGCGTTTTCTAAAAGCCGTGAACAAAGCGCTTCAAACCGACACTCCCCTCACCAGAAATGACTCACCAATAGCGGATCACATTTTTCTATATGAAGATAAAAAGCATATCCAGGTGAAACTCAATGAAATTCTTTTCATAGAAGCATCAGGCAATTATTGCAAAGTAATCCTAGAGAACAGCCAATTGCTGACCAGAACTAAAATATCAGAAATACTACAAAAATTACCCGACAGCCGATTTATACAAGTCCATAAATCATTCATCATATCTAAAGAAAAGGTTGACTGTATAACCGGCAATATAGTTACCATCGGTCAGCACATCATACCTATTGGTAAACTGTTTAAACCTCAAGTAGATGGCTTTTTGAAGGGATAGTTGATTGATTGGAATTTTATAAACTTGGGGTGAGGATTTCACCCTAGCACTATAGCTATAATTACAGCCGTCGGTACTATAGGAAAGTACAACACTGCAGATCTAAAATTCCATAAATGATATTTCGTGAGCATGGTCTTCCTGTAATTTCTATAAACAATGATTCCCATTAAAACTCAATTCAAAAGATAATCTGTTTATCATCCTCCACGATTCAATTTTAACCAATGGAATAAAATCTAACCCTAGAATTCCAATATTAATATACTCCTAATGCGAAACCACCTTCAACCCTATAATGGATAAAATCAATGTGGTAATGAAAAAGAGTCGGAGAAATGTTGCTGGCTCTTTGAATACTATGATCCCTAACAATACTGTTCCTACAGCCCCAATGCCCGTCCACACGGCATAAGCAGTGCCAATAGGTAAAGTTTGAGTGGCCTTAACTAAAAGTACCATACTCATAGTAAGGCTCATCAAAAAACCTATGTACCACAGATACATCCCATTTCCCGTTGTTTCTTTGGCCTTACCTAAACAAAAGGCAAAAGCCACCTCAAACAGACCTGCAATAACCAGAATGATCCAATTCATCTCACTTTATTTTTTCACAAAGGTCTGAAAAGGAATTGAGGAAGTGTTTTTTGATACAATAAAATAAGGCGAAAAATTTATTTCTTCTACTCCACCCAAAGCTTAATTTCATTCTTCAAAGCTTCTAATTCCGCATAAATAGAATAGGCTTTATTATGCTTTTTCTCTTTCCTTAGTCTTTTCAGTTTATCATAAACCGGATAAAACTCCATGAGAGATTTTAGCTGATAATGTTCTTTGAAATGCAAAATTAATGTATCTACTGATCGTTGAATTTTGTTTTCCTGTAGTAATGACTTAGTTTTAGACTTAATATTGTTAGCTACATCGGTTTCTTCCCAACGGCTAAGGTTATCTATAAATATTTGAGTATAATCTTCTCTAAAGCCCAATTGCTGCTCCAATAAAAATGAAAGGCATTTTACTTTTTCACTAAAAGGCAATTTACAACTTACATCTTCCTTCAATGTGGTTCTGAGTTTTTGCCCATTTTCAAAACCTGCTCCAAAACCCACTAAATATCCCGATTGCGAATTATATTGTGACAGCTTGTGCTGCCCCTTATTCAAAACATATGAGGTAATATCACCAGAACTGTTGAGTCCTTCTATTTGCCCGTCTAATTTACCTTTTGTAGTAGGATGCAGCATCCCTCCCATTTGTACAGTGTTTTATTTTTACTTTGAATAATTTTTCGAGTCTTGTTTTAAATGCGCTTAAGCCTATCCTGAGGTCTTATTTCAAGGCCATTCATATTATTGATTCCTTAGTTAATGTTCGATTTAAGAAGGATAAGCTACTGAAACAAGCTCACTTCCTTATGACATCACATTCCAAGTGAAGCTATTATTTCCTTATTTACAGGGTATTTAATCTCTACTGGCAATAATTTTTTCGCTTCTGAAAGATTTTTTCTTAACACCAACCCTTGCATCTCATGAGTCAAACTAGTCACATCTTCTATTTTTGAGATCCATTTTTTAGCGTAAACTTCACTCAGCTTCTCTGTTATTCCCACTTGAATTGATTTAAAATCCAGCCTTTGGTTTTCTATGTCTCTTTCAGGATCCCATTGAACTCTTACCCTGGCCTTTTCTAATTTAGCCCTCCAGCCTTTATGGTTTTTATATACATGTGGCTCTGGAGTAATTAGAATAGCTTCCTTAAGCGCAGCCTCCCAATCCTTTCTATTGATCCAAATTCTTAAGATACGATTCATTCCGGCACGGTTGCCCCAATCACTCCTATACATCATCCACAAAAAGGATGGTTTTATCCAGGTCATTCTTGAGTAGGTGAATGGTGGCAAAAGCTTCTGATTCTGAATGGCAACATCTGCTATAGAATCGCTAAATGCTGAATATACAGCAATACTTTTATCGTTGTATAAGGCTCTTATTTCATATTTATCGGTGGTCATAAATCTATCATCTGCCTTAAATATTTTGTCCGAATGTGAGTAAATTATTATCAGGATCTAGCAATGAAAACTCCTTTTGCCCCCAGGGTTTATTTTCCAACTTACCATTCGGGTGTATTTCTATGCCTTTATCTAGCATCGATTGATAAAGTCCTTCAATATTATCGGTTCTAATATATACCTGTCCATAATTTTCTGCTGGGTCTATATCTTTATGCTCAAAGAAATGAATCTGAATTTGATCCATTTCCATCATCAGGTAATATGGAAATGAGTTATCTCCAAACTCTTTAAATCCTAAGCGAGTATAATATTCCTGAGTCAATATTTTGCTACGCATAGGTAATTTAGGGTTGATAGCGATTAGCATGAAATTTTAAGGCTAAATTTAATGTTTTTTTAATCTTATGGCTATGTAGCAAATTACTAGTGAAATAGTCAGAATACAAACCGTTAATATTTCATTACCAATCATTCCTCCACAAGAACTCTTAAACAACAATTATATCAAGTACTTACTATATATATTCTGCCCCTAGCCCAACCACGATATCAATAAAAAAGTCAAGATATATGAAAAGATAGGAGCGACTGCCCAGATGATGAAAAACCGCTTAACCGTTTTGTTTTCAAAGGTCTTTTTAAGGCCTGTTTTGCTAATACTTAAGGCTATAAAAGCCGCTCCATTAAGCTGAACTAACGATGTAGGTATACCTTTAGAGATAGAAGCAAACAAGAGCAAGCTGGCAGTGATCACCGCAATAATAGCGGCATACATAGGTGATACTTCTACTATATCCCGTCCTGTCATTTTAGTTACTTTATGACCTAGTAATGAGCTGCCAATAGCAAAACATGGCGCCACTATTAACACTGATAAAATAATGATGGGCAAGAAGTTTTGAACCTCCTCCTGCCCTATTTCATTAGCTGTTAAAGATGCAATGGGAGCCGCAGCATTAGCCACATTATTGGCGCCAATAGAAAAGGCCACATAAAGTGATGATAGTATAATAATGCCTTTCACCACTTGGTTATGCCTTAAATAACTATAATCATTAGTAAAAATCGTGCTTTTAAGCAATGGAAATATCCACTTAGACAGGGCTAGCATAATAACAAAAGCAATAATGGGCAGAACTATCCAAACGGGTATAATTTCATAAAATAGCTTGTGTGTGTTTAATCCTTCCAGTGCTGTGGCCGCCCCTGCTATGGAAAGTACCGTAGCCTGACTGGTAGATTGGGGCACACCCAAGAGGTTAGCCACTAATAGCGATAGCCCAATGGATAACAAAATAATAGATGTGTTAAATGTGGTGAAAAATGATGAATTAAGCAGTCCTTCGCCCAGCGTTAAAGAAACTTCTTTGCCAGCTAATAGTGCTCCGGCCAGCACCATAAGTCCAAATAGCCCAGGTATAACCGTTCGCTTGATCACATGAGCTCCATAAGCAGCAGAAAAGGCAGGAGCAGTACCACTCCCGCCCATATTTATAGCAAGAAACATAGCTAATAAGAAGGGAATGGTAAGCCCCGTAAATAATTGTGACATATCTATTTCTAATCGTAATTATAAAGAATGATTATGGTTTCAATGAAAAATTGTACCTCAAGGTGGCTCCATACGTTCTGGGTCTCCCAGCACCGCGGCATAATGACCTGCGTTGCCTCCAGCCACCAAAAGTTGTTCAAAATAATGGGTATCTGTTAAATTGCGGCTCCACAAATAAAATGTTACCCCATTGGTTGTTCTAAAACCAGCCCTGGCATTGAGCAAAGCATAGGCATCTATATTAAGATAGCGTGATGGTGTAGGGTTAGAAGAAAAGTCAGAGCGATAAAACAAGTCCGAACCAATGAAGAATTCTCCTTCCTGCTGTAAAAATTTTCCTTTCGTAAAAACTTCTAAAGCTACAGTAAAAGACCATTTAGAAATGCCGGGCAACTCCTCTCCGGAGATGTCCTTTAACTCATTTCCTTCACTACCTGTTTCTTCCAGCGGCACAGGAGCATTAGCAAAAGTAATGTATTTACCATCAGTATAACTTACAGAAGAGGCCACTCTAAAATGACGTGAGTTATAATTAGCTTCTAACTCAGCTCCAGAGGTTCTTACCTGCTCCGCATTAGCCAGATATCCGCGTATCACCCCTAACTCCGCCGAGCGAACTGTGGTTTGATAATCATGAATATCAGTATTGAAAATGGTAAAATTAAGAGTACCATTGGCGATAGGTTGAGTCTTCACCCCTACTTCAAAATGACTCACACGCTCAGGTTTAATCACTGCGAGGTTTAATACAGGCTCTCCGTTCTCTGTAGGTATACCTCCCAGATTTAACCCCACTGGCTTAAAGCCATGTGAATAATTAGCAAAGATCATTAACTTATCATTGAATGTATACCTAAAACCTAGCTGCCCTGATACATTCCAATCATCTACATCTGCCTGAAAGGCCAAAGGACTAAACACTCGTTGTTGTAAGGCTATTAGCTCAGGATCATCGGTCTGCAGCCCGCCTGAAACGGAGCTTTCATAGTCTACCTCCTTCTGATCATAATTGAGCCTGATACCTGGTGTTATTACCAGCTTACTGCTAAGCCTCCAATCTATCTGAGTGAAGAGGGCTCCGCTAAAGTTCCTGAACCGAGGTTTGGTATCCTGCCTGAGTCCATCCAGCAAACCTGGTGTTTGCCACAGTGGGTCTTGTGTGTTTTGCACAAAACGCCACTGATCTGCACCGGCTTCTAAGGTATGGGTGCCATCAGGATCTAACTTCTGGTAGAAGGTAAAAAGGCCTATGGTTCCACTAAGTTTATCATTTATATCACCTGCATACCTTACCTCCTGAGACCACTGATAATGAATAGAAGGAGCCTGTGATTTGGCTATGGCAGAAAGGCCGGTAAAATCTCTGTCGTTAGAAGGGTTCCATTTCCAAAATCTCCAGGCTGTGGTAGAGCTCAGCGTACCTTTAGCCAAATCAATATCCGCATTTAAGGATATGCCGCCCATATCCTGATCAGCTTGCCAGGGAGTATCATGATCTATAACCCTGTCAAAAGGATTTTGACTTGGTAAATCATAATCAAGATCGGTGATAATACGTTCAAACTGTCTGAAATCCGCTCTCTGAGTAGGCGTATTACCTGCATATACCTGCGCATAACCATCTGGCCGTTGTCTGGTGTAATCTGTAGAAAGCGTAATACTGGTCTTATCTGATGGAATAAAAAGAAACTGACTCCTTAGCCCCTGATTATTCATAGTATTAGTATGCCTATCAGTAGCTACATTATAAATGGTGCCATCTCTATAAGTGCCTGTAAAAGACAATCGAGCAGCTAATTTATCCTTGATTATTGGCCCGGTTACAGTACCTTTAGTCTGGATAAATCCATAGTTCCCAAATGTTTGTTCAAAAATGCCATTGGTTATAAAACCGGGCTTTCTGGTAGTAATATTGAAAGTGCCTGCTGTGGTATTTTTACCAAATAAGGTTCCTTGAGGGCCTCTTAATATTTCTATCTGCTGTACATCAATAAAATCAAGAGTAGCTGCAGCTGGCCGGGCATAGTACACCCCATCTACATAAAAACCAACACCCGGATCTATGCCATCATTGGTTAAGCCAAAAGTAGATCCTATACCACGGATATTCAGAGTCGTATTTCTGGGGTTAGAAGAGTAAAGTTGTACCGATGGCACCAATTCTTTTACTCGGTTTACGTTAAAAGAAGTAGAATTATCCAACTCTTTAAATCCAATAACTGCCATTGGTATGGGTGTTTCTTGTACCTCCTCATTACGCCGACGAGCAGTAACAGTGACTTCGTTTAAAGACATGGAAGAAGGTTTTAAATAAATTAAGGTCGTTTCATTTTCAGTAAGAGTCACTTCTTCCGCCTCATAGCCCACATAGCTAACAGAGAGTGTGAGTGGGAAAACATGCGCATCGTTAAATAAAAATGCTCCATGAATATCGGTGATAGTTCCTTTACTGGTTCCTTTTATGAGCACTGAAGCCCCAATCAATGGTTCTTTGGTTTGAGCATCTAATACTTTTCCTTCGATATTTTTTTGTGCCAGGGCCTGTATACTAACCCATGTTAATATCAGACTAATTACGGTAAGCTTTCTTTTCATTAATAGAGATCTAAAGTTTAAAACATATAATTCCTACCTTTTTTATAGGATTTAAAAGCGAAGGTATAAATCCTATATATCCTATCAAAGTAGTATGATTTAAAATTAAAAAATTATTTTTTTAATTTCTGCTCTCTTTTTATGATATCTGCCAGCGTTGCCGCTTTTAGACGCTTCACAGTCTCATTACGTATTTCCATGGCTACCTGTCTTATTCCGCAGGTTTCCTCATCAATACACTCTTCACAGCGCTCATAAAATTTATAAGTTACACAGGGCAGCAGGGCTATAGCGCCATCAAATAATCTCAAAACCATGGCCATATGAATTTCTTCTGGCTTACCATTAAGAGAATAGCCTCCATACTTTCCTTTCTTGCTATTTAATATCCGGGCATTTTTTAATTCTACCAGTATCGACTCTAAGAATTTCAAAGGAATATTTTGGCCTTCAGAGATTCTGCTGACCGAAATAGGCTGCTCATCAATATTTTTAGCAATGAAAACAAGCGCATTGATGGCGTATTTTGATTTTTTAGATAACACTATTCCTCTCTTTAAACTATGCAGTAAGATGCTCATAAGTATCAGCATCTATTGGTACGATCAAACTTAAGGATTTTTACCTAAAATCACTGAAAATGAGGTCGGCATATAAGAACTCGCAGGATGAAAAAGCACATTTCTTATACTCATTATTATCCCATAAACAACCTCAGGTTAATCAACAACTCACTACAATAAACTTTCTTAGTGTGCTTCCCAAGATCATAAATCCACCCATTGATTTTTATTCCTTTTCATCATTTTATCGATGCATATCCAGAGGTTTTGAATAATAATCCCAACTTCAGTGTATCATCCACATCTCATCATCCCGATTTTATCACTCAGATTAGCTACTATCTGAACCTATACCCACAGGCTACATCAAAATAGTTTGAATATGACAACATATGGATTGTAAGCAACAATTTCTTCCTATATCGCCTCTCTATCTTTGTATTATAAACTTAAAATAAAAGCAAACATGATTACAGTACTCACAGAATTTAAAGCTAAAGATGCGGCTTCAGCAGAAGAATTGGAATCGATTTTCAAAAAATTGATTCAAGAAACTCCTTCAGAAACAGGTTGTATTTCCTATGAAATAAACACTGTACAAGACAAACCTACTACCTATTACATATTGGAAAGATGGGCCTCAACTGAAGACTTACAAAACCATGCTCTCACTGTAGCACAAAAGGGCTATGTTATACAGGCAGTAGCATTAATAGAAAATAATATAGAAAACCAAATACTTCAAATTTTAAAATAATCATGATGAAAAAGACCGTATTAATAACAGGAACATCATCAGGCATAGGCCGAGCAGCAGTATTAAAGTTTCAGAAAGAAGGCTGGAACGTAATAGCTACTATGCGCTCTCCTGAAAAAGAAAATGAGTTAAATAAGTTAGATAGCGTAATAACGGCTGCACTAGATGTTCAGAAAGCAGATACCATAGAAAGCGCAATACAAGCCGGTATCGATAAATTTGGTCAAATAGATGCAGTTGTTAACAATGCAGGGTATGCTGTTTTTGGCGTGTTTGAGCTAGCCAGTGAAGAGCAGATCAATAAACTATTTGACACCAATGTCTACGGTCCAATGCGTGTAACAAGAGCTATATTGCCGCATTTTAGAGCACAAAAATCGGGCGTTATAATCAATATTTCATCCCAGGGAGGCCGAATTACCTTCCCAACCTGCGGCATGTACCATGCTACCAAATTTGCTTTGGAGGGTTTTACAGAAGCCTTAGCCTACGAGCTCATTCCTTTTAATATCAGAACTAAGATAGTAGAACCGGGTTCTACTGCGACTAAGTTTGTAGGAGCCGCAGAAATCACTTCAGGTGGAATACCTGAATATGAAGAGTTTATCAAAGTTGGCTTAGGCAACTGGGCCAAATATGATACCATGACTTCAGAGCCTGAAGAAATTGCAGAAGTAATTTATACTGCTGCTACCGATGAAAATGGAAAGCTGAGATACAAAGCAGGAGAAGACGCCGAATTGTACATAGGCAAATTAGAAGAAGGAGATGATCAGGCATATGTAGATTATATGAGAAGGCGCTTTATTCCGGAATATTTAAAATAGTATAAACATGAACTTAAAAAACAACACAATACTTATAACAGGAGCCGGAACCGGAATGGGTCTGGCTGCCGCCAAATGGTTCTCTGAGCAGGGCAACCACGTGATTATGACGGCTCGCAACGAAGAGAGATTGAAAGAGGAGGCATCTAAGTTAAAGAATGCATCTTATGTAGCTTGTGACTTGTCTGATCCAAACCAACTAGAATCATTGGTATCTGCCATGAAGACTGAATACCCGGAGCTTAACATGATTTTCCTGAATGCAGGAATCGCCACTAATTACCAATTACTGAATTATGATAATGCTTACGAAATAAGTAAATCAGAAATGATTACAAACTATCATTTCGCTGTGTATTTAACACATGCCTTGGTGCCACTGATAGCTAACAAAAAAGAGTCCGCTTTAATAATAACTACATCAGGAGTAGCATTTGCACCTGATTTATTACACCCAACCTACAGTGCTTCCAAAGCCGCCTTGCATAGCTATATTAAAGCGCTAAGGTTGGTTTTACAACGTCAAAAATCATCAATTGAGGTGTATGAATTAATGGCGCCATTGGTAGATTCTCCCTTTTCCAAAGCGGTACATTCAGATTTGAAAGTTTCTCCTGAAGAGGTTATCGAAACATTAGTAAATAGCATTAGAATTCAGGAATTTGAAATTCGCCCAGGCTTAACTGAGGATATTTACCAAACCTATCTTCGTTCTCCAAATGAAGCTCTAATAATGGTTAATACAGCCACAGGTGCTTAATTTTGTGTAATTTTATTGTATTCAAACTGTGCCCTATCATACGGTTCGGTACAGTTTTAATTTTTATATTGATATGAAAGGAAAACTAAACATCTATAAAAAGGAAAGTCTCTCAGAATTCGAAAGGCGAAATTTCATGCTCCAAAAGAGTATTTCAGAGCAGAAACCCTTTCGATTTTTCAGTTCAGCTGACTGCTCATCAGACACCCCTATTTTATACATGAGGCGAGATTTCTATAAGGTAAGCTTATTAGAAGGTGACTATATTGTGCATTATGGAGACGAAAGCATCAAGACTTCCGGCACTTCATTATCGTTTTTCAGTCCGCATTCTCCCTATACTATTAAAGAAATAGAAGAAAGAGAAAATGCAGGATATTTTATTTTTACTGAGACTTTTTACGACACTTATTTTAAATTCGGTATCAAATCATTTCCCTTATTTGATAATAAAAAGAAGCCTATTTTCTTATTGAATAATGGCCAAATACAGATGGTAAAAGATTTGTTTGGTAAGATTGAATATCAAAACAATACAGATTACCCTTATAAATATGACCTTATTCGCAACTATACCAATGAGCTGATGCATTACGCTAATAACCTGCAACCTGCTTCAGAACGGCACCATCAGTTTACAGCAAAAGAACGCCTGTTAAATGTATTTTATGAATTACTTGATAGGCAATTTCCAGCAGATGAAAATCATGCGCAGGAGTTACGTTCTCCCAGCTATTTTGCTGATAGCTTAAGTGTTCATGTCAATTACCTCAATCGAGTTTTGAAAGAGCTAACCGGAAAATCCACCAGTGAATTATTGTATGATCGCCTATTGAAAGAGTCTATCATTTTACTTAAGCATACTGACTGGAGTATATCTGAAGTGGCATATAAGCTTGGATTCAACGACACTTCTCATTTCAATCATTTTTTCAAAAAACAAACTAACCAGATACCGTCGTCTTATAGAAGCTTATGATCCAATTTAATATCTTAATTTAGAAGATTTTGAGTTTAAATTATTTTACCACTCATAAATTAATCTATCATAATCTCTTAACTCCTTATAATCTCTGCTTATCTCTCAGCATTGCAATAAATCCAACCATTGATTTTTATTGATCCTGCTTAAAATTATAATTCTGTTAAAATTAAATTTAATAGCTGTATATCTATGTAAATCCATTATCGTATATTTATCCACTCTCGTGGAAATATAGTCAATCAAAATCAACCAAAATTCACTAAATCTGTCTTTCAGACTCGAGATCTTTTGATTTTTTTCGTTAATAACCACCAACATTGCCTCATACCGACTTTTAGTAACCTCTCCACCTAAATCATAATCATGTATAATATTAAGTTCATAGGCATAGTCTGTAGTGTCCTTACCTTCAAATAGCACTACAGAAACTCCCGGGACGATTTGTACGCTATTCTGAAAATTCCTGGATAAGGTAGTTTTAATTATCTGTCTTTTTAATTCCTTTTTGAAATGTTTCTTTGCTTTTTTATCTAGCTTAAATAAACGCTTATATCGTAGAGTGACAGAAATTGAGTTTGGTATTAAGAATTCATATCTTTCTAACTCATCCCTCACGATTTTTGTTATTATACTTTTGTCACATTCTGGCAATTGTACTCTATCACCATCTATTACTTTCTGCTTATTTAACCTACGTACTTCAATTGCAATGTTATCCTTGGCTGAAAAATCAGGAAAAGAAGAATCACCCAAAGGTTCACGCTCCAACTCCTTCAAACCCAAAGTGCTAAGGAAATTAAGCGCATAGAGTTCATCTTTATTCATATTATCCTAATTATTAAGAAAATCGATTTTATTATCACTTAAAAACTTAAGCCCATCTTCTACTTCAGCCCTAATATCTTCAATATCATTCCCATTGTATTTACCCAGAAGTAATAAATATTTATCACGAATGGATTCAACATTTGAAGGTTGGAAACGCCTAGCTAAAATGAGCCCATTAATTATTCGCTTTTCTAACCTTGACATGGGTAGATATTCAATAAACTCATCAGGCTTGGAATTATAAATTTCATTTAAGGTCTGGTAATCATTAATTCTTGAAAAAGTGAAGTCAATTTTTGGTTTGATTTCACTGAAAAACTCTTCTGCCAATTTATTTATAGATCTATCTGTATAGTCGTTTTTCGTTTCATCATACAAAGAACTCTGAGTCCAATGCAGGTTCTCGTGGATGGTCCAATTAGTCCACCCATAGTTAGGATAAACTTTTTTAAAGGCCTTTTCTAAATCTTCAAACACTATTTTGATGAAGTATTGAACCATTGATATATAACCAAACGAATTAATATATGACAGACTTATAATTCGTTTTCCATAATCAAAATCCTGCACAAACTCATGTTTGGATTTAAGATGTCTAAATCCTTCTTTTTCCAGTGTATGCAATAATAGTTTTTCAAATCTTTCACTAGGTTTAAGAGTGGGATCAGTTGGAATAATCTTTTTTCTTCTACCAAAAAGCTTCATCATTTTATATTAATAGCTCAGTTATATTAGATATGCCTCTTAAGATAGCGCATTTCCTCATACCCTCACATAATTTTACGGGGTAATGACACTGGCAAGAAAGTGGCATTCGGCCTTACAGACACAAAAATCCTAAAAGAAAGCAAACACCTATCTGTAGCATCTTTGGTAAGATAAACTTAAATCACACATGACTGCACAGAAAACAGGCCATTTTTCAATATTAGACTTATATGACAATTCTCTTATTCAAAGCTCTATAACTCCTAGTTACCCCTCAGCATTGCAACAATTCTACCATTTCATTAATCTGTTTCCGAGCCGCATATGCCTATATACCAGTCCTTCTCTAGTCATTTGATATAAGTTTAAATATAACAGAAAAAGAATTAGTTACGTGATCAATCTCAAACTCCATGAGTAGTTAGTGTGTTTACACGAAATCATTAAATACTTATAACTAAGACCTGTTTTCCTTTTTAAATATGATTTGTACAAGTATATTGGACGTTTCTATCTAAATGGCATTGATTATAATTTATAATAAAGCGGCATTTTTTACTCAATTAACTGAAACCAGAATAGCAGATGAAAATTAGTTCGATCAAGTTAGAACACACCAACCCTTCATTAGGACCTCATGAAAAAATAACATCAATACAACTAGTTGCTGCAGAAAAACATGCAAGCAAAATTGATAGCTTCTTACAAAGCTCTAAAATCAATAACACTACCTCACTATTTGAATATTTGGAGGCTGTAGAAACTAATAATAAGCAACTGATTGACTCCGTATTAAATAACGCTCCTAAGAATGTGACTAATGAAGGTCAAGAAATATCTAACCTGTTTTTTAGTCTTGAAAGTGGAGTGACTGTAACGCTTGCCGATGTATATCGTAGGTTTGAATTGAGCCATTTTTATCCTGACTTCACTAGTTATATGATGGAAAACGGAGAAGTAAACGATGACCTATCTCCATTTGATTGATAGTGGATTTTAATGGTATTTTTCTGACCTAACAAGTTATGTGCTAAACCCTTAGTGAAATTAATGAGTCTATTAACTCAACCCATTTCAACTGAAGTGAAATATTCAAAAAGCTGATAATAGACTGTATTTATAACCTTACAAATTAGAATAAGCTGAGGTAGTGCAAACTAAGATACAGCACAGATATGTGCCACTAAGGCCCCTCTAAATTGGCTCGGGAGTTTTAGCTCATCTGAGCTTTTCATTTTAATAACTTATAAAAAACAACTATCCTCCACAAAGTGTCTCTAATATCATTCAAAATAGCTTTAACACCTCATGGATGATAGTTTGTTAATATAATTAAAGAAGAAGTATAACCTTAAATCCCCTTAAATAACTCATCAAAAAGTTTAGCAGAAGCGTCTGTAAACTCAAAATTTCCTCTAATGTACTCCAATGTACGCTTTTCAGTTTCAGTTACAGAATGACCATCTTTTGCGGACTTAAATAAATCTTCCACCTCATCTTTTGAAAGCTTACCTTCGCCTTTTCCTGTGGTATGTGCTTTTGCTAATTCTAGTAACTCCTTTTCGTAGCTAACACCGTCTATTGATACGTATGCCATGATTTAAAAATTTTTAATGTTTATCGATAACTAAATTTAATTAAATAGTTTATACAAATAACATCACACTAATAATATTTCATTTGAATATTAAAATCAAGCAGTAATTATGTTCTCCTTTTTAAGTTGATCAAATAAATCAAAGAAAGAATCTCTGGTATCCTGATACTCCGTAAACCCTAGCTTGCGGCTTTTTGACATGTCTGTCATTACTTCAATAGGTCGGCCTAAATCCAGATCACTATGCCAGGGTGAGGCCAGCCGGCTAAGCTCAGATTCAGCCAAATTATACTTAGCAGCTATTTCTTTCCAGACTGCTTCATCGCCTTGCATTATTTCTTCCAGACTGCTATTGTTTTCTTCATACCCTTGGTATTCCACTCCAAAGTACTCTGCCAATTGTTTCCACAGCCAACTCCAACGAAACACGTCGCCATTTACAATATTAAAGGCTTCATTTTTAGCTTCAGGCGTAGTGGCTGCCCATACAAATTGCTTAGCCAATATTCTGGCATCAGTAACATCAGAGATGCCATTCCACTGCGCAGCTGATCCGGGCCATGTAAAAGGCTTACCCGTTTCTTTACAAATGCTGGCATACACAGCCAAAGTAGTACCCATATTCATGAGGTTGCCTACCGCTTTTCCTATTACGGTGTGTGAACGATGCACGCTCCAGGTAAAGCCATCTCGCTCAGCGGCCTCAAAAACCTCGTCTTCCTGCGTATAATAAAAATTATCTATAGCCAGCCTGGGGTGCTCTTCCCTTACCGGCGTTTCGGGCAAAAATCCCTCTTGCGCATAAGCCTCAAAGGGCCCCAGATAGTGCTTTAAACCTGTAACTAAGGCCACATGCTCAACTGATTTCTTTGGAGACAATACTTGCAAAAGGTTACGCACCAAAGCACCGTTCACCTTAATATTTTCGGCCTCGGTGTCTTTCCTCATCCATGCAGTGAAGAACACATGAGTTGGTTTTACATCTTTCAAGGCCACTTCCAATGAGCTCGGATCTAACAAATCGGCCTTGATGTTTTTTAATCCTGGGAGCAACGTATCAGAACTTCTGGTAATTCCATAAGTCTCCCAACCATTGGAAAGAAGCTCTCTGGCCAGATTGTTACCGGAAATTCCACTTGCCCCTACTATTAATGCTATTTTATCCATATCTCTATTCGTTTATTAGAAAGAACAAAGCTAGGAGACCGCCACCTGCGATGCCTTGATCTAGATCAAGGTTATGAGATACCTCCTTACAGGTTCTTCTTTATCCGGCTTATGGTTTCCGGTGTTACTCCCAAATAAGAGGCAATAAGATGTTGAGGCACTTTTTGCTGTATAAACGGGTAGGTATTAATAAGTTCTTTGTACTTCTCCTCTGCGGTGTAGGTGTTAGAACTGATCAGTCTTCTATCTTTAGTAACCAGGCTATTTTGGTACAATATTCTGAAATATCGCTCCATAATGGGTACGGCTTCCAAGAGCTGCTCATACTTGTCTTTTGAAATGAGCAAAAGCTCACTATCTTCAATGGCATCTATAGACAGAATAGCCTTTTCATTACAAATGAAACTTCTAAAATCAGACACCCACCAGCCTTCCCAACCAAATAAATTGATATGATCATTCCCTTTATCATCAGTAGTATATGATTTTACAATGCCCTTAGAAACAAAGGCCAATTGCTTACAATAATCCCCCTCTTGAAACAAAAATTGTCTCTTCTTAAGTTTTTTAGTCTTGAAAAAAACAGGAATCAAGGCTTTCTCCTGTTCTTCTAACTTTACCTTTTGCTCCAGATGCTTAAAAAGAGTGTCAAACATAGAATTTCAATTCAACAGGAGCAAAGTTATGAAAGAAAACGAACACCAGAATAAGTGAAGGAAAGGCTGCCGAAGTGAGCTTATGAAAACTATTTCATTTTGATAGTGCTGCTTAATTCTCTAATTATCTCCGGTTCTACAGTAGCTCCATTTTGAACAGCCTGTATGATTACCTGATTTTCTCCTTTAACAATGGTCTGGACGAAAATACTGGTAAGAGAATTATTATTAAATATCACTAGTGTCCGACTAAACTCTGGTCTAAGAAATTTTAGCGATTCTAAGCAAAAATAAAGTGGTTTTCTTCTAATCTGGAAAAGTGAGCCCTCTATGGACTAAATAAAGGGTATTGATTGGTTTTATATATTGTTTTTTGAAGTTCTAGGTCTGGATTGTTTAGAAAGCGGGTAAGGTGAACATAGGCCATCAAGTGAAACCTTACCAATGAGACCATATTAGAAAAGGCCCATCTTTTTTTGATCTGTTTTCGGACTACTTCCATCAATAATAGACAGATCAGGGCACTCCAAATTTGGATCTCAATAGCATTTTGGTTGTCCCCCAGAAAATATTTGAGAGGAAAGTTCTGCTTCAGCTTTTTAAATAAAAGCTCTATCTGCCATCGGTATTTATAAATGGCCGCTATTGTGGCTGCTTCCAACTCCATATTATTGGTCATAAACACTAATAATTTATTATTGAGGTCATCATAATAGGCTATTCTTCTATTTTGAAGCTCTTGCACTTGTCCATCAGTCTTGAAACTGATAACAACTTTTTCATCCTTAAGTACACAAAAGTCTTTATCTTCAGGCAGTTCTAGCTCATCTATTGATTGATATCTGGCATTTTCTTTCATTCTGGTAATGTAAAATATCCCTTGATGACTCCACTGTGCGTATTGTCTATAATCGATATACCCTTTATCCATCACCACATAGGATCCTTCTGGGAGTTGTAATTGCTTTAAAAATGTATGATCATGCTGACTTCCCTTGGTCAACCGTACTAAACATGGCATTAATTCTGCCGCATGAATCATTACATGAGCTTTAATGCCTCCCTTGCTTTTGCCATCTTTTCTAGGGCGTCCTGCTACCTTGAGAATATCTTTAAACAGACTAATAATCGTTGAATCAACAATATAAAGTTTATTGAGAACTTCCATTCTCAAGCGGCTGTCCGGCAAAAGGTGCCGATACTTTTTAAACAATTTCATGTAAATGTCTGCAAAGACTATACTACTGCGTTTTTTGTTGCTATCTGATAAAGTGGAACGTCTGGGTATAAATTGAATACCTAAATGGATCAGTTTGTTTTGGCAGGCCAAAAGCCCCGTAGTAAGCTCTCTGAGAGCACTTGCCCCACTGAAACAGCAGTATAACATGCTTACTAGGTGATGCCAAGTATTCAATTTCTTGTAATATCTGTCAGATTGGTGTTTTGATATTATTTGATTTAACACCGATTTATCTATCAGCGATAATAGTTGAGAAAAGATTGGCTGTCCGTAGAAATATGTATTTTTACTCATGTGTGATTTTTTGTTGTGGTAAACCGAAAATACACATTATGGGGCACTCTTGAAATTATTCAGAGGCCCCTATCTTTTTTCTCGGACACTAGTGATTAAATATTTAAAAACAGATCAATATTTCATTTCGGAGGGATTAGAATAGTGAGAGAAGAGCATTTAGTGAGACTTTTAAAGGTCAATATTTTAGATACCTATTTAATTAAGTTCATCAATGTGCTGGAAATTTATTTGGCCGATATTGTTTATATGATCTTCCAGATTAATTAATTTTTGTTGAATTTCTATATCCTCATTTAGAAGCCCTATTATTACTCCAATTTGCTGATAAGCTTTTTTCAAATACGACATTTGTCTCAAGAGATTCTCAAGTTCATCAATTTGGTATATTCGAGATCTTTTTTGAAAGCCCTTTTTTGTAGATTTAGAGTGACGTAAACTGAAGGTATTTTTATTCAAATTTCCATCAAAATCTGACCATCCTAGTCTGTATGAACCGTGAGCAAATGAATTTCGTATTTCAGTGATTGATGCATTTATATTTGATAACTTACAGTTCAGTTTAATTAGCAATTCTTGACTCCTATAATTGTCTGCAATTAAGGCATCAAATTTCGTCCGTAAAGATGAAGATGTTAAGCCTTCTAAAAGAATTTCTATGTTTCTTTTGTTCTTTCCAAAATTATTATCTGAGAAAATAATCTTCGGAATTAAAAATGGAATAATAGATATTGTCTCTTCATATTGAACAAAGAATTTTCCGATCAACTGATGCTGAGTATCTATCTCTTCCTCCGAAGGCATATCATTTTTCATAAGTACACTACACCTTTTTTTGTTTTACAAACATTCACTTGTTGCTTTTATTAAATTCAATCTACTCATTTCACTTTAAAACTCCTAAATAATTACTTGAGGCTTTTAGTGATGCTTTTTCATTATCTAGTATACTTTTGCATGCCGTTTTAGCGTACTATTTTTTATCATCAATATTTAAATGAAATACTTTTATCTGTTACTGCTCTTCCTTTTCCTACCATTCCCGGGGCTTTCTCAGGATCATAGGGCTGAGATCCACTGCAAGCATTGGCTGGGAGGATACCCTTATGGAACTCCACCAACCAATGATTTAATTATTCGGGATATCTATGCCTTAAGCAATAATGATGATACTAAGTTTGCCGACTGGGTAGCTTATAGATTAGATCCTGAAATAATTTCTGGCAGTAACAAAAACCGAAACTGGAAAGCCGACCCTTGGTTAGATCCTACTGAGACCCTTGAACCAGACCCCGACCATGGCGATTATAAAGGGGCCTATGATTCTATTCATACTGATCGTGGACACCAAGCGCCCTTAGGCAGCTTAGACGGTTCACCTTTTTGGTATGAGGCTAATTATCTTTCTAATATTACCCCGCAAAAATCTGACTTAAATCAAGGAGCCTGGGTGGCACTTGAAGAAAAAGTAAGAGAAATGGTAAATAAATATAAGGTGGTTTATATTATGACCGGCCCTCTGTATGAGAGAGAAATGCCACCTCTACCCTTCGCTGATGAGCCCCATAAAGTCCCTAGTGGATACTGGAAGATAATTCTTGTAGAACTTCGCAATGGACATATTGAGCCCCTTGCTTTTATTTTCGATCAGGAGACTCCGAGGAATTCGTCACTACAGAATCATCTTTGTACTATTGATGAAGTAGAGCTGAGATCTAACCTTGACTTTCCGTGGGAGTTAAGTGACTATAAAGAGAAAGCCATAGAAGCTAATAAAAATGAAGATTGGTTTGAGATTAATATAAAATAAAAGATGGTACTCCGCTGGCAACAGTACTCAAACGGTTAATATACACAGTCGAATGTAGTACAGGTATCCATATTTGGAAATAACATCATAATTTCGCTCAAAAACTCATCTTGCATTTGCTCTAACGTTTGGCAAGAGTTTCCAAAGCATTTTCTCCCTGGTACAAGAGATATAATTTTAATCAAAGCCACACCTCGATTGTAGCTCGCTAATAAAAGCTAATTGAGCTTGAAAAATAGTATCTTTCTTCTTGCTCATAAACTGATATATTAAAAGTATCCATAGTAATTTTATTAATAACATCGGCTTGATAAATATCATACGTTTTAGCCTTTTCTTCTAGAGAATATTTTTCCTTATCAATCAGATCAAGGATTTTGAGGGTGTCAAATTTATCAATTTCAATTACCATATTTTTCAAAATAGGATAAGACTCATGACAGATATCGGGGGTTTCCTTAAGTGGCACAAATTCTTTTTCCTCATTTTGAGAACTAACCTTTACTACATTCAAATTATTTAAGTGTCGGTAATCGAAATAGGCCAAGCCTGCATAATACTCCATTTGATAATAATCTAAAGTATCTCCAAATCTTTTACCAATGATAATTACATCAACTCCTGGCATCCATTGATATCCTTCAAGAGTAAGATCTTCGCAAGTAACATTTCTATTAATTGTAAAGGGGTTTCTTGGGACTTTTTGATGTTCGCTGCAAGAAGTCAGCATAGTGATTAGAAAGATTATAGAGGTTATTCTCATTTTCATGTTCAATCTGCTCTTAGCTACGACTCCTGCTCGGGTATATTTGAGCGTAGCGGTGACATGTCTGGCTTACATTTTAGGCACCTAGCTATCCTTAATCTTACCGAAGGGTGACTAAGGATTTATTAATGATTAGGAGTGTCTCTGACAAGGCGAAAGAAGCTTCTACTCTCATTTATTTCTAACACTCGTCATAATCCTGCATAGTATCTTGCAAAACATATATTCCTTATTTCTTTTGGTCATTCATGCGAACCTATAATAAATGTAAACAATGATTACTTAAAAACGATAAAGATTTGAGGCTAAATACCGTGTCTGAGACACAGATGATCATTGAAAGTTTGTAGTCGTAGACAACGAACTACGAAGTTAATTAACCTCCACTTAATATCTGATGCCTCTGTCAGATCAATTGCTGCAAGAAGAGTCCACTACACCTATAACATCTTCATATTCAACGTTAATTATTCAATAATTTTCATCTGAGCTTTTAACAGAATCATAATGATTAGCCTCTATAATTGTTGCTTAATATAATTTTCATTTGGGGCAAGAATTTATGAAAGCTTACTTCGATCACTATAACGACACTCAGCTCATGCGCCTCATTAAGAATGATAATGAGCTGGCTTTGCAAATACTCTTCGATCGATATTATGATTCTCTACTGGAGATTTCATTTCATTTCCTAACAAATGTGGCGCTCGCAGAAGAGGTAGTAGCAGATATCTTTATTAGGATATGGGAGAAACGCTACAACATTAACGTTGAAAATTTAAAGGGATATTTATATACAGCAGCCAAAAATCTTTCTATTAACAAATTAGATAAAGAAAAATATAGTTTTCATTCCAGCAAAAATATAGATACTCCTTATAGCACTGACCCAGAAAGAGATATACAATTCGATGAAATGTTTCAGCAAATAGACTATCTCATTTCACAAATGCCCGGACAAAGACAATTGGTTTTCAGGCTAAATAAAATTGACGGGCTGGCCTATAAGGAAATAGCAAAGCTTTTGGAAATATCTGTAGAAACAGTACAAAAACACATGTCGCTGGCAGTTAAATATATGGCTTTGTATAAAGATCAGATTTACGGTATGGCACATTATCTTACCACTTTTATGGCTACATCAAGCTTATTATTAATTTTTTTAAAAAATCTTCTTTCCCACTAGCAGATTTTTCTTTCGGCTCCTGTCATATAGTTGAAAAGCAAAAAGTATGAATGAAGAAATCTTCTGGCAATTGGCAAGTAAGTTGCTTGCAGGTGAAGCTTCTCCAACTCAGGAAGAAGAACTTAAAAGCATAATAGCTTCCAATAAGGTTTTAAAAAAGAAATGGTTAATAGCAAAGGCTCAGTGGCAGGCTACTCCTCAACTACCTACGCATGATAGATCACGAGCTCGCAAGCTTCTTCTTGAGGGATTAAAAAAAACGAAGGGCAGAAGAAACTCATACACCTAAGAAACAAAAAAGAACTAGGAAATGGTGGAACCTCGGTGCCGCTGCCATCATCATAGCTATAATATCCTCTTATATAATTTTTCAGGTTAAGCTACCTAAAAATGAAGAGCATCATATAGAGGCCTACACTAAAACTGTAACTGTACCGGCCGGTCAAATACAAAAAGTAGTACTACCAGACAGCTCACACGTGTGGATCAATGCCGGTAGCTCCTTATCCTACCAGGTACCCTTTTTCGATAGAAATATCCAGTTAAAAGGTGAAGCATTTTTTGAAGTAACAAGAAATGAAAAATCACCATTTACTATTACCTCGGCCGATCTGAAGGTAAGAGTGCTGGGTACCTCATTTAATGTTCGAAACTACTCAGAAGGGCTTCCACAAGTGAATGTATCCAAAGGTAAGGTACAAGTGGAAGTGAATCAAAACCCTGATCAAAAGGCCATTCTAATAAAATCTGAAATGGCCATAGTGAAAAAAAATCATCTAGTGAAGACACAAGGAAAATTTAAGGATATAGCTATATGGAGAGAAGGTAAACTAGTCTTTGAAAATAAACCTATCAACGACATTATTCCTGAACTTCAGCGCTGGTACAAGGTCAAAATAGAGCTCACTGACAGCAAAATTGGCCAACAAAGATTCAGCGGTTCTTTTCATAAAGAAACATTAGAGAGTATTCTTAAAGTGATGCATCATGCCCTGTGCATAGACTATACTATTCAGGAAGAAACTGTGATATTATCTAAAAACAGCTGCTTCTGACACCACAATAAGCTTAAAAACAAATACTATTCAATCTTTTAAAAACAAAAATATGAACACAAACTTTTACCTCTATCCGCGGCTGGCTTTGAGGGCCATGGCATGGGCTATGGTGCTCTTTGCATGGCTAACACTCCTGCCTCCTGCTATAGCAAACTCTCAGCAGAGCCTGAGTGATGTAAAACTGACACTTTCACTGAAAGAAGTTCCAGTAAAAAAAGTGCTGGACAAAATTGAAAATGAAACCGATTTTAATTTTTCTTTTGGTAACAGAAGAGTAAACCTGGATCAAAAGGTAACTATCCAGTCAAACAACAAATCACTAAAAGAAATACTCTATTCTATTGCACTGCAAACTGATCTTAACTTTAAAAGAATCAGTCAGAATATAGTAGTAATGTTAAGAACCGGCAAGATGGAAATCATTGCCGAGGTAGCAGAAGTTACCGTGAGTGGAATAGTAAAAGACATGAATGGTGATCCATTGCCAGGTGTGAATGTAGTAATAAAAGGGACGAGTAAAGGATCCATTACGGATATCAATGGAGCCTTTACATTAACAGTGCCGGACGATGCCACACTGATATTTTCCTATATTGGATTTAACACAGAAGAGATTTCAGTGAATGGAAGAACCAATATTGATGTAGCCTTAACTCCGTCATTAACTTCATTAGAAAATATTGTGGTTATCGGTTATGGAACCGCTAAAAAGAAAGATGTAACAGGAGCCATATCTGAAGTACAAAATGTGGAGCAACTTAATACCAGACCCATTTTTAATGCTCAGGATGTAATGCAAGGAAAGGTAGCCGGTGTTACCGTGTTACAAAATGGCGGAGACCCTACTGCCCAGCCAATGGTAAGAGTAAGAGGTATAGGAACGCTATCTAACGAAGAACCATTATACGTAGTAGATGGAGTGCCGGGAGCCCCTGTTCCAAATCCTGCTGACATTGAAACTATGAACGTATTAAAAGACGCTTCCGCTTCATCAATTTATGGTGTAAGGGCTGCGGCTGGTGTAGTTATAATCACTACAAAAAAAGGACAATCGGGTAAAACTCAAGTTAATTTCAATACTTACTATGGAGTACAAAATGTCAGCAAAAAGTTAGATGCCTTAAACGCCCAAGAATATGCAGATGTAATGAACCTGGCTTTTAACAATGCTGGTTATGCGGCTGATTACCCGGGTAGGGAATACATTCAGCCACAAACAAATGCATATGGCCTTGTAACCCGTACCAATTGGATGGATGAAATATTCAGAACTGCTACCATCCAAAATTATGATGTATCTATAAACGGCGGCAGTGAAAAAAGCCGATTCTATACCTCACTAGGTTACAAAAAAAGTGAAGGTACTTTAAGAAACACTTATGCGGACCGATACACTTTGAGATTGAATAGTGATTTTGATCTTGGCGAACACTTTAAGGTGGGTGAGAATTTCACAGTTTTATTTAACAATGGAAACTATGGCGTAAACACCACTTCCGGATATACGGGAGCGCTGATCACGGCCATATATTATCCTCCAAGTGCTGTTATCTGGGAAAACGAAGCTGAGGGCCTTTATGGAGGGGTTGCTCCACGAGGAAGCGATTATATAGGTTCATATGGAGATCTCATTAACCCTGTAGCGTATCTGAACAGACTGAATGACAAAAGACCATCTACTACCCTTTCAGGTAATGTATTTGCAGAATATAATATTATTGAAGGTCTTACTTATAAATTTAATTTAGGTATAAATAGAACAAACACCACAATAAAGTCATTCACTTCAAAAATTACTGAACCAGGAAAAATATTCGATTACAATGAACTATATCAGGAGGATAATCTAAGGTTTTCCTGGGTAGCGGAAAATACTTTGAACTATAAAAAGATGGTTGGTGACCATTCTTTCGATATACTTCTAGGTTATATGTCGCAAAAGTATGAGTACTCATACTTTAATATGAGTGCCCAGGGCTTTCCAAGTGAAGACCCTTCTCAGCAATACTTTCCTAACGCGAATGGGCCTTTTGCAGCACCTGGCGGAGGTAGCACAGAAAATGCACTGGTTTCTGCTTTGGCCAGGTTAAACTATGACTACAAAGACAAATACTTATTAACGGCCACCATAAGAAGAGACGGATCTTCAAAATTAAGTAAGGACAACAGATGGGGATCATTCCCTTCAGCGTCTGTAGCGTGGAGACTTTCTAATGAAGATTTCATGCAGGATGTAAGCTGGTTAAATGACTTAAAACTAAGAGCCAGCTGGGGAAAAATAGGTAATTTAGGTGCTCTCGGTGATTTTCCTACTACTGTATCCCTTAGCCGAACTGAAGGCTTACTAGGTAACCCAGCTTCCTATACGAACTACTATGGATATGCCATAGATGGTATTGCTAACTCTGATATTAAATGGGAAACCACCACCCAGACCGATATTGGATTGAATGCAACGGCTCTTGATAGTAAGATATACCTTAATGCAGATTACTTCTTCAAAGAAACTTCCGATATGCTGGTACAGGTGCCTTTAGTAGGAACTGCCGGAGTAAGCAATGCTCCCTGGGAAAATGCAGGAACCGTTCAAAACAAAGGTTGGGAATTTTTGCTGGGCTATACTAATCAAATTGGAGACTTGACGTTTGACATTTCAGCCAATCTTACTACCATTAAAAATGAGGTAACAAGCCTGGGCAGTAATTACGATAATATTCAACACTCTGAAAATGTAAGAGGCATTTTGCAGCCGTTAAGAACTGAAGTTGGTCATGCTATTTACTCTTACTATGTATATGAAAATGACGGTATTTTTCAGAATGATGAGGAAATTAACAACTACATAGGACCAAATGGAAAAAAAGTACAGCCTTATGCTCAGCCAGGTGATCTTAAATTTGTAGATCAAAATGGAGATGGAAAATTAAATGAAGAAGATAAGGTATTTAAAGGGGACAACTTCCCTGATTTCACCTACGGTATAAACCTAAGCCTAAACTATAAAGCCTTTGATCTGACAATGCTTTTACAAGGGGTGAGCGGAATAAAAGTATTTAACGGGCTTAAATTCAGCACATTAAAGCCAACACAAGGTTATAATATGTTAGCCGATGTTAAAGATGCCTGGTCTCCTGAAAACACTGGTTCTGATATACCACGAGTATCTGTTGATGATCAAAACAATAACTTCGGAACTGTTTCAGACTGGTATTTGGAAGATGCCTCTTATATGCGTGTTAAAAATGTGACATTGGGATATACACTACCCACATCTTTTGCTAATAGGCTTAAACTTTCTCAGCTAAGAATTTATGCCACAGCTACCAATCTACTCACTTTCACTGATTATTCAGGATTTGATCCTGAAGTAATATCTAATCATGGTATTGATATGGGCTACTATCCACAAGCAAGAAGCTTCATATTTGGCCTGAATCTAAAATTTTAATTTCTCAAACTTTAGAAATACAATGAAATGAGCATAAACTATAGGATTTAAAGAAAGTTTATTGCGAATTACATTTGACAATTGAAAATTAACTAAATACACATGAAAAATTTAAAATATTTATTAATCATCTGGATGGGCATGTTCGCTTCTTGTTCAGACGATTTTCTGGATATAAAACCTGAAGGCACACCTACTGACGCCAACTTCTGGTCTACAGAGGAAGATGCTATTGCAGCTTCTAATGCCCTATATTCATTGTTCACAGATGATGAAATGGTAGGACGCGGGTATTTTTGGTTCATAAACGCCAGTGACGACATGGTAACTGGTCGTGTAAAGGCGGACCCTGATAACATGAAAAATTTCATCTGTACTGGAGATGAAGATTACATCCGCAATATATGGTCTAAAAAATATCAGGTAATAAAAAGGGCTAATGATGTTATCAATCATCTGCCAGAAATGGATATTGATCAGAATCTTAAAAACAGAATAATGGGTGAAGCATACTTTATGTCTGGGCTCATGTATTTCGATCTGGCTTATAGATTTGGAGACGACCGTGCTGGTATACCGATCATTGATAGAGAAAATATGCTTGATTATAATATTCCAAGGACCTCTACCGTGGTAAACAATTATGCTTATATCATTAGTGAATTTGAAAAGGCAGCGGAGTTATTACCATTCTTTGATGAGTATACTTCCGAGGATTATGGCAGAGCCCATAAAACTGCAGCCTGGGCTTATATGTCCAAAACTTACCTATACTGGGCTCAATATGATGCATCTAAATACAGCAGTGCTGTAGAAGCCGCAGATAAAGTGATCAATTCCGGAAAGCATGCGTTAATAGATACTGGTGAACCTTCAAATGACTATAAAGCTGTATTCTCCGCTGCTAATAACTGGAGCAAAGAATATATCTGGTCAGTAGTATCAAATGTACAAACAGGAAGTATTCTACCCGGCGTAATGTTTGAAAACAAAGGCTGGGGGCATTACAATGGCTGGGGATATTTTCAACCTACTAAGGAACTATATGATAGTTATGAACAGGGAGATGCGAGAAGAGACGTAACAATTTTTAAAGAAGGCACTGTCTTTAATTATTTCGGAGAAGAATTCACCTGGTACCAGACAAGTAATAATGAAACCGGTTATATGTTTGGCAAATACACCGAACCCTTCTCAGATGTTTCAAGGGTTAATCCTAATGGAGATAAGCCTTCCACCGATCTGAATGTACCACTAATGAGATTTGCAGAGGTTTTATTAATTAAAGCAGAGGCCCTAATCGCAGACGGAAAAAATGGAGACGCTCCATTGAATGAAGTAAGAACACGTGCCGGTTTACCTGCTCTTAATGGTGCTACCATAACTGAACTGAAAAGAGAAAGAAGAAATGAATTAGCTGGAGAATGGAGCGACCGCCACTTTGACCTGATAAGATGGGGCGATGCGGATGCCGCTTATGCACAGCCATTACATACTCACGATGGATCAATTGCATGGCCTGCCAGACCACAATTCGACCCAACCATACACCATGTATGGCCTATTCCTCCTCATGAGGTTGCATCTAGTAATGGCATTCTAGAGCAAAATGAAGGCTGGTAAAATTAGTAATACTTTTGATTTGAAAATGAAAAGGTCTCTCGTAATGGGTGGCCTTTTCTGTTTCTATTAAATAGAAAATAATCTATTTCATTCATTTATAAGGAATTTTTGAATTAAGATTGACCTCAAAAACCAAAGTCACCAGTTTTATGAAAAATATCGCCCTTCTTATCACCCTGTTTTCATTATCAAGCATCCCACCTTCCCTTAGTCTTACCGAAATTTATTAATGATAAGGAGTGTCTCTGACACGGTAAAGTAGCTTCTACTCTCATTTTTTTTACCACTCCTCATAATCCTGGATAGTATTTTGCAAAATATATTTTCCTTATTTCTTTTGGTCGTTCCTACGAACCTAATAAATGTAAGCCATGATTACGTAAAAACGATAAGGATTTGAGGTTAAACACCATGTCTGAGACACTGATGATCATTGAAAGTTTGTAGTCGCAGACTACGAACAACGAGGGGGATTACAAAACCGCGAAAAAATAAAAAACAATACGTCAAATGAGGAATCTTCCAAGTTCTGAAAAGCAATATTTAAATTGCGATTCCATGTGATAAAATCATTTAACTTATAAGACCTAAAGTGAACAACCAGCAGCTTTTGGTTTGACCATTAAAAACCAGGAACAGCTGATTTAGCCTTAACAAATAACCACTGGTAATTTTACCACCATGCCGGGCAACGGAGGAGACTTTTTAAAGTTCGATGCGGATAGCTTGCCCAGTCTGTAGTGAGCACGCGTATTGCTTCGCTACGCGAGCTAGATGGGAAGTTAAATTTCACTGCCCTCAGTCCCTTCCATTTTTATTATTACTGCTCATTAGGAGTGACAAATTTCAATCCCCACTTACTCATTTCTTCTATAATAGGATTTAAACTAAAACCTAATTCCGTGATAAGATACTCTACTTTAGGGGGAATTTCAGCATAAACAACCCGATCCAAAATTCCATCATCTTCCAACTCACGGAGTTTATTGGTTAATGTCTGTCTGCTAATATCAGGGATTATTTTTTGCAGAGCACTATAACGATTATGCCCTTGTTTGATGTAATGAATGATTATCAATTTCCATCTATCTCCAATCTTGCTGAGGCTGTATACTACAGGGCAATTGTTAGGATTATAGTCCTTTAGCTTTCTATTGTGGTTTTTAGCCATTAGTCTAAAAAGTTAGCGTATGTCAATTAATTAGGATTAAACTAATTTATAGACAAAGCTAACCTAATTTTGACAAACAAAACAATAAAAAAATGCAAGCAATACAAATTAATGAATACGGGGATAACTCTGTTTTAAAAAGTGTGCAAATCCAAGATCCGAAGCCAACCGCCAATCAGGTACTGGTAAAGTTGAAGGCTTCCTCTGTGAATCCGGTTGATTATAAAATTCGTTCCGGTTTTATGGCTGGTATGCTAAAGAAAGAATTCCCTTTCACCTTAGGCTGGGAAGGTGCCGGTATAATAACAGAAGTAGGTAGCGATGTAAGTTCTTTTCATGCAGGTGATGAAGTAATGGTAATGCCCAATTTTATGGAAGGTGGAACCTATGCAGAATATGTGGCGGTAAATGAGTCAGAAGTTGTTCCAAAACCCAAAGCCTTGAGTTTCAGCGAAGCCTCTACAATTCCCTACTCAATAGGAACAGCTTACATTTCACTTATAGAAGATGCTCAAATAACGCAAGGTCAAAAGATATTGATCCACGGAGCAGGTGGTGCAGTAGGTCAAATGGCCGTTCAGATTGCAAAAAACAATGGCCTTTATGTAATTGGCACGGCTAGCGGAGAAAAGATCAAAGAATTGCAAGAATTAGGGATAAACCAAGTGATTGATTACCGAACCACTGACTTTTCTGAGGAATTACAAAATCTGGATGTGATTTTAGATTTGGTTGGAGGTGAAACATTGGCAAAATCATATGCCTTACTTAATAAAGGTGGAACTATAATATCTACCACCCAACCTCTGGAGAAATCAGAATTAAGTAAACACGGAGTTTCAGGTAAAATGACTTTTTTTAGTAACAATGGAGATAAATTCAAGCATATCAACAAGTGGCTTAACGAGGGTTTAATAAAGGTTAAAGCACCTCAAATATTTAAATTATCTCATGCCATGGAGGCATTGTCTCTAGTGGAAAACAGAAAAGCTGAATCAAAAGTTGTTTTTGAATTTTAAAAGCATGATAGCCTGTAATTAATATCAAATAAGAGAAGTAGATCAATCGCTCACTATTCCTACTGAGCATTATTGAATAGTCGCCTCTAATACTACAATGTAATGGGGTGACTACACTTTGACCTGTCCTGACGAAGGCAAACTAAATATTATGAAAGGTGTAATCAGACTCTATTTGAGTCAGAGTTATGGACTAGACATTTCATTTAGGAGTATTGCAGCCGACCAACAATATTGTTCTGAATCCATCGAAAAAAGACTGGTATTAAAGCCAGAGGTATAACAAACACTAGAACAGGAAGAAGTTCAGATGGGCGATGAATGGCCAAAAAGGCTAATAGCCCAATGTAAACAGCCAAAAATATTCCGTAAACTATATATGCAAATACAGTTCCGATGAATCTAATAGTTACAGATGTCCCCGAATTATTCGGGTTGAAGACCACTTCTGCTCTTGGCCAATAGAAGATATCTTTACTTTTTATGATCACTTTATGCTCGTAAGGAATGGTGTACCAAAGAGGTTCAGTGTTTTTTATTGAGTTGTTCAGCTCAGAAAAATAGGTGAAATCATTTCCTGAAAAGCGCGGTTCAGGGCTCATGTTCCGTCTGATATTCCTATACAGATCTTCAGTGGTTAAAGTTGTTCGATATGTTCTCTTGAGTCTCTCCTAGTGAATATTAAGGCCGTCGGAAAAAATATACGCCCCACGAGGCTATAAGAAATTAAACGTAGCGTTTTTTGATAACTTTCTCAACCTACATAAGCTCATAAAATATTTTACATTATACACGGTGCCTGAGTGTGGCACTATACGAAAAGATTATTAACTTCAGAAAACACAAAAGTGGAGCTAGTAAAACAAGTAAATAGATCTTAAGATATTTTGACTATGCCTCATATTTAGAAATGCCTGTGGATTGCACGCATATTAGTTCGCTACGCACCCTACGAAAAGTGAGCATAACCATTGATATACAGTAATTTGCAAAGCTTTGATTATCTAAAAATAATTCATTGATTGCAGATCAAATCATTCATTTAGAGAGCTGATTTTCAACTATAAAAAAATAAATATGTTCAGTTTTTTCAAAAAAAAAATCGAAAGTAGAAAAATTAGAAATTCAGTATAAAAAGCTACTAGAAGAATCATATAAGCTTTCTCATAGTAACAGAAAAGAAAGTGATAAAAAAAGAGCTGAAGCTGAAGAAATATTAAATCAGATAGAGTCGCTTACAAAGAATGATTAACGTGAGTTTTTATTAAAATTAGCATTACCTTTTTTATAAAGTTATATAACCTTGGCAAGCTATGGCTAGTTTAGTTTAGAAGACGCTAAACTATCAAGATCATCACCTTTTTAAATAGATTTCTCCACCCTAAACGATAAATATTCATTCATAGCATTTATCTCCTTTCAATAATTCTTTATTTCAACGATGAAAGTTGAGGTATCCAATTCAGTATTACCGTTTTCAATTAAATACGCTACCGCTTCATATTTATAGGTTCCAATATCTGAAAGTGAATCATTCCACCTTGTTACGAGTGAATCAGGGTGGATGTATACAGTATCTTTGGTATTAGGGCCATATATAACAAAGTGCTGCTCAACATCTATTTGTTTGGTCCTTGAGGGTGCAGGAATTAGCCAAGCTTGCTCAAACGGTTCATTTGGATGTAGAGTAATTTTGTTAAAGAATTGAGCTAAAAATATACGGCCTCTTTTGCTAATCAAATCCCCTTTTTCATCATAACTCCTTTGATACATAATCTTGCCACGCAGGTCCCTATAATTATATTCTTTAAGGTTAGTAGCGTATGGAGCGATGAACCATTTTCCTTCAATTTGAACTGCCATGGAGTCCTGATATCCATCATAGAATACAAGCTCCTCACCATAGGGAAGCCCATTGACATAATATGCGTCAGACTTTACAATGCCGGAAGGATAATATTCTTTATAGTACCCACTAAGAGTGTCGTTTACATAGTTGGCATTTGAATGAATGTTTCCCAATGAGTCAAATGCATCAAATTTACCATTTTTCATTGAGTTAACTATCGGACCTTTAAGACGTAAAATATTGTTTACATCGTAAGCATATAATGTATCGGATTTTACAACTTCCCTAAGTCCATGATTCTGTTCTTGGCAGGAAATTATAACAAATAATAATATACAAAATTCAAGTGGTTTCATTCTTATCCGAAAGTAAAATCCGTATATAGGACCAAAACATTCCTTTATACATTTTATGGCACCAATCTAAACATTTTGATATACAACTCATAGTGCATGGGGCGTTTCTAAAGACTTGGATCAGCCACTGATAAATTAGTTGATATATCAGGATGTTCACCTTTAATTTCTTTATAAGCTTGCTGTATAATATCTAGAGTTGAAATAAATATATCATAACTTGCTTTCCTAGAATAATTCAGTGTCAATAAATGAGTCTCACCATGACGGATAACAAAGTCCTTAATAATTCCTTTGGCTTTGCTTATGTCAGTTTGTCTATTATTTAAATATAAAAGTTCATCAGCCGTAATTAGAATGTTCAAAGAATCATATTTTTCTAATAGTCTTGGCTTCACACTTTCTGGCTTTAAACCTAGTTGACTGTTAAAATTAGATTTTATCAAGTTGGATATCATCAAAGTGCCTATATGATTATAGAGGTCATGATTAAGATCTGTAGGCTCAAATACTTTAAGTAATTCTTTGGCTACAATTGATGGAGTAATATTTCCCTTTGAGCCTATTGAATCAAACACCGCTATTAGTAAGCTATATTTGGAATTATAGTATTCGGAAGATTCAAGTTGAATCAGTGTAGAATCACGACAATTAATGCTTGTTGGCAAATACTTAATATTATTCAATTCATACTGAATATCCTCATTAGCAAGCACTGGAAGGTCATTTGTTTCTGCAATTACCAAAAGAAAATGATAATAACTTTGCCCTGTTGGTTCATGTATAATTCCGTGTCTTAAAAGTATATTTTGAGCCGAATCAATAGAGGCTTTCACGTCAATTCCATAGCCCCGATATTGATCATAGAAGCAATTCAATATTTTATCCTCAAAAGTATAGTTATAAGATTTTTCACAACTAATACAGATTAGAGCTAATATTATTCCTGATAAATATTTCAAGTTAATGGGTTTATAAATAATGCACGGAATCCAGGCAAAAACAATCCTTTATACATTTTATGGTGCCAATCTAAACATTTTGACATACAACTCATAGTGCATGGCTGGCTATCCAGTTCTAATATTGCTACCAGCGTTTTGTAAGTCTTTTAAAGTTCTATAAGAATAGCTTGCCCAGCCTAGTTATCACGCGTATTGCTCCGCTACGCGCGCTAGTTGGAGCTTCATTTATACTCTTAGTAATCAAAATCCTGAGCATTGTCATTCCAACTTATATTTTCTACCCCTTTCTGGATTATATCTTCAACCATTTTTCCATTGGGTAAATCATCGAACCAGATTACCACTAATTCAGAGCCATCAAAATTTGGGTTTATTGGTTCAAATGAATTTAACCAAACAATATAATAGGTAGGCTTTAATTTCGTTTTGAAATCATTATTGTCTGGCTGGATTTTGATAACTTTTCTTCCACCCCAATCTGAAGGATAAGTAGTCCTTTCAAAAATGCTTTTATTCATTCTTTCATTCGGAGAACCTTCTAACAACCCTCCATACGTATATCCAAATTGAAATCCATTAACTTTAACATCTCTTCCACAATTCAATCTTATTCTAATCATATTTTATTAATACCTACAAACAAGCCCTTTAGCTATCTTCAAAATTAAGTGAATATTATCTTTCTGTCTACCATTTTGAATCACTCAAAGTCATATTTATAGTTGGTAATTTTTTGTTATTTTATTCTTTATTAATGTAACGGTTGGTGAGACTTTTAAAGTTCGATGTGATTAGCTATGCTCGCCTATATCAATAATCTATAGTAACCATACTACCATTACGAGCATGGCGGCAACAGGGGAAGAGCAGCGTTTTGTGAGACTTTTAAAGTTCGATGTAAACAGCTCGGCCAGTCTATGCAAAAGAGTTTTAGTAATCAGGCCTCCATGCCGAGCATGGCGGCAACGAGGGCGTAAGCATCAGGCCGCATATGAACTTAATAGCTATGGTGCAGGTTATACCAACACATGACAAAGAACCCTAAATTCTCAACAGATAAAAACTTTGAATTTTCAGAACAACTGAAGTTAAGAGTTAATGATTATTTCAAAGTAAATGATCTAAGTAAGCAAGGCAAAGGAGGCATGATTTTTAAAGCTATATGCATGCTGATTTTGTTTTTAGCGCCATTAATACTCATTAATACTGGAATTATTACGAGTTCATTGTTGCTTTTTGTTTTCTACATTTTAAGTGGCTTAGGAATGGCTGGCATTGGTATGGGAGTTATGCATGATGCCATCCATGGCTCTTTCTCTAAAAAAAAGAAAGTCAATCAATGGATGGGCTATACCATGAATTTAATAGGAGCTAATGCCTCCGTTTGGAAGATTCAACATAATGTATTACATCATACATATACTAACATTAGTGAATCAGATGACGATATTAATACCCCTATCTTCCTGCGTTTTTCACCTCACAGCAAGAAATACTGGATACATCGTTTCCAACATATATATATCTGGCTTTTTTACGGCTTATCAACTATCTCATGGATCACGGCCAAGGATTTCGTTAGAACAAGTCGGTACAATAAAATGGGCTTTTTCAATGGCAAGAAGGAACTAAAACGCACTATGTTAAAGATAAGTGCTTGGAAGCTGTTATATTATTCTTATACACTGATATTACCACTAATTATGGTACCACTCGCATGGTGGGTAATATTACTGGCATTTTTGAGTATGCATTTTGTTACAGGCCTGCTTATTAGCATCGTTTTTCAGACCGCCCATATTATGCCTAATAATGACTATCCGCTGCCCAATAATAAAGGACTTATTGACAACAACTGGTCAGTGCACCAATTGGCAACCACTAGTAATTATTCACCAAGAAGCAAATTCTTTTCATGGATGATAGGTGGCTTAAACTATCAGATTGAACATCATTTATTTCCAAATATCTGCCATATGCATTATCGCAAATTGTCAGGTATTGTAGCCGCAACAGCTAAAGAATATGGCATTCCCTACCATTCTAAAAAAACCTTTCTATCTGCCATTATTGCTCACATCAAAATGCTAAGAATATTAGGGAAAATGGAATTGAAACTTTAGAGATTCCGCCAACCCTATCTGTTATCATCTATTCATGGAATATCAGATAATTCCTGTAGTTAATTAAGGTGAATCACAAAGTATTATAGCACAGGCATTCTAACCCCATTAATGATAGCATTATTTAAGTTCTACAATACTTTTACTACTTACAACAATTTTAATATAATGATCCTAAAGAAAAATATTCCTATATCCTACATCATCAGTGAACTTAAAACCCCTTTAATCTCAGTTACCCTAATTGCTATCGCCTCAGCTATTCTTCCTCTTATTTTCGGTTCATTTTTTTCTGAAATACCTATCAATATTGCCACTACACTAGGCGTAGCTATATCCATACTTCTTTCCTACATGATTAATCAGTCATATGAAAGATGGTGGGAGGCGCGAAAAATATGGGGGGGAAATTGTGAATGATAGCAGAACATTAATTTTGCAATTACAGATGTACTTGAATACTGGAAATAAAGAAATACAAATTATGGGTCTCAGGCAAATAAGCTGGTGTTACTGCTTGGGAAGATACCTCAGAAAAACCGAATCCGAAAAGACGCTACAAGAATCACTATCAGAACATGATTTTAAGCTACTCAAAGACCATAAGCACATACCATTAAATATTCTATCGTTACAAAGTGTTAGCATCAAAAGACTATTTGAGAAAAAAGAGCTTGATAAATTTTCACAAATTAAAATTGAAGAGACAATAGCAAGGCTGACAGCATCTATGGGTAAATGTGAAAGAATAAAAAACACGGTATTTCCAACTATTTATAGATATGGTCTGCATGCAACCATTTATTTGTTTGTAGTCTTTTTATCATTATCGGTGGCCTTTGAATTACAACACTTTATACTTCAGTTTTTTATCCTATTAATCGTATCTACTGTCTTTTTCTTTTTAGAAAAAGCTGCATTTAGAATGCAGGATCCCTTTGAAAATATCGCTACAGACACACCTATGACTTCTATTGCAGAAGCAATTGAAAATAATATTATGGAATTGCTTAATAAAGAAGTAATTTCAGCCGTTGAGCAGGAAAATAACAAATTTTATGTTTTATAAAATATCCATTTCAATACGACTTAATTATCATCTGATCTCTCAAATCTTATTGACAAATTGACATGTGACTGTTAAAAATCGGAACATCAATTTTTCTTTAAAAATTATATTTAAGAGGATCTTAAAATCAACTATAAAACAGATAACACCAAAATGACGAAAATAACAAGAAGCTGGAGAGAACAGAAGATCATGCTGAAGAGGAGATTCTCAAATTTATGTGATCAGGATTTCGAATTTGAAGAATCCCAGAAGGAATCTATGCTCGACAATCTGGCTCTTAAACTTAACAAAACCAGACTAGAGCTTCAGAAGCTATTCGCAGAACTTCAGACTTACTAGTATGCCCGATATCGCATTGGCTCTTCATGGTAAAGCAGGAACTATTCTAAAAAAAATCCTATAAAGCCTACCAGACTGGTTGTGGAAAAATCAGAGCCTTTATTTTTGTCAGGTAAGGGTGCTGAAGAATTTGCTCGTGAAATGGCTGCAATTTTGAAGACGCCTCTTATTTTTTTGATGAATTTTGATATAAACAGTGGCCGACTTTAAAAAAAAACCGACCAGTTTCAATTGGAGCATTCGTCTAATATAAATGAAAAATTCGACGCCGTAGGGGATGTAACCTTAGATCAATATGGCAACCTGACTGCAGCCACCTCTACCAGGGCATGACTAATAAGAAATTGGGGCGGATTGGTGATAGTCCAATGATCGGAGCTGACAACTACGCGAACAATCTCTCCTGCGCAGTATCATGCACCGGCAGTGGTGAGTTCTTTATCCGTGGTGTTGTAGCCTATGATTTCAGCTGCCTGATAGAATTTAAAGGCTTAAGCCTCACTGAAGCATGTCAGAAAGTTATTCATCAATGTTTGTCCAAAATTGGCGACGATGGTGGCCTAATAGCCGTTGACAGGTAAGAAAACACCTCCTTATCTTTTAATATAGAAGGCTTGTATCGTGGTCACAGAAATTCTCAAGGTCTGAACGAAGTGGCCATTTACTTTGCCGACTGTGAACAGAAACCAGGTTTCATATCATAATATTGTGGTGTCACTGTACACAATCGGAAAGTAGTCATAGCTAAGTTGATCCTATAATTTTACTAGTGAAAATTATTATTTTCATTCACTAAGAAAAGGGTAATCTATATAGCCTCCTGCATCGCCACCAAACATGGTATCTCTATCTGGTTCATTGAGTTCTGTCTGCAATTCAAAACGCTTTGGCAAATCAGGGTTTGCTAAAAATAATGTTCCAAATGAAACCACGCTGGCAATACCTTTTTCTAATTCTGCTTCGGCCGTATCTCTTCCATAACCAGCATTAGCAATCACCTTTTTATTGATCATTTTACCAAAAAGTTCAATCTCGTCATCTGCAGGGTAGTGATCCGGACCAGGGAAGTAAGGGCTACGCTTCATAATTTCGACATAGGCAAAATCTAATTTATTCAATTCCTCTATGAGATAAGTATAGGTTTCCTGAGGATTATCTAATATCATATGACCGTACGGATGGAAGGGTGAGATTTTAATGCCGACCTTTTCTCCTCCAATAGCACTTA
Source organism: Fulvivirga maritima (assembly GCF_021389955.1). Lineage (NCBI taxonomy): Bacteria > Pseudomonadati > Bacteroidota > Cytophagia > Cytophagales > Fulvivirgaceae > Fulvivirga > Fulvivirga maritima. Next base: position 6,284,036 of record NZ_CP089980.1, read on the forward strand.
TCAATTCCTGCATCGTTTCCAATACAAATCTGGCTTTATTTGGTATACTCCCCCCATATTCATCCGTGCGCCGGTTAGCACTCTCTGCCAGGAACTGATTGGGCAAATAACCATTAGCAGCATGAAGTTCTACGCCGTCAAAGCCTGCTTCCATAGCGTTTTTGGCGGCTTGTCCGTAGTCTTTGATTGTTTGCTTAATCTCTTCCACAGAGATTTCCCGTGGCGTTTCATAATCTCTCATTCCTTGCGAAGTGAAATGCTGTACTCCTGGTATTGCAATGGCCGAAGGAGCTAAAGGTAGTTGCCCCTTACGATCAATAGAGTGCCCTACCCTACCTGTGTGCCATAATTGAGCTACTACCTTTCCGCCTTGAGCATGAACGGCATCAGTAACTTTTTTCCAGGCTTCTATTTGCTCTATTGTATAAATACCGGGCGTAAAAGGACTGCCAATAGCTTGTTCACTAATATTAATTGCCTCTGTAAAAATGAGGCCGGCACTTGCTCTTTGGGTATAGTATTGTACTGTAATATCCTCTACTACTCCATTTTGATTGGCACGGCTTCTTGTCATAGCAGACATAGCCATTTTATTTTTTAATGTTAGATCTCCTAACTGTGTTGGTGCTAATAATTTCATTGCTTTTCTATCTCAATTGTTAATTTATTATGGAAAAAGGGAATCGGTTGAGTCTGTAGACCGTTATCCTACCTTGTTACCCCTTTATTATTTATAATTAGTTATTATAAATCGGCTTATAGACTTCCTGTACAAAGTCTTCCGCTGTAGTAGTGGTTATTGTAGATTGATTTCTCTGCTGGTAGTTCATGAATCCGGTTTTAACTGCAGTGCCCATTTCAATTAGGTTATCAACAAAATCTTCAGAAAACCCATTGCCTATAAAGATTTCCTTTGCTTTCTCTACCGGTATCTGAACATAAGGTAATTCGGGCTTTTCAATAGCTTGCCCAATTATGGTGGTAAACTCACGGTAGGTATAATCCTTAGGGCCCATCACGGGTTCTATGCTTTTACCCTTGAAATCAAGATTCATCAAATGGGCTGCTATTACTTTAGCCACATCCTTAGTGGCAATCATAGGGATGGCATGGTCTCCATCGGCAACAGTACCGTTAATCCCTTGATGTTTCACTAAGCCAATAGTCCTTAAGAAATTATCCATAAAATAGGCCGAGCGAATATGCAATACATTAACTTCGTTCAACTGATTGAGTCGGACTTCTTGTTCACCAGTTCCGCCCATCATTCCATTGCCTTCATGCATGTGAGACCCCAAGCTGCTCATATTAACAATGTGTTTAATTCCTGATTGCTCAATGGCTTTAATCAGGTTACTCGTTACCTGCCTTTGATAGTGTCGGGTATTTTCCGCTTTTACATTATCAGGTAAAATAAGGAAGGCACTATCAGCATTTTTAAAGGCATTCACTAAGGTTTCAACATCGTTTACATCGCCCGCTATGATATTTGCACCCAACCTACGAAACCTTTCCAATGGCTCCGTATTTCTTGCAATTAAAGTGACATGCTGCCCTTGGTTTACCAATATTTCTGAAACTTTACTGCCTACCGTTCCGGTGGCTCCTAGTACTACTATATTCTTTTTCATTTCGATTAATTTTAATGTTTTATAAATGTTTGATGATGTAAAGGTGAATAATACGATGACGACAAACTTGTATCAGATCACTGTTCATGTATTGATGAGCGTTTCAATTAGAATTATAGATGGCTGTCATCTTTTAATAAATAGGCATATCTCTATGGCCTCAACCCAGAAATAATTAACTGACCTCTATGGCCGCTTTACCAATAACGCCGCCTTTTTCAGCGTACTTATACGCTTCAACGGACTGATCAAATGGAAATACTTTGCTCACCTCTATCTGCAAACCATCGTTGATTGCATTGATCAGCTTGTTCATATACTTTATTGATGGACTTGAGAGTACCATGACCTGTTTTTTACCCGTAAACAGGTTCTTTAATAGAGAGGTTGGGATTTCAATCGGCTGAGGAGCCACATTAAGAAACCGGGCTTTAGGCTTCATGATCTTCTTAGCTTGGGCATACTCCATTTTCCCTGACAGATCCACTATGATATCGTAGGTTTGATTCTGTGTCAGGATATTTTCTTTCGTATAATCTACTACTACGTCAGCTCCCCATTTTTTAGCATACTCTATGGCTTTTGTGCTGGCTACCGCCGTTACATGAGTGCCTTTTTCTCTGAGTAATTGCAGCAGAAACATTCCGAATCCGCCGGTGGCACCATTGACTAGAATTTTTGTCTGTGAAGTGATCTTCCCCATCTTCTCTAAAGCAGTTAACGCTGCAGAACCCACAATAGGAATAGAAGCTGCTTGATTAAAGTTGATACCAGCAGGCTTTTTCCAAACCAAGTTAAAAGGCACCGCAACATACTCAGACAAGGCACCGTCTTTCATATTGTTTTTCACTACCCCGAAAACCTCATCGCCTGGTTTGAAATCAGTGACGGCGCTACCGGTAGCTTCCACAATACCTGCAAAATCAACTCCGGTATGCCTTGGGAATTTAGATCCGGACATCAGTTTCATTTCGCCTTTCCTGATCTTCCAGTCCATAGGATTGATAGAAACGGCTTTAACTTTTATGAGAACCTGATTGGACTCAACAGAAGGTTTTGATTCTTCTATCATTTGTAAAACATCGGTATTTCCAAAATGGTGATATGATATCGCTTTCATTATGCTCTTATTTAAATGTTTAAATTAATAGCACAAAGGTGTAGAATGCCAGACCCGCAAACTTGTATCAAATCACTGTTGTAGTGATACTCACAATTTCATTAGTGCTCTCTTCCTTAATATCATAGTAGTAGTCACCTGGTGAAGCTCACATTTTACCAAATGGTAAGGAAAGCATATTAATAATTAACTACTTTCGATACATGGAAGAGTTTATAGAATACATATTACAGTTCGGCGACTTGAACAGGCAGCAAATTGACCTCATTAATAATAAAGCCAAAGAAGTAGTGCTCAATAAAAACGAGTATTTTGCAGAAGCTGGCAAAGTGTTAAAGCAGGTAGGCTTCATAGTGGATGGTATACTTCGTATTTGCTACTACAATAACAAAGGCGAAGAAATCACCAAGATTTTTATGGAAGAAAACCATTTACTCTATAATCTGAATAATACGCCTTCCACAGAATACATCCAGGCGGCTACAGATTGTAAACTACTGGTATTTTCCAACAAGGACTGGAAAGAAATCTCAGATACCATCATAGCCTGGGATAGCATAATCCAAAAAATTGCCAATAAAGCACTTGTTCAAAAACTGCAAAGAGTGAGTCCGCTTATATCTCAGGATGCCACTACCCGTTATCTGGAGTTTATGGAAAAATACCCCACACTGGCCAACCGAATACCTCTTTCATACATCGCCTCCTATTTAGGTGTCACCCAGCAATCTTTGAGTAGAATAAGAAAAAATATACGGTAAATTGCTATTTAACATATGGTAAACAGTTTCACTTGTTGATTGTAGAGTTTTGTTGCTTAACTAATAAAAAAATTAAACTTATGAACAAGACTATTTTTATCACAGGTGCTTCATCAGGTTTAGGAAAGGCTTGCGCTAAATTATTCGCTTCAAAAGGCTGGACCGTTATTGCTACTATGAGGCAAACGGAAAAAGAAACTGAACTTATAGATCTGCCAAACATACATCTTTTAAAGTTAGATCTCAACGACGCGCAACAAGTAGCCGGGATAGCTGCAAAAGCAGAAAAAATAAGTCCGGTAGATGTAGTATTGAATAATGCGGGATATGGATTGATGGGACCTTTTGAAGGAACCACCGAAGAACAAATAGCTCAACAAATCAATACTAATTTTTTAGGAACCATACTGATTACAAAATCCTTTCTTCCCTATCTAAGAAAACGAAAAAAGGGTTCCGTTATTAGCGTAACCTCTTCCACGGCCAATATTCCTTATCCGTTCGTAGCTGTTTATGCAGCCACAAAGTCTGCCTTGGAAACTTGGACAGAGGGCATGAGTTATGAATTAAGCCACTTCGGAATAGCCATTAAAACGATAGTACCTGCTTACATGCAGACAAGTTTTGGCAGCAATGCACAACTTGTTTCTCACCCCAATTATCAAGATATCTTTGATCATTACATGAAGGCTATGCGTGCAGATGCATCTACTAAACGTGATAGCCCAGAAAGCATTGCTGAAGTCATTTATGAAGCAGCTCTAAATAATGACGGCCAATTGCATCACACAGCAGGCGATCTTTCTAATACAGAATATGAGTGGCTCAGAAAGGACGGAGTAGAAAATGTAATGGAAGCCATGAAAGAGCGCTTTTTCGGAAAATTGGCTTAATAGCAATTTCAAGGATTACTCATTATAGCCGATTAATCCAATCGATGGTTCAAATATGAATGATCTATCACTAATAATAAAACCCTAAAATAGACTTACGCTCAATTTTGGGGTTTTATTTATCATTTTGCCGTTTTTTGAGTTTCTCATCACACTCCTTAAAATTGAGGGATGCATTTTGACTAATAAATTTGTATCAAATCGCTGTTCTGTTTTAACGCTTTAGGGGGCATTCCAAACATTTCATACATATACTTATTTAATTGTGGAAGATCATAAAAGCCAGTGTCGTAAGTGTAAGCACCCCAAAATTAGGACTGTTTAAATGTATAGATTTCTAACAATTATTATTATTGAAATCAGGTGTTAATTGTGGGTAACTCGATAGAGTTATCCACTGTTAACGCCCTCTGTGCATACAGCACCGGACTCAAGTCATTCAGACTTTCATGAGGCCTGAAAAAGTTATAGTCATTCATCCACTTTTCAGTAGCTTCACGCACTTCATTTATATCATCAAAAAGATACACATCCAATACATTTCTTCTGAAGGTGCCATTCAGCCTTTCTATGTAGGCATTTTGAGTGGGCTTACCTGGTTGTATATAAATGAAGTCGATTTCGTGCATTTGGCTCCATTCCTTAGTTAATGTTGCAATAAATTCAGGGCCATTATCCATCCTGATCCGCTCAGGTTTGCCTCGACGTTTAATTAAATGGTTTAAAACCCATACTATTTTATTGCTCTTAAGAGAATAGTCAATCTCTATATGTAACGCTTCCCTGTTAAAATCATCCATTACATTGAAAGATCTAAACTTTCTGCCGTTAAATAAAGCATCACTCATAAAGTCAATAGACCAGGTATGATTGATTACAGGCGGTATCTCCAAAGGCTCTTTCACTCTTGCGGGCAGTCTTTTTTTGTCTTTCTACGCATACTTAATCCCATGGATTTATAGACTCTATGTACTTTCTTATGATTCCATTTATGCCCCTCATTTCGAAGTCTACTGAAAGCTTTCCAAAAACCTTCTCTGGGAAACTGCTCTGCTTTTTCTTTTAAAGCAGCCATAATAGGCTCATCATTTTTAATAGATGAATAATAATAGACGGATTTGGCAAGATTTAAAACCCGGCACGCCCTGCTGATGCTGATCGCGTAATTAAATTCCCTTTTTATTTCCGTAACTAGCTGCTTTTTCTGGCAGGGCTTTAAAGCTTTTTTTCGATGATCTCTTTAGCAAGCTTAAGATCAAGGGCTAATTCCGCATACATGTGTTTAAGCCTGCGATTTTCCTCTTCAAGTTCTTTTAGCTTCCGTAACTCTGAAGCATCCATGCCTCCAAATCGCTGGCGCCACTTGTAGAAGGCTGCCTGACTAACGCCATGCTCACGGCTGATCTCAGCCGCGGTCTTACCTGCATCAAATTCCTTCAAGATGCTGGCAATCTGTTGGGGTGAAAATTTCTTTCGTTTCATAGTGAACAGTTTAAATTTAATTAAATTTTTCTACTTTTAAACTGTCCTATTTTTAGGGGGGCTTACAAAAGCCCCATCCTGAGGACTACTATCACCATATCACGACTAAGAAAGAAAGGGTATCAAAGCATGCTGGATTATTACCTAAAACTTCAACCAGAGATTCAATGAACCGCCGTATACCAGACCGGTACGTACGGTGGTGTGAGAGGCGAACCCTGGCTCAATTTGAGTCAGAGCCGTCTACTCAATTGGGCATAGTTTTTTTATTCATTCAATGCAAGGAATTCGTCATCATTTTTATAACTGCCAAATTCGTCATCAAGCATAATTTTCTCTGTAACTCTTTCTTTGTCAATATCCTTTGCCTTTTTTAGATGTCTAATCATTGATTCTTTGTCATTATTCAAAGCAAAGTAATGAGCCTTAGTATAGTTGAATATCATTTCATCGGTTTCACCTTTTATTAATTTTTCAGCTATGTTATACTCAATAATGGCTTTTTCCATTTGGCCATTTCGAGCATATGCTCTCGCTAGATTCGAATGAATAGCTGACGATTCAGGATGTAAATACTTTCCTTTTAATAATACCTTCATTGATTCTTCACTCATCCCCATATCACAGTAATCAACCCCTTGTGTTAAGATGTCTGCGACTTTTCTGTCTTCAATTTCAGATTCTTCATTTAATCTCTTTCTAAAGAATTTAAATGCCTTTGTTGCTTTTCTAGCTGTTGATATTAAAACGATTAAAAGAATAATGAAAATAATAACTAGAACGAGCGTTATGTAAAGAACAACAGGTGATATATTCTTTTCGTTATTATCGTTTAACGTTCCGACACTATTATTTCCTCGAACTTCAATTTTTATATCATTTTTATTTGTTAGGTTTTCAACTAAAAGTGAAAGGTTTAAATTGTCAAATTGGTATAGCGAGTTAACCTGATAGATAATTAAGTTTTTTTCCTGTTTGACAATGTTAAATTCAACAAGAGGATTGTTTGATTCAATTTTGGGTTCTTTAATTCTGCTAGTTGGAGGTAGCTCGATATAAAGCTTAACATTTTCAGCTTTTTTTTGACCTCTATTCTTAATTGTATAATTCACTATTGACAATTCAGTTTCATTACTTTGAAATGTCGAAATAGGAAATTCTTCATAAGTAAGCTCCGTTTTTTCAGTAGTGTAGAAAAACACTACAATCGCAACTGCTAGGGAAACGAGTCCTGTAATTATTGAGGTAATTACAATTTGTTTCCAATTAATTTCTTGACTAGCTTTTTCTTTTGTCATCAGGTGTTTTTAAATTATGCCCAACATCCGTGTAAGGGAAACACATTCCCTTATTTTTATTATGGGGATCAATCTAAAGGATTTCTGATTAATTTCATAGAGGTGTTAGCTATATGTGTGTATACCTCTGTGGTCTTGGTTGAGTTATGCCCCAAGAGCAACTGTATTTGACACCATCTTCTAATAAGTGAGTGGCCAAGCTATCCCCGCTGGCGCGCGTTTTTAAAACGCGTGACCAGTCTAATATAAACATATGCGGAACAACAAGGAATTTGATCACTAGATGGCACGCCTTGAAAACAGCGCGCCAACGGCTACGGACATACGCGGAACAACAGGTCACATACGCGGACGAACGGGAAAGTCGTAGGACCACTGCGCTTAACCTACGACCAGTTGGGGCTTGTTATTCATAGTAAATGGCACATGGATTTGCAACAAAAAACTGGACAATAAGTTAAGCACATTTTGAATAGTTATGGTTATTAAATTGTTCAGGCGTCTTATATCCTAAGTGCGAATGTTTTCTTTTTCTATTATACCATATTTCTATAAATTCGAACAGGTCATTCTTGGCCTGAAGAATACTATAGAAATTGGTATGTTTGACCAGTTCTGACTTCAGTATCTTAAAGAAGTTTTCTGCCACAGCATTATCCCAGCAATTACCTTTTCTACTCATGCTTTGTTGTATACCCTTACTTTTGAGGTGATCTGAAAAAGAATAGGTGGCATACTGCACTCCCCGGTCGGAATGAAATATTAATTGGTTTGTTATTGGCCTATTAATTAAAGCCATTCTCCAGGCTGGCCATATTGTATCATGGCACGCCATAGACCTACTCAATGACCATCCTATAATCTTTCGATCGTACAAATCCATAATGATGGTTAAATACATCCAACCTTGACCAGTGGGGATGTATGTAATATCAGAGACCCATTTATGCCCCGGAAGGTTTGCCTGAAAATCTCTGTTTAATAGGTTTTTAGCTACTGGATAGTTGTGTCTTGATTGGGTGGTAGTTCCTCTGAACTTTCTGCAAATAATACTTCTAATGCCCTGGTTACGCATGATCCTGGCCACTCTGGGGCGAGAGATACGCCAACCCAGGTCTCGTAACTCCTCGGTGATCTTCGGGCTACCATACCTTCCTCTGCTATTGCTGTGTATAGTCCTGATACATGCGGATACCTTTTCATTCTCCAACTTTCTCATTGATGGCCTTCTGTTGCTCCAATTATAGAAACCACTTCTACTGACTTTAAGTACTTTACACATCCTCTCAACACCAAATCTGTGGTTGTATTCCTTTATGAACCGGAATATTTGTTGTCTCCCTTGGAGAAGATGCTTACTGCCTTTTTTAAAATATCCCTTTCTAGTTGGGCTTCACGCAGTTCTCGTTTTAAACGGGCTATCTCCTTTTGTTCTGAGGTTAAATTCTGATTACCATGACCTGAAAAACTACCTTCTTTGTACTCATTGTATTCACGTTTCCATCGGGTAACCAGCTCAGTCCTTAAACCAAGCTCATCAGCTACTTCTCTTGTACTTTTTCCTGACAGGCACAGGTTCACTGCCATCTGTTTAAACTCCTTGTCAAACTCTCTTCTTGCTCTTTTCATATTTAGTAAATTTAACTCAAAAGCGCTTAACTTACTGTCCAATCAAATGTAGCAGGTCCAGATCCGTTTGTCGGACGGATACGTTGAATCGTATTACTTGTAGTCTATTCAGGTGCGATTATAACATTACGAATTTCATTTGTTAACACCTTAATACCCTTTTGTTTATATGTAAAACCAAGTGTTGGTAGTGCTTTTATAATTTCTGTAGTGTAATCTTCTTTTGATACAGAAAATATGGGAGTACCATAAAAAATATCATCTTTCACTGAAAACCTCACTTCCTGATGAGGTCTTATATCAACCATCTTATTATCCATAAATCCAAGGGGAAAAAGTTCCTTTTCATGCTTCTCTCCTTCAAAATTGTAACTCAAATAGTAAGAGGCGCTTACAGGACTAATAGTAATCGTTTCACCTGACTTATTGCAAATAACTACTTTCATTTCCACATAAGGTCCATTTTCATGGATATTAACAATATCTGGGTTAGTATTTTTTTTTATTCTGTTGACGCTAACACTGTCAATGTAAATACTGAGATCTTGTCCAAAAACTTGAGCACACAAAATTGTAGCAAATATTAACAAATAACTTCTCATAACCCTTTTGGTTTAATTTTGGGAGGTACAGGTATATATCCATTATCAACACCATACTTAACAACACCTTTTTGATAAGCTTTTCTAGTTTTTGCAAAAGATGGGTCATTAACCTGTGTATTAACGGCTCTTCGTTCCATGGCTTTATGACCTGCATCAGTTTTACCTGCCATATTAAAATCAGCTGCACCTGTCTCTTGATAGTCTGAATAGTGTTTCCCTTCATGCACAAAATTGCTTTTTATTTCTTCAGCATGATCTGATATTTTTGAGTCTTTCATATTATCAAGATCAACTCGCATTCTTTCGCTTCCTTCTACTGGTACTCCATCACGTACTTTATAAGCAAAAGACATTTCCGCTGTTCCTAAATCAGCACTCTCCATAGGTAAATCTGTTGTATTATAATGATCATAGATTTTCACGCTGGCCTCATCACTAATTCCTGATTTTGAATGATCAACTGATGAATAAGAGCCAATATCATGATCAACTGTCTCGCTTCCATCTTCGTTTGTTGTCTTTAGCATGTCCCAGTTACTTCTAGCTATCACTTTTACATTATCCGTATCAGCATTATCAGAGCCTAAATAATTGCCATTTTGATCAAAATAGTCGTCAAGTGGCGCCATCCCATCAGGATCAATAAACCTAATCGGATTATCAAAAGCATAATTATATGGCGAGTGCCTTCGCATCTGATCAGCCAATGGGTCTATCATTCCCCATCTCCCAACATCAGCCATGTACATCCTAGCTCCATAATCATACCATCCTAAATCAAGATCACTGATTCTTTCTTTACCGTTATATAAGTACTTATTCTCTTTCGCCGTGACCCTCTGATAGGAGTTAAAAGCCAGACCAAAGGGATAGTAATCATCCGCCTGAATTATAGGGGATTCTTTTAATGTCAGCTGCATATCATCGAAGTAGGCTTCTAATTGGGTGTTGCTTTCGTTGCTGACATAGATCATCACTGTACCGGATGAGGGGGCGGTGAACTCTGGCAAGGTAAGTAATTCCCAATTATCATTGGCATCTGATACTTGTTTATATTTTAGTTCGCTATTGGTTATTGTGCTTACCCCGTCTTCTGGTATAAACAACATATTAAGAAATACCATGGGTTGAGCATCCTCTATCGAAAATCCATTTGTGCCTAGCAAGCCTCCTGTACTCCCATAACCATTACTAATACTACTGGATGCTTCAGTGCCTCCTGGTATAAGATGAGAAGTAAGTAATGCACTTAAAATTACTCCTATACCTTCTGGGGCATTTACCTCATTACTGGTTATGTTTAAGAGTTTTACATTTACAGATACCTTTACCTTATCTCCTGCACCTACGCTTACAGGCACCAAGGAACCTGCACGTGAACTATTGTTACCATTAAGTACATAGGCATTCTGGTAAGTACCACCTTCATCAGTATGATCGAAAACATTGTTAGTATAAATATTCCCCGCATCTTCTTCTGACAGCAAATCGGTATCATCTACCTTATCTTGTCCTGCTACGTTTACAGTACCTCCTGTGGTGCTTTCATAGAATAGATTAAACTCGTGTGTCTTTGGCTTAGTAGTAAATGACACCCTGGTATTACCCAAATGATCTTTTAAATGGTATTGATATTCCCATCCTCCATTGATTTCATCTTCCACTATCCTGCCTTCCTCATGTTGAATGAGCTGTAGTTTTGGCGTGCCATCTTCTCCCAGAGTTTCATAAATGAATTCTCCTATATAGTCGGTGCGCTTTACCCTTACCCCTTCTGAGTCATACACCTCTTGAGCCAGCTTAATACCCGCTGCACCGTAGGTATATTCTATATACTGACCATCATCTTTTAATACTTTAGCTGGTAGGTTAAGATGGTTATAGGTGATCTCTACAATGCCCTTATTCAGATCTTGAGTCATATTACCATTAGCGTCGTAGGTGTAGTCATCAGTAGTGTTGATGCCGTCTGTAAAACCGCCTTCTGTCGTCGCGGCATCATGGACATTTAATAATTTATTCCCTTCATAATTATAAGATAGTAAATCAATAGCTACAGGTTCATTTCTTTTCCCTCCATATCTTTTTAGGTTTAAAATATTTCCATTTAAATCATATCCTGAAGGATCATTGCCTAATGGAAGGATCTCCAAATTATACAAACCTTCATCCTCAAAATGTCCATCAGGGTAACGTTTCCCCTTAACAAAATGAGCAGAAACAATTCTATTCATATCATCATATTGATACCCATAAGCATACCTCTCAGCATCTTTTTTTGTTTTCCATTTAACACCTGATAAGTTACCATTGAAACATGGTATTTCGAATCCGTTTTTTGTATAATTATAAAAAAGATTCATACCCCAAAAGTCATCACTCTCATCATTAGTATCATCCATTGCAAGCTCTGAATTGTTAATAGAGGTCAACCATCCTCTAATGTTGTAGCGGTAATCAATTGATTGCTTAAAATTTAAGCCGTTATCGTCAGAATGCAATCTTTTATCCACCAACTCTCCAAGTTCGTTATACTCATTTTTAACAAGTAAAATAGCTGGCTCATTATCTATTGCATGCGATATTTCATTTAAACGTCCAATATGATCGTAAAAATATAATTTTTCAATTTTGATACTATTGAAATCAGTTGAATGGCTTATTGCTGTCTTTATAGACTTCCCTGAAAAATCATAAATACTACTTGAAACATCAAACCCTTGCATCAGATTATTCTTTATAGTTTGAATAATACGGTATCTGGCATCATAATAAGTAATAGATTTAACCCATTCGTTTTCCTCTCCTCCTAATAATCGACTCATACCTCCTGTTAACTTTCCTTTAACCCGACGGAACTCTTCTTCTGGAAAAGAATAGGTTCTTTGAGCACTTAAGGCATTGATTAATTGTTCTGGATCATAGTCAAAATCACTACCAAAATAATATAAAGATTTAAATTCATAGTTATCATAATAGGTAATAGTCAAATAATCTGAAGCTGATACATTGGTTGGAAAGGAATTATTTGTATAACCATAAATTGTCCCTCCAAAGACCTCATACCAATCATAAGTACTTCCTATTGAAATATTTAATGATGCTTGCATCATTGCTTGGCTTGTATTTTCTATATCTTCATAAATTCCTGTAGCTATTGGCCTATTAATTGCATCATATTTAGTAAAAGACCATTGGTTGTTTTTATTAATATCTTGATTATGTAGACGCTGATTTCCATCCTGGGTTAGCACTAATCGATCTCTCTGATCATACACCATATAAACCCAATCCGATCCTGGCATTTTTTTACCCACCATCCTATTACGTTTATCATAATTGTACAAAAAGCACCATTTATCCAGAAAATCTTTATCAGGAATACGCAAATTCTCTCTAAACAACCTATTAACACCTTCAGGCTGTATCACAACTCTTAAGTTCCCGAAATCATCATATACATAAAAAGTATGTGCTAACCCAGTTCTTTTTAACACAATCTGCCCCTGCTTATTTTTATACTCAATTGTTTGGTGCAAATCAGCGTCAAACACTTTCTTTATAAACAATTGATTTTCATCATAAAACAAATCAGCACCTTCTTGACCACGTGCCATTATACTTCCAAATTCACCAATATTACCTTCTAAATAATCCCACCTCCAGACTTCATTCGCCTTATTCGTCTCATATTCCATTTTGTCGGCATGGATATTATTGACCACGGGATAATGATCAAAAGACATCAAACTTCCTGTTGTTTGCCACGCCTCCCCGGGACTTCCTTGCTCCATTATTAAATTTAGTGGTGATTTATCAAATTTTGTCATAGCAAAAGGGTATTCCGAATGGGCAACTTTGTCTTGTACTAAGTAAAAATCATAAAGATCCCCACCTCCACCAATTGGATCAGTTCTATCTAAATCATTTATATTGTAATAACCATTACTCTCACTGGTATAAGGAAGCAGTTTTATTGCTTCCCTCCCGAATTCGTCATATACCATTGATTGAACAATATCTTTTAACATAGGAGAGGCCTCTTTTGAGACAGTCTGAATAGGCCTTCCTAGACCATCAAAATAATTGATTAAAACCTGATTTTCATTAACAGATAATATTTTCATGCTATCTGACTCTGGAGCCGTCACTCCCTCTACTTGAATATTATTAGTTACGATGTAATTCATCCCCTCCTGAATAGTAGATCGATCTACTACAGTTTTTATTTGTGACGTAAAGTTTTGATCTCCTTTAATGACATTAACACTATATTTACCTGGCTGCTTTGTTTTAAAGGTAGATCCATTAGCTCCAACCAGTGGATTCCCATAATAATCCATCCATTGATACGAGTCATAAGTATAATTATCCACTGACAATATTACATCATCTTCATTAGACACTACACCGCCATTTGAAACATGCACTATAGGCTTAGGAACACCTCCTTCCACATTAACTTTTAACCTGACTATTTCCTCAATATTTCCATATACAAGATCATTATCCATTCTAATATCAAACTCCAATTCATATAAACCTGGAGATCCCCATATAACCTCACATTTAAAGTTTGATGTATTTACCACTTGAGGGTACACATCATAACTCAAATTAGGCTCTTCCCAAATAGTCCAGTCCCAATAGTCATTAAGTGGAGACTCCACATCACGTCCTTCATAGTCTTTAAACACTACTCTATAACTTACGTGATCACCCTGAGACACCTTAGTAGGTCCTAAAATTTGAACCGTAGTAATTTGAGCTAAAATTTCAGACTGAAAAATTATTACAATAAACAATCCGAACACAAATTTCCTATATAGTTTTAATTTCATTATAGTAACTATTCGGACCATATAGGCTGTCCTTTATAATGATACTCATAGTTCGATAAAATATTATATTGATAATCTCTAACTGATAATAATCTATCTCCCTCATATTGATAAAATGTTGTTATGCCATTTGCATCTGTCCTGCTTGTAGCTCCGATTAAAGGCTTATAAGTGTAAGTTTCAACAAAAGCCTGATTATCGAGCTGATCCCTTATTGCTATATTAAACTCAAACCAGTCAAATCTTTGATTATAGTTATCAAAGTTATTGAGCGTCCTCAAAAAATTATCTAGGTCATCAATTCCGTTAATGTAACCTGATCGCTTCAACACTAGATCCACTACATCCTCAAGATTATCATGAGATATATTCACACCTTTCACTATAGGATAAGCTCCATTATAACCCCAGAGATAAGAAGTTTTTTTATCTTCGTTTTTAGATATGCTAAGCACATTTCCAGAAACATCATAATCATGATAAATAACTCTTGGCACATATGGATCATTTTTAAATCTTGAATAAATTGCTTGAATATTAATTAAATTGTTTTCCCATAGGGCAAAATCTGTTTTTGTAGTATTTAGCAGAACACCATCTATCATTGTCTTTTTTTCAATTACCGGCGTAATCATATACTTTTCACTAACCATCAAGCTATATGGCTCTGTAGATGCATAATCATGTGGATAAGAAAACTGTGTCTTAATTAACCGCCCATCTGAATCTTCTGTCTCTATACTTGTAACTAGTTTATGATCCATATTTTCATAAGAATATTTTTCTTTTACCCCAACTTCTTCTCCATCATAAAATTTTATCACCTCTTTTGAATCTTGAACCCACCACTCTGAAACATTGTCATAATAAAGGACATCCCTATCCTCATATAAAAAAAATTGATTAGGTTCCATTGGTGGTTTAAAAACCTTTACCCCTTTCAATACATTCCTCCTTTTCAGCAAATAGCTATATTTCTCTTTTAATTTTAATTTGTTTTTATTATCGTATACTTCTTTTTCTATTAACTTGCCATTTCGGCGATCAAGTGAAAATGGTAATTCTGGAATTAAGTCATATGTCTGTGGGGGTAAATTGAAATAATTCAATACAGTAGAGCCTCCTTCGCCTTCATGCCCATTATACACATAGACTTTACTATAACCAACAGGAGCCGTGGAAGCCCCAAAACCCATAGGAAAAAGTGAAGAAGAAGCTCTCACTAAATAAAGAGCCGTAGAACCTAAGCCTACTCCTCCTTCCTCAACCCCTAACTTTACGGTTTTCATGTATCTATTTAAAGGCTTATGTATTAATTGTCCTGATGTTGCTCCCTCCTCAGTACCATCCAGAGTATAGATAAATTTCTGATATTTCAATTCTCTCCCATTGTCATCCTCATCCTTAATTGATTTCACCCTTATACCTCCTCCTTTTTCAGCAAAAACAGTCTTGATATCATAAGTATACACATGGAGATTTATACTATAATCGACAATTCCATCTACTTCAATATAATATTGACCAGGTAGCAAATCCGTGAACACTTGAGTATTAGCCATGCTTAATCTACTGATAACACTATCATCCTGCTTGTTCTTTAGATAGCCTATGAATTGATCTACAGGTATTAAATCATCTTCATGTGCGTATGTAGGGAATGCATAAAGTCTTAAACCTATTGATGCAGTTTCTTGCAATGAAAAGTCATCTTGCAATTCATTGCCAAAATCATTTGAATAAGCATAACCCAAGTAACTCTCAACTGTATCAATTTTAGGAGTTGAGCTATAATATTCATTTGGTTCATAGCTGAAAATAGTTTTACCACCTGTTGGGTAAACAATAGATGATAGTGCTCCTCTCTCTGCACTTGTACCTAATTGATCACCTCTTCGATCTACACCTTCATATGTTCTCGGCCCCCAATATGAATCTGCAACATATACTTCAGGCAAAAGAGTAGGTCTTGTCTCATCATTAATAGTTTTATTATTAATTGCATAATTGTAAAAACCCCAATGATCAACTTTTCGCGAGTATTTACTCGGAAGCTGATCCATGTTTTGATAAGTAAACTTATACGGTGGCTTTGACTTTTCTTGAATTGCATCAAGTTTTAATCGACAAAACTCTGTTGATCCTAATCGATCATCATTAAAATAACTACATGTAAATTGAAACTCCTTAACAATCTCATTAGTGGGGCCATAAACTGTAATTGCAGACAATCGTTGCGGATTATTAGATGAGTACATATCATCAACTTCAATATCACTACGGTCTACCCTATCAAATCTAATACGACCATTTTTATAATTAATTTCTTTTAAATATACATCCTCCATTACCTGCCTAGAGGTTGAATGATAAACATAACGATCTGCGGCTGGCGCACCTTGTGTAGAACCCACAGGACTTACTAAATCATACCTGCAATGTCTCCTGGATGGAACGCTCAAACTACGCACCCCATATGTATCATGATCATCATACACAAATTCAATTCTTTCCCCATTAGGAGCTTCAATATAGTCTAAGTACCAAGATGATACAGATACCTTATATGATCTAACATAATGATCCAACCCTTCTAAACTATTATCAGGTAAGTCTGAAGATGTAGAGTAATTTTCAACCAACTCTTCTGTATTAAAACTATAAATATATCCTTCCGGTGTGGTTATCTTCCACCTATCTGAACCTGTTTCATTGTATTCAATCTTTAAATTATTGTCATCAGCAATAAATTTCGGAGTACCATCAAGCTTCTTACCCATAACAAACTTACCTGAATACATACCAAAGTTATAAATATATATATCAGGGGCTCCATCGTAATTTCCATAAAGTATCCCCAAATAATAATTGCGCGTTTCAAGAGCATTATCATCTGTTATATAAGGTGTGTTATAATTTTCATCACCTTCAATAGTATGCATAGGAGGCAAATTTGGACTATAGTAATAGCCTCCACTATTATAAATATCATCCTCTCCTTGAACACTACGCGTAATCAGTCCTCCTGCATTTAAAGACCACCCCAATCCAACCCAACTAGCATCTTGAGCTACCTTTAACCCTGTGAAATTGTAAGATAGATAAATTGGCAGTGTATTATTATTAGTCTTTATTGTGTATAATGGTATTGATACATTCGGCGTCCCTGTATAATACCCAACTGGAACATCTCCATAAACCCCCAAAGATGCAGCTGTAGGAGAAGGTGGTATAATCTTACCGGGTTTGTAATGGTCTTGATCTTGCCCATATACCTCAAGCACTATCAGTAAAATGAAACTTAATTTTAAAATAAACTTGGTAAACATATTTATCTAATTATTTCCTAAAGGCTCATTTACAATAGACCCATCGTAGCCATTTTCAGTAGCTATAAAAACATCAATAATTGTTGGATCACTCCAACAACTTGTCTCTATGTTTTGGGCTCTCAAATAATATTGTGCAGTTCCATTAGCAATGTATTCATTATTAACATTGGTAATATCCCTTGCTTCTAAGTCTGAACCTTGCCAACACCACCTTTCATTAATTGGAGATTCAGATTTAATAAGCTTCCATTCACTCCAATAATTTTTAAATACTTTAGGATAAGCTGGTTTTTCTGGGGCTTCTAAGCTAACATCAAAATGAATTGTATCTTTTCCTGTGCAATATCCGATATCATAATTTTCTGTATATGCATATGCCACTTCATACACACCCACTCCTGAATTAATAGCACTAAACACATTATTATCAACAAAGAGGCCAGACCAAATTCCTCCTGATGGACTACCTACTAAGTTTACAATTTCATTTGTACAAAGTTCTTTATCTTCACCAGCATCTACCATAGGAACAGCGTTAACAGCAGCAACAATCGGCACACGAAGGCTTTCACACCCCTCTTCCTCAGAAGAATAACTTGAAATATAATAAGTAGTTGTTTTACTAATTGAAGGTGTTTTATATAAGGTTCCCGTATGTAATAATGATGTATCATTGTTAGATGAATACCATCTAATCGTATTTGCTCCATTTCCTGCATCTGCTTTAAGTTCAATATATCCTTCATCCCCACATAAGTAATCACTATCTGGGTCGGGTTCATTAGGGAGTACGTCTTTCACTATGGCAGAGATTGATTCTCTATAATCACATTCACACCCCCATTCTTCATTAAAACTCGCAGCATAAAAAGTAGTAGAACTTGACAAATTGTCTGTTTTAAACGTCAATCCGATATGAACGGGAGAACCTCCTACGGCGGCAGCATACCATTTAATTGTTGTTCCACTTCCTCCCGGAGATGCTTTAAGGCTTACTGAACCCGGCAAACATCTGGAAGCAGCAATTCCTGTGGCTTGCATAGGCTTTTCATTAACCTCTACCCAAATACTACTTGAGTAGTTACTCCATATCCCTGTATTGTTATTTTTAGCCCTCAAATAATACCAGCCAGACTGCCCTACTTCAAATGTGGAACCAGATCCATAAGTAGTTACTTTCGAATGATCAAGTATCTGCCAAAACCAAGTCTCACCCTCAGGAACATCTCCCCGAGTTAGAACTGCTTTTTCGCAATTACTTATTATTATTGGGATTGTTGGCGTTTCTGGAGCTTGAGGAGGATCATATACTATAACATCTTTCCAAACCAAATCTGAACCATAGTTCTCTGAATCATATTCAAATTCTATTTCTTTAGTTCCCAATTGATCAAATGTATACCTAGCACGAAATAAGTGATAACTAACACTACATCCATTACATGAATGTGCATTAGCATACCACTGAGAAGTTAAAACATCCCCATGTTCATCTGGAATTACTACATTATAGGTTGCACTGCCTCCCAAAACTACTGAATCAGGCCCTGTAATATAAGCATATTGGCTTAAACAAATATTGGAAATAGATAATAGTACTATAGTAATAAGACTGTTTTTACAGGAATACATTTACAAGACACCTTTGTGAGATGTGAATATCCATACTTTACTTTCCTGTAAATAATATATTTATTACACAATATTACTCATGTAATATTTACATAATATTAAAATATCATATAAATATAAACAATAGAAAAAATTTAATTTATACAATAAAAGAAATACTCTCCCAGTACTTCATCGACTACCTTATCACTACAATACCTCACCAACTAGTCAAATATCGAAATGGGCTGATCTTATCATAACTTCAAATACTACTCCAGTAGCCCATTTCCCTTATTCAAGCATTGTCAATAAATTGCCTAACACTTTGGAAATAATCGCCCCATTTCTCAAAGCTGCCTCACTACGACACTTCGTTCACCACCTTCTCAAAACGCATAATAAGATTAAGCCAGAATGTCTCACTACCTAAGCCACAGGGCATACTGGCTTAACCTTATTTTTATCCCTCGCTTTTTAATAAAACCTACAGGCTGAATAAGACTCTTTCCGTTCCTGCAATCGCCCCATTCAACCTCGCACAACAAGCCTTTTTACTTACCCGCCCACTCCCCTGGGTAAGTCAATACACTTATTCTTTCCTCGCTCAGTTTCTATACAGTGATTCGGAACCTGCTCACATTTCTAACCGCAAAAATATATCACAATACAAAGCCTGTAAAGGGTATATAAACAGTGCCAAGCTCAGCCCTTCCCTACTGCCCTTGACATACTTTGTATATTAATATGAACTGGCATTTAAGAAATGATGACTGATTCTCTGGAGCAGGTAAAAGATATGATTATACGACTTATATATACCCTCCCTTTTTATGTGTGAGTGGCCTGTTGGGGTGGCCACAGCAAGATGTACAAATGTATACATTTGAATCTTGACCTAACGGTAAGTGGCCATGCTCGCAACTCGCACGGAATTTGAATTTCATTTGCATCAGAAATTAATATGAGACGGTAATAGAATGGAATTACTGCCGGTTGGATACTCCTCCTGTCGATATAATTAAATATTACTAACTACAATCAGAACTTAAAATATATTTAAAAACCAGCTAGTAGATAACGTTTCCTGCTCCCCCTATAGGAATCATTAAACCTCAAACCTATTGTATTCATTAATTTATCTTATAGCCATTAATTCTTTTCTAGCCCCCATGAAGAGGGGATAGAATTTCTTTGGAATAAGTGGATTAGTGCGTATGAAGAAAAGTCCACTTTGCTTCTTAGCTGCTATAACGTCTAAAACTAATAAAGCTAGCAACTCCTAGAAGTAAAATAGCTCCTATAAACGGCGATAGCAGCCTACCCCAGCTAACATCTTCCTCAAAATCAATATGTTCAGGTTTAAAACGGGACCAATCAACTTGTTCGGCCGTCTGATTTGAAAAGATTTTTGGGTATAAATACAGTCTGGTTTTTTCATGAAACCTTTCGGTATATCTCAAAAATTTGAAATGATTTTCCATACTTGAGCCCGCTAATGAATTAAATACGAGTTGCGCGTGTAGTGACGGAACCAAAAGAGACCAGTTTCTACTTACTTGTTCTCTGGTAATCACTTTACTTTCTAGCATTTCACTCTCTTGTCTAGATTCTACATCCCCCAAATTTTGCATAGCATAGTACCACAACCAATCACTCTTTACATCTTCAGATGGATAACCATACTTGGTAAATTGAGGATATTGTTGGTAGAATTTCTCTACTGTTTTATGCTTATTGGTGTCCCACTTTTCATGATATCCGTCACGCTGCTTTATCATGGTGGTAAAGGCCTCAGGTATTGGATATTTATTTACAATAATATTATTAAGCACAGCAGGAACAAGAATTAAGAATATTAGCCAACAAAAAAGTAATGTAAGGGCATTAAAATTAGAGCTACGTCTCAAAGAGATGATTAAAGCGACTATAGCAAACCAGAAAGTGATGTAAAGTATAGCAGTTAATACAGTTTTGCTAAAAGCCAAATTATAAGGAATATCTAACACTAATGCCGCAATTAGGAATAGCATTAGGGCAACCGCATACAGTAAAAATGCCCGTACCGACATTTTAGAAAATAAATATCTCCACTTGTAAGCAGACATCACACTCACCATTCTCCATGTGCCCCCCTCTTCTTCCTCAGATAAAAGATTGTAGTTAAATGCAATAACCAACAGCGGAAATACATAGACAATAATAAAGCTTAAATCTAAATTCCCGTATAATAAGGTGGCAGGGTTAACTAGATCTGTATCGTACTTCTGACCTTCTAAGGCAAGAATAGTTACATTCTGAACACTAGGATTCACATCTTTTTGCCCAATAGAAAGTGCTGCCAAAGGATTGGTTTTATTTACGATGGCAAACTTTAAATAATAGAGTAGCAAGCCTAAATTATCATTATGCAGCTCTACATTTCTTTCAATATGATCATACTGCTGTTGTACCACCTGCTCAGCTATTTCTTGTTGGCCCTCAAGAAATTGCTTTCCTATCAAAATACTGATAATGCCTAAAACCAATACCATAGACAACCCCAATTGACAAATTCTGGTTCTAATAAATTGTCTGAATATTAATACATATAATTTCATATTGCTGTAGCTTTTTTAGCTCCGTAAACTAAAAGAGTAATTGATAGTAATAACCAACCTAAAATAGATACGATAGAGACATTTACATTAGAAAGGGCTTCTGTGGTAGAGAGCTTCGTATACTGAAAATCAGAAAATGCCTTCCACTGATCCCTGCTTACAATAGTGCCTTTTTCAGTATCTGTAGACTTAGAGCGTATGTATTTCATTTGGAGGGCATTCATTTTCTGAGCTAATTGATAACGATAGTCTTCTGCCTGCTGCTGAAAATGAACATAAGATTCAAAATCAGTTCCTGAAAGTGACATAGAGAGGTTTTTGAGTGCCAGAAAAGGATTAATAATAGAAAACCATTGTGTCAATTGATTCTGCCTCCTATATTGATTCAATAAACTCTTATGGTGTTTACTATATATGTCAGCACTAATTTTCTCCCCCTGCCCCATTACAAAACCCCCATAATTAAATGGTAGCTCTTCTACTGTTTTCACATGATTAGCCTTAAGCACCGAATCTTTCAAAGCTGAAAAATGAGGATCATTTGGATCATGGCTATCTCCAAATTTCAGTACATCTTGCTCTATGGCGGCTCTAAACTCAAGTTTAGATGGAGTTGCATATACATAAGCTCCGATGGCCTGTGAGGTTTTTGGTACCAGAATAACCATTAATAACCATAACCCTAATAACTTTACCAGAGCGTTTTTTGAGGAAGCACTTTTTAACGATATGTATATCGTAATGAAAGATAAAATAAAACAAAAGATTGTATAAGTGATGGTTATAACCCCCAGCCTTACCCAATCATCATGTGCTACATGTTCTTCAGTAAAGAATATCAAACAAATAGTGATTAAAAAGGGCAACCAAAATACCAAGGCTATACTTGCCAAGCCTAGTGCCCTACCGAATAAGATCTCCTCCCATTTGGCTCCCTGGGTAAGTAAAATTTTGAGAGTACCATTTTCTCTATCAGCTACAATAGCCGAATACCCAATAAAGAAAATAACGAGAGGCAAAAGGGTTTGCAATACCATGGCCATACTCAGCTCACCAAAGCGCAATAGACCTGTGGAAAAGCTAGCTTCTGAAAAATTGACCACATTTTGCTTGTGAGCTTCCAGAAATACGGCATTACCTGTGAAACTTTCAACTCCAAAATCAAAAATACTCAAAGGGTGTTTCAGCCTGAAGGCAAAAGTGCCAAAATGAGCCATTCTATGAGGATGCTTATCTGGGTTGTTTTCCCAACTTTCACGAGCCATTTGTTGATGATCAATCCTATAATGGTTTTGATCATAATAATCAACACCACTTCGGGCTGCTATTACCAACAATACTAACAACGTAAGTATTAACAGATAAATGGTTTTTGACTTAAATACACCCAGACAAAACTGTTTTGCTATAATAAGCAATGTACCTTTATTCATATTTGAAATATTACATGACTAGTGACAATATCACCTACTATTTACCTTAATAATGCTTTTATTATATAGTTTTGAGGTACATGTCTTGTAACTGACTAGCACTTAGCCTCGCAGTTTCTCCAGAATGAATAAGCTCCCCCTCTTTCATGATACCAATTTTGGAACCCACGTTTACAGCATTGAATATGTCATGAGTAGCCATAAAGATAGTTTTACCTTCAGATACCAGCTCCTTACAAATGGCTGTAAACTCAGCTGTGGCCTGAGGATCTAAACCTGAGGTAGGCTCATCCATAAATATTACCTGAGCATTTTTTGACAGTGCTATCGCTACTCCTACTTTTTGCCGCATGCCTTTAGAATAACCAGATAACTTTTTAGTATGATGATGCTCCTGAAGACCTGCTTTAGAAAGCAATGCAGATAACCACCTTCTATTATGTTTATGACCTGACAGCCTGCTAAAAAATTCCAAATTTTCTAAGCCATTCAAATTACCATAAAGCTGTACCACTTCAGGAATATAAGCGATCATGCTATTGGTACTGCTATTTCTCATATTCACCTCTTCGCCATTTATTAAGACATTACCTCCTGAAGGCTTTAATAGGCCTAAAAAAAGATTAATAGTAGTAGTTTTACCAGCTCCATTTTGACCCAACAAACAATAAGTTTCTCCGGCAGACACCTTTAGGTTTAAGCCTTTAAGAGCATGATGCTCTCTATATTTCTTTGATAAATTGATTGCTTCTAGCATAAGCCTTAACAGTTTAATATCTATATGTGGAAACTACCTAAAGACTTATCTATTGGATATTTCCCATTTGAAAAATTCATATTAGGACAATGTTAATGTTAGAAAGCATTAAATGCAACACATTTGCATTTAATATTAAAAAAGGTGAGATGGTCTTATGAGCGGTAAGGGCTATATCGGTATTTAACAGGTAGCAATCAATATACGCCTTTTTTTAACTCATTTTAAAGTGAACACTTTATAGATACCTGAATATTCCTTCCTTGTTCGGGTAGATTAAGGATTCTATACCTACTCATGTTATTGAGATAATACTTATTAGTAAGATTTTTAACATGAAGCTGGCATTCAAACAGCTGATTAAACAGCTGAAATTCAACACCTAAAGCCATATGAACCAGATAATGTCCAGGCGTTCTTTTTTCATTTTGATCAACTCTGTTTTGATCCGAAAATGTTTCAGCTGATAACCTTATCCATGGTTTGGCTCTTTCACTTCTTACATTAAATTGGTATTCCCAGTCACTAAGAATATGAAAGGGTGGAGTAAATGGCAATGGATAATTGAGATCCAAATTCTTATTCCAAACATACTCCATGGTAAGCATCCAAGTGAGGTTGTTAAACACCAAACTGGTGGCACTTAGCTCCCCTCCAGTAATGTTTACCCTTCCCTGAGAATACTCATAAACCTGCCCTGCTTCTGGTAAGGTGGAAAAATTAGAAGAGGGCCTCAAGTAAATGTAGTTACTGAAATTATAATAAAACACGGCTAATGTAAGGTCAATCCTTTTTTGATGATTATGCCAGGAAATATCCTGCAGCACTCCTTTTTCCACATCCAATTCAGAGTCTCCCACTTCGTGTCTGAAAGTACCATGATGCACTCCATTAGAAGCCAACTCAGGGACTGAAGGGAATCTAAAAGCAGTACCAACATTATACTTAAAACTGTTCTTAGGTGAGGCTTGAAAACCCACCCCTGATGATAACGTAGGAATGCTATATGATTTACTAATATGCGTATTTCTTATAGAATAATCGGTTATGGAAGCATCATCATTGTATATGGGCAACCTTGTTTCCTGTGCCTCTTGTCTGGCTAAATCCCACCTTGCTCCCAATTGCCAGTAGAGTTTTTTTGCTATTCTGAGATCCTGTAGTACATAAATACCTGTCTGCTTCACTTCGTATTCAGGAATAAGCGACTCAAAGCCATCTATGGTGTTGGTTTTTACTTGCCCGTTACTGCCTACAAAAAGATGCCAATTTTCTAAAATATCATAGTTCCATCGGAGATTATAGGAATAGGTTTTTAAGCTTAACTGTAATGCTAAAGTTCCCTGTGGCGTAGGCCCCTGACCATGAGAATGTGGATAAGAATGTTCTTCTCTTAAGTTATGTTGATAACCAATATCTATCATCCAGGTACTTTTATTGTTAAAAATAACTGTGTTAGATATCAACTTCCAATGATCTATATTTTGATAAGGTAGCTGAATATCCCTATTATTACCGTCATCCTGCAGTTGATAACTTCGAGGCATACCAAAAGCTCCCGAAAAAAAGCCTACCTTCTGTCCATAACGTGACAAATACATAGTAGTATAACCCCATTTTCTTTTGATGCCTGTATGAACTGAATAATCTAACTCATTCCCCGCCGTATTTTTTAATTTTTGATCAATAATGGGTAGTGTATATGAATTATAAAGAAATTCATTAGCCGGAACCTGGTAGTCGGCAAAATCCTGCCACGTTACTCTTCCCTTGAGCCAAAGACCATTTTTTACGGTTTCTACTGAGGCAGATGAACCTATCAAGCTATTATTAGATTTATAGTTCACCATGATGTCTCCTCTTAATGTATCATGAGGGGAAATGGTTGGTTTCTTAATATTAATCACCCCTCCTACACCATCAGATCCATAAATTACTGATGATGGCCCTTTGATAACCTCTAACTCTTCAACTCCAAACTGATCTAACTCCAAGCCGTGATCTACACCCCATTGCTGCCCTTCCTGCTTAATGCCGTATTCATTAACAATTACTCTATTAAAGCTCATTCCTCTTATTACGGGCTTAGAAATACCAGTTCCCGTATTTATAGAACTTACACCAGGTAGCTTCTCTATAGTGTTCATTAAAGTATTACCCTGGTTTTTCATTAAAAACTGTCTGTCTACCTGATCTGATGTAAGCGTGAATACCAAAGGAGCATGAGTATGCACCCCATGAGCATCTGCAGTAATTTCTACAGCTTGTAATGTTTCTGTTTTTTCAATCAGTATAAAATCTTTTTTTGGTGGAATAACTGACTATATCTACAGTATCACTTTGACTCTCATACCCTAGCAATCTCACTACAAGAGTATGCCTTCCTGAAGATAAATTATGAATAGCATATGCCCCTGATTGATCAGTAATTACAGTTTTACCACTAGTAAGATCTTGAACCACAGCATTTTCTAATTTCTGATTAGAACTATTCAATACCACTCCATTAATCATAAATTCGGTTTGACTAAATGCTGGTTTGAAGACCATCAGAAAAATGACAATAATATTAGCCGAAAAACAGACTTTAAGTTTAGAGCGACTCACTTTAATCACTAATAATCACCTCTAAACTCTCTTCAGTTACATTACCTGTGGCATCATACACTTTTACCATAAATGTATATTCACCACTAGTGGGTAACGTAGGAAAATCAAAATTGAAGTTATAGGTAAATTCCTCTCCATCTGCTTGAGTGAAATAATATTGAGCAGCTGTATATGTTTGTCCAGAAGGGCTTATATAAGTTACATCTACTCTGCCTCCGTATAGAAGCTCATTATCTGATATTGCATAGGAAAATTCTACTGGCTCAGTTTTTACTAACTGGAGTGGAGGCTCTGATGGGTTTATCAATTGCATATTAGGAGCTTGAATATCTCCTACATTTTTTACCTGTAGGCTATAAAGTACTGCTTCAGCTTCATTTCCCTTCTGATCTAATAGCTGAAGCATAAAATGATAATTACCCGCCTGCACATCCTGAGGCACGATTAACCTTTCATCTACAGTAGCTTCTGAGCCTTCTACTTCCTCCACTTTTAAGACATACCAGGGAGCTTGGTTAATTCTCCCATGTGTGTGGCAATCAAAATTGCTATGCAAATCTATTTTATATTGAGAAAGACCATTTTGTCCTTTTAGATTAAAAGTTATGGCTAAAGTATCTGCAGAGGTTAGAGCTATAGACCGAGGATCATTCTCTCCACATATCTCAAGGGTTTCCACATGAGGATGAACTTGTACAACGTTAATCTCCGGCTGTTCAGGTAAAGGGGTTTCAGAATCACCACATGAAAAAATAATAGCAGTAGATAGAATGCAAAGGATAACTATATTTCTCATATTATTTTATGATTATTTTGTTCATATAAATTCGATCTGTTTGAGTAATAGCACGCACTATGTAACTGCCCTGAGGCCAATCATTAGTATTCACACACTCCTTTACTCCATTCTTTGAGACTTGATAAAATAACTTTCCTCTCAAGTCATAAATTTCTAACTGAATAATTTCCGTATCTGACGCTATGCAAAAGTGTTCTCTTGCTGGATTTGGGAATAACTTTATATCCACATTATTCACCAGGGGATCTATTGCTGTAATGGTGTTAAATTCTACTATTGGATATAGTGCAAAATGAGTAGCAATAGGAGTGAAATTCTGAGTATAAAAATCTTTCCAATCTTCTTTAGTATGGTTATGTGCCTGTACAGCGTTTCTACCAAAACTATTTAGATCCTGTTCTGAGCGAGACCCTTCTTCTCCCATCATTAGACCGAGCGTATCTCCATCATAGCCGCCGTGCAAATAATCTAAGACATTGAAAGTAACAAAAAAGGAATCCTTTACAGCTATGGCAGTATTAAAAGCTACATGCATGGCTTTTCCGCTAAGGTCAAGGTCTTTATAGAGAACTTGTTTACCTCCCAGTCTATTACCGGGAAGGGCATTAGCCGCCACATTGTAAACATTGAATTCCACGTAATTATTAGGGTGGTTATAGTTGCCAGAAAGGTGTACAACCATTCCTTTTACTACACCTGAGCCTTCTATATAATACTTCTCCGCAAATTGTTGACGGTAAGACGAGTTTTGCCCTAATATATACCCCCATTCTCCGGGGTTAGAATACTGTGGAGCATATAGCTCCACAGTATCAGAAAGGTTAGTTAATGTATCTAAGTCTTGAGCATTTACTAAGGACGTCAAGCTTATAGCCAATACTACAAACAGCAATTTAATGGTTCTATTCATAGCTTTATCTGTTAATGATTAATTTGCTACTCTGCACCTCGCCTGCCAACCTCAGTTGTATTACATACACTCCATTTTCTAGCTCTGGCGTGATATCCCATAGGTACTCTCCATCCTGAAAATTAATATTAGTATTCACTACTTTATTTCCATTAAGACTATTTACTATCAGCACAGCAGGCCCACTGTAAGAAGTCTGCAACTTAAAATGAATTCTGCTTTTAGCTGGATTAGGATATATTACTGTTTCCAACGTAGTCACACCTCGGCCTAAGTCTTCTACACCAGTAATGTGCTCACCGTAGAAAAGAATGTTGCCTGCAGTACCTACTGCCCAACCTTGTCCCTGATCATTAAAATAAATATCTAAAAGTGTATTTCCTGAAGGTGTGGGTTGGATATTCCAGTTTTTCCCGCCATCATCAGTTGCAAGTACATTCCCTGAAGTAGTAATATAACCATGGTTAGCATCTGAAAAGTATACAGAATTAAGCGTAGCAGATACTCCGCTTACCTGAGGAATCCATAGACCTCCTCCATTTTCTGTATAGGAAATAATACCTGACCTTCCTACCGCATATCCAGTTGAGCTGCTTACAAAGAATACATCATTCAAATGAGAAAGAACACCTGGATCTTGCAATTCCCAATTATATCCGCCATCGGTAGACATGGCTAATAGCCCAGTGTTACCCACTACATAACCAGTATCTGCACTTACAAAATGGACAGCATTAAGGTTGTCTTCTGCAGAAATATTACCAACACTCCAGTTAGCACCTGCGTCAGAAGTTTTTATGATAGTACCTGTAGCTCCTGTTAAAATAAGTTCTTCTCTAGACCATAAATACATATCGCTAAAATTGCCCTCATAACCTACTTCCACTTGTTGCCAATTATTGCCTCCATCTTCCGTTTTTAGTACTATTCCATCATTTCCTGCAGCCCAACCGTGGTTGTCATCCACAAATTGTACGCAATGTAAGGCGCTATTCACTGGAGTACTCATCACCTGCCATTGCTGACCTTTATCTGTGCTATGAAAAATTTCGCCTGCACTGGCCGCTATATATAAATGATCATTAGCATTGCTGATGCTATACAAATCATTAATGGAGTCAATAGGCAAAACCTTCTCAAAATCATTTCCATTATGCGTTACTAATATATCGTAGGAAGCCACTGCAATTCCATTACCCTCAGTATCAAATTGAATGAAAGACTTTCGGCTGCCACCATAATCACTTTCACAATTACTACTCCAAGTGGCTCCACCATCTTCAGTAGTGTACAGACACTCAAAGCTGCTGACCCATCCTCTCATATTATCATAAAAATACGCTTCAGTGAAATAATCTGAAGACTCTGCGCTTCCCATAAGTACAGACCAAGTGGCGCCTGAATCCGTAGTTTTTATAATATATCCGCTAGGGCCAACTATAAACCCTGTACTTTCATTAACAAAATAAGCTCCTTCATAAAAACCACCTGCAGTAGCTGGTAAAGAGATGGTGTTCCATGTAGTTCCTCCGTCATAACTCCTAAAAAAGGTATTGTCCCAGCCTGCTGCATAAACAGTATCCTGGCTTACCGCTTTACAGAAAAAGAGGCCATAAAAAGAGGCTCCTGCAGTTAATGGAAGTGTAATTTTAGACCAATCTTCCCCTCCGTTTTCCGTTTTAAATAACACATTCTCTACATAGCCTGCATCACCCACAGCGTAGCCTATTTGTTCGTTATAAAAATAAATATCACGCAAGGTTGGGCTTTCTGCATTTTCGTACTGTAAAGTCCAATTAGTTCCTGCATCTTCTGTAACCCAGATTTGGCCATTGTCAGTAACAGCCCAACCCTTAGATTCATTAATAAAATCTATCTCTCTTACCGTAGCTTCTGTAGGCAGATGAGACACTTCCCAAGACCCTCCAAAATCAGAGGTTTTTATAAACTGTCCTTTTGTTCCAGAAACATAAAAAGTCTCTTCACTGATCCAAGCTACATCAAAATGACTATTTCCTACGGGAAATGGATGCTGCCATTTCCAACTGTTATCCTGCGCTTGAATATGATTCCAGTGAATAAATAGAAAGGCGGTTAAAAAAGATAGCTTAAGGTATTTATTAAAGAGTAGAGTTTTCATCATATCAATTCGTTATATTTTTATTGCTTTTGAAACTGAAAGGCATAAACACCGTCTAGTCCATTTAACTTGCCACTTGAATGAGTGCTACTAAACATAAACGTCATTGTTAAAGCGCTTCCGGTCACTTGAAAATCAATGACGATACCATCTCCCCTTTCCATCTGATTAAGACTACCTTCGACAAAGTGCCATGATCCGCTTTCTGGCCAAATTTGAGTTTGAGTATTTGTAGTTATGTATGTTTCTTCGGTAAATTCAATTTCAAAATCATCCCAGCCATCCTGATCGGTTTCATTAAGCGTCACTTGTGTTGCTCTCCAAGAGCCTTTAAGCAATTCTATTTGCACCTCTTCAGGATTGGGAGTTCCCGAATCATCATTGCTACATGATGTAACAAAAAACACAAAAACAACAAGAAAATAGAGTAAGTAAGGGTTTTTCATATTTTTAGATTAATTTTAATTGCAACATTATTGCAATTATATAAATGATTTATCATTATTGCAACAATGTTGCAGTTATATTGATGATTATGAAATTCCCCTTTGTAAGACAGCTAGACGTAATGGATTGCGGCGCAGCATGCCTCAGCATGGTAGCCAAATACCATGGAAGGTCTGTACCATTACAAAAGCTGCGACAAATGTCAGACATAGATAGGGATGGTGCTTCACTAGCCGGAATAATGCAAGCGGCAGAAAAAATACACTTCAGGTCTTTCGCAGCTTACCTTACAGAAGAACAGCTCGTAAAAGCTCCACTACCTATTATTATTCACTGGGATCAGGTACATTATGTAATACTTTATAAAACCAAGAACCAACATTTTTATATTGCCGACCCCGGTAAAGGAAAGGTTAAGCTTAAAAGAGATTCATTCATGAAGCACTGGAAGATAACTGAGAAAGACTCAGGGGTCGCTCTTCTTCTTGAACCGCTACCTTCATTTTATAAGCAACCTTATAACCAAGAGAAAAATAACATAGGTTCTTTATTTCATTACTTAAGAGGATATAAAAAACTCTTTACACAAGTATTTTTAGGTCTGTTTTTAGCTACCCTGCTTGGAATGGCTTTACCTTTTCTTACTCAAGCGATTGTAGACACGGGCATACAAACAGAAAATCTCAACTTTATATACCTTATCTGCTTGGCACAACTCATGGTATTCTCCGGTCGAATGGTGGTGGAGATGATACGAACCAGGGTATTACTTCATATTGGTAGTCGCTTAAGCATATCTTTATTGGCGGATTTTTTAGAGAAACTCATGGCACTTCCCGCCTCATTTTTTGATGCCCGCAAAACAGCGGATATTATGCAAAGGATGCAAGACCATAAACGAATTGAAATTTTCTTTACAAAATCTGTAATAGCCGCCATTTTTTCATCTATCAATCTGATTGTCTTCTCTATAGTCTTAGTGATTTACAGTTTCAAAATAGCGCTTATATTTTTCATAGGTACAATATTAAGCACCATTTGGATTTTTGGTTTCATGAGCCGCAGAAAGCAAGTTGATTATGGAAAGTTCTTACAACAATCGGAGAATCAAAATGCACTTATTGAAATAGTGCAGGGCATGTTCGAAATTAAACTCAATGGAGCTGAGAAAGAAAAAAGCTGGGACTGGCAAGAAAAACAAGCTCGTTTATTTAAACTCAACTTTTCAAGTTTAAACATAGAACAATCACAACAAGGTGGCACTCTTTTTTTAGGAGAAATAAAAAACATCCTGATTATAGCTGTATCCGCCAGTCTGGTACTTAAAGGTGAACTTACCTTAGGAATGATGTTATCCATTTCATACATCACTGGACAGCTAAATAACCCCGTGGTGCAATTCATTGATTTTTTCAGAAATTGGCAAGATGCTCAAATAAGTTTCAAAAGGATCAATGAGATTTTTTTGATGGAAACAGAGGATAGAGAAAAGCCTTCTCTGGCTGATTTTAACTCTATATCTAATTCTTCTCTAAGTGTATCTAACATCACTTTTAAATATAATAAAGCACAAAATAAAGCCGCGCTAAGAAATATTTCTCTCAATATCCCTTCAGGAAAAGTTACTGCCATTGTAGGAGCAAGTGGCAGTGGTAAAACCACATTAATAAAGCTATTACTCAAATTTATAGAACCCGATAATGGCAGCATCCACCTGGGCAATATTCCCTTAGCCGGTATAACCGCTTCTTCCTGGAGAAAGAAATGTGGAGCCGTTCTACAAGGGGGCTACATTTTCTCTGATACAGTAGCCAATAATATCACCTTCGGCTCCGATCTGGTAGATCATGCACGACTACAAAAAGCGGCCCAGCTAGCCAATGTTGACTCCTTCATATCATCATTGCCTTCGGGCTATCAAAGTGTAATAGGCATTGATGGAATTGGGCTTAGTGAAGGTCAAAAACAGAGAATACTTATTGCCAGGGCTGCTTATAGAGATCCTGAATTCATTTTCTTTGATGAAGCCACCAATTCTTTGGATGCTAATAATGAGAAAGAAATAACTGAAAACCTAAGCGATTTTTTTAAAGGAAAGACAGTAGTTATAGTAGCACACAGACTAAGCACAGTGAGGCATGCGGATCAAATAATTATGTTAGACAAGGGCCATATCATAGAACAAGGCTCTCATGATGACTTGATTAGGCTGGAAGGTGGGTATTATCATTTGATTAAAAACCAATTGGAGCTAGGGCTATGAAAGAGAAAGCTAAAATCCACCCACTTGAAGACATGGTAGAAATTATTCCAACATGGTACGAGAGCTACGGTATAAGTATTCTCTTCGTGGTTGTCATCTTTTTTATTTCAATGGCTGCCATAATTAGATACCCTACCGTGTTAAAGTCTGATATAGATATTGCGACCATAACACCTCCCGTTAAAGTTTTCTCAAGAGTGCCTGGTAATTACATACCTCTTGTAACAGAAGGATCTGCCGTACAACTTCATGAACCGTTAGGAATAATAGACAATAATATATCTTACAACGATTTGCAAGGTGTCAAAATCATATTGCAGCAAACATTAAAAGATAGTTCCTATGCTCGACTGCAACACTTGAATTCTATACTAATCCTAGAAGACATGCAGGACCTGTATTCACAAATATTTACATCTTTACCAAAACTATCAATACCTGATTCAGTCTCCCTATCAGAAACAACTTCAGTCTAATATAAAGGCTCAAATGCAACAGGCAGCTGAAATTGAAAAAATACTCTCTTCTCAAAAAGACCTTCTATACAAGCAGCAAGAAATTTATAACAGCAAAAGGCAAAGAGACTCACTTATTCTCACCTTCCAGGCCATTAGTGAGCAGACCATGGAACTATCTGAAGTAGAATGGATTGCTAAAAAAAAATAACGTCAGAGATCTTGATTTAAAAATATCACAGAACGTACTAAAAAAGACAGAATTGCATGAAACATTTCTAGCCAATGAAAAAGATATGGCTTCTGCTCTTTTTCAAAACCATATCAACCTTCAGCAAGCAATTAAAAAAATGCTTGCGGCCATTTCAGAATGGGAAAGAAAATACATTATAAAAGCTCCTATTGCCGGAAGCGTTACTTATTTAAAGAAATTTGCCACCAATCAATTCATTACCCCAGATGAGGCTATTGCATCAGTAGTACCTGACCATGGCACGTACACTGGCAAAGTGAGCCTCCCAGTAAATGGATCTGGTAAGGTAAAACCAGGCCAGACCGTAATTATTCACCTTTATCATTACCCGTCTCAAGAATATGGCACATTAAAAGGCAAAGTTGAAGAGCTTTCACTTGTTCCTAATGAAGGAGATTACCTAATATCCGTTTCACTAGACCATCAATTACGCACTAGCTACTTGATAGATATTCCTTTTAAACAGCACTTAAGCGGCTCTGCCCATATTATCACAGAGGACATGAGCTTGCTTGCCCGGCTTTTTGGACACATAAGATCATTATTTGACAACAAAATCAACCTTTAAAACCTATGTATCTTTATTCCTCTTTACTTCACAGAGTTTCACCTTTAAAAATTAATGATATTGAAAGTTTTAAATCAAAATCCTTACATACTTTCTCAGCTAAAATTAAATCTCAAGAGGATGCTCTCCTGTATTGTAGCGAACGACTTACCGATATTCTTTTTGAAAAAATTCAAAACTGCCAAGATTCAAAAAAGAGAAATAAACTTCTGAACTGCAAAAGGTCAATATTCAATCAGAAATATCTTAAAAAGAAGGAAACGAATCTGCTTTTTAATTCATTACCTCCAGATGCTACTGATGTACTAGAACAATACATAAAGCTTCAGCAAAATATTGATCACTTGATACAACAAGGTCATGGGTTGTATAAAGATGAGCTATTAAAATCCAGGGCAGCAATTCAAAATATGATAAAAAAAAATGAAGCTTTTCACCAATCTTTACAGCTATCTTCCCAAAGTCTATTTACTCAATTAAATCCCTATCTAGCATCTCCTGTAGATAGGCTGAGTAAAAAGCAGTCAAATGCAGAGCTATCATTTTTAAAATACCTGACAAGACAATACACTAAAACGTCTCCATTTAGCCGCTTCACATGCCTAGCCATTGGAGATTCTACACTAACTACTAACAACCAAATTAAGGCATCTGCAAGACTCAATAATTATATATATGCTTATGTGTTAGGTTTATGCATGCAAGTTACTGACGTGGCTGCACACATTCCCATTAAACTGAACCCCTCTTTAACCCCTGAAGCTACCCATTATACCTTTCTTGTCAATTTTAACAATGTCGAAATTTTTCAAACAATAGAGAGAAATAGCGCTATCGATCTTATCATTACTTGTGTAGATGACTTGGTTGACATCAGTTCAATAAGCCAAAAGTTAATATCCTTTTTTCCTGATTCTACAGCAAATCAACTGCAGAACTACCTGACAGGATTATTGGAGGTTGGTATATTAGAAACCAATTTAAATATATCCGGTATTGATCCTGACTGGCCTTCAAAATTCATATCATTCCTTACCAAGCTAAGTCATAAAACCTCTAAGATTGAGGGATTATTAAATGGCATGCTCTTTCTACAACAAGCAGCCAATCAACTGAGTGATATTAGTACTTCTGATAGGCAAATTCTTCTGAGCAAAGCCCTGGAAATATTTAAAGGTGCAGCCAAGTCATTCTGTCAAATGAATCACCTTCCATTCTCAGAGGGTGAAGATAACCGAATAGCCAAAAAGCAGTTTTTAGAAACATTAGAAAATGACATCTCTTTCAAAAAGAGATACTTTAATGGATTTTACTTTACAGAAGAAAATTTATTTTACGAAGATGCCTCCATCACTATAAATTCTGCCTTAGGCATAGATGAGATTAGGCCCCTAGTCAAGAACCTTGATCTACTCTTACAAGAATTATCGCCACTTGCATTTGAGAATATTAATCAAGAAAAAATGACAGCCTTTTTTAATCACTATTATGAAAATTATGAGAGTGTACCATTAATAAAATTCTATGAGAGTTATTACAAAAATTATGTAAAGCCGAACAAGAAAGGTGAGATTTCGGCCATTTCTAGCTCTATTGATCTTTTGCAAAAAGAACAATTTGCTATAGAAAAGGACTATAAAGATAAACTAAAAGAATTACTGCTAAATAAGAAGGAAGTGGAAGGTGTTATTAATTTCACTTTAGATGAAATTAAAGGGTTAAACCTCCAAAAATCAGAACCAATAGCATATTCTAAAGCGGCACATATCCAATTTTATAAAAATAATAAGGGAGATATACAAGGAGTAGTAAACAGTGTATTTACAGGATATGGAAGAGGTTATGGTCGCTTTTTACACCTTTTCCCTAAACAAATAACGGAAGAACTTAATCGCATCAACAAAGAGATTCTCTCTGATTATACACCTGCAGAAGTAAGAGACGCCTCATCTTTTAATGCCAACCTACATCCTTCTCTTTTACCTCATGAAATTATTATTCCAGGTGGTAATCCTAGCCTCTCTTCTGAGCAACAAATTTCCATTGAAAATATCATTGTGAAGCATAACCATGGTAAAGTCTCTCTAGCTCATGCACTTACTGGTAAAACTATACTCCCATTTGATCTTTGCTTGCAGACCTCCAGAACGAGATCAGAACTTTATCAGCTACTCACCTCATTTTCACAAAAAACTGCTAATTCCATTTATTCATTTGTTAACCACATACATAATATCATAGGAGAACAGGATATTAACCATGTTATTATGATACCTAGAATAGCTTTTGAAAATGACTTGGTACTATCGAGAAAATGCTGGAAAATACCCAACCAATCACTTCCTGAAAATAGCCATTTAGTAAGCGAATTTGATTATTATCATGCATTGAATAAATGGAGAGGTCAATATGGCATTCCGAAAGCATGCTTCTTATTCATTACTCCTACTCATAATCTTGCCTCCAAAAATTCCACTTTCGATGATTATAAGCCCCAATATATTGACTTTGAATCTCCTTTATTAGTAAAACTATTTCGAAAAGCTACACGCAAAGCAGGAAAATACATTAGGATTGAAGAAATGCTCCCCGCCAAAAATAATCTACTTAATGAGCATGTAAATGAAACTTTGGTTCAGTGGTATAAGCTTAACCCAGCCGAACCAAATATCAATTTAAATACAATAAAAAGTCTTCAAATGATAGATCATTATGCTAACTAAATGGTTATCCTATCATATTTATACTGACCTGGATAGAAACACAGTACTGACTGAACATGTAGCTTATCTTATCAATCACTTAGAAGCTAACAACCTTCTTCGTCAATATTTTTATATCCGTTATAATGAAGGAGGGCCACATATCAGACTACGTTTAAAGGTTGAGAAATCTAATCAACCCAAAGTCTCTTTCGAATTAAAAAATTGTTTTAATAGCGATGATTTTAATGTACAAGAGCAAATATACCAACAAGAAACCTCCAGATACGGAGGCCAAATAAGTGCGCTAGTGTGTGAAGAACATTTCCAGCTTTCATCCGAAACCTGTCTTTATGCCTTGACTCTACCGTCCAATGTATTGAGTAAAGCTCTGATTTTGCATTACACCATGATGAGATCTTATATCTGTGAGCATAAGGCACTCATAAAACTATTCCATTCTTATATGACTCACTGGTTTGCTCACTCCCATTTGGCTGAAGCAAACAAAACCACCAATGAATTAATCAACACATACTTTGAGCCCAGATATCAGAGCATGAAAAACATATCATTCTTCCAGAATCTAGAAAAAATGGTTTTAGGCACTAAACCACACGCCACAGACTGGTTAAGTAAGTGGGTTAGAGGCAATAAACACACCTTAAACCATTTAAATGGCTGCCTGGATGATAAAAGCTTTTTCAGTGTGTTAGAAAGTCTCATACATATGACTAACAATCGCCTAGGAGTTTATAATTACGATGAAGCTTTCCTAGCCTTTTTACTTAAAAGAACTATAGAAGATTTATCCCATCATGAACAATCTTCATAATTATATAAATCCGCATATGTCTGAGCTGCAACAGCAAAAGCTCAAAAATTGGCATAATGAATTTAACAGTCAGCTGATAGGCCAAAGTATACAAGACAAAGACATGGCTTATTGGGAAACACTTGACTTTGATAAGGATAAGCATGCTCATAGTTTTTATAGACCTGACTTCACCATATATAAAGGCAATGCAGGTATTCTCCTTTACCTAATCTCTTGCTACAAGTATTCAAAAAAACATATATACCTTAATCTTGTCCAAAGAAATTTAA
Organism: Fulvivirga maritima; assembly: GCF_021389955.1. NCBI lineage: Bacteria > Pseudomonadati > Bacteroidota > Cytophagia > Cytophagales > Fulvivirgaceae > Fulvivirga > Fulvivirga maritima. The sequence goes on from NZ_CP089980.1 coordinate 6,322,283, forward strand.
ATTGGCTCAGACGCGCTGTAGAAGATCATGACAAGAATCATTTTGCACTTTATACCGGAAAAACCGGTCTTGCCTACGTACTGAGCACATTATACGATCTTACCTTGCATCCCCCCTTACTTAAAGAAGCTACAGAATTGGTATTGAAAAATAAATCGTCTTTTACCAATCATTATAGTGATGATTTACTGAGTGGCCTTGCCGGTAATATTATAGCCTTGGCTCAAATACATACTCAATCTGAAAATAAGGAGATATTCAAACTTTTGTGTAGTAGCATCGATGATATAATAAACAATGTTTACTTATCTATTAAAGGTTTAAAATGGCGCTATAGGCCCAACTATATTGATAGCCTCTGTGGGCTTTCTCATGGTGCCGCCGGTATAGGGTATGCACTGATAGAAGTTGGCAAATGCTACAATGCCCATGGTTTGGTATGGCTGGGAGAGCAAGCATTTAAGTATGAAAATCAACACTTTAATGAAATTGATTCCTCCTGGCCTGATCTACGTATACACCCCAAAAAGCTAGAAAATCCACAATCCGTAGGCTCTCCGCATGAGTTAATGAAAGGCGAAAAGGTAAATGGTTGGGCTCATGGTAGCGCTGGTATAGCTATGACGAGACTAAGGGCTCATTATCACTTAGAGTCTATATCATATTTAGAACAAACTGAAGCAATACTCCAGGCAATGCAATCGGTACCTCGCTCTGCATTGAACTATTCCTTAGCCAACGGTTTTGGCGCAAACGCTTACCTATTGGCTGAAGCTGGATACAAATTAAACAAGAAAGAGTACACACAATCAGCATACCAAATCATAGAAAAAGCCATGATGCTAAAAAGGGAAAAAGGTTATTTTCCTGCAGGCTGGGACAGTTGTAAAGCTGATCTGTCAGTATTTATGGGTGAAACCGGGATCGCATATTCCATACTTAAGTTAATAAGCCCATATTGTTCAGATCATTTAGTTTTACCTGAACTTAAAAAAAATAAAAACAGCCAATATTCAGGTTGTTTCCCTGATATCAAAAATATATTAAGAAAGATCAGCAAAAGATACTTTCCTAAATCCTATGAAAACATAAAATTCACCTCCGATATAACTAATGAACAAGAGCCCTACCAGCTTATTAATAATATAAGGTTTGAGGGAGATAATAATAAAACCGATGATAATTTTATAATAGAAAAGAAAAAATTAGATATGGAAGTAAGCCCAGTAACTTTTGAGTTCCTATCTGATAACTATCAAAGAATAGTAAATAAACTGACATTTAAGGCTGGTAAATTTCAGCTCAGTGAGTATGCGACTATAATAGAGTTAGCTGATGAGGTAAAAGTATTGGTAAAGCACAGGTACGGAGTGGAAGAATTGAGACTCGAAGCGCTATCTCAGGCAATAATCGCTTCAATAAACCAAGGGAAATATTCATTCAATTCAATAGCTGAAAACATTTTATCTAAGTTAGATGAAACGCAAAAAATAGGTCAGCTAAAACACATAATAAAAAAGCAACTCAAACAACTCTATTTAAATGGAATTATAAAGCAGGTAGAATAAATTCTACCTGCCTCTATAATTAAGGATTAATTTCTAATGAAGTTTTGCTAGCATCACAAGTACAAGTCTCGTGAGTATCTGTGTCTTCGGTATGTGTAGGGTGACTAGCTGCGCCTCCAAGTATTTTTTGAGCTTTTTCTTCATCAATACTGGTAGCGAAACTTTGAACTTTTAAGTCATCTAAACTTAACTTTCCATTTTGATTATTCATTTTAATCATTTTTAATATTAAGCCTACTCTCTTAGAGGTTTTCAGCATCGCCTCACGTTGCAACGATACCTGAAAATATAAAAGAATTAACTTAAACGCAACATTGTTGCAATTAAATAACTATGAATAAATGAGGTTTTTTTATAATATTAACATCATCAACAATACATTACATGCTTTTTACAGCAACAGAATATGCATCGAAAAATATTTGTTAAAGTTACCAACATCTAATCCTCTAAAAATTAGTTAGTAGCCTATTATAGCATCTCTATACTACCGAATAATCCATTTAACATCCGGTTACAAAATCATTATATTATAAAATACTTACTTCCTCGAATTTACTCCCTCATACGATATGCCATTACCCGAATTGGGCGCCCAGGTGAGCTACATCCTTAAGAGGAATAATTCTTTCTAGCAATTGAGTAAATATCTTTTGGAATGATTTGGTTTGAATTTCTAGATATCTCAGACACGAGGAAATAAAAGAATTGGGATTGACTCTGAAACTTGTAAAACATATAACATCGAAAAGGTTGGCTTTTAATTATTTAAAAGTCAACCTTTTTAACCATCTAATAGCGCGTTCCAAATTTCACTTTTTATATATGTTGATAGAATTCATTACGAAAATCAATATCGTTGAATTTTCCACCATATTCTAAAGTCGTGGTCTTACTGGTTTTGTCTTTCACTCCACGTGTAGAAACACACAAATGTTCTGCCTCTACCACCACAATCACATCATCTGTCTGAAGAGCATTTTTTAGCTCTTCGAAGATCTGAAGGGTCATACGTTCCTGTACCTGAGGTCTACGACCATAATATTCTACTACTCTGTTAATTTTAGAAAGGCCTATTACTTTACCCGAAGAAATATAGCCTACATGTGCCTTCCCGATAATTGGCAAAAAATGATGCTCACAAGCTGATGAGAAACTTATATCCTTCTCTATCAGCATTTTATTGTACTGATATTTATTATCAAAAACGGATAGTGAAGGTTTGTTTTCAGGATTAAGACCATTAAACAACTCCTTTACATACATTTTTGCCACGCGGTATGGAGTACCTTTAAGGCTATCATCAGTAAGATCCAAGCCAAGCTCTTCCATAATGCCAGCAAACAATTTCTCAATATTCGTTACCTTTTCTTCATCTGACTTTGCAAATGCATCTTTTCTTAATGGTGTTTCCACAGAACTCATCACATGATTATCTCCATTTATGTCATACTGTTTTCTTTTCAATAGATCATTGTCTGTTTTCATATTCGTCAATTTCTTCTTCCTCTATAATTCATAAAATCAATGGTATAGAATAGTATTGTTTTAACATTCCTTCATCACAGATCTTGACGTAAATACCCCTTCATATACCACTAGATATCCTTTTTACTGATATGAATGTAAAGGTAAGTGAAATATCATTAAATGCAACATTGATGCATTTAAGTGGTCGATAAAATGGAAATATATCACTAACTTCCGTCCGAAATCATGGCCTATAGAATCGATCAGATTGTCCATAGACTTCGATGATGGGCTAGAGGATGACACGATCCTTTTTAAGCAACAAATAAATTACTCAAAATAGATGTCGGAATTTGAATGGATTGAGGGGTTTAATTGAGTAGGATCATTTAAAATGCTCCTTAAACACCTGTTTGGCAGCATGAAATCCACACATACCATGAACTCCTCCTCCGGGAGGTGTAGAAGATGAGCATAAGTAAATCTGTGTATTGGAAGTATTATAAGGAGAGATTTTTACCACAGGACGCGTGAAAAGTTGGGTCAGGTCTTGCTTGCCTCCATTAATATCTCCTCCAATAATATTAGGGTTAAAGGCATGCATTTCTTTTGTATTTTTGATGGAGCGAGCTAAAATAATTCTTTTAAACCCTGGTGCAACTCGCTCTATCTGGTTTTCGATCACTTCTGTTCGATCCTCAGTACTTCCATTAGGCACATGACAATAGGCCCATGCGGTATGTTTCCCCTCCGGCGCACGAGTTTTATCAAACACTGTATGCTGGGCTAAAAGAACATATGGAGCATTGGTAAGTAGACCTTCATTACACGATTTTTCAGATTCTTTGAGCTCTTCTGTAGAATACCCCAAGTGGATTGTACCTGCTTTGCGGCACTTTTCATTAGTAAATGGAATTGGACTATCTAATGCCCAATCAATTTTAAAAATTCCTGCACCATATTTGAAATTACTGAGCCTTTTACGATAGAAATTGCTCAGATTAGTATTTCTGACCTTAAGTAGTTGTTTGGGTGTCAAATCAAAAAGATAAGTTTTCGATTTTGGCAATTGCTTAATATCTGTGATAGGAGCATTTAACACCACCTTTCCTCCCAAGGATTCATAATAAGAAACTAAAGCACTAATAATAGTTTTTGCACCACCTTCTGGAAAAGGCCAGTTATATTTATGAGCCATGCAACTTAGTACTAGCCCGAATGCACTGGAAGCCCAACCGTCTAACGGTAAAGTAGCATGAGCAGCAGCTCCAAAAAAAAAGGCTTTCGTTTTTTCATCTTGAAAATAATGATTACACAACTGCTCCGCTGATAGCATAGCTTTGAGGCCAAATTGCACAAAATCTAATGGATGTTTTGGAATGGTAAGTGGCCCTAGCATATCAGGAGCTATCCCCTCCCATTTTTTTGTGAGATTATCAAAAATACGGCCATAAGCTTTCTGGTCTACACCCAACTGAGCAGCGGTTTGAGAGACGTCTGCATAGGCTGCTAATGCACTACCATCTAAAAATGGATGAGCATATGGAATTTCTGGAAAAATCCATTTTAAACCGTACTCCTCTAATGGAAGAGTTTTTAAAAAAGGAGATGCAAAAGCCATAGGGTGAACAGCTGACCCTGTATCATGTAAAAATCCCGGTAAGGTAAGTGATTCTGTTTTAGTGGATCCACCTGGAACACTACCACTCTCATATATAATTGTTTTAAGCCCTCGCTTTTGCAAATAAATAGCTGCAGAGAGTCCATTAACACCACTTCCTATAATAATGCTATCGTACTCTTCCATTAGGATAGATCATTTATATCTACTGTGTTAAGATATTCTTCAAATGTGACGGTACCATTCTTTTCACCAATCATATCATGAGTAGTGATATATTTAAAAAAGCCCATTTTCTCATGAAGATTCTTATCAAAAATTTGTGGCAGTACAGCCCCCACATCTGCAACAGTAGAAGGAATTTTAATAATTTTACCCCCAAGCCTATCTTTTATCATTTTGGCCATTTCATAGCGGGTATGAATTTTTGGTCCTCCTATTAAATGTACTCCAGTGTTTTTTCTTTTTAAAGTACTGATAACCACTTCTGCCATATCTCCCTGAGCCATGCTATTTGTTTTAGCCTCACCATTTCCAATGACCGGTATTACATGGTGTTTTGCCATTATTGCCAAATCATGTAGCCCCGAATAAAAGCCAACGGGTCTGAGAATACAATGACTAATTTTTGAATTATGAAGGCTTTCTTCAAATTGTTTGTGGCTTTTAGGGATGGCATACTGGTCATTGTGCCCAGCTTCTTTTATAGATACATATATATAATAAGATACCTTATTTTTTATGGCGTCTGAAAGTATATGGGCATTAGCAAGATAATCAACTTCATAAAACGTGTCTTGCGAATTCTTGAAAAGGCTAACGCTCTTTCCCATGCCTGAAATTACAGTAGTTACACCCTCAGTAACCCCCTTTACGCTTTCTGGATTGGCCACTGGATCTACGATCCAAATATCATCGGTATATGGTTTAAGCTTTTCTTCACCGCTGGATGAAGTTGTTTGACCTCTGAAAGGAATAGAATCTCGCTTTAGTCTTTTAGCAATTTCCAAACCTAAGGATCCAGATGCTCCTAGAAGTAACAAATGTTCGCGCATACTTTTATTTATGATTAGTCTCTGTAGAGATTTTTGTTATCTGACTCTCCTTAAAAGATGACAGCATTTTTTAGATGCTCTCCTACCAGTCAGGTAATAATTAGGTTTAGCCACAACATGTTAATTGTCAAAACTAAACCCCTCCTAATAGGACAACTATTCTCAATAAAAGTTATGATTAGTATCTATAATATATACTCAAGTCATCCCCTCCTTTATTTAAAACATATCACCACTCACGGTACATTTAACGCAGTCCGTAAAACAATCTTCTAGCTTGTAAGTTATAGTTTTAAGCAATAATGTTCAAAAAAACGAGAAGAGAGAGATGAGTAAAGTAGATGATCTAAACCTAATTACCGAGTATACCAAAAAGTTACAGCAAGCGTCTTTAGAATTAAGATCCAAACTGACGTCGATTATACTCTATAATGAACAATGTACCGCGTTAGCACCTGAGGAGAAAGAATGTATTAGCAACATTACCAAAATAATTAAGGCGAAGGGTGATGAATTAGTAAATTGTGAAAATCAACTACTGGAAGTAATTGAGCATTTCCCGCAAGTGAAAGAGAAAACCCTCAACTCTAAGAATTCGGGTAAAAGATAAAGATAGATTATCAGGATAATCCACCTTTATTTTATGAGGTCATTACCTCTTATATGCATTTGTCATTCTGATCTCTAAAAGCTATATAGTAGATATTGCCCTTGATGGTGCGCTCATATTATATCAGTAATTTCATCGCACTATCGGGCAATTCTACACAAATTATTCTCCCTTTTTAACTGAGATCGTCTAATATTTCATAGTGTATAGGTTTAAATGATCCATTATTACTGTCTTCAGCCGAGCACGCGGTTAAACCTACGATCATGTCCATTTCCGCCTTAAATATAATGTAGTCTCCTGATTTACTGGTAGGAGGACAAACCTCAATTTTTCCATCCTGCGCAAACTGCACATTCATAAAAATATTAAATGCCGTGGGGATGTCATCCGGCCTAATATCATATTCAGCTAAATGAGTATAAAGATTTTCAAAACAGCTGGGATGATATTCATCGTGCTTATACATTATTTTAAATGTTTCTGCACTACAAGGAGCGAGAAGAAAGTCATTTCTTCCATTAGTATCTTTCATTATACTGGCCATTATATTTGATCTGTTGCTCCAAAGTTTATTTCCTTCAGTTAACAATATAGCTTCCTCAAAATCCAATGATTTTCCTGATGATATCTTCTCTCTTGTATCTTCAGCATTGAAGAGAACCATGTCACTGACTTGCTCTCCATTGGGGTCAATCACTTTTAAATATTGATTCTTTTTAATCTTGAAAGCACTTCCGCTTTGTTTTTCGATAATATGTAACATTAAACTCTAGTTTGATTAAGAAAAGGACATTTCCATCTTTCATCCACAGCTCTTCCACTATATTGCCGAGCCTCACTGTTTGATCCAAAATCCTCCAACATAGGGTTAGGTACTCCTTGAATTCCCAAATCATTTTCACGTATTTTGTGCTTCATAACCTGATATTTTCCTGAAGTTTTAAGATTTTCAAATTGGTAATGCAGGTTAAAAACTAAAGCGGGTATTGCGCATTGTCTTGAGATCCTTGAACTTTTAGGATGCATACCAACAATATAAAAGGCTTTGCCTCCTACACTAAAGCTAAAATTATCATCCTCCGGATTGTCACTAACAGAACCATCCCACGAGTAATTATCCACACTATTTAAAAGCTGAAGCTGCTGCCACATAATTGTTTCGAACTGCTTTTCAGATTTTACTTGTTCTAAAGAAAAGGAGGCAATAAAACTATAAAACTTCTTAGAATTGCTGTTTATAGATCTTGTAAATTGAAGAAGGTCTTGATACAGTTTCCTAGTAAATTCAATGTTGTTAAAATATTGATAATCTTCAATTTTAAGGGTATCAGATTTTAAAGTAGACTTCCCCATCAGGCAAGGGAAGTTATCATCTGCAATGTGCTGTTTTATTATTGATTGAGCGTTCATGGTTTTAGGTATTTAATTGACAGACCCTGTTGCAAATTCCTCTCCTTACCTAAAACGTGTTTTTAACGCTATATTAATAGAACTCGTTAGCAACTATAACCCCATTCACGCAGATGAACCTCTACATAATGATAATTTTAATTATACCTATTGATGCGATTTGATAGAGGTTTTAGCAACAATTCTAGATAATCATAATCCAGTCAGAAAAGATATTTTCCCAAATGCATTTACCTTTTTAGTATTGCCATAATTACACCCTTTTCTTAAAGGCATATAAAACCAAGGGTAACCTGACTCCCTTCAATCATTTTTATTTATAATCGATTTTAATTTACTCATATCAGCACTCAACTTTTGTTCTACGACCTTAGCATAGATCTGAGTGGTTGAAATTTTAGAGTGCCCAACATCTTACTTACTGATTCTATAGGCACACCATTACTCAAAGTTACTGTGGTAGCAAAAGTATGTCTGGCCAAATGAAAAGTAAGATTCTTTTTAATGTCACATAAATCGGCTATTTCCTTAAGATAAGAGTTTAATTTTTGATTAGACATCCCGGGCAATAAAGTTCGCTCATACATCACCTTAGGGTGATCTTGATACTTTTCAATAATATCGAGCGCTTGCTTTAACAGCGGCACTCGAATAGTATTACTGGTCTTTTGTCTTTTTGTGAAAATCCATAATTCCCCATCTACTCCTTTTGCAATATTATCAGGAGTAAGGTTCACTACATCAATATAAGCCAAACCTGTATAACAACTAAATATAAATAGATCCTTCACCTGCTCTAACCGGGAAATACTAAACTTTTTTTGCTCTATTGTATGCAACTGCTCCTCGGTTAAATACCCCCTTTCAACTTTAATAAATTTTGGTTGATACTTTGCAAAAGGATCATGCTTCATCCACTCCATACGTATCGCGAGATTAACCATTTTACGAAAACGCTCCATATGTTTCATAATACCGTTATTACCTAATGGCTTATGATGATCTTTAGGCTTCCATTTATGAAGAAAAAATTCAAAGTCCGTAATAAACTTATAATTAATCTGAGCTAGATATACATCAGCTGTAGAGCATTTGCTTTTCAGAAACCTTTCCAAATACTTCTGAGTCGTGAAATAATTTTTCATTGTTCCCCAGGCCAAAACCTCTTTCATTTCGGTATTATGGTATTCAATAAGCTTACAAAGTGTATGCTCTTTTTTATCAATTCCTAAAAATTGATTTTTAATAGCCTCTGCAGTAACCAGTCTATTTTGCAATACCATATTCTGATAATGCTGCACTATTTTACTTCTTACTTGCTCTAAATATTTGTTCAAATTTTTCACATCCTCTCGATTCCCCCTAGCCAGTCCTTTGCTGGTATTCCAATTGCTTTCCTCAATGGAGCGCTTAATAGAAATATCCACTCTCTTACCGTTTACTGTAATTCTTGCATAGATTGGAGTTTTGCCATTATTGGCCTTATATTTTCTTAAATAAAAAACTACTCCAAATGTGTTTGTGTGGGCTTTCATCATACTTAAACTTTTAATTTGTTTTTATTTGATGACCCGGGGGCACCTAATCAAAAGTATTTTTGCTGTCAAATAGAAATATTTAATAACAAACAAAATGAATTAAACATCTAATAATCTGATATTTAACCCCTTATTTGTGCCCCAAATATAAGATAAAAAAAGGGGCACCGAATGGGGCACATTTTTAATGAAATTTAATGTTGATTATTGGTAGGATAAAATAAAAAAAGCCTCTAAATCATAAGATTTAGAGGCTTTTGCGAGCCGTTGACTCTTTTTAGTCGGGGCGGCAGGATTCGAACCTGCGACCCCCTGGTCCCAAACCAGGTGCGCTAACCGGGCTGCGCTACGCCCCGAACTTATTTTTATCTGCGGAGAGAGGGGGATTCGAACCCCCCGGTACCTTTACAGGTACGGCAGTTTAGCAAACTGCTGGTTTCAGCCACTCACCCACCTCTCCAAGGTTCGTTAACCGTAATTTCTTGCTTTTTTCAACAGTGTTGCCGTCCCTCGTTTGCTCTTGCCCTCACTGCTTTCCCTAAAAGCGAGTGCAAATATAACAGAACTCTTTCCTCTTTACCAAACACTTCCTAAAAGTTTTTTAAAATATTTTTTCTCACACAAACTAAACCCGCTTTTAACCCGTTAATTGACCAGTCTTGTATTTAATAGACTTGGTATTTGAGTGCATTGAGAGCTTTTATATATTTGCCTCTTTGCCACCATTAATTGGAAGTTTTTATATCATGAACTGGCTTTACTCTTTAACCGGCCTGGAAATGGCTTTTGTATTACTTTTTGTCATATTCTACATCGCCTATATCATTAGGGTAGTGAGCATTGGCAGAAAATTAAGAACACCATTCGGACAAGTGTTTATAAAAACCGTAGTCCGTACTGTGTACTTTGCCTTGCTTGTAATCGCGCTCATGGGGCCTTCTTTCGGAGAAACCAAAAGAGAAGTGAAATCAGTAGGTAAAGATATTTTTGTATTGGTAGACCTTTCTCAGTCTATGAATGCTACAGACATACAACCTTCTCGGTTAGAGAAAGTGAAATTTGAGCTTAAAAATATTGTTGAAGCTTTTAACTCAGACAGAATTGGAGTTATCATTTTTTCTTCTGAAGCATTCATGCAAGCCCCGCTCACTTTTGATCAAAATGCGCTTAATCTCTTCATAGAAACCCTCAACACCTCACTGGTGCCCAACGCAGGTACGGACTTTGGCCCTCCCCTACGCATGGCACTGGATAAGCTTAATAATGAAGACTCCCCCATTACCCAGCAAAAATCTAAGGTAATAGTGCTTATTAGTGATGGTGAAGACTTTGGAGAAGACACCGAAGAGGTAATTAATGAAATAGAAGATCAGAATATTAAACTATTCACCCTGGGTGTAGGTACCTCCAGAGGTAGTAAGTTAATGGAAGCCGGACAGTACAAAAAGGATAATGAAGGCAAAGATGTGCTTACCCGCTTAGATAACCGCACCTTAAGGCAACTGGCTAAAGAAACTGATGGTGAGTATTTTGAAATCAATGAAACTAATAATGATGTTTCTCGATTAATAAATACGATTAACAATATTGAAGGCGAACTTAGAGATACTCGTCAGGTAGATGTTTCGGCTAACCGATATTATTATTTTTTAGCTGCAGCACTTTTACTAATTTTACTAGATGTTCTTGTTTCTATAAAAACAATTAAGATTTAAAAAAGGCCTATGAAGTACCTTGTTTTAACGGTTTTAGTAATGGTAAGCTCCTCTTTTGGAGAGCTCGATCGTATTGCGAAGATCAATAAGCTTAAAAAAGAAGCTAAAGAAGCTTATAACAGCGGAAATTTTGACAAGGCTATTGATAACTACCACTATCTGCTAGATACGCTGCAGATGGAAGACGACAATATTACGCTTAACCTGGCCAATGCCTACTTCCAAAAGAAAGACACTACCAATGCTTTTAATAACTATGAGAGCATAATCAACAGCGAAAATAAAAGTGTACGCTCGGTAGCTCATCAGCAGCTGGGCATTATGGCTAACAGAACCAAGAAATACGAAGAGGCGCTGGAACACTTCAAACAAGCCCTAAAAGCTGACCCTACTAATGAAGAGGCCCGCTATAATTATGAGATGGTGAAAAAGGCTCTTGAGAATCAAAAAGACCAAAACAACCAGGATCAGGATAAAAACGACGAGAATAAAGATCAGCAAGATCAAAAGGATCAACAAGACAAGGATCAGAAAAACCAAGATAAGAAAGACGGCGATCAGGAAAACGAAGATCAGCAGAATCAGGATCAGCAAAGTGAAGATGAGAAAGGTCAGGAAAAAGACCAGCAAGAGAAAGACGGAAAACCTGACGAAAAAGATAAAGAAGGAGAAGAGCAGAAAAAGGGCGAAAAAGACGATACTAAGAAAGAAGACGCAGACGAAAAGCAGCAAGCAGGAGAAGAAAATGACAAAAAAGAAGGTGACGAAGAGAATATGAGCTCCGTATCTGAGAAGCTTAAAGAAATGAAAATGTCTCCTGAAAAGGCTAAAATGATACTGGAAGCCTTAAAAAACAAAGAGATTCAATATTACCAGCAAAATAAACACAAGGCTACCAAGCCAAAATCATCTGGCAAGCCTGACTGGTAAAAGCATATTCACTTCCACTGCTGAGCACGCCTACTCCTCAGCAGTGGAAGTAAAATTCCAATTGTTCCCAAAAACAATTATCTTCATTACTCAACCGAGTATTCCCTCATTAAAACCAATACTATTATGCAAGAAGTTTATATTGTTTCTGCTGTAAGAACGCCTATTGGCAGTTTTGGAGGTAGCCTTGCCAGCCTTACCGCTGTGCAACTGGGCGCCACAGCCATTAAAGCGGCGCTAAGCAAAGCTGGCGTAGAAGGCAGCAGCGTTAATGAAGTTTTTCTAGGTAATGTCATTTCTGCCGGGCTGGGCCAAGCGCCTGCTCGCCAGGCAGCCGTGGGTGCCGGACTGGGTTATTCCGTACCCTGCACCACCGTAAATAAAGTATGTGCTTCAGGCATGAAATCAGTAATGCTGGCTGCTCAAAGTATTATGCTGGGGCAAAATGATGTGGTAGTAGCCGGAGGTATGGAAAGCATGTCTAACGTGCCCTACTACGTACCCAAAGCCAGGTATGGTTATAAATACGGCCATGGCCAACTCATAGATGGTCTCATGCATGATGGCCTTTGGGAGGCCTATAATGAATTCCCGATGGGCAACTGCGCTGACAATACTGCCTCTGAAATGAATCTCACCCGTGAGCAGCAAGATGAATATGCTATTCAATCATACAAGCGCTCAGCAGCAGCCTGGGAGGCAGGTAAATTTGCAGAAGAAGTAATTCCTGTAGAAGTACCGCAGCGCAGAGGTGAACCCCTTATCTTCGATCAGGATGAAGAGTATAAAAATGTTAATTTCGACAAAATACCCTCTCTAAGACCCGTTTTCTCTAAAGAAGGTACTGTAACCGCAGCTAATGCTTCTACCATTAATGATGGCGCTTCTGCCCTTGTGCTAGTGAGCGAGGCAAAACTAAAGGAACTCAACCTTACTCCCCTGGCTAAAATCACCGGCTTTGCTGATGCTGCCCAAGATCCATTATGGTTTACCACTGCCCCTGCGCTAGCAATACCTAAAGCCATAAAAAATGCCGGAATAGACGCGTCAGCCGTAGATTTCTACGAAATTAATGAAGCCTTCTCTGCTGTAGCATTGGCAAATATTAAAGAACTCAACCTTGATCCTGACAAAGTAAATGTAAACGGTGGAGCTGTAGCACTTGGACACCCGCTGGGCTGCTCAGGAGCAAGAATAATTACTACCCTGCATAGCGTTTTAAGTCAAAATAAAGGAAAAGTAGGTGTGGCAGGTATTTGCAACGGCGGCGGTGGTGCCTCGGCCATTGTTATTGAAAAAGTATAATAAGGCATTTTCTTTCTTTAAATAATATCATCTAAAGCCTTTCGTTTACATCGAAAGGCTTTTTTTCGTTTCATCATGTCACTATATTTGACTTATGGCTAAATTCTCACTTTTACTAATACTCATTATCCCCTTTGCTGCCCAGGCTCAGAAGGAAGTTCGCACCTTCTATGATGAAGAGGGCACCATACTCAAAGAAGTCTACCATGTTAGTAACGCTGATGGTGGAATAGATGGTATTTATAAAAAATTCTACCCTCAAAATGAAGCTTTGGCCATGGAAGGCCATTTCTCTCAAGGAATTAAAGATGGCGTTTTTAAAGAATACTATGAGAATGGTCAGCTCAAAAGAGAGATGAAGTTTAACAAAGGCCAGAAAGAAGGCCCCGTGGTAGTTTACAGCGCTTCTGGCAAAGTGATTCAAACAGCGAGCTTTCAGGATAATGAAATTGCTGATAGCCTGTACATCTATTACAACTCTGGCAGCCTTAAAAGTCGCGGCTATTTCGTAAACGGTAAGCCTGATGGCACATTACTGGAATATTACCCTTCCGGAAGCATTAAGAAAGAAATTACTTATGAAGGAGGTTTTCAGTCAGGCATTACTAAAGAGTATTATGAAAACGGGCAACTACTCAATGAAGGTAACTATCATAAAGGGGTATTGCATGGCTACTATAAAACCTATTATGAAAATGGGCAAATAGAAACAGAGTCTGAAATGGAAGACGGTGAAAAAACCGGAGTTTTTAAAACTTACACTAAAGAAGGCAAGCCCTTACTCATAGGCCACTACAAAAATGGACTTATGGATGGTGAGAATATTGGTTATTATGCTGATGGCTCTATTGAACATCAGTTTAACTATACTGAAGGCAAAAAAGCCGGTAAATCATTTTTTCACAATAGTGCTATTAAAACCATTTACAAACTATCAAAAGGCAACGCAGCCCTTACTGTAGAGCGCTATGACTCACTGGGCCACATGCTAGCCGTAGAAAAATATGAAAATGATAAAGCTCATGGTGAGTGGGTAGATTATTATGAAAACGGCCATAAAAAGAAAACTCAAACTTTTGATAAAGGTAAATTAAACGGCTTGGTCACCACCTATTATGAAAATGGGCAAAAAGAATCTGAAATGACCTACCAATTTGATTTAAGAAAAGGTTCATATACTGAATATTTTGATAATGGGCAGGTAAAAACCCTAATGAACTTCCATAATGACAAGCCTCATGGCTCTTATAAAACTTACCATAAAAACGGCCAGGAAGAGATAGATGGAGAATATGTAACCAGCAGAAAGGTAGGCCATTGGAAGTATTATGATGAAAACGGAGCACTGGAAAAGATAGAAACTTATAGCCGCGGCAAGCTCTCAAATGTTGACTCCGGACCATTCGAAGAGCAAGAAACAAAAGAATAAATTTTTAATCTGTTCCCAGCTACTTAAATTTGCGCCACCTATGAAATCCCTTAAAGAAACAAATTATAATTTCCCCGGGCAGACCAACTTTTACAGAGGCAAGGTTCGGGACATTTACTATTTTGATAAGAAAATGGTAATGGTGGCGTCAGATAGAATTTCAGCCTTTGATGTGGTACTTCCAAGAGCTATCCCTTTTAAAGGGCAGGTGCTTAACCAAGTGGCACAAAAAAACCTGGAAGCTACAAGAGATATTTGCCCTAACTGGCTGGAAGCAAGCCCTGATCCTAACGTAGCAGTAGGACTTATGTGCGATCCTTTCCCTGTAGAAATGGTGATAAGAGGCTACCTGGCAGGCCACGCTTGGAGAGAGTACAGAGACGGCAAAAGAACGCTTTGTGGTGTAGCATTACCAGAAGGACTAAAAGAAAATGATAAACTTCCTCAGCCTATCATTACGCCTACTACCAAAGCGCATGAAGGCCATGACGAAGATATTTCTAAAGAAGAAATTTTAAGCAGCGGCTTAGTGTCTAAAGAAGACTACGAGCAGCTGGAAAAATATACTTTTGCTCTATTTCAAAGAGGAACGGAATTAGCGAAAGAAAGAGATTTGATCCTGGTAGATACTAAATATGAATTTGGTAAACTCAATGATGAAATCTACCTGATAGATGAAGTCCACACTCCTGATTCATCAAGGTATTTTTATCTGGATGGATACGCAGAGAGACAAGACAGCGGCGAATCTCAGAAGCAATTGTCTAAAGAATTTGTGAGGCAGTGGTTAATCGCCAATGGCTTTCAAGGCAAAGATGGACAATCAGTACCTGAAATGACTGACGAGGTTGTAAAATCAATTTCTGATAGGTATCTTGAGCTTTTTGAAAAGGTTACTGGAGAAGTTTTAAATAAGCAAGATTATTCAAACGTAGACACACGTATTGAAAATAAAATTCTCGAATATATTAAAACTCAGTAAGCTGAATATCAGTTTAAGGAAGAAGTATCTCAACTAAACCAAAGAAAAAAATGAAATATACTATAGATAAACAAGATAAATATAGCTTATTGAAGCTACATGAAGAAAAGCTGGACTCCAGCATTGCTCCTAGCCTAAAGTCAGAGTTAATTACCACTCATGCGGAAGGAGTAAAAAATATCATCCTTGATTTATCGGAAGTTAAATACACTGATTCTTCTGGCTTAAGTGCCTTATTAGTAGGCAACAGGGTTATTCAGGAAGATAGCGGCATTTTTGTATTGGCAGGACTTTCAGAACATACTCATAAACTCATAAAAATATCTCAGCTAGACAGTGTTTTAAACATACTGCCTACTGTAGAGGAAGCAGTAGATGCTGTGTTTATGAACGAATTAGAAAACGACCTGAAAGAAGGAGAAGAAGATCATTGAGTTGAACCTATAAATTTGTCTTTCGAACTAAAAATACTCGGATCCAATTCAGCCACACCTGCGTATGGCAGACACCATACCGCCCAGCTATTAAGGGTTAAAAGTCATAATTTTCTTATTGACTGTGGTGAAGGCACACAAATACAGCTTTC
Source organism: Fulvivirga maritima (assembly GCF_021389955.1). Taxonomy (NCBI): domain Bacteria; kingdom Pseudomonadati; phylum Bacteroidota; class Cytophagia; order Cytophagales; family Fulvivirgaceae; genus Fulvivirga; species Fulvivirga maritima. Next base: position 6,338,505 of record NZ_CP089980.1, read on the forward strand.
AAGGTATAAGTGTAAAGCGTTACGCATTAATCATATTTTCATAAGTCATTTGCATGGTGATCATTATTTAGGTCTGATGGGCCTAATTTTCACCATGCATTTGCTACAGCGCAAAGATGACCTCTTCATCTATGGGCAAAAGGGGCTTCAAGAGATTATTACTACACAACTGAAGTACTCAGACACTTCTCTTAATTACAAAATCCATTTTCATGAGCTACAAAATGACTGCTCAGAATTGCTTTTTGAAGACAAGTTACTCACCGTTCATAGTTTCCCTTTAAACCATAGAATAGCCTGTTGTGGGTTTTTATTTAAGGAAAAACCCAAACCTATTCGCCTGAATAAAGAGAAACTTCCGGAGAACATCAGTTTGACACAAATTGGCGACCTCAAAAAGGGTCTTGACATACTAGACGATGAAGGCAATGTTTTATATAAAAACAGCGATATTACCCTTCCTCCAAGAAAAAGTAGAACCTATGCCTACTGTTCAGACACTAAGTATGATGAAAGTATTCTCCCTTATATCTCTAACGCAGACTTACTTTACCATGAAGCTACTTTCTTAGAAGAAAAAGCTATATGGGCAGAAAAGACCTTTCACAGCACTACGACTCAGGCGGCTACAATAGCCAAAATGGCGGGTGTAAAACACCTGCTTATCGGACATTATTCTGCCAGATACAAAGATCTATCTCCATTTTTAAATGAAGCTAAATCTGTCTTTGAAAACACTTCCCTAGCTACAGAAGGAGAATCTACACATGTGCCTGAATAAATGAAAAACATAATAGACAAGAAAACTAACCTCTTTATCATATTAAGTGGTATTTTCCTCACTAATGCCTTATTAGCAGAGCTAGTAGGAACTAAAATATTTTCACTGGAAGCTACTATGGGCTTCCCTCCTGCCAAAATTCCTATGCTGGGAGATTGGGTGCTGGATTTTAACCTCACAGCCGGGGTAGTGTTATGGCCCGTAGTATTTGTTACCTCTGATATTATCAATGAATACTTTGGAAAACAAGGGGTGAAAAAGATCAGCTATCTTACCATTGTCTTCATCATATACATGTTCTTGATTATTTCTGTAGTAAGCTGGCTAAAACCCGCACAGTTTTGGCTAGATGTAAACGCTACTGATGATTCGGGTAATGCCTTTAATATTAACTACGCTTTTAATAAAGTCTTTCTACAAGGAGCCAGAATCATTGTAGGTTCGCTGGTAGCTTTTTTACTAGGTCAGCTGCTAGATGTGTATGTTTTTCATAAGCTGCGCGCCATCACTGGCAGCAAAAAGCTGTGGCTCAGAGCCACAGGGTCTACCTTAATTTCTCAACTGGTAGACAGCTTTGTAGTGCTATTTGTAGCCTTTTATCTGCTGGCGGCCAAAGATTCTAAATGGACTCTCATTCAGGTATTATCTGTAGGCACTATTAATTATACCTACAAATTCATAATAGCAATCATTATGACACCGGCCTTATACATTATCCATTCATTAATAGATAAGTATTTAGGAAAAGATAAAGCCCATGAACTGATGGAAGATGCAGCATCAAAAAGTGGCTCCTTTTTTTAGGAGCCCTGCTTTTCTTTATCTGCTAATTCTTTAGTTGCCACATCCGTATCACAAGGATAGTCAAATAGGCATTTTTCTTTCACGGCACTTACCACTTTTCTTGGCACCATAGCCTCCCAGCCTTCTTCACCAGACTTAATCATAGACAAGACATTATCAGAAATAATGTGCAGGTTGTCTACATTGGCTCCTTTAATATTTTCCAGCTTGTCGTTATCAATCAAATAACCGAACAGCCCTTTTAATTTAGCCGGTAGTTCAAAGTTATCAAGCGTGTACAGCTCCTCTCCTTCTTCATCTGGCTTGGTAGCCGGGTACACATAAATCTTCACATTATTACCAAACAAAGTACCGAAGGCCTCTAGCACTCCTCCTCTCAGGTCAGTATAATATTTCTCATCAAATACCCTTTGCAGGTTATAAATACCTAGTATAATACCTATTTTTCTACCTTTGGTAATCTCAGAGAGGTAATCTACCAGTTTATAATATTCAGGGTAGTTAGAGATCATCACGTTTTGACCTAAAGAGCAAATGATGTCCACCCTGTTTAAGAAATCCTTTTCATCAATCTCACCTTCCATCCTCAAGTCACTGAGCGTAAGCTCGGTAAGCACTACTATTTTATCTCTATCAACATCCGGCTCCTTTTTAAAGTGGCGCCTGGAAGCCAACAGCATATCCACATTAACATGAGTAACAGGTCTGAATCTACCTCTCAGTATTAATACATTTTTCTTATAAAGCGCTTCTGAAGGCTGCATGGCATTACCATCAGGGCCAAACATAGCGGCATGAGTAAAGCCACTTTTAACTAGTTTTAAGCTCATCAGCCTGTTATCTACATGCGAATAATCAGGGCCGCTAAGCCTAAACATATCTATTTCTATTCTCCCGGGAGTGATGCCATCCATCAGAGACTCCAGCAACTGCTCAGCATCTTTAAAAAAGAAACATCCGAATATAAGGTTAACCCCAATGGTTCCTAATGCTTGCTGCTGCAGTAGCACATCATTATCACTCATCTTCACATGGAGTACACATTCGTTATACTCTCCTCCTGGCGTGCACTGGAAACGAAGGCCTATCCACCCATGAGGCTGGTTACTTCTTTTATAGTTAAGTGCCTCTACGGTATTAGCAAAAGCAAAAAACTTGGTATTGGGAGCTCTGTGAGGTAATCGCTCTATGAGCAAATCATATTCATGCTCCAACATTTTCATGAGCCGGGGCTCGCATACATATCGTTCACAGTATCCATATATGGCATCACTAAAACTCATATCATAGGCTGACATAGTTTTAGCTACTGTACCAGATGCTCCTCCTGCTTTAAAGAAATTGGCAGCTACCTCCTGGCCGGCTCCAATTTCTGCAAAAGATCCGTAAATATCTTTACTTAAATTTATCTGAAGAGCTTTTTCCTTTGTGGTTAATTTTCTTAGTGAGTCCATTCCGTTTGCCTGTTCTTCCTCAAAACAATGAGGATTTATATCTATTTACAAATATTTAGTAAACCATGTTTTATACATTACAAAATTACGTATAAAGGGGTTTACTATTAGACCATTTTAGTGATTAAAAGTCACCAGTAGTAGTGAGAGATTTAGCCCTTAAATATTTTCCTAAAGGTAGTGCAGAAGAATGGAATTGGCCTATATTTTCATGTAATATTGCTGATTTATTAACGTTTTATAACCTTTTACATAGAAATAGAACTACGTCTGTGCTTTTTCTTTTGAATAATCATAAAATGTACATATTTTCAACGCCCGAAACGAAAATACATTATGGCAAACAGAGGAGGATTTAGTAGTAAATTAGGATTTATCTTTGCAGCTGCAGGCTCAGCGGTAGGACTAGGAAATATATGGAAATTTCCCTACGAAGCTGGCTTAAATGGTGGAGCTGTTTTTTTAGTTATATACTTAATATTAACAGTAGTAGTATGCTATCCGATTATGGTTGGAGAGATCGCTATTGGTAGAAGAGCACAGGCTGATGCCTATGGTTCCTATAAAAAATTAGGAGGTAGAAAATGGGGTCTTATTGGCCTTTTTGGAATTATCTGCGGAGTAATGATACTCTCTTTCTACAATGTGGTAGCCGGCTGGGCCTTTGGTTACTTCCTTGAGATATCATTCGGCTCTCTATTGAAGCAAGGAAATTATTCTGAGTTTTTCTCATCTTACGTAGCTGACATTACAGATAACTTCATTTTCTCATTCTGCTTCATGATTATCACCGCTTTTATTGTGGTAAAAGGAGTACAGGGAGGAATTGAAAAGGCTTCTAAAATATTAATGCCTGTTCTGTTCATCATTCTTATTGGCCTTATCATCTATGCCGTTACATTGCCTAACGCTCTTGATGGCGTGAAATATTACTTACTGCCAGACTTCAGCACATTTAGAGCAGAAGCGCTTTATTCTGCACTAGGTCAGGCTTTCTTTTCACTCTCATTAGGTATGGGAGCCTTAATCACTTACGGATCATATATCAGCAAAAATGATAACATTATATCATCAGCTGCTATGATTACTATAATGGATGCAGGTGTAGCATTCCTTGCAGGATTGCTCATTTTCCCTTTGATATTCTCTCAAAACCTGGAACCTACTGCTGGCCCCGGTCTGGTTTTCGTAGTGCTTCCTGGCGTATTTGAAGCTATGGGACCATTTATAGGTAGAATAATAGGTGGAGGATTCTTCCTACTGCTATGCTTCGCGGCGTTAACTTCTACTATTAGCTTGCTAGAGGTACCTGTAGCCTACTTGGTAGATGAAAAGAAATGGCCAAGAAAAAGAGTAGTATGGTTACTTGGTTTAGTAGTATTTCTTGTAGGAATACCAAGTATGCTATCTCAGGGTGCTGTTGAAATGTTCACTAAATTAGGCTTCTACAGCGATAAAGATTTCCTGACTTTCGTAGCAGAGGTATTTAGTGATGTTAGTTTGCCATTAGGCGGATGCTTGATGTCTATATTCATAGCTGTAAAATGGAAAAAAGAGAATTTCAGTGATGAAATAGCGCAAGGAAACCCTAAATATAAAGGCTCATTCCTGGAAAAATTCATCAACGTGATGATTACTGTGATAAGCCCGTTTATACTAGCCTTCTTATTCATTAATACAGTATTGGCTAAGTTCTTCGAAATAAGCTTGATCTAAACAAAAGATATATAAAAAGTAAAAGCCTCCTGATTCAATTTCAGGAGGCTTTTTTTAGGCCTCCCTTGATAATTACATAAATCAAAACAAGATATAAAAGCTGGACTGATTAAGTCCAGCTTTTTTTGTTATAAATCTGAACACCTTCCGCTTTAGCGTCTTCGAAAAGTGCAAAATCGTGAGTGGTTTTATTAATAAATCTGAAGGAATATCGATTTAGAATAGTATAGACACACCGATCCCTAAGGCTTTTCTGATTTAGGTTTAGGCGGCCTGAAGTAGTGGTATGTTTTCTGATTTCTTTTTGCTCATCTTAACAGCATTGGCCATCATAACGGCAAAGAATACATGTATCATTTCTCGTTTTTCTCCCTTAACCTTGATTTTATTCAGGCCGTAAGCCGTTTTATGGGTACCAAAACTTCCCTCCATCACGGTTGCTCTCTGGTTAGAGATGAGGCTTCTGAGTTTGCTTTCCTCAGGTTTGTTTATCTTGGGGCCTTTCTTTGGAAAGCAAGTGAACACTTTCCTTACTGTTAAATACTTTCTGTTGGCATTAGTGGCATAAATGCGATCTGCCCCCAGCTGATGAAGGGAGCCAAATATCGATCTATGTTTTAAACTACTTATTTTTAGTCTGGTACTTTCATTGAATGCCCTGAACTCCATGGCATCAATAAAGCAGATGCCGTCAACCTGAAGCATGTGGGCTTTCATTCCAAACTCAACCCTTTTAGTTTCTTTGCCTCGTACGATAGGCCTGACATAAGGTCTGGGAAGCGATACTATCCTGTTTTTCAATTCTTTAGCTGGATGATGCTGCAAGAATTGCTGTTGCCCAAGTACCTTCTGTATTGTTTTTAGGTATGCTCGCTCTTGAAAGTGAAGCTGTATTTGTGGGTTTTCATTGAGTAAGTACTGCAGCTGTCCAAGCCCTTTGGACAGTAGATATATCAATGCCTTTTTACGCTTGCGTCCAGCTTTGTATGTCTTTTTTCGACTACGATCGTAAGACATCTGCTTGCGTTTTTGATCTATATATTTGGAGCGAGGCCGTTTTACACCTAATATTTTACTCCATCTGTAAAGCTGTTTTTCAAACACCCATTGACAGCTTTCCCAAAGTAGTTTTACATCGGTAGGAAAACGAATATAACTTTCATAGCAAGTGGCATCCATTAAGAGAACATGCGTATTATTCATATCTCTTTTCCAATGATGAATGAGTACTTCCTGAAGTTGTTGCCAATCAGTATTATCAGCCATATACGTCCTGATTCTACTTAAAATGGCCTTATCCTTAATTCTTTGGTTATCATCCAACAATTTATTGCAAAAAAGCTGAAGGCTCCAGTCAGTATTAAATCGTTCTATTAACTTCTCGTCACTCAGGTTTAAATAAGATTTTAGAAACATTAGACCAAACATGCCTTGGGCCGAAAACCAGCGGGGTGCGCCTGGGCCTCTATTTTCCTTTGGCAAACATTCTGAAAGTTGACTCCAAGGAATAGTATTATAAACTTTCCCCAAGGTGCTATTCTTGAATAAGTACCATTTTGGAGTTAAGTAATCTTGCGGTTGGAAAAGCTCTTGATCTCTCATATATTGCAGTGTTAATTGTGATTAGGCACTACAATTTAACAAATCAAAAACCCCGAAAAAAGCTTTATATAGCTAATTTCGGGGTTTTATTTTATGCTTTAATACTGATAAGTAACTGTATTTCAGTGTTTTTTATTTAAAAGGGAGGCCCTTTTTATGTCTTTAAATCTCTTGCCTTTCTTGATCAACACAATCAATAAGGAGTCAATTGAACTACTGCAAGCAATTAGGTAGCTTAATCCTCTACCTTATAAACTCTGGCAACATCATTTCTGTGAATTCTGGGGTTGAAGAAATGTAGTAGTTGATCAAAATGAGAAGGCTCTATTTCTGTTTCTAATTTCAGCTTCTTACCAGGAAACAAAGCATCGACACGTTTTTTACGTTCATTAAAATTTTGGTCTCCTTTAAAAATAACATAATTAGGCCTTTTCTGAACACTGTCCATCTCTAACTGCAGCTCCTCCACTGTCTTGTTTGATCCCAGACTAAATACCATTTTATAATCAGGGTCCAGGTATTTTTTTAGTGGCCTTATCTTGTAAAACTCCACCTAAGTCATCACTAAACTCATTATAATCTACACAGCCTGTACCCATATAATAAACCGGCACCTGTTTCACTGACCCACGTTCACTTTCTACTATAACACTGCTCACATCATTTTTATGATATAAATAATACATAGGTTCTACCCTATCTCTTTTAGTAAAAGTAAGTGCCATGGCCACAGCTGCTATAATATTGATGCTCCAGAAGAATGTCCACAGCCCTTTATGCAACCTCTGATTCTTCAGCCAAAATTTTGATTTAGCCACAAAATCATTCCACCCTATAATCCCAATAATAATCAGCATAGGGTACATTGGTAGTATAAAACGCTCCTGTTTATTAGGAAACAAACTGTGAACGAGAAAGAAAATGATAATCCCTACGTACATCATAGGTTCCACTTTTCTACCTCTTAAAAAACCCCAGAGAATAAACACACTCACCGGTGGCACCAAAAAGCCAAGAGTAGTAAGCAAGAACTTGTGCGGGCCGCCAGTAATGTAGTTATAAGCATTTTCACTATTGTAAGCGAAATAATCTACCACGTACTGAAAGGGATAATCAAAGAAGATGATATCTGGTATACCTATTATTATAAATGCTGTAATAAGGAAACCTATTGTAAACAGTATGCTGCTCACCCATTCTTTTCTAAACAGGAATATGATACCAATACCACCAGCAAATAGCACTGTATGCATTCTCACCACAAAAGCTAATCCGAAAAGTACGCCAGCTCCCAAAAAAGTAAGGGCTTTGCGCTTATCCCAGTATTTCAAAATCAGGTAAAAGCCTGCTAACATAGGAGGAACACAAACTAATTCTGCCAGAAACTTAACGCTTAAGTAAGGCATAAACCAAAGTAAGGCCAAGATCCATCCTACTAAATTTGCTGCCTTTCGGTTAGAAAGCATTAAAGTTATTTTATAAGCAAAATAAATGGTGAGCAATGAGTAAAAAGCATGAAATAGCCTTAATACAGTAGTTTTTACAATAGGATCCATAATACCCACGCCTTCCATGAGCCATATGAAAACCGCATTAATACCTGCGTAAAACATGCTGTGCTTTGGGGGGTGCTCCGCTTCTAACCAGTGCGGGATACCACTAGCCCAGTGCTGCGCTACCCTGGTTACACAAAAGTGATCGTCATGAAAAGCGTAGCCTTCTGAGAAAAAAGAAGCCAACAACCTTAAGAACAAACCCACTGCTAATATTACTGTCAGAGGATTACTGTCTATGTATTGCCTCCAGGATGATTTACCTAAATTAGTCAAACCTAATGAATTTAATGATCGGCAAAACTAATTTTTTAATTGATTGAAATCAAGAAGCAGAGAGGTGAGCTGCAGTAATTGGTTCAGGCTGAGCGTATAATAAAGACTCAAAAAGGTATTCAAAATTATTTACTGTTCTCTTCACTGAAAACTCCTGAGCCGTTTTATAGCCTTCTATTTTCAGTTGTGCTGCCAGTTCCTTATCATGATAAATAGCTATTAATGCAGAGGATAGTTCACCTATATTATTATCCTGAAAAAGCAGGCCGTTCTCTCTGTTTCTTATCAGATCTAAGTTGCCGGCTAGTGCTGTAGCTATTACCGGAGTTTTGAGATACATCGCCTCCAACAGTGCCTGCGATAACCCTTCCATTCTTGACGGCAGCACTTTAACATCAAATATTTTATAGTAAGCCAAAATCATTTCCTGATCTACCGTACCCTCAAAGAAAATATCATGCTTTAAATCCAGCTTCTGTATTTGTCGCCTAAACTCAGGCGTTTCTTCTATACCTGCAAAAATCACCTTAGCCTTAAAATCAAGATCAGCCAGAGCTTGCAGCAACTGATTTTGCTCTTTAATCCGGGCTACACAGCCAATCACAAAGTCGCCTGGCTTAATTCCAAACTTATCTTTTAAATGATCCATCTGCTTAAGATCTATGCCTTCATACTTTTCAGGAGGAGTGCCATTATAGATCACTTCTATTTTATTCCTGGAAATGCCTTTGTCTAATAAGGATTTTTCAATACCGTGACTCACCGCCACTATCTTATCTGCCCCACGCATATAAAAAAGGCTTTGTATACCGCCCAAACTTTTAGACACCTGCCGGCGTGTGTGCACTATTTTTACTGGCAACTGATATTTCCATTTAGCCAAAATGGAGGTATAACGATCTTTTCCTGATTGTGCATTTATAATATCAATTTTAAACTTAGTTACTGCCTCTTTGATCTGTTTTATATTTTCCGAATCCCATTTAGAGGCAAAAGTCATGGCAATAACACGCACCTGACTATCCTTAAGGTTTCTATATAATAAAGATTCTTTGCGGCACCCCACATATATTTTATGCCCCTTTTCCGCTAGTCCTTTAGCTAGATAAATGATAGAGTTAGTAGACCCTGCAATATCTCCCTGATATGTTAAGAATAGTATATTCATAATAAAGCTCCTCCTTATGCGAAAATTGGCATTTGGAGGAGCTTTATGAAAATATCTTGGTTATGAATGTTTTAAGTCTTTAAGCCGATTTCACAGCTCATTTTCTCATAATTTTTAATATTAAGGTTAGATGAACCCAAAAAGAGAATGCCCGGCTCTGAGGGCATATTTAAAAACATATATTACTACATTGTAACATCTTGTTTAAAAGACAATTATCCTAACGTTACTGAAGCATTAAGCCTGTTTAGTCTCTGCCTCTCTCAGTTCCCGCCTAAGAATTTTACCTACATTGGATTTAGGCAATTCATCTTTAAACTCAATTTTCTTAGGCCTCTTATATCCGGTAAGATTTTCCTTACAGAAATCTTTCAGCTCTTGTTCAGTAAGTGAATTATCCTTTTTCACCACAAATATTTTCACCACCTCTGTTGATCTCTCATCAGAGACACCAACAGCGGCTACTTCTGCCACCTTAGGGTGGTTGGCCACTATATTTTCTATTTCGTTAGGGTATACGTTAAAGCCTGAAACGTTAATCATATCCTTCTTACGATCTACAATTTTAAAGAAGCCCTCTTCATCCATCATGCCCATATCTCCTGTCCTGAACCATCCTCCCTCAAAAAAGACTCCTTCATTGCTTTTATTCCAATAACCAGTCATCACCTGTGGTCCTCTGGCACATATCTCTCCCACTTCTCCATCGGCCAATTTATTACCGTCATCATCAAAAACAGCCATTTCAGTACCTGGTGTAGGTAAACCTATCGTTCCCAGGTGGTGCGTACCATCTAAAGGATTTACAGAGAGTACTGGCGAAGTCTCGCTAAGCCCATAGCCCTCTACTAATGGAGAGTTAGTAATAGACTCCCATTTTTTAGCAACAGCATCTTGCACTGCCATACCTCCTCCGATACTCGTTTTTAAATGACTAAAGTCGATAGTTTTAAAATCAGCCTGATTCAAAAGACCATTAAACAAGGTATTTACACCTGTCATGAGCGTAAATTTATGCTTCTTTAACTCTTTAATGAACCCCTTCATATCTCTTGGGTTTGTAATAAGCACACTTTTAGCCCCTACTTTAAACATCAGCAATCCGTTTACCGCCAAGGCAAAAATGTGATATAAAGGAATGGCCGTGATCATTGTCTCTGGATTACCATCATTAAGAAGAGTAGAAAAACAATGGGTGACCTGTTGCGTATGAGCAACCATATTTTTATGCGATAGCTGAGCCCCTTTAGAAACTCCTGTAGTGCCTCCTGTATATTGTAAGAAGGCAAGGTCTTCACTCTTCATTTCCGGGCGAGTGTAGCTCATGTTTATCCCTTCTTTCAAAACTTGTTTAAAGCTTATTCCTTGCGGAATATGATACGAAGGCACCATCTTTTTAATGTGCTTAACCACAAAATTTACTAACCACCCTTTAAGGCCTCCAAATAGATCGCCTATCTCAGTAATAATAATGTTTTTAATAGGTGTATTTTGAAGCACCTTCTCTAAGTTACTGGCAAAATTGGCCACTATAATCACTGCTTTTACGTCAGCATCTTTAAACTGATGCTCCATTTCTCTAGGTGTATAAAGAGGGTTAGTATTTACTACCGTAAGCCCCGCACGAAGTGCTCCTATTAAAGCAATAGGGTATTGAAGCAGGTTGGGCATTTGTATAGCCACCCTATCTCCTTTTTGTAATTGAAATTTATTTTGTAGGTAAGCAGCAAAATCTCTTGACAGTCGATCTACATCTCCATAGGTAAGAGTGACATCCATATTTACATAAGCGTCACGATCTGCATATCTTTTAAAGCCATCTTCAAACATCTCCAAAAGAGATTCATATTCCAGTTTTCCTAATTCAACAGGCACACTTTTAGGGTAGCTTTTTATCCAAGGGAAGTCACTCATAAACAGTTTTATTTTATTCAATCGATTCCGAAAGTAGATAAAGATGCTAAAAAAAGGAAGAAATACCTTATTTTATAAAGATGTTTATTCAAAAAACAGCTTATAATTATATTTCTGGCTCTTTTTAAGAAAAAAAACCATGCAGACTTACCAACAATCTTTAAATAGATAGCGTGCTAAAACTGTTTTAAAAGAAGATATTTATAGTATGTTAGCTGTGGTGCTAAGGGAATGAGTCTGGAGACATAAGGTGTGTTTTTTAATTAAAGCCAAGTAAGTAAGTTTCGGGAATATATGTTCCTCCTAATTGTTGTTTACCAACCTTTCATTGCTAGGTTGTATTTCTGTTTTCACTATACCGTAATCTGCTGCTACTTCTTTTATCTCATCGGTATAGACTATGGCAAGAATTCCCAGAACGGGTAGAATTATGCCCACTATTTTAATGATCTTGTTTCTCATGTGATTAGGGTTTTGCTGAATTTGTTTTAAAGTTATAGACAAGAGGCCATTCAATTCAAGGGGAATTTTCCCCTATAACACATATGAATATTTATTTTTCAACACCATATTGTATTAATATATAAACGTTAGTTTATAAGCATTTGGTTCTCATTTCATCATAAACACCCGCTTATATGTCTATTAAGGCAATATTTCGCATTTTTAGACACATGAAGAGGCGTGTAATAAACACAAGAACTAAATTGACATTGAGCTGAAATCTAAGCCTCACAATTAGTTTACTCTCATTTTCATAAGAGCTTCCAACTCATTTCACGATATAAAGTTGCAAGGTTCATTCCAGCATGTAAGAAAGGGGAATACAAATGACAAAAAACGGATTAATATCCAGAGGTAAGACTAGAAACAAAAGGGGCAATTTTATCTAACGACATCACCTTTTCTGCGGCATTAAGTTTTATTGCTTCTTTGGGCATTCCAAACACAGTACAGCTCTTTTCATCCTGAGCAATAGTATATGCACCTGCTTCGCGCATGGCCAAAAGGCCTTTGGCACCATCTCCACCCATACCTGTCATAATTACGCCTACAGCATTTTTACCTACATATTGCGCAGTAGAGTTAAAAAGAACATCAACAGAAGGCCTATGCCTATTTACGGGTTCTCCATCAGTAATACTCACATAATAACGAGCTCCACTTCTTTTCACCTCCATATGTTTATTACCAGGAGCTATCAAAGCGTGGCCTTTTAGAATACTATCATTATCAGAAGCCTCCTTCACAGTGATTTTACAGATACTATTTAACCGATTGGCAAATGACTTTGTAAAAAGCTCAGGCATGTGTTGTACTATGACTATCCCGGCACAATCTAAAGGCATATTTTGGAGAAAGTCTAATAAGGCAATGGTACCTCCGGTAGAGGCTCCGATGGCAATTATTTTCTCGGTGGTACGCACCATACTCTTTCCTGCTGCCGGCACTGGAGCCGAAAGCTGATTAGCACTTAGCTTTTTGCGCAATACCACCGCTTTAGAAGCTCCTTTCACCACATCTATTATATGCCTCTCAGACTGTTCTATGGCATCTCTGCTAAATGATGATTTTTTTATAACATCTACCGCCCCCAGCTCTAAAGCCTGGATAGCCGTTTCTGTACCTCTTTCTGTAAGACTGGAGATGACTACCACAGGAATAGGCCGCTGAGACATTATTTTACGCAAAAAGGTAATTCCATCCATTCGTGGCATTTCTACATCCAGCGTTATTACATCAGGAATCTCTCTCGCGATTTTCTGAGCCGCGATAAAGGGATCAGCAGCAGTACCCATAACTTCTATTGAAGGATCTTTACTTAGGGTATGGCTCAGTGCCTGCCTCATCACTGCGGAGTCATCTACTATCAAAACCTTTATCTTACTCATCTTAAAAAATGTTCAAAGCGTTATTTTATAACGTATTTTAAAAAAACTTCACCAGTAATGGTATTAAAGAGAATTTTTCTGCCTTTCTCTCCTCCTACATTAGAGGCTATAATTGGGATTTTATGTTCCTGTAAAATGTCTTTGGCTACTTGTATATTATGCCGGGCAGTAGAGAAGTTAGTCTTTTCTCCATACTGAGAAGCTCCTCCAAATATTTTAGCGACTAGATTTCCTTTTTGAGCTCCTAAATTTAACATCCTGTTGATAAGCTTTTCAATAGCGATGTTGCCATATTTTGGAGATGCCAGCCCCTCTCCTTTCCATATGGGCAGCATATAATGGTTCATCCCTCCAAAAGCCCCGGCAGCATCAAACAAACATACTGATACACATGACCCCAGCACTGTTTGAACAATAGTGAATTTTCTTTCCGCATAGATAGCCGAAGACATTAAGAAATATTTTTCAGGCTCTTGAGCAATCATCAGAAAACCTCGTCATTACCAAATAAAAACTCATTCCAACCTTCCACTTTTGTGTCTGTCTCCTCATCATTTTTAACAGATGGTAATGTAATGCTAAAGGTACTTCCTTTTCCTTTGGTACTATTTATTTCTACTGTGCCACTGAGCAGTTCTACCATAGCCTGCGTTACTGATAAGCCTAGCCCCTGACCACGATGCTGCTTGGTAGTACCATAATCCAGTTGATAAAACCGATCAAAAATCTTCTTCTGATCACTTTTACTTAAGCCAATACCTATGTCTTTTACGCAAACCAGCAAGCTATCTTCCTTAAGCTCAGTGTATATTTCAACCTTCTGATCTGGCAAGCTGTATTCAATGGCATTAGAATAAATATTAGAAATGATCAGGTTAAACATAGCAGCATCAGTAGTAAATACTATTGGATTATCTCCACTGCTTTCTACCACACTCAATTTTTTTTCTTTGGCTTTAAACTCAAAAGAAGCCATAACATCCTTTATAGCGGAAATGATATCTATTTTGGCATATTCAGGCTCTATCATGCCAGCTTCCAGCTCTGCAGCCATGAATATATTTCGCATCTGAAAATCGAGATTAAAAGCCTCATTATGGATTAAATAAGCATGTCTTTTCAGCTTTTTCAAATCTATTTCTTTAGCCTGTAACAGAAAATCTGATATGCCCAGCACAGCAGAAAGCGGATTAGTGATCTCATTACGAATGTTGGACAAAAAATTAGATTTAAGCTGTTCTGATTGCTTTAATTGCTCTCCTAACTGCTCCACCTCCTGAAACATCTTCTCTTCCTGGTCTGGTAAAGAAGCTTTGACCAGCCTCTCTCTTAACTCATTAATCAGTTCTTCATTCGATAATTTCATAAGCCCCTACTGTTCTAATTTTAATTCTTTTCTATTGAGCTGATGCCGTATAAACCTCATCACATCTAGCACTAATGCTACGCTACCATCTCCCAGAATAGTGGCGCCACTAAACTCATCTTGAGTTTCATAATGATCTCCCAGCGGCTTCATAGCTGCCTGATATTGACCAATGATATGATCAACCGTAATACACACCGGAAACTCATCATAATTGAGCTTAATTACCTGAGTAATGCTACCTTGATAGGCCGCAAGACCAAAGCAAGCTCTGGTATTTAACACTGGCAGCATACTGCCTTCAAAAACATGCTTTTGACTTTCATCTTCGTCTATTTTTAAAGTATTTATCTCATAGCATCTATCTACAAAATCTAGAGGTATAATGTATTTGGTATCTGCTACTTGCACCAACATGCCATCTATGATAGAGAGTGTAAGTGGTAGCTTAATGGTAATAGTAGTACCCTTGTCTATTTGTGAAGCTAGAGTTACATCACCTTTCAAAGCCTCAATTTTTCGCTTCACTACATCCATACCTACTCCACGTCCTGAAACGTCCGTAACCTCTTCTGCCGTAGAAAATCCAGGCATAAAAATAAGTTCCAGTGTTTCTTTTTCTGTAAGCTGGTCTCCTGTAACAATAAGTCCATTTTGAATAGCCTTTTTCTTAATACTTTCAGGGTTGATTCCCTGACCATCATCTTTTATCTGAATATAAACATAGGTACCAGAATAGAAAGCATTGAGCTCCAACCTACCTTCAGGGGACTTCCCTTTTCGCACCCTTTCATCAGCAGGCTCTATTCCATGATCTATACTATTTCTGATAATATGCAGAATAGGATCACTTATATTTTCAATTATTGATTTATCTAGCTCCGTATCCGTTCCAGAAGCTATGAATTGGATTTCCTTGCCCAAATCATTACTCAGGTCTCTCACCAGCCTTTGAAAGCGGGTAACCAATACCTGAATAGGCACCAGACATATAGAAAAAGCATTATCACGTAGCCTGCGGGTAATCTTCTCCATGTTTTCCCCTAATTCAGTAAGCTCAACAATGCCCTTTTGCTCAGCAATAAGTGAAATCTGCGCCTGAGTAGTCACCAGTTCACTAACCAAATTCATCAGCTCATCAAGCTTATCAGATGATACCCTGATACTGCTTTCTGTTTTAGTAATTTCCTTTTTCCTGGTTTTTAAAGATTTTGAACCTTCATCGAGATGTAATTGAACAAGATCTTTAATGGCATCATAACCCAATATATTCTCATCTAATGTCTTGGCTTGCAAAGCATTGATAAATGGTTCAAAATCCAGTAAATTACCTCCGCAGATCATCTCCACTTGTATTTCGCATTGATCTTCTGCAAAAATAAAGACGTCATTTATTTCATCCTTGGGTCTTTCTGTAGACAATAGTACCTCAAATTGCGTATAGCATTTTTCGGGCTCTACATCTTTTAGAGCCGGCACCTCAGCCATAGAAGGCAAAATCATGCATTCGCCTAAAGCTGACAGGTCATCTATCAGATATAAAGGATTGGTGCCGTTCGCAAAAATGCTTTCATTTGGGGCAACATGAATATAATAGGTAGCCATTGATTGACCAGCGTCCTGGCTCTCCAATTCATCAGGAACAGCTTCAGTTTCAGTCATTAAAGACTCAATTTTAGCCAGTACTTCCTGGTGCTTTTCTCTGTTATAATCATCAGCTAACTGCTGATCCAGAAGTGAGTTTTTTAAATGATCTAAAGCTTCAAAGGTAACATCAAGAATGACTCTGTTCGCTTTGAGTTGATGATTTCTTATCTGATCGTAAATGGTTTCCAAATGATGGGTAACAGAACTAATGGTGTCAAAACCAAACATGCTACCTCCACCTTTCAACGAATGCATAGCCCGGAAGATCTCACTAATGCATTGCTCATCTTCAAAGTCATCTTCCAGGCGCAATAATGCCTGCTCCAGATCAGCCATGAGCTCTTCAGCTTCTTGCAGAAATGTTTTTTGAAACTTATCCATAGCCTAGCGGATCACTTTTTTCACTATAGCTATCAGTTTTTCCTGCACAAAAGGCTTTACTATCCAGCCGGTGGCTCCTACTTCCTTCGCCTTTTCCTTTTTTATAGTTTGAGATTCTGTAGTCAGCAATAAAATAGGCACGGTGCTATATGCTTCATGTGCCCTTACTTTTTTAATAAAGTCAATGCCATCTAAATTTGGCATATTCAAATCAGTAATAATTAAATCAACCGGTCTGCCATTGAGCTTATAGGTTGCATCTTCACCATCAAAACTTTTAATCACTTTGTACCCTGCATTTTCAAGCGTCATCTCTACAAGATCTCTGATACTTTCAGAATCATCTACAATCAAAACTGTTTTACTCATGAAATATCTATAGTTTATACCTTAAAGGAAAAGTGAAGAGAACCCAGTATTATCAATCAGCTGCTGCTCGGCATCTTCCATATTTGCCTGCATATGAAAGTGTATATCAGAAGACTGACAATATTTTCTAAACGCCCATATCATTTGTATCGCACACAAGTCTACCCCTTCTATTTCCTCTAATATAAGCTCTACTTTTTTTTGGTAAATAGGTAATTCGGCAAGCATTTGTTTGATATCTTCAGCATATCTCAATGTAAGTTCTCCACGTATTTTCACGATAAGACTATCATTCTCGTCAAAAATCTGTACTTGTGGCTTCATCTCTTCTAAAAAAAATCTACTGAAGATGTACTTCCTATCCCTTGTCTTAATGAAGCCACTATTTCTTCGGTGGTGATTTCACTATTACCTAAATACATGTCTAAAACCATGCGTTCAGACATAGTAGAATATAATTTATACAACATTTCCTTCTCTTGCTGTATATTTAAAAATTGATACTTATGACATTGGTCACAAATTATATCTAAGTTCTCCTTCAAATTTTTGCTGTACATAGCCACTACATCCATGAACTCCTTTCGGATAGTGAAAGTCGGATCTATCTGCTCAAGCATGCCATTAATCTTCTCTAACTTCTCCTGCAGCCTCACTACTGCCACTTCCACTTGTAGCCTGCTTAATTCAAAAACGGACCAACTTTTATCTGGGCTGTCTTCATTAATAAGCTTTGGATCATTAATATTAATCTTAGCATGAATCTGCTTTATATGATCCACCTTTTGCGTGAGCAGATCCAAATATTGTAACTCTTCAACTATACGAAAAACCAATCTCTCATGCCTCTTGGCTCCTGCAAGCATTGAAATGTAAATCTTTACATAATTGCATATGTAAAGAAACTCAGACCTGGTAACTCTAAGTAAATCATTTAGGATAAGGTCAATTTTGCTTAGATGACATTGTACATTCATATCTTTCTATCTCTTACCAGTTAAACATGTCACAAATACAAAACAACGGTGCAGATGAAAGATAATACAAAAGCTACCTAACAGGATTTTTCATTCCTATAAATAGGTTTGTACTACAAGAGGCGTAGGGAATTCAGCAAATAGGCATGCCTATTACTAATTTTTTGGTTGGTGGTTGATTGCAGGTTGTTGGCTCCTGTTAGAATAAAACTTCAGCGCACTTAACTTATAAGAGAAAGTACACTTGCAGGTAGTTGTTTACCCTTTTTATTACCTCAAATTACATAGCTCGTGTTATTTTCACTAACACCTTATTTTATACATTAATATACTAAATCTTTCTGAGGTAAGCATCATGAGTAATGTTTTTTATCTTTTTACTAGTTTTTTAATTAATAATCTATGTTTAAACAAATATTAATTTACCTTTAGCCGACTAACATTAGCCCTCTCTAAGATGATATAAACAACATTTCAACGAAATAACTAAAATAAAAAAGGCCATCTTAGTAAGATAGCCTTTTCTATTTATCAGTGTTTTATCTGCTTGGCCGCAGCCTCATCTAGATACCAGACCAGGTTACCCTTTTCTGGCTTAATGAGTTGCGAAGGATATTCTGTAGGTTTATAATCACCTTCAATTACTGATTTTAATGTCTCAGCTTTTCCCTCTCCAAAAGCACCAAAGAATATATTTCTGGCTTTATTTATAAAAGGAGCAGTTAAAGTTATCCGGTCTGACTTCAGCTCGGCATTATAACCCTTATCTACCCACTTATCCTTTTCATTAATCACTTCTGTACCTGGAAAAATAGAGGCTGTATGACCATCTCCTCCCATTCCTAACAGAATGAGATCAAAAGCAGGCTCTTCACCAGCAAAATGTTCCTTTAAAATGCTTTCATATTGCTGAGCCCCTTCTTCAGGATCGTTTCTACCATCCATTCTAAAGATATTCTCTTCAGGAACAGGCACATCATTCAGCAATAATTCAAATGCCATTTTCGCATTATTATCCTCATGATCAAAAGGAACACATCTTTCGTCTCCCCAGAAAACGAAGGTTTTATCCCATGGAATTTCATTTACCAATGGCTCCTTAGCCAGGAGCTGATAAAGCACCTTAGGGGAGCTACCTCCTGTGAGAGAAACATTAAACCTGCCCCTCTCCTTTACGGATTCATTAGCTATATTTTTAAATTCCTGTGCCATCGCTTCACTGGCCTCTTGTTGAGAACTATATACTTTAATCATAAAATAACTTCTTTTTAGACATTAAGCCATGAACGGCCATCTCTTTCTAACAGATCATCAGCTTTTTGAGGGCCCCAAGATCCGGCAGCATAGTTAGGGAAGTCTTTTTCTTTATTATTCTCCCAGTAATTCAAAATCGGCATTACTATTTTCCATGCAGCCTCAACCTGATCCGCTCTCATAAATAGAGTAGAGTCTCCCTGCATTACATCAAGCAATAAGGTTTCGTAAGCTTCAGGTGTAGCTTCAGTGAAAGCATCATCATAATCAAAGGTCATTCCTACCTTATTCAAAGACATTTTTAAACCTGGCTTCTTAGCCTGCATACATAATTTAATACCCATAGTAGGCTGAATATGTATGGTAAGCAAGTTAGGCAAATTGGTTGCCTCACTAGGGAAAAGCTTATGAGATACCGGCTTAAACTGGATAGTAATAGAAGTATTCTTTTCTGGCATACTCTTACCTGTTCTTAGATAGAAAGGTACGTCTTTCCATCTCCAGTTATCAAGATACACTTTCATGGCAGCGTAAGTCTCTGTATTAGACTCCTCGCCTGTGCCTTTGGCATCTCGATAGCCTTCTATTGTTTCTCCCTCTACCACGCCTTCAAAGTATTGACCCCTTACGGTATCTTCCTGTACTTTTTCATCAGTAGAAAATGGCCTTACAGAATGCAGCACATCTACCTTTCTGTTTTGGATTTCATCTGCCTCATAGGTAATAGGTGGCTCCATAGCTACCATACATAGCAGCTGCAGTAAGTGGTTCTGAATCATATCTCTAAGTGCTCCAGACTTGTCATAGTAGTTACCTCTATGCTCTACCCCTACGGTTTCCGCCACAGTTATCTGCACACTATCAATATAATTTCTATTCCAAAGCGGTTCAAATATGGTATTCGCAAAGCGGAAGGCCATAATATTTTGAACTGTTTCTTTACCTAAATAGTGGTCAATTCTGTAAATCTGACTTTCTTTAAAGTGCTCACGCAACTTCTTATTTAAATGCTCGGCAGACTCATAGTCTCTTCCGAAAGGCTTTTCTACTACTATTCGGCTATTTTCTATACTATTAGCCACTCCTGATGTACTGATGTTTTGAGCAATAGGCTCTATAAACTGAGGAGATACTGATAGATAGAAGATTCTACTCGCCTTAGTTCCCCATTTTTCATCATAGGCATCTAACTCTTCAGCAAGTCCTTTGTAAGATTCAGGGTTAGTAAAATCAGCTTTATAATAGGTAATACTGGAAGAAAGTCTGTCCCAGTCTCCGTTACCTCTAAAATCTCTTCTTGAATGCTTACTCACTCCATCCTTCAGAAGCTCTCTAAGATCTTCTGTGGTCCTTTCATGGTGACTAACACCAATCATGGCAAAATTATCAGGCAACCAAGAGTCAAGCATCAAGTTATATAATGCAGGCACTAGTTTCCTTTGGCTCAAATCTCCAGACGCACCGAAAATCACTAACACTGTAGAGCCAGGTTTTTTTGTGGATTCAATCATGTTCACAATGAAGAATATTTATATAATGTTAATATCAAAATTTATTTCCAGATGGTATGAAATACACCCTCTTCTCCTATTCTCTCATAAGTATGAGCACCAAAGAAATCTCTCTGAGCTTGAATAAGGTTAAGAGGCAGCCATCCGCTTCTATACAAATCAAAATATGAAAGCGATGCCATAGTAGCAGACATAGGTATGCTTGCGTCTACTCCCATTTTCACACAATCTCTAATATCACTTTGGTAAGCATTTAACTTTTTAGCAAGGTCATCATTAACCATTATATTTTTAAGAGAAGGATCAGCTTCAAAAGCCTTACGAAAATCTTCTAACATGGCTGCACGAATAATACATCCTCCCCTCCATATTTTAGCCACTTCAGCTATCTTCACCTCGTAGTTGTATTCATCACTAGCCTTTTTAATCATAGCAAAACCCTGAGCATAGGCTGTTATAAATGCAAACTTCAGTGCATTTTCCACCTTACCTATCACTTCTTCTTTACTTGCATCAAGCTTATATTCTTTAGCAGGGAATATTTCTCCGGCAGCTTCTCTTTCTTCTTTTATTGCTGAAATATCTCTGGCCACCACTGCTAGATCTATGGTAGGCGCGGGTACCTGTAAGTCCATAGCATTTTGAGAAGTCCACTTTCCTGTTCCTTTTGATCTTGCTCTATCAAGTATCTTGTTAAGAATCAATGTTTCTCCATCCTCATCTTTCTTGGCAAAAATCTCAGAAGTAATCTCTATTAGGAAAGAGTTAAGCTCACCTTTATTCCATTCTGTGAAAACATTTTTCAGCTCCTCATCAGAAAGTCCTGCACCAGATTTCAGCAAATGGTAAGCCTCAGAAATCAACTGCATTAAGGCATACTCTATACCATTGTGAACCATTTTTACGTAGTTTCCAGCGCTTCGATGACCTATAAAAGTCACGCATGGTTCTCCGTTAACTTTAGCTGCTGCTGCTTCTAAAATGGGCTTAATAAAATCATAAGAAGCGGCACTGCCACCAGGCATAATACTTGGTCCTCTACGAGCTCCTTCTTCACCTCCAGAAATACCTACGCCCATGTAATGAATGCCCTTCTCTGTAAGTGCATCATATCTCCTATTCGTATCAGGAAAGTATGAGTTACCTCCATCCATAAGCAAGTCTCCTTTTGACAAAAAAGGAGTTAGCTCAGCGATAACAGAATCTACTGGCGCACCAGCAGGCACCAACATCATAATTTTTCTAGGTGATTTTAATGAAGAAATAAATTCTTCTGCTGAGGTAGTAGCCTTTACATGATCCTTATCGGCTTCTTCTGTCAATGAAGCTACCTTTTCTATATCTTTATCAAGACCTATTACACTGTAACCACTATCAGCTATATTTAATAATAAGTTTCTTCCCATTACTCCAAGACCTACCATCCCGAAGTCGTAACCTGTATTACTCATTTCTTTAAGTATTTTTCTTCTGTTTGAATTAATTTTTGTAATCTTCTCTCGAACCTTCCTTCGCCAATGTAACTGGCACCTAAAAAGGCGTTGATAATCTCCATTACTAAAGCAGAGCCAATAACTCTACCACCTAGACAAAGTACATTCATATCATCATGCTCCACGCCCTGATGGGCAGAATATGTTTCCGTGATTAGGGCCGCCCTTACACCGGGTAGCTTGTTAGCAATGATAGAGGCTCCAACACCACTACCACAAATGGCTATTCCTTTATCTACTGTTCCTGCTGAAACAGCCTCAGCTAAAGGCAATATTCTGTCAGGATAATCATCATTATTATCCAAAGCATCTGCCCCAAAATCTTGAATTGTATATTTGTTGGTGATATCTAGGTTAGAGGTAATCAGTTTCTTCAGTTCAAAGCCGCCGTGGTCGGCTGCTATTCCAATTTTAAGCATAGCAAAAGTTAGTTCGTTGCTAATTATTATACTCCTCAAAGTAAAAAAAGGTTTTAAAATAAGTAATACACTTCTATTAATTATTTCAATAAGAAAAAGATTCTATAAATCAGATTTAATAATTTGAAATACTACAAAAGCATTTTACTTAGTGCGCATTCACTTGCAGCAAGCGTGATTTAAAATCCAAATTAATTTTATTAACCGCTCTTTTTCAATAGGTTACGATGTATTACATAAAGAATGAATAAATATTTTGACCTAAGGTTGTATGGATATGTGTTTATTTATAGATTTGCACTCCTAAAACAATAAGGCGCTGTGGCCGAGTGGCTAGGCAGAGGTCTGCAAAACCTTGTACAGCGGTTCGAATCCGCTCAGCGCCTCAAGTAATTTTAAAAAGCCTCTGATTATCAGGGGCTTTATTTTTTTTATAATCTTTTATACTGAGTAACTTACTTACACTAATTTTCCATAAACATTTCTGCGGTTTTCCATTAAATCAACAATAGCCAAATCGCTCTGTTCATGACAGACCAACTTTGCTAAATCATAAATAGTAGTACCTCCATTATGCGAATGATCTATATTGGCGCCATGCATTAATAGTAAGCCAACAGCTTCTAAACTAAAAGGGTGATTTTGAAAAGTCAACCTTAAAGGTGTTTCTCCATCTTCAGAAACAGGATCCACATCAGCACCTGCCTGCAAAAGGCATTGGATCACTGGCACACTCTTCACCCTAGCGGCATAGTGTAACGGGGTATAGCCATACACATCCACACTATTTACTTCTACTCCTTTATCAATAAGGTATTTGATCATATCTACTTTTGGAGTAATTGAAACAGAGACCAATGCTCTGTGCAGCAGATTCCAACTCTCCTTTTCTGTAACATTATGTACATCATAGCCTTGCTGAATTAATCCTTCTAATTTATCAATATCTCCTTTTAATATCGCCCTTGAAACTTCTCTACTCATTATTGCATCAATCTTTACTCAGCGTACGGTCATATACTGAGCTTAATTAAACATCAATCAAATATAATATTTTGAGTTTCTTCAATTTCAAACTAATACTAAAAGAATTAGAAAGGCAGTTGAAAATCAAATAGACACCTGTCATCTATTTTGTCTTAATAGAATCCCTATTCTATAAGCTGGATTTTATGTAAGTTTTTCTACTATTTTAAAGTATCCTTAGTGACCTTAAATGCAAGTTATTAATCATCCTTGTAGACTCTACTCATCTAATAGATCAAAAAAAATGGCTCTTGATTATTTTTCAAGAGCCATTTTTTATATGCTATTCGACCATTAATTAATCTTCATTAAATAGGTCTCTTACTTTTTGTATTCTCCCTTCATATATAAGCTTTTTTCTTCTCATATAGATAGTGGTACCTAAAAGAACCATAATAAATACCGCGATACAAGCACTTGCGGTTTTTATAATAGTAGATCGCTCACTATCAATTTTTGCTTGCTTCACCTCTCTGTAATGAATTTCTATTTCTTTATCTAGAAGCACTTGCAATTTTTTAAAATCAAGTTGCCCAGCCAATTCTTCCTTAAGTGCTGATTGTTGCTTTCTCAAATCTTCTACCCTAAATACATCATCAAACGCCACTTTCCCGTTTTTATCAGCAAGTGCACGTTGTGACTTAGATATTAAATCAAGGGTATTGGCAAAGTATTCATTAATGACACCTTTATCTGCCACTTCAATCGCCTGATTAAACACCTTAACCGCTTCTTGATGTTTTCCTTGTAATTGGTAAAACTCTCCTTCTATATTCAGCCTTTGAATTAAACGAGTATCATCAATAGACAAATTTCTTTCCAAAACATGTGCTTTTGACAACCAATCCTCTGACTTAGTGAAGTCTCCTTTTAAATTCAAAGCATTAGCTATATTGATATAAATAGAATGCTTTTGAAGATCAGAAACATCTTTAACTGATAATGCTTCAGTATAACTGTTTAATGCTTTATCATACTCCTTTTGCGCAAAATAAACATTTCCAACTTTACTGTAGAAGAAAGTTAACTCTTCATTATCGCCTTGAGACTTCTTTACAGTATTAATTCCATTATTAAAAAACTTTAAGGCCTCACTCCGCTGCCCATCCCTCAAATAGCAGGTACCCATATTGGCTAGTGTACGAGACAAGTATTTCCAATCTTTTGCCTCACTATATATGCCTACAGCTTTTTCGTAATAAGGTAATGCTTGAGAATAACCTTCAATATTTTTAAATAAAATCCCGATCTCATTAAGAGCATCTGCTGTTCTTAATAAATCTCCTGATTTTTGAAACAATTCCGACGCTCTTAAAAAGTGGACAATAGCTATTTCATACTTTCTTTCATTTCTCAATATCGCACCTTTTGAAAGCTCATAACGACCTTGATAAGAAGGATTATCCTCAGAGACTGCTAATACAGATAATTTATCTAAGTAATCATTCGCTATTTCAGGATTTTTATATTTTGAATCCTTAAATAATCTATAGTAGATTTCCATTCGAGCTGCTGGGTTTAAATCGTCGTTTAACAGAAGTAAACTTAATGCTTGAGCATCGTTAGGAAGCTCTTCAGGAGCAGTATCCTCACTTTCATTTATACAGGAAAAAAAGAACATACAAATCACTACACTGAGTATATTCATCCTTAAGAATGTTATTAGAATCTTCATTAGGTAAAGGTTAGGTTGCTTTCAATAAATCAGTATTATTTGCCCACTTGTTAATGAATCCCGAACTCAACCACCTCTTTCCGAGTTTGAAAGATCATGATCAGCCGGATCAGTTGGCAGTTCTTTTTTATTAATATCCTCATAAGGATCACTGCATGATGTTAGAGTAAAAAAGCCTGCTATTATAATTATGAATGATACTATCCTTATAATTTTCATACGAGTAGAATTATTTATTGAATATTCCGATGCTAAATATATTAATTAATAATTAAAGTTGGAACTCTTAAATTAAGAGCGGCTTATTATTGATGTAACTAAACACCGTATTTTAAACATTTCTAGCGCAACATCCATCTTGCTACATCTATAGCAAGCAGAAATTATCACTGCTTACATTTTAATGCTTTAAAATTTTGGGTTACACGCCAAACAAAGCCTATAAATAAAATCACTTTCTAATTTCAATGTCCTATGCCTATTTTTCTCCTTTTCAAATAGAACCATATACTCTAGATCCTTTTCAATATTATTTTCCTCATCATAATTAGCATAGCTATTAATAATACCCTTAACCTCTTCTTCTGATGAAGATTTTAAACTCATTGAGATTTCAGATTTAATGCCTATTTTAAATTCCTCAAAAGCTATAAAAACATTATCTCCTTTATACCCAATAGAAATAATGACCGCAGTTTTACCTTTAGGCATAAGCATCTCTCTTTGTTCATCATTGCCCACATAAAATAGACCTCCACTTTTAGTATTGAGACGATATAAGCTTTTAATGGAAGTATAAACCACATAAGAATGAAGCATGTCATATTTTTCTACATTTTGCACTTGAACCTCTAAGCCTTGATATCCCCATTGCTTTGCTGTAACCCCTTCGCAGCATACCTCACTAACATCCATTAATGTTAAGCTATTATTTCTTATATGTTTATTTAATGTTAAATAACGCTAATATTTATATTTTTGCAGATTTAATGGTTAGTGAAGATTCTATGAGGGGTATTATTCCACGAATATTTTTTTATTTATTATTCTTGTCATCCGGCATTTTAAAGGCTCAAAACATTCAAAATGACTCCACTGAAAATAAGCAGTGGCAAATCAATTATGGATCTAAGGGCGTTCAGTTAAGATCTCCTGATAACTCCTATCTGCTTCAGATACAAGGTCGATTACAATTTCGCTTTGCTACGCCTAGCGATAATGATCCTGTTACTTTTAATGATTTTGCGAGCAATAACACCTCTGCATTTAAAATAAACCGTGCTCGCCTTAAAGTGGGTGGCCATGCCTATAAACCCTGGCTAAAATACTATTGGGAATATGAACTAGGCCGCTCTAATCTGCTCGATTTCAGAATAATGGTAGAACGTTGGAAATGGTTTAACGTTAAAATTGGTCAATGGAAAGTGGAATTCAACAGAGAACGGAGAATAAGTAGTGGCGTACAGCAGATGGTAGATCGCTCTATTCTGAACAGAGCCTTTACCGTTGATCGACAGCAAGGAGTAGAAATATACGGTCGCTTAGATGGCCCCAGTGTAGCAGACTTCAATTACTGGGCTGGTATATTTACGGGCACAGGCAGAGGCACACAAGAAAATGACGACAAAAACCTGATGTACTTTGGCAGACTGCAATGGAATGTAACTGGAGAGAACCTGGGATTTAAAAGCAGTGACCTTTCAATTCATAAAACCCCCGAAGCTATAATAGCACTATCTGCCGTAACTAACAGAAGTGGCTACACCCGCTTCTCCTCTTCAGGAGGAGGCTATTTACAAGGATTTGAAAACGGACAAGCAGGTCAATACAGAATTAACCAGATAAATCTGGAAACTGCGTTTGTCTACAATGGATTTAGTTGGCAATCCGAGCTTCACAACAAAGAGATCATTGACAAAATAAACAAAAATACCACTACTCTAAGAGGCTTCTATCTGCAAGCAGGTTACCTTGCTCATCAGTCGATACACTGGTGGCCCGAACCTTTAGAAATCGCCTTTAGATACTCTAATTACAGTCCT
Organism: Fulvivirga maritima; assembly: GCF_021389955.1. Lineage (NCBI taxonomy): Bacteria > Pseudomonadati > Bacteroidota > Cytophagia > Cytophagales > Fulvivirgaceae > Fulvivirga > Fulvivirga maritima. The sequence goes on from NZ_CP089980.1 coordinate 6,365,825, forward strand.
GACACTGACCTAGACAATAACCTGGAAGAGGCATCAGTGGCTATGAACTGGTTTTTCACCGGACATAGAAATAAGCTATCTATGGAAGTATCACAGTTTGATATACAAACCAGTGACTATCAAACAGCTGATGAACTAAGATTTAGAGTGCAATGGGACTTTTCATTTTAAACTAGATACCATTTAATTTATAGTTGGAAATTCATCAGACCATCATAATTCATATAACACTGACAATCAATAGATTTACATCGAACATTTAGTGACTAATTAGCGTTCATTGGTTACTTATAGGCCAAAGGCAGTCTATAAATAACTAAACCTAATTATACCTAAATCATGCCTCAAGAGATTATTCAGAGTTTCTACCTCAGTCTGGAAGAGCCTAATAAGAGCTGCTTAATGACTTTAAGAGACCTCATTTTAGAACAAGACCCGAATATTTTTGAAACTATAAAATACGGAATGCCTTGCTTCTGCTACGGCAAAAAGGCGTTTTGTTACTTATGGAAAGATAAAAAAACAGAAGAGCCATATATACTTATGGTTGAAGGCAAACTACTGAAACATGCTGTTTTAGAACAGGGAAACCGATCTAGAATGAAAATTCTAAGGGTAAACCCTACAGATGATATTCCTATAAAAACAATAACCAAAGTCTTAAATGACGCTTTAGATCTTTATCGAAATGGAATTATAAAGTAAAAGGGTAAGCTTTCTTCACTATTCTCATTCAAACCATCATCGTAAGGGACTACGTGTATTTAATAAACAAAAGGTGCCCCTATTATCAACAAAGAATACCACGCATCAAATATCAAGTTTATCATTTTTTTAATACACTTGTTACATAACTGAATTTATAATAAACGCATGAAAACAAATATTCTACTGTTACTGATTTGGCTGACCTCTATATCCTGCATGGCGCAGTATCAGGTTAATGCCGACCAACTGGAAAAAGGCTATTACATGAACCCCATTTTTCCTGGAGACTATCCTGACCCCAGCATTTTGGTGGATGGAAAGGATTATTACATTGTACACTCATCATTCGAATACTACCCAGGCCTGCTCATATGGCATTCTACTGACTTGATTAATTGGACTCCGCTGACCCATGCCTTAAAAACATATGTGGGCTCCGTTTGGGCTCCTGACATGGTTAAATATGAAGGTAAGTATTACATCTACTTCCCGGCAAGTAATACCAATTATGTAGTCTATGCCGATAATATAGAAGGGCCTTGGAGCGAACCTATTGAACTGGATATTGAAAGCATTGACCCAGGCCATATTACTGATGACGAAGGCAATCGATATCTATATTTTAGCAATGGCTCCTACGTGCCGCTCTCAAAAGATGGACTCAAAGTTACCGGGGAACTTACTCACAGCTATGATGGATGGAAAATACCGAGAGAATGGTCTATCGAGTGTTTTTGTATGGAAGGTCCAAAATTATTTAAAAGAGGCGATTATTACTATCTAACCGTAGCTGAAGGTGGTACTGCAGGACCTGCTACCGGCCACATGGTTATTTCTGCCAGATCTAAATCTCCACTTGGCCCTTGGGAAAATTCTCCTTATAACCCCATTACCCGAGCACAGTCAAACGATGAACATTGGGCTTCTGTAGCTCATGCCACTCCTTTTGAAGATGCTTATGGAAAATGGTGGATGATATACCACGGCTATGAAAATGGATTTTATAATATGGGGAGACAGACCTTCCTCATGCCTTTAGAATGGACTAATGACGGATGGTACAAACTGCCGGATGATGCTTCTCTAAGCAAACCTGTAAAAATGCCCGAAGGCAAGCATCCTAAAAAAACCTATTCTTTAAATGACTCTTTCGATGGTAAAACATTGAATCCGGCATGGAGATTTTTTGAAGAGTACAACACTGACCGCTTTGAATTAACTGATGAAAATTTAATAGTAGAGGGAAAAGGAGAAGGTGTAGCCAACAGCTCCCCAATTCTACTTATGCCTTCTCATCATGCTTATACTGCAGATATTGAACTAGAAGTAGAAGGTGATGCAGTTGGTGGACTAATACTGTTCTACAACAAACAAGCGTTCTCAGGTATTTTAGCTGATAGTAAGAATATACTTACCAACTTACGCGGCTGGCAGTTTGTAACCGAAAAAGATGTTATTAAAAGAAAAGTATGGCTTCGACTAAAAGCCGTTAACAATACAGTAGACATGTATTACAGTCTAGATGGCAAGAACTGGACTAAAACAGAAAACTCAGCTGAAGTTTCCGGGCTTCATCATAATGTACTTAGTGGTTTTATGGCTTTAAGAATAGGTCTTGTTTCTATGGGTAAAGGCAAAGTCATATTCAAAGACTTTAAGTATACTCCCATAAAATAACATTACATATTAAATCCTGGCCACAGTCAAAGGTGGCCAGGTAATCCTCTCTCCTCCCCAATCACACCAATCTCCAGTAACTGATTACCGACTAGAATAGTACCCACTTCTTAAATGCAACAATAATTCATTTGCAATTTTATTGCATTTAAAAACTCCCTTATGTATCCTTGCACCCTATTGCAACTATATTGCATATAAATAAAAGATGCGTTTCCCTACATGAGAGGTATAATATTTAAATCTGTTTACATCACATTATTCAATACACTTTGCCTTTATGGATTTTCATCTGCACAGGAAAAAGTAATAAGAGGCCAAGTGCTCAACCTTGATAACGAGGTGTTAGAAGGTGCTAGTATTATGCTGACTCCTGGCAACGTCATTACTATTGCGGATGAAAAAGGCAACTTTATTATCCCACTAAAAGCCAACAAGTCATATACCATTACTATATCATACATAGGCTACATTTCGAAAGAAATAGCTGTTTCTCATCAAGATACCTCTAATCCGCTAAAGATACAGCTACACCCATCTCTACAAGAGCTTGAGGAAGTAACTATACACACTAACCCGGATAAACTAGCCAAAAAAGAAGAAGCATTAAATGTAGAAATTGTCAATAAAGAATTTATTAGAAAAAATCTGGGTGGCAGCCTTATGCAATCTCTAGAACGAATACCAGGGGTGAGCAGCATAGGCATCGGCTCTGGCCAATCCAAACCACTGATCAGAGGGCTTGGTTTCAACCGAGTATCTGTAATAGACAAAGGCATAAAACATGAAGCCCAGCAGTGGGGTGCAGATCACGGCTTAGAAATAGACCAATTTGGAGCTTCTAAAATCAAAATACTAAAAGGCCCTGCTTCATTTATATATGGCTCAGATGCCATTGGCGGGGTAATAGACATACTGCCTCCACCCGCTCCCAATAAAAACTCCCTTGGTGGAGCTGTAGACATTATCGGCAAAAGCAACAACAATTTATTAGGGGGCTCTTTCAACTTATACGGAAGAGGCAATTCCTTATTTTTTAATACGCGTGTTACTCATCAAAATTACGGAGACTATAAAGTGCCCACAGAAAGTGTTAGTGTATACAATGCCCCCGTACGCCTCCACAATAATGAAGTCAGAAATACTGCTGGCAGAGAAACCAGCCTCCATTTGGATGTTGGCTTGATAAAAGATGATTTAAAATCTACCTTTTACATCACCAATACCCATAGCAAGAGCGGATTTTTTGCCAACGCTCATGGGCTGGAACCTCGCCAGGTAGACACAGAACTACACGACCACTCCAGCCGGGACATTCACCATCCTTTTCAGGAAGTGAATCATTTCAAAATCATTAATGCTAGTGAATTTACATGGTCTACTAATCATAAACTAATAACAGAACTAGGGTATCAAAATAATTTACGAGAAGAACTAAGCAACTATGTTACCCATGGCTACATGCCAGCTGCCTATCCTGAAAATTTAGATATCCCTGAAGATCAGGAAAGGAAATTTAAAAAAGACATTTTCTCTGCCAATGTTCGTAACCTATTTTGGCTAGGCAAGCATAATTTAACAATAGGCATTAATTCATCCTTTCAAGATAATAAAATTGGTGGATGGGGCTTTCTTATTCCATCATTTCAACAGCTTACGGCCGGAAGTTATATTTATGACAAATATGAAATCAACAAAAAATGGCTCCTTCATGCTGCTATCAGGTGGGACTATGGCAAAGTGAAAATAGAGGAGTACTATGATTGGTTTGAATCTAATAACACTGAAAGTAACTCAGAATCCATATTCATTCAACGCTCCAGTAATCAATCCAGGGACTTCAATAATATGTCATGGTCTGCAGGAGTCAATTATAACCATGATCAACTTAATTTAAAGCTAAATATCGGAAAAAGCTTTCGTATGCCAATAGCCAAAGAATTAGGTGCTAATGGCGTAAACTATCATTATTACAGTTATGAAAGAGGCGATATAGATTTAGACCCTGAGCAGTCATATCAGGCAGACCTGGGCGTTACCTGGTCAGCACCTAGCTGGACGATCGAAGCTACACCGTTCTTCAACTATTTTCAAAATTATATCTATCTCAACCCTACCTCAGAGCATGACTATCTCTATGGAGCAGGGAATCAAGTATTTGAATACACCCAAAGTAAAGTAATGCGCTACGGCGGGGAGCTATCTGCACAATGGAATTTTCATAAATCATTAAGCACTGAAGTAACCGGTGAATATGTTTATGCCCAGCAGCTTAACGGAGAGAAAAAAGGGTTCTCGCTCCCCTTCTCACCTGCACCGTCAGCAATTTTTTCTATATCCTGGTCGCCAGCCCTAAAAAAGCTCAACGAAACTTCATTTTCCATTGACTACCGAGTTACCGCCAGACAAAACCGGATAGTACCTCCAGAAAAAGAAACTCCTGGCTCACAGGTTATCCATATCAGAGCCAGCACCAGTATCCAAATAAGAGAGCAGCCTTTACATATCAGTTTGCAGGCGCATAACCTTTTGAACACTAAATATTTCAATCATACCAGCTTTTATAGGCTTATAGATATGCCTGAAGCCGGACGAAACATAATTCTATCAGTGAACATACCTTTTACAATTAAATAAATTAAAATGATGAACAAACAACTATTATTACGAGCAAGATTAGTTCTCGTAGCTTTAGTATGCTTTAGTACTTTTATGGCTTGTAGCGATGATGACGATGAAACACCATCTCTACCAGCACCTACTATTACGGATTTTGAATATGGAGCAGGCAGTGATCACTCCACTGACCCAGTAGCTTATAAGGGCTCAGATCTACATATGGAAGCTAGTATTGAGGCAGAGGCTACTGTACAAAGCATTACTTTAACTATTCATGGTCATGACTTAGAGCTAGCCGATGGTGAAGAAGAATGGGACTTAGAACAAGTTTTTACAGATGAAAAATACTTAGTAAAAAACCCTTCTTTTCATGAGCATATCGATATCCCTGCCAACATTCCTGCAGGAGAATATCATATTACATTGCTTGTTACCGATGAAGCCGGACAAACTGCTGAATCTGAAGGACACCTTGAAATAATGGATGGTGATGCCTCTACTGGAGAAATCAGCTATAGCGATCTTTCTATTGATGAAACAGTAGTAAGAGGCACTGATCTACATGCAGAATTTATGATAGATGCTCATCATGGTATCCATCATATCATTGTAGATATCCACGGACATGACCTTACTGTAGGTGCAGGAGAAGAAGAATGGCATTTTGAGCAGGAGTTTGAAGACGGTTATCATGGAGAATCAGAAGTTGAATTTCATGAGCATATAGACGTGCCAGCCAATGCGCCTGTAGGAGAATACCATGCGACCTTCATTATTGAAGACGAAGAAGGCAATGAACTGGAATTTGAATCACATATTGAAGTTGTTGCTGCTTCGTGATTTGAACTACCGGTTTATCAGAGAGCTCCATTAAGCGAGCTCTCTTGATCATTATTTAATAAACAGTAAAGACATGAAATTTAAAACAACATATTACTTCCTTCATTTCTTATTCATTCTTTTCGCCACAATTATACTATTGACCGGTTGTTCTGATGATGAAGAATCTCTAGACACGGAGTATCCTGTAATAGATGAGACTTTTGCAGCTAATTACCCGCAGCAGTGCAGCGAAATAAAAAAAGGAGAAAGCTTTACTTTTATAGCTCACTTCACTGACAACCAAGAGCTTGGCTCATACAGCATAGATATACATCATAATTTTGATCATCACAACCATAGCACAGAAGTGAATGATTGCAACATGGATCCAATAAAAACCCCTGAAAACCCATTCTTATTTATCAATAATTTCTCCATTCCTGAAGGCCAAAGAGAATACACGGCTGAAATGAGTATTGATGTGCCAGCAGATGTAGATAATGGAGATTATCATTTCCTAATTATGCTCACTGACCATGAAGGATGGCAAACCATTAAAGGAATAAGCTTTAAAATAATAGATTAATCCACTTATTAACAAGGAGATGGCACTTATCCGCCATTTCCTTATTCATTTCTATTTGGAATTATAAATTCCACCTCTGTATAGCTACCCTCCACAGAATCTATTTTCACCTCTCCCTGCAAGGTGTGAATTATTTCTTTCACAATATACAAACCCAAACCAGATCCTTTAGAACTGGTAGTGCCTCTACTAAACATATCAAATACCTGATCTTTGAACTGCTGACCTATACCCTTACCATTATCTCTAAAACTCATACTTATCTGTTGGTTACTAACATGAGCTCTGATCATCAGCTGAGACACCATCTTTTCCTGATCCTGATAAAGAATAGCATTATCTATAATATTAGTAATTACTGTCTTCAATCTATTCAAGTCACTCACCACGGCACAGTCTTCTATTAAATCAATGTCAATCTCCAGATTTTCGGCATTAGGTAAACTTTGCAATTCATTAATAACATTCTCTATCACTTGCCTTAAGTCTATTACACCCTTTCTAATGGCAGAACTACTATTATAAGAGAAGTCTATAATATCTTTAATATAATCATCCAGTTTAAGGATCGACTGCCTAATTTTATCAAGATAAATAGAAAAAGAGTTCGTAGTTACATCCCTCTCTGCCAGGTTAACCAAGCCGAGCACAGAAGTTAGTGGCCCCCGCAGATCATGTGATGATTTATAAACAAACTGATCTAGTTCATTCTTAGCCTTAATGATTTGCTCATTACTCAAAAGCAACCGCTGATTCACCTGTTTAATAGGCTCAATATTGATTAACTTTACAGCCACCCCAAACACATTCTGTTCATTATCTTTTGCCAATGCAGCATTTAGTAACCACCACTCTGAGCCTCCATGCTCTGCAGGAAGGTAGACCTCTTCTTTTATATCCTCCCCTTCTAACACTACTTCTAACCAACGCTTACCCTGCTCCTCATACTCTTTTCCTATTCTACGCCATATAGGCACTCCCTCTTCTAACGGTCCATGCCACACATTTTGAGCAAGGGTATTTGCTACCGGATTAAAACTTAAAACATTTCCTGCAAGATCTAAGAGTAAGTGCGCATCAGAGGTATTATTAAAGAAAGCCTTGAGTTTCATCTCCGAGGCTATCAACTCCTTCTCTGCTTTTCTACGCTCTGAAATATCTATACCTACCCCAATAAGACATGGCTCATTTTGATAGATAATGCGCCACCCATTGAAATAATAGGGTATCTTTTTCCCATTCTTCAATAAAAAATTAGACTCTGCTTCCGCATAGCCTTTAGTAAATACCTCGCCAACCTTTTGCATTACCATGTCCCTATCTGCTCCTTCTTCGAACAAATCTACAGCTGTGATTTCTTTCATTTCTTCAGAACTATAGCCTGTTACATGAGTAAAATTATCATTCCACCTTAAAAATTGACCTTTCTTATTGTATAGGTAAAAAATCCCTGGAAGATTATTAATGATGCTATCTGACAACTCCTTTTCCAGAGTAATCTTCTGACGGGCAAGCTTCTGCTCTGTAACATCCTTCACGCTTCCTTCCAGCATTACGAGTTTCCCTTCCTGATAAATACCATGAACATTAACCTGGACCCACACTTTATCTCCACTTTTTTTATTAGCCCTTAACTCCAGTCCCTTTACAGAAATGTTCTTGTGCAAGCTTTGCAAGAGCTTATCACGATTTTCCTGGTCACTATATAAATCACGGCCAATATCATTTACCTGATCCAGCATATCATCAGGCGAATCATAACCCAGCATTTCAGCCAGGGCAGGGTTAGCGGCCATAAGCCTGCCATCAGGCGTAGATTGGAAAATTCCATCTTGAGAATTTTCGAATATTTGACGGTAATTCTCTTCTGCCCTCTTTAAAGACTCTATTTGCTCTACTCTTTTTGTAATATCTAATATAGTACCTTGATAACGGCTAATAGTACCATCTTCATTATACATGACACTCATCTGAGGCAAAAGATAGCGCAGAGACAGCATATCAGGGTTGGTACGCATCAACCTCTCTTCCAGCGGCTTACCTGACTTCATCCGCTCTTCATTCTCAAATAATATGTACCTATCTTCGGGGTGAAATCGTTGAATCCAATCATCAAAGGGTGGCGGCTCTGTCATTTCAGGGTCATAGCCCAATAAACGAAACATTTGCTTAGACCAGTGCCTGCGACCATCTGCAGTAAGGTACCAACTGCCCAGCTTAACCTGCATTTCGGCTCGCTCCAAATTTTCTCTCGCCTCTACAATCTGAGCCTGAGCTCTATTATGAGCACTAATATCCCTTATAAATCCACAGAAATAGAATGAACTCTCATCTTCTACAGGTACTACTATCAATTCTATATCAATCTCTCCCGCCTCTTTTGTCAGAGCTTCTACCTCTACCCTCCTTCGTAATATAGGTCCGTTTCCTGTTTTCTTGTAATGCTTAAACCCCTCCAAGTGACTATTTCTATACCTTTGAGGTATTATGGTCTCAACCATTGATTTTCCTAAAACCTCATCGGATTGCCATCCAAACACCTTTTCAGCCTGCTCATTCCAAAAAGTAATATTACCTTCCACATCCATACATACTATGGAATCTAACGATGAGTTTAATATTTGCAGAAAAGGAGAAGTATATCTGGATGAGGTCTGTTTATCTTCTACCCCTGAATTAAATGTATAAGGAGAGAGTCGTTTTAATTCCAAAATATTTAATACCTGCTGAGTAAGAACCCGCAGCCCATCTGCCTGATCTTCCGTTACGCGATCTCCCTCGCCCCCCATCACACATAAGCCGCCTAAGGCTACCCCGTCTTTAGATTTTACAGGACACCCGGCTACATATGAAACATCCACAAACTGCTCTAGCCATTGGCTATATTTAAAGCGTTGATCTTCATGAATAGAGAAAAGCTCCGTAAAGCCATCTTCAAGCATAATATGGGTCAGTGGCGAATCATTAAGTAAGCTATACTTTCCTAAAAGGCCATAACTAGCCTTATGCCAATGCCGGTTCTCACCAGCAAAATAAAGTAGTATCTTAAATTTCTTTAGAAACTGCCGAGTTAAATGAATAATATCAGACAGCATAGGATCAGGATAAGGATTGAGCACCCCATATTCCCTCAATTTATGTAATCGTTTTTCTTCTAAAGCTCTGTACTCGTTTCCCGCTTTCATAAAGTGCTAACCTATTCACTCACAAACCGTTCAAGAATCATTAGATATAATTTAATATTTTAAAATCAATTATTCCATTAAAAGACCACACTTAATCCCTGAATTAAAATATTAACCATCATTAATAAATAAAATACCCTCTCCACTTACTCCTAAGGAGTAAAATATTAATCCATTTTACTAAATGATTGCTGATAACTGAAAGAAGACATCTGCACTTTTAATACATAAATGCCCTGAGCCAGAGAGGAGACATCTAATGCTGTTTTCTGATAAGGAGGTATTATTTTTTCAGTTACAATATTTCCCTTGGTAGACAGAATTTGAATATAAGCCTCCTCTGCGTGCTGATTTACAATGTTAAGCTCAGCATGAGCAGGGTTAGGGTATACATGAATAGGATCTGAGTGAATAAAATCTACCGTAGTTATAGCAGCTTCATTAATAGCACCATCGTAATCTTCCTGCAGTAAACGATAAATATGGCTTCCGGACATTGGCCTTTCATCTATAAATTCATAATCACTACGATCAGGCACAGTGCCATTTCCTGCAACCTTACCAATATCTATCCAGCTTTTTGTCTCTGCAACATATCTCTGGATAATAAAACCAGCATTATTAATCTCCGATGCTGTGGCCCATTCAAACACTAAATGATCCTTTTCTTGTTTTCCTCCAAAACGAATGAGCTCAACAGGTAGAGGATTAATATTAGAGCTCATTGTAAAAAACCCAAAATTTGAAAGTCCTGCCAAGGTCACTGTATTAGCAGCATCGTTATGAACAGCAACACCAGAAGACCATTCTGAGCCATCAGGAGAAGAAGAAATCATAGTTGTAACCAACCCAGGGTCACCAACGGTACCCAAATAGGCATCATCATAATGCATGATCATGGTGAAATTATAATTAGGTGTACCAGCAAAGGTATCAACCAACTCGAAGTAAAAATTACTGATAGAGTAGTCAATAGGATTCGCAGGCCAATCTCCACTGAACATACGTAAGGCTAAATTAGATGGAATATCAGAGCCAGGAAGAAAGGTAATAGTTATCCAACTCCTCTGATTAACCAAAAAAGTATAAGGAGTAGCAGTAGTTAAAGGCCCCGCTATATTAACCACCGGAGGAGTAGAAGCACCTCCTCTAGTCAATTCAAACTCATAAGCCCCCATATCAGGAGTACCATCACTTACTGAGGCAGGTCTTGCCACCCCATTAAAGTCATCGGCAACCTTAGCATTGTGCTTGGCCATTCCATGAATATTCCAACTGTTAGAATTTGTAACGTCAGGCACAAGGTTACTAGTACTAGTATACCCCGGGTCAGCAGCAATTGAAGAGGCTTCCCGTCCGGCGGTAGCAGTTCGCCAGTTGGCCATGGTTGTAGTCGCATTCGTATTAAGATTACTATAAGCCCCAAAAGCGCCTATGTAATTAAAAGTACGTGTAGTTCCGGCATTAATGAAATGGTTATTGTAATCAATGGTTGAAAATTGCCCGCTAGCCGATTGCCCATAAACTCCTATTGCCCGAGCCCTCCCCGAAAGAGACGAATTGCCGCCCAGCGTATTCCTTATCACATTACTCTCTAAACTTACCCCTACAGTATTATTGGCTACAGCCACACCAAAAGAAGTGGCCTGCACATGACGTAAAGCATCACCATATAATGAAATAGAGTTATTATATATTTCATAGCCACTTTGAGTATAGGTCAGATTAGTTCCTGTTTGCCCCCCTATACCCAATAAAATAGCTGCTGGATTTGAAAGAATTGATCCAGGAGTGGTTGCACTACTTCCATAACCACTGATTCCATGAATAACGTTATTTTTTAATATTACATTAGCATTAGTAAGTCCACTATTTACCCCAATACCATGACCAGAAAAAGCATTCGTAGTTGACCCTGTATAAGTAATATTAAAGACTTCGTTAGCTGCGACTGTAATGTTTTTACTATTCTTATCCACCATAATCCCGAAATCATTAAAATCATCCGTAGATAATAAATTACCCACTACATTATTAGAAATAGTACCGTTATCCACTCCCAAATAATGAATCCCGCGCTCCCGAATAGCATTAGCTCCAGCACCATTTATAATATTGTTTTCTGTGAAGATATTAGTAGCTCTACTGTTGGTAGTGTAGCCTCCCCCTCCATCTCTATCCAAACCATCTATGTGAATCGCCTCTCTTCCGGTATAAAATTCATTATTGGTGATATAAATATTATTAAATCTCCCCTCAGTTAAATTAGTATAATGTGCTGCTATCACTCCATATCCCTGGGTGGCACTATTGGATCTAAGTATAGAATTCTTTACCGTAATATTAGAAATAGCATTGATTTCATCTCTTGCACCAATTAAAACCGCTACACGATTATTAGCACTTGCATCATTAGCGAAAATAGTAAGATCTCTAGAAGTGCCTCCCACCACATTAGAACCATCAATAGTGATATTACTTACAGCATTAATATTAAATAGGCCTCTATCGGTAATGTATCCTGAACCTGTAACTTCTGGAGTTATACCTATAGCCGGTTTAAAGGTAATATTATGTGTACCTGCACCAGTAAATGGAGTCGCCGTACCATTGCCTATCACATAGGGTAAGGTTTCAAAATAAGCGTCATAAGTTTCATCAGTTAGGAGAAACTCGACATTACCAGACAAACCATAAGTATTAAGATAGCTAACTGCACTGCTTATTGTTAAAAAATCATTGTTAGTTATCTTACCTACTTCGTAAGTGCCATTTAAGGGCTGAGGTGTATTTGGGGTAGAGATAATAGTGACATTATCTATAGCTGCCGGAGGGTTTACTCTGGTGACATTATTATTCACCCAATTAAAAACTACAGCTACATTACCCGGAGAAGATGCTATAAAGTTCTTTTGAGCGGTAGTTAAGGGATAACTCTCTCTGAACCAATTAGCACCTTCGGCTGCATAATCTCGTAATTCTATAGAGTTTGATACATTCAAATTAGAAACTGTAGGTGGATCCGGACTAGTTATTTGAGCCATATCCACTAAAAACACACGTAGATAATCAACTTCTATTCCTAAAACAACGGTACCCTGGCATCTAACATCATACCGCAGATTTATATCGTGGGAAGCTGGATCTGCCGGCCAATTAGGCGTTATATAAGCCGAATGATCAGATGTTACGTTATTATACATATTAGTTGCTCCATTATTACCTGAAACAGCTATACACCTTACCCCAGAGCTTAAAGAACTACTCAGACCACTAATAATAAACCATTCATTATCGGAAAGATTCTCTTCAGTAATAGATTTAGACCATCCATTTATCGTCCCTTCAAAATTCTCAAATAATACTACATTCTGCGCCGCCACAGACAAACTCAACGCTACAAAAACGACAGATAATAGTGACTTCATGATATATAAATTAGGTTAATCAAACTATAAAGAAAATAACCTCTATTCTCCTTAAGGAGAAATCAAGAAACCTTAAAACAGTACTTATGAGCGGGTAACCATCAAAAAGCAGTCGCTCGGAATAGTCACCATAAGTACCATATAATTATATTGACATAAAATAAAAAAGCCGCTTAGTAAAATACTAAGCGGCTCTGTTGTTTTTAATGAGGACTAATTAGTCAATTAGCTCTACATTAACAGCGTTCATTCCTTTTCTTCCTTTCTCAACATCAAATTTTACTTTGTCGTTTTCACGTATATCGTCAATAAGTCCACTTTCGTGTACAAAAATATCTTCACTTGAATCTGATGGCTTAATAAAACCAAAACCCTTGGTACTATTAAAGAATTTTACTGTTCCTTCTTGCATAATTGTTTATTGTATTAATTGTAATATATTCGTTATTAATTATCAGACGGGTCTATAAAAGTAAAAGCCTTACCGGATTTACCTCCACGTCCTGTTCGTCCTATTCTATGTACGTAGCTATCAAAATTCATAGGCAGCTGGTAATTTATTACATGAGTTACATCACTCACGTCAATTCCTCTAGCTGCTACATCAGTAGCTACTAACACTTGTACGTCGCCCTTTTTAAATCTATTGAGGGCTTTCATTCTATAATTTTGTGACTTGTTTCCATGTATTTGATCAGCCTTTAAACCGGACTGATTCAATTTCTTAGCCACCTTATCTGCCATTCTTTTAGTTTCGGCAAATACTAAAACTTTTTCAAACTCTTTATCATCTATAAGATTCAAAAGCATTTTGAATTTATCTTCTCCCTCTGGCACATGGATCACATCCTGATCAATATGATCACTGGTAGTTTTACCACTACTCACCTTTACTTCTACAGGGTTATTCAAAAGCATTTTTATTAACGACTTTTGAGTATTATCAATCGTAGCAGAGAAAAGCATAGTCTGCTTTCTATTATGCATCAGATTAACCATTTTCTTTATATCATTAACAAACCCCATGTCCAACATTCTATCGAACTCATCTAATACCAAAGTGGTAAGCTCATTCATTTTGAGAGCCTCTCTGTTGATCAAGTCGATCAAACGGCCAGGGGTACCAATTATTACATGGTTCCTTCTCCTTAATTGAGACATGTCTTTGCCTACATTAGTACCACCAATAAAACTAGACACGTACAATCCCAACTTCTTAGTTAAAGATCTAAATTCATCTTCTACCTGCACAGCCAGCTCTCTTGTAGGCACTACTACTAATGCCTTAGATCCTTTTGGGTTATCTAATAACTGATTAATAATAGGAATAAGAAATGCTCCAGTTTTACCTGTACCTGTATTGGCAATCCCTACCATATCTCTACCCTCTAGCAAAAGCTCTAAAGTCTGATCCTGAATCTGTGTAGGATGACTAAATCCTTTCTCATATATATTAGCCTTTAGATTTACGTTCAAAGGCATTTCATCAAAACTACGAGTAGGCACATACCTGCTTTCTTCTTTCTTCACAGCCTTCTTCACCAACGAATTAGGATCAATAGAAGAAACCGCTTTTTTCTTACCATTCCTTCTACCGTTAGGTCTTGAAGCGTTGGTTTTAGAGAAACCGCCGTTTCTCTTTCTTTTAGTTCTAATATTATTCATTTAAATTTTTTCTTGTGTGAAACCACTCTATTAAACTTACATATGTATTATAAAGTGGCTATTTTCCAGGCATAGGTGTTTTACTATGTTGCACGGGCACCATCTCCATTTTACCTAACTGCCTAAGCATTTTCACATGATCCCAAATAGCGGCTACAAAGGTTCTTTTAGTATGATAAGGTATACCATACTCCTTGGCAGTCTCAGCTACTATTTTCGATAATTTCTTATAGTGAACGTGACAAATATTCGGTAATAAATGATGCTCAATTTGAAAATTAAGCCCTCCTATCAGCCACGAGAAAAACCTACTTTTGGGTGAAAAATTGCTTGTAGTAGCCAACTGATGAATAGACCAGTCACTAGCTATAATTCCGTTTTCATCAGGTAAAGGAAAAGCTGTACTAGGCATTACATGCGCTGTCTGAAAGACAGTAGTAATTGCTAATCCTGTAATAAAGTGCATGATGAAAAATGCTAAAAGTATCGTCCAGGGAGCCAATGGCACCATGATCATAGGTAATACCAGCACATAAGAATAATACACCAATTTCCATGCTATAACTTTAGCTATCTGTCTCCTATACTCAGTCTTTGAGCCAAAAAAGCCCATTTTTCTATATCTATGTAATCTTATAAAGTCCTTTACAGTAATCCATGATAATGTAGAAAGACCATAAAAAAACCAGATATACAAATGCTGAAAGCGATGCACCTTATAACGTTTAGCATGAGGTGAAAACCTCAGGAAAAACGGCGCATTAATATCATCATCTGCTTCTTCTATATTAGTATATGTATGGTGCAGCACATTATGCTGAATCTTCCATATAGAAGCATTAGCCCCTATCAGATTCATAGTGTACCCCATGTATTTATTTATCTTTCTATTTCGGCTATACGCTCCATGAATAGCATCATGCATTACTCCCATTCCTATACCTGACATACCAAATGAGGCCAAAACATACATAGCAATAAGCATCCACAGACTTGTAACAAGGCCGGTATTCACAATAATTAGTGGCACAAAGAACAACGAAATCATGCATATAGATTTTAACCTCATGCCGCTGTTCCCGTAAGGGCTCACATCATTATTTTTAAAATATTCATTAACCCTGCTACGCAGTGTCTTTGAAAAGCCGGAGCCTGAATTAATTAAGAATTTTGGATTTTTGATAATATTGTTTTTTGATTTCTAGCTTGAACAAGCTCTTGGTAATAAGGTAGGAATAATTTTGCTTAACTAGTCTTTATTCTTAGGGGCAAGTGCCTGATGGGCGTACTTTGAAATATTTATAAAATAATTAATAAAGCTTTAACACTTTTGTCTTTTCATTTTTATCTGAAACGACGGACTTTAAAATTTAGTTCTTCTGCTTTACTATTTATTTTTCTCTGGTCTAATTTATAACACACTCTAGGAAGAAGTATGTTACGATGTGCTTTCTTGTAATGGATACTATATTCTTATTTTTTTTACAAAGGTAGACTAATTATTGACAATGTATACTAAAAGTTTTCTTTTTTAAAATAATCTTTAATTCATGACTCTGTATCTCCCCTTTGCTTATTGCTCCTATTGACCTTAAACATTAAAAAAAGGCTAGCCTTAAGACTAACCTTTTATTCTATATTTAATGTATTATTTATTTTACTTACTCTCTTTATACTTTTCTAATCCAGCGTTTAGAAAAGCAGCGTACTCATCAGCATCATACACTGCCCCTACAGGCTTAGCCAATAGTTCCTCCTCAGGTGAAAGCAGCACATAGAAAGGCTGAGAATTAGCATTATACACAGAAGCCTGGAGATCACTCCACTTACCTCCTATTGTTTCAATATCTTTTTTACTGTATTCAGAATAAAACTGATCTTCCTCAGCCAGTTTACTCTTATCATCTACATAGAGCTGAATAAGCACATAGTCATTAGCTATTTTATTATATACCTGAGCTTCTGGCCATACGGAAGCTTCCATTTTCCTACAGTTCACACAAGCATGGCCGGTAAAATCAATCATTACAGGCTTCCCTACCTTTTTCGCATATGCAAGTCCTTGTTCATAATCATAAAACGGCTTTAAGCCTAATGGAGCATGAAACTTATCGCCATATTTCCTGGGCTCATTATCATCTGAAGAGCTTGAATGTGCTACAGGATTAAGGGATGCTGTGTATAAATCAAAGTCCTGAGTATGTTGAGGTGGTAAAAATGCTGCTACAGCACTTAATGGAGCTCCCCATAACCCCGGAACCAGATAAAGTGTAAATGAAAAAGTAACAACAGCCAAAGCTAACCTCGGGAACGACAGGTAATTTAATGGACTATCATGAGCAAATTTTATCTTACCAATGAGGTATAAGCCCATCATTCCAAATATAACGATCCAAAGCACTAGAAATACTTCACGATCAAACCACTCCCAGTGATAAGCCAGGTCTACATTAGACAAAAATTTCAACGCCAGAGCCATCTCTAAAAAGCCTAAGACTACTTTCACACTATTAAGCCAGCCTCCAGATTTAGGCAAAGCCTGCATCCATGAAGGGAACATAGCAAATAAGGCAAATGGTATAGCCAGTGCCAATGAAAAACCAAACATACCTACTGCAGGCCCCATTAACTCTCCCATATTAGCTGCCTGCACTAGTAAAGCACCTATTATTGGACCTGTACATGAAAATGAAACAATAGCTAATGTAGCTGCCATAAAAAAGATACCAATCATACCTCCTCGATCAGCCTTGCTATCTAATTTATTACTCCAGCTGGTAGGTAAAGTGATTTCGAATGCACCAAAGAATGATGCTGCAAAAACCACCAATAATAAGAAGAATACTATATTAAAAATACCATTAGTAGATAACGCATTGAGTGCCGAAGCTCCAAATATCACAGTGACAATAAGCCCTAGCACCACATAAATAACGATGATTGATAAAGCATAAATTAAAGCTTTACCCACACCTGATCCTTTGGAAGCCTGTTTAGTAAAGTAACTCACCGTTAAAGGCAACATAGGGAATATACAAGGCATGAATATAGCAGCCAAACCTCCTATAAAACCTGCCACAAAAATGGCCCATAGAGAGTTATCTTCTTCAGGCACATCCCCTTTCTCTACTTTTGCTACATCAGTTTTAGCAACCTCAGTCTCTTCTACCTCCACTACAGAATCAACAGCAGTAGTATCTTCTTCAACCTCTTCTGTTTCCTTTTCCTCCGCCGGCTTTACTTCATCAGTTTGAGCTATTTTAGGTGTAGACTCTGTCTCTTCTTTTAAAACCTTAGGCTGTTCTACCTTCTCTTTAGGTGTTTCAGCCACAGGGCTAGCTGCTTTAGGTGCCCCGGTTACGTTAAAATCAAATTCTATTTCTGTAGGAGGCAAACATTGATGATCATCACAGACCATAAACTCCAAATAGCCTTTTACCTGTACAGGAGACTTTTGAAATTCTATATTTTGCTTAAATACAGCTTTGTTTTCAAACCAGGCAATATCCATTTCAAAAGTTTTATCAAAGCCCTTGATAACCTTTGAAACCTCTTCCACTTTACCTTTTAAAGTATAATCTTCAGATTCATCAAAGTGAAATGATGTAGGTATAGGACCTCCATCCTCAATGAACTGAGAATAAACGTGCCAGCCCTCGTCTATATTAGCTGTAAAGACTAGCGTAGCTGAGCGCTCCTTCTGATCCTCAATTTGAAAATTCCATTTTACTGGTTTCAAAATCTGACCAAAAGATATATTAGCTACAATACATAAAAACGCTACTAATAGGTGTTTCATATTTCGTTTAAATTTCAACTTAAATTTCATTCGCCTTCAAAAGGCCATCGGGTGATGGAAATAAACCCCGTAAATTGGAAATCTGGCTACAAATATCCAAATTTTAAAGATTCTTCTTCAAGCAGGTAGAGTTTACTCACTCAACCTGTCAATCAGCCAACACTGATAGTACGGCAGAATCAAGTGATTAGTTGGTTTAAAAATTTCTTTAATTAAAATTTTAAAAAATAACTTCTCCAACTACACACATTGCCTACGTAAAAATAGAAAGCCTCCGGTTGATGAACAGTGATAAATATCACCATTAACAAAAAAGCCTGCGAAGCTTTTCCGCAGGCTTTTTTGATATTATCAAATCGCATTTCATTTATAAAGAAATACGCAAATGTGTTAGCACATCATTAATCTCTTCATTGGCAGCACTATCCTGCGTAGGATAGGTAGCACTGATTTTCAACACTTTATCATCTTTGAAGTAAGTTTCAGCCTCCACCTCAATAACATTACCCGCTACCTCTTGCTTAATAACATAAACCGGACCTCTGCCATTTTCGTTAGGCAGCACATTGACCTCGTTCATCTCCTTCTCGTATTGCTCTCTGGTTACTGAAATCTCTTTCATACTGAAGCTGAGCTTGTGCTCTCCGTCTTCATTTACATAACCAAATAGGTAATCAACCCCCTCTTCTTTTGCTATTTGATTCTTATACTTTTTATAAGGCGTGTTCTTTATCTTCACGCTCATCTGTGGGAAAAAGCCATCAATATAAATACCATAATAAGGGTCCTTCCAAAAGCTCTGCTTGTCTTCTGTCTTTTCGAGATCGTCCTCACCTGCCGCTTCCCACTCTTTAATCTTAAGGCCCAGCTTCTCGCTCACTTCTTTTAGCTTAGCTAAGCCTTTGCCATGATTATTACATGGAAAAGCCACCTGAAAAACGAGCTTCCCTTGCTGATAAAATCCCATTAAGTAAGATTGATAGCCTGAGTACACCCAATAAATGGCCGTCTTATATCTATTCTCGTTCGCATATACTGATGTCTCCGTCAGGTCGGCTCTGTAAGACTCGTGTATAGCATCTGCACCTGACATAAGCACATTACCGGTTTCTGAGTAAAAGCTACTCATAAAAACCTCTTCTGGATCATACAAAAGTGCGGCATGTACAAAAGATTCTCCAAACTCAGGATCTTTAAAAATCACCGTTTCATCTGTAAAAACCTCCCTACCGTCACCAGTACTTCTTAACCTTCCCTCTTCATTGTAAATACCACCCAAAAAAGGAAAAACCTGTTTTTCATTGGTAGTAACCAGATTATCGCCGCTATTAGCGTGAGGGTCCCACTCTTCATCAAAAGGAGCTTTCCTCAACCATTGGCGGATATTTTTATCTGTAATGGCTGCTATATCATCAGTCCACTCAAATTTCTTTTTTTTACTATCGCATCCCTGCATTCCTGCTAGCATTGCTAGCAGAATGACCATCAATCTCACCTTCATTCGCTCAATATCTCTTTAAATAAATTGCAAATGTAAAAACTACGGTTTAAAAGATAATCATCTTTTAGAAAAATGCTTTTAGCAGCTCCTCTTCGGTGATATTACTAAAATAATCACTACTTTTTACTTCTTTCAGAGTCTGCAAAACCACTTCTTCTCTATGTTCTTTACCTATAAGTGCTTCTATTACCGGATCTATTTCTCGGTTTACAAAGTAATCTCCCAGTATTTCTAAACTAGTGATAACGCCCTTATCTACGTTCATGTGTACTTCTACGTGACCGCCAGTAGTTCTTACCCCATGCTTTAGATCGTACTCAGGCGAATTACCAAAGTTCCACTCCCAGGTACTATATTTTTCATCTGCCAGTTTTTGTATAGCCTTCTTATCTTCATCCGTTAAAGTATAAGGTTTAGCATCTGGGTACATATTTATAATATGATCCATCACCTTTTGACGGAACTGATCTACACCAATATCTTCTTTCAAATGAGATGATATGTTAGTTACCCTGCTCCTTACAGACTTACGCGCTTTGTCTACAAATTTTAAAGGATTAACATTAAGAGCATCTGAAATGTCTTTTATCTGAGAGGCATAGAGTAAGGTTCCATGATGCAGCACTCTTCTTTTCTTACGAAAAATATGCTCTGCATTCCCCGAAAATTTTTGATCATCTATCAGAATATCGTTTCTCCCAGAGAAATGCGCCTTCACACCTAGAGAAGCTAATACGTCTATAATAGGTTGATTATATTTTTTAAAGTCGACTTTGGCATCTTCATCTCCATAGCCCATGATAAAGGTATAATTTATATTACCTAAATCGTAAAAACTGCTCCCCCACCAGTAAGCCTGCGCACCACTTTTATGCCACGTTCTCTTACGTTATCAACATTAATTTCTGCAATAGTATTTTGATGTTTACCTACTATAATGGCATTATCATTACGCCAAAGCATAAAAATATTTTCATCAGAATTTTTCAGAAAATACTCTTCTACTGCCTGGTTGAAATACGGCTCTATACTAGAGTTATCTATACACAACATACGCTATTTCTTTTAGGGCTAAATTAGATAAAAAAAGCACCAAAGCTAAATGAATTAGCGCTGCCAATTCACCGGCTAAAAACTGAGTTTAATCACCTAAAATTGAAATGTTACTACTCAGAGCTTCAACTATAGTAATTCTCAACACGTATTAATATAATTTTTTCATTTACATACATAACTATACCATTCAATTAAACTCATTTTAACATCTTAATGTCATTGTTTTTACTTCATTTATTTTAAATTGCGGTTTTATTTATAGCTGTTATCACAAAATTTTTTAACAATAATTATCAACTATGAAATTTTTCAAACTTTCATTTTTTTGTTTAGCAATGAGTTTATTGACCTTATTGCTCCTCTAGCAATGAATCAGAGCAATCATCAAGCGAAGCTGAAGGCCAAGCCAACGAAGAGAGCTCAGAATCTGTAGAAAAAGTGACAGAAGTACCAGCAGTATGCGTGTGGGACAATATTTCTGTAAGAACAGAAGCTTCTTCAAAAGCCAAATGGTTAACCTCTTTAAGCCTTGGAGAATCTTTAACCAGTCTGGGAAACACTGCCAAAGATAGCCTGGATAACGACCGCGAATACACTCAGGTTCAACTGGCTGATGGTACTGAAGGATGGGCTCTTTCTGACTTTATCATAGAAAATGCCAAAGTAGGTGTGTTTTTAGAAGATGTGTTCATCTACAAAAGACCGGACTTGCTTACCAAAACCGATAAGAAATTCACCCAAATGGATATTGTAGCCATTAAATCTACTGAAGGTGACTGGCTGGAGGTAGTAGGAAAAAGAACAGGTGCCAAATGGATTCAAAATGGTTGGGTAAAGAAAGACAACCTTTCAGAAAAAGACATAGATGTGGCTGTAGCCAAATTTGCAAAGCCTGCTATGGAATTAAAAGATGAAGACAAAAAAATAGCCTCTTTAGAAGAGATTGTTAGCAATCCTGATTTATCATCATCTAGCTTTATTCCTGTAATTAACAAAGCATTAGATGAGTTGTCTGTAGATGAAGAATTTATAGAAGAAGAATATGCAGAAGATGCTGATGTGGAAATAGTAGAAGATGCTGAAGAAGCATTATAAAAGTTAAACGAGGCTGTCACAAAAGCATTTACATATTAGTGAATGTTACTTTTGAGACAGCCTCGTTTTATTTTTCACTTCAAAATATCTATCAATAGAATTTTTGAAGTTCGTATTATTTTACTTCATCAATATTTACGCCTTTACTATGCTGAGTCACCAGGAAATACTCCCTTAAAGCGATGGAGAACCAGCATAGCTTTTAATTGCTCCAGCATAAATAGAGGTACTCTGATCAGGGCATTCCATATAGGTTTAGGAGCATGCGCCAACCTCAACACAAATAGGAAGTTAAATATAAACCACATAACGGCTCCTACTAAAATTAAGGACAGCCAAGGATTAAAGAACAGGCTACATAGTGCCAGTAAACCACTTACCATTACTAATAAAAATAACGGAGGGAAAGCACTTACCATACCAAAAAACACTCTTCCTAATCTTCCTTTTAGCAATCCTGATCCTACAAGATCTGCCGCAGACTTCAGATTAATAAAGTAGCTTTTAAACCACCTGATGCGCTGTCTCTTTATTTGATCCTTTTTCTCTAATTTTTCATCGTACACCAAGGCATTATAGTGGTAAGCTATTTGGTGCCCTTTTTCTACTATGAAGTTGGCAAACATTTTATCCTCACCATAAATAACGCCTTCCATTAGCTGCTCCACTTCCTTATCAAATAGAAATGACTCTAATAATGAAGTAGAAAAAGCCATACCTGAACCTGATAAATTAGAAGATGAACCCAATTTATATGGAGCGTATTTATCTACATAATTATGATATATTTCACCTGTTTCATCAAGTGAGGCAACGAATGTATCCAGATTTTTGGCCACCCTTCTACCTTGCACAGCCATAAAATACGCTCTGTAGTTATTCATCTCCATTAAGAAATCACTATGCACCAGATTATCAGAATCCAGGATGATAGATGTATCATGCTCCCGCACATAATGGGTTACAGCATATTTAATAGACTTGAGTTTAGAGCTTAAAGCTGTTTCGGGTTTCAAGATGCTTAATTTCAGATTCTCTTTTTCACCAAACTACAATCCGGGCAATCATCTGCCACCACATAAATGTGATAGTTAGAATAATTTGATTTGTAAATGGAAGATAAGAGCTGAGGGACTAGATCCACATTTTTATAAGCAGTTATAATCAGAGCCATATCTCGCTCTTCCGCTTTTAAAGGTGGTTTTTTGGGGCTGGTAAAAAGGGATATTATTGTTACTATAGAACTGAATAACAATAATGATGCAAAAATGCAGGTTAAAGCTGTCAATAGAACTGTCATGATGTAATTAATTAAGTAACCATATAATAGACTTGTTTATATCAAATTAAAACAAATAATAAACATATTATAGTAATTACTATTTTATTTCATCACATTAATATTGATAATATTTAAATAAACTTACATCAGTCATTCAGCCCGCTTATAACTATCTGGCAATATCTTACCATCGAAATAATCAAAACTAACTATTTGAGAATCTGGGCTTAATAATTTCAGGTGATATACCTTATCCGGAGTCACATGGGGAAAGTTTTTTATTGTGTCTCCATTTTTAAAAAAGTAGAGATCTTTAAGTAATGAATCTTTATAATATAGTGCAGATCTGAACCGCTCTCCTGATGGATAATAGCTTTCCGAATTTTGATGCCTGAGACTATCTTGGTATTTCGTTTCCGCAGCCTTCCCTCCTCTTTTATAATAATCGACTCGAAGCTGTTCTCTATCGGATTTTTTTAAAATAGATAGTTCTGAAGTATTCTTTTTTTGGAGGTACAAATCTTTCTGGAGCTGACTCAAAAACGAAGTATACAATTATGAAGCCTATTATTATGGAGAGAAAAAGCAATACAGATAATCTTCGGTTACGAGAGGACTGCTTCCTTTCCCACTTCAGACGCAGACCTACCCGCTCATTAACATCTGCTTCATTGAAATGATCGGTGTGGCTCTTATGCTCGTGCTGTAAATATCCTTTAATGATTTTCTTTTATTTCTTAAGTCACGGTTTTGCTTAAGAGAATCATTCATTCCTTTTAAAAAACCTCCGAGCATAATTATTTTTCATTTAAAATTAAGGTTTCCAATTTTATAAATAATCACAGAATATAAAAATCAAATCACTTGTTCTTTGATATTCCATCCAGCATTTAACACATAAAAAAAACCGGAACTAAAAGTCCCGGTTTTTTTATGTAATCAATTCTCTTTTAATGATCTGCCTCGCAGCTGCAGCCCACTTTCATGTAACTTTCAGCGGTTTCATGCCAGTCAAACGCCTGGTTATACTTGTTATTTTCCCAGTAGAATTTGCTTCTGGTTTGCTCCTGATTACCTATCTCATTCATGGTGGTGGCATCATACAACCTGCCATTAGCCATAGTATAACGTACAGAGTTAGAGTTCGTAATTCCATTTAAAGGATTTTTATCTAACACTATTAAATCAGCGAGTTTACCTTCCTTTAAAGAGCCCACTTGCTCATCTATACCTAAATAATTAGCTCCATTGATAGTAGCAGCTTTCAAGGCTTCCATATTACTCATTCCTCCCTGCTTGACATCCATAACTCCCAGTGAGCACCAAGTCCATGCAGCTGTCCATGTGCTCCAAGGTTTACCTTCACACCATGATCGGCCAATGCTTTGCAGGTTTCTGACACCAAAATATGCCCATTTTGATACTCCTCTTCTGGAGCCATAATTCTGTGACGTGACCTGGAATCTATAATACCCCTCGGGTAAAATGTAAGAAGCTTTTCGTCTTCCCAAACATTATAATTCTGATAGAAATAATACTCTCCGCTAAGACCTCCATAATTCACGATTAATGTAGGAGTATATCCGGAATTACTATTTCCCCAAAGCTCCAACACATCTTTATAAACAGGAGCTACTGGTATGTTGTGTTTATTCCGGTATGTCCGTCCATAACCATGCTCATGTTATGGTAAAAGGTAGATCCTCCTTCAGGTACCACTAGCATGTTCAACTCTCTGGCAGCTTGAATGACCTGTTGCCTTTGGCTTCTTCTTGGCTGGTTATAACTCTTTACAGAGAATGCTCCAAAGGCCTTAGTTCTCCTTAAAGCCGAACGTGCATCTTCCAGACTATTAATTTTAGCTTTGAAATCGCCATCTGCACCATAGAGAATGATACCGGTAGAGAACAATCTCGGACCGCTCATCTCTCCTGCATTAATCAGCTCTGACATAGCAAACACCGTCTCCGTGTTAGCTGAAGGATCATGTGCTGTAGTTACGCCATACGCCAGGTTAGCATATAAAGGCCAATGTTTCTGAGGTGTAATTCCTGTAACCAAAAGCACTTACATGAGCGTGTACATCTACAAAACCAGGCATAATGGTTTTTCCCTGTACATCATACACTTTAGCGCCAGCGGGTATAGCTACTGATGCATCTCCAATGGCCTCTATTTTATTGCCATTAATTACTATGGTTCCATTTTCAATTACCTGATCATCTTCCATAGTAATAATGGTAGCTCCCGTAAAAGCGATAACACCATCAGGGCGGTAAGTATCTGCCTCAAGAGCTACTTTGACACCCACAGTATCCACAGGAGGGATACTATCAGGAGATCCTTCTAAAAAGGTAAACCTCTCATTAATATCATTAGTGAAATACTCATCGCCTAAAGTCCAATGGATTTTTTTACTATCTGCTGACCAGTGTAGGTTAATACCTTCATCTCTAGTGATAGGCGCCACCGGCACAGATTTACTATTAGGATCGATATCCAGCGTTTGTCCGGTTAATGGAAGCGGCGCTAAATAAGCCTTATGCAAATTCATAAATGCCACCCATTTGTTATCAGGACTAGGAATTAGTCGGTTAGCATATTTAGACTCTACATGCGTAATTTCATCATCACCGCTAAGGTTGACACTTTTTTAGTCTTTTAGTAAGGTTGCCAAAAAAGTAGCCTCCCGTTTGGTAAAATATTCTATCTCCTTTTACACTAAATTGAGGATATTCCCCACTTTCGGTAATTCGTTTACCTTTGCCGCCTTCAATAGAAACAGTATAGATACCTGGCTTTTTATCGAATGTGCCACCTAAGGTGCTGTTACCTGATTCCTTCACATAAACCACCGTTTTTCCATCTGGTGAGATAGAGGGTGTGCGGTAAATTCCTTTTTCTGAAGTAACATCTACAGGCTGTCTTTTTTCTTCCTTTTTAAGGATACCTTTTTCACAGCTCCCATGCTTTCATCTTCCCATGATACATATACCAAAGTATTGCCGTCAGGAGTGAAAGCAGGTTCAAATTCAAATTCCTTGGAAGAAGTAATTCGTTCAGGCT
The DNA here is from genome assembly GCF_021389955.1 of Fulvivirga maritima. NCBI lineage: Bacteria > Pseudomonadati > Bacteroidota > Cytophagia > Cytophagales > Fulvivirgaceae > Fulvivirga > Fulvivirga maritima. The sequence goes on from NZ_CP089980.1 coordinate 6,392,314, forward strand.
CCCCGTTAGGCAGTTCTTTTCTGTATAATCGACCTAAAGCGTTAAACACTAACCTCTTTCCGTCCGGTGAAGTAACGGCATTTCTGATATCCTTTACTTCAAACTTATCAGGATTAATGTCTCTCTTAAATTTAAGAGCTTCGGCTATTTTTATAGTGTTTTCTACTTCAAAAGGAACCTCTGTTACTTGAAGCGAGCTCACGTCAATTTCCTTTATTTTTCCCTCAGCCCAAAAATAAATGAACTTATCATCTGGTGACCAATCGAAGTTAGGGTAGGTTCCAAAATAGCCCATGCTTC